>NZ_JBHWXR010000001.1:0-1359153 GCF_042729315.1 Microbacterium sp. NPDC060117
GCGCAGTGTCGTCCAGGCGGGCTCCGGTGTCTTGGATCTGCCGCACGTGCGCCGAGTTGATCCGCGCCTCGGTGAACGCCTGCATCGTCACCGGGTACCGGGTGACGAGTTCTGCGGCGCGGGCCATCCGGGCCTGCACGACCCGGTCCGACATGTGCAGCACTCCCGCCAACTCCGCCGCGACGGACCGGGACGCAAGCTCCACCGACTCACCCCGCCCGGCCGGGCCCTCCTCGGCGGCGAGGTGCTCGGCGAGCCGGTGCGCGACGGCGAGATGCGCTTCCTTCAGCGCCTGCAACCGGATGATCGTGGCTTCTGTCGTCTCAAACCCATCCACCAGCGCGGCCAGCACGACGACCGGATCCACCGGGTCCACCCCGGGATCAAGAACCGTGCCGGTCGAGCTCGTCATACCCCCATTCAACCCGGGGCCACCGACATTCCAGACCCCGAAAGAACCAGATCAGGCTTAGAAAAGACCACGAACAGATCACGAAATCCAGACCTCGATCCAACACCCGCTTCTCGTGGATCGAAGAAGACATCGACCACCCGACACGCCCGCGTCATCGAACACCGATCAGCTTTCCCGGTATGCATATACTCGGAAACAGATTCCGGGAAAGGAAATACTCATGTCGGTGCGCCAGAGCCTTCTCGCCATTCTCGATCAAGGCCCGTGTTACGGGTATCAGCTGCGTGCCGAATTCGATCGGCGCACCGGCTCGACCTGGCCCCTCAACGTCGGTCAGATCTACAACACGCTCGAACGTCTGGAACGCGACGGGTTCGTCGAGCGCGGCGACGCCGACGACCAGGGGCATGTGTACTGGGCGATCACGGACGCCGGATCCGCGGAGGTCGCGGGCTGGCTCTCCTCCCCCGTCGAGCGCGCCACCGGCACCCGCGACGAACTCGCGATCAAGCTCGCCGTCGCTGCGACGCTGCCCGGCATCGATGTCGCCGCCGTCTTCCGCGCGCAGCGAGCGGCCTCGCTCGCACGGCTGCAGGAGCTGCAGGGTTCGGCGCCGATCGCCGCGACATCAGACGGACCCGAACAGCTCGCCCGAGCGCTCGTGATCGACGCGCTGATCTCCACGGCTGAGGCTGAGCTGCGCTGGCTCGACCAGGCCGAACAGCGCGTCGCCGCGCATCCGCAGCACACCCTCGCGCTGGAGCTGTCGACAGAGCACCCCAAGCGCGGCCGCCCTGCGCGCGTCGTCGTCTGAGCACGCGAGGCGGCGAGCGACGGCCTGATCGCCGAGGGCGTAGCGGATCCACAGCCCGCGCACGGTCCGGGACCATAGGATCGGCGCATGGCCGGTTTCTGGGGCAGACGCAAACGTGAACAGGAAGAACTGCAGGCGCAGGACGCGGATCTCGCGCGTCGCGCCGAGCAGGCGATCGTCGCCGCCGACGAGCGGATCCGCACGTCCTCCGACGAGCTGGCCTTCGCCACCGCCGAGCTCGGCGACGAGATGACGGCCGACTTCAACCAGGCGCTCGAAGCGGTGCGCACTCACATGGGCGAGGCGTTCCAGCTGCACCAGCTGAACCACGACGAGATCCCGGACACCGCGGAGGAGCTGCGCACCCGCAACGCCCGCATCGTGCAGCTGTGCCAGTGGGCCGAGGACCTGATCGACGAGAAGTCCGCCGCGATCGCCGACGCGGTCGCGCGCGTGCGCAACGCACCGCAGGTGGTCGCCAAGGTGCGGGCGGACGCGGCGACGCTGGAAGGCCGCGTGCCTCAGGCGCAGGCGTCGGTGGAGCGGCTGGCCACGCGATACTCCGATGCCGCCATGCAGCGCATCGCCAAGAGCGCCGAGGAGGCGGCTCAGCTCGTGGTCTTCGCGAACCACGGGGCCGACGTGTTCGAGCGGCGCCGCGACGCCGGCCGCAATCAGGAGGCCGTGCTCGCGCTCGAGACGGCGACCGAGGCCACACGTCGCGCCGCGGCCCTGCTGGACGCCGTGGACGACTTCGAGATCGAGGCGCTGCGGGCCGAGTCCACACTCGCCGAGGTCGTCGCCGACTCCCGAGGCGATCTGGCCGCTCTGCCGATGGCTCCCGATGCACCGACCGTGGCCGCGGCGGCGACCGAGCTGCAGCGCGCGCTGAACTCGCTCGCCCCTGCGGGCAGCCGGACCGACCCGTTCGGGGAGCTCACCCGCCTGCGCGCGGCGAACACCGCGCTGGATGCGGCCATCGCGGCCGCCCGCTACCGCGCGGAGCACCCGCTGCCCACGATCGCCACGGTGCAGCATGCGCTCGATGACGCGGACCGGCAGCTCGGAGTCGCGCGCGGCCTGATCGAAGGTCACCGCGGCTGGATCGGCGCGGATGCCCGCACGCGCCTCGCCGAAGCCGAGCGACTGCGCGTGGACGCGCCGTCGCTGCTGCCCGCCGAGGAGACCCGCGAGGAGGCTCTCAGCACCGCACGACGTGTCGCGCAGCTCGCCGCGGAGGCGCTGCAGCTCGCCCAGCACGACATCGACCGGTCCCGCCCCGACCAGGGCTGGGGTGGAGGCGGCGGCTGGGGCGGAGGTGGCGGCAACGGCTGGGGCGGCGGACGCGGATCCGGCGGCGGAGACGTCGTGACCGGCGTGCTCGGCGGCCTCGTCATCGGCGGGCTCCTCGGCGACATCTTCGACTGACGGCGTCGGCTCATCGGGCCGCTCCGCAGCGGATCCGGCACGATCGCACCTCGCACACAGTGATGCACCCCGGCCTCGAAGGCCGGGGTGCATCGTCGTCTGACCGAGGGCCGTCAGCTCACGAGAGCCTCGACGGGAGCCGCCTGGGTGGTGAGCGAGATCACGCCGTAGTCCCAGCCCTTGCGGCGGTACACGACGCTCGGGTGGTCGCTGCGCGCGTCCACGAACAGGAAGAAGTCGTGCCCGACCAGCTCCATGCGGTCGACGGCCTCCTCGACGGTCATCCACTCCGCATCGAAGTTCTTCGTGCGGATGACGACCGGGGAGTACTCCTCCTCGACCTCGATGGTCGGGATCGCTCCCGTCGAGACCGCGTGCAGAGTGTCCGCGGAGACGGGGCTGACGTCGATGCCCGCGAGCTCGCCGGTGCCCTTCTCGAAGCGCGCGCCGCGCGGATGGTGACGGCCGTCGATGCGACGCTCCTTGGCCCGCCGGACCTGCTCGATGAGCTTGTCCACGGCCAGATCCAGCGCCACGAACTTGTCCGCGTCGCGCGCCTCCGCGCGCACCAGCGGCCCCTTTCCGATGAGAGTGAGTTCGACGGTCTCGTCCTCCACATGACCGCCGCGATAGGAACGATGAGTGACCTTCACGTCGAGGCTCTGCGCCTTCGTCGCGATAGTCGCGATCCGTGCGGTCTTCTCTTCGACCACCGCTCGGAATCGATCGCTGATGCCGACTCCGACACCGACGATGTTCGTTTCCATCCTGACCTCCTTGTTCCGGTCCGCCCGGCCAAGGGCGGACCGTGGTCGCCTTTGTGAGTCCCCACCGTAGTCGTCGGATCCCGTGATGTCATCCACAATTCATCTGCGTGTCGTGAGGATCCGCATCAGGGTCCGCCATGATGTGCATCCGCGCCGTTCGCGCACCGTTCGCGGCGGCGCGCGAACGGCAGCCGGGACGTCATCCCCGTCGCCGGGTGGCCGCGACAGCCACCCCGCCCACGACCAGGAACCCCGCCGAGCGGAGCGCTCTGGCGGCCTCCTCGCAGGTCGCCCCTGTGGTGATCACGTCGTCGACGATCAGGGCGGCCCGGCCGCCGCCCGCCCTCGTGGCGACGAGACCACCGGCGAGGTTGCTCCGGCGCTCCTGCACGCCGAGTCCGCGCTGATCCCGCACCCGGCGCGTGTAGGACAGCGCCCGCAGGATCGGGATACCCGTGCCGCGGGCCAGCAGCTCCGGCAGCCGGAATCCCCGCCGCCGAAACGCCGCCCGCGTCGTCGGCACGGGCACGACGACGTCGATGCGATGCGGCGGAGAAGCTCCGCTGCACAAGTCGTCCACGGCCGCATCGAGCGCCGGCCGCAGCGACCGGATCAGCGAGGTCTGGCCGTCCTCCTTGACCGCGCGCAGCACGGCCGCCGCGGCGCTGTCGAACACGAGCCCTGCGCGCAGCGCGACGACCTCGGAACGGGGCCGCACCACGCTCGGCGCGAGACCGACCGCACACGAGCCGCACAAGGCCGTGCCGGCCGCGCCGCAGCCGGCACAGACGGAGGCGAAGGCGAAGTCGGCGACCTCCCGCAGGAGCCGGCGCACGACCCCGTCGGCGGGCAGCAGGACGGATGACATCTCGCGGGGCATGCACCCAAGAGTGCCCGCCTGGCATCATCACCCGAGGTCCGCGACCGCGATCGGCGCGGAACGGGCGCAATCCGGCGCCTGTGCAGGATGGTCGATGCCGTCCGTCGACCCGATCTCCGCGCGGATCCGGACCTTCGAGGACCGCGGGCTTCAGCCGCCCAGCTGCACGGCGAGCACCTTGACGTTCGTGCTCACCTGCGTCGGAGTCGGTCCGCTGCGCACCCACAGCACGCCGTTGCCGAACAGCTGCACGCTCGTGGTCGGCGATGCCGGCGCGATCGACTGGGTCGCATCAGGCACGTCGACGGTCTTCGCAGGTCCGCCGACCTGCTGCGCGCGCAGAACCATGCTGGACCCGTCGGTCGTGAGCACGCCCACGGTCGCATCATCCAGCCAGGCGATGTCCGTCGCCCCCGCCGGCCAGGCGATCACGTTCGGGTTCGCCACGCCGATCGCCGTGGGCGCACCGCGGTCGTCCCGGGTGATCGCCGCGACCTCGATGCGGACCTGACCGTTCGCGCTCACGGCCATCGCGAGCCGGGCGCCGTCCCTGCTCACCGCCATCGCCGTGATCTGACCGGCATCCGCGGGTCCGGCGAGGGCCGGCTGGGACTTCCCCAGGCTGGACCAGGCCAGGATCGACGAGGGCGACGTCTGCGGCACGGTCCAGATGTAGCCGAACGGATCCAGCGTCGGCGGGATGAGCCCGGGGCGCGTGTCGATCTCGTCGGTCCTGCCGTCTGTGACGGCGTACACGATGCCGCTCGCGCCCTGCACAGCCACGCGCTGGGCGCCGGTGGCCGCACGAATCGCGGTGATCGGCTCGGGGAAGCCCTCCAGCGGCGCCGAGACGCCGGCGATCGGCACGAGCTCGCCGCCCGCCAGATAGCCGAACCCCTTGTCCGTCAGCACGAGTGGGCGCGGGTCGACCGACGTCGACGACGCCGGGGCGGACCCCGCGCTCAGATCACGACCCGCCACCGTGAGCTTCACCTGCAGCACGCCCAGCCCGCTCAGGCTGCGCTCGAGCTGAGTGCGCATACGCGCCAGCGTGACCGGATCCGCGTCCGCGGCCGCAGTGGTGAGGGCCACCTCGGCGACCTGCGAATCCAGGGTGACGGTGTTGCGGCCCAGCGCGATGTCGCCGGTGAACGCCGTGCGCACCGCGCCGGTCAGCCAGGAGCTGGGCTTGCCGCTGACCAGCGACTGCACGATTCTGCTCGCAGTGTTCTCCCGCTTCGGGAACCACCGCACATCGGGAACCAGGTAGGTCCAGGTCGGATCGAAGTACTGCAGCTCGTAGGGGGCGAACACGTCGGCGGCCGCGAAGGAGTCCGCATCCAGCACGATGCCGTCGGGCGCCGCCGAGATCCGCCACTGCCCGTCCTTGTTCTTCACCAGCTCGAACGGAAGGTCGGCCGCGCGGTTCACGGGAGTCCCGGAGTAGGCGCCCGTCTCGTCCACGATTCCGGTCTGCTGCAGGCCCAGGCGCACGGACGCCGAGGTGGCGTCCTTCGGCAGGTCGGGCAGGTCGAAGCGGCGCCCGGCCGATCCGGTGTCGATCGTGACCCCGGCATCCGGCTTCCATTTCTGGGCCTCGCCGGAGGTGAGGAACTGCCGCGCGATGCCCCAGCTCTCCTTCGGGCTGGAGGCCGCGTCGATGAACCCGCGCACGATCTCCTTGGGATCCATCCCGTCCGATGGCCCCTGCGGCACGAACGCGAGATCCGACCCGCCATCGTTCTGATCGGCGGCGAGCCCCGGCCGCACGTCACCGGTCACAGGCAGCGACGCGCAGGCGGTGAGCCCGAGGAGAGCAAGCGCGACCGCCGCCCCACGCAGGATCCGTCCGATTCTCATGACTCCTCCTGCCCTCCGGCGGTCGGCGTCATGCGCGCCTGATCGCCGGGCTGGACGATCGGCGCGGTGTTCACGCCGATCTCCGCGATCGCTTCGACCGGCTCCAGAGGCACCGGCGACGCGCCGTCCAGCGGTTGCGCGCCGCGCGGCAGCGTCAGCACGAAGTTGGTGCCCTCTCCGGGCTGCGACCAGACGGCGAGGGTGCCCCGATGCAGCCGCGCGTCGCCCAGAGCGATCGACAGTCCCAGTCCGGTGCCGCCGATGGTGCGCGTGCGCGAGGGGTCCGCCCGCCAGAACCGGTCGAACACGCGCTCCGCGTCCTCGGCGGTCATGCCCATGCCGCGATCGCGCACGCCGACCGCCACCGCATCCTGGCCGCTGTCCACCGTGATGACGATGGGCCGTCCCTCGCCGTGCTCGATCGCATTGCCGATGAGGTTGCGCAGGATGCGGCGCACGCGGCGCGGGTCGAGATCTACCGGGGTGTGCCCGCCGGGGGCGACGAAACGCAGCTCCGTGTCGTGCGTCGCGGCCAGCGGACGCATGTCGTCCACCATGTCCTCGGCGAGGTGCGCGAGGCTGATCGCCTCGGTCTCCAGCTGCACGGAGCCCGCGTCGTAGCGGCTGATCTCCAGCAGATCCGCGAGCAGCGTGTCGAATCGGTGCACCTGCGTCTGCAGCAGCTCCGCGGTGCGCGCGGTCGTCGGGTCGAATTCGTCCCGGCGATCGTTGAGCATCTCGGCCGCCAGCCGGATCGTGGTCAACGGCGTGCGCAGCTCATGCGACACGTCCGACACGAATCGCTGCTGCACGAGCGACAGTTCGCCGAGCTCCTTGATCTGCGCCTCGATGCTGTCGGCCATCGCGTTGAACGAGCGCCCGAGCGTCGCGAGCTCGTCCTGACCGCGCACGGGCAGGCGGACGTCGAAGTCGCCGCCGGCAAAGCGCGCGCTCGTGTCGGCGGCCTCCGTGATCGGATGCACGACCGTGCGCAGCGCGAACCAGGCGATCAGCCCGATCAACGCGACGAGCACGATGCCCGCCACCCACAGGCTCCCCTGTACGAGCACGAGAGTCTGCTCGGTGTCGGTCAGGTCGTAGGCGATGTAGAGGGCATACGAGCCCAATCCCGAGGCTGTGAGCTGCTGCCCCACCAGGATCCCCGCGTGCGTGGAGCCGTCGGCGTCTCTGAGCGCGACCGGCTGCCACCACTGCTTGGCACTGTCCTTCGCGACGCGCTGCTGCAGCTGATCGGTGACGAGCTCGTCCCGACTGAAGCCGCCGAGCGTGAATCCCGCCGACGACGGCCGGGAATCGAGCGGGAAGACGCCGAGCACCCTCGACGACGAGACGGTCTGGACCGTGTCGCTGACGTCGCGCATCAGCCCGAACACGGCCGTCTGCGTCCCCTGTGTGTTCGCGGAGGTCAGAACCGCCTGCGCCGACCTGGCCGCGCGGGACGCGTCGTTGAGCGCCTGGTCCTTGCGCGACTCCCAGAGGTTGTTCTGCACCGCGAGCGCCATCGCCACGCACGTCACGAGCACCGCGACGCTGGTGAGCGCGAGGGCGATCACCAGGGTGCGGAACCGCAGCGACTGCCGCCACAGCTGCGCGGCGCGATGCCTACTGCGGCGCACGCCCCGCACGGCCGCGCCGGCCAGCGCCACGGTGTTCGTCATCGGCGGACTTTCAGCATCGGCGGGGACCGCTTCTTCTCGGCCGGGGCGTCGGCATGACCCGGATGCGGGTCAGACCACGCTCCCGGCGCGATATCCGACGCCGCGCACGGTGGTGACGATGCGCGGGTTGTCCGGATCGAGCTCGACCTTGGCGCGCAGGCGCTGCACGTGCACGTTCACGAGGCGGGTGTCGGCCTTGTAGTGGTAGCCCCACACCTGCTCCAGCAGCATCTCGCGGGAGAACACCTGCTGGGGCTTGGAGGCGAGCGCGACGAGCAGCTGGAACTCCAGCGGCGTCAGCGCGATCGGCGCACTGCCGCGGCGGACCTCGTGCGCGTCGACGTCGATCGTGAGGTCTCCGATGCGCAGCACCTCACTGGTGGACTGCGGGGTGGGACGCAGACGGGTGCGGATGCGCGCGACGAGCTCCTTCGGATTGAAGGGCTTGACCATGTAGTCGTCGGCGCCGACCTCGAGGCCTCGTACGACGTCCGCCGTGTCGCTGCGGGCCGTGAGCATGATCACCGGCACCCCGGACTCGGCGCGGATGCGGGTGCAGATCTCGATGCCGTCCATGCCGGGCAGCATGAGATCCAGCAGCACGAGATCCGGACGCTGCGCGCGCCACTCGTCCACGGCCTTCGCGCCGTCCGCGCAGAACACGGGCTCGAAGCCCTCCGTGCGCAGCACGATGCCGATCATCTCGGCCAGGGCCGTGTCGTCATCGACCACGAGGATGCGTGAGGTCATGGGCGGGCAGTCGTCTTTCGGATCTCGCGTTGTTTCGGATCTCTTGCGGGACGTGGGCGCGGGCGAGCGCCCCCACGTCGGTCCAGCGTACTTCACGACCCGCGGAAGTCGTCCGAAGGGTGCCCCGCGGGCGCGGTCGCGTCGCCGGACCCGGTGTCACGGCGGTGTGACACGATGGACCCACACGCGAACCGGAGGACTCGTGAGCCAGCAGAGTGTGAACGCGCAGGGCTGGACGCCCGCACCCAAGCCCGGCCTGATCCCGCTGCGCCCGCTCGGGTTCGGCACGATCCTCGGGAAGTCCTTCGCGGCGCTGCGGCACAACCCCAAGGTGCTGTTCGGCTTCGCCGTCGTGGTGCAACTGGTGGTGATGATCGTGGTCCTGGCGGTCATCGGCGCGGTCTCGTTCGCGACCCTGAGCCGACTGAGCACCGTGCAGGCGGGAAGCCAGGAGTGGATCACGCTCTACGTCGGCTCGATCGCGTTCATCGGACTCGCCGGCCTGCTGATGGGGCTGTTCTCCGTCGCGTTCAGCGCGATCGTTCAGGGCATCGTCGCCGCCGATGTGCGGGCGGCGGTGCTGCGTGAGACCGCGACGCTCGGCGCCCTGTGGAACCGAGTGCGCCCCGCGGCCTGGCGGCTCATCGGCTACACGCTGCTCTACGGCGTCGCGGGCATGGTGGCGGCCGTCCTCATCATCGGCGTTCCGTTCGTCGCCATCGCGGTGCCGACCGGTTTCGACGGCGCCGGCATCGCCTTCGCGATCATCGCCGTGCTGGCGGGGATCGCCGGAATCGTGGTGCTGTCGATCTGGGTCGGCACCAAGCTGATGCTGGTGCCGTCGCTGCTGGTGCTCGAGGGCGCCGGCGTGCGCGCCGCGATCGCGCGCTCCTGGCGGCTGACCCGCGGGCGGTTCTGGTTCGCCTTCGGGATCGTGTTCCTCATCGGGGCGATCATGTACGTCGGCACGCAGGCGATCAGCACTGTCGGCAGCCTGGTCACCTCGCTGTTCGGCCCCGTGCTCAATCCCACGGGCGGCACCGACTTCTCCCTCACGGTGAGCACGATCGTCGGCCTCGTCATCACCGAGATCGTCGTCGTCGTGCTGCAGTCCATCAGCTCCGTCGTCCAGTCCACCGCGGGCGCGCTCGTCTACATCGACTGCCGGATGCGCTACGAAGGTCTGGATCAGGATCTGATGGCGACCGTCGAGCGCCGCGCGGCCGGTCTCGACGACGGCACGGATCCGTTCCGGGTGGATCAGGCCAGGGCCGTGCGAGCGGGCTTCCGGCCGGCTCCGGCCGCGATCCCGTATCCGCTGCCGCCCGGGCCGGTTCCGGGATACCCGGCTCCTCAGGGATACGCCGGGGCACCGTTCCCCCAGGGCTACGCGGGACCACCCGCGCCACAGGGCTACCCGGCCGTGCCGCCCTACGCCGCTCCGGCCGTCCCGCCGTCCGCGCCCCAGGGCCAGCCCGTCGTACCGCCCTCCGCGGCTCCGGCCGCTCCCCCGGCACCCCCCGCGCCGCCCGCACCCCCGGCCCCGATCCCGCCCGCGCAGCAGAGCCCGTGGGCCGCCCCGGCGCCCGGCGAGGGATGGACCGCGCCCGGATCCGATCGGCCATGACGGGTCACGCCCTCCGTGCCGTCCTGATCGCCCTCCCCACGGCGCTCGGCGCGAAGCTCGCAGCGATCCCCCTCATCCCCGACGGCGACGGCGCGCGCGAACTGGCGGAGAAGGAGCTGGCGAAGCCCGAGTACCAGGCCGCGAAGCCCACGCTCATCGACCAATGGGCGCGCGCCGTGATCGACTGGCTGGCCGACCTGTTCACGCCGCAGCACGCCGTCGACCTCGGCCCATGGGCCGCGATCGTGATCGGCGCCGTGCTCGTCGCCGCTCTCATCGCGGTGCTGCTGATCTGGGGACGTCCGCGGCGCTCCCGATCCCGTTCTGCCGGATCCGTGCTCCTCGGATCCGCCGACGATCGCACCGCCGCCCAGCTGCGCGCCGACGCCGAGCGCGCGGCGCGAGACGAGGACTGGGCCGAGGCGATCGTGCTGCGCTACCGCGCCGTCGCGCGATCCCTCATCGAACGCGACCTCATCGCCCCCGCCCCCGGAGCGACCGCGCAGACGATCGCCCGCGAGGCCGTGGTGCCGTTCCCCGGCGAGGGCGAGGCGCTGCACACCGCCGCGGTGGCCTTCGACGACGTGCGCTACCTCGGCCATCCCGGCACCTCCGCCCAGTACCGTGCGCTCGCGGAGATCGACGATCGACTGCGCGCGCTGCGCCCGCAGGCGCTGCCCGAGGCGGTGTCCGCATGAGCAGCGCCGCTCCCCCACGCCCACCCGCGCCCACCCGCACCGACGGCCGATCCGGCGCCCCGTCCTCCGCGGACGACGCCCGTCCCGCCAGCACGCTCGTGCGTGCTCCGCGCCGGGTGCGGCGGATCCTGGGCTGGGTCCTGGTTGTCGCGCTCGTCCTCGTCGTCGCCGCCGCGGGCCTGCTGCTGACGTCGTCCTCGCCCGCGCAGCGGGACGCGCTCGACCCGGAGCGACCGGGCCCGGGCGGCATGCAGGCACTCGCGCAGATCCTCCGCCAGCAGGGCGTCACGGTCGAGGTCGTGCGCTCGCACGCCGACGCCGCGGCCCGGCTGGACGACGAGACCACTCTCGTGATGAGCGACCCGAGTCCGCTGACCGACGCTGCCGTCTCGCAGCTCGTGGATGCCGCGCACGACGTGGTGCTGATCTCCCCGAGCTCGCGGATGCTGCGGATGCTGGATCTCGGCGCCTACGCCTTCACGTCCTCGCCGGCCCGCGTCCGCGCGGGCTGCGACGTCCCCGCCTTCGCACACGTCGGGACCATCGCCCCGGGCCAGCTGTTCCTTCCTGACCCCGGCGTCACGGCCTGCTTCGGCGACGCGGCCGAGGGCGCCGCGGTGCTGATCGCGGAGGGCGACGACGGCCGTCACGCGATCGTCGACGGTGCCGCGCTGTTCACGAACGAGCATCTGGCCGAGAACGGCAACGCCGCGCTCGGTCTCGCGCTGCTCGGCGCACGGCCGCACGTCGTCTGGTACGTGCCCTCCTACGACGACTCCGATCGCACGGACATCGACGTGCCCAAGAGCCTGGCCGACCTCACTCCGGGGTGGGTGACGCCCGTGATCGTCCTGGGGATGATCACCGCCCTTCTCGCCGCCGTCTGGCGCGGGCGCCGGTTCGGACCGCTCGTCTCCGAGACTCTGCCGGTCACGGTACGGGCCTCCGAGACGATGCTGGGCCGCGCCCGGCTCACCGCGAAGGCCGCCGACGCCGCGCACGCCGCTGATGCGCTTCGCGCCGGCACGCTCTCCCGCCTCGCCGCGCACCTGGGCCTGGCCGCCCGGGCGGATCCCTCAGCCGTGGCGGACTCCGCCGCAGACCGGATCCGCGTGGACCGGGCCGACTGCCGCGCCCTGCTCACCGGCCCGTTGCCCGGCAGCGACGCCGAACTCGTCCCCTACGCCCGCCGCCTCGCCGAGCTGGAGACCGCCGTCGAGAACGCCGTCCGCATCGAAAGGAGCACCCCGTGACCGATCGTCCCGGCACCGAATCCGCAGGATCCGCCTCGCCCGGATATCCGCCGGCGCCGCCCGCACCTCCCGCGGCACCGACCCAGACCTCGTCCGGCACAGCCCCGTACGGAGCGGCGCCCGTACAGGCATCCCCGATGCTGTCCGGACAGGGAGCCCCGACGACCGGATCCGATGACGTCGCACTCCGCCAGGCGATGCAGCGCGTCCGCGCCGAGGTGGACAAGGCCGTGGTCGGCCAGGCCGGCACCGTCACCGGGCTGCTCGTCGCGCTGCTGGCGCGAGGCCATGTGCTGCTCGAGGGCGTGCCGGGGGTCGCGAAGACCCTGGTGGTGCGCGCATTCTCCCGAGCGCTCGGGCTCGACACCAAGCGCGTGCAGTTCACCCCCGACCTCATGCCCGGCGACGTCACCGGTTCGCTCGTCTACGACGCGCGCACCGGAGAGTTCGAGTTCCGCCGCGGACCGGTGTTCACGAACATCCTGCTCGCCGACGAGATCAACCGCACCCCGCCGAAGACCCAGGCGGCGCTGCTGGAGGCGATGGAGGAGCGCCAGGTCTCCTCGGACGGCGCGAGCCTGATGCTGCCGGATCCGTTCCTCGTCGCGGCGACCCAGAACCCGATCGAGCACGAGGGCACCTACTCCCTGCCGGAGGCGCAGCTGGACCGCTTCCTCATGAAGCTCGTGGTCGGCATGCCGGAGCGCGACGCGGAGGTGTCGGTGCTGCGTCGCCACGCCGACGGCTTCTCGCCGCGGGAGCTCACGGATCTGCACCCCGTGGTCAGCGCCGACGAGATCCTCGCCGCGCAGCAGGCCGCCGGCCGCGTGCAGGTGACGGACGACGTGCTCGGCTACGTGGTCGACCTCGCCCGCGCGAGCCGGCAATCGCCGTCCGTGCAGCTGGGAGCCTCACCCCGCGCGTCGACGGCGCTGCTCGCCGCCGCGAAGGCCTGGGCCTGGCTGAACGGTTCGAGCGCCGTCACCCCCGACCATGTGCAGACCATGCTGATCCCGGTCTGGCGGCACCGTCTGCAACTGCGCCCCGACGCCGAGATGGAGGGCGTATCGGCCGACGCCGTGCTCAGCAGCGTGGTGCAGCAGACCCGCGTCCCGATCTGAGCCGCGGAGACCTCCCCCGTCATGTTCCTCACCGGTCGTCTCGTGATCGTCGCCGCCCTGGGCGTCGTCCCGCTGGTGCTGCTCGATGCCCTCGGAGTGCCGCCGTGGTTCGTTCTGCTCGGATGGCTCGCGCTGTGCGCGGTACTGGTCGGCGTCGACCTGCTGGCCGCGGCCCCGCTCGGCGCACTCCGCGTCGCACGCGAGGTGCCGAACCGCGTGCGGCAGCACGAGCAGGTCACCGCCACCCTGATCGTGCAGAACCTCGGCGAGCGCCGGCTGCGCGGGCAGCTGCGCGACGCCTGGCAGCCGACCGCGGGCGCCGCGAACCGGGCCAGGGCGTCGCTGGATCTGCCCGCCGGTGAGCGCCGGCGCGTACCGATCACGCTGCTGCCGCGCCGCCGGGGCGAGCTGGCGAGCGAGTTCGTCGCCGTCCGCTCCGCAGGGCCTCTGGGACTTGCGGGACGCCAGGGGCGACACCGTGTCCGCGGCGCGATCCGCGTGCTGCCGCCGTTCACCTCCCGCCGGCACCTGCCCTCGCGGCTGGCACGGCTGCGCGAACTGGACGGCAACACGAGCGTGCAGGTGCGCGGACAGGGCACCGAGTTCGATTCGCTGCGCGAGTACGTGCGCGGCGACGACGTGCGCTCCATCGACTGGCGCGCCACCGCCCGCGCCGGCACCACGATGCTGCGCACCTGGCGTCCGGAGCGCGATCGGCACGTGGTGATCCTCATCGACACCGGGCGCACCGCGGCTGCGCGCGTCGGCGACGGCACGCGCCTGGACGCGGCCTACGAATCCGCGCTGCTGCTGTCGGCGCTCGCCCAGCGCGCGGGCGACCACGTGCACCTGCTGCTCTTCGACCGTGCCGTGCGCGGCAGGGTGAGCGGTGTCGACGGTCCGGCTCTGCTGCCGGCCCTCTCCGACGCGATGGCCCCCGTGCACGCCCGTCTCGTCGACACCGACTGGGGCGCCGCGTTCGCGGCGATCCGCTCGGTCACCACCCGCCCGTCACTCATCGTCGTGCTCACCGCGCAGGACGCCGTGGAGAGCGCTCGGTCGTTCCTCGGCGCCTTCCCGAACGCGTCGCGCGCGACGACGATCCTGGTCGGATCCTCCACCGACCTCTCGATCGATGACCTGGCGCGCGCCAGGCACTCCCGTGAGGACGTCTATCTCGCGGCCGCCGCGGAAAGGACGCTCGCCGATGCCGCACGCGTGGCGGACGCGATCCGGCGCGCCGGAGGCGAACCGCTCTCCGCGGATCCGGACGACCTGCCGCCGCGCATCGCGGACCGCTACCTGGAGCTCAAGGCGGCGGGCCGGCTCTGAGCGCGGCGCCGGGGTACGGACGCCCTGACCGCGAGACGGCAACGGCGTCGCGAAACAGCATGACAATCATGCAGTCTCGGAACGCGGATGCAGTCTCGCGGTCCCCGCCCGGGGCGATCCCGCTCTCTGGCGACGACCGACTGACGGCACCGAGGGTGCGACACGCCCAGACGACCGTAGCTTTTCCTGAATCATTCAGGAAAAGCTACGGTGGAGGAATGGACACCTCCGCGATCCTCCGCGACGCCGGCCTGCGCGTCACCGTGCAGCGCATCGCGGTGCTGCAGGCGCTCGCCCTCGCCCCGCACAGCTCCGCGGATCGCATCCACACCGCTGTCGAGGGCGCGGACATCGCCCTGCCGACCGTGCACGCGATCCTCGGCGACCTCGCCACAGCCGGAATCATCCGGCGGGTGAGCCTGCCCGACGCCGATCGTGCGCTCTTCGAGGTCGAGCCCGGTGACAACCACCACCACATGCAGTGCATCCGCTGCGGCCGTCTCGAGGTCGTCTCCTGCGCCGTCGGCGCCTCGCCGTGCCTGCACCCCGCCGAAGATCACGGCATGCGCCTGCTCGAGGCCTCCGTCACCTACCGCGCGGTGTGCCGCGCCTGCGACGAGGTGTCCCCGGCCGCCTGACCGAGACTCGCGCCGCCCGCCCGGGGATCCCCTCGGAGCGGTGATCGGCGTGCCAGAGACCCCACGAAAGAACAGGAAGGATCAGCCATGACTGAAGAACTCACCTGCCCGATCGACCACACCAGCAGCGCTCCTGCCCCGCGTCCCGCGGGCGGCCGCACCGGCAACACCGACTGGTGGCCGGAGCGCCTGAACCTGCGCCAGCTCGCGAAGAACCCCGCCGTCGGCGACCCGCACGGCGAGGACTTCGACTACCGCGCCGCGTTCGAGGCGCTCGACCTCGACGCCGTCAAGCGCGACATCGCCGCCCTGCTCACCGAGTCGCAGCCCTGGTGGCCGGCCGACTTCGGCAACTACGGCCCGCTCATGATCCGCATGGCCTGGCACTCCGCCGGCACGTACCGCGTGTTCGACGGCCGTGGTGGCGGAGGCAACGGTCAGCAGCGCTTCGCCCCGCTGAACAGCTGGCCCGACAATGTGGGTCTGGACAAGGCGCGCCGTCTGCTCTGGCCCGTGAAGAAGACCTACGGCAAGGCGCTGAGCTGGGGTGACCTGATGATCCTCGCCGGCAACGTCGCGCACGAGCAGATGGGCATGCCCACCTTCGGCTTCGCCGGCGGCCGAGCAGACGTGTGGGAGCCGGACGACGACGTGTACTGGGGCTCCGAGAAGATCTGGCTCGACTCCAGCGCCCGCATCTCCACCGACGAGCAGGGCGAGCGGTCGCTCGCGAAGCCTCTCGCGGCCACCATGATGGGCCTCATCTACGTCAACCCGGAGGGCCCCGAGGGCAACCCGGATCCGCTGCTCGCCGCGAAGGACATCCGCGAGACGTTCGGCCGCATGGCGATGAACGACGAGGAGACGGTCGCCCTGATCGCCGGCGGACACACCTTCGGCAAGACCCACGGCGCCGCCCCTGAGGCCGGCAACGTCGGCGAGTCGCCCGAGGGCGCCCCGATGGAGCAGATGGGCCTCGGCTGGAAGAGCAGCCACGGCGCCGGTCACGGCAACGACACCATCGGATCCGGCCTCGAGGTCACCTGGACCTATCACCCCACCCGCTGGGACAACGAGTTCTTCCACATCCTGTTCGCCTACGACTGGGAGCTCACCACGGGCCCCGGCGGCGGCAAGCACTGGAAGCCGAAGAACGGCGCGGGGTCCGACCTGGTCCCCGAGGCGCAGGGCGACGGCCGCCGCGAGCCGCGCATGCTCACCACGGATCTGTCCCTGCGCGAGGACCCGATCTACCGCGAGATCTCGCTGCGCTTCAAGGACGACCAGGAGGCGTTCACCGAGGCGTACAGCCGCGCCTGGTTCAAGCTGACCCACCGCGACCTGGGCCCGAAGTCCCGCTACCTCGGCGCCGAGGTGCCCGCCGAGGATCTGCTCTGGCAGGACCCGGTTCCCTCGCACGCCGGAGCACTCGTCGGCGCCGCGGAGATCGCCGACCTCGAGCAGCGCATCGCCGCGACCGGTCTCAGCGTGTCCGACCTGGTGTCGACCGCGTGGGCCGCGAGCTCCTCGTTCCGCGGCAGCGACAAGCGCGGCGGGGCGAACGGCGGCCGGATCCGCCTCGAGCCGCAGCGCAGCTGGGAGGTCAACCGCCCCGCCGAGCTCGCCCGTGTGATCGCGGCGCTCGAAGGCGTGCAGGAGGCGTTCAACGCCGCCGGCGGCGCCCAGGTGTCGTTCGCGGACCTCGTGGTGCTGGCGGGCAACGTCGGCGTGAAGCAGGCCGCGGCCGCCGCGGGGCGCGCCGTCGAGATCCCGTTCACGCCGGGGCGCACCGACGCCACCCAGGAGCAGACAGACGTCGCGTCGTTCCAGTATCTGAACCCGCAGGCCGACGGATTCCGCAATTACGTCAGCGACGTGGCGCGCGCGATCCCGGCCGAGCACCTGCTCGTCGACCGTGCCGGCCTGCTCACGCTGTCGGCGCCCGAGATGACGGTGCTCGTGGGAGGCCTGCGCGTGCTCGGCACGAACTGGGACGGATCCTCCTACGGCGTGTTCACCGAGACCCCGGGCGTGCTCACGAACGGCTTCTTCGTGAACGTGCTGGACCTGAACACGACGTGGAAGCCGCTCGACCCCGGCTCCCACGCGTTCCAGGCCACTGACGACGCGACCGGCGAGACGACGTGGGTCGGCACCCGCGCCGACCTCGCGTTCGGTTCGAACTCCGAACTGCGGGCGCTGGCCGAGGTGTACGCCAGCGACGACGCGAGCGCGAAGTTCGTCGACGACTTCGTCGCCGCATGGGTCAAAGTCGCCGAACTCGACCGCTACGACCTGCGCTGAGTCCGCAGCGCACGACGGCCCGCCCCGATCCCGGGGCGGGCCGTCGCCGTTGCGATGCCCGCTGCACCATGGCGGGTAGTGTCGCTGACGGACAGCGGCGCCCGCGGTCCGCGCGCCAGAGAGCAAGGAGCCCCATGTCGCCCTCCCCCGTCGACGCGTCGACCGCTCCGGAACGATCCCTCGCCCCGCGCCTGGTCGCAGAGGGACTCGGCACGTTCCTGCTCGTGGCCGCAGCGATGGGCACCGCCCTGTTCGCCTCGAGCCACTTCACCGACCCGGGCGCGCAGGGAGCCGTCTACCTCGCCGTGGCGCTCGCCGTGGGGCTCTCCGTCCTCGTCGGCGTCTACGCCTTCGGCCCGATCTCCGGTGGTCACTTCAACCCGGCCGTCACACTCGGGGCGGCGGCCGCGGGGCGGATCGCGTGGCGGGACGTCGGTCCCTATGTCGTCGCGCAGTGCGTCGGCGGCGTGGTGGCATCGACCGTGCTCACCCTGATCGGCACGTTCGGCCCGGACGGCTGGCTGCCTCGGGCGCAGGATGCCGGCTTCACCAGCAACGGCTGGGGCGCGCTCTCCCCCGGCGGCTTCGGCGTCTGGGCCGCGATCATCGCCGAAGTCGTGTTCACGGCGCTGTTCCTCTTCGTGATCCTGGGCGTCACCCACCCCGTGCGCGGCACGCCGTTCGCCGGCGTCGCGATCGGCCTGATGCTGACTCTGGGCGTGCTCGCCACCATTCCCATCGACAACGCCTCGCTGAACCCCGCACGGTCGCTCGCCACCGCGATCTACGGCGGCGTCGCCCCGCTCGCGCAGCTGTGGGTGTTCCTGGTCTTCCCGATCCTGGGCGCCCTGATCGCCGGCTTCACCTACCGCGCCCTGTTCGACCAGCCGAACCCCGCCGCCCAGAACTGACCGCGAGACCGAACCTGCGTCCCGAGACCGGCGATAAGAACCTCGGTCTCGGGACGCAGGTTCGGTTTCGCGGTCTGTCGCTCGACGGAGAGGCCGGATCCGGTGCCGGATCCGCCCGGAGGGCTCCCGAACGCGGCGTGCTCAGCCCGACACGAGCGTCGGCGTACCGGCCTCGAACTCGGCGAGATCGCCGCTCTCGCCGAGACGCTGGGCGCGACGACCCACGATCAGCATGTAGCCGGTGAAGACCGCGAGCGCGAGCGCGCCGATCCCGATCTTCACCGGCCAGGGCAGCCCCCAGCCGGTCACGAAGCCCTCGACCAGACCGGAGAGCCCGAGCGCGAAGACGAGCCCGATCGCGACCGTACCGAGCGAGCGCCCTGCGGCCGCGAGCGCCTCGCCGCGTGTGCGCTCCCCGGGCACCAGCCAGGCCCAGAAGATGTGCAGGCCCGCCGCCGCCGCGACGAAGATGCAGGTCAGTTCGAGCATGCCGTGCGGCAGCAGGTAGAGCACCACCACGTCGCCGCGTCCGAACGCGAACATGATCCCGACCGCCAGGCCCACGTTCACGGCGTTCTGCATGAGCACCATGATCGGCCAGATGCCGGTGACTCCGAGCAGCACGCACTGCGCGGCGATCCAGGCGTTGTTGGTCCAGACCATGCCGGCGAACTCGGCGGCCGGATTCTCGGTGTAGTAGTCCGTGAACGAGTGTTCGGCGTAGTACGTGAGGTCGGCCTTGGATCCGAGCGCCGCGACGAGAGCCGGATCCGAGGTGATCCAGATCGCGACGCCGACGATGACGACCAGGCTCGCGAGCGCGATGACCAGCGTGGTCCAGCGCAGCCGATAGAGCGCCGCGGGCAGCTGCCGGGTGAAGAAGCGACCGGTCTGGCGCAGCACGTTCTCCCCCTGGCCGGTGAGCCGCAACCGCGCCCTGGCGAGGATCGTGGAGACGTACGCGCTCTGCGGGGAGGATCCGACCGAGCTGCGCAGGTCGGCGAGATCCGCCGAGGCCGCACGATAGCGGGTGATGAGCTCGTCGACGCCGGCGCCGTCGAGCGACTGCCGGCTGAGCTCGTCCAGGCGCGCCCACTCGCGGCTCCTGGCATCGGCGAGTGCGTCGGCGTCCACGTGTTTTACTGTACCCATGTCGGATGCCAACGCCTCGAACGCGGTGGGCGCCGCGCATTCGAGCATGGCGCTCGACGGCGACGACGAGGTGCTCTCGGGCGAGGCGGTCGCGATCGAGGTGCAGCCGGTCGGCCTGTTCTTCCGTGCGCTGGGCGCCCTGATCGACGCCGCCCTGAGCTGGGCGGTCTTCTTCGGCTACATCGCCGTGCGCTACTGGATGCTCGGCGCGTTCGGCGATCCCGCCCTGGACCGGATCCTCGCCGTGCTGGCCCTGGTCACCGCCTTCGTGATCGTGCCGTGCACGATCGAGACCCTCACCCACGGCCGCAGCCTCGGCAGACTCGCCGTGGGCGGGCGGATCGTTCGCGTCGACGGCGGTGCCGCCGGATTCCGACACGCCCTCATCCGCGCCCTCATCGGCGTGTTCGAGACCTACCTCACCTTCGGCGCCGTCGCGTTCCTCACCGCCGCCTTCACCGCACGATCGCAGCGCCTGGGAGACCTCGTCGCCGGCACCTACAGCCAGAAGGTGCGCACTCCGCGCCTGGCCGCGCGCGTTCCGGTCATGCCTCCGGGCCTGGAGTCGTGGGCGGCGATCGCGGATGTCGCCCGCATGCCCGATCGACTCGCGCGGCGCATCTCCCAGTTCCTCGACAGCGCGCCGCAGCTGATGCCCGCGGCCCGCGCGCGGATCGCGCACGAACTGCTCGCGGAGGCGATGCCGTTCATCTCGCCGGTGCCGGCCGCAGCACCGGAAGCCGTGCTCGTGGCCGCGACCGTGCTGCGCAGGGAGCGCGAACGACGGGCGCTGGCACTCGCCGATGCCCGCGTGCAGCGGCTCAGCGGCGTGGACGTCGGCGCCTGATCACAGCCCCGCCGGCCCCCTGCGCGAGCGCCGCGAGGCGAAGGGCGGTCCGTGAGAGACGAAGGGTCAGGCCTGCAGCGTCTCGTGCCGGACGACGATCCAGCCCGCCGGCACGGAGAGGCGTTCGGCGTGGATCGCGCACAGGTCGTGGGCGTGCGGGTCGTTCTCGGCGCCGAGCGGCCCGAGAGCGGCCATCTGGTCGCCGTAGTCGTAGGTGAGGGTCGCCGCGGCCTCGCGCGCGCAGCCCACCTTGGAGCAGAGTCGTCCGTACATCCCTCTCAGGCTACGACCGCGCACCGCTCGCACCGGGATGCCGCGCGCACGCGAGCCCGATCCGCCCGTCCCGCGGCAGAGCGGGCGCGGTGCCACCGAGCCGCCGTCGCCGCCTAGACTGGCCGCATGCGCCGTGCCCGTGGAACATCCCGCCGCGCGGTCCCCGCGCGCCGCGGCGACCGGCACGGCCGGCACGGCCGCCTCGGCCGCAGCTCCGTGGTGCGGCCGCCGCTGCCGCCGCTCGACGGCCGGCTCGACACGTTCGATCTGCACGTCGGCTCCGCGGTCGAGCTGCTGCGCTCGATGTGGCCGGATCTGCGCCCCGTGCGCATCGAGATCGCCGCCATGCCCACCCACTCGGATCCGGACGGCCTGCCGCGCTGGCTCGTGGACACCGAGGCACAGCGCATCGTGCTGTTCCGCGTGCCCATCGAGCGACTGCTCGAGCACGGTCACGACGACGGCGCGCATCGTCGCGTCGCCATCGAGGGCGCCGTGTTCCGCGCGGCGGCGCAGTACATCGGACGCGAGCCGTGGGAGATGGATCCCCGCGGCTTCGACACCGACGAGTGAGGCGCCCTCCGGATCAGCGGTGACCGGCCCTGGCGTCTAGCGCTGGTACACCGTGATCGGCGCTGCGGCGGCGTCCGTCGCCCAGACCGGATACCCGGCCAGCCTGCCGATGCCCGAGTAGACCACCGCGGCGCGCACCGCGGTCGGCGATGACAGCGAGTACGTCGTGGACGCGCTGACCGCGACCGTGGCGGCGCCATCGGGCTGCAGGGAGACGCGCTGAGTCGCTCCGCCGTCGATCGGGGTGAGCTCCACCGTGGTCGCCTGAGCCGACGCGTTCTGCAGATGCAGCTGCGGCCCCGGCCCGTCCGCCACGGCGAAGGCCGTGGTCCCGGTGATGGCCGGCGCCGGGGTCATCCAGGCGAAGTCGGATCCCTTGGTGAACCCCGTGGTCTGCCAGGCCGCGGCCACCACCGGGTTGCTGGCGGTCACGTCGATCGCATACAGGCCGGGCTTCAGCGCCGAGAAGTTGGCGGATCCGACCTGGCCCGCCGTGAGCTTCACCGTCTTCGGCTCGCCGACCTTGCTGCCGTTGGCGGCATTCCGCGGTTGCAGCGTCACCGTGGCGTCGGCGTCGGGAGCCAGCAGGCGCACGGCCGTCGAGGCGTTGTCGTCGTCGTCCGAGCCGACCACGGCCCGCACGCCGAGCAGAGAGAAGTCCTTCTGCGGCTGCGCGATCGCGTCCTGCACATCGATGCCGACGGGATCCAGCGTGCGGATCAGACTCGACTGCAGCGCCGCGCGCACCGGAGCACCGCTGGAGGTCACCTTGACGACGGGGCTGCGTTCCCCCGCCGACCCCGCGACCAGCGGGACGGTGGACTGGGTGCCGGCGGGCACGACGAGCTCCGAGGAGTGCGTGCCGCCGGACGAGCCGTACTCGGTGAAGGTCACCGTCGCCGTGACCGCGCCCGGGTTCGCGATCAGCAGGATGTCGCTCGAACCGGTGGTTCCGGCGCCGCCGACGATCCACGACTCCATGCTGGGCGGTCGGCAGGCGGACGCCGCGAAGCCGGAGAGGTCGTCGGCGGAGACGGCCACGGACTGGGCCGCCGCGGCCAGCGCAGGTTCACGGCCCTGCGGGGAGGCCGTGAACGACGGCGCCGAGCTCGCGCCGACCACATCGGACATGCCGAGCTCTCCCGGAGTCAGGTTCGCGCTCGCGGAGGCCCCGCTGACGAGAGCAGGAGTGCCCGCGACGCTGAGCTGGGACGCCTGCGCGGCGTCGCGCCCGAGCGCCAGGAACGAGCCGGTGCAGCTGAGCAGGGTGTCGCCCGCCACCGGCTTGACGGTCGAGTGCGCCGGCGACTGCGCGATCGTCGGCCAGGCGGCCGGGATCGCGATGATCGCACCGGCGACGCACGCCGCGGACACGACGACGCCCGCGACCAGACGGGCTCCGGTGGCGACGAGACGCGCGGAGGTCCTGCTGCTCATTCGTCGGCCTCCTTCGCGGGCGCCGATGCCGTGTCGGCGGGGATGGATCCGGGTTCCTGCGGATCAGGTCCGGGATCGGCTTCCGCATCTGCGGACGGATCCGGGTGCGTCCGATCGTGCTCCGGCACCGGATCGGCCGGTGGCGTCTCGGTCTCGACCGGCGCGAGTCCCGTTCCGTCCTCTGCGGGCTCGGCGACCGGTTCAGCGTCTCCGGGCGCCGGGGCCTCGACCACGGGACCGGCCCCTGCACCATCGATGCTCGCGTCGCCGGTGTCCGCCACCGCGCCGGGGATCACCACGGACCCGGGTGCCCCCTTGCGCTTCTTGGGGGCGCGGGCGGGGCGCTCACGCGCCGGCCTGACCGGGCGGGGAGCCCGCTCGGGCAGCACGCCGACCGCGCGCGGAACCGATCGTGCCGCCCGGCGCGAAGCACGGGTCGGGATCGACAGCAGCAGCGCGGCGAGCAGCACGATCAGCTCGACCGTGACCACGAGCTGCGCCGTGGCCCGCTGTGCGGCGCTCGGCTCGGCACGCGCGGCAGGCTCGGCATCCATGCGCCACAGCACGCCCCGGGGCGTCTCCCCCACACGCACGAAGCCCGCGCGCTGGTCGAGAGCCGTCGCGGACTGCAGGCGCAGCGCGCGCTCCGCCGAGGTCTCCTTCTCGGACGCCGCCTGAAGCAGCACGAAGCGCACACCCAGCGCCCCCAGCGCCTTGGGCGCGTCGAACTGCCGCGCGGAGACGAGATCGACCGACAGCTCGGTGTAGTCCTTGCCGGGCACGGAGGTCGCCGTGTTGATGATCGTGGCCTGCGCGCCGAGCGTCGCACTCGCGCCCCAGACGACTGTGGTGGCGAGCGCGCCATCCGGCTGGGCGCTGAGCACCAGCGTGCCGAGCTCGCGATCCGCCCGCGCCTGAGCGTTCACGTATGCGGGCAGCGTGGTCAGGTCGCCGCGCTGGATCGTCGCCGTCCCCGCGACGAACGACACCGCGGTCGGCACCGCGCACACCACCACCCCGGCCACCGCGACGAGCGCAGCGGCTCCGCGCAGGGCCGGACGGGTGATCGCGCAGTCCAGGGTCACCAGGGCGCCGCCCAGCACGCCGATCCACGCGAGGCTCAGCCCGGACCCGGGCCAGATCGGCACGGCCTGCGACTGCGCGAAGGCGACGGTGACGCCGACCGCGGCGAACGCGGTGGCGAGCCCGGCGGCCGCGACCAGGAGGGATCCGATCCCGACGCTCCACCGACGCGTGATCGTGGAGAACACCGCGAGCACGGCCAGCGGAGCGGCGAACCAGAGCACCCAGGCCGCGTCCTTCACACCCAGCAGCGCCGGCCAGCCGGCCTGGTCCATCGTCGGCAGCCCGGCGAGCAGCGACAGCCGACCCGCCGCGTCCGCGGTCGCCTGCGGCGCCGCGACGATCGCACCGGGATCCGACAGCAGAGCCCACAGCGATCCGTGCGCGACGTGCCAGATCGCCAGCGGCGCGAAAACGACCACGGCAGGAACAAGGACCCAGACCATGCGCACGGCACCGCGCACCGAGCGTCGTGCCAGCAGCCACACGATCGCGATCAGCCAGAGCAGCACGAACGCCGGCGCGAGCGAGGGCGCACAGGCCAGCGCAGCGGCGGTCATCAGCGATGCCGCCCCGGCAGCACCCCAGGAGCGCTGGGCGACGAGGGCGGTGTGGAACACCCAGGGCAGCAGCAGGTGCAGCAGCACCGCGGCCGGACGCCCCTCCGCCAGCGCGATCAGGAAGGCGGGCGAGAGCGCCCACACCACGCCCGCCAGGATCCGCAGCCCCGGCTTGTCGGTGATCCGGGTGGCGGCGAACCAGCCGCCGAGCACCGCGAGCGGCAGGGCCGCGACCCAGAGCAGCAGCAGGGCGTAGGAGGGGGATCCCGGCCAGAGCGAGCCGAGCAGGGCCAGCACGCCCGAGAACGGATCCGCGGGGCCGACCACATCGACCCCGAAACCGCGCTGGCCGTATGCGGCGTCCCGCCACAGCGCGGCGACGGTCTGCCGCAACGGCAGCAGGGCGCCGCCCCCGAGGGCGGGCCAGGCCAGCAACGAGGCGAACAGCGCGACACCCGCGACCAGCGCGGCGAGGACGGCCCAGGCGCCCCCGCCGGAGAAGAAGCCGAGTTCCTCGTGCACGCCCGCCTCGGTGCCGTGTCCGTCGTCGAGACGCTGGCGCAGTTGGGCCCTGGTGATCCGGAGCGGGGCGATGCTCGCCCAGCTGGCGCTGCGTTCGGATCGGATCGCCCGCCGGGAGCGCGCCACGGCCGATCCTGAGACCATCGCGACGCCGGCCGCCCCCCATTCCGGAAGAACGGCGGCGGGACGCTTGCCGGTGAGATGCGTGATCGAGCGCCACAGTGCGAGCGGAAGCAGCGAGAGCCAGTGCAGCGGCACAGCCACCGCAGGTGCGTAGCTCAGGCGACGGTGCAGCTGCGCGCGTCGGCGGGCGAAGGCGTCGGCCGCCGTGCCCTCGGCCTCGGCGCCGTCGTCGACGGAGATCCTCGCCCCTGCGGCGAGCACCAGGCGGCCTCCGGCGAGGCGCGCGCGGATGCCGAGGTCGAGCCCCTCGTCGCGGCCGCCGAGACCGGCATCGGGGCGCAGCCCGCGACCGGCGCGCACCAGGAGCCCGCGCACATCGGCGCCGAGCGCATCGTCCATGCCGTCGTGCTGACCCTGGTCGAGTTCGCCCCGTGCAGGGTCCACGGCCCGACCGAGACGTGTCATGCTCTGCCCGAAGGACGCGATGCGGTGCTCATCGACGTCGCTCACCAGCTTGGGAGCGGCGATCGCGGCCGCCGGCGAACGCTCCAGCGCCCCCGCGAGCTGCTCGAGCGCGGTGGGAGCCGGCGCGCAGTCCTCCGTGAGGATCCACAGCGCCGCATCCTCGGCGACGCGCGGCAGCGCGAGCGCCACCGCGGCGGCCAATGTCGTGGAGGCTTTGGTCTCGATCACCGCTTCGGCGGCCTCGGCGACGCGGGCGCTGCCACGGAGGGCACTGGACGAGCCGCACGCGACGATCGTCAGCGCATCCGGCCGACGGGTCTGCGCGGCGAGCGCGTCGAGGGCGCGCAGCAGGCGCGCGAGGGAGGTCGCACCCGAACGGGCGACGAGGACGGCGTGAACTCGGGCAGACATGACGGGGTCAGCCTAAGCGGGCTGCCGCCGCAGGACGGGGTGGGACGTGGGCGCGTCCCGGTTTTTCCGGCAGATGCATCGCTCGCGTCCTCCCTCGGAGGTGCGCAGTCACGAGACGCAGGCTCGCGACCATGGTGTCGCCGAGGGGAATCCGCACCCCGACGACATACCCCGCGGTGGTCGCAGGGTTCCGGCGAAGCGCGTCAGCCGGCGCGGCGCTTGAGCTTGCGGCGTTCGCGCTCCGACAGGCCGCCCCAGATCCCGAAGCGCTCGTCGTTGTTCAGTGCGTACTCGAGGCATTCGCCCCGCACGTCGCAGGTGGTGCAGATGCGCTTGGCGTCGCGTGTCGAGCCGCCCTTCTCCGGGAAGAAGGCCTCGGGGTCGGTCTGCGCGCACAGCGCGTCGCTCTGCCACGCGAGTGCATTGTCATCGCCCTCGGTCGGGCGGCGGACGCCCGGCACCCCCAACTGGACCGGATCGACGAACCAGTCGTCGGGAACGTCTGATCGGTATGCCGTCATGTCGCCCTCTCCCTCGTTTCCCCCCGGGTGCCCCGCGGGCCGCGTTGCATTACTAATTACACCCGTGTCATTCGCCCTGGTCAAGTCGCGGATCGTAAACCCTCAAGCTCGCGTTGAACGTTCTTCGGCCTCCTCGGCGTGTCGCCCCGGCGTGTCGGAGACCGGTGGCGCTCGACGGCGCGCCGAGGTGCGGGCGGTACTCTGAAGCACGATGGCGCAGCACTCCAGACTCTCCACGGCTCCCCCGCCGAGCGCTCCGGCACGCGAATCCACCCGGCATCTGCTGCTGCGCGCGCACATCGTGCTGCTGCTCTTCTCCGTCTTCGCGCACACGGCGGTCTTCAATCTGCTCGGCGTCGACGGCGCGGCCGTGGTGCTGGGCGTGCTGCTGCTCGGCACGCTCGGGCTCGCCATCCCCCGCATCGCACTGGCGCGTCCCGCCCGCTTCCCGTGGCGGCGGATGCCCTGGACGGCGCTCGGCTACACCGCGCTCGCCCTGCTGTCGGTGTTCTGGTCCGGCTGGCCCTGGGCGACGCTGCTCACCTGGACGCTGCAGGCGGCGATTACCGTCGTCGCCCTGTTCATCGCCTTCACGCTGAGCTGGCACGAGATCGTGCGGGCCCTCTCGAGCGCATTGAAGTGGGTCCTGGGTCTCTCGCTGCTGCTCGAGCTGTGGGTCGCCCTGGTGCTGCGGCATCCGCTGCTCCCGTTCTTCTCGAACCTGCCGGCCGGGAAGCCGGATCCGCACTGGTACTGGGTGCGCGGCGACCTGTTCGACGGCGGCCGGGTGCAGGGCATCGTCGGCAACTCGAACACGCTCGGGATCCTCTGCGCTTTCGCTCTGGTCGTCTTCGCGCTGCTGTACGCGCAGGGTGCGCGGCGGCGGCCCGCGCTGCTGATCTGGATCGTGCTCGCCGCGTTCTTCTTCCTCCGGGCCGGATCCGCGACGGCGTACGCGTCGTTCGCCGTCGGCGTGCTGGTGCTGGGCGCCGCCCTGCTCATGCGGCGGGCGCGCACACCGAGCGCCCGCACCCGGATGTACGCGCTGTTCACGGCGGTCGCCGTCGCGGGCGCGGCCGCCGTCTGGTTCGCCCGAGGCGTGGTGTTCGGCGCCCTGGGCAAGTCCTCCGACCTCACCGGACGCCTGGAGATCTGGCGCAAGGTCTGGGAGCGCGCCGTGCACCGCCCGGTCTTCGGCAACGGATTCTCCTCTCCCTGGGTGCCGTGGGATCCGGCGTTCCACGACTGGATCATCGACCATCGCATCACCGTGTTCATGGCGCACAACATGTGGCTCGACGTGTTCCTCCAGCTCGGCGTCGTCGGCGTGCTGCTGATCGCGGTCGCGTTCTTCGCGTTCGCGTGGCGCGCATGGTTCTTCGCGGTCGACCGCCCCCGCTGGGATCTCGTACAGGACCGCCCTTACGCGGCGCTGTCGCTGCTGCCGACAGTGCTGGCCGGGATGCTGCTCGTGCTGGGCATGGCCGAGTCGACGCCGATCATGCTGTGGGGATGGCTGCTGCTGATCCTGCTGTCGTTCAAGATGAAGATCTCACCCTTCGTGGGCTCCGGACCCGGCGAGGGCGCGCCGCCGCAGTCGCGCCGGCAGACGGCATGACCACTCCGCGGCGGCGCCTGGCGAGGACCCTCGCCTCGGTCGAGATGGCGCGCGCCTACACGACCTGCGCGCTGCTGAGCGTGTTCGGATCGTTCGCGATCTCGGCGTTCACCTCGTCGCTGACCCTCAACACGATCATCGCCGTGCTCTGCGTGATCGGCATCGGGATCCTGTGGGTGCGCCGCGAGGAGCTCAGCCCGTTGAGGATCGCTCCGTCGACGCTGCTCGCCTTCCTCGCGTGGACCCTCGCGAGCGCGGTGTGGTCGACGGCTTCGACGTCGACGTTGAAGGCCTGGGCAGCACTCGCGGGGTACGCCGTGATCGCGGTCGTCGTCGGACACATCCGCGATACTCTGCAGACCGTGCGCGCGCTCGGCGATGCGCTGCGGATCCTGCTCGGCGCATCGCTGGTCGCCGAGATCATGAGCGGGATCCTGCTGGACATGCCGTTCCACTTCCTGGGCATCCAGGGCGAGATCGCCGCCGGGGGTCCGATCCAGGGCCTGTTCGGCACCCGGAACATGCTCGGCCTGATCGCCGTCATCGCGGTGATCACGTTCGTCGTGGAGTGGCGATCTCAGTCGCTGTCGGCGGCGATCGCCATCCCGTCGGTCGTGCTGGCGGGCTTCCTGGCGCTCTTCTCCGCCTCCCCGACCGTGCTCGTGCTCGCGGCCGTCGTGGGCGCGGCGAGCGTCGCACTGGTCATCGTGCGCCAGGCTCCGGTGGCACGACGGCGCCCCCTGCAGTGGGCGATCGGCGGGGTGGTGCTGGCCGCGCTCGCCACGGCGGCGATCTTCCGGAGCCGGATCATCGCCCTCCTCGACGCGGGCAGCGACTTCAACATCAGAGTCGAACTGTGGAGCAACCTGCTCACCTACGTGCAGCAGCGGCCGGCGCAGGGATGGGGCTGGTTCGGTCTGTGGAGCGACGCGCTGTACCCGTTCAACTCGATCAACTACTTCACGAACGACCACCACGGCAGCGCGTTGAACGCGTACTTCGATGTCCTCCTGCAGGTCGGAGCCGGCGGACTCCTGCTGTTCTGCCTGCTCGGCGGCATCGCGCTCGTGCGCTCCTGGCTGGTCGCGAGCGTGCGGCGCTCCGTGGTCTACGCATGGGCGCCGCTGGTGCTGGTCGCACTCGCCGTCGACTCGGTCTTCGAGAGCTTCACGATCGTGGGCGCGGGATGGTTCCTGCTCGTGCTGTGCGCCCTGCGCGCCGGCCAGTCGCGGTCCTGGCGGGAGAACATCGACGCCGTGCAGACGAGCTCGACGCCGCTGCCGGATCACTGAGACACCGCGGCGGGGCCGGACGCGCGTGGCGCGCGCACGCGTTCGCAGGGTTGCCCAAGTCCCGCGGGTAGGCTGGAGGCCTCCCCAACCTCTCTGGAGCGACATCTGTGACCCCTGACCCCCAGAACGCCGCCGCCGGCTTCGACCCGGCCACCGCGACGATCGTCGTCGTCACCTACAACCGCTCGCACCTGCTGACGGGGCTGTTGGACAGCATCGTGCAGATGGATCCGAAGCCGGGGCGGGTCGTCATCATCGACAACGCGTCCTCGGACGACACCACGGACGTCGTGGACTCCTACCGCTCGCGGATCGACGCGGAGATCGTGTACCGGCGCCTCGAGACGAACACCGGCGGATCCGGCGGATTCAGCGAGGGCATGCGCACCGCGTACGAGC
The DNA here is from genome assembly GCF_042729315.1 of Microbacterium sp. NPDC060117. NCBI lineage: Bacteria > Bacillati > Actinomycetota > Actinomycetes > Micrococcales > Microbacteriaceae > Microbacterium > Microbacterium sp. NPDC060117. The sequence continues at coordinate 29,754 of NZ_JBHWXR010000001.1, forward strand.
TGGGTTCCGAGTGGATCTGGATGATGGACGACGACGTCGAAGTGCTGCCGGACGGCCTGGCCAGGATGGGCGCGTGGGCGCCGCGGTTCAAGAGCATCCAGGGGCGCCGCTACGACTACGACGGCAGCGCGTTCTACTGGCAGTACCGGATCGCCGAGCGCATGGGCATCCCGATCCCGTTCGCCCCCGCCGGTTTCGACGCCACGGGCTTCAAGCCGATGAACAGCGGCTGCTTCGAGGGCATGTTCATCCACCGCTCGATCGTCAAGGAGATCGGCCTGCCGGATCCCCGGTTCTTCATCTACTGGGACGACCAGATGTACGGCTGGCTCGCCTCCCGGCGCACCCAGGCCGTGATCGTGGACGAGTTCGTGCTGCGACGCACCCGCGAGATCAAGCAGTGGGACATGGGCGTGCGGCACATGAACGCGTCCAGCAACGCCTACCGCTACTACATCATGCGCAACCGCGCCTATCTGAAGCACTATTACCGCGCGCACGACGTGTACAACCCGGTGCTGTTCGGCCTCGGCACCTCGATGACCTTCGCCAAGGAGCTCATCCGCCTGGTGTTCGTCGAGCGCACCGTGCGCGGCACCAGCAACCTGTTCCGCGGGCTGCGGGATGGCGGGAAGATCGGCCGCGACCACAGCTGGCGCCCGATGCCGGCCCTGGAGGACTGATGAGCGAGCAGAAGCCCGAGGCGGTCTGGATCTTCCCGGAGGAGCCGAAGAAGCGCGGTGGTCGCATCGCTCTGATCGTCGGACTCATCATCGCGGTACTGATCGTGGCGGCCGTCGTGGTGCTTTTCCTTATCCCGCGCGACGACGGCACTCCCTCGCCGACGGCGAGACCCACGACGACCAAGACCGCGACCCCGACGCCCAGCGCCTCGCCCACGTCGACGACCGGCCCCAGCGGCGCGCCCACCACCTCGCCGACGACGCCGCAGACCGCTCCCCCTCCGGTGCCGGATCCGTCCGTCGACCAGTTCCGCACTCAGGTGCAGCCGCGCCTCGACGACGGGTCGACCGGCCTCGATCTGGTGCAGAACCAGAGCGGCGACGCGGCGGTGCAGGTCGTCGACTCGCTGCAGAACGATGCGCAGAACCTCGCGGGCCAGCCCGCGCCGTCCTCGATCGCGACGCAGTGGGGCCAGTCCGTCAGCGCCTACGCGTCCACGCTGCAGTCGCTGCGCTCGGCCTACGCCGGCGGATCCGACCCGTCCGGCCCCCTGGCCGACGCTCGTGCGGCGCTCGGTCAGCTGCGCTCGCTCGTGGGCCTCTGATCGAGCCCGATCCGTCGGCTCGCCGCCGCTCCCGTCGGCGCATCGCTCCGTCGTGGCCGGCGGCGTTTCACGCGTTGTCGGCGTTGTAGCGGTCCAGCACCTCGTCGATCGGCGCGTCCAGCACGAGCCCGCCCTTGTTCAGATACAGGCCACGCGTGCAGAACCGGCGCAGGTCCTTCTCGTTGTGCGAGACGAAGAACAGCGTGCGCCCATCGGCGAGCAGCTCGTCGATACGCTGATAGCACTTGTCCCGGAACGCCTTGTCCCCCACCGCGAGCACCTCGTCGACGAGCAGGATCGGCTCCTCGAGCTGGGACACGACCGAGAACGCAAGGCGCACCTTCATGCCGTTCGAGAGATGCTTGTAGGGGGTGTCCTGGAACTTCTCCAGTTCGGCGAAGTCGATGATGTCGTCGTAGCGCGCGGTGACCTCGGCGCGGCCCATCCCGTGCAGGCCCGCGGTCAGTCGCACGTTCTCGCGCACGGTGAGGTCGCCGACGAAACCGCCCGTGAGCTCGATCAGCGGTGCCACGCCGCCGTGCACGCGCACCTGCCCCTCATCCGCGAGGAGGACGCCGGCGACGAGCTTCAGGAGCGTGGACTTGCCCTGGCCGTTCCGACCCACCACGCCGATCGCCTCGCCCTGCCGCACGCGGAAGGAGACATCGCGCAGCGCCCAGAACTCGCCGGGACGGTTGCGCCGCTTCTTACCCGCGAACAGGTCCTTGAAGCTGCGCCGGCCGCGCCGGCCGAGCCGGAACCGGACGCCGAGACCGTCGACCTCGATCGCGGACTGCTGCTCGGTCATCACAGCTCCTTCAGCACGTCGCGCTCGAGCGAGCGGAAGGTGAACAGTCCGAGGACGAGGAAGATCACCGTCACGATGGCGCCGATGATGACCGGCTCCGGCTGCCACTGCCCCGGGAACAGCCCGACGCGGTAAAGCGTGAAGATCCCCGACAGCGGGTTCAGCGCTCCGATGATGTGCAGCTGGTGCGGCAGGTCCTTGAAGCCGTAGATGATGGGAGACACGTAGAACAGCGCACGCAGGATCAGCGCGGTCGTGCGCTCGAGATCCGCCCACAGCACGCACAGCGGCGCGACGAGCAGTCCGAGGCCGATCAGCAGCACGGTCTGCCAGATCATGGCGACCGGGAACAGCAGCAGCGACCAGTTCGGCTTCGCCCCGGCGAACACCGCGAAGAGCACGAGCACCGGGATCGCGAACGCGAACTCCAGTCCCTTGGTGAGGATCACGCGCACGACCCAGATCGACCGAGGGATCGCCGTGGAGCGGATCAGACGCGCGTCCTTCTTGAAGGCGCGCGTGAACTCCCCCACCGCCGTGTTGAACCACACCCAGGGCAGCAGTGCGGTGATGAGGAACACGATGTAGGGCTGTTCCCCCACCTGACCGCGGTGGAACACCTGCGTGAACACGAACCAGTAGATCGCGCTCATGACCAGCGGATCCAGGACCGACCACAGGTAGCCGAGCACGCTCGTCGCGTACCGGACGCGGAGGTCGCGAGCCGACAGCAGCCACAGCGAGTGGAAGTAGCGCCGGGGCGTTCCGGGTGCGCCGGCCGTCGTGTGACTCACGGATCCGAGTCTAGGCGGCGTCGATGATCGTCCCTGCGTCACGGCTTCAGGAAGTCGCCGAGCTGCTGGTCGAGAGCGGGCGCGAGGGTCTTGACGAACGGGAAGCTGAGATGGTTGTTGTCGAGGTAGACCGAGACGTGTCCGAGCTCCGTGTAGCAGGTTCCGTTCGGGCATATCCACGGGGTGAAATCGACGAGACCGATCCGGTCGCCCAGCGATGCCGCAGGGTTGGTCTCGGCGAGCGCGCCGGAGAGCGGGAAGTCGCAGGGCTCTTTGTTGACCGCGCATTCCCAGTAGTTGTACTTGCTGGTGCGCGGATTGTCCCGCACGCCGAACAGGGGGATCCCCGCCGCGGTGACCTCGTCGATGACCTCGTCGATACCGTTGATCACGCGCTCGTCCGGGCTGTCCGGGGCGGCCGCGGTCACGATCGTGAACATCGCATCCGGATGGATCTCGATCAGTTTGTCCAACGCGGCGCGCTGCCAGCCGCCGCAGTATCCATCGGCTTCAGTGCCTTCCTCGTGCTTGTCGAGCGAGCACCACGGCCGCATCAGCATGACGATCCCCCAGTCCCGTTCCTTGGCGACCGGCTGCAGCGCTCCCGCGAACTCGTTCGCGTGCGAGTCCCCGATGACCACCACGAGATGCTTCGCATTCGAAGCGTTCATCGTCTGCGTGCAGCTTTCCTGCACCTCGGGCTGATCCGAGGCGAAGCGCCCGGTGCACGGTCCGTCGAGCTTCGCCCAGCGGCCGTCCTCGTCACCGGGGACCGGAATCACCGGGACTCCCTTGCCATCGCCCGCCGTATCGCCGCCCATCGCTCCGGTGTACTCGTCGACGTGCGTCGCCTGCTGCGCCGTGACCGTCGTGGTCGTGATCTGCTGCCACGGCACGAGGACCGCAGCCACGATCCCGACGCAGAGGAGCATGACACCGGCGTTGCGCCACTTCGAGCCGCGCTGTCCGCCGGGAAGCCGCAGCGGCTGCTCGACGAAGGCGGTGACCAGCCGGGCGAGCACCAGCGAGATCGCGATGATGCCCAGACCATCGAGGAACGATGCCTCGGGGCGCTCCCGCACGTTCAGCCAGAGGATGAGGACCGGCCAGTGCACCAGGTACAGCGCATAGGCATCGCGTCCGAGGAACAGCACAGGACGGGTCGCGAGGAGACGGCCGGGGCCGAGCTCTCCGAGTTCGGGGTGCTCGCCCTTCGGACGGGTTCCGGCGACGATCACCAGCGCTGCGGCGAAGATCGGCCAGAGCGCCAGGTACCCGGGGAAACCGCCACGGACGTCGATGACCATTCCGCAGACGGCGACGCCGATCAGCCCGATCCATCCCAGCACCGCCCGCAGCAGGCGGTTCACCCGGAGGCGGGGAACGGTGAGCGCCAGTAGCGAACCCGCCGCGAACTCCCAGAGCCGCGCACGGGTGTCGAAGTAGGCGAAGGTCTGCAGATCCGCCGTCTCCCAGATGGAGAAGGCGAGCGAGACCGCGAACACCAGGCCGAAGACCCACGCCATCACCGCCGTCGGGGACTTCTTCGTCCAGCGCACCAGCAGGGCTCCGAGCAGGAACAGCACCGGCCACAGCACGAAGACCTGTCCCTGCACCGACAGTGACCAGAAGTGCTGCAACGGAGAGGCCAGGGCGGAGTCGTGGGCGTAGTAGTCCACCCCGTCGATCGCGAGCACCCAGTTCTGCACGTAGCCGAGGGATGCCCATCCCTCCTTCCACAGCCGGGGCCAGGCGGTCTGCGGAAACAGCAGCCAGCACGCGCCCAGTGTCGCCGCCAGCACGACCGACGCCGCGGGCATGAGCCTGCGGAACCGGCTCAGCAGGAAGGAGCCGACGGCGAGCGGCCTTCCCGCCTGCATCGCGCGCACGAACGACCCCGTGAGGAAGAACGCGGAGATCATCAGGAAGACGTCGACGCCTCCGGACACCCGCCCGATCCACACGTGGTACACGACGACGAGAAGGATCGCGACGGCGCGGAGTCCGTCGATGTCGCGGCGATAGCCGGGCGCCTGCGAGTTCGCGGCGGCGCGGCGTCGCGCCGCCGCCGCCCGGTGGGCCCGTCGGGATTCTGCGTCTACCGTCATGCCAGCTGGTTGTTCCACATCGACAGGGCGGATCCGATCGCCATATGCATGTCAAGGTACTGATAGGTCCCGAGGCGTCCGCCGAAGTGGACGCCCCGCTCCCCCCTGCCGAGCTCGCGGTATGCGAGGAGGCCCTCGCGATCGGTCGCCGTGTTGACCGGGTAGTAGGGCTCGTCGCCGCGCTCGGCGAACCGCGAGAACTCGCGCATGATCACGGTCCTGTCGGTCGGGTACCGATCGGCGCGCTCGGGGTGGAAGTGCCGGAACTCGTGAATGCGCGTGAACGGCACATCGGCATCCGGATAGTTCATCACGCTGGTGCCCTGGAAATCGCCCACGTCGAGGACCTCTTGCTCGAGGTCGATCGTCCGCCAGCCCAGCTCCCCCTCGGCGTAGTCGAAGTAGCGGTCCACGGGTCCGGTGTACACGATCGGCAGCTGCCCGACGGTCGACCGCTTGTTCAGCTGCTGCTCCTCGTCGAAGAAGTCAACGTTCAGCTTCACCTCGATGTTGGGGTGGTCCGCCATGCGCTCCAGCCACGCCGTGTAGCCGTCCGTGGGCAGCCCCTCCCACGCATCGTTGAAGTAGCGGTTGTCGTAGTTGTAGCGCACCGGCAGACGGCTGATGATCGAAGCCGGCAGTTCTCTGGCGTCGGTCTGCCACTGCTTGGCGGTGTAGTCGCGGATGAACGCCTCGAAGAGCGGACGCCCGATGAGGGCGATCCCGCGCTCCTCGAGGTTCTTCGCCTCGTGCGCGTCGAACTCGCCCGCCTGTCCCGCGATGAGGGCCTTGGCCTCGTCAGGCGTGTAGGCGGCGCGGAAGAACTGGTTGATCGTGCCGAGGTTGATCGGCAGCGGGTACACCTCGCCGCGGTGGGTCGAGTAGACCCGGTGCACATAGTTCGTGAAGGTCGTGAACCTGTTCACGTACTCCCACACGGTCGGGTTCGAGGTGTGGAAGAGGTGCGCGCCGTACCGGTGCACCTCGATGCCCGTGGTCGGCTCGTCCTCGCTGTAGGCGTTCCCGCCGATGTGATGGCGGCGATCGATGACGGTGACCTTGCGGCCCGCGGCCGCGGCCCGCTCGGCGATGGTGAGGCCGAAGAAACCCGACCCGACGATGAGGAGATCCATCCCCTGCCCTTCTAGACGATCCGGTTCTGCGAGCATCGGGAGCGATCGCAAAACACTCCAAGCCTACGGGGATTCCCTCCGTTCTGCCTGGATCGGCGTGCTTCGGGCGCGATCGAGCGCTCCGCGCGTCCGATCGCGCACAATGGAACCACCATGACGAACTCCCGTGTCCCGCTCTCATGACCCTCGATATATGCGTCCCCTATTGGGGGGATCCCGCCCTGTTCATCGAGACGATCGCCTCCGTACTCGCTCAGGACGACCCCGACTGGCGCCTGATGATCATCGACGACGGATACCCGGGCACGACGATCGCGGATCATGTCGCGAGCATCGGCGATGAGCGCATCCGCTACCGCCGCAACGAGACCAATGTGGGGATCATCGAGAACTTCCGCCGCGCGGTCGACGCGGCGGAGGGCAGCCATGTCGTCGTCCTCGGTTCCGATGATCTCCTGCTGCCGAACTTCGTGGGGCACATCCGCGCGACGATCGCGGCCTTTCCCGACGCCGATGTCATCCAGCCCGGCGTGCAGGTCGTCGGCTCGCAGGGCGAGCCACGAAGGACTCTCGTCGACGGCGTCAAGGCCCTGCTGGCGCCCCGGCATCCGGCGACCTTGCGCGGCGAGGAGATGGCCCGGAGTCTGCTGGTGGGGAACTGGCTGTACTGGCCCTCGCTCGCGATCCGCACCGAGCCGGCGAGGAGGATCGGTTTCCGCGACGGACTGCCGATCATCCTGGACCTCGCCCTGCTGATCGACATCGCGTTCGAGGGCGGGACGCTCCGATACACCGGAGTCGACGCCTTCCGCTATCGACGTCATCCGGCGAGTCTCTCGCAGACCGCGCTGCTCGACGGCTCGCGCTTCGAAGACGAGCGTCGCTTCTACCAGGAGACCGCCCGCCGGGCGGAACAGGCCGGGTGGAATCGCGCGGCTCGCGCGGCGCGAGGACGGATAATGTCGCGTCTGCACGCGTTCAACACGCTCCCGACCGTCATCCTGCACGGCTCTCGGGCCTCGCGTCGGGCTACTTGGTTGCTCGCGTTCGGAGGCTCCCGATAGCGGCAACAGAGGACCGGGTCCTCCCGCCGAGACGAGCGCGACCTCCGCGTATGGCAGTATGAGCGACCAGGAACGTTACTGGGAGGTCCCTATGTTCGGTCGCATAAGTGTTGCGCTGGTCGCGGCGCTGGTGATATGCGCTGTCGCGCCGCAGGTGTCGCCCGCGAGCGCGTCGCCGCGGACGTCTCTCGCCGACGTCTCGCCATCGATGTCGGCGAGCAGCCCGGCTACCCCCGGGGATCAGCCGGTGCCGGTCTACCGATTCTGGAGCCCGACGTTCCAGGGCCACTTCTACACGGCCGATCCGGTCGAACGCGACAAGATCGTGGCTCAGTGGGGAAGGGACTGGACCTACGAGGGCCCCCGGTACTCCGCCTACTCGACTCAGATCCCCGGAACCGTTCCGCTCTACCGGTTCTGGTCAAATTCGTTCAAAGGCCACTTCTTCACCGCGGACGAGAACGAGAAGAACCTCGTTCGCGAGCAGTGGTCCGCGACGTGGTCCTTCGAAGGCGTCGCCTACTACGTCTATCCTCCCGGGTCGAGCGAGCCGGACACGGCACCGGTCTACCGGTTCTGGGGTGCCGGGGTATCGCATCACTTCTACACGGCGAGCAACAGCGAACGCGACACGGTGATCTCGCGATGGCCGAACACGTGGTCCTACGAGCGCGAGCGGTTCCGGGTTCCCGCCGAGGGACTCGCGATCAACCCTGCGCCGGCGAGGCCCGCCGACAAGGACTGCAGCGACTTCACGACCTGGGCCGATGCGCAGGCCTTCTTCGGCATGTACTACGCCTACTACGGAGACTTCGCCCGGCTGGACAGCGACGGCGACCTCATCGCGTGCGAACTCCTCCCGGGCGCCCCTCGATAGAGGGCCCGGTCCGGATGCGGACGGCGCCCCTTGTAAGCTGAACCAATGCCTCGCGTCCTCGTCGATCTGCTCTCCTACACCGGCACCAAGGGCGGAATGGAGACCTACGCCCGGGAGCTCTACCGCGCTCTGGGAACGATGCCGGACGAGTGGGAATACGTCGGCTACGTCTCCAGGGAAGGCGCGAAGCTGGATCTCTCGTGGTTTCCCGGACGCATCGTCGAGTCCGGGATCAGCGGTGAGAACCGTTTCGCCTGGGCGTGGGGAGAACTGACCCAGGTCGCTCGCGCCGCGAAGCGCGAGAGGGCGGACCTGGTCCACTCCCCCGCCACGCTGGGGCCCCGCAGGACGACCATGCCGTCCGTCGTCACCATGCACGACATGATCTACTGGAGCCATCCCGAGCTCATGACGACGCCGCTCTACACACGTCCGGTGCGGTGGATGGAGAAGCAGACGTCGCGCAACGCCACTCGGATCGCCACGATCAGCCCGACCTCGAAGAAAGAGCTGATCAAGTACCTGGGCGTCTCCGCGGAGCGCATCGACGTGACGCCGCTCGCCGGACAGGCGCCGAAGAACGTCGACCGGACGCTCGCGGGCTCCGAGGGCCCCATGATCCTCGCGATGGGAAACCGCCGCCCGCACAAGAACTGGGGGGCGCTCATCCGCGCCGCCGCCCTGCTGCCCGCCGAGCAGCGTCCGAGGATCGTCATCACCGGCGGACGCGGTGAGGATCCCCTGCGCCCGCTCGTCGACGAGCTCGACGTCGCGGAATGGATCGATCTGCGCGGCTGGATCGACGACACCGAGGTCGCGCATCTCTACTCGACCGCGACGGCTCTCGCCATCCCGTCCTTCGTGGAGGGATTCTCACTGCCCACCATCGAGGCGATGGCCGCCGGGATCCCCGCTCTTCTCAGCGACCTGGAGGTCCATCGGTACGTCGGCGGCGATGCCGCCCGCTACTTCGATCCGTCGGACGATCAGTCGCTCGCGGATCTGCTCGCTCGGGTCACGTCCGACCCGGACCTCGTGGCCGACATGGTGACCACCGGTTTCGAGCAGGCTCAGCTCTTCACCTGGGAGCGGACGGCTCGCGAGACACGTGCCGTCTTCGAGGCCGCGCTGGCGGACGCCGCCACACGCGGCTAGCACAAGGGGCGGCGGCTCCCGCTGTTCCCCGTTGGACGTGATCAGGCTGACGTCGGTGCGGACTGTCCCGTACGTACGAGAGCCACGCCATGCACGACCGCTCCGACGACGGGCGCGGCGACGAGAGCCACGAGGATCCGGAGCTGTGCATCGCCGGGCGCCGCGAGCACGACCACCGTCATGAGCGCGCTCACGAGCCAACCGGCCACATACCAGCGGTGCCTGCTCGCGGCGAGCAGCGCGGGCCCGGTGATGCACAGAACTCCGGTCAGTCCTGCGCTGGCGACGATCGCGGCGAAGACCACGCCCGAGAGCGGATCGAAGCCCGGGTAGAGCGCGTGGAGGATGACGGGTCCCAGCCATGCCGCAAGCGCCGACAGACCGGACACGATGAGGAGAAGCCCTCCGACCCAGCGGAGCACGGAGGCCGCGTGGTGTCGGTTCTCACGGAAATGCACGAGAAGAAAACCCTGCAGCGCAACCAGAGGAACGACCAGCGGCGCCCTTGTGAGAGAGATGACGAGGATCAGTGAGGCCAGGAACCCCACCCCGGCATCAGAGGCGAGGGCGCGCAGCAGAAGCGGAAGACCGCTGATCAGTGCTCCCGTGGCCAGCGAGGCGATCAGAGTCGCCGAGGTGTTCCGCAGGAGCTGGCTCAGTCCGACATCCAGCTGCAGGCGTCCGGAGATCCGGCGCCCCCTCCACAGCCACACCACGATGACCGCCAGCAGGAACGGGACGGCGACGGCCCACCCCAGCATCGCGGCAGTCCCGCCCATGAGGAGTGCGATCCCGAGGGTTGCTGCCCGGATGAGGGAGTCCGCGACGGTCATCCCCCCCACGCCGGGCCAGTCCTGGACCCCGTAGAGAGCTCCGCTGACCGCGGCGATCAGACAGTACCCGAACGCGGCGATCGTGATCGCGGCCACGAGCGCGATCGTGTCGACCGGAAAGATGTGACCGCCGATCATCGAGAAGATCGCGGCGACGACGAGGGCGGCGGTGACAGACGCGCTCACGGCGAACAGTCGCCAGGTGCGGTAACCGGTCCCCGAAGCCCCCGATCGAGACGCGCGAGTGAGCTCCTGTTGTACTCCGGCGAGACAGGAGACGACCAGATACGTGGCCGACCAGAACGTCGTGAAGGCGAGATAGTTGATCTGGGTCAGCAGCGGCGGCACCAGCGCCTGGATGAGATACCCGACGCCTCCGGCGAGAACGGTCGCGAGAAGGACCGTCCTCAGCCCTCGGCCGGCCTGCGCCTGATCACTCATCGTCGGACGAGGTCCGCCTGCGACCGATGTCGTCCGTCTCGATGGCCTCGATGCGTCGCACTAGCCCATCGTGCTCGGCGCGCAGAATCGCGAGCTCCTCGGCGGCACGCCGGATCTCATCCTCAGCCTGGGACTGCTCCCACGACAGGTGAAGAGCGACGCCCAGGAGCAGGAGTATCGCCATGGCGAAGAGAAGGTTCGCCGGCAGCACGACGCCGAAGAGGGTCGTGAGTCCCTGCAGGAGCTCCGGGAAGAGCCCGAGGACGAGCATTCCCAGCCCGATGATGATCCAGAGCGCGGCATACTTCTCGCGCAGCCGGCGGGTAAGCAGCAGGATCGTGACAACGGCCAACATCGCGACCGCGAGGACGACTCCGGTGATCGCGATCATGCCGTCTCCTCCGACCGACGAGCGCGGCGCGGGCGCCTCAGCAGCGCCAGACCCAGCGCAAGGACCGACCGGGCGAGGTAGACCGTCGACCCGATCGGACCCTGACTCGGCGTGCCGTGCATCCGGGGCCGCATCGCGACAGGCACCTGCGACACCCTCAGCCCGGCATGACACGCGACCACCAGGGAATCGAGCGTGTCCCCCAGATACTCGGCCGGATAGTAGGTGACGTACTGGTCGATCGCACGCGCGTTGGCGGCACGGAATCCGCTGGTGACGTCCGTCAGCCGGGCGTGGGCCACGCGGGACACGATCGCGGCCAGCACGACCATCGCCCAGCGGCGCGGACCGCGCACCTTGTAATCGCCGACATCGCTGAACCGGGCGCCGATCGAGATGTCGGCGTCGGCGAGGCCGCCGAGCACGCGCTCGATGTCCGCAGGATTGTGCTGCCCGTCCGCGTCGACCTGGATCGCACGACGGTAGCCCTTGCGCTGGGCGTAGGTAAATCCGGTACGCATCGCTCCTCCGACGCCGAGGTTGAACGGCAGGGTGAGGACCATGGCACCGGCGTCGCGCGCCACCTGCGACGTCGCGTCGACCGAGCCGTCATCGATCACGGCGACGTGATAATCGCGGCCCGTGGCGAGGATCTCACGCACGGTGTTGCCGACGTTTCGCTCCTCGTTCCAAGCCGGCACGATCACCAGCACGGTGTCAGGAGTCTGAGTCATAGTGTCCTCAGTCTATCGGCGCTCCCCTCCGAACCGCGTCGGAGCGGCGTCCGGCTTGCCTCGCCGAGCCGCCGAGGTCAGCTGCGGCGCGACGGCGCGCTGGTAGTCTGTGGGCGCATCGCGCGGTCGGTCCCACGACTCGTGCTGACGAGACGTCCGAACGCACAGATACACCCCCCGAGGAGAAGCAGTCGTGAGCAAGCGCGCATTGGTGACAGGGATCACCGGTCAGGACGGCCACCATCTCGCCGAGCAGCTGCTGGAGAAGGGGTACACGGTCCACGGGCTGATCCGCGGCCAGAACAACCCCAAGCGCGCCGCGTTCGAGACCGCGTTCCCGGACGTACGGCTGCTCGAGGGCGACCTCACCGATCCGGCCGCGCTCGTGCGCGCGGTGGAGGACTCCGATCCCGCCGAATTGTATAATCTCGCGGCGATCAGCCACGTCGGCTACTCGTTCAAGAACCCGTCACTGACCGCGGACGTCACCGGCAAGGGCGTCCTGAACATCCTCGAAGCCGTGCGTGTGACGGGGCGGGCCGAGACCACCCGCGTCTATCAGGCCTCGACGTCGGAGATGTTCGGCGGCCTCGACTACAACCGCCCTGGCAGCGGCTACAACGAGCAGTCGCTCTTCCATCCCCGCAGCCCCTACGGCGTGGCCAAGCTGTACGGCCACTGGATCGCACGGAACTACCGGGAGAGCTACGGCATGTTCATCTCCTGCGGCATCCTGTTCAATCACGAGGGCGAGCACCGCGGACCCGAGTTCGTGACGCGGAAGATCACTCGTGCCGTCGCCCGGATCAAGCTCGGACTGCAGGACAAGATCGTTCTCGGCGACCTCTATCCGAAGCGGGACTGGGGATATGCCGGCGACTACGTGCGCGGCATGTGGCAGATGCTGCAGCACGACGAGCCGGACGACTTCGTTCTGGCCACGGGCGAGACCCACTCCATCGAGGACTTCCTCACCCGGGCTTTCGCCGAGGTGGGCATCGAGGACTGGCGCCCCTTCGTCGTGCAGGACCCGGCCTTCATGCGTCCGGCCGAGGTCGACATCCTGCTCGGCAACCCGAAGAAGGCGGAGGATGTCCTCGGCTGGCGTCGGGAGACCTCGTTCGAGGGCCTGGTGTCCTTGATGGTGGCCAACGACCTCGCACTCGAGAGCATCGGCGCGAGATGACGCCCAGCAGGAGGCGCTCGGTCGTCGTCACCGGCGCTTCCGGCTTCGTCGGCCGCCATGTTGTCGCCGAGGCGCTTGCGCGAGGCTTCAAGGTCCACGGCATCGGCCGCGCCGAACAGAGTTGGCCCGATCGTAAGCGGCTCGATTCCTGGCATGTGACGGATCTGCGCGATGCCTGGCCTGAAGGGCTCGTCGTGGACGCCGTCATCCACCTCGCAGGGCTCGCCGCGGTCGGACCGTCGTTCGCCCACCCCCAGCACTACATCACGGCGAACAGCTCGATGATGACCACGATCGGCGAAGCAGCCCTCGCTGGCGCGATCACGGGCCGCATACTGGTCGTCAGCACCGGCGGGGTCTACGCCGGCAGCGGCGCCGCACCGCTCACCGAGGATTCTCCGCTGGCAGCCAGTTCGCCCTATGCCGTGAGCAAGATGCTCGTCGAGCATCAGGCCGACTACTACCGGCGCCGCGGCAGGGATGCCGTCGTCGCTCGCCCCTTCAACCACATCGGGCCTGGTCAGGCGCCCGGATTCGTGGTTCCCGACCTCTACGCGGCGCTGCGCGCCCTGCCCGCCGATGCGCCTCTCCCCACCGGGAACCTCTCCACCAGACGCGACTACACCGATGTGCGGGACATCGCCCAGGCGTATCTCGATCTCGTGACGGCGGAGTCTCTGCAGCACACCACCTACAACGTCAGCACCGGGAGCTCCCTCTCCGGGATCGAGATCCTGGAGCTCGTCTGCGAGGCCATGGGACGCCGCGTTCCGGAGATCATCGCGGACCCCGAACGCTGGCGGCCGACGGACGCGATGGAGATCATCGGCTCGAGCGAGCGACTCCGCAGCGAACGGGGGTGGGTCCCTCGACACGGCCCCCGCAGCGCGATCATGGACTTCGTCCTGGCCGAAGGCGCGGCAGCCGGTCGCGTCTGACGTGCGATTCCGCTCCCGCTGCCGACCGGGCCGCAGGAGCGGCGGGATCATCGCCGAACAGGGCACCGCACACGGGCTCCTCCACCGGCATCGGTAGCATGGATGCGTGTCCCCATCGCGTTCCCGCTCCCGTTCCGTGCGCCTGGCCGCCGTCATCGCCATCCCGCTGCTCGCGGTGCTGACGCTGTTCTCGTGGTCGTTCAGCTCCGCCGTCGGGTCGAGTCCCGACGATGATTTCCACCTCGCCTCCATCTGGTGCGGCCTCGGCGATCGCCCGGGACTCTGCGAGGAGCCGAGCGGAACCAGCGGGTCCACGGAGCGTTTGGTGCCGGCGCCGGTCGCCCAGGCGATCTGCGCAGCGCAGCACGCCGACATCAGCGGGAGCTGCTGGAACGGGAGCGCGCCCGGGCTCGCGCTCGTCAAGCGCGCGAACGTCGACCACCTGTACCCGCCGATCTTCTACGGCGCGATGTCCGTCTTCGCGAGCAAGGACGTGGCGGCATCCGTCATCGCGATACGCCTCGCCAACTCCGTCATCGCGGTCGGACTCATCACGGCGGTCTTCGTGTTCCTGCCACGGCGTCTTCGCCCGGCACTGATCCTCTCGGTGCTCGCCGCGTCGGTCCCTCTGGGGCTGTTCGTCTTCGCCTCGACGAATCCGTCGTCCTGGGCTCTGCTGTCCGCGGCGACCGTCTGGGTGTCGTTGTACGGTGCGCTGATCGCACCGACCCGAAGGCGATCGATCATCCTGACATCGCTCGCCGTGTTCGCCGCCGTGCTCGGCGCCGGCGCGAGGGCGGACGCCGCGCTCTTCGCGGTGTTCGGAGCGATGATCGCCCTGTGGCTCGGCCTGCGCCGTGGTCGTGCCGTTATCGCTCCCCTCGTCGGCGGGGCGGCGATCCTCGTGACCAGCGTGGCACTGTACTTCTCCGCGACGCAGAGCAGCGCCGCCACGGGAGGACTCGGCGGCTATGGCGCGCGCCTCAGCGGCGGGGAGCTGGTCCGCAACGTGCTCGACATCCCGAGTCTCTGGATCGGCATCTTCGGCTATTGGCCGCTCGGCTGGTTCGACACCGGCGTTCCCTCGGTCGTGTGGGTGCTCGGCTCCGCCGTCTTCGGCTTCGTACTGCTCGCTGGCCTCCACGGCGCGACGCGGCGCCGAGTCGTGGCGTCGCTCGCCGCACTCGCCGCGATGTGGTTCGTGCCGTTCTACATCCTGTGGCAGTCCGGCGCCCATGTCGGCGAGGGCGTACAGCCCCGCTACATCATGCCTCTCATGATCATCGCCCTCGGCGTTTCCGCGGCGAGCGAGAAGGCCACAGCGCTGTGGCGCGGCTGGCCGCTCATCGTCGCCGCTGCCGCTCTGGCGCTCACCAATGCGGTCTCCCTGCACATCAACATCCAGCGATACACGACCGGCCTCGACAAGACGAGCCTGGATCCGGGTTCGCACGCCGAGTGGTGGTGGGGCTGGGCACCGTCACCGATGGGAGTATGGCTGATCGGCTCCCTCGCGTTCGCCCTGCTCCTAGCCGGCCTTCTCTGGGCCAACCGTCAGTACGGCGACGAAGCGGAGTCGGAGCTTGTCGAAGCAGGCTCGGCACGCGGCCCGGTCGCGGACGACGCTTCGCCGAAGACGGAGGACCAGGTCTCCGCGCTGGAGAGCGAGCGCGCCTCCGCGCGGTAGCGCCGCGCCAGTGCGGGCCACTTCCACCACAGCTCGAGCACGGCGCGACCCGCTCCCAGGAGGTGGCTCGCCGCCGCGCGTCGATTCCGTCGGAGGAGGAATCCGCTGCTCCCGGCAGCGCTCTGCAGAAACACCTCGTCGACCAGTCCGAGAGACCACCACTTGCCGTGCTCCCGCCGGAGGACGATCGTCGTGGGCTCTGATGCCGGGCCCGCCGCCCGAGGCGAGCGCCGGAGCTGATGGGCAAGGACTCGCAGAAGACGTCCCGCGGAAGCGACCGCACCCCGTGGCACGACCGGCAGCGAAGCCTCCGGCGCGACCGACAGCCCGTCACGACTCTTCAGCGTTTGGCCTTCCTCGGCGAGTGCGGATCTGACGCGCGCCGGCGCACTCCGCAGACTCGGCACGAGATGCCCCGGCCCCGCGAGCACATCTCGCATTGCCATCCGCCGCACTGCCGCGGAGCCGTACTGAAGGCACAGTACGTGGTTGACGTCGAGGGCCAGCACATTCCGCAGCAGCGAGCCGCCACGACGGCGCGGCGAGTGGAGCAGGGCGGCGACCAGACGGTTGCGCAACTGGTAGTAAGCCTGCCAGTCCAGCCCGTCGTCCTTCGCCGTCCAGGGCACGTGCCAGAGCGCCGCGCCCGGAAGCGTGATGGTGCGATGTCCCGCCGCCGCGGCGCGCAGGCCGAACTCGGCATCGTCCCATTTGATGAACAGCGGCAGTGACGCGCCCACCGACTCGACGACGGAGACGGGGATGAGGCACATCCACCAACCGTTGAAGTCGACCGGACAAGGCTCGCTCAGGACCGGCAGACGATCGGGCCCCGCTTCCGCCAGATCGAGACCGGTCAGCTCGGGGTGGGCCGGCTCCCACCAGAATCGTCGACGGTCGATCCGCTCGCCCCACGAATGCAGTCGTGTCGGTTCGGTGAGTCGGAGCATCTGCGCCCCGATCAGCGGTTCGTCCTGCGCGTGCTCTGCGCGCGCGAGCATGCGCAGCAGGGATTCCGGCTCCAGGTTCACGTCGTCGTCGAGCACGAGCACGTGGCTGGCGGACGTGGCGCGCGCCTCCAGCATGCCCCGGCTGAACCCTCCGGAGCCGCCGAGATTGTCCTGCTCGATGACGCGGAGCAGGGCCCCCCAGGGGGTGGCTGCCTCCGCGAACGCCGGGTGGTTCCGGATCTGCTGCGTACCCTGATCCGCCACGACCACCTGCAGGATCCTCTTCCGTACCAGGGGATCGGACGCGAGGCGGGCGATGAGAGCCACGCAGTCGTCCGCGCGGTTGAAGGTGGTGATCGCGATCGACACCGTCGCCTCAGATCGCGCCGGTTCCGGAGCCGACCACTCCGCGTCGTGCAGCGTGAGCGGCTCCGAGGCCTCGACCTCGAACCAGACCCAGCCGGCCGAGCGCTCATCCAGGGGGAGCTCGAGAGCCCAGTCCCCCGACGCAGACGAGTCCGCGAGTTCCCGCACGGTACCGACCGCATCGGTTCCCCGCACGAGGATCCGTGCCTCTCCTTCGACGCGCAGCGAGAGCCGAAGGCGGTCGAAGCCCGTGTCCCCCCAGGCCACCCGCGGGAAACCTCCGAAGTAGGTCGCGAACGATGCGCGCGCATCAGCCCCGAGCCGGAGCGAGGTGCGCCCGAGGATCTCGGATTCGCCGTCCACGCGCACGTAGAGCTCCCGCGTCCCCGCTGGCACGGCATCGTCCGGCAGCACGACCCGCTGGACGGGACGCCAGATGATCTCGTTCCGCACGTTCATCGCATCCGCCGCGCACGCCACCGGCGCCGAGCCGCGCCGACGAGCCGCTGGCCGATCGTCCGTCGCTCATCCAGCTGCCGGGACACCTCGTCCTGCACGTAGCGCGCCAGGAACAGCGGAAGCCCGTCGCCGTGACCGGCGACATAGGTGCGCAGCGCCTCGTCCCGGATCCGGCGGTCGTAGTACTCATGCTCGTGTTCGAGCACGAACATGCTGTTCCCCAGGGCTCCGGTGGCGTTCGGGCGCTGCATCCAGAAGGCGAGCACCCGATCTCCGAGGAATCCGAGCGGGTGACGTGCTGCGACCCGCAGGTTGAATTCCCAGTCCTCGGCTGCGTGGACATCCTCGCGGTAGTACCCGACTTCGTCATGCAGGGCACGGCGGTAGAGATACGCGATCGGGACGAAGCGGTTCACCTGAAGGAGCTCCGCATAGGTGATCGACGTCAGAGCCGGCCAGAACGGCACGCGGCCGGTCTCCTCGAACCCCGTGGCCGTCTCACGTTCGTAGACGATCTCGGTGCGCGCCACGACGCCGCCGTCGCCGGGATTCTGATCGAGCCACGCGACGGTCGCGGCGAGGAATTCCGGATGCCACAGATCGTCGTCATCGTGCAGCACGACGTAGGCGCCGATGAGGCGCTGCACGCCGGCATTCGCGGCCGCCGACCGTCCCCTGCTGTCCGAGTGGTGGATCACGGAGAAACGCCCCCGCGCCGCGGTGCCGACAGCGGCGATGACGCGGTCGACTGCCGCGGCGTCTCCCCCGTCGTTGACGATCACGACGTGCCAGTCTTCGAAACTCTGCGACAGGATGTCACCGAGCGCGCGGGCCAGCATGGCGGGCCGGTCCTTGGTACGCACCACGATGCCCACGCGGGCGGACGCTGCGGCGGCCGTCGTGGTCTCGTCCCCGGAACTCGTACTCACAGGCGCTTCCCTCCCGGCCGACCGAACCGTCCGAGGCTATCATCCGCATAGACTTCCACCGTGCTGAGCATGCTTCGGACGCAGTGGCGCCGGTCCCGATCCCTGCCCGTCGCGGGGAATCTGCTCGCCGCGGCCGACCGGTTCTGGTGGGCCCGCACGATCCGCCGTGCACGCGTCGTCGATCTCGAGTTCGTTCGCGCCCAGTATCCCGGACGCCGGATCGGTATCCGCAGAGCCGTCCGAGCCTACGTACGGGGCGGATATCGCACCGGCCTCGTCCTCAACCCCCTTTTCCTCGAGGGACTGGTCTCCGCGCAGCTGCCGGATGCGGACCGCGTCCCCGCGCTCTACGCCTACCTCGTCTCCGATCCGGCCGAGATCGAGACCACGGCGGCCTGGAGCGCTCCCGACCATGCGCGCCTTCATCCCAGGGCGATCGGAGCGGTAGGCGGCCCCTTGGGCCATGCATGGCGCATGCTGGTGGACGGGAGCACTCTTCCGATGTCGTCGGGCTCGCGACTCGGTCTGCGCGCCGTGCAGCGGTCGGCGATCGAGGAGCCGGAGGCGCCGCCCGCGTCCGGCGCTCCGGACGATAGCGCTTCGGCGACGGCAGGTGTCGAGACCCTCCTCGAACTCGATCTCGGTACTGGGGACGAGGACGGCCGCATCCTCGGAGTTCTCACCGCGTTCCTCGGAACCAGCGATCCTGAGCGCACCCGCGCGATCGTCGATGTGCGGGCGGCTCGGCGGGATCTGCGCATCGCCGCCCGGCTGCTGGCGCTGGCCGACCACCGCATCGACCTCCGCGCCCGCACCGGGGTAACGCCCGCTGCGGAGGGAATGCTCCGACTCCGCCGGCGGATCGGCGTCGAGGTCGATGCCCCGACCTTGACGGCCCTCCGCGACCGGGCCGTCGACGGCCCCGTAGCTCCCCTTCTCCTCGCCGCGGACGGCACCGTGGCCTCCGCGGGCGTGGTCGCGCACGACCGCAGCGGATTCGCCCTGCTCGCAGGCTTTCCCGCGGAGGATGCGCGCGCGCTCGGCACCGCAACGCCGTCCGCCGCGCTGCCCGCCCCGGTGTCCGCGGGACGCGACGGCGACGCCACTGCACCGCGTGTCCTGCTCGACCTGAGCGCGGTCGTCTCCCGCCCCCTCCCCGGCTCGATACCGCTTCCCGGATCCGCGGATTCGGTGCTTCCGGAGCTCGGACGGGGGCTCTCCGTCGATGGGTGGACCGCGCACGGGCCTGCCATCAGGCGGACATCCGGCACGTTCGAGCTCCCCGAAGGCACCACGGTTCCGCGGCTCCGCTGGGCGATCAAGACAGCGGCGCCCGCCGGTGTGAGCGGCGAGAGCTGGGGCGACACGCATTTCGCTCGCGCGCTGGCTGCTGCGCTCGAGCGGATCGGGCAGTACGCCGCGGTCGACGCCCGTCCCGCAGCACAGCGCACAACCGCGGAGTACGACGATGTGACGCTCGTCCTGCGCGGGCCGCACCGCATAACGCCGCCGTCCACCGGCGTGCGACTGCTCTGGGTCATCAGCCATCCGGATGAGATCACGTCGGCCGAGCTCTCCGACTTCGATCTGACGTTCGCGGCTTCGCGCCCTTGGGCCCACGAAGCGGCGAGCCTCTTCGGCCGTCCCGTCGAGCCGCTGCTGCAGTGCACCGACGCGACGCGCTTCCGTCCCACCGGCGCGCGGCGGGACGGATCGATCGTCTTCGTCGGGACCGCACGCGGGCTGCACCGCCCTGCCGTCATCGCGCCGATCGCGGCCGGCCTGCCGCTGCGGGTGTACGGCCCCGACTGGCGCGGCTACATCCCCGCGACGCATATCGCAGCCACCGGAATCGCGAACGACGAATTGCCGGGACGCTACGAGACCGCCGGCGTCGTGCTCAACGACCACTGGCCGGCGATGCGGCGACACGGGTTCATCTCGAACCGGCCCTACGACGTGCTCGCTGCCGGCGGTCGCGTGATCAGCGACGAAGTCGAGGGCATCGTGCAGGAGTTCGAGGGAGCCGTACCGACCTTTCAGGACGGGGACGGACTCGTCGCCCTGTTGACAGGCGACCTGGACTCGCTGTTCCCCGATGCCGACGAGAGTGCGAGGATCAGCGCCGTCATCCGCGAACGCGACTCCTTCGATGCCCGGGCGCGGACGCTGCTGGACGCCGCGCTCACTGCACGCTGACGGCGCCTCCCGCGGGCCCGATCGTCTGCGCCGATCCCACCACGGTGAAACTCGCGCCGCCCTCGAGAGAGTGCGCACTCGGCGTGCTGAGACCGACGACGTTCGCGTTGACGATGTAGCGACCGGATCCGAGGCGGGCGTCGCTCACCCGGAGCTCGACAGTGCGCTCGCCCTCGATCGGCTCGAGTTCGACCCCGGCGAGGTCCGTGTTGGAGGCCAGAGCCATGTGACCGGATCCGGTGTCCACACTGAAACCCAGCGCCCAGGACTCGATCCGCACATCGGAACGCACGCGGATCCGGACGATGAACGGAGCTCCGGAGCTGATCTCGTCGATCTTCCGCCCCGATTCATCGCACATCTCGATGCCGAGCACCTTCATCGTCTGCATCGACAGGTTGTGCTGCCCGTCGCGCTCCGAGCCCTCCTTGAGGATCTCCCGGAATCGCTCGACCGCCGTTTCCGGGATGCCGTCGAAGACGACTTTCCCGTGGTCCAGCAGCAGCACGCGATCGCAGAGCTCCTCGATCTGTCCCAGCGCGTGGCTGACGAAGATGATCGAGCGGCCCTCCCTCTGGAAGGACTCGATCTTGTCCATGCACTTCTTCTGGAAAGCCTCGTCGCCGACCGCGAGCACCTCGTCCACGAGAAGGATGTCGGGATCCGTGTGGACCGCGACAGCGAACGCGAGACGGACGTACATTCCCGAGGAGTAGAACTTCACCTGAGTGTCGATGAAGTCCCCGATACCCGAGAAATCGAGGATCTCCGCGAACCGTGACGCGGTCTCCTCGCGTGTCAGGCCGAGGAGCGAGGCATTCAGATACACGTTCTCACGGCCGGTCAGGTCGGGATGGAACCCGGCGCCGAGCTCCAGGAGCGCGGCGACGCGTCCGCGCTGCCGGACCTCGCCCGACGTGGGCTGGATGATCCCGCCGATCACCTTGAGCAGAGTGCTCTTGCCGGAGCCGTTGTGGCCGATGAGGCCCAGGGTACTCCCGGCGCGGATCTGCACCGATACGTCGTTCAGCGCCCAGTAGTCCTCGCGATGGCGTCGTCCGGCTCGCCCGAGCGTGACGATGCGTTCCTTCAACGAGGAGTCCCGACGCACCGAGAAGCGCTTCGAGACGTCGGCGACGTCGACCACCACCGGGCGATCGATCACAGCGGGCGCGGTGTTCATCATCTCGTCCATGCGGTCACTCACAGTTCCTGCGCGAAGTTGCCCTGCAGACGCAGGAACACACGGTGGCTGAGCACCAGGAGAACCAAACCGACGACCAGTGCCACGATCTGCCGGAGCAGCAGATCATCGGGCTGCGGCAGGCTGTCGCCGGCCACCCAGAACGCCTTCTGGAATCCGATCACGGCCAGAGTGAGCGGATTGTTCGTATAGATCTCGAGGATCCAGGGGTGCTTGATCAGTCCCTTGACCATCGACCAGGCGTACACCACGGGCGATGCCCAGAACAGGAGCATGGTCGCGACCTCGACGAGGTACTGGATGTCGCGCAGATACACGTTCAGAGCGCCCAGGAGCAGCGCGAATGCGAGTCCGTAGACGATGATCAGCGCGAGAGACGGAACGACGTAGGCCAGCTGCGGGTGGATCGGCGGCTTGCCTGCGACGACGGTCGCGACCAGCAGCACCAGAAGCTGAACGCCGAAGTTGAACAACGCGGAGCCGGTCGACGCGAGCGGGAACAGCTCGCGCGGCACGTAGACCTTCTTGACGAGGCCTGCATTGGCGAGGATGGATCCGGTGCCGCCGACGGCGATCTCGGTGAACAGCCCCATCGCGGTCAGTCCCGAGAAGATGAAGATCGCGAAATCGGGGATGCCCCTGGCCGCGCCGATGAACTGCCCCAGCACCACGAAGTAGATCAGCAGCTGCACGAGCGGGCGGGCGAGCGACCACAGGAATCCGAGCGCAGAATCCTTGTAGCGCGACTTCAGATCACGCTTGATCAGCAGGTCGAGCATCTCGCGATGCGCGAGGATGTCGCGGATCGAACCGGCGAAGCCTCGGGGGGTGAACGGACGAAGCCCCCCGACTTCGCGGAGGGGAAGGGCGCTCAAGCGCGTATAGCGCTCCGAGGCCGATCCGGGTGTGGCCACAGACATAGGGTGCAGTTTACCGATCTGGTCGTCGAGGATGCGGGAGGCAGGCGGTTCTCAGCGGTGCCGCCACGAGGACGGGTGCCGGAGCCGCCAGAGGATCCCTCTGGCGCGCTCCGTCCGGCGGTAGACGCCCTTGGCACGATCGCGCAGGTGCGGGGCATGGAGGGTGACGAACATGCGTCCGAGATCACGAGCGGTGCCGTAGTCCCATTCGCCGAGGCGGCGCAGTAGCTGGATCTTGTCCATGGTGGTTCCTGGCATGGTCATGGACAGCTGATCGAGATTGTAGCTGAGCGCCGTGTAGCTCATCGAGAGGTAGTCGGATCCCGCGATGGTCCGGGTGTGATATCCGCGCTCGCCCGCCGCGTACGACGGCATCCTCTCCAGCACGTGAGCGAGCCCGCCGTCCTGGTAGGCGTCCGCGCCGCCGAAGTCCTCGTAGGTCCACGGATGCTCGACCAGCAGCCGCAGGGCTTCAGGCCGAGCGAAGTACATCGACCCGAACGGCGCCAGCGGCGAGCCCTCGTCGAGGGGTACCCGGATGCCGAGAGTGCGGCACCACTCCGCGAACGCGGGCTTGTTCTCCCACCAGCCGTGACCGATCGTCGGATGCCCGAGATGAACGGTCGGCGGAAAGGCCAAGCCGAGACCCGGCTCGCGTTGGAACAGCGCGACCACGTTGGCGGCGTACCCCGGAGAATTCAGCAGATTCCCGAACTGCTGCTCCTTGAAATGCGCGCCGACAGCCGGGGCGTCCTGCGGAGTCTTCTTGGAGTGGATCTTGACGAGGAGGTCGTACCCGCCGTCGAGGATCTCATCACGACAGCCGACGAGGAACGCCCCCTGATCCCGACCGTTGTTGGATTCGAGGACGCGCACCCGTGCGTCGCCACGAAGCGTCCGGCCTTCGAGGCGCTGTCGGATCTCGGCGGCGCGCGACTCTTCGGGAGTGGTGATCAACAGGTCATAGGCCCCCGGCAGGTTGTCCGCCCGGTCGAGCATCTCGTCGGTCATCTCCGGGTAGAAGACGTGCGCGACCACGAGCGTGCGCAGCGGGGCAACCGGATCGTACGAATCGTCCTCCTCCGGCAGCACGGACAGCAGTGCCGCGCCCGCGTTCATGACGCGAGGAGCGACGTTCCGCGCCATGTCCGCGTAGATGAGGTCGATCGGATATCCGTACTCCGCGGCCGAATCCAGCGTCCATCGGCTGACGACACCCGACTGGTCGAGATACGGAGGCCACTGGAAGAAGGCCCGACGCTTCAGCGTGGGGCACCCCGCGTCGAGCAGCTGTCGCGCATAGAGCACCGGATAGTTCTCGGGAGTGTCCAACAGCAGCGGGAACGCCACATCCCCGACGAAGCCCTGCTCGGTGAAGTGCTCGGTGAACACCCCTTCGTGTTTGACGACCGCGTCGGAGTACGTCGTCATCTCCGGCAGGTCGCGCCAGTAGTCGCCCCACTCCGGCGAGAGGAGCATGTCGCGCCGGACGGCGACCCAGTAGGACTGCAGGTGATATGGCAGGTACCCGGTGTTCGTGAACGGGTGCGGCTCCACGCGGGCGTGATCGGTGAGACCCCAGAAGTGCACGGCCCTCTCATCCATACGTTCGAAGACGTCGGCGAAGGATCGCACCGGGCCGTACCAGGTGTCGTTCGCGATGACGACCTCGTCATACTCCGCGATGCCCCCGCCCATGTGATCGAGGCCGAACTTGTAACCCCAGATGTCGTAGCCGCGGTTCTCCCGTTCGACGACCTCGTCACTGACCGTCGCGAGACGTCCCCGTCCACGTTCGGTCAGGACACCGTTCACCACCACCAGGATGTGCGTCGCATGCAGACGCAAGGCCGTCAGCGCGTGCAGCACGTAGTCCTCGACGTCGCCCCGGGGGTCGTAGACCACGTAGATGAGCAGGCGTCGACCGTCGGCCGGGAAGACCTCGGCTGGGCGCGGATAGGCAGGGATCAGCTCGCTGGTCGCGGTCATCGGTCTCCCCCGTCGTCCTTGTGCTCGTTGCGCACCGCCGAAAGGACGCGCTTCCCCATCAGACCCGCGTTGCGGGCCGTGCGATACAGGGGCTGCATCACGCTCGCGATCCGGGGATGGTTCAGATTGATGTACATCCGGGTGAGGGCGACCACTCCCCCATAGCCGGTCCATCCGGCGCGTCTCAGCAGGTGGATCTGCTCCACCGGATATCCGCGGGTCGTCATCGACAGCTCATCGAGCTTGAACTCGAGAGCCGTGTGGGAAATCTGCGCATGCTCGCGATTCAACACCGTGCGGCAGTGGTAGCCCGCCTCGGCAGCCGCCAGACCGAGCAGCCGCTCCTGGACGCGGGTGAGCTCGACCCAGCGTGCGCGGCGGCTACGGTGGTAGTCGCCCACGGTCCAGTCATGCTGGGCGAAGATCCTGAGTGCCGACGGCCGCCCGATCCACATCCCGCCATAGGGCGCGAGAGGCGACACCTCATCGAAGGGAACCGCGATCCCCAGCACGTCCGCGAGATCCTCGGCCGGCTCGCGGTACGCGCCCCAGCCTCGACCCATCGTCCCGTATCCGATGTGCACGATCGGCGGGAACACCATCCCGAGCCCCGGTTCAGCGCGGAACAAGTCGAAGATGCGCTGCACATACCCCGGTCCGCTCAGCAGGTTCTCCAGCTGGTATCGCCGTCCGTACTCGCGGATGTTGAGCGTCTTGCGTCGCGGCTCGCGCCCGTGCACGCGGATGACGAGATCGTAGCGATCGGAGAGCAGGATGTCCCGGCAGCCGATGAGGAGAGCGCCCATGTCGCGTCCGCCGGGGACCCAGGTGACCCGGACTTCAGCGTTCCGCGCCCAGTCGCGCTCGCTCGAGCGCAACCGCTCCTTCAGCTTCGCCGCCTTGCGCCCGTCCGTCGTGGTGACGACGAGATCGAAGGATCCGGGGATCTGTCGCAGTCGTTCAGCGAGCTCGTCCACGAATCCGAGGTGAGGCACATGTGCGAGCACCACCACGCGCAACGGAGCGCTCCCCTCGGTCGCCTCGTCCCTCGCGGGCGACGCGTCGGGCAGCACCTCGAGCATGCCCGCCAGGGCGTTGAGCGCAGCGGGTGGAGTGGTCCGCACGACGGCGCGCCAGAGGAGTTCGACCGGATAGCCCCGTCTGTCCATCTCCGCCACGATCGGCCGCACGAGCACCGCGAACCTGTCGAGAAGCGGCGGGAACTGTGCGAACACCGCGCGCAGGAGAACGGGGCATCCCGCTTCGAGCAGCGCGCCGGGGGCGAGGATGCCGGGATTGCCACGGGGGCCCAGGGTGGCCGGGAAGGCCGTCGAGCTGCGCACGCCTTGCGCCGCCAGAACCTCCGCAAACGCGTCCTCGCCATCCTCCCGCGCGACGGCCCAATACTCCTGCCAGGCTTGCGAGGCGACGACTTCGGCGCGGGCCGCAGTCCACGTCCACGGCATGAGGGCCTCCGGGAAACCCTCCATGGGGAAGGTCTCGGGCAGGTGGTCCGTCGTCTCCATCAGCCGCCACACGCCGGCATCGGATGCGTCCATGCGGGCGACCACGTCATCGAAGGATCCGATAGGGCCGAACCATCCGTTGCCGGTGAACAGCACTTCCTCATACGGCGCGACGTCTACGGTCTGCAGAGCGGTCCGGTACGCCCGGGCATCGACGGCGGCGCCGTCGTGGCCCACGACCTCATCGCTGATCTCCGCGACAGCGGCGAGGCCCTCTGCGGCGAGCCCGGGTTCGACGATCGCCACCAGCCGCGCTGCCAGCGGACGCAATGCCGCGAGCTGATGCAGAGTCGCGTCATCCGCATCGCCCCGGTCCGAATGCAGCGCGAACAGGACGATGCGACGCGCTCCGGCCTGGGGCTCCGCCTCGGACTCCACGGGATCCGTCGCGGTCATGCCTGCTGCGCAGGAAGCTGACGGCCCTGCGCGAGAGCCTTCAGCAAGTAGGCTCCGTAACCGCTCTTGACCAGCGGCTCCGCGCGCTCCCGCAACTCGTCATCGGTGAGGAAGCCCATGCGCCATGCCACTTCCTCGGGGCATCCGATCGAGAGCCCCTGACGCTTCTCGACCGTGCGCACGAACTCCGTGGCCTCGGCGAGGGAGTCGAACGTCCCGGTGTCGAGCCAGGCTGTGCCGCGCGTCAGCAGCTGCACCTGCAACTTGCCGCGCTCGAGGTACTCGCGGTTGACATCGGTGATCTCGAGTTCGCCGCGCGGTGAAGGCTTCAGGTTCTTGGCGATCTCGACCACGTCGTTGTCGTAGAAATAGAGGCCGGGCACGGCGTAGTTGCTCTTCGGCCGGGCAGGCTTCTCCTCGAGCGAAACCACATGCCCCTCGGCATCGAACTCGACGACGCCGTACGCGGTCGCGTCGTCGACCCAGTAGCCGAACACCACGCCGCCGTCCAGCTCGGTGTACTTTCGCAGCTGCGTGCCCATCCCCTGGCCGTAGAAGATGTTGTCGCCGAGCACTAGAGCCGCCGAGTCTGATCCGACGTGCTCCTCGCCGAGGATGAAGGCCTGAGCGAGACCGTCGGGCGAGGGCTGGGTCTTGTAGGTGATCGAGACGCCGAAGCGTGAGCCGTCCCCGAGCAGCCTCTGGAAGGACTCCGCGTCATGCGGAGTGGTGATCAGCAGGATGTCGCGGATGCCCGCCAGGATGAGCGTCGACAGCGGGTAGTAGATCATCGGCTTGTCGTACACCGGGACGAGCTGCTTCGACGTGCCGAGAGTGATCGGGTGCAGCCGGGAGCCGGTGCCACCGGCCAGGATGATTCCACGCATGCCCCCATTCTCTCGCATGACGTGCACTTTCCTGTGAATTCGCCGTCGCCCGACTCATGTTCCGGCCGCACGCGCCGCTACCCTGGAAGCCATGCAGAGACTGCTCGTCACCGGCGGGGCCGGCTTCATCGGTTCGAACTTCGTCCACCACGTCGTGGAGAACACCGACCACCACGTCACCGTGCTGGACGCCCTCACCTACGCCGGCAACCGCGCCTCCCTCGACGGGCTCCCCGCCGACCGGGTCACGTTCGTGCACGGCGACATCACCGATGCCGAGCTCGTCGACTCCCTCTTCGCCGAGACCGACGCCGTGGTGCACTACGCGGCCGAGTCGCACAACGACAACTCGCTGCACAGCCCTCGCCCGTTCCTGGACACGAACATCGTCGGCACCTACACGCTGCTCGAAGCGGCCCGCAAGCACGACCGCCGCTTCCACCACATCTCGACCGACGAGGTCTACGGCGACCTGGAGCTCGACGACCCGGAGCGTTTCACCGAGAGCACCCCGTACAACCCGTCCTCGCCGTACTCCTCCACGAAGGCCGGGTCCGACCTGCTCGTGCGCGCCTGGGTGCGCTCCTTCGGCGTGCAGGCGACGATCTCGAACTGCTCGAACAACTACGGCCCGTATCAGCACGTGGAGAAGTTCATCCCCCGCCAGATCACCAACGTGATCCGCGGCATCCGGCCGAAGCTCTACGGCGCCGGGGAGAACGTGCGCGACTGGATCCACGCCAACGACCACTCCTCTGCCGTGCTGACCATCCTGGAGAAGGGCCGTATCGGTGAGACGTACCTGATCGGCGCGGACGGGGAGCGGAACAACAAGGACGTCGTCGAGCTCATCCTCGAGCAGATGGGGCAGGCCCACGACGCCTATGACCACGTGACCGACCGCGCCGGCCACGATCTGCGCTACGCGATCGACTCCACCAAGCTTCGCACCGAGCTCGGCTGGACACCGCAGTACGCGAACTTCGAGTCGGGCCTGGCCGCCACCATCGACTGGTACAGGGCCAATGAGGCCTGGTGGGCGCCGTCGAAGGACGCCACTGAAGCCTTCTACGCCACCAAGGGGCAGTGATGGCCGTCGAGTTCGGCAAGCAGCTCGCAGTGATCGAGACCCCGATTCCCGGGATGATCGTGCTCGAGCTTCCGGTACACGGCGACGCGCGCGGCTGGTTCAAGGAGAACTGGCAGCGCGAGAAGATGACGGCGCTGGGCCTCGCGGACTTCGGCCCGGTGCAGAACAACATCTCGTTCAACGACGCCGTCGGCACCACACGCGGCATCCATGCCGAACCGTGGGACAAGTGGGTCTCGGTCGCAACCGGTCGCATCTTCGGCGCCTGGGTGGACCTGCGTGAGGGCGAGAGCTTCGGCACGGTGTTCACAACCGAGCTGGATCCCTCGCGTGCGATCTTCGTGCCCCGCGGCGTCGGCAACTCCTACCAGACGCTCGAGCCCGACACTGCCTACACCTACCTCGTGAACGACCATTGGTCTCCCGACGCGAACTACTCGTTCCTCAACCTCGCCGATGAGACGGCCGCGATCGACTGGCCGATCCCGCTCGCCGAGGTGGAGATCTCCGAGAAGGACAAGAATCATCCGCGCCTTGCGGAGGTCTCCCCCATCGCGCCGCGCAAGACGCTCGTGGTCGGCGCGAACGGACAGCTCGGCCTCGCATTGCGCGCCGCGCTCGGCGACGCCCTGCATGTCGAGTACGCGACACGCGCCGACCTCGATCTCGCGGACGCCGCGCTCGGCGAGGCGCGTCGGTGGCGGGACTACGGCACGATCATCAACGCCGGTGCCTACACGGCCGTCGACCTCGCGGAGACCCCCGAGGGTCGCCCCGACGCGTGGGTCGCGAACGCCGAGGGCCCGGCACGTCTGGCGCGCATCGCCGCGGAGAACGGCATCACCCTGGTCCACGTCTCGAGCGACTACGTGTTCGACGGCACAGCGGACCGCCCCTACCGCGAGGACGACGCCCTGGCACCACTGGGCGTCTACGGGCAGTCCAAGGCCGCCGGCGACGTCGCCGTCGCGACGGCGCCCCGGCACTACATCCTGCGCACGTCGTGGGTCATCGGCGAGGGCAAGAACTTCGTGCGAACCATGGCGTCCCTCGCCGAACGCGGCATCGACCCGAAGGTCGTGGACGACCAGACCGGTCGACTGACATTCACGGACGACATCGCCCGCGCGATCCTGCACCTGCTGGCCTCGGAGGCGCCGTACGGGGTCTACAACGTCACCGGATCCGGCGAGCCGGCCACCTGGGCGGACATCGCCCGCACGGTTTTCTCCGCGACCGGGCACGATCCTGCCAGGATCACCGGCGTGAGCACCGAGGAGTACTTCGCCTCCGCCGTGGGGCCCGTTGCGCCCCGTCCCACGTGGAGCGTGCTCGACCTCGGCAAGATCGAGGCCACCGGCTTCTCGCCGGCGGATCACGCGGAGGCGCTGGCCTCGTACGTGGGCTGACGCCCGGTTCCTTCGACCGTCGCCGGTTCTGGTCGTCGCGCTGAGATCCTCAGATACGCGACGACCAGGACGACGAGGGCGACGGCGAACGCCGCAGAGCCGATCACAACGGTCGTCATGGGTGAGGGGCCCATAGGCCACCACCACTGGATCGCGTGGTCGAGGAACAGCCGATCCGGTGCGACGTAGCGCCGCATCGCGAAGAGCAGCGCGACCGCATTGCCGACGGCGAGTACGACGGCGCCCACGATGAGCTGCATCGGGGTGAGGAGCGCCCCGGATCGCCTTGCGGGATTCGGCGCCTCCGAGGGGGCCAGCGCGACCGCGATGAAGACCAGGATCAGTGGCAGCAGATACCGTGGCTGCACCTGCGATCCGACCAGCACGCCGGATGCGACGAGGATGTACATCGGGATCGCGACGATCGCACTGCCAACGCCGGCCAGCGCGAGCGCCTTCCGCCAGCCCTGCCAGTGTAGCGCCGCGAAGACGGTGCCGGCGGCGACGAAGATCGCACAGGCCCACACCAGAGGCGGCATGATCGTCTCGAGCCATCCCAGTCCCCACGTCTGCCCGAAGGCGCCGGCGATGAGAGACGGCAGATTGACGAAGTTCTGCACGAAGAGCTCGGAACGCGAAGCAACCGGCTGCGCTGTGCTGAGGCCGCCCATGGCGCTGCCGACTTGTCCGGAGAGTAGCGGCGCGATCGCAGCCGCGGCAATCAGCGCGGCCGGCAGGATCGCCGCGAGGAGGAAGCTCCTGCGCGGTCGAAAGGCGAGAACGAGAGCCGCCATCAGCGATACCGCCGCGTAGATCGCGGCATCGCCACGAGCGGAGAACGCCATCGCTGCGGCGAGCAGCATGAATCCCGCGAGCACGATACGCCGTCGTCCGGTGCTGAGCAGGAATCCCAGTGCAGTCGGGAAAAGAACCGCGAGCGCCGTGATCGCCCACGAACTCGGGTTGATGGAGGCGACGGTGAACATCCCGAGCGGCACCACGGCGGCTGCCGTGGACCATCCCAGCGCCGGACGAACCCGGCGTGGGACCGCGAACCACGCGCCAACAGTCAGGGCTGCAAACAGGAGCGTGTTCACGAGCCTGATCGCGATCGTCGTGACACCGATGTCGGGCCCCACGAAGAAGGAGTACACCCAGTAGTACCCAGGCGGGTACAGCCCCTTCGCGTTGACGCTCTTGGTCGACATCATGTCCGAGCTGTCCGCCTGGAGGTGCCCGATAGTGCAGGTTCCCGGCTTCTGCGGCTGCGCGTCGTAGCAGAGCCCGATGTTCAGGTTGTGCGGAACACGTCGCCAGGCGCTCGAGTCACCTTCCTCGCAGATGCCCTCTCGGAGCCCCTGGCCACACCAGATGCTGGCGAGATGGAAGTTGTCATCCGGCGACGATCCGACCGGCGAAGCGATCGACCATGAACCAAGGGCGAAGAAGATCGCGAGCGTCGCGACAACCCCGCCCACCCAGGAAGGGATTCGTCTCACGAATGACTCCTCGCGTACGGCGGACAACCGCCCCATCATACCGAGCGGCGCGCGTCACACGGTGCGACAGCCCAGCAGCGCGTTGTTCCCCGGGGCGTCGTTGATCGCGTAGGCGCATACGGTGTGGCTTCCCCCGCCTGCCGGGATCAACGCGGAGAAGCCGTGCTGAGACCCTGCCGTGCGATAGGCCGCTCCGACATCCGGCCGTGACAGGTTTGCGCTGATGGGCGTGCCAGCCCCGTCGACGTAGATGTGCACGGCGATCGGGTTCGCGGTGTCCGGATCGATCGCCCAGCCGCTCACCTGGATGCCGCCGGCGACGGCCACGGCGCTCTCGAAATTACCGAAGGGGGCACGTGACAGCACGGGAGCGGCAAACTGGCAGCCGAGCAACGTGTTGTTACCCTTACCACTGTTGATGCCGTAGGCGCAGACCTGCGCTCCGCCGGCGGGCAGCGTCTGAGTCACGGAGAAGCCATGCGCGGCTCCGTATCCGGGATAGGCCGCAGCGACATCCGGTCGGCTCTGGTCCGCCGTGTAGGGAGTACCGGAGGCTCCGACGTAGATGTGCACGGGGATCGATGCCGGCATGTCGGGATCCATCGTCCAACCACGGACCGTCACCTGATCGCCCTGGACGCTCACGGAGTCGAGCCATCCGATCGGCGCCGTCCCCGGATCGGTTGCAGCGATCACGAAGACCTGGGTGCACGAGGCGAGAGCCGTATCGGCCCCCGACTTGACGTTCATCGCGGTGATGCAGACGTTCTGGGGTCCCGATGCCGCCGAGATCGTCGCTTGATAGCCGTGCGCTGATCCGTAGAGCGGATACACGGCCCCCACGTCGGAACGCTGCTGATTCGCCGTCAGAGCGGTCGCGGTGCTGCCGATCGACACGCGCACGCTGATCGGGTCCTTCGTGTCGGGATCGAGAGCCCAGCCCCGCACGCTGACGCTCCCGGGGGCGGTCGTCACGCTGTCCACCGATCCCGTGGGCGATCCGCCGTAGGACGTGATGTTCGTGCAACCCAGAAGCTGATTCGTTCCCGGGCCACTGTTGATCCCGTAGGCGCAGACGGTCGCGGGGCCCCAAACCGGCGGCGGCACGGTGAAGTCGAATCCGTGGTTCGGACCGGCACTCGGATAGTGAGCCGCGACGTCAGGCCGTGCGAGGTTCGCCGTGGTGCGATAGCCGTTTCCGTTCACGTAGACGTCGACCGCGATGGGCCCCGTCGTGTCGGGATCGATCGACCATCCCGTGACGCGGATCGCGCCTGGGGTCGAGGACACCGTGTCGAGGTATCCGAACGGGTTGCTAGCGGTCGAGCCGCCCTGCGTCGATCCGAACCAGTCGGTGAAGTAGTTGTAGAAGTTGCGGTTGCCGTACGCGCCGCAGGCGTCCCCCTCGCCGTAGCCGGCGCGGAGCGCGGAGGCGTTCGGCTGATATGGCGTGTAGTAGTACAGGGCCGAGGTCGCCTTGTTCGCGATGTAGACCGGGCCGCTTCCGCACGCGGTGTTGGGGTTGTACAGGATGTTCCAGGTGTTGCCCGGCGCGTACCAGGTGAACCAGCGGCCCTCCATGTAGATCTGCATCTGGCGCGCGGCGCCGTAGATCTGCTGGAAGAAGCCGACATATGTCGGGTCGCACGGAGCGTCATCCGGGCAGCCCTGCCCGAGAGCGCTGTCGTAGCGCCAGCCGCTCGGCCAGGTGTGGGTGACCAGGCCCTGCTCCTTCTGGAGCATCACGATCAGCACCTGCGGGTTGATGTTGCACGACTGCGACACGCGGTAGATGATGCTCGCGGCGCTCTCGTTCGCGACGCCGGTATACCCCTGGCAGTAGGAGTCGGCCGGACGGTTCTGCGATGTCACGCGGAAGTCCTTGAGGCAGGTGTACCCGCTCTGACACGACGGCACCTTGGCGTTGAAGAAGTCCTGGATCTGCTGCGCCGACATCGTCGACTTGTTCGTGAACACGGCATCGCTGATGATGTTGCCCGCATTCCAGCCGTCCAGCGTCGCGGGACGGATCGCGGTCGCTCCCGCTGTGGACGACGCCGGGACGACCGATGTCGACGAGGGGGCCGCGGCGGCAGGTGCCGCGTCGGCGACAGTCGGGACCAGAACGGCGAGGAAGACGGCGGCGATGGCGAGCATGCCGATCATCCAGCGTCGGGACGCGTGAGCGCGCACAGGACCCGGGGCATGTCCAGTCATGGTGATATTCT
Organism: Microbacterium sp. NPDC060117; assembly: GCF_042729315.1. Lineage (NCBI taxonomy): Bacteria > Bacillati > Actinomycetota > Actinomycetes > Micrococcales > Microbacteriaceae > Microbacterium > Microbacterium sp. NPDC060117. The sequence goes on from NZ_JBHWXR010000001.1 coordinate 63,242, forward strand.
GCGGGATCCGCAGGCCGATCGAACCCGGGACACGCACAGTTCCGCGGAAAATCGCGGGACAGCCGCAGGAGCCGTCGATCGCGGCGACCTCCGCGGTGTCTGCATCGTCACAACTCGGCGTGCAACGTCCAGACCCGCTCCGCCGACCCGTTCCAGGAATACGCGCGTGAGCGGTCCGCCGCGAGCACGGAAAGCCGTCGTGCCCCGTCTCCCGCGGCGTCGCGCAGCGCATCGGTGAAGCCGTCCGGCGCCACGAGCAGGCCTCCCTCCGCGACCACGTCGCGGTGTACCCCGCTCTGCGCCGCGATCACGGGAACCCCGAGGGCGAGCGCCTCGACCAGCCGCCAGGGCCACACCGGTGCGGGATCCGCCGCCGTGAAGGCGAGCGCACCGGCGAGCAGTGCGGCCCGATCCGGTGCGTCCAGCCGGCCGACCACGTGCACCCGGGGCGCGGCGAGTCCCGCGGCCGCCGCGACCTCCGCGAATGCGGGAGCGGATCCGTCGGGCGCATCCAGCACGAAGGCGTCCGCATCCCTGTCGACCGCCGCCGCGAACACCGGCGCGAGAGCCTCCGCCGTGCCCGTGGAGACGAGGTATCGCGCGGGGGCGCCGAGCTCGGCACGGCGCTCTGCCGCGTCGAGCGGGATCGCGAAGCCCGTCGGGGCGGCACCGGGGATCACCCGGATGCGGTCGCCGAACCGGCCGAGCGTGGCGAGCTGCTCGGCCATCGCGTGCGTGGGCACCACCACGGCGTCGGCGTGCTTGACGGCGCGCTTGAGCATGCTGCGCTGCCAGAGCACGCTCGCCCGCGACAGCTGCTCGGGCACGGACCAGGCCCGCAGGTCCCATACCGTGGCGACGGTCTGGTCGTAGTCGTTGGCCCTGTCGTGCTTCGCGAGCGGGGCGAAGAGCGTGGGCGCGTGGATCATGCCTCCCCCGACGCCCGCGATCACGCCGAGCTGCCAGGCGGCGCCGAGCTCTCGGCGCGCCAGCACCAGACGGTGCACGGAGTCGGCGCCGTCGACGACGGGCTCCGACCCGCCGCCTGGCACGATGGCCTCGACCGTGCACTTCTGCGGCGCGGTCGCCGCCAGCCCCGAGGTCAGGGAACGGGCGGCCTCGGCCTGATCGGGGTCGACGACGTCGTTCACCTGATCCAGCACAACCCGCAGCACAGCCATGCTCCGACCTTATCCAGCAGGCGACGGTGAGCACCCGAGGCGCTCCACGGTCTGCGGGATCAGCTCGTGGGCGTCGGCGACGGCGACGGGTGCAGAGCGGCCTTCACCATCTCGTGGATCTGATTCCAGTCCGGCTCGAACTCGTCCACGCCGTTCGCGGGAGTGAGATCGATCGTGGTGAGCTTCTGCTTCTTCGCCTTCATCATCAGGTCGAAGAACTCCGGCAGCTTGTCCTGCGGCAGATCGGTGTCGACCGCGGAGGTCCCCGCGGCAGCGATCTCGTTGAAGTGGGTGAGCACATTCTGCGGCGTGAACTGCTTCAACAGGGCGTCCTGCAACTCGCGCTGACGGCGCATGCGGTCGAAGTCGCTCGTCGTGTAGCGCGAGCGCGCGTACCACTGCGCGGTGTCGCCGTTCATGTGCTGCTGCCCGGCCTCGATCCAGCCGGTCGCCCACTCCTCGGCGTTGTCCGGGCCGCCCCATTCGGGCACGTTGCCCTCGGGCAACCGCTCCTTGACGTTGATGTCGACGCCGCCGAGCGCATCGATGAGCTTCGCGAAGTCGTTCATGTCGAGGAACACGTAGTACGGGATCTTGATGCCGAGCACGCCCTCGGCCGCGTCCTTGGTGGCCTCGACCGCGGGGCGGGATCCGTGCTTGGTCGCCTCCGGATACAGCGAGGGACCGGTGTGGCACGTCTCGACAGCGTTGGTGAGCTGGTTGATGCCGCTCCCCCAGCCGCACTCCGCATCATCGTGCGCCTGCAGGCCGTCGGGGTACAGATCGTGCATCGGCCCCGGGGCGAACGGCACGTGCGGCATGTCGCGCGGGATGCCGAAGATCGTCGTCTTCCCGGTGTCGGCGTTCACCGACACCACGGAGATGCTGTCGTAGCGCATCGAATCGCGACCCAGGCCGCTGTCGGCCCCGAGCAGCAGCACGTTGTAGTACCCGTCGCTGGGAGGCAGGCTCGGACCCCCGGATCCGAACAGCGTCGTGATGGCGCTGCGGCTGGATCCGACGACCGTCGCGGCGTACGCGGCCCCCGAGCCGCACAGGCTCAGCACCAGCACCGCCACCAGCGGGATCGCGAGCTTCGCGTAGTTCTTGGTCCGCACGAGACGCACCAGGCGCAGCGTGTCGAAGGTGAGCACGACCCAGAGCACGGCGTACGCGATGCAGAGGATCTGGATGAGCGTCAGCACGAGCCAGCTCACCCAGCCGCCGCCGACGGTGAGCCAGAGCAGTGCCTGGTGCCAGAGCAGCGCGCCGAGCACGCCGAGCACGACCAGCGCCCACATCACGAGCGTCGCCCCGAGACCGAACCGGCCGAGCCGGCGATTGCCCGCGAGCACTTGGGCGGATCCGGGGATCAGCACGTTGAGCACGACGAGCCACCAGCCGCGGCGCGTCATCACCTCGGGAGAGCCGAAGTCGGGGTCGCGCATCGGGCGGGAGCGGATCAGTCCCGCACTCCGCGCCGAGACCCCGCCGGGGTGGGTCAACAGCAGCTGGGTCACAGGCTGTCCTTCAGCCGCCGGTTCTTCTCCTCGACCTGCGCCTCGAGGTCGCGGGCGTAGGACTCGATCCGGTCGGCGAGCGCCGGATCCCCCGCTCCGAGGATGCGGGCGGCGAGGATGCCCGCATTGCGCGCACCGCCGATCGAGACGGTGGCGACCGGGATGCCGGCGGGCATCTGCACGATCGAGAGCAGCGAGTCCATGCCGTCGAGGTAGGCGAGCGGGACTGGCACGCCGATCACGGGCAGCGGCGTGACCGACGCCAGCATGCCGGGGAGGTGGGCTGCGCCGCCGGCGCCCGCGATGATGACCTTGAGCCCGCGCTCACGCGCCTCGGTGCCGTAGCGGTGCAGCTTCTCCGGGGTGCGGTGAGCGGACACGACCTCGACCTCGTGCGGGATGCCGAACTCGGTCAGCGCCTGCGAGGCGTCGCTCATCACACGCCAGTCGGAGTCGGATCCCATGACGACGCCGACGAGGGGCGCGGCGGATGCGTGCAGTGTCCCAGTCACCCGTACAGGCTACGGGCGGGGGCTGTGAGAACCCCGCTGCGGCGCGCCCTCGCCGACGAGAACGCGGCGCCGACGTCCGCCGGGGCCGTGCACATCTCGCTCTCAGGCGAACGCGGCCGCGGCAGCTCTGGCCTCGGCCAGCACGACGTCGAGATCGGACCCGCTCGCGTTCACATGCCCGACCTTGCGACCGGGGCGCGGTGCCTTGCCGTAGGTGTGCACCTTCGCGTGCGGGCTCGCGGCCAGCGCAGCCGGGACGCGGTCGAGCATCCCGGCGCCTTCGGGGCCGCCGAGGATGTTGATCATGACCGACCAGTCCGCGTGCGGGGTGGTCTCCCCGAGCGGCAGATCGGCGACGGCGCGCAGGTGCTGCTCGAATTGCCCTGTCACGGCGCCGTCCTGGCTCCAGTGGCCGCTGTTGTGCGGGCGCATGGCGAGCTCGTTCACGAGGATCCGGCCGTCCTCGGTCTGGAACAGCTCGACCGCGAGCATGCCGGTCACGCCCAGGCCATCGGCGATCTCCCGGCCGATCCGGGCGGCCTCCGCGAGATGCTCCGCATCGACCCCGGGGGCCGGGGCGATCACCTCGGCGCACACCCCGCCCTTCTGCACGGTCTCCACGACGGGATACGACACGGACTCCCCGCCCGGGCGCCGCGCGACCTGCTGAGCGAGCTCGCGCACGAAGGGGACGAGCTCCTCGACGAGCAGGGCGTCCCCGTCGGCGAGGGCCGCGAACCAGTCCGCCGCCTCCTCGGCCGCAGAGACGACGCGCACGCCCTTGCCGTCATAGCCTCCGCGGGGCGTCTTCACGACGCCGCGGCCACCGTGAACGTCCAGGAACGCCTGCAGCTCGGCGGCGTCCGCGACGCGCGCCCAGTCCGGCTGGGGCGCACCGAGCTCGGCGAGGCGGGCGCGCATGTCGAGCTTGTCCTGCGCAAAGCGCAGCGCGTCCGGTCCGGGGTGCACGGCGACGCCGTCGGCGACGAGGGCGCGCAGCACCTCCTGCGGCACGTGCTCGTGGTCGAACGTGATCACATCGACGTCCTCCGCGAAGCGGCGCACGGTGTCGAGGTCGCGGTAGTCGCCCACCGCGGTCGCAGCGAGCTGCGCGGACATGCCCTCGTCCTCCGCGAGCACCCGGATGTCGATGCCCATCTCGACCGCCGGGGCGATCATCATCCGCGCCAGCTGTCCGCCGCCGATCACACCCACACGCAACGCCATCGGATCTCCGTTCCTCGGCATCTATTCTTCCGTACCGGAAGGGCCGGTTCGTCCCGGGGCCCTTCGTCTCGCCTCGCTCGCTCAGGGACCGGCGTCGCTGCGCTCGCTCAGGGGACGGTCCGTCAGGCGGTGTAGGGGTTCTGCGCGGCCTGAGCGTCGCGGTGCGCGAGGATCTGCCCCACCTCCACCTGGTCGGCGAGGGTCTCCTGCACGAGCGCCACGTTCGGCACGTCGCGGATCCGCAGCGGCGCATCCACGCCGTTGGAGAGCAGGATCGTTCCCGCTCCGGCGAGCCTCTGCAGGGGTCCGCGGCGCACCGAGATCGTGTACCCCCGGGCATGGGACATCTCGATGCTGTTGCGGGATCCGATCCCGTCGCGCACGATCACCCGGCGGGTCGTGATGGTGACCCGCCGCGACAGCCACACGAGGAACGGCACGACCGCGAGGAGCAGCACCAGTGCACCGGCGGCGGCCCACAGCATCCAGTCCTTGGCCCACCCGGAGATCGGCGCCGGCAGATTGCTCGTGAAGTACCCGGTCGCCCCCGCGATGACGACGAGCACGAGCGCCGACCAGAACAGGTGGCGCGCATGCGGGTGGAACCGCGCGATGAGACGCTCTTCGGCGGGCACGCCCGGGGGCGGCGTCATCGGCCGCCCGCCCAGACCCATCGGTTGCGTCACGCGTCCATTGTGTCCCGTGAGACCGTGATCCGCACGGCCCGGCACGGGTGTGTCCGGATGCGGAGCGGCTCACCCCCGGCGCCTCCCGAGGGCACCCGTCACATCACGAGGGCGATCGCCACCCCGTCCCACCCCTTCACGCCGACCGTCTGCAGCGCCGTGGCATCGAAGCGGGGGTCGCGGCCGAGCATCTCGAGCCCTTCGCGTGTACCGACCACCTTGGAATCCGCGGAGGCCGGATCGACGATGTCGCCGTCGCGGCCGACGTTGTCCACGATGACCACCGACCCGGGGCGGCCCAGGCGCGCGGCCCAGTCCAGATAGATCGTGTTCGACTCCTTGTCGGCGTCGATGAAGATCAGGTCGAACGGCTCGTCGTCCTCGAGTTGGGGCAGCACGTCGGCGGCACGGCCGATGCGGATCTCGACGCGCTCCCCCACGCCCGCGGCCTCGATGCTCGCACGCGCGACGGCGGCGTTGTCGGGCTCTGCCTCGATGGTGACGACCCGTCCGCCCTCGCCCACTGCCTGCGCCATCCAGATCGTGGAGTAGCCACCGAGCGTGCCGATCTCGAGCACTCGTCGTGCGCCTGCGATCCGCACCAGCAGGTTCAGCAGCTTGCCGCTGACCGGCGCGACCTCGATCGCGGGCATCCCTGCCGTCTGCTGCGCCGCCAGAGCGGCCTCGAGCGCGGGGTCGTGCCCGACCAGGGTCTCGGACAGGTACTCGTCTGCGGCGCGCCAGTTCGCGAGGTTCGGTTGGGCCATGCGCCCAGCTTCGCGCCTGCGGACGCGGCGATCAAGACCGCTGCCGGGTCGGATCCGTCTCGGCGTCCGGGTGCGCCCCCGTGACCGGCCTGCCGGAGACGGACGACTCTGGGAACGGCGCCGGCAAGGTCCTCGGCCGGTCGGCGGCGAGCGCCGGCTGCCGGCGGAACTGCCCGGTGACGATCAGGGCGAGGATGACCACGGCGCCGACGATCCACCCGGAGACGCCGAGCGGCAGGATGAGGGCCGGATCCGCAGTGCTTCCCCATGCGAAGAACCACAGGTACATGGCCGCGGACGCGTTGAGCGCGCCGTGGGCGAACACCGCGGGCCACATCGATGCGGAGCGCAGGCGCAGCCAGCCCAGCAGCACGCCCCACACCACGCATCCGCCGATCATGAAGAGCACTCCTGTGGCATCCGTGCGGGCGAAGTCGTAGCCGAGCAGGATGATCGGCGCGTGCCAGAGCCCCCAGATCACACCGCTGACGAGCAGGGAGGACCAGGTCCCGAAACGACGCAGCGCCGGCACCAGGAATCCGCGCCAGCCGAGTTCCTCGCCGAATGCCGCGACGGCGTTGATCGTGGCGGCCGCGACCGGGATGCTGGCCGCCTGCGCGGCGATCAGCACCGCGGTGGGAGGCAGCGGTGTGCCGGCCGGGACCTGGGATGCCAGCAGGTGGGAGAAGCCGGAGAAGCCGACGAGGTCGACCTGAAGCCAGCCGCAGAGCACCGCGACCGCGGTCGACACCGCGACGAGCAGCGGCGGCGCCAGCAGGCCGATCACGATCATCCAGACGACGCGCTTCGCCGGGCGCAGCGGCCACAGTCCGAGGAACCGCAGCCGGCGCCCCTTCGGGATCGGCCGGAGCAGCAGCAGCACGAGCACGACCGCGACCGCGGGCGTGTACATCATCACCGACATCAGGGGCACGGCGTACGGCTCTTTCAGCCCTTCGCCGAGCCACAGCGGCAGCGCCACCAGCCATGCCAGTCCGCAGGCCAGTACGACGTAGGCGACGATCGACCCGAGGCCGATGCGCACCGTGGCGTCGTACGGAAGCTGAGCACCCGCGTCGTGCGGGAGGTGGGCGCCGGGCGGGAGTGGCGCGTCTGCGCCGCCCACCCGGACCGTGTCGTCGTGGCCGTCGCTCATGAACCGCTCCCCTCCCCGTCGCCGCTGCTCTGCGTCGTCTCGGACGACGCCGCGCGATCCAGGTAGGCCTGCAGCACGCCGGCGCCGACCGCCGCGCCGTCGACCGTGACGACAAGCGGGCGCTTGTCGCGCCGCTCGACCTCGATCGCGGGGCCGCGCCGGAGCACGATCCCCGTGCGGCCGTCGAGGCCGAGCCGCCAGCCGAAGCCGCCGAACTCGCCGAACGGGTTGCAGTCCACTGCACGCACCGACACGATCTCGGCGAGCGGCACGTGGACACGCGGGAGGCCGATCTGCGACCGCACCGAGAGCCCGTCCGGCCCGACGCGCACCCGGAACGACGCCGACGATGCGAACGCGCCGCCGATGAGGACCAGGGTGAGCACCGGCACCCACATCCGGTCGGTGAACCGGATCGCCATGAACGCCGTGATCCCGACCACGACCACCACGAGCAGTGAGATGAGGATCATGGCGCGGCGGGATAGCGACGCGGTCGCCAGCCAGACCACCCGTTCGCCGTTCGTGATCGCGGCGACGTGGGCGGGCTGCAGCGGCGCGGCGGGGGCCGGACGGATGTGCGGCTGCAGCAGCCAGCCGATGCCGATCAGCACGACGAAGGCGCCGAATCCCAGGAGCATCAGGCCACCGAGGTCGTCCGCCTGCTTCGCATCGGCGATCCCCCGCTGCGTGCCGACGGCGCCCAGGTTGATCACGGCGCTGAGCCCGGAGATCCCCAGAGCCATCCCGACGATGAGCCTCGCGCCGCCGCCCCAATGGTCGCGCACGCCGATGACCGTCGTGATCGTGAGCGCCGCGGGCAGCGCGAAGCCCAGGAGGATCGAGAGCCAGACGAAGGTGACCGGCGGTCCGAAGCCGTCGACACCCGAGGGGCCCCAGTGCGTGGCGGCCGGGGACGGCAGCTCCGGCAGCCAGGCGAGGACCAGTCCGAGCACGACGGCGGAGAGCACCAGCGGCACCACGACTCCGAGGGTCAGGGCGATCAGCCGTGCCCGGCGCAGGTCGCGTGCCGGGATCGCGGTCACCTCCTGCGAGGCGGGGGTGGAACGGGCGTTCATGATGGGATCCTCCTCATTCCTGGGCGGCGATCAGCGCGGCGAGCGTCGCCGCGCTGACGCCGAGAGCGGCGCCACGACGGACGAGCGCGCCGATCTCCTCTACGAGGTCGGCAAGGGGCGCCGCAGAGGCGGAGAGCACAGCGCCGCGCCCGCGGCGCAGGTCGACGAGCCCCTCGTCGCGCAGCTCCTGGTAGGCCCGCAGCACGGTGTGCACGTTCACGTCGACCGCTTCGGCGAGCTCACGGGCGGCGGGGAGCCGGTCGCCCGGGCGCAGCCGACCCGCAAGCACTTCGGCGCGCACCGAGGCCGCGATCTGCGCGAACAGCGGCTGGGCACTGTCGGCGTCGATACGGATCAGCATCGAGCTCACCTCCTGTGCACTTATTCTAGGTCAACTAGATCAATTGTGGAAGGGGTCCAGCCGATTCCCTCCCCGCGGCGCACACGGGCGAGACTGGCCGCATGCGCATCACTCCCCGCCGTCTGGCCGTCGGCATGAGCCTGTGGATCCCGAACCTCTTCAGCGGCATCCGGGTGCGCGGGTTCAGCCCCGACTGGACGCGGGCCACGGTCGAGCTGCACGTGAACGTGTTCACCCGCAACTACGTGAAGACGGCGTTCGGCGGCTCCATGCAGGCCATGACGGATCCGTACTTCTTCATGCTCGTCATGCATCAGCTCGGCCGTGACTACGTGGTGTGGGACACCCGTGGCGAGATCGAGTTCCTCAAGCCGGGGCGCGGCGTGCTCACCGCGCGCTTCCACGTGCCGTCCGAGCGCGTGGCCGAGATCCGCACGCGCGCCGCGGGTGGTGCGAAGGTGCTCGAGTGGTTCGAGACGGAGATCACCGACGGCGCCGGCGAGGTCGTGGCGCGCGTGCGGCGCGAGGTCTACGTGCGCGAGAAGAAGCGCGTCACCGCGGCGAAGGCCTGACCGCGCGGAGGCTGGAGGCGCGCTCGACCAGCGTCGGTGCCAGCCGCACGGTGTTTCGCGAGTCCGACGTGCCCGACACCAGACCGAGCGCGAGCTCCAGCGCCGCGCGTCCGCTCTCCTCGAACGGCTGCCTCACCGTGGTGAGGCCGAGTCCCTCGGCCAGCTCGCCGTCGTCGTAGCCGATCACCGGCAGCCTCTCGCTCTCCGGCCGGGAACGCTGCAGGTCGAGGACGGCGGCTGCGAACCGGTCGTGGTTCGCGACGATCGCGGTGGCTCCGGCGTCCTGGGCGGCACGCAGCACCCGCCGATCGATCTCGGCGGGTCCGTCGACCGCCAACCGCGCCACGGAGACATGACGCTCGAGCCCCTCGATGCGCAGCATCCCCGCGGAGACGTAGGCCGGCGAACGCTGCGGCTCGTGCACGAACAGCGCGCTCCGATGCCCCAGCTCGACGAGGTGGCGACCGATCTGCTCGCCGCCGTCCTGGTCATCCACGAGGACGACCGGACCGCCGATGTCGCCCTTCGCCGGTACGACGTCCACATAGACAACGGGGATCCTCGCGGCTCTACTCGCACGGCGGGCGGCGCCGCTGAGCGGCACGCCCATCACGATGAGCCCCGACGCATCGGTGCGCGCCGGCAGCACATCCAGCAGGGGCTCGTCGGCCGCCGCCGCCGAGTCCAGGTCGTAGGGGATGATGTCGACCGCGAGGTCGCGGGCCCGTCGCAGCATCCCCGCCAGTCGGCGCAGATAGGACGGGTAGCTCGTGAAGGGGGCCGCGACCGCGATTCGGGATGCGCCCACCCGACGCCCCTGCACCATCCGATAGCCGAGCGCTGTGGCGGCCGCGACGATGCGCTCCCGCGTCTCCGGGCGCACCCGGTGCGGTGCGCTCACCGCCAGCGAGACCGTCGAGATGCTCACCCCCGCACGCGTGGCGACATCGTAGATCGTGACCCGGCCGGGACGTGCGCGCATGCCTCGATTCCCCTCTTCATCGAAGTACTTCGATTGCTCAGACTAGTCCGCAACCCGTCGAAGGAGATGACCGATGCGAAGCCCGTCCCGCTACCGCCGACCGATGCTCGACCGCACCGTCGCCGCGCATGAGACGCGGATCGCCCCGTTCCTCGCGCCCGAGCCCGGTGACCCCGCAGGGCGACGCCGCGTCGCAGGGGAGAACGACACCGCGGTCAGCACGGCCCTGGGGATCTCGCCTCTCGACACCGCCACCGCGGAGCACACCGTGCCCGTCGCCGGCCACCCCGACGTGCGAGTGCGCGTCTACTGGCCCGGGCCCGACCCGACCCCGCAGGGCGCCGGGCTGCCGATCCTCGTCTACTTCTACGGCGGAGGCTTCACGATCGCCGGGATCGACTGGGTGTCCTGGGACGCACGGTTCCGCGAGCGGGCGCGCGACGCCGGGATCATCATCGTCGCCGCGGACTACGCGCACGCGCCGGAACAGCGCTTCCCCACCCAGCCGGAGCAGTGCTGGAGCGCCTGGGAATGGACACACGCCCACGCGGAGGAGCTGGGCGGATCCCGCGACCGGCTCGCCGTGGGCGGCGCGTCATCCGGGGGCGACCTGGCCGCGGCGGTGACACTCATGAACCGCGACCGCGCCGCGCGCCCGATCGCCCTGCAACTGCTGGAGAACCCGGCGCTCGACCTCACCATCGGGCACGCCGACGCGCGCGGCGTCAGCGCGGGGATGCCCGGCGTCATCGTGCGCAAGGCCGGACGGACGCTGGTGCGTCAGTACGTCGGCGACGACGCGAAGGCGGCCCGCAACCCGTACGCGTCGCCGCTGCTCGCCGACTCCCACGCCGGCCTTCCTCCGGCGCTGATCATCACCTCTGAGCTGGATCCCCTCCGCGGCGACGGCGAGGCGTATGCGCGGGCGCTCTCGGACGCCGGAGTCGCCGTCACGGCGATGCGCTTCATCGGTCAGACCCACGGCTCGCTCGGCGCGACCGGCTTCGTCCCGGCCGCCGACGTCGCTCACCGCCTGATCGTGACCGAGCTGCGCCGACTGCGTGCGGACTCATGAGCACCGCGGACACGCTGCTGCTCGACGCGCCGGTGCGCGCCTGGCTCCGCCGGATCGACGAGATCCTCGTCGACCTCCCCGAGCACGGCTCGCCCGACCCCGCCGCGCATCGCCGGGCGGCCAAGGTCCTGAGCGATCTGCTGGCCGCCGAGTTCACGGAACCGACTCCCCCGGGCGTGGAGACCGAGGAGCTGCGACTCACCGGCGCCGCCGGACCTCTCCGCGCCCGGCGGTTCCGCTCGGCGGGCTCGTCCGGCCCTCTCCCGACCATGCTGTGGCTGCACGGCGGAGGCTGGATCGCGGGGACGATCGACGAGGTGCTCAACGAGAGCACCACCGCGGACCGCGCCCTGCGCTCCGCCGTGCAGATCGTGTCGCTCGAGTACCGCCTCGCCCCGGAGCACCCGTTCCCCGCCCCGGTCGACGACGCCGTCGCAGCGCTCGCAGACTTGCGCGCCCGGGCCGGCGAGCTGGGCGTCGACCCGGCTCGTCTCGGCATCGGAGGCAACTCCGCCGGAGCCACGATCGCGGCCTCCGCCGCCCTTCGTGAGAGGGATGCGGGCCGCCGGCTGCACCATCAGGCGCTCGAGGTGCTGCCCGCCACGCTGCGCCCTCTCGACGGCCCCTCCGAGCGGCAACGCCGCGCCTCCGGCATGGACAGCGCCGAGCTCCTGGCCGGTATCTACCGCGCGGGCGCCCCTCTGGCGGAGTGCTCGCCGCTCGACGCCGCCGATCATCGAGGCCTCGCCCCGGCCCTGATCCTCGCCGCGGAGTTCGACCCGCTCCGCAACGGCGCTGTCGCCTACGCCCGCGCCCTGGAGGACGCGGAGGTCCCCGTGACTCTCCGCATCGGCGCCGGCCACGTGCACGGCTCCCCGGGGCTCACCGCCTGGCAGGGAGCCCGCGACTGGCGCGACGTGTTCGTCGCCGAGGTCGCCGCCGCCTACGCGTCCGAACACCCGCACCCGAACACCGAACCGAGAGGGAGACGATGATGTCCACCCATGCCGCAGACCCCGTGATCCCGCTGCCGTCCGCCCCCTCACCCGCGGACGACTCCGTGCCCGGCGAACGTCAGACCTGGTGGTTCTGGGTCGCGTTCGTCCTCACCTGGCTCGCAACCGGCATCGCCCAGGGCGTCGCCGGGGTCGCCGTGCCGCAGCTCCTCAAGCAGTGGGATCCCGAGCAGGCCACGGGGAATCTCAGCATCGTCCTCACCGCCGGCGGCGCCGCGATCCTCGTCACCACTCCGATCTTCGGGCGTCTCAGCGACCGCTCCCTCTCCCGCCTCGGCGTCCGCCGCCCTTGGATCGCGGCGGGCGTGCTCCTCGCGGCGATCGGCTACCTCCTGCAGGCGTTCGCCACCTCTCTCCCCGTGCTCGGAGCGGGCGTCGTGCTCGTGCTGATCGGGTGGGGAGCCGTGTCGATGACGATCCACACCCTCTTCGCCGATCAGATCCGCCGCCGCATCCGCGCGATCATGTCCGCCGTCACAGGCGCCGCGACGACCATCGGCATCTTCGGCGGTGTCGCGCTGGCCGGCGCGGTCGCGGGCACGGGACAGGTCGGCATGTTCCTCATCCCCGGCGGCATCGCCGTCGTGCTCGCGCTCACGCTCTTCTTCGCCCTGCGCGACCTGCACCGCACGGTCCCCGCTCCCCCGCTCGACTGGCGCGGGGTGATCGAGACGTTCTGGCTGAGCCCCCGCCGCCACCCCGACTTCGCATGGGCTTGGATCTGCCGCTTCTTCATGACCGCCTCGATCGTGTCGGTGACCAGCTATCTCTACCTCACGATCTCCAGCCGCTTCGGCATCGACGATCCGGCGCGCATCGCGGTCGTCCAGACCCAGGCGACCGCGGCGTTCACGATCATGAACCTCGTGCTGGCCTTCGTCTTCGGCGTCATCTCGGACCGCACAGGGCGGCGCAAGCCGACCGTCGTGATCGGCGCGCTGACGAGCGCGGTCGGACTCGTCGTCGCCGTCGCGGGCGGCGACGTCACCTTTTTCCTGATCGGGATCGGCATCGTCGGCGCAGGTCAGGGCGCCTACATCGCGGCCGACGTCGCCCTCATGACCGAGTGCCTGCCCTCGACCGAAGACGCCGGCAAGGATCTCGGCATCGTGGCGCTCGCCTACCTGCTGCCGGGCATCCTGGTGCCGGTGTTCGCGTTCTTCGTGACGCGCATCGGCTCGCCCACGGGTGAGAACTTCGTCGCGCTCTATGCCGGCGCGGTCGTGATGGCGCTGTTCGCCGCCTTCGCCGTCACACGGGTCAAGGCGGTCCGATGAGCAGGGGCGATCGGCTGCCCTGGACGGCGCGCGCCGAGTACCGCAGGCTGCGCTCGGCCCCCGACATTCCGGCGCCGACGCATCCGGTCGTGCACCGGACCTCGGGCATCGCGGTGCCCGCAGACGACGGGGCGACGCTGCTCACCGACCATTGGGCGGCGGACGACGCCGGCCCGCACACCGTGCTCATCCGCACGCCCTACGACCGGAACGGCGTCGCCGCCGTGGCGCGCTTCCTCGCAGAACGCGGGCATCACGTCGTGGTGCAGAGCTGTCGCGGCACCTTCGGGTCCGGCGGACGGTTCCGGCCGCTGCACGACGAGGTCGCCGACGGGCAGGCGACGCTGCGTTGGCTGCGCGCGCAGCCGTGGGCGACCGGCCTCGTGCACTCCTGGGGCGGCAGCTACTTCGGGGTGACGCAATGGGCGTACTGCGACGGCGAGCTCCGGCCCGACGCCATGGGCATCGCGGTGTCGGCCCGACGCTTCGACGAGGCGATCCTCTACCTCGGGCACGGTTTCTCGATCGACACGCCGCTCGCATGGGCGTACGCCCTCGGCGTCCAGGAGCGCGGGCCTGCGGCGCGTCTGTGGAGGCTGCTGCGAGCGCGCAGGGGCCTCGCCCGGGGAGCACGGACGGTGCCGCCGTCCGAGGCCGTTCCGGCAGCTCTCGGCGACGACCCGCAGTTCTTCCGCGACTGGGTCGAGCACAGCGATCCCGGGGATCCCTGGTGGGATCCGCTGCACTTCGCCTCCGATCCCGCTGCGATCCCTCCCGTCACGCTGCTGGCGGGATGGCAGGATCTCTTCCTGGTCGGCCAGCTCCACGACCACGCCGCGCTGCAGGGCGCCGGCGTGCGGACGCGCCTGATCGTGGGCGACTGGATCCACGGCGCTGCGGAGATCACCGTGATCGGCGTGCGCGAGGCGCTGCGGGTGTTCGAGGGCGAGCCCGAGGCCGCCGCCGTGCGCGTCGAGATCAGCGGAGGCGGCGGGTGGCGGGATCTGACCGCATGGCCGCCGCCGAGCGTTCCGCACCGGCTGGAGCTGACCGCGGACGGCCGCCTCGCGGCGCCCGGCATCGCACACGACAGCGGCGCCCTCGCGTCCCGCTACGACCCCGCCGATCCCACCCCCGACGCCGGCGGCCGTACGCTCAACCCGTTCAGCGCGGGGCGTCGGGACCAGCGACGCCGCGAACGCCGGGACGATGTGCTGCTGTTCACGGGCGAGCCTCTCGCCGGCCCGCTGCTGGTCATGGGCTCGCCGGAGATGAGGCTGACGTTCGCCTCCACGAATCCGCGGGCCGACGTCTTCGTGCGCCTCTGCGAAGTCGATCGCCGAGGGGTCTCCCGCACGGTGACCGACGGCTACCTCCGACTCTCCCCGCCCGTCGCTCCCGGCGAGCCGCGCGACGTGGGCGTCGAACTCGCGCCGGTCGCCCATCGCTTCGCCACGGGCAACCGCCTGCGCGTCCAGGTGTCGTGGGGCGCGCACCCCCTGCATCTGCGCAATCCGGGCACGGCCGACCCCGTCCGCGACCATTCCCGCCTCATCGCCAGCATCCAGACCCTTTTCCTGGGAGGCACGACGCCGGCCATGCTCGTCCTCCCGCTCCCCGACGACACGGCGCCCTCCGTTCACCCCACGGTGCCACGATGACGGGATGCCTCTTGCTCGCCGTCTGACGCTCGCCGATGCCGTCGCGATCGGCCTCGGATCCATGATCGGCGCGGGGGTGTTCACCGTCTGGGGCCCGGCTCTGGGCGCAGCCGGCTCCGGCCTGCTCGTCGCGCTGCCCCTGGCGGGCGCCGTGGCGTTCTGCAACGCCACCTCGTCGGCGCAGCTCGCAGCCGTGCATCCGGTCTCCGGCGGCGCGTACGCGTACGGACGCGCCGAGCTGGGACCGTGGTGGGGATTCGTCGCCGGATGGTGCTTCGTGATCGGCAAACTCGCGAGCGGGGCCGCGATGGCCATGACGGTCGCCGCCTACGTCGCCCCCGCGGGATGGCAGAAGCCCGTCGCCGTCGTGGCGGTCGCCACGCTCACCGCCGTCACCTGCGTCGGGGTGACCCGCACCGCGCGCGTCACCCAGATGCTCGTGGCCGTGACGTTGCTCGGACTGGTCGTGGTCCTCGCAGCGGCCGGCGCCGCGCTGCCCCACGCCGCGCCGGTGCCGCTCCCGTCCGGATCCCCGTACGGTGTGCTCCAGGCCGCGGGTCTGCTCTTCTTCGCCTTCGCCGGCTATGCGCGGATCGCGACCATGGGCGAGGAGGTGCGTGATCCGTCGCGCACCATCCCGCGGGCGATCGGCATCGCGCTCGCTTCCGCGCTCGCGGTCTACGTCCTCATCGGCGGTGCGGTCGTCATGACGCTCGGCGGGGGCGCGGAGAGCTCAGCCGCGCCGCTCGCCGACGTCGTCTCCGCGGCCGGCTGGACGGCTGCGGTGCCTGCGGTGCGGATCGCCGCCGCAGCGGCCGCGACCGGGGCGCTGCTCGCCCTGCTGTCCGGGATCGGGCGAACCTCGCTCGCGATGGCGCGGGAGCGCGATCTGCCCCGTTTGCTGGCCGCTGTCGACCGCGGGCATCACGTCCCGCGGCGCGCCCAGCTGGCCGCCGGCGCCGTCGTGGTGGCGGTCGTGCTCGCCGCCGATCTGCGCGGAGCGATCGGATTCTCCTCGTTCGGGGTACTGCTGTACTACTTCGTCGCGAACGCCGCCGCGCTCCAGCAGGCCGGGACCGCCCGTCGATATCCGAAGCCGCTGCAGGTGCTCGGCGTCATCGGCTGCGCAACCCTGGCCGCGTCGCTGCCGCTGCCCTCGGTGCTGATCGGTGCGGCTGTCGTCCTCGTCGGCGTCGGGCTGCGGGCGATCAGGCTCGGCGGGGACCGGCATCGGCGCGATACGCCGACGGGGTGAAGCCGAGCACCGCACGGAAGTCGTTCGCGAGGTGCGACTGATCCGCGTAGCCGAGCTCGACGGCGACCGTCGCGAGATCCGTGTCGGCATGCGAACGGATCCGCTCCGCGGCCTCCTGCAGCCGCCGCCGCCGGATCATGGCTGCGGGCGACAGTCCGACGTGGCGGTGCGCCATGCGCTGCAGCGTGCGCACCGAGACGGCAAGGCGGGCTGCCGCCTGCTCAGGGGTGCGGATGTCTGGATCGGACATGAGCAGCTCCGCCATGGCGTTCGCGTGCCGAGCCGGAGCGGGGACCTCGCCCACGCGCTCGCCCAGCCAGGCGCACAGCACCGCGACGGCCCGCTCCCGATGCCCTTCGCCCGAGGACATCGCCCGCTCGACCGCCTCCGTCAGTCCCGGAGCCGGGTACGCCTCCACCCGGTCCAGCAGCGTCGAGGGCGCCTCGGTCAATGCGGCCACGGCGGCCGGTCGCAGCAGCGCGCCGACGGCCCACCCCCTGCCGGTCAACTCCCGGGAGCTGGCTCGCGTCGTCGCGCCCGACAGCACCGTGCCCCCGCTCTCGACGACCAGGTTCAGAGCAGGGAACGACACGAGGTCCTGACGCGACGAACGGCCCGGCTCGATATCCCACTCGGGGATCCAGCACCACTCCACGAGCTCGGCGACCTGGGCCGGCGGCGGAAGACGGTGGAACTGCGGCAGGCGCGCCGGATAGAGCACGCCACGCGTCGGATCGACCATCCCTCGAGCGTAGATGGCACCCCGGACATCGGACTGCCACCACGGGTCCGCGCCGCCGTCCGACATGGCGCGAATCTGCAAGAACCGCCCTCCGCTCCGGGCCTAGCCTCGGGTCATGAGCGAAGACACCTCCACGACGAACGCCACCGGCATCACCGGCCAGTACACGACGAACGGCCGCCCGAACTCCGCCACCTCCCTCACCCCGTTCCTGGCCATCCCCGATTCCCGGTCCGCGATCGAGTTCTACCGCGAGATCTTCGGCGCGCGCGTCGTCGAGATCACCGAGTTCGGCGGCGTGGTCGCGCACGCCGACCTCGACTTCGGTCTCGGCGTGCTGCAGCTGGGCGATCCCAACCCGGAGTACGGGCTCGTCGCCGCGCCCGCCGGCGACGCCGATTGCTACTCGATGGGTCTCTATGTGCCCGACGTTGACACGGTCGTCGAGCGCGCCGTCGCCGCGGGCGCCACAGTCCGCGAGGCGCCGTCGACGTTCGTCTCGGGCGACCGCTATGCGAGCATCCGGGATCCGTTCGGCGTGCGCTGGTCGATCATGACGCGGGTCGAGGACCTCTCGGAGGCCGAGAGCACAGCCCGCATCGCCGAATGGGCCGCCTCGTTCACCGCGACGGAGAGCTGAGCGCTCCGGGGGTCGCGCCCACCGCGGCCTCCTCGGCCGCTGCCGCGGCAGCGGGCAGCAGCGCCTCCGCGGTGCGCCGGTAGCCGAGGGCGCTGGGGTGGAACCGGTCCAGGCTGAACATCTCTTCGGGCTCGTCGAAGAACATCGGGCCGACCGCACGGCGCAGGTCGACCGCCGTGGCTCCGTGCTCGATGGCGGCCTGGGCCTGCGCCGCCGCCAGTCGCCGCGACATCCGCGAGGCGATCGAGCGCAGCGGCTGCGGAACGGCCCGCAGCGCCCCGAGGTCGGGGCAGGTGCCCACCACGACGCCGGCGCCGAGCGCATGCAGCCAGCCGATCGCATCTTCGAGATGCTGCACAGACAGGGAGACCGGGATCCGATGCGTCACGTCGTTGCCGCCCACGACGATCACGGCGACGTGCGGCAGGTAGTCCGTCGGAAGCGAGGCGAGCTGGGCATCCAGATCCGGCGACTCGGATCCGACGATCGCGACGGTGCGCAGTCGCACCGGCCGTCGCGTCCGCCGGGCGACGCCCTTGGCGAGCCGTCCGCCCAGCGTGTCCTTGCGTCGTTCGGCACCAAGACCCGCCGCGAGCGAGTCGCCGAGAAGAAGCAGTTCGATGGGCTCCCCCGACAGGCGCGGCCGCCACACGCGGTCTGCATCGATCGCTTCCTCGCCCAGCGGCTTGCCGATGCGACGTCGGGCGATCCTGGCCTGGCGCCGCAGGGCGAGCGGCACGGCGACGGCCGATCCCGCGACCGCGAGCCCGGCGGCTCCGAGAAGCCCCTTCGAGCGGTTGCTGAGCCCGGCGGAGCGCGCGGATCGGGTCCTGCGGCGGTCGGCAGCGTCCATACGCCGATCAGACCGCATCGACATGAACGGCGCGTGACGAGCCGCGGTCGCGAAGGCGACGTCCGATCGCGACGGATGCGCGATCCTGCGACGCCGGCAGGGCGCATCCTCGGATCCGGTCGTGCAGGCGTCGCACGATCGTGCAGACGGTCGCGTCAGGACAGCGGCTTGACCTCCAGCGCATCGAAGGAGTCGCCCGCACGGACACCCGCGAACGCCGTGTAGCCGTCGGCGGCGGCACGCTCCAGCAGGGCCTTGAGGTTCTTCGTGCGCCGCTCCAGCCGCACCCGGGCGCCGCCCGCGATGAGCGCCGCCTTGTGGGCGACGAGCTCCGCCACCGGGACGTCGGCGTCGTGCACCAGCACCACGGCCTGGGCCGCATCATCGTCGGCCGACTCCAGCAGATCGACGATGCGCTCGAAGCCGATCGAGAAGCCGACCGCGGGCACCTGCTGACCGAGGAAGCGTCCGATCATGCCGTCATAGCGACCGCCACCACCCAGCGAGTAGGTCACGGAAGGGTGCGCGAGCTCCATGATCGTGCCCGTGTAGTAGCCCATGCCGCGCACGAGGAACGGGTCGAACTGCAGCGGGATCGGGTCGATCCCCTCCGCGGCGGGGCGTGCGGCCGCGACCGCCTCGCCGAGTCCCACGAGGTGCGCGACGAGCTCGTCCGGGGCGTTCTCGGGCAGCGCCTTGCGGATCTGCCGTTCGCCGTAGGGGTTGTACTCGAGCGTCTGCGGGCGGTGCAGGAACGCCTCGAACGCATCCACGGCCGCGGCGGTGGCGCCGCGCTCGCGCAGCTCGGCGACGATGCCGTCCGCACCGATCTTGTCGAGCTTGTCGATCGTGATGAGCACGCCGGGGCGCTCGTCCTGCGCGAAGCCGAACGCGTCGAGCATCCAGTCCAGCGCGCGGCGGTCGTTCACGCGCACCGTGCCCCCGGTGAGGCCCAGGGCGTCGATCGTGTCGAGCGATGCGACGATGAGCTCGGCCTCGGCGCGCGCCGAGTCGTCCCCGATGATGTCGATGTCGCACTGCACGAACTGGCGGTACCGGCCCTTCTGCGGGCGCTCGGCGCGCCAGACCGGACCGATCTGGATCGAGCGGAACACCCCGGGCAGCTGACCGCGGTTCGTCGCGTAGAAGCGGGCGAGCGGGACGGTCAGGTCGTAGCGCAGGCCGAGGTCGCTGAGCGCGGCCGGATCCTCGGCCGCCGCGGCGATGCCCTCGGCGTCGAGACCTCGGCGCAGGATGTTGAACGAGAGCTTCTCGTTGTCGCCGCCGATCCCTGCGTGCAGGCGGTCGTACTCCTCGACGACGGGCGTCTCGATCTCGTCGAAACCATGCGCGCGGTAGCGCTCGCGGATGACGGACAGCACGCGCTCACGACGTGCCTTGTCGGCGGGGAGGAAGTCGCGCATCCCGCGCGGAGGATTGACCGTTGCCACGGAACCATTCTTCCAGGTCCGTCAGACCGACTCGGATCCCTCCGCGGCCCGCACCTCGTCCTCGAGGATCCTGATCCGCTCGCGCAGCGCACGCTCCGCGTCCCAGCCGTGGGTGCGAGCCGCCACGACGAGAGTCAGCAGCTGGTCGCCGAGCTCGGCCTCCGTGAGCGCAGCGGGTTCCGCAGGAGGCGCGGGAGTCGGGCCGACGATCGCCGGCGGCTCCTCCTCATGCCCGGACGCGGACGGATCCTCGGGGACCAGGACCTTCGCCTTCGCGGCCCTGCCCAGGATCTTCTGCGCGCGGGCGAGGGCGGGCATGCCGGGCGGGATGCCGTCCAGCACGCTGCGGCGCTCGCGCTTCTCGGCGGCCTTGGCCGCGTTCCAGTGCACGAGCACCTCTTCCGGCGTGCGCGCGATCGCATCGCCGAACACATGCGGGTGGCGCCGCGTCATCTTCTCGGTGAGCGTACGGGCGACGTCGTCGATGTCGAACGGATCCGCCGGATCCTGCGCCGCGATCGCCGCATGGAACAGGACCTGCCAGAGCAGGTCGCCGAGCTCTTCGCGCAGCTCCGTACGGTCGCCGCGCTCCACCGCGTCGATGAGCTCGGCCGACTCCTCGACGAGGTACGGCACGAGTTCGCGGTGCGTCATGGCCTGCGACCACACGCACTTCTCTCGCACCTGTCGCATGACCTCGGCGGCCGCGCGGAGCGGATCCTCAGTGCTTCCCGGGTCCATCGTGCCGCTCATCGAAGAGCTCCTCTCGAGCCGTCGGGGTCCGCACCTCGTCCGTGTGCGCCACCCAGAGGTCGTCATCGTCGCCGAAATCCTCATCGGAGGCGCCCGCGGCGCGGTGCACCTTCGCCCGCCATGACACCAGCACGGCGCCGACGAGGAGAGAGACGATCGATCCGAGCAGCACCGCCAGGATCGCCTCGTCGCGGACCTCAGCCTGCTTCGCGAACGCGAGATTGGCCAGCAGCAGCGACACGGTGAATCCGATGCCGCCGAGCGCACCGGCCGCGAGCAGGTCGGGGAACCGGATCGCCGGCGGCGTGCCGCGCGGACGGATCCGCTGCGCGACGAGCCCGAACAGTGAGATGCCGAGCAGCTTGCCGACCGGCAACGCGACGAGGATGCCGAAGAAGGCGGGCGACAGCGCCGACAGCGGCACCTGCGGGATCACCACGAAAGCCGCGACGAACGCGAACAGCGGCAGGACCAGGCCGTTCACCCACGGCTCCAGCGCGTGCCGGGTGCGCTCCGATGCGCGCGGCGCCATCACGAGCCCGAGCATGACTCCGGCAATCGTCGCATGCACGCCGGAGAGGGCGAACAGGGCCCACGCGACGACGCCGACGACGATCATGAGCGCCACGATGAGCGGATCCAGGCGCCGGCGTCGCTGCAGCGTGCGGCTGAGCACCGCGAACACGATCACCGCCACGATCCCCAGTCCCAATCGCAGCAGATCCAACCCGTCGGCGAACAGCACCGCGATGAAGACGATCCCGACGATGTCGTCGAGGATCGCGAGGGCGAGCAGGAACACGCGCACCGCGGACGGCAGACCGCGCCCGAACACGGCGAGCACGCCGAGCGCGAAGGCGATGTCGGTCGCGGTGGGGATGGGCCAGCCCGTGGCGCTCGGCCCGCCACCCGCGATCACCAGATACACGGCGATCGGGACCAGGATGCCGCCGGCCGCGGCGATCGCGGGCTGGACCGCCGCGCGCAGGCTGTTCAGCTCGCCGCGGGTGAGCTCGAACTGCAGCTCCAAGGCGACGACGAAGAAGAAGATCGCGAGGACCCCGTCGGAGACCCAGTGCTCGACCGAGAGGTCGAGTCCGGTGCCGGGCACGGCGAGGTGCGCGTCGAGGATCCCGGCGACCGCATCATGCGAGGGCAGGTTGGCCAGCAGAAGTCCGAGCCCCGCGGCCAGGAGCAGCAGGATCGCGGGGAACTGGGCGGAACGGAGAAGGCGAGTCGTGCGGCTCATCCCTCCCACCGTATCGCGCGCCCATGACGGCGACGAGAGCCAGGGCGCGCGGGATGGCATACCGCTCCCCGCGGAACGTCACGCGGTCGTCGCGCCGACGGCATCGGTTTACGCTCGAACCGTGACCCCCGACACAACCCATACTGAAGCCATCCGCATCGTCGGCAGGTTCGAGGCAGGGCGCGAGCTGCCCGAGGCGATGCGCGCCGATGTGCGCATGCTCGGCGCGCTGCTCGGCCAGGTCCTGCGCGAATCCGGCGGCGACGATCTGTTCGACGACGTCGAGCGCCTGCGCCAGGCCACGATCGAGGCCTACACCGACGAGTCCGCCGAGGCCTTCGACCGCGCGACCCGGATCGCCGAGGAGTTCTCGGTGCAGCGCGCAGACGAGGTCGCCAGAGCCTTCACCGCGTACTTCCACCTCGTGAACCTCGCCGAGGAGCACCAGCGCGTCCGCGTGCTCCGCGAGCGCGGCGACGACCCCACGTCCACCGACACCGTCGCCGGAGCCTTCGCGCAGCTGAGCGCCGAGGTCGGCGAGGACGAGGCCCGCCGCCGCCTCGGCGCGCTGCGGTTCCACCCCGTGTTCACGGCGCATCCCACCGAAGCCCGCCGCCGCGCGGTGTCATCCAGCATCCGGCGGCTCGCCGACCTGCTCAGCGCGCATGACGCCGCGGCCGAGGGCGGCCCCGAGGCGCACCGCGCACGTCGGCGCATGCTCGAGGAGGTCGACACCCTCTGGCGCACGGCGCCGCTGCGCGCCCAGAAGCCGGCGCCGACCGATGAGGTGCGCACGGTCATGAGCGTCTTCGACGAGACGCTGTTCACCACGGTGCCGCACGTGTACCGCCGCATCGACGACGTGCTGCGCGGCGACGAATCCGGTTCCTCCGCCCCCATCGTCCCCGCCTTCGTGCGCATCGGCACCTGGGTCGGCGGCGACCGCGACGGCAACCCGTTCGTCACGGCCGCCGTGACCCGCGAGGCCGCGGCGATCGCGGCCGACCACGTCCTGCGCGGACTCGAGCGCGCGATCGAGCGGATCGGCCGCACGCTGACCCTCGACGCGGAGGGCACGCCGCCCTCCGCGGAGGCGACGGCGCTGTGGAGCGCGCTGCAGACCGCCCACCCCGACGTCGCGGGCGAGATCGCCACCCGCTCCCCCTCCGAGCCGCATCGTCGGATCCTGTTGCTGCTCGCGCACCGCGTCGCGGTCACCCGTCGCGGGGACGAGGGCGGATACGAGGATCCGGAGCAACTCCTCGCCGAGCTTCGCACCGTGCAGTCGTCGCTCGTCGCAGCCGGCGCGCACCGGCATGCGTTCGGCGGGATACAGCACCTCATCTGGCAGGTGGAGACGTACGGCTTCCACCTCGCCGAGCTGGAGGTGCGTCAACACTCCCAGGTGCACGCGCGCGCGCTCGCGGAGCTCGACGCCGCGGGCGGATCCGGATCCCTCAGCGCCGAGACCGAGGAGGTGCTCGCGGTCTTCCGCACCGTCCGCGAGATCCAGCGCACCTATGGCCCCCGCGCCGCAGGTCGCTACGTCGTCTCGTTCACGCAGTCCGCGCAGGACCTCGCGAACGTGCATCGCCTCGCGCAGTACGCGTGCGGAGACGACGGGCCCGTGCTCGACGTGGTGCCGCTGTTCGAGACGTTCGCCGACCTGCAGGCCGCCCCCGGGATCCTCGCCGAGATCGTCACGCACCCTGCCTTCGCGGCGCGGCTTGCTGCGACCGGCCGCCGCCTGGAAGTCATGCTCGGCTACTCCGACTCGTCGAAGGACGTCGGTCCGGTCGCGGCGAACCTCGCCCTCTACGAGGCGCAGGCGGAGATCGCCGCCTGGGCGCAGCGCGAGAGCATCGAGCTCACCCTGTTCCACGGCCGCGGCGGCGCCCTCGGCCGTGGCGGCGGGCCCGCGAACTCGGCGATCCTCGCGCAGCCGCCGCACTCGGTCGACGGGCGGTTCAAGCTCACCGAGCAGGGCGAGGTCATCTTCGCCCGCTACGGCGAGCCCGCGATCGCGATGCGGCATATCGACCAGGTCACCGCCGCGACCCTGCTCGCCTCCTCCCCCGGCGTCGAACAGCGCAACAGCGCCGCCGCCGAGCGGTTCGCCGACGTCGCCGCGACCATGGACCTCGCCTCACGCGAACGCTTCTTCTCCCTCGTGAAGGCGCCGGGCTTCGCGCCCTGGTTCGCCACGGTCACACCCATGGAGGAGGTCGGCCTGCTGGCCCTCGGGTCCCGCCCCGCGCGTCGTGGGCTCTCCGTCGAATCCCTCGAGGACCTCAGGGCGATCCCGTGGGTGTTCGCATGGACGCAGGCGCGGATCAACCTCGCCGGCTGGTTCGGTCTCGGCACCGCGCTCGACGCCGTCGGAGACGAGGAGCTGCTGCGCACCGCGTACCAGGAGTGGCCGCTGCTGCGCACTATGGTCGACAACGTCGCGATGAGTCTCGCGAAGACGGATCCGCGCATCGCCCGCCGCTACCTGGGCCTCGGCGACCGCGACGACCTCGCTGGTCTCGTCCTCGAGGAGATGGAGCTCACCCGCTCCTGGGTGATCCGCCTCACCGGTGGCGAGCGTCTGCTGGAGAACAAGCCCATCCTGCAGCGCGCGGTCGCGATGCGCAGCCCCTACGTGGACGCGCTGTCGCTCCTCCAATTGCGGGCGCTGCGCGGCCTCCGCGATGCGGATGAGCAGGCTCCCGCGCCGGATCCGGAGCTGCAGCGTCTGCTGCTCCTGTCGGTCAGCGGCGTGGCCGCGGGCCTGCAGAACACGGGCTGATCCGGGCTTCTCGCGGGGGGTTCACACGGCGCAGGGCGGGCGGCGTGCCGGGTTAGAGTGAGGAATCCGCCGCATCCGGCTGTCTGCGCACGACACGATCACCCGCGCTCCTCTCCGCATCCCCCTCTGAAAGCACCCGAGTGACCGACACCATCAGCGACCCCGTCAACACCGACTTCCATCCCCTCTCGACGCTCGCCCAGCCCGTCTTCGACGACGTCCTCACCCTGAACCCGCACGAGCCGGAGTTCCATCAGGCCGTGCACGAGGTGCTGCATTCGATCGGGCCCGTGCTCGAGCGGCACCCCGAGTACGTCGACGCCGGGGTGCTGGAGCGCCTCGTCGAGCCGGAGCGCCAGGTGATCTTCCGTGTGCCATGGGTGGACGACAACGGCAAGCTGCAGGTGAACCGCGGCTACCGCGTGCAGTACTCCTCCGTGCTCGGTCCGTACAAGGGCGGCCTGCGCTTCCACCCGTCGGTGAACATCTCGATCATCAAGTTCCTCGGCTTCGAGCAGATCTTCAAGAACGCGCTCACCGGTCAGGGCATCGGCGGCGGCAAGGGCGGCTCGAACTTCGACCCGCACGGCCGCAGCGACGCCGAGATCATGCGGTTCTGCCAGTCCTTCATGAACGAGCTGTACCGCCACCTCGGCGAGCACACCGACGTCCCCGCGGGTGACATCGGCGTGGGCGGCCGCGAGATCGGTTATCTGTTCGGCCAGTACCGCAAGATCACCAACCGTCACGAGTCCGGCATGTTCACGGGCAAGGGCATCGGCTGGGGCGGCGCTCAGGTGCGGACCGAGGCCACCGGCTACGGCGCGGTCTTCTTCGCGCAGGAGATGCTGGCCGTGCACGGCGAGTCGCTCGACGGCAAGCGGGTGGGCGTCTCCGGATCCGGCAACGTCGCGATCTACGCGATCCAGAAGGCCGCGCAGCTGGGCGCTGTCGCGGTGACCGCGTCCGACTCCTCCGGATACGTCGTCGACGACGCCGGCATCGATGTGGACCTGCTGCGCCAGATCAAGGAGGTCGAGCGCGGCCGCATCGTCGAGTATGCGAACCGCCGGCCGAGCGCCCGTTTCGTCGAGGGCGGATCCGTCTGGGAGGTGCCGGTCGACATCGCGGTGCCCTCCGCGACGCAGAACGAGTTGGACGGTGCGAGCGCCACCGCCCTGATCGCGAACGGCGTGCGCGCCGTCTCCGAGGGCGCCAACATGCCGAGCACCCCGGAGGCCGTTGCCGCCTTCCAGGACGCGGGCGTGCTGTTCGCGCCCGGCAAGGCCGCGAACGCCGGCGGCGTCGCGACGTCCGCGCTGGAGATGAGCCAGAACGCGGCCCGTCAGCGCTGGGGCTTCGACGACAGCGAGCAGAAGCTCCGCGACATCATGGCGGACATCCACCACGCCGCGTTCGACGCCGCCGAGCGCTACGGCGTTCCCGGCGACTACGTCGCCGGCGCCAACATCGCCGGCTTCGAGCGGGTCGCGAACGCGATGCTCGCCCAGGGCGTGATCTGAACCGCACTCCGATCGGGGAAGCGCCGGCCCGCCTCGAGCGGACCGGCGCTTTCGTCTCGGACGCGCTCAGCGTTCCGCAGACGGTGCGCGATCATGCCCGTCGGCGACGGGCGGGCGCACCGCACGGTCGCCGGTCGACCGGCTCGCCGCCCAGGATCCCAGCGTCCGCAGCGCGTCGGATGTCCTCTCGTCGGCGGCCGTGTACGTCACGAGCATGAGTCCGGGCTCATCGGGAAGGGTGAGCGTCTCGTAGTCGAGGGAGAGGCGCCCGACCTCCGGGTGGTCGACGAGCTTGCGACCGTGGGTCTTCACGACCACCTCCTGCCGCGCCCATTCCCGCACGAAGTCATCGCTGCCGATGGTGAGCTCACCGATCAGCGCCGCGATCTCCGGGGCGTCGGGGAGCAGACCCGCCATGCGGCGCAGGTGGGCAGCCGTCTCGCGGGCGACCTTCGCCCATTCGGGATAGTACGAGGGTGAGGTCGGATCCAGGAAGACGTGACGGGCCATGTTCCGTGGCTCGTCGGGGAGCGCGATGAGGGCCTCGCCGAGGAGGTTCGTCGCCAGCACGTCCATGGCCGGCCCCAGCACGAACGCCGGCACCTGGGGCATCGCCTCGAGCAGCGCGCGCACCCCGGGCCGTGCGGCGGGAGCCGAGGGAGCCCGGGGCGCCGGCGCCACGGCATCCGGCCGCGCGAGAACCCGGAGATGATCGCGCTCCACCTCGTCCAGGCTCAGCACGCGCGCGATCGCGTCGAGCACCTGGTCCGACGCCGCCCGCGCCCTGCCCTGTTCCAGACGAACGTAGTAGTCGGGACTGATCCCCGCCAGCAGCGCGACCTCCTCACGACGCAGCCCCGGCACGCGCCGCCGGCCACCCGCGGGGAGACCGCGCTTCTCCGGTGCGACCCGTTCGCGCTTCGCGCGGAGGAACTCGCCGATCTCCGATGTCATGGTCCCAGTATCGCGGCCGCGCGCCGGGCGAGGGGGGTCCTGTCAGACCCAGGTTCATCGGAGCGTTCCCACCCCGGCGCCGCCTTCGCAGGCTGGTGCTCATGAACACCGAATTCTCCCTCCCCCTGTCCGGACGCACCGCTCTCGTCACCGGTGCCGGCAGCGGCATGGGCGCGGCCGTCGCCGCGCACCTCGCCGCCCTCGGCGCCTCCGTCGCCGCCCTCGGCCGCCGCGAGGATCGACTCGTCGCCGTCGCCGAGGCCTCCGCAGAATCCGCCGGACACGTGCTGGCCGTGCCGGCCGACATCACCTCGGATGCCGACGTCGAAGCCGCGGTCACGCGCATCCATGCGGAACTGGGGCGCGTCGACATCCTCGTCAACGCCGCCGGCGTGATGCTGCCGAACCCTCTCGCCGACGGTCGCGCCGACGAGTGGGGTCGCATGATCGACACGAATCTCACCGGCCTGCTCCGAATCACCCGCGCCGTGCTGTCGGACCTTGTGGAGGGAACCGGATCCCGCGACATCGTCAACATCTCGTCGATCGCCGCGCACGCGGTGTTCCCCGACTACGCCGTCTACGCCGCGACGAAGGCCGCCGTCACCGCACTCTCCGCCATGCAGCGCACCGAGATGGCCCGGCACGGCGTGCGGGTCACCAACGTCGAACCCGGTCTCACCTCGACCGAGCTCGGCACCCACATCGCGAACGAGCGGCTGGGGGCCGAACTCGCCGCCATGTTCGACGCGATCGAGGCGATCTCCGCCGATGACATCGCCGATCTGGTCGACTTCGTCGTGACCCGCCCCGCGCACGTGAACCTGCGCCAGGTCGTCGTCCTGCCGACGCAGCAGGCATGATCCCGGCCCGTGCGGTCTCCGCACCGGCGGGGACCGCACGGACTCACCAGCCCTCGGAGAGCACCCGGTCCAGCGCTGCCACGACCACATCCGCGCTGGACGCCGTCAGGCACAGCGGAGGCTTGATCTTGAGCACGTTCGAGCGCTCGGAGGTCGTGAGCACGACGACGCCCAGCTCGCGGAGCCGCTCGCAGATCGCCGCGGCCTCGGCCGCCGCGGGCACCATGCTCTCCCGGTCCCGGACGAGCTCGACTCCGAGATAGAGCCCTTCGCCGTGCACCGGGCCGATCAACGGATGGCGCTCGGCCAGCGCGCGGAAGCCTGCAGCCAACTGCGCCCCCACGACGCGGGCGTTCTCCTGCAGCCCCTCGGCCGCCATCGCGTCCAGCACCGCGATGCCGACGCGGCAGCTGAGCGGGTTCCCTCCGGCCGATGAGAAGAACTGCCCCTGGGCGGACAGCGCGTCGGCCACCCGCGTCGACGTGATCACCCCGCCGATCGGGAAGCCGTTGCCCATCGGCTTCGCGATCGTGATGACGTCCGGCACGACGCCGGACTGCTCGAAGCCCCAGAACGAGGATCCCATCCGCCCGAACCCGACCTGCACCTCGTCGGCGATGCAGAGACCTCCCGCCGCGCGCACCCTGGCGTAGGCGTCGACGAGGTAGCCGTCCGGCAGCAGCACACCGCCCGCGTTGCCCAGCGCCGACTCGCAGATGAAGCCCGCGACGGGACGCCCCTCCTCGGCGAGCCGGTCCAGGTCGGTCCCCAGGTCGGCGGCATACCTCGGCCCCGTGCCCTCCCCGCGGTAGGTGCCGCGGAAGCGGTTGGGCACGTCCGCGACGTGCACCCAGTCCGGACGCGTGGCGAGCGCATCGGGGTTGTCGTAGGCGCTCGTCGTGACGGCATCGCTGGCCATCGTCCACCCGTGATAAGCCTCACGCAGCGACACCACGGTCTTCCGTCCCGTGGCGGCCTGTGCCAGCCGCAGCGCCAGGTCGACGGCCTCGGAGCCGCTGTTCACCAGCAGCACCGTGTCCAGAGCGTCCCGGTCGGCCCCGCCGCGGCGCGCCTCGTCCGGCAGCAGGGCGAGCAGACGCTCGCTGTATTCGGCGAGCTCGCGGTACAGGAATCGGGAGTTGGTGTTCAGGATCCGGATCTGCCGGTTCACCGCGTCGGCGACGCCCGGATGACCGTGCCCGAGACCGGTGACGTTGTTCACCATGTCGACATAGGCGCGCCCCGTGGT
The DNA here is from genome assembly GCF_042729315.1 of Microbacterium sp. NPDC060117. Classification (NCBI taxonomy): domain Bacteria; kingdom Bacillati; phylum Actinomycetota; class Actinomycetes; order Micrococcales; family Microbacteriaceae; genus Microbacterium; species Microbacterium sp. NPDC060117. The sequence goes on from NZ_JBHWXR010000001.1 coordinate 92,637, forward strand.
ATCGACGAGATGGTGCCGCCAGCCGCGCTCGATCTGCGGCGGGCGCTCGTAGTACCGTTCCTGGGCGCTCGCGAAGATGCGCGCCCTGCGCGCGAGCTCGGCGGGCGCCTCATCCGACTGCGCGAGGGCGGGCAGACCGAGCCAGGGCGCCGGGTCGGTGCTGAACCGGCGCCAGGCGGGCACCACGTCCGGGACGACGAGCGCAGCGTCACCGGCGTCCGGGATCGTCCCCGGGGCGTCGCGGTGCAGAATCGAGACCACGACGGCTCTGGCCGTCGTGCCGTCCGGGACCCAGCTGAGCCCCTGCCCTGCGACGACCTCGGTGCCCTGGTCGGGAGCGGATTCCGTGCCGCGGATCTCACAGACCCACCCGTCGCCGAACGCGATCCGCACCGTGCCGTACCCGGAGCCGTCGATCCGTCCGGACACCGGAGCGACGAGCAGCAGCCGTCCGCCGGCAGGCAGGTGGATCGTCGTCCCGATCGGCCAGGTCGGCGCGGCGTCCGCACTGTCGACGCGCGAGCGGGTGAGCCGGTAGACGCCGTAGGGCATGACGGCTGCGGCGGCGCCGCCGTCGAGGGCGGTGCGGACGAGGGTCTCCTCGGCGTCGGACGAGAGCCATGCCCCACCGGCCAGGTCCTCGGACTCGACGCCCGGATCGAGGATCACGACCTCGCCGTCGAGCCCCGGCAGCAGCGATGCCAGCGGCGCTGCTCCGGCCTTCGCCGGCGCGGGCGCCGGAACGTCTGCTGGGACATCGAGACGGTCCTGCACCAGCTCGACCACGGTGGCCAGTCCGATGCGGGTGGCCGCATCGAAGATCGCCTGTTCTCCGGCGATGCGCTCGCGGGCGTAGTCGTTGCCCCCGTCGATCTCGAGCTGACGCCAGCCGCTCGCCACGAGCAGCGCGGCGCGCAGCACGACGAGCGGCCAGACCGCGCGCGCTTCTGCGTCGCTGAGCGGTGCGGTGGCGTGGAAGGCCGCGATGGTCTCGAGCACGCGCAGCGGCCGCTCCGGCTCGTGATGCAGCATCGATGACGCGCACACCGCGAGCTCGGCGACGCGCCAACCGAGGCCCAGATCGCCGAGGTCCAGCACGGTGCGCGGGTGCAGCCGGGAATCCGCGCCGCGCTCCCCCATGACGTTGTCATCGGTGAGGTCGCCGTGGATCGGCTGCACGGGCAGGTCTGCGGCGACGGCCCCCAGGAGGCGTTCGGCCTGCGCGATCGCCCCCTCGACGCGCCGACGCAGCTCCGGCTCCCCGATCGACGGCAGCAGACCGCGTGCCTCCTCGGCCGCGACCCGCATGTCCCACATCTGCGGACGGTCGAGGCCCGGATGATCCAGCGCGGCGAGCGCGTTCACCGACGCGGCGGCGAGGGATCCGAACTCCCGCAGCACCACCGGCGCGAAGTAGCCGGCGTCGACCATCGCCTCGCCCTCGGCGAAGGCGCTGCGCCGTACGGAGAACCCCCGCCAGCGCTGGGTGAGAGCGCCGTCGAGGCCCGGCAGCACGGCGGGCACCGCGACACCCGCCGCACGGTAGGCCTCCAGCGCGGCATGCTGCGCATCGCGGGCGCTGTCCGGGAAGACGGGGTTGTCGACGCGCAGCACGCTGCGTGCGCCGTCCGCGGCGGTGAGCAGGAAGTTGCGGTCCTGATTGCTGCCGAGCTCGGAGGCGGTGACGGTGATGCCCCAGAGCTCGCGCGCGATCACGACGGCGTCGGGCGCGGTGACATCGGGGCGCACGAGACCCCGGGCCTGCTGTTCTTGCACGGCGTTCCTTCGTCGAGAGTGGGAGGAGGATCCGGTCAGAGCGCGTGGTCGTCCACGTGCCGGGCGAGCGAGCGGGCGTAGCGCTCGGTCAGCTGCACCATGAGATCCGGCGTCGAGCGGTCCACGCCGAAAACGTAGCCGGGGAAGTCCAGCTCGTGCTGGGCCTCCCAGATCTGCTCGTGCCGTTCCGGCGAGAGGATGCGCACCGGATCTCCGACCGCGACCCAGCCGATCGGCACCACGGTCTCCGGTGGCAGCGTCGTGCGCAGGTGCACGACGGCGTTGATGCGCACCTCGCTGCGCTCGCCGATCACCGCGCCGTTGAAGATGCGGGTGCCGGTGGCGAGGAACACCTCGTCGGCGATCGTCGCGCCCGAGATGCTCGCCATCGGACCCACCAGCACGTGATCGCCGAGGTGCACCGGGTTGGCGGCTGTAGCGCGGATGAGCGCGTTCTCCATCACGATCACGTGCTCGCCGAGCGTGATCGGGCCGCCCTCCGCGGTGATGACGGCGCCGTGCAGCACCTGGCAGTTCTCGCCGATGGTGACGTCACCGGAGATCACGGCGGACGGTGCCACGACAGCCGTGTCGTGGATGCGGGGCCGAGCCCCGAGGTGCTCGTAGATCATGTGACGAGCGTAGTGCTGCGGCCGCCGATCGTCAGGCTCCGACGGGCGGGAGCAACCCCTTCGCCGCGGCCATCGTACGGGCGACGAGCAGCGCCGGATCCAGGATCTCGCCCTCGGCGATGAGACGGTCGAGTTCGGAGAGCGGGATGCGGACGGCCCGCACCTGCTCGCTCGGGTCGCCTGCGGACGCGCGGCCCGCGTGCACTCCGGGTGCGAAGAACAGGTGCGTCGCCCAGACGCTCCGTCCGGGATTGGCGAAGAAGGTGTGCAGCGGGATCAGCTCGGCCGCGACGACGCCGAGCTCCTCCTCGAGCTCGCGTCGTGCCGCCTGTTCCGGGAACTCGCCGAACGCGCCTGCGCCGCCGGGAAGATCCAGGATCCAGCGATCGATCGGATAGCGGTACTGCCGGGCCAGCAGCAGTTCGGCGCCGTCCTGCACGAGCACCGCGACCGTGAACGGCACGCTGCGGTCGACCTCGAACGTGGTGTGCTCGCCCGTGGGCAGCTGCACGTCGTCGACGTCGATGCGCACCCTGCCGCGATGCGCCTCGCGGGTCGAGAGCCAGCGCCAGCGGGGATCCGCGGCCGGTTCCGGGCGCACCCGCGAGCGCCGCGTGGGCTCGGGCGCCGAGGCGGAGCCCACGACCAGGACGGGATCCGTCTTTCGCGCCTTGGACCGCGGACCGCCGACGTCCGCGGGCAGCGCCGATGCCACGGCGGGCGCACCCGCGGGCTGCACCTCCTGCCGGCCCCGCATCAACTGCTCCCGGACGAGGGCGCGCCCCTCTGCCGCCGACAGCGCGCGGTCGCGCCGCCGCGGCGCGGAGAGCTCGGTGCTCACGACGCAGCTCCCGCAGCGACGGCCGCCTCGGCCGGTGCGGACGCCGGGAACAGCGCCGTCAGCAGCTGGCCCGTCCACTCGACCGGATCCGCCTTGTCCGCACCCGGCATGGGCACCACGAGCGCCTCTCCCCCGCCGACGAGCTTGGCCTGCGGATAGAGCCGCTGCAGGCGCACCTTCATCGAGTCCTCGAAGCGCGCCGGCGCGACCCGCAGGTTCGACCCCATCGCCACCACGTCGGTGAGCCCGGCGCGCGCGGCACGACGCCGCAGCCGCGCGATCGCGACGAGGCCCTCGACCTCCGCCGGCGGTGCGCCGTACCGATCCGTGAGCTCCTCGACGACGTGGTCGATCGCATCGTCCGCCGCGGTCGCCGTCGCCGCGCTGGACAGCTTCTGATACGCCTCGAGTCGCAGCCGCTCGCTGTCGATGTACGAATCGGGGATCCGCGCGTCCACGGGCAGCTCGAGGCGCAGCTCGGCGCCGGTCTCGGTCTCCTCGCCGCGGAACGTCGCGACGGCCTCTCCGATCATGCGCAGGTACAGGTCGAAGCCGACGCCCGCGATGTGGCCGGCCTGCTCAGCGCCCAGCAGGTTGCCGGCGCCGCGCAGCTCGAGGTCCTTGAGCGCGACCTGCATGCCGGATCCGAGGTCGTTGTTCACCGCGATCGTCTGCAGCCGGTCGGCCGCGGTCTCGCTCAGCGGCTTCATGTCGTCGTAGAGAAAGTACGCGTAGGCGCGCTCACGGCCGCGGCCCACGCGCCCGCGGAGCTGGTGCAGCTGGCTGAGGCCGTAGCGGTCGGCCCGATCGATGATGATCGTGTTGGCGTTCGAGATGTCCAGGCCGGTCTCGATGATGGTCGTCGAGACCAGAACGTCGAACTTGCGCTCCCAGAAGTCGTCGACCACCTGCTCCAGTTGGTGCTCGCCCATCTGTCCGTGCGCGACGGCGATCCGCGCCTCGGGGACGAGCTCGGCGAGCTCGCTCGCGATGCGCTGGATCGACTGCACCCGGTTGTGCACGTAGAAGATCTGCCCCTCGCGGAGGATCTCGCGCCGGATCGCCGCGGCGACCTGCTTGTCGCTCTTCGGCCCCACGAACGAGAGGATCGGATGTCTGTCCTCCGGCGGTGTCTGCAGCGTCGACATCTCGCGGATGCCGGTGACCGCCATCTCGAGCGTGCGCGGGATCGGCGTCGCGCTCATCGCGAGGATGTCGACGTTGGTCTTCATCTTCTTGAGGGCGTCCTTGTGCTCGACGCCGAAGCGCTGCTCCTCGTCGATGATCATGAGGCCCAGATCCTTGAACATCACCTGGTCGGTGAGGATCCGGTGCGTGCCGATCACCATGTCGACGGAACCCTCCAGCAGACCGTCGAGCGTGAGCCGAGCCTCCTTGTCGGTCTGGAAGCGCGACAGCGGACGCACCTTGACCGGGAAGCCGGCGAAGCGCTCCGTGAAGGTCTCGAGGTGCTGCTTGACGAGCAGCGTGGTCGGCACGAGCATGGCGACCTGCTTGCCGTCCTGGATCGCCTTGAACGCGGCGCGCACCGCGACCTCGGTCTTGCCGAAGCCGACGTCTCCCGAGAGCAGCCGGTCCATCGGGATGGGCCGCTCCATGTCGGCCTTGATCTCGTCGATCGTCTGCAGCTGGTCGGGGGTCTCCGCGAACGGGAAGGCCTCCTCCAGCTCGCGCTGCCACGGGGTGTCCGCGGCGAACGCGTACCCCTTGGCCGCCATCCGCGCCGAATAGAGCTTGACGAGCTCGACGGCGATGTCGCGTACGGCCCTGCGCGCCTTGCCCTTGGCGGCGGCCCAGTCGCTGCCGCCCATCTTCGACAGCTGGGGCGCCTCCCCGCCGACGTACTTGGAGAGCAGATCGAGCTGATCGGTGGGCACGTAGAGCTTGTCGCCCGGGTAGCCGCGCTTGGACGGCGCATACTCGAGCACGAGGTAGTCCCGCGTCGTCTTCACGGCGTTCCGCCCGCCCGACGAGACCTCGCGCTGTGTCATCTCGACGAAGCGCGCGATGCCATGGGTCTGGTGCACGACGAAGTCGCCGGCCTTGAGCTGCATCGGATCCACGACGTTCTTGCGCCGTGAGGCGAGCTTCTTCACGACGCGGGTGTCCCCGCCGATCGTGCGCCCGTAGAACTCGTTCTCGGTGATGACCGCGATCTTCGCGCTGGCGATCTGGAAACCGGACTCGATGGCCCCCGTGACGAGGGTCGCCACGCCGGGATCGGGGGCGTCCGGGAGCGTCTCCACGACCCGGGCCGCGATGCCGCGGTCGGCGAGCACGTCGCGCGCACGATCGACCAGGCCTGCGCCGGAGGACACCAGCACCACCCGCCAGCCGTCGGCGACCCGGCCGGCGGTGAACTCGATCGCGCCGTCGACGTTGCCGTGGAACGACGGGATGGGTGCGGCGCTCACGCCGTCGGCGCCCTGATCGAACGCCGCGTCCTCGGCGCCCGCGTCGAACGCGCTCAGCCGCCACCACACGCCGTCGCGGGCGTGCGCGGCGCTGCGCAGCTCGGCCACGGAGAGGAAATCGCCGGTCTGCAGGTCGATCGGCGCCGAGGCTCCCGCCGTCGCCGCGCTCCAGGCGGCATCGAGGAACTCGCGATTCGTCTCGCCGAGGCTCGCCGCACGGGCGCCGGACCGCTCCGGATCCACGAGGGCGACCGCCGCGTGCTCGGGCAGGTAGTCCGTGAGCGGCACCACGGGACCGGCGACGACCGGCAGGAGCGACTCCATGCCTTCGACCGGGATCCCCTCCGCCATCTTCTGCAGCATCCCGGCGATGCCGGGGAACGCATCGACCAGCGCACCCGCGCGCTCGCGCACCTCCGCCGTCAGCAGCAGCTCGCGGCTGGCCGGCAGGGCGACGCTCGCCGGGGCCGCGGGCAGCGAGCGCTGGTCCGCGACCGAGAAGAGCCGGATCTGGTCCACCTCATCGCCGAAGAACTCCACCCTCGAGGGGTGTTCTGCTGTCGGCGGGAAGACGTCGAGGATGCCGCCGCGTACGGCGAACTCTCCGCGGCGGGACACCATGTCGACACGCGAGTAGGCGCGTTCCACCAGGGAGGCGGCGACGCCGTCGAGATCGTAGCCGCGTCCGCCGACCGCGAGCTCGAGCGGTTCGACGTCGCCGAGTCCCGCCGCGACGGGCTGCAGCGCCGCGCGCACCGACGCGACGACGACGAGCGGGCGCTCCCCCGACCAGATCCGCATCCGGCGCAGGACCTCGAGGCGGCGCCCGACGGTGTCCGGGCTGGGGCTGAGCCGCTCGTGCGGCAGCGTCTCCCAGGCGGGGAAGGACAGGATCTCGGCATCGGGAAGATAAGAGCCGAGGGCCGCGGCGAGGGACTCCGCGCGACGCCCGGTCGGCGCCACGACGAGCAGCGCCGCCGGCTTGCCCGCGGCGGAGCGACGCTCGAGGAGCCCCGCGAGCATCGGCGCGTCCATCCCGGCGCTCGCGAGCAGGTCGGCGTCGGTCTGCGCCCAGGTCAGGGCGTCCCGGAATCCGGACGCCTCCTCTTCCAGAGCGCGGATGATCCCCTGCACAGTCACCGGAAGAGTCTACGTGCCGTCGCCGACACGGGAGCCTTCGATCGCTTCTCGTCGTACGTCGGGTGCCGACCCTAGGATGAACGCGTGACCGATCCGCAGCAGCCCGCCCCCGTTCCGCCGCCCGCCGCGCCGGGATACCCGGCGCCGCCGGTCGCACCGCCCGCCTACGGCGCACCACCTGTCCCGCCGTCCGCGTACGGCGCGCCGCAGCCCGGCCTGCCCACCGGGCAGGCCCCGGCGGGCGCACCCGCCTATCAGGCGCCGCCCGGAGCCTTCGCCGGCCCCGCCGGTGGCTACACCGCCCCCTACGCGCCGCCCTCGCAGCCGGCGAGCGGTGCCGGAATCGGTCGCGTGGCTCTGCTGCTCGCACTCGTGGCCACCGTCGTGCTCACGATCGTCGGCGCCGTGCTCGCGGGGATGATCGGACACGGCATCGGCGCCTCGACGGATCTGACGAGCCTCGAGAACAGGGTGTCCGCCGACGATCTTTCCATCCTGACCCCCGTGCGCGATCTCGTGCTGTGGGTCGAGATCACGTCGTGGACGGCGACCGCGCTGGGCGTCTGGGCGCTCATCCAGGGCATCGTCGCGATCGCCAGACGTCGCGGGCGCGGCCCCGGCATCGCCGCGGTCGTCATCGCCGCGATCGGGCCGTTCGTGTACGGCCTCGTCGGCTACGTGGCCTTCGTCGTCGCGCTCGGCCTCGCGGCCTCGCAGAAATGAGGCACGACCGCCTGCGCCCTCCGGCCCGCGGATCACAGGATCCGGTCCGGGGCTGAGGCGGCGGATCGCGCCCGTCAGCGCGGGGCGTGATGCTTCTGCTGGGCGGCGAGCAGACCGTCCTCGACCAGCTGCTCCACGGCGTCCGCCGCATCGGCGATGAGGATCGGCAGGTTCGGCCGCTCGGTCGCGCCGAACGGCGAGAGCACCCAGTCCGCGGGGTCCTGGCGTCCCGGAGGGCGACCGATCCCGACCCGCACCCGCGGGAAGTCGGGCGTGGTCAGCACCCGCGCGACGTCGCGGATGCCGTTGTGCCCGCCGTGCCCGCCGCCGACCTTGAGCTTGATCGTGTCGAACGGGATGTCCAGCTCGTCGTGGACCAGCACGATCCGCTCGGGATCGACCGAGTAGAACCGCGCGAGCGCACCGACCGGGGCACCGGAAACGTTCATGAAGCTGTTCGGCTTCGCGAGCACGAGCTTGTCGCCGCCCGGGCGCACCCAGGTCTCCACGACCCTGGCTCCCCCCTTGTGCTCGCGGAACGTCTCACCGCGGCGGGTCGCGAGCTCGTCGACGACCATCTGCCCGACATTGTGCCGGGTCGCCGCGTACTTCGCGCCGGGATTGCCGAGCCCGACTACGAGCCATGTCTGCGCCATGCGTCCATCCTCCCGGAGAGAAAGAAGAGAAGGGGGCGCGATCGAATCGCGCCCCCTTCTCGGAGTTCTAGAACCTGCGGATCACTCCGACTTGGACTCGACCGCGTCCGCCTCGAGAGCGTCGCCCTCGGCCTCGGCGAGGGAGTCGGCGACGACCTGTGCGGAGACGGCCACGATGAGCAGCTCCGGGTCGGCGACCAGCGTGACGCCCTTGGGCAGCTTCACGTCGGCGGCAGTGATGTGCGCACCCTCTTCGAGACCCTCGACGGAGACCTCGACGTGCTCGGGGATGTGGGTGGCCTCGGCCTCGACGGCGAGGTGCGTGTTCTCCAGCTGCACGATCGTGCCGGCGAAGGCCTCGCCCACGACGACGACGGGGAGCTCGATCGAGACCTTCTCGCCCTTCTTCACGACGAGCAGGTCGATGTGCTCGATGATCTGGTGCACCGGGTCCTTCTGGACATCCTTGACCAGCGCCAGCTCGGCGCGACCCTCGATGTCGAGCTCGAGCAGCGCGTTCGCACGACGGATGAGCAGGCCGACCTGGTGGCCGGGCAGGGCGACGTGCACCGGGTCGGTGCCGTGGCCGTAGATGACGGCGGGGATCTGGCCGGCGGCGCGCAGACGGCGGGCGAAGCCCTTGCCGAAGCTGGAGCGGAGCTCCGCGACGACCTTGTTGTCTTCAGTCATGATGTTCTCCTTGTTCACACGCTGCACGAAGGCTGCGCGGGGGTCTGGGTGCGTCGTCTCGACACGACGGAAGGAGAGCCAGAGCTCGCCGCGTCGATCACGGATGTACGCGCACGCGCGCCATCCCTCGCCGAGGACCACCCCATGCTACCCGAGTTCGGCGCATTCTTCTGACGGTAGGCTGTACGGCATGACCGATGGTGCATTCCTCTCCGAAGCGCTCGCCTGGCTGATCGGCCTGATGGCCGTGGGCGCGACGGTGCTCTGCTTCGGCGCGCTGTTCTCGCTCGGCCGCTCCGGCTACCGCAAGGACTGACGAACCACACGAAGAACCGCGCCGCCCATCCGGACGACGCGGTTCTTCTCGTGTGCGGCGCGAGTCACCCCACGCCGAGATAGGCCTCCTTGACGGCCGGATCGGCGAGCAGCTCCTTGCCGGTCCCGGTGCGGGTAATCGCCCCGGTCTCCAGCACGAAGGCGCGGTGCGCGCGGGCGAGCGCCTGGTTCGCGTTCTGCTCCACCAGCAGAACGGTCGTGCCCTGTGCGTTGATCTCGGTGATGATCTTGAAGATCTGCCGGATGAACTGCGGCGCGAGACCCATCGAGGGCTCGTCCAGCAGCAGCACGCGCGGCTGGGACATCAGCGCACGGCCGATGGCGAGCATCTGCTGCTCGCCGCCGGACATCGTGCCTCCCAGCTGCTTCTTGCGCTCGTCCAGCCGTGGGAACAGCGAGAACACGCGCTCATAGGACTCGGCGACGCCCGACTTGTTCTTCAGGCCGAAGGTGCCCATGTCGAGGTTCTCCAGCACCGTCATGCCGGGGAAGATCCCGCGGCCCTCCGGCGACTGCGAGATCCCCTTGACGACGCGCAGGTGCGCCTTCATCTTGGTGATGTCCTCGCCGTCGAACGTGATGGATCCCGAGGACGGCTGCAGCAGTCCCGAGATCGTGCGCATGGTCGTGGTCTTGCCCGCGCCGTTCGCACCGATCAGCGAGACGATCTCGCCCTCGTCGACCGAGAAGGAGATGTCGTGGATCGCCTTGATCCGTCCGTAGTGGACCGAGACGTCCTTCAGTTCAAGCAACGTCATCTTCGGGCACTCCCAGGTAGGCGGCGATCACACGGGGATCGTTGCGGATGGCGGCGGGCAGGTCGTCGGCGATCTTCTTGCCGAACTCGAGCACCACGATGCGGTCGGTGACGCCCATCACGAGCTTCATGTCGTGCTCGATGAGCAGCACCGTGTAGCCCTCGTCGCGGATGGACCGGATCAGGGCCATCAGGTCCTCCTTCTCGGCCGGGTTGAAGCCGGCGGCCGGCTCATCCAGGCAGAGGAGCTTCGGATCCGTTCCGAGCGCGCGGGCGATCTCGAGGCGACGCTGGGACCCGTAGGACAGATCCCGTGACCGCTTCTGCGCATGCTGCGCGATCCCGACGAAGTCGAGCAAGGCCATCGCCCGGTCCACCGACGACTTCTCCTCGCGCACGTGCCTCGGCAGCCGCAGCAGCGCTCCCGGCACCGAGGTGCGGTGCCGCGCGTCCAGCCCGACGACGACGTTCTCCAGCGCGGTCATCTCGCCGAAGAGGCGGATGTTCTGGAAGGTGCGCGCGAAGCCCAGACGTGTGATCTGGTGCTGCTTGCGCCCCTTGACCGACTGTCCTTCCAGCAGCACGTCGCCGCTGGTGGGCTTGTAGACGCCGGTCATCGCATTGAAGCACGTCGTCTTGCCGGCGCCGTTCGGTCCGATCAGGCCGAGGATCTCGCCTCGCTTGATGTCGAAGGACACGTCGTCCAGGGCCGTGAGACCGCCGAAGCGGATGGTGAGGTTCTTCACCTCGACCAGCTTCTCGCCGACCTCGACCTCGATCTCGCGCTCGGACTCCGCACCCTCGACGAGCGGCGGATCCTCTCCCGGCACGATGTCGGACTGTGCACCCTCGGGCACCTCGACGGATGCCGCATCGTCCGTGACGATCTCCTCTCCAGGCGCGTCGGCCGGAACCCGGTTCTCGCTCGCATCGGTCATGACGCACCTCCCTCGGTGCTCGGCGTCGACGTTCGCGGCGGCTCCGCCCGGGGCGGTTTCGGCGGCGCCACCCAGTCGAGCGCCTTGCGCGAGTACGCCATGAGGCGCATCTTCGCGGGGATGAGGCCCTGCGAACGGTAGATCATCAGGATCACCAGGGCGACGCCGAAGATGAGGTACTTGTACTCGGCGATCGCGGTGAAGCGCAGCGGGATGTACGCGACGATCGCCCCGCCCAGGATCGCACCGACCTTGTTGCCCGTGCCGCCGAGGACGACCGCGGCGAGGAACAGGATCGAGGTCTGCACGTCGAACTTCTGGTTGTTCACGAAGCCGATCTGGCCGGCCATCAGCGCGCCGGAGAGGCCGCCGACGCTCGCGCCGATCGCGAACGCCCACACCTTGTACTTGAAGGTGGGCACGCCCATCGTCTCCGCGGCATCCTCGTCCTCGCGGATCGCGATGAACGCACGGCCGACGCGCGAGCGCTCCAGGTTGCCCACCAGGAGCAGCACGATGATCAGGATGGTGATGGTCAGCCAGTACCAGGGCATGCCGTTCGAGTTGGAGAAGATCGGCACCCCGGAGGCGGTCTCCCCCGGCGGGCGGCCGATGTTCTGGAAGCCGACCTGCCCCTTCATCGCCGGGATGATCGTCGCGAGGATCCGCACGATCTCACCGAAGCCGAGAGTCACGATCGCGAGGTAGTCGCCGCGCAGCCGGAGCGTGGGAACGCCCAGCACGACGCCGAAGATCATCGCGACGATCATGGCCGCCGGCAGGGTCCACAGGTAGGGGATCTTCAGGTACGGCGAATCGGGGCTGGTGAACATCGCCGCGGTGTACTGGCCGACGGCGAAGAACGCGACGTAGCCGAGATCCAGCAGTCCCGCGTAGCCGACGACGACGTTCAGCCCGACCGCGACGAGCGCGTAGACCGCCATCGAGAACAGTGCGATCGACCAGTTGTTGCCCGGCGAGGTGCTGAGCGGGAAGAAGTCCAGGAACGGCAGCGCGTACGCGATCGCGACCACGGGCAGCATCCACGCCCACTGCATGGGACGCGACATCTCGTTCCAACGCTCGCGGAGCCCGCGGAACGGACCGCGACGCACCGTCGCGATCGACTCGGTCTCGATCACCTCGCGGGCTGCCTCGGCCGTGGGCAGCGGGCGGGGACCATCGGATGAGGTGCTCATGCCTTGCTCCTTCCGAGCGTGGTGCCCAGGATGCCGGTCGGGCGGACCAGCAGCACGAGCACGAGGATGACGAAGGCCACGACGTCGGCCCACTGGGCGTCCCCGAGGAGGATCTGCCCGTAGTTGCCCACGATGCCCAGCAGGATGCCGCCGAGCAGCGCGCCCCGGACGTTGCCGATGCCGCCGAGGACCGCGGCCGCGAAAGCCTTGACGCCGAGGATGAACCCTCCGTTGTAGATGACGCCCGAAGGCACCAGCATCACGTAGAACAGGGCGGCGGCTCCGGCGAGGAGGCCGCCGATGATGAACGTGATCACGATGGTGCGCTCCTTCGAGACGCCCATCAGGGTCGCGGTGTCCGGATCCTGCGCGACGGCGCGGATTCCGCGTCCGGTGCGGCTGCGACGGATGAACATGTCCGTTCCGACCATGAGCAGGATGGCGGCGACCACGATGATGATCTGCTGGTTCGTGATGATCGTGCCGAAGACGTCGAAGATCGGCTCCGGGATGAACATCGTCACCGCGGGTTGCGCGTTCGCCCCGCCGATGAACGGCAGGAAGATGAGGTACTGGATCGCGAACGAGACGCCGATGGCGGTGATGAGGAACGCGAGCCTCGGGGCATTGCGTTTGCGCAGCGGTCTGTACGCCACGCGTTCCACGAGGAAGGCGGTGACCGCCGAGGCGAGCATGCCGACCACGAGCGCCAACAGCAGATCCATGATGATCTCGAGCGGGCCGATCGTCGGGGCGCTCGGGCCGAAGCCGAGAGTGGTCAGGGTCACGACCACGCCGTACGCGCCCACGATGAAGACCTCGGAGTGGGCGAAGTTGATGAGGCTGAGCACGCCGTAGACGAGCGTGTAGCCGACAGCGATGAGGCCGTAGACGGCCCCGAAGGTCAGGCCGTCGAACGTCGCGCTCCAGAAGTTCTGGAAGAGGGCGTTGACGTCGAAGTTGATCCAGGAGTTGTCCGCGTGCACGACGGACAGGGCGAGGAGATCCAGCATTCGGGTTCGCTTCCACAAGGGGGCCGGCGCATCGTCGCGCCGGGAAGGAGCAGGGAAGAGAGCCCCGCGACGCGGTTCGCGCGTCGCGGGGCTCGTGGATCACTTGCCGATCTGGCCGACGTACACGATCTTTCCGTTGTCGACCTTGTAGCCGTAGACCGCCGGGGCCTGCAGCTCACCGGTCGCATCCCACTTGTAGTGCTTGCTCAGTCCGTCCTTGTCGTAGTTCTTCACCCAGTCCTTGAGGTCGGCGCGGGTCTGCTTGCCCGCGTCGATGCCGGCCAGCAGCACGGTGGTCGCGTCGTAGCCCTCGATCGAGTAGGTGCCGGGAGCCGCGTTGGACGCCGCCTGGTACTGCTTCGCGAAGTCGGTCAGCAGCTCGCCCGGGATGCACGGGCAGGTGAAGTACGCGTTCTTCGACGCGTCACCGGCGAGCTTGATGAACTGGTCGTCCTTCACACCGTCGGGACCGACGAACGCGCCCTTGTAGCCCTTGGAGACGAGCTGCTGGTCGAACGGCGCACCCTCGGCGTAGTAGCCGGCGTAGTAGACGGCGTCGGGCTTCGCGTTCATGATCTTCGAGATCGTGGCCGAGAAGTCCTTCTGGCCCGTGGTCACCTTGTCCGTGCCCACCAGCGCCGAGCCGAGCGCATCGCTGGTCGCGGTGCCGAGGCCGATGCCGTAGTCGGAGTCGTCCTGCACCAGGTAGACCTTCTTGGCCTTCAGCGTGTCGGTGACGAACTTCGCCGCCGCGGGACCCTGCTGCGAGTCGTTGCCGAGGGCGCGGAAGAAGGTGGTCCAGCCGTTCTTCGTCAGGCCGGGGTTGGTGGCCGACGGCGTCAGGTGCACGAGACCCTGCTGCTCGAAGATGTTGCCGGTCGCCTTGGACTCGCCCGAGAACGGCAGGCCGATGACGCCGACGATGTCGGCCTCGCCGACGGCCTGGGTCACAGGTCCGGTCGCCTTGTCCGGGGTTCCCTCGGTGTCGAACTTCTTGAACTGCACCTGGCAGTCGGGGTTCGCCTTGTTGTGCTGGTCGATGGCGAGCTGCACGCCGTTGAAGATGTTGATGCCGAGCTGGGCGTTCGCGCCGGTCTCCGCACCGATGTAGGCGATCGTGGTCGTCGCGGCGCACTTGCCCTTGCCGTCGCCCGCGGGAAGGACCGCGTCCTTCGGGGTGTCGACCGAGGTGACGGTCGGAACGTCGATCCCGCCTCCTCCGCTCGTGGAGCTCGGGCTGCCGGCCTTGTTGGCACAGCCTGCGAGCAGGAGCAGTGCCGCAACTGCTGCGACGCCCGCGGTGAGGGCCTTCTTTCGCATCATTGTGATTGCCTTCCGATTCGGGTCCACCGACCGCCCCTTTGCGAACGTCGATGTCATCAAGGTGTGGTGAGCGTACCTCGGTGTACGCGCTCCGCGCACGACATTAGTCCGACACCGTCCAGTTTTCGTCCGATAACGCGGAACGTCTGCCCGGATCGTTACACGCCGGACACGCGACCGTCACCTGCGTGCAACCCGGCCGCCTGTCACTCACCTCGTGGTCGCGGGCGGCGGTCCGTCGCGCATCAGCCGGGCGCGCCGGCGCGCGCGAGGGCGCAGACGCACAGCCCTGCGCCCTCCCGCAACAGCGATACCCTGAGACCATCCCCCAACGGACACACGAGGAGATCACCGTGCCCACTGCCGCTGCCAACATCGGAGTCGTCGGACTCGCCGTCATGGGCTCGAACCTCGCCCGCAACCTCGCGAGCCGCGAGGGCAACACCGTGGCGATCTTCAACCGCAGCTACGAGAAGACGCAGGGCGTGCTGGATGCGCACCCCGAGGCGGGCTTCATCCCCGCCGCCACCTACCAGGACTTCGCCGACGCGCTGCAGAAGCCGCGCACCGCGATCATCATGGTCAAGGCCGGTGCGGGCACGGATGCGGTGATCGATGAGCTCGTCAAGGTGTTCGAGCCCGGCGACATCATCGTGGACGGCGGCAACGCCTACTTCCCCGACACGATCCGCCGCGAGAAGGCGGTGCGCTCCACCGGGATCAACTTCGTCGGCGCGGGCATCTCCGGCGGCGAGGAGGGCGCGCTCACCGGACCGTCGATCATGCCGGGCGGATCCGACGAGTCCTGGGTGACGCTGGGGCCGATCCTGCGCTCCATCGCCGCGATCGCCGAGGGCGAGCCCTGCGTGACGCACGTGGGCCACGACGGCGCAGGACACTTCGTGAAGATGGTGCACAACGGCATCGAGTACGCCGACATGCAGCTCATCGCCGAAGCGTACGACCTGATCCGTCGCGGCACCGGCAAGACCCCGGCCGAGATCGCCGAGATCTTCGCCGAGTGGAACAAGGGCGAGCTGGAGTCGTACCTCATCGAGATCACCGCCGAGGTGCTCCGCCAGGTCGACGCCTCCACAGGCAAGCCCCTCGTCGACGTCATCCTCGACCAGGCCGGCGCCAAGGGCACCGGCGCCTGGACCGTGCAGACCGCGCTGTCGCTGGGCGTGCCGGTCTCCGGCATCGCCGAGGCCACGTTCGCACGCTCGCTGTCGTCGCACCCCGAGCAGCGCGCCGTCGCCGGAGCCCTGCCCGGCCCCGACGAGGAGTTCGTCGTGACGGATGAGGCCGCGTTCATCGAGGACGTCCGCCTCGCGCTGTACGCGTCGAAGATCGTCGCGTACTCGCAGGGCTTCGACGAGATCCGCGCGGGTGCGGCCGAGTACGGCTGGAACATCGACCTCGGCGCGATCAGCAAGATCTGGCGCGGCGGCTGCATCATCCGCGCGCAGTTCCTGAACCGGATCGCCGACGCCTACGCGGAGACCCCGGATCTGCCCGTCCTGATGACCGCTCCGTACTTCGCCGAGGCGTTCGCCCGGGCACAGGCCGCCTGGCGCCGCGTCGTCGTCTCCGCCGCGCAGGCCGGCATCCCCTCGCCCGCGTTCTCCTCCTCGCTGTCGTACTACGACGGGATCCGTGCCGACCGCCTCCCCGCCGCGCTCGTGCAGGGCCAGCGCGACTTCTTCGGCGCGCACACCTACAAGCGCATCGACAAGCCCGGCACCTTCCACACCCAGTGGTCCGGCGACCGCACCGAGATCGAGGCCGTCGACACCCACTGACGCGGTTCCACAGACGGGTCGTCCCCGTCAGCGCGCCCTCAGGGGTCCGCTGGCGGGGACGACTCGCAGATAGCGGGGCTTGCGCCGGGCTGGCGCGCCCTCAGAGGCGAGCCGTGGCGCGCCGGAACGCCGCGGCGCGCACGGCGAGGGCCGCGAGGTCGCCGCCATGCGTCGCGGCATCGCCGAGGAGCGGCCCTCCGACGCCGACCGCGAACGCACCGGCCTCGAGGTACTCCCCCACCGTCCCGACGGACACTCCGCCCACTGGGATGATCCGCGCATCCGGCAGGGGCTCCCGGACGGCGCGGAGGAATCCGGCTCCGAGTCCCGAGGCCGGGAACAGTTTGACGGCGGCGGCGCCCAGATCCAGACCGCGCTGGATCTCGGTGGGCGAGTAGACGCCGGGGAGCACGCCGATGCCCTCGCGGATCGCGTACGCGACCGACTCGCTCAGCGTCGGCGTGACCATGAACTGCGCACCGGCCGACAGCGCTCTGTCGACGTCTGCCGGGGTGAGAGCCGTCCCCGCGCCGATCATCGCGCCGGCGGGGGCGTCCTGGACGACCTGCGCGATCGCCTCCTCCGCTCCGTTCAGGGTGAGCGCGATCTCCAGCGTCAGCACCCCGGCATCGAGCAGCGCCATCGCGGCCGCGACCGTGGCATCGACCTCGCTGCCACGGAGAATCGCGATGAGCCTGCTCTCGCCGAGGCGCTCCTGCAGGCGGGCGTTGTCCACGATGCTCACGAGTCGCTCCTGCCGGCCGACGCGTCGCGGTGACGGCCCAGCGGGATCGCTCCACCCCACGGCAGCGCGGGCGCACCGCCGACCTCGACCCGCACGCCCAGGATCGCACCGTCCGCGGCGGCGGGACGCGGCAGTCCGATACTCGCTGTCGTGATCACCAGCAGGCCGTCGACGAGCGCGACCGCGGTCGGCCTCGTCGCGGGGAGCGGGATCGTCTCGTCGAGCGTCCCGTCAGGCGAGTAGCGGCGGACCTCGCCCGCATCCCAGACCGCGACCCAGAGCATCCCCTCGTCGTCGATCGCCATGCCGTCCGGGTTGCCTCCGCCGACGGCGCACACGGTGCGCCGGTGCGACAGCCGTCCATCCGGCGCCACGTCGAACGCCTCGATGCTGCGGTGCGGAAGAGTGTCGATGTAGTACATCGTGGATCCGGTGCGGTCGAAGACGATGCCGTTGGACACCGTGACCCCGCTGAGGCGTTCGACTGCGACCCCGTACTCGTCGATGCTCCACAGGGCGCTGTGCGGATCCCGCGGCATCGACTGGCTTCCCACCCAGAAGCACCCTGAGGGATCGCAGACCCCATCGTTCATGTAGTCGCCCGGTGCGGCGAGATCCGTGACGACGGGGGTGATGCCGCCCTCATCGGCCACGTGGACCACCCCGCGCTCCGCGGCGACGATCCACCCCGCCCCCGCCTCGACGAGGGGCGCCGGCGCGCCGATCTTCGCCCCGACGACGACCGACACACCGGGAACCAGTCGTCCGTCCTCGATCCGCCCCCGGTGAAACCGACCGGTCGCCATGTCGATCCAGCCGAGGCTGCCGTCACGGCCGTCCCAGCGCGGCGACTCCGCCTGCACGTATCTCTCGTCGGAGATGATCTCGACGGTTCGTGAGCGACCCGAGCGCGACATGCTTGCCCTCTTTCACTGGTAGGCGATAACCGTTATGTGGCAGACTATCTCACAATATGCATACCTCTTGCGCGAAATGCGATCCGATGATGAAGCGGGGAACCTGCCGATGACTTCCACCCTCCACGGCTTGATGCCGATCCTGGCGACGCCGTTCGATGAGACGGGCGCGCTCGATCGCGCCGGCCTTCGGCGACTGGTCGAGTTCGAGCTCGCCTCCGGCGTCGACGGCGTGGCCGTGTTCGGGATGGCGAGCGAGGGCTTCGCGCTGACGACGGAGGAACGACGCGCGATCCTCGACGATGTGACCTCGGTCGTCGGCGGACGCGTTCCCGTCGTGGCCGGCGTCAACGGCACCTCGACGGCGACGTCGATCGAACAGGCACAGCTCGCCGAAGAGGGCGGCGCCGATGCGCTCATGGTGCTTCCCCCGTTCATGGTGAAGCCGGCGGCGACCACGCTCGTCGACTTCTACGGCGAGGTCGCCGGATCCACCTCCCTCTCGGTCATGGTGCAGGACGCCCCCGGCGTCACGGGCGTCGCCATGACGCCGGCGCTCATCGCAGAGCTCGCCCGCCTCGAGGGCGTCGACTCCGTCAAAGTCGAGGCGCCGCCGACCGCACCCAAGGTCGGGGCCGTCATCGACGCGCTCGGCGGGGCCGACTTCGCCGTGCTCGGAGGCCAGAACGCGCAGTTCTGCCTGGAGGAGTACGCGCGCGGCGCCATCGGCACGATGCCCGCCTGCGAATTCCCCGATCTGCTCGGCCCGGTGCTGGCCGATTTCGTCGCGGGGCGCGTCGAAGAGGCGCGCGCGGGCTTCCGTCGTATGCTCCCTCTCGTGCTGATCGGGCTGCAGGGCGGCATCGCGTGGGCGGTGCACAAGGAGGTGCTCGTGGCGCGCGGGATCATCGAGCACGCGACCGTCCGCTACCCGGCGGCCCGCCTCGACGCCGGCAGCCGTGCCGCGGTGCATCTCGTCCTCGAGGAGCTCGCCCTTCCTCCGCTGCCGGCCGCGGTGCGCGCGTGATCAGACGTGTGCTGCTGATCGGCGGCGGCTCCGACATCGGCATCGCGATCGCCCGCGCCTTCGCGGAGCGCGGCGACGCCGTGGTCGGCGTCGGGCTGGAACCGACCGTCGATCCGGCGTTCGCGAGCTATCTCGTCGCCGACTGCAGTCGGGCTGAGGGCGCCGAACAGGCCGTCTCGAATGCGACGGAGGCGCTCGGCGGCATCGACGTCGTCGTTCTCGCAGCTGCGCGCATGCCGATCGGCCGCGCCGAGGCGACGAGCGACGAGGATTGGCGCGGGGCACTCGGGGCGACCCTCGACTCGGCGTTCTTCGTCGCCCGAGCCGCCTTGCCGCTGCTCGCGCGCGGCTCGTCGATCGTGGCGGTCACCTCGGTCAATGCCACACTCGCAGCGCCCTCCCTGCCCGCGTATGCGGCGGCCAAGGCAGGTGTCGAGGCCCTCATGCGGCAGCTCGCGCTGGACTACGGCCCCCGCGGGATCCGTGTCAATGCGGTGCAGCCCGGGAGCATCTCCGCGATCGACACCGGTGAGACCGAGGGCTACCCGCTGGGCCGGATCGGACGCCCGGAGGAGGTCGCATCCGTCGTCGCCTTTCTCGCCTCGGAGGGCGCCTCCTTCATCACCGGCGCGACGATCCCGGTCGACGGGGGGCTCTCGATGGCCTCCCCCGCCGCGTGGCTGAAGCCGGTGTTGCGCGACCGCTGGCTCTGACCCCCTGACCGAACAGGAATGCCGCGCCGGAGATCCTCCGGCGCGGCATTCGTGTTCGAGACTCAGGAGTTAGCGTCGAGCAGCCCCTGCACCTCCTTCTTCAGGGCGTTGAGACCCGCCTGGACATCCACCTGACCGGCGAGGATGGTCGCGACGCCGCCGCCGATCGCCGCGTCGATCTGCGCCGTCACGGCGACACGGTCCCAGGCAGCAGCCCGCGCGTGCTCCGACACCTGGGTGCGGAACGTCCCCTGGAACTTGTCCGCGGCGAGCGCGGGGATCTTGTCCGCGACGCTCTTCGCCGCCGGTGCCACGGCGGAGCGCTCGTAGAGGGCCGTCGCCGCCGCGACATCGGTCGCCGCGTAGGTGATGAACTCGCGGCTCGTCACCTCGCCCTCGCCGGCCGTCGCGAACAGGCCGCTGCCCCAGGCACGGTTGTACGACTTCTTGCCGTCGACCGTGGGGCGCGAGATCGCGCTGACGTTGTCGACGATGTTCTGCGCTGCGCCGTTCTTCTTGAGGAAGGTCGGCACGAGCGGGGCGTCGTCGTACAGAGCCGCCCGTCCGCTGGCGAAGAGGATGCGGGCGTCGCTGCGCGCGACGTTGGTCTGCGTGAGTCCCGCATCCATGAGGGACTTGTACCAGGTGATGGCCTTGACGCTCGCCGCGTCGCCGATGGTGCATTTCAGGTCGTCCGTGACGACCTCGCTTCCGAAGCCCCACATCCAGTGCACGGCGTCCTTCAGGTCGGGGTTCTTCGTGACGGCCGCGTACGGGATCAGCGCAGAGTCCTGCGCCTTGATCTTCTCGAGCGCCGTCGCGAACTGCTCGACGGTCATGCCGGACTTGATGCCGACGCTCTTGGCGATCTCGCCGTTCGTGGCGATGCCGATGCCCGATGCGGTGAGGGGCAGCACGAGCAGCTTGCCGTCCTTCGTGTAGGAGTCGAGGACGCCCTGGGGGATCCCGAGCCCCTTCGCCAGGTCTGTCAGATCCGCGAGCAGGTCCATCGGCGTGAGCACCTGCCATCCGCCCGACTGGCCGACGCCGAGCAGTTTGCCGGAGCGACCGGTGAGCGCCAACTGGGTGGCGGCCTGGTCGTACGGGTAGATCACCGGTGCGACGGTCACTCCCGCGTCTTTGGAGAATCCGTCGATGATCCCCTGCCAGGCGGGCTTGAGCGCCTCCTCCCCGAGCGAGTTGCCGTAGAAGTTGATGGTCTTGGCCTTGGTCGCGGCGTTGGCCGTGGCGCCGGGCGGCGTCGCGGCCGGCGTCGCGCAGCCGGCGAGCGCGAGGACGCCGAAGGCGGCCAGGGCGGTGCCGCCGCCGAGGAAGGCGCGACGACTCAACTGCGAGTTCGGGATGTTCATGGGCACAGCTCCTTCAGGGACAGTTCGGGAATCGAGGTGTATCGGGACAAGCCACTAGCCCTTCACCGCACCGGCGGCGAGGCCGGAGACGAAGTAGCGCTGGAGGACGACGAAGATGATGACGAGCGGGAGCGAGGTGATCAGCGAGGCCGCCATGAGCGCCGGCCAATCCGCTGTGCCCTCGTGGATGAACGCCTGGGTGAGCCCGGCCGGCAGCGTCTGCTTGTCTGGGCCGGCGAGGGTGAGCGCGAACAGGAGGTCGCTCCACCCGCGCATGAAGGCGAACATCGCCGCGGTGATGAGCCCCGGTACGACGAGCGGGAAGACGATCCGGAACACCGTGGCCGTCCGGGAGAGCCCGTCGACCTTCGCGGCCTCGAGGATGTCGTCCGGCAGGCCGTCCATGATCCCCTTGAGCAGGAAGACCGTGAGCGGCAGCGTGAACGTCGTGAACGAGATGATCAGGGCCGCGTAGGTGTAGAGCAGGCCCGCCGAGCTCAGCATCAGGTACAGCGAGATGAGCAGCAGCGCGCCGGGGATCAGCTGGCCGATGAGGAACATGAACATGATCGCGTTGCGTCCGCGATAGCGGAACTTCGAGAGCGAGTAGGCCATCAGCCCGCCGACGAGCACGGCGAGCAGTGCGGTTCCGCTCGACACGATCACGCTGTTGCCGAGGTTCTTCAGCAGGGCGTCGTTCTGGAAGAACCCGACGAAGTTCTCGATCGTCGGATCCACGGGGAAGAACGGGCGGTTCTGCGCGAACACGTCCTCCTTCTTCGTGAACGCCGTCGCCGTGAGCCAGTACACCGGCAGCAGGCCGAACAGAGCCAGCAGGATGAGCGCGAGACGCCCGGGGATGGACAGATGAGGGCGGATGATGCCCTCGCCGACGTCGCGATTGCGGCGCATCATTTCTCCAGTCGACGGTTGAGGAGCAGGTATCCGCTCGAGATGATCGCGAGCAGGACGAGCCACAGCGCGCCCATCGCAGAGGCCTTGCCGAGCTCATAGCTGCCGAACGCGAGGTGGTAGAGACTCACGGCGAGGGTCGTGGTCGAATTGCCCGGCCCGCCACCGGTCATGACGAAGATCGTGTCGAAGTTGCCGAAGTTGTAGATGAACTCGAGCACCGTGACGAGCGTGACCGGCCCGGCGATGTGCGGCAGCGAGATGTACCGGAAGCGCTGGGCGCGGGTCGCGCCGTCGATCGTCGCCGCCTCGATCTGCTCGCTGGGCAGGGTTTGGAGCACGGCGAGCGCCACGACCATGATCCAGGGGAAGGAGTGCCAGGTCTTGGCGATGACGACCGCGGCCATCGCTCCCACCGGGTTCCCGAGCATGCTGATCGGCGGCTGACCGAGGATCTCCAGGACGTGGTTCACGACGCCGTAGCTGTCGTTGAAGATCCATGCCCAGAGGAAGGACACGACGACGCCCGGCAGCAGCCAGGGCAGCATCAACGCGCCGCGGAGGATCGTACGGCCGCGCATCCGGGCGTTCAGCAGCATCGCCAGCGCGACGCCGAGGACCAGCGGGAAGACCGTGGAGAGCGAGGCGAAGACGAGCGTGGTGCCGAGCCTCGCCACGAACTCGTCCCAGATCAGTCCGTAGTTGTCGAGGCCGACGAACGTGCGCTCAGGGCGCAGCAGGGATTGGTTGTAGAGGCTGGTGCCGATGCTCGAGACGAGCGGGAAGATCGCGATCACGAGGAACAGCAGGACCGCGGGGAGTGCGATCATGAAACCGAAGGTGCGGTCCTTCGCGCCCAGCGTGGAACGGCGTCCCGAGCGCGGAGCGGGGACCTGCTCGCGGATCTCTGGCCGCTCGAGGGTGGCTTGTGGCATGGCATTCACTTTCCGGGTGGGGAAGGCCCGTGGGCCCCTGCACGCCGTCGTCGCAGTCGTCGGCGATGACGTGCAGTCAGTCAACCACATTGCGGATGCGAAATCCACAAAATGCATAAGGCACCCACATTTGCCTTGCCTGGCGCCAATACTCTCATTAGGATGACTGGCGACGGCTTCGCAGATGCGGCGGCCGCAGGAGGAGGAGTCGCAATGGCATCGGAATCGGTGGGTGGCACGCAGACCGTGGAGCGGGCGATGTCCCTGCTCGCCTGCTTCACCGAGGAGTCGGGTGAACTCCGGGTCTCCGAGCTCTGCACGCTGACCGGGCTCGGACAGTCCACCGTCTCCCGCATGATGTCGGCGCTCGACCGGATGAAGTTCGTCGTCCAGGACAGCCGGACGGGCCTCTACCGGCTCGGGCCGGCGGCCGTCGCCCTCGGCACGATCGCGCTCAACGGCTCGCCGATCTTCCGCGCATCGCGGCAGATCGCGCAGAACCTCGCCCGTCGCATCGAGATCGGTGTGAACGTCGCCGAGCTCAGTGGCTTCACCTTCACCTATCTCTGCAACTTCGAGGGCGCGCTCGCGCCCAAGTCGTTCGCCATGGCAGGACGCACCGGACCGCTGCACGCCACCGGCCTCGGCAAGGCCCTGCTCACCGGCATGACCTCCGAGAAGGTCGACGAATACTTCGAGCACTCCCCCCAGCGCTTCACCCCGCACACGATCGTCGATCGCGACGCCATGCAGGTCGCGCTCGACGAGAGCCGCAGCCGCGGATACGCGACCGAGATCGAGGAGCTCGCCTTCGGACGCGCGTGCATCGCGGCGCCGATCCACAACAGGGCGGGCGAGATCGTCGCCGCGCTCTCGGCGAGCGGCCCCCTCTCCGTGCTCGACCTGCACGCCCCCCACCAGGAGCTCGCCCTGCAGCTCATCGAGGCGGCGGACGAGGTCTCGGTGGCCCTCGGTTACAGTCCCTCCCGCTCGGCGAGCGCCTTCGCAGCGCTCTGATCCCGCTGCCGCGTTCCGATCGCGGCGCCCTGAAGCTCATCGCCGCGGCAGACGCCGTCGGCCTCCTCCGCCACGACTGTCTTCGGAGACCCTTGTGAAGATCACCCGCGTCCAGACGTTCCCCCTCTTCCTGTCGCGAGAGGATGCCGACGACTCCTATGCCGGCGACACGGGCGTGGCTCATCGCGGCTACGTCATCCGACCGCCGTGGCGGAGCCTGTACTCCCCCGGCTACGAGACGCTTCTCGTCAAGATCGAGACGGACGAGGGGCTGGTCGGCTGGGGCGAGGCCCTGGCCCCCGTCGCCCCCGAGGTCGTCGCGGCCGTGGTCGATCACCTGCTCGCCCCGCTCATCCTCGGAGAGGACCCGAGATCCGTGCGGACGCTCTGGCAGCGAATGACCGAGTCGATGCGCGAGCGCGGGCACCTCACCGGGCACCAGGCGGACGCCATGGCGGCGGTCGACATCGCGCTCTGGGACCTCTGGGGACACGCGACGGGCCTGTCCGTCTCCGAGCTCGCGGGTGGCCGTTTCGCGGAGATCCTGCCGACGTATGTCTCCGGGATACGCGGGAATGACGATGCGGAGCGGGTCGACAAGGCGACGGCCTTCGTGGAGGCGGGCGTGCGGCGCATCAAGCTGCATCTCGGCACCGACATCGGCACCGACCTCGCCACTTATGACGCGATCCGCGCCGTGCATCCCGAGCTCGAGCTCGCGCTGGACGCGCACTGGACCTACCGGCTCGGCGAGGCGAAGGCCCTGGGGCGCGAGCTCGATGACCGCAGGGCCTGGTTCTTCGAGGCACCCCTGGCGCCGGAGGACGTCGAGGGCCACCGCGATCTGGCCGCGTCACTGGCCACGCCGATCGCGATCGGCGAGGCGATGCGGAGCCGCTTCGAGTTCACCGACTGGCTCGCCCGCCGGGCTGTCGGCCTGACGCAACCCGACATCGGCCGCACGGGCATCACCGAGGGACTCGCCATCGCCGCGGTCGCCGACGCGTTCCACGCGCAGGTCGCACCCCACCATTCCGCCGCCTTCGGCATCGCCATGGCCGCGGGAGTGCACGTCGCGGCGAGCGCCACCTCGCTGCTCGCCTTCGAGTACCAGCCGTTCACGCTGCCCGTGGCCAACCTCATCCTGAGCACCCCACTCGAGGTGCGACCCGACGGAGGATTCATCGTCCCCACCGGCCCCGGACTCGGCGTCACGGTGGACGAGGCGGCCGTCGCACAGTTCGTCCGGCGCTGATCGCACAGCGCCCGCAAGAGGGGGTGGACCGGAGCCGTGCTCCGGTCCACCCCCTCTTCGTCAGTCGCCGACCCGCACGAACTGCGCGGCGCTCACCCGGTGGATGCTCGTGTTGCGGACTTCGAGCCGCACGACGCCGGGAGCGCCCGCGTCGTACCGGAATGTGCCCAGCGCCCGCCAGGCAGCCGCCCCCTGGGTCTGGTCCACGATCACCTCGCTGCTGCCGCCCTGGTGCTCGACGACGTAGGCCGCGGACGTGGTGGTCGTCGGATTCGTCGGGTACCACACCGAGACGCGGTAGAGACCCGGCTGAGGAAGGTCCGCCTTCCAGGTCACCGTGCTGCCGACGGAGCCGGAGTCGCTGTACCGCGTGCGCGTCCCGTTCCAGCCGGAGAGACCGCTCGGATACCACTGCCCGGTCTCCAGGTATCCGGGCCAGGGAGACTGCGTGTGCACGATCACGCCTTCGTCGGCCATTCGCACCAGGACGCCGCGGCGCAGGCTCTGATCCAGCCTCGCCTCGAACCGGGTGCTCGATCCCGGAGCGATGCCCGCCCCTGCCGTCACGGTCCAGGTGTGCGTCAGGTCCGAGCGTGGCGGCACCACGACGGCCGCGTCCCGCTGATCGATGGTCCAGCCGGTCGCGCCGTAGAGGGCGAGCGTGCCCTGGAGCGGGGTGACTCCGGTGTTGATGACCAGAGCGGTCAGCTTCACCGTGGCCCCGGGACCAGCGGCGACGTCGGTGTCGGTCGCGAGGGAGACGAGGCGACGGCGATCGATCACCTCGATCGACGCGGGCCTCAACGTGACAGGCGTCGCCCCCGGCGCCGACAGGGATCCGGCGACCTGGACCTCTCCGAGCGGGGCGGACGCCCCGATCACGACGGCGGCCTCCACCCGGACCGTCGCGTGCGCCGGAGCCGTGATCGTCGGCACCGTGCCGTCCGGCTGCCACCCGCCCGGCAGGGTCAGCGCGACGCTGCCGGCGATCGGCTGCGCCGTCCCGTTGCGCACCTCGATGATCAGCGGGACCCTGTCGCCGGCCGTGCCCGTGGCCTGGGCCACCACGTCGCCGGAGACGCCGGCTCCGGAGCCCGCGCCGCCGAGCCGAGCCGGCAGGCGCAGCGTGACCTCGTCGGTGGTGGATCCGCCGGCCGAGACCGTATAGGCGAACGCCTTCGAGGGATCGTCCACGGGGATCGTCCACTCGTAGGGATACTCCTTGGCGGGAGCCTGCTGGGAGGCCTGCCCGCCGATCCGGTAGGAGAGTGTCGCCTGCTGCTCCGTGTCGATCTGCACGTACGCGTCGTACCCCTGCCCGCCGGGACGCACCAGGAGCATCCCGCGGACCAGTCCATAATCTGTCGCCGGATCGGCATCGACCTCGCGGAAGCTGTCCGGACCGTGGTCGACGATGTCGTCGAACGGCAGCTCCGGCCGCGCCACCGCCACGTCCCGGACGACCAGGGCGAGCAGTCCATGCCCTGGCACGGTGACCGCGATCCGGCCGTCGACCGCCGTCTGGGAGGAGCGGGTGCCGTCCGCCGCGACCACCTCGACCGTGGGCGCGGCGGTGCGCGGCAGTCCCGTCAACTCACCGGCGAGGTCGACGACAGCCTGCTGGGCATCGGACGCGGAGTTCGTCAGGCTGATGTAGAGCGCGCCGTTGCCGACGCCGGCGATCCAGTTGATCAGCGGGTTGTCCAGCGCGATCAAGCCCGCCGGGAAGTAGGGCCACACCCCGGTCTCGCCGAAGAACGAGCCGGGCGCATGCCCGTACGCGAAGAACTTGAAGTAGGCGAAATCTGCCTCGAACACGTGCGGGAATTCGATGCTTCCGGAGCTGCGGTAGAAGCTCTCACTGATCAGATAGTCCATGGCCAGGCCGAGCTGCGCCGGGGCGTGGTGGAAGTAGTACCCGGTGATCCCGACGGGGCCGCTCGTGGCGAAGTCCGGTTTCATCTGCGCGACCTGGAACTGCCGGCCGTAGTAGCCGGGATACGTCGTGAACCTGCCGATCACCATGTTGTGCGCGACGTCGGCGAGCAGCGCGTCGCCGGTGTGGTGGGCGAGCCGCAGCAGTGCTCCGGCCCAGCACGGGTTGAACACATACCCGCCGCCGGGATCGGTCACGGCGCTCACCCCGAGCTTGAACGAGGAGAGCGCTTCGAAGGTGAGACCGGAGGGCGAGACGTACCAGGCCGGGACGGTCTCGGTCGCGACGCCCGTGACGGGGTACGGCGGCAGCGATGAGCGGGACTCCCAGTCGTACTGCTGCGTGATCACGTGGTCCACGGGGACCGTGACCGTCTGATCCGGAACGGGTCGCACGGCGGTCTGGGTGATGAACCGCTGCACCTCGCGGTGCGCTCCCTCCAGGAAGACCGCCTCACCCGTGACCTCGAACAGTTCGAGCAGGTCGACCCAGTACTTGGAGAAGCTGTAGGCGAAGCCGCCGGGCGGCTGGCCGTTGCCGCGGTAGGGCGTGAGGATCTGCTCCTGCACGTAGCGGTGGCCGATCAGACTCGCCTCCGCCAGGTACGCCGGATCTCCGGTGGCCCGGTAGGTCGCGAGCGGAACGGCGAAGGGGGCGCGGCTCTGCCCGACGACGCCGGACTTCGTGGCCTGCACCGCGAGCCGCTGGATCCCGGCGTTGCGCCCATGGGTGAGCTGGTAGAGGGCCGTCAGGTTCACCGCGTCGGTGGGGATGCGGCCGAGCCGGTACTGCGTCTTGTCGTTGTAGACCGGACTGCCGATCATGGGCGTGTGCCCGATCCCCTTGCGCGACAGCTGGTACTCGATCAGCGGGCGGGCTCGCCGGTCGTACAGGGTGCCGCCGGTCTTGCCGGTGAGATAGTGCGCGGAGAGCACCACCCCGCTCGCGGCCGTGCGGACCGCATCCTCGTTCTCCACGTCGACGAAGCCCTTGGCGCGGTTCCACCAGCCGGAGAAGGACGGGATGTAGTCCACCGAGTCGTCCCCGGCGGGCTCGACGGCGATCAGCTCGGCCATCGCGTGCACGGCGTCGGTCAACGATCGCTCGTAGACGTTGCGCCGATACGCCGTCAGCCCGTATTCGCCGCGACACAGCTGGGAGTACGCGGCGTACAGAGTGTCCGCCTGCGCGGCCACCCCGAACGCGAAACCGCGCTCCTCCCCCACAGCCATCGCGGTGCGCAGGCCCGGCTGCGGCGAGTACATGCACGGGACCAGGTCGAGGCTGTCATTGCGCAGGCTCATGCCGTACGGCTGGCGGTCCGACATGAGCTGCCGCTCGTGCACGAACTCCGCGACCTCGGAAGGCAGGTAGACACCGGACGTGACGGGGACGCCGCTCACGGCGTACTGGGCGAGCGCCATCGGGGCGAAGAGCTCCCAGGCTCCGAGCGGGGCGGACCCGTCGAGGACGGAGAGCGCGTGCTGGTACGTCCCGCAGAGCACTTCGTCGAGATCGTCGAGCGATCGGGCATCCTGACTCTGATAGCCGACGATGTAGTCCCCGGCATTCTTCGCCGTCAGCACATGGTGGGCCTCCGGGTTGTCGCCCTCGAGACGCCAGCGCACCACGAGCTCGACGTCGTCGGTGCTGGTGCGCAGCTCGATCGCCTGCGAGCCGAGGACCTGGAACGAGGTGAAGCCGAGCCAGCTCGGCGCCAGCGGCCCGTAGAGCTCCGGCGCGCTGCCGGAGGGCAGCGAGCCCTTCAGCACCACCCATTGCTCGTCGAAGCGGTGCGCCGCGTCCGTCACGGCGAGCCATCCGCCGTCGTGCGCGACCTCGAGATCGCGCACGATCGTCGCCCCTCCGTCCCACGTGGCCTGGAAGAACGTCATCCGGTGGTTCGTGCCGACCAGCTGCGCGACCTGCGTCATCGCCAGGTTCGGCTTGTCCAGCCGGCGCAGCGCATCCGCGTAGGCGCCGGTCGCGGTGGGGAGCTCGGTGGCCGCGGCCGAGCCTCCGGCGGTCTGTGCGCCGAGGACCGGCGGGAGCACGCCCGCGATCACCAGCATGCGCAGCACGGATCGCCGACTCCACTGCAGGGAGCCCTCGTCATCTCTCGCATTCTTCCTTGCAATCATGATGCATATATTGCAATCCGTATGCGATGATGTCAATGGATCCTCCTGCAGGCGGCCGAACGCTGTCTGCGCGGCAGGATCGAGGAGGCGCGGAACCGGTGAGGAGTCAGTCGTTGTCCAACGGAACACCCGAAGAACTGACCGAGTACTCGCTCGGAGCACTGCTCGTACCCCCGCCGCATCTCCCCGAGCCGGACGACTTCGACCGGTTCTGGCAGTCGACCTTCGAGGAGTTCGGCACCGGCTCGGTCGCGTGGCGGACCGTTCGTGATCTGCAGGCCACGCCGACCCATCGTCTGACGGAGATCCGCTTCGAATCCTCCGCGGACGAGCAGGCCGCCGCGTTCGTCATGGTGCCGCACACGATGACCGCCATCCGGCGCGGGCTCGTGATCGGGCACGGCTATGGCGGACGCACAGGTCCCGATGCCGAGCGCGTGCCCGCGGACACGGTCGCGGTCTTCCCCTGCGCACCGGGAACCGGCCCGGATGCGCCGAGCCGCTTCCCGGCGCTCCCCGCGGAGCACGTGCTGGCAGGCATCGCCCACAGGGACAGCTACTCGCTCCGTTTCGCCGCCGCGGACATCTGGCGTGCGGCGACGGTGCTGCTGGACATCGCCGCGGACGCCGCGGACGCCCTCGATTTCAGCGGCAGCAGCTTCGGCGGCGGGATCGGTGCGATGGCGCTCCCCTGGGACGCGCGCTTCCGCCGTGCGGCGCTGGACGTGCCCAGCTTCGGAGCGCACGCGATCAGGCTCACCCGGCACTGCACCGGGAGTGGAGAGGCCGTCCGGACGCATCTGCGCACGCACCCCGAGGCACGTTCCACGCTCGACTACCACGACGCGGCGACCGCGGCACGACGCCTTCGCATACCGGTGCACGTCGGCGCCGCGGTGCTCGACCCCGCAGTCGATCCGCGCGGACAGTTCGCGGTCTACCACGCGCTCGCCGAGCCGCGGCGGCTGTCGGTGCGGGCCAACGGTCACATCGACGGCCCGGAGGGCCGGCTCGCGGACGCCCTGGCCCTGCAGGCGGCGATCGACTTCCTGGCACTGCCCGCCGACCGACTGCGGGACGGGGTGAACGCCGCGCCTGCCTGAGCCCCGTGATGCGCAGCTCGCTCCCACCGACGCGTCGTCCTCGTCAGCGTGCCCTCCGGGACGCGCTGACGAGGACGACTCGCAGAGGGAAGGTCACACCTCGGTCAGGCGACCGTTCTTGAGGCGCAGGCGGCGGTGCGCGCGTTGGGCGACCGCCGAGTCGTGCGTGACCACGATGAGGGTCAGCCCGTCCGCGCAGAGCGACTCGAGCAGCACGAGGATCTCATCGCGCATCTCCTCGTCGAGGTTCCCGGTCGGCTCGTCGGCGAGCAGCACACGCGGCTTCTTCACGATCGCGCGGGCGATCGCGACGCGCTGCTGCTGACCTCCGCTGAGCTCGCCGGGCAGGTGATCGCCACGGTCTGCCAGGCCGACGTGGGCAAGCGCCTCGTCCACGCGGGTGCGCCGCTCCTCGGCCGGGATCTTGAGCGGCACGAGCGCCATCGCCACGTTCTGGATCGCCGTGAGCGTGGGGATGAGGTTGAAGCCCTGGAACACGAACCCGATCTCTTCGCCGCGCAGCCGGCCGAGCTCCCGGTTCGAGGCGGTGGACAGCTCGGTGCCACCCAGCACGAGCGACCCGCCGGAGGGGCGATCCAGTGCGCCGAGCAGTTGCAGCAGGGTGGACTTCCCCCCGCCCGTGGGGCCCTGAATGGTGACGAACTCCCCTGCCCGGATCTCGGCAGTCGCGCCGGCCAGCGCCGTGACCTTCCGGCCCTTCGTCTGGTAAGTGCGCGTGACGTCGGTCAGCCGGTACAGCGCCGGCGGCTCGGTCTCGATGATGCTCATGTTGTCGTCTCTCCTGGTAGGGGTGCGGGGTCAGGCTGCGGAACGCAGTGCTTCGGCGGGGCTCAAGCGGGCCGCCCGCCATCCGCCGATGGCACCGGCGACGAGGCCGCCGAGGATCGCGAGGCCCACGGCCGCGACGAGGATCGTCACGCTGAGCGGAGCGTGCAGCACGACCGCCTGCGCGGACTCGCCGAGGCCGCGGAAGGCTCCCCCGCCTCCCCCGCCCTGGAACGCGCCGCCCGCAACTCCGGCGCCGGCTTGTCCGCCTCCCGCACCGCCGCCGCGCGCGAACCCGGAGGCCGATGCACCCGAGATCGTGGGCTGGACGAGATTCACGACGAGGATCCCGACGAGACCGAGCGCGAGTCCCGCCGCGCCCCCGATGAGCCCCTGCACGAGCGACTCGCCGGCCACCTGGCGGACGATCCGCCCGTTGGACCAGCCGATGGCCTTGAGCGTGCCGAACTCGCGGGTGCGCCGGGCGACGCCGGACAGCGTGAACAGTACGGCGAGGAGTACGGCGACCGCGAGCACGATGATGGAGAGCCACGTGCCGAGGCCCTCGATCATGCCGGCGGCGCTCGCGAGGGATCCGGAGACGGTGGAGGCGAGATCCGCCTGCGAGCTCACGGTCGCGGTCGGAAGCGCCTTGGCGAGCGCGGTCTGCACGGACGCGATGTCGGAGGCCGACGCCGCCTTCACGTAGACCGTCGACACCACGTCACCCGTGCCCGCGATCTTCTGGGCGGTGTCGAGCGGCAGGTACACGTTCGCCGCGGTGTCGGCGGAGTCCGACGACGAGGCCACGATCCCGACGATCTTCACCGTGGACCCGCCCACGTCGATCGTGCCACCCACGCTCAGGCTCTTCGAGGTGGCGTACGTGCCGTCCACCACGGCGACCAGCTGACCCGCATCGGCGGCGGCGAGCGCGCGCCCCGACGAGACCTTCACCGATGAGAGCGGGCCCACGCTCGTCCCCGCGGAGGGGTCGACGCCCAGCACCGAGAACGAGTTGAGCCCGAAGTTGCCGCCGCCGAATCGCGGGCGCTCGCCCGTTCCCTGGCCTTCGCCCGCACCGGACTGGCCGGTGCCGGACTGGCCGGTGCCGCCCTGCTGCGTCCCCTGCTGGGCGATCTGCCCGTCGAACGTGATGTTGGTCAGGCTGAGCGCGCCCGTCGCGGCAGCGACGCTCGCCGTGCCCGAGATGGTCTTCACGCCCGCCGCATCGATCGTCCCGCGGGCTGGGGAGGCGCGCAGCACGGACGTCTTCAGGGTCGTGCTGCCGTCGCTGCCGGCGGCCCCGCCACCCGCACCGAAGTCGAAGCGCTGCCCGGTGTCGCTGCCGCGCTGGGCCGGTGCGCCGGTCACGGTGAGGTCGGT
Source organism: Microbacterium sp. NPDC060117 (assembly GCF_042729315.1). Classification (NCBI taxonomy): domain Bacteria; kingdom Bacillati; phylum Actinomycetota; class Actinomycetes; order Micrococcales; family Microbacteriaceae; genus Microbacterium; species Microbacterium sp. NPDC060117. Next base: position 125,141 of record NZ_JBHWXR010000001.1, read on the forward strand.
GCCCACGCCGTACACGCGGGCGAGCGCCTGAGTCTGCGCGTCGCGCACTCCCGCCGCCAGCGCGTTGACGACGATCACCAGGGCGATCGCTATCGCGAGGCCCACGGCGACGATCACCGTCTGCTTCTTCCGCCCGGCCAGTTCCCGGCGCAGATACGTCCCGTACATGCTTCTCCTTCGGTCACGCTCGTGCTGGTGACGCTAGGAGCCGGGTCTGGGGCGCGATGATGGTGCGGCTATGCGCGCGCTAAGCACGCTGGACGCCCGGGGCGGCGCGACTCGGCCGTCGCGGCCGGGTCACGGCTCGACCCGACGGCGGCGCATTCAAAAGCTCATAGACCGTTCATAGGAAATTGAGGAGAATAGATCCCATGAACGATCACGCCACTGAGCTGCGCCGCCCCGATGGCTCTCCCCTGCGGATCCTCGCGGTCGACGACGAGCCGATGCTCACCGACCTCCTCGCCATGGCCCTGCGGATGGAGGGTTGGGAGGTGCGCACCGCCGGATCAGGACTCGAAGCGCTCCAGGTCGCCCGCGACTTCGGGCCCGACGCGCTGGTCCTCGACGTCATGATGCCCGATCTGGACGGGCTCGGCGTCCTCAAGCGCCTGCGCGAGCAGGGCAACATGGTGCCCGTCGTGTTCCTCACCGCCAAGGACGCGGTGAGCGACCGGATCGCGGGCCTCACTGCCGGCGGCGACGACTACGTCACCAAGCCGTTCAGCCTCGAGGAGGTCGTCGCACGGCTGCGCGCCGTGATCCGCCGATCCGGCGGCGCCACCACGGACGCGAGCGACTCGATCCTGCAGGTCGGCGACCTCACCCTCAACGAGGACAGCCATGAGGTGGTCCGCGCCGGCGACGAGATCGAGCTGACCGCCACCGAGTTCGAGCTGCTGCGCTTCCTCATGCGCAACGAGCGCCGTGTGCTCTCCAAGGCCCAGATCCTCGATCGCGTGTGGAGCTACGACTTCGGCGGTCGCTCCAGCGTCGTCGAGCTGTACATCTCCTACCTGCGCAAGAAGCTGGACGCGGGGCGCGAGGTGGCGCTGATCCACACCGTGCGCGGGGTCGGCTACATGATCAAGGCGCCGCAGCAGTAAGACGACCGCACCGAGCACGAAGAAGGCTTGCCCACGATGAATCCGTTCCGCACCCGCCCCAGGGGACCGCTGTCCCTGCAGACGCGGCTGATGGCGGCGGTCACCGGATTCGTCTCGCTCATCCTCGTCGTGATCGCGATCGCGACGAGCGTGGTGCTCGGCAACGTGCTCAACGGGCGACTGCAGGACGAACTGGCCGCGACCGCGAAGGGCGTCGGCGGCATCGCCCGGCAGCCGGCCGTGATCGGCCATTTCGTGCCGAACGCGTCCGACCTCGTGGTCGGGCCGACCGGCGTCCCCAACGGCACGCTCGTGATCGTGGTCTCGCAGACGGGGGCCGCGACTGGCACCGTGGTCACGTCCGATCGGGTCGCGCAGGACCTCACCGCCCTGCAGATCCATCAGGTCGTCACCGCACTCTCTGAGGGACGGTACGCGGAAGATCTCTCGCAGCTCGGCGACTATCAGTTCGTGCATCAGCCCGTGCCGCAAACGGGCCCGACCCAGTTCGAGGTGATCACGGGCCTTCCCCGTGCCTCAACGGAGGCCCAGATCACGACGCTGTTCTCCATGATCGCGCTCACCACGATCGGCGGGCTGATCCTGCTCGCGCTGTCCACGGCGATCACGATCCGGGTCGCTCTGCGTCCGCTCCGCGAGGTCGCGGCGACCGCGAACAGGGTCGCCAACCTGCCGCTGGACCGTGGAGACGTGTCGATCACGGAACGCGTGCCGGCCGCCGAGGCCGATCCGCGCACCGAGACCGGACTCGTCGGATCCGCGCTGAACACCCTGCTCGATCACGTCGACGCCTCGCTCGCGGTGCGGCAGCGCAACGAGGAGCGGATGCGGCAGTTCGTCGCCGACGCGAGCCACGAGCTGCGCACGCCGCTGTCCTCGATCCGCGGATACTCGGAGCTGTCGCTGCGCGCGCTGTCGAAGTCGGATGCCCCGGAGGATGCGGCCACGGCCTCCGCGCACACCGCCCTGGAGCGCATCCAGGCGCAGTCGCTGCGGATGACCAGCCTCGTCGAGGACCTGCTGCTGCTCGCCCGTCTCGAGGAGGGCAGGGAGCTCTCGCTCTCCACCGTCGACCTGTCCCGGCTCGCGATCGAGGGCGTCGAGGATGCCCGCCCCACCGCGCCGGACCACGACTGGGCGATCGACGTGCCCGAGGAGCCCGTCGAACTCATCGGCGACACCGGACGGCTGCAACAGGTCGTCACGAACCTGCTCGCGAACGCGCGCACGCACACTCCCGCCGGAACGCAGATCACGATCGAGGTGGCGGAGGAGGGGCACGAGGCCGTCCTGCGGGTGTGCGATGACGGACCCGGCATCGACCCCGCCGTGCGGGACGAGCTGTTCAGCCGCTTCGCCCGCGGTGATCGCTCCCGCAACCGGGCGACCGGCGGATCCGGCCTGGGCTTGTCGATCACGAAGGCGATCGTGGACGGCCACGGCGGCACGATCTCCGTGCAGAGCGAACCCGGCGCGACGCTGTTCACGGTCCGCCTGCCGAGGGTGCCGCACCCGCAGACGGGCAGCACTCCGTCGGGCACGAAGCCGAGCGGCACGCCGTCGACGGGCCCGGCGCCCTCGACGCCCTCCGGATCCGCCGGCAGCTCCCCCGATGGCGACTCCGGCCGCGGCGGGCACGAGATGACCCGCACGCTCGGCGGGCACTGAGACCGCACCGACGGCGCGACTCCGCACATCCCACCGCGTTTCGTCTCGCTCCGCCTGCGGCGGTGCTCGCTCAACGACCCCGAGAGGGACGCGAGAGCCACAAGACGGGGTCGTCGAGAGAGGACGCTCGCAGCGCGACCGAGACGAAACCCGGTGCCCCGGCGGATCCGACGTCAGTAGCCCGCGAACGCGTCGGTAGTGACCCCGCGGGCGCCGCGCAGTGCCGGTGCGAGGTCGGCGATCAGCCGCGGCGGGCCCGACACAAAGGCATGACGACGCGCCAGATCCGGCACCAGGGTCCGCAGCAGCGTCGCGTCCAGCCGTGTACCCCCGGCCCACTCCACGCCCGACGGCAGGGCGCCGGGACGATCGGGGGTGACCACCACGATCCGCGCGCCGGATCCGCCGAGCTCGTGCAGGTACGCGCACTCCTCGGCCGAGGAGGCGACGAGCACGAGGACGGCGTCCGGCCGTTCGCGCGCGCCGAGCTGCGACACGAACGGCGTCACGCCGATGCCGGCGGCGATCAGCAGCACCGGCGCATCCCCGGCGGGCAGCACGAAATCGCCCCACACGCCGGTCGCGGTGAGCGTGTCGTCGGGCTGGACGGCGCCCAGGGCGCGCTTGAAGGTCGAGCCGCGCTCGGCCTCGCGATACGCGACGCGCACGAACGGCAGCTCGGCGGGCGTGGAGACGATGCTGAACTCCCGGCGCGTGCCCCGGCTGTCGGGGCGACGGTGCGGCAGCTGCAGCTCGAGGTACTGCCCCGGTGCGAACCGGAAGGGGCGTCGCGCCCGGAACGTCAGCTCCTGCACGGTCGGCGTCAGCGCACGGCGGCGCACGAGCGAGAGCCGGATCCCGGCGCGGGCGACGAGCACGGCCGCGAGGAGGTTGCCGACCAGCAGCGCCCTCTCCTGACCGAGCGTGATGATCCCGAGGCTGATCGGCCAGCCGGCGAGCGCTCCCACGACCGTCGCGACGAGCAGCTGCTGCCACCGTCGCGACGGCAGAGTCAGCGGCTCGGAGAGCATGAACGCGCCCAGGAACAGCACCGGCGACTGCAGAAGGACCGACGTCACCAGCGCTCCGGGCTCGATCGCGAGCCCCGCCGCCGCGGACTGCACGCAGAACCGAAGGATCGAGACCACGGCGTACGCGACGACGAAAAGCAGCACGACCCGGATCCGCTCGGTGCGCCACAGCACGAGCAGGCCGAGCACGATCACGGGGATCGCCATCGCCGGAGTGCCGACCCACCAGGCAGAGAAGCCGAGGCCGGTGATCGTGAGCACGGTCGCGCCGACCGCCGCCGGGTTGAACAGGTGCCGCCCCCGCCACACCAGCAGATACTTGGAGGCCGCCGCGATCACGCCCGCCAGCGCGATGCCGCCGACCTGGTCGGGGTTCGCACCCGGCTGCACGACGAACAGCAGGATGAGCGCCGTGATCAGCGACGACTCGATACGACGCGGCGCATGCAGCAGTGTCTGGGCGACGGCATCGGTGCAGAGCGTCGCGATCATCAGCAGCGCCAGCGTGGCGAGGATGTCGAGCGGCGTGGAGGAGATCGCGCCGACCGCCGACAGGATCACGGCGACCGCGGCCAGCACGAGCAGCGCGTACAGGGTGAGCCGGTACATCGACAGCCGCCCGAGCTGCGCGAGCACACGCTGCCGTGCGCCGATCAGCGTCGCGATCATGCGAACACCTCCATCCGATTCCCCGCCGACCATTCGACCGCGCCGTGCGTGGTCATCCGCACCCATTCCACACCGAACCGTGCGGCGAAGGCGGGACCCCCGTCGAAGAACAGCGCCGTGGCGGCCGCATCCGCGACCATCGCCTCGGCAGCGATCGCCCAGGTCGAAGCGTACGTGCGCACCGGTTCTCCGGTTCGCGCATCCAGCACGTGGTGCAACCCGCCGCGCTCTCCCGGCCATGCGCGCCTGTTCACGGCCGACCCGCAGAGCGCCACGTCCGCGACCACGGCGACGCCGATCGCGCTCGTCGTGTCGAACGGATGCTCCAGCCCGACTCGGACCGGAGCCCCGCTCACGCGCAGGTCGCCGCCGGCGTCGACCAGGCGCTCGGCATGCCCCAGGGAACCGAGCAGGTCGTGCACGACATCGACCAGGCGACCCTTGCCGATCGCACCCACATCGATGAGCGCGGGCGCGTGCAGCGCGAGGGCGCCGTCGTCCCAGGCGAGCTGCTCGGCCCAGTCGGCGGGTGCCGGACTCGCACCCCGATCGCGGAACGAGTACCGGGCGTCGTAGCCGCGCGCGGACAGGCTGTCGCCGACGAGCGGCTGCACGGCGCCGTCGGTCGCGAGCGAGAGCTCCCGGTACAGGTCGAGCATCGCCGCCGCGTCCGGTGGCGCCGGCACCTCCTGCGGCTCCTCGCTGAGGGCCGTCACGAGCGAGTCCGCGCGGAACCGGGACCAGGTGTGGTCGAAGTCGTCGATCGTCTCGCGCACGGCGTCGCGCGCCCCGTCCGCAAGAGGGCCGATCGTGCCGATCTCCCAGATCGTCCCGATCGCCTCGAATCGCCAGATGTCCATCAGCGCGCGTCTGGACTGCGCAACGGTCGGCCCGGGGCCGGGCACGCGCAGACCACGAGCCCGGGGAGGGTTCGCACCCTAGCCCTTGGCTTCGGTGCGGATGGTGGCCAGCGCCTGGTTGAACCCCTTGCTGGTCAGCGACGAACCGGAGACCCGGCTGACGGAGATGTCGTCGAGCTTCTTGCCGACGACCTGCGCGGAGATCCCGCCGATGAACTGCGACTGGTAGTGTTTCGTCTCCGCCGCCTGCGGGTCACCGGTGACATCGACCTTCGTGACCGTGTCGCCGACGACCGTGACGGAGACCGTGATCTTCTCCACCGTCTCCGGGGTCTGATACGAGCCGTCGGCGGTGTACGTGCCGTCCTTGTAGGTGGAGCCGGAATCGTTGGAGGAAGCGGTGCTCGTCGCGGACGGCGCAGCACTCGTGCTCGCCGAGGGCGCGGGTGCATCCGTCGTGGTCTCGGCGGAGGACGACTCGGCCGCGCATCCCGCGAGCAGCATCGTTCCTGCGATGCCGATGAGAGCGGATCCTTGACGTACCGAGGGCGAGAGCTTCATGGTTCCAGCTTCCGAGACCCTCCTGTGCGTCACCTTTGAGATGACGCAGCGCGTCGTGAAGCAGATCCCGTGCAGGACGACACGGCACCGGAGACGCCGAGAGGCCGCCCGGTCAGAACCGGCCGGCCTCTCGGGCGCTGTCGGGCGGACGCGTCTCAGGCGGCGCCGTCGAACATGCTCGTGACGGATCCGTCCTCGAACACCTGACGGATCGCGGTCGCGAGCAGTGGGGCGATCGGGAGGATGCGCAGGCCCGGGAACCGTCGCGAGGCCGACAGCGGGATCGTGTCGGTCACGACGACCTCGTCGATCGCGGAGTCCTGCAGGCGCTCGCTGGCCGGATCCGAGAAGATCGCGTGGGTCGCCGCCACGATGACCTTGCGGGCGCCATTGGCCTTGAGCGCCTGGGCGGCCTTCACGATCGTGCCGCCCGTGTCGATCATGTCGTCGACGAGGAGGCAGGTGCGTCCGTCCACGGTGCCGACGATCTCGTGCACCGAGACCTGGTTGGCGACCTTGGGATCGCGGCGCTTGTGGATGATCGCGAGCGGAGCGTCGAGGCTGTCGGACCAGGTGTCCGCGACCCGCACGCGGCCCATGTCCGGGGAGACGATCGTGAGGGTCTCGCGATCCTCCGCGGTGAGCGTCTCCTCGAAGTGGTGCAGCAGCACGGGCTTCGCGAAGAGGTGGTCGACGGGGCCGTCGAAGAAACCCTGGATCTGTGCGGCGTGCAGGTCGACGCTCATCACGCGGTCGGCACCGGCCACCTTGAGCATGTCGGCGACGAGGCGGGCCGAGATCGGCTCGCGGCCGCGGCCCTTCTTGTCCTGGCGCGCGTACGGATAGTACGGGGCGACGACGGTGATGCGCTTGGCCGACGCGCGCTTGGCGGCGTCGAGCATGATGAGCGTCTCCATGAGCCACTCGTTGATCGGCTCACCGAAGGACTGGATGATGAACAGGTCGCAGCCGCGGATCGACACCTCGAAGCGCGCGTAGAGCTCGCCGGATGCGAACGTGCGGTGCTCGACCGGCGCGATCTCGGTGCCGAGCGCTGCGGCGACCGCCGAGACCAGCTCGGGATGCGAGCGACCTCCGGCGACGACGAGCCGCTTCTTCGTCTTGGCGACGAGGCCCGGTGCGATGTCGTTCTCGCGATCCAGCTCGACCGTCGTGTTCTTCTTGCGCCCCATCGGACCCGCCTATTCCGCCGAATCGGCTCGCGCCGCGGCATCTGCCGCGGCCGTGCCTGCTCTGTTCTTCTCGACCCACCCCTCGACGTTGCGCTGGGGTGCGACGCTCATCGCGAGGGCACCGGCGGGGACGTCCTTGCGGACGACGGCACCGGCGCCGGTCTTCGCGCCGGCACCCAGCCTAACGGGCGCGACGAGCACCGTGTGCGACCCGGTGTGCACCTCGTCCCCGATCTCGGTGTGGTGCTTGTTCACATCGTCGTAGTTCGCCGTGATCGTCGACGCTCCGAGGTTCACGCCGCGGCCGACGGTGGCATCGCCGACGTAGGACAGATGCGGCACCTTGGAGTCGTCGCCGATCTGGGCGTTCTTGGTCTCGACGTAGGCCCCGATCTTGCCGTCCGCGCCGAGCGTGGTGCCCGCCCGCAGGTAGGAGAACGGGCCGACGGTCGCGCGGGCGCCGATCACGGCGAGCGTCGCCTCGGAGCGACGCACCGTCGCGTCCTCGCCGACCTCGGTGCTGACGAGCGTCGTGTCCGGGCCGATGATCGCGCCGCTCGCGACCGTGCTGGCCCGCAGGACGTGCGTGTTCGGGAGGATCGTGACGTCGGGCGCGAGCGTGACGTCGTCGTCGATCCAGGTCGTCGCCGGATCCTGGATCGTGACGCCCTCGCGCTGCCAGCGGCGCACGATCCGGTCGTTCAGGGTGCGCGCGGCGTCGGCGAGCTGGACGCGGTCGTTGATGCCGAAGGTCGCGGCGGTGTCCGCGGCGATCTCGACGGCGACCTTCTCATCGTGCTCGCGCAGCAGTCCGATCACCGTGGTCAGGTACATCTCGCCCTGCGCGTTGTCGGTGGTGACGTTCGCCAGCTCGGCGCGGAGCAGATCCGCCCGGAACACGTACACGCCGGCGTTGATCTCGCGCGTGGCCTTCTCCGCCTCGTCCGCATCCTTCTGCTCGACGATGCGGGCGACGTCCCCGGCGGCGTCGCGGATGATGCGTCCGTAGCCGTTCGGGTCGTCGACGATCGCGCTCAGCACGGTCGCCGCGGCTGCCGCGGCGCGATGCCCGTCGATGAGGGCCTGCAGCGTCTCGGCCTCGAGCAGCGGAACGTCGCCGGAGAGCACGAGCACGTCGCCGTCGAAGCCGGCGGGCAGCGCGTCGAGGGCGACCTGCACGGCGCGCCCGGTGCCGGGGATCTCGTCCTGATCGACGATGACCGCCTCGGGGTGCTCCGCGGCCAGCGCCGCGACCACCAGATCGCGCTCGTGGCGCACGACCACCTCGACCGTGGCCGCCCCCAGACGGGAGGCGGTGGCCAGCACATGGCCGACCAGGGTGCGCCCGGCGATCGGATGCAGCACCTTCGGAAGGCGCGACTTCATGCGCGTGCCCTGACCTGCGGCGAGGACGACGATGGCGAGTGAGTTCTGCGTCATGCTCCGCCGCCAGGATTCGAACCTGGACCCCGCAGCTCCAAAGGCTGGGGTGCTGCCGTTACACCACGGCGGACCGCGGTCGCCGTGCGTCCGCTCCTCAATTCTGCCATGCGTCGTCTGCGTGACCGGGCCGGAACCCGGCGGCAACATCCTCGCAACGTCGTTGCGCGAGGCTGACGTCATGACGATCCGCATCGCCCGCGTGCAGACCACGACGCCCGATCTCGAGGTCTTCCTGAGCGACCATCTCCACGACATGCAGGCGACCGCGCCGCCGGAGAGCCGGCATGCCCTGGACATCTCGCGCCTGCTCTCGCCCCGCGTGCGCCTCTTCACCGCGACGGTGGACGGCGCGCTCGTCGGCACCGGGGCGCTCGCCGAGCTCGAGCCCGGTCACGAGGAGTTGAAGTCGATGCGCACCGCGCCCCGGATGCGCGGTCGCGGAGTGGGTTCCGTGATGCTGACCGCGCTGCTCGGCGATGCGCGCGACCGCGGCATCGGGCGAGTCTCCCTGGAGACCGGTTCGAGCGACTTCTTCTGGGCCGCGCACCGGCTGTACGCCAAGGCCGGTTTCGACGAGTGCGAGCCGTTCGGGTCGTACGTCGAGGATCCGCACAGCCTCTTCCTCACGGTGCGGCTGGAGACGTGATCCGCTCCGCCCGCCGGAACCCGGCCATGATCGACCGATCGCCGCAGCGACGGCGCCCGCCCGATCCGCCGGGATAATGGACGGATGAGCATCGGCGATCCATCCACGGGCGACGAGGTCGACCGGATCGTCGCGGCGTGGAACACGCAGCGGCCGGACCTGGACTTCTCGCCCCTCGAAGTGCTCTCACGCGTGGATCGGCTGTCCCGGCTGTTGGACCGCGCGCGCCGCGACGTGTTCCGCCGCAGCGACCTCGAGCCGTGGGAGTGGGACGTCCTGTCCGCCCTGCGGCGTGCGGGCGCCCCGTTCCAGCTCAGCCCCAAGCAGCTGCTGCAGCAGACCCTCGTCTCCAGCGGCACGATGACGAACCGCATCGACCGTCTCGTGGGCCGCCGCCTGGTGCGCCGCGAGGCGGATCCCGGTGACGGCCGCAGCGTGCTGGTCACGCTCACGGACGACGGCAGAGTGCGCGTGGATGCCGCGATCACGCGCCTGGTGGACGCGGAGGCGACGCTGCTCTCGGCGCTGTCCCGCAGCGATCGCGAACGCCTCGCTGCCCTCCTGCGCAAGCTCAGCCTGAGCTTCGACGCCTGACCGCGATCAGTCCTGAGGCTCGACGAGAACCACGACCTTGCCGGTGACGCGCCCGGTCTCGACGCGCTCCTGGGCCGCGGCGAGATCGCCCAGATCGTATGCCGAGTCCAGGTGCACCGTGATCCTGCTTGCATCCGCGAGCGCTGCGATCTCGGCCAGCTGCGCGCCGTTCGCCGCCACCAGGATCCGCCGGATCGGTGCCGCTCCCCAGTCGCCGAGCTCGGCCTCCTGCTCCGCGGAGTACCCCGTGATCGTGACGACTGCGGTGCCCTCACGGATCGCGCCGCGGGGCGGGAGCCCATCGGAGACCGTGACGATGACGGCGTCCACGGGGGCGATCGCCGCGAGCGCATCCCCATCGCGGTAGTCGATCACCTCGACGGCGCCCCAGGAGGCGACGAGCGGCTGCTTCTCCGGGCTCGCGGTCGCGATGACGTGCGCGCCGCGCGCCGCGGCGAGCTGCACGGCGAGGTGACCGACACCGCCCGCCCCACCGAGCACGAGAACGCGTGCGTCGCTGTCCGCGCCGACACCGGCCGCGTCGAGCGCCTGCCGGGCGGTCAGCGCGGCGAGCGGCGCCGCGCCCGCCTGGGCGACGCTCCACGCCCGAGGGGCCGCCGCCACGTCTGCGACGGGCACGGCGACGAGATCGGCGAGCGTATGGGCGGCATCGGGGAACCGGGCCAGAGCGAACACGGCGGCGCCCTCGCGCCATCCGGTCACATCGGGGCCGACGCCGACGACCGTGCCCGCGACGTCCCAACCGGGTCGGTCGGAGTACCGGATCGACCCGAAGTCGTGCCCCGCCGCCCGGATCTTCACATCCACCGGATTGAGCCCGACCGCCGCCACCCTGACCAGGATCTCGCCCGTGCCGGGCGTCGGCGCATCGGTCTCGACGAGGGAGATGACCTCCGACGCGGCTCCGGGAGCGGCGTATCTCGCTGCGCGCATGGTGATCGCCTGCGCCGTCAGACCTGCGCCGGGGTCCACTCGGAGACGCTGCGGAGACGCTCGACCTCGTCGGCGGCGAGTTCGAGCCGCCCGCCGACGAGCAGATCCTCCACCTGCTCCGCCGTGCGCGCGCTGGCGATCGGAGCGACCACGGCGGGCTGGGCGCGCAGCCATGCGAGCGCGGTCGCCGCGATCGAGGCGCCGTGCGCGCCGCCGATCTCCTCGAGCGCGTCGATGATGCGCAGGCCGTGTTCCGTCGCGTACTTCGCCGCACCGGAGGCGCGCGGCGAGGACTGCCCGGTCGCGTCCGTCGAACGGTACTTGCCCGTGAGGAACCCGCTCGCGAGCGCGTAGTACGGGATGAGGCTCAGTCCGAACTCGGTCGCAACCGGAACGATCGTCTCCTCGACCTCGTTGCGGTGCACGAGGTTGTAGTGCGGCTGCACCGCCACCGGCAGGGCGACGCCGGTGGAGCGGGCGATCTCGATCCAGGCGCGGATCCGATCCGCCGAGTAGTTGGACACTGCGATGTTGCGGACCAGCCCGTCCTCCACGAGCTGCCCGAAGGCGGCCACGGTCTCCTCGAGGGGCACGGTCTCGTCGTCGAAGTGCGCGTAGTACAGGTCGATCGCGTCCACCCCGAGGCGGTCGAGCGACGCCTCCGCCGCCCGCCGGACGTTCGCGGCCGACAGCCCGCGGAACTGCGGGTGCTGGCTCACCTTCGTCGCGACCACGAGGCCTTCCGGCCGCCGCGAGGCGAGCCACTCGCCGATGATCGTCTCGCTCTCGCCACCGCTGTTGCCCTCCACCCACGCGCTGTATCCGTCAGCAGTGTCGATGAAGTCGCCCCCGCCCGCCACGAACGCGTCGAGCACGGCGAACGACGCGTCGCGATCGGCGGTCCAGCCGAACACGTTGCCGCCGAGGGAGAGCGGGAAGACGGACAGGTCACTGGATCCGATGCGAGTCATGTTCGACGCAACCGCTCGGCCGCGAAGACTATTTCCGTGTGACGCCCGATGACCCGAGCATGCCCTCGAGCCGGATCCGCAAGCCGTTCGGGTTGCCGCCCGGCCACGAGCCGGATCCGCCGTTCGTCGATGACTCCCGTGCGAACTAGGCTGGGCCGAATGGCGATGCGCTCTCCCCTGCCCGTGCGCGACGGCGTCGGCGCGACCCGCCTGCGCCTCCCCTCCGAGGGGCCGTGGCCCACGGTCGGCGCCTTCATGGCCGAGCGCTTCTTCCACCTCGACCCCGAGCGACTGCTGGGCCGGTTCGACCGCGGAGAGATCGTCGCGATCGACGGATCCGCGCTCACGCGGGAGACCCCGCTCGGCCTGCACGACTTCGTCTGGTACTACCGGGAGCCTGCGGTGGAGAAGCACATCCCCTTCGATGTGGAGATCCTGCATCAGGACGAGGACCTGGTCGTGGTCGACAAGCCGCACTTCCTGCCGACCACCCCCGGCGGCAAGTATCTGCAGAATTCCGCACTGGTGCGGCTGCGCAACGCGCTGGGGAACCCGGACCTCACCCCGATCCACCGTCTCGACCGCGCCACGGCGGGCGTGCTGATGTTCTCGGCGCGGCCCGTCACGCGCGGCGCGTACCAGCTGCTGTTCGAGAACCGCCGGGTCGAGAAGGTCTACGAGGCGGTCTCCCTGCTGCCCGAGTCGTGGGATCCGCGGGCACCGGCCCTCGGTGGATCCGCGTTCCCGCTCGTACACCGCAACCACATCGAGAAGCTGCGCGGACACGTCTGCGTGCAGGTGGATCCGGATCGCGAACCGAATGCGGAGACCCTCGTGGAACTGCTCGGTTTCGACGACCGCGTGCTGCACACCCTGCTGCGCCCGCACTCGGGACGCATGCACCAGTTGCGCGTCCATCTCGCCGAGCTCGGCGCGGGGATCCTGCACGACGCGTTCTACCCCGAGCTGCTGCCCGAGCAGCCGGACGACTTCGACCGCCCGCTGCAGCTGCTCGCTCGCGAACTGCGCTTCACGGATCCGCTGACCGGCACGCCCCGCGAGTTCCGCACCCGACGCACGCTGCAGGACGCTCCGGCCCGGGAGTGACCGCCCCGGCGGCAGCCGCGGCTCCGGCCTCCCCCGTCCCTCCACCTCCGTTTTGGGGCGCGATCCTGCCGTTCGGGGCGCCCCGCGCCGGGAAATCCTTGCAGACCGCGCCCCAAAACGACAGAACCCGCCCCGAACCGGTCCTCAGCCGCGCGGATCGGGAGATGATCGTCCCATGCGGATCGAGATCCTGACCATCGACGGCTGCCCGAACGGGCCCGCCGCGGAGCGCGCCGTGCGCCAAGCGCTCTCCGAGCTGGGACTCGAGACGGAACCCGCGGTCCGCGTGATCCGCACCCCCGCCGAGGCCGCCGCGACCGCCTTCTCCGGTTCGCCGACCGTGCTCGTCGACGGCGTGGACGCGGTGCCGGGATCCGCGCCGATCCAGGATCTGGCCTGCCGGGTGTACCGCACGGCGGACGGCCCCTCGGGTCACCCCACCGCGGAGATGCTCGTCCCGGCCCTGCGCGCGGCGCTCGGATCCTGACCCGCGCGCCCGCCTCCACCTCCGGTTCGGGGCGCGATCACACCGTTCGGGGCGCGTCCTGACCGGAATATCGGGTGTGCCGCGCCCCAAAACGACAGAACACGCCCCAAACAGGGCCGCCGCCCGACCGGTTCAGCGCCGCATGATCCGGCGGGCGAGCCAGGTGCCGAAGGTCTGCACGAGGTGCACGAACACCACGATGAGGATGATCGCGGCCCACATCACCACCGGCTCGAACTGCCGGAAGCCGTAGACCTGGGCGAACGCGCCGAGTCCGCCGCCACCGACCAGACCCGCCATCGCGGTCATGTCGATGAGGGCCACCACGATGAACGTGTAGCCGAGGATCAGCGGCCCGAGCGCCTCGGGCATCGCGACCGTGAGCAGGATCCGCCACGGCCCGGCTCCCATCGAGCGGGCCGCCTCGATCACTCCGGGCGACACCGAGACGAGGTGCTGCTCGACGATGCGCCCGATCGCGAACGACGCGGCGACGCCGATCGCGAACGCGCCGGCGTTGATGCCGATGCCCGTGCCGATGACGATCCGCGTGAACGGCTGCAGCACCGCGATGAAGATCACGAACGGGATCGGGCGGATGAAGTTCACCAGGAACGAGATCAGGATGCTGACCGGACGGTTCGGCAGCAGACCACCGGGACGGGTGACATACAGGCCGATGCCGATGATCGTGCCGATCACGCCCGCCATGGCGAGCGCGAACGTGGTCATGTACAGCGTCTCGAGAGCCGCCTGCCAGAAGTCCGGGAGCAGTTCGATGAGCCGATCCATCAGCGCACCCCGCCTTCGTCCGATGCCGTGCCCGCCGGGGCATCTGATCCGATCTCGGTCACGGTCGCGTGCAGGCGGATCTTCTCCAGCGCCGTGTCGATCCCGTCATCCGCCCCGCGGATCGCGAGCGTGAGGTGCCCGAAGGCGCGTCCGCGGATGTCGTTGATACCGCCGTAGACGAGCTCGAACCCGAGACCCGCCGCAGCCAGATCGAGGAACACCTGCGCCTGCGAGGAGTCGCCGTCGCGGAACGAGAAGGTGACGAGGCGACCGTCGTGGCGCGCCTGCAGCGAAGCCTGCTCGGCCGGCGACGGGACGCCCTTGATGACGGTGCCGACGAAGCGCTGCGACGCCGGGTTCTGCGGGTTCGAGAAGACCTCGAACACGTCACCCTGCTCGACGACGCGTCCGCCCTCCATGACCGCGACCTTGGTGGCCAGCGTCTGGATCACGTCCATCTCGTGCGTGATGACGACGATCGTGACGCCCTGCTCCCGGTTCACCCGGGCGAGCAGCTCGAGCACCTCGTGCGTGGTCTGCGGATCCAGCGCGCTGGTCGCCTCATCGGCGAGCAGGATCGCGGGACGGGTGGCCAGCGCACGCGCGATGCCGACGCGCTGCTTCTGGCCGCCGGACAGCTGCTCGGGGAACGCCTTCGCCTTGTCCGAGAGCCCGACGAACGCGAGCAGCTCCGTCACCCGCGCCTCGATGTCGGCCTTCGCCCAGCCTGCGAGCTTGAGCGGATAGGCGATGTTGGCCCTGACCGTCTTGGCGGAGAACAGGTTGAACTGCTGGAAGATCATCCCGATGCCGCCGCGCACCCGGCGCAGCTCCCGCTCGGAGAGCGTCGTGATGTCCACGCCGTCGACGATCAGATGACCGCTCGTGGTCGGCTCGAGCGCGTTGATCAGCCGCACCAGGGTCGACTTGCCGGCGCCGGAATAGCCGATGATGCCGAACACGTCGCCCTGGGCGATCTCGAGGGTCACGTCGTCGACGGCGACGACGGGCGCACCGTCCCGTGCGGTGGCCGGGTAGGTCTTGGTGACGCCTTGCAGGCTCACGATCGGCATGGATTCTCCGGTTTCGGTTCTGCGTCCTGGGTTCTCGCGACGCGGAACCGGGCGACGCGGTTCCGCGTCGCCCGGTTCTCTCGCACGCGGCGGGTTCACCTCCGCCGCATGTGAGTGAGGTCAGCCCTTGTGGGTCTTGACGTCGCCCTCGACCTTGGTGAGGGTCTTCTGCAGCTCGGCCGCGTCGACCTTGAGGGGCACCCCGGTGTCGCCGGAGGCCTTGGCGAGGCCCGCCTGCACGGCCCTGTCGGTCTGGAAGATCTCGACGAGCTTCTTGTAGGTGGCGTTGTCCTTCTCCTTGGCCGGAGCCGCGAAGATGTTCACGTACGGCAGCGCGTTGGGATCCTTGGGGTCGTCCTGCGCAATCGCGTCCTTGAACGTGAGACCGGCGTCCTTGACGAAATCGTTGTTGATGATCGCGGCGGCCACGTCCGGCAGCGACGTCGGGATCAGCGCCGCCTCGAGTGCGGTGACCTTGACCTTCGACTTCGCGGTGTCGACGTCAGCGAGGTCGGAGAAGATCGAGCCGCCGCTCTTGAGCGTGATGAGGCCGGCCGACTGCAGCACGAGCAGACCGCGCGCCTGGTTGGACGCGTCATCGGGAACCGCGACGGTCTCGCCGGCGGGGATGTCCTTCACGCTCTTGTACTTCTTCGAGTACAGGCCGAGCGGGTAGATCGCGGTGGATCCGACCGGCTGCAGGTCCTTGCCCGACTTCACGTTGTACTGCGCGAGGTAGACGATGTGCTGGAACTGGTTGAGGTCGATCTCGCCCTCGGTCAGCGCGGGGTTCGGCTGTTCGTAGGAGCCGAAGTCCACGAGCTCGACGGTGATGCCCTCCTTCTTGGCAGCGTCGACGAACGCGGGCCACTGCGGGTCGCTCTTGCCGACGACGCCGACCTTGACGGTCTTGCCGGCTTCCGCGGTGGGGTCGGATGCGGCACCGGATGCGGACGAGCAGCCGACGAGGGAGATGACGAGCGCAGCGGCCGCGGTGGCGGCGGCGAGCACGGTGGTGAGCTTGCGGGACATGGCTGTGAGTTCCTCTCTTGGGGGACTCGACCACGCTACGAGCGACGGCGAAGGCGATCCGAATCGACTCGTCACACGGCGTCACAGCTCGGCGCGGGCGCCCGCGCCGACAAGGTCGCGTTCGCCGCCGCCCTTCGGAGCCCTCAGCACGGCGCGCCGCGCGCGACCGCGGCGGACGAGACGGGATCCGAGATCGATCAGCACCCCGATCACGATCGACATGACGACGCCGACCACGGCCGCGAGCAGCGGCGAGTGCCCGAGCCATGCCGAGGCGACGGACGCGATCAGCGCGCTGAGCGCGACCCAGCCGACGGCCGCGATGAGCGACAGCGGCAGGAAACGGCGATACGGCAGCCGGGTCGCTCCTGCGGTCATGTTCACCGCGACGCGCCCGACCGGGATGTACCGCGCGACGAGCAGGTACATCGCCGGACGCCGGGCGAGGCTCTCCCCCGCCCATTCCAGCGCCGAGCGCACACGGTGGCGCCGCATCCACGCCCACCGTTCCGTACCCAGTCGACGACCGATCGCGTAGGCCGCGCTGTCGCCGGCGGCCGCGCCCGCACCCGCCGCGAGCAGGATCAGGACCGCCGTCGGAGTGGCGGCGGGCCCCGTCGCGAAGGCCAGCGACAGAGCGCCGACGACCACCGTCTCGCTCGGCACGGGCGGGAAGAATCCGTCCAGGAAGCAGAACAGCAGAATCAGCAGCGGCGCCCACGGCGTGAGGAGGAACGAGCTCAGGAGGTCGGCCATGCCCTCACGGTAGGTCGCGACCGGATCCGATCGCGTCCTTCTGCGGAGTGATCCTCGTCGCCTGTCGTACTACCGGAGTACGAGACGGCCGACGAGCAGCACGTCCCGTCAGTCGAACTCCTCGAGCCCCTGCAGACGGAGCTGCTCGAGGTCGAGCCGCGCGGAGATCCGTCTCACGACGAGGTCGTCGACCGTCCCGGAACGGCGCAGACCCAGCAGCACCTCCCGTTTGCGATCCAGCAGCGCCAGCTTGAGTCGCATGAACTCGTCGTGGCGGACCAGCGGCGAGCGCTGCATCAGGTCGACGTCCTCGGACGTCGCGATCATCTGCAGCGTCGCACCCTCGATGAGCGTGCGGCGCGGCGCGGATCCGCCGACCGGACCCGGATCAGCGGCGTCGATCGGCTCGCCGCCGATGCCGTCGGACCCGATGTCGTCGGACCCGCCCGCCACCTCTTCCGGCTCCGTCCCCGCGGCGAGCGGGTCGGGCTGGCCGAGCATCTCATCCAGCGCCTTGACCTCGGCGTCCACGAGGGCCTGCTCCCGGGCGAGGGTGCGCGCGTTCGTGTACTCGAGCATCTGGTAGCCCTCGAACCGGATCCGGTCGCGCACCTCGTCGCTGACCTCGTGTCGCACCGCGAGGTCGTCCAGCGCGGAGAGCGCCGCGCCCGAGATCGTGCGTTCGGCGAGCTCGTACTCCTCCACCTCGCCCTGATCGGCCGGGATGCGCGCCCACCGCACGATCGCCGTCAGCAGAGTGCCCTGCACCAGCAGGCTCAGCAGGATGACACCGGCCGTCACGAACACGATCTCGTCGCGGCCGTCCAGCTCTCCCCCGGCGACGGCGCCCGCAGGCACCGACAGCGCGATCGCGAGCGACACCGCTCCGCGCATGCCCGCGAACGTGCTCAGCACGCGCGAGCGCGCCCGGACGCCACGGGGCGGGCGCGGCCCGGTGCGCTGGTAGAACGGCACGCTGAGCAGCTGGAACAGATAGCGCACGACCAGCAGAGCGACCCAGACCACGAGCGTGACGAGGACAAGGCGCCCGATCGCGCCGGCCGAGATCTGGTGCACGACGTACTGCACCTCGAGCCCGATGAGGACGAACAGCGCGCCGTTGAGCAGGAACACCCCGAACGGCCACGCGGACTCGGCCTGCCGCCGCGACTGCGCCGTGGTCACGGTCGGCGACACGTACGCGATGATCACCCCGGCGACGACCACGGCGAGGACCCCGGAGGCGCCGATCAGCTCCGCCAGAAGGAACGCGACGAACGGGATCAGCAGCAGCGTGGTGTTGATCACGATCGTGGATCCGATCGCTCGCAGCAGGAAGTACCCGAGCGCCGCGACCGCCACACCGGCTGCGATGCCTCCGACGTAGGACACGATGACCGACCACGTCACGCTGAGCGGCGTGATGTGCCCGCCGACCGCGAGCGAGATCCCGATCGCGTACAGGACGAGGGCCGTGCCGTCGTTGGTGAGGCTCTCCGCTTTGAGCTTCATGAACATCCGCCGCGGCAGCAGCCGACCGAGCGCCGCGACCGCGGTGGCGTCGGGCGGCGCGACCGCCGCGCCCAGGATCAGCGCGGTCTCCCAGGGCAGCCCGAACAGCAGGCCGATCCCCGCGACGGCGAAGGCGGAGGCCACGACGAGCAGCGTGCTCATGGGCAGGATGTAGCGGAAATCGCGCCGGATCGCGCGCAGCGACGTGGTCAGGCTCTCCCAGAACAGCATGACCGGCAGGAACAGCAGCAGCACGGTCTCCGGCGGCAGCTGGATCTCACGCAGCGCCGGGACGAAACCCAGCGCGAGGCCGAGGATGACGAGCACGAGCGGCATCGCGAGCCGCAGCCGCGGTGCGAGCAGGGCGCCCGTGAGGATCGTGAGCCCCAGCAGGACGGTGACTTCGAGACCTTCCATGTGCGGTCTCCTCTCGTCTCGCGTGCGGACCGCGAGTGCCGTCCGCCCAGAGCACAGCACCGCGTAGGACCACGGTATTCCCGGGTGGGAGTCCGTCGCCATCGATGTCCCCACATCCATGACGACGGACTGCGTCCCCCGGCGAATAGACGATCGTCTACACCCCCGTCAGCGAGCGTAACACGGGCGGACGCCCGATCCGCAGCCGGCTCAGAAGCCGAGCCTCCGGAGCACGTCCAGGACGATCCCCTCCGCATCCGGCACGCCGATGCCGACGAGCGCTGCCTGCATGAAGATGAGCTCTTGACGAGGCCCGAATGTCTGGTCGAAGCGACGGGACGAGAGGAAGCCGGTCAGCACGACGAGGAGGAATTGCACGGCGTCGTCGACGGACATGACGAGGGCGTACCCCTCCTCTTCGACGGCAGCGCTCAAGGGTGCGCGGAGCATGTCCGCGACCAGCCGACGGAATGGCGCGACGCGCACGACGTCGATGGCGGGATCCTGCACCAGCAGAAGCGACGCGGAGATCAGCGGGTCGTCACGTGCGGCGGCGGCGATCCCGCCGATCGCGAGGATGCAGGCCCTGATCGGGCTTCCCGGGAACCCCTCTCCTGCCATGCGGAGGATGTCGGGAGACCGTTCCGCAGCCGCCGCGACGATGGCGTCGACGATCGAATCCTTGGTCGGGAAATGTCTGCTGAATGCGCCCTTGGTGAGTCCGATGCGCTCCGCCGTCCGAGACAGCGAGGCCCCGGAGTAACCGCGGTCGACGATCTCCTCGGCGGCTGCCGCGAGGAGCTTCATCCGCGTCGCGTCCGGCGCGGCTCCCGGTGTCATGCCCTCAGACTACTGAGCGTCGAGCGCCGGGCAACGGGGCCGGCGATCCCACGTCGCGGGCAGCTGCTGCGCCGCACACGCGGGTCCCTCGCCGCAGAGGGCCCGAACCGGTCGCCGTCAGGCGCGAACCGGCGCACTGTCGCTCGTCGACTGGAGCACCAGATGCGCCCGCTCATGCCCGCTCCGCAGACACTCCTGCACGTTCCATCCGCGCAGCAGGCCGGCGAGGTAGCCCCCGGCGAAGGCATCGCCGGCTCCGACGGGCTCCACCACGTCGGTCGGGATCGCTGGCACGAAGGCGGGACCGTTCGCGGAGAACTCGGTGGCGCCGACGTCTCCGTCCTTCACGATCAGTCGCGTCGGCGCGGGGAGCAGCGCACGCACGTCGTCCGCCGACGGGCGCCCCCAGAGCGTCTCCGCCTCGTCGCGTCCTACGAACACGATGTCGGCGCGATTCGCGAGATCGCGAAGAATCGGGGCCGCATCCTCGACCGACCACAATCCGGCACGGTGATTCACATCGAAGCTGAGCAGCGCGCCACTCGCGGCGACGCGCTCGAACACCGACTCGATCATCGCGGCGCAGTCGTCCGAGAGCGCGGGAGTGATCCCCGAGAGATGCACGACCTGCGCCTGCTCCAGCGGGATCCGCGCGACGGCGTCCGGCGTCATGCGCGAAGCGGCGGAACCCGCGCGGTAGTAGCTGACCCCGCGACCCGGGTCCTTGAAGAAGACGCCCGTGGGCGCCGCCGCATCGAACGACACCCAGCGGGTGTCGACGCCCTGCGCCGCGATCTCCTGGTGCACACGACGTCCGAGCACGTCGTCGCCGAGCGCGCTCACCCAGGCAGCTCCGCCACCGAGCGCCGCCACGTGCCCGGCCACGTTGGACTCGGCGCCCGCCGCCCGGAGCCGGATGCTCTCCGCGTCGAGGAGGGACTCCGCCCTGCTCGGAGCCACCATCGCCATGCTCTCGCCGATCGCGATCAGCGCAGGAACGTCTTCAGATGCCATTCGGGCATTCTCTCCCATTGCTCCAGAGTGCGCAACAGTCGTTGCATCATATGCAACGAGCGTGCGAAAAGCACTCCCCATAGGGGTCGCTCGACGCGGTCCTCGGCGCTCAGCCCAGCTGCTCGGTGAGCTCGAACCAGCGCAGCTCGAGCTCTTCGACCTCGGCCTCCTGCGCCGAGATCTCCTTCATCCTGTCGCCGAGGCCCGCGTAGTCGGACTGGTCGTGGTCGGCGAGGGCGTGCCTGGCCTGGTCGATCTGCACCGCGAGCTTCTGCATGCGGCGTTCGAGCGCCGTCAGCTCCTTCTCCGCCGCGCGGCGATCGGCGCCGCTCAGAGCCGACTCGGCCGCCGGCGCGGACGCGGATCCTGCGTTCGCCTGGTTCGGGTGGTTCTGCTCGAGCGCCCGCAGCCGCAGGTACTCGTCCACCCCGCCCGGGAGGTGGCGCAGACGCCGGTCCAGGATCGCGTACTGCTGGTCGGTCACGCGCTCCAGGAAGTAGCGGTCGTGGCTCACCACGAGCAGCGTGCCCGGCCACGAGTCGAGGAGATCCTCGATCGCCGCCAGCATGTCCGTGTCCATGTCGTTCGTGGGCTCGTCGAGGATCATCACGTTGGGCTGATCCAGCAGGACGAGCAGCAGCTGCAGGCGGCGCTGCTGGCCGCCGGAGAGATCCTTCACCGGGGTCGAGAGCTGTGCCGAGGAGAAGCCGAGGCGCTCCAGCAGCTGCCCGGGCGTCAGCTCGGCTGCCTTGGATCCGGTTCCGAACGTGTAGGTCGTGCGCAGGCGGCCGATCACGACACGCACGGGCTCATCCCACACATCCTGCAACTCGTCGAGACGCTGGGTGAGCGTGCGCACCTGCACGGTCTTGCCGTGCTTGACCCGGCCGCTCGTGGGCGACAGGGTGCCCGCCACAAGGCCGAGCAGGGTCGACTTGCCCGCGCCGTTGACGCCGAGGATCCCGGTCCGCTCCCCCGGTGCGATCCGCCACTCCACGTCGCGCAGCACCTCGCGCTCCGGTGCGGACCCGGAGGCGGGGAAGGTCACGCCGGCGTCGATGAGATCCACCACGTCCTTGCCGAGGCGCGAGACGGCGAGCGACTGCAGGCCGATCCGGTCGCGGATCTCCGGCACGTCGGAGATGAGCTCGTTCGCCGCGTCGATCCGGAACTTGGGCTTCGAGGTGCGGGCTGGGGCACCGCGGCGCAGCCAGGCGAGCTCCTTGCGGGCGAGGTTCTGCCGCTTCGCCTCGCTCGCCGCCGCCATCCGGTCGCGCTCGACGCGCTGCAGGATGTAGGCGGCGTATCCGCCCTCGAAGGGCTCGACGATCCGGTCGTGCACCTCCCAGGTCTCGGTGCACACCTCGTCCAGGAACCAGCGGTCGTGCGTGACGACCATGAGCGCGCCCTGGCTCGCCGGCCAGCGCTTCTTCAGGTGCTCCGCGAGCCAGCCGATCGCCTCGACGTCGAGGTGGTTGGTGGGCTCGTCGAGCGCGATGATGTCCCAATCGCCGGCGAGGAGTGTGGCCAGCGCCACCCGACGACGCTGGCCGCCGGAGAGATCCGCGACCGAGGCGTTCCAGTCCAGGTCGCTGACGAGACCGTCGATCACGTCGCGGACCTTCGGATCGCCGGCCCACTCGTGCTCCGGGGTGTCGCCCACGATCGCCCCGCCGACGGTGAGCGCGTCGTCGAGCACGTCGGCCTGGTCGAGCACCCCGATCGTGGTGCCGCCGCGCACGGTCACGCGCCCCGCGTCGGGATCCAGGCGGCCCGCGAGCATCGCGAGCAGGCTGGACTTGCCGTCGCCGTTGCGGCCGACGATGCCGATCCGGTCCCCTTCCTCGATGCCGAGGGTGACGGAGTCGAAGACGATCCGGGTGGGGAACTCGAGATGGAGGCCTTCGGCCCCGAGGAGATGTGCCATGTCGGATCCAGGGTAGTCGGGCCCGCCCCTCGCTACGCTCGGAGGATGACCGCGCTCCCCCATGCTGTGCAGGACGGAGCCCATCCCCTGACGGCCCGCGGCAGGGATGTCGGGAGGCACCTGCCCACCGAGATCCTGCTCGATGCCGCGCAGATCGAGGCCGCGGCGGCGCTCGCGGCGCCGCACCGCCACGGCGCCTACCTCTGGGGCGGCGTCGGACGCGGAAAGTCGCTGCTCGCCGAGGCGTACTTCGCCGCGCTGCCCACACGGCGGAAGCGCCGGGTGCATTTCCACGACTTCTTCCTCGAGCTCCAGGGCGCTCTCGGAGCGCGGCGGGTGCCGCTCGACCGCGCGTTGAACCGCCTCATCGGTGGATCCAGGGCGATCCTGTTCGATGAGTTCCATGTGCACGACGTGGCCGACGCCGTCTATCTCACGGCGACGCTGCGACACCTCGTCGAGCGGAACGTGCTGCTGATCGCGACCTCGAACGATGCCCCGGACGATCTCATGCCCGGCCTGTGGCATGAGCATTTCGTCCCCGCGATCCGGATCATCGAGCAGCACCTCGACGTCATCGAGGTCGCGGACGGCGCCGACTACCGGGGCATCGTGCCGGAGATGCGCGCCACCGCCGGCTTCTCGGCGGGGTCCTGGGCCCTCGCCCCCGCCCGCGAACCTGCTCGGGCGATCGGCGTGACGACCGAGAGCGGCATCGGCCTCACGGTACGCGAGTGGTCGACTGAGCGGATCACCGCGACCTTCGACGACCTCTGCGGTGCGCCGCTCGGCACGCCCCAGTACCTCTGGCTCGCCGATCGGACCCGCGCACTGCTGCTCCTCGACGTCCCGGATCTGCGTACGGTGCACCGCGAGGCGCTGCTCCGGTTCTGCCATCTGATCGACGTGCTCTACGACCGCGACATCCGGCTCGAGGTGCGCTCGACGGCATCTCCGGTCCGCCCGCTGGACACGGCGGTGCCGGCACGGTCGCTGGAGCGTGCGCTCAGCCGCATCTCCGCGCTGCGGCGTGCGTGACCCGTTCGTCCCGTCGCAGCGCCGTCAGACCAGCCGAAGGTGCACGATGTCGCCGGCCGCGATCCGGTGCTCGGCGCCCGCCGCGTCGATGATCAGGCAGCCGTCCTCGCCGAGTCCCGTCGCCTCCCCGACCAGGTCGGCCCCACCGGGAAGCATCACCCGCACGGTGCGGCCGAGCGTGACGCAGCGCGCGGAGACCGCGTCGCGCAACCCGCTCGCGACCGCGGAGCCGTGATCCGCGAGCCCGTCGATCCACCCGTCCAGCCGGGCCAGGTACCCGGCGACGAGCAGGTCCAGATCGGCCTGCACGCCCTCCACCGCGAACGAGGTCGCCGTGTCGACCGGGAGCTGCTCCTGCGTCATCGTCGTGTTCACGCCCGACCCGACGATCACCGCATCGGATCCGATCGCCTCGGCGAGAATGCCGCAGATCTTGCACTCCCCCACCAGCACGTCGTTGGGCCACTTCACTCCCACGACCCGCTCGGGCAGCTGCGCCGCGATCGCGTCCGCCATGGCGAGCCCCGCCGCCAGCGGGATCCACCCCCGCTCGGCCATCGGGATCGCGGGCACGCGCAGCAGCACCGACAAGGCCAGCGCCGATCCGGGTGGCGTCGTCCACACACGGTCGAGGCGCCCCCGCCCGGCGATCTGATCCTCGGTGAGGATCGCGGACAGGTGCGGCCAGCCGGCTTCGTCGTCGGCATGCGCGCGCAGATCGGCGTTCGTGGATCCGGTGGACGCGACGATCTCGAGGCGGGCGGCGGCCGCCCCGCTGTGCGGGAAGCTCATCCGGTCACCCTATCCGCGTGACCGGATGAAGCACATCGGCGACCGGTGACCCTGAGAGGGTCCGTACAGAGGATCCCGCCGTGCTGTTGTGCCCCTCATCCAACGGACGCGGAACCCCCGGCGCTAATGTGGAACCGTGACGGACACGCCTGACCTCTACACGACCGCCGGCAAGATCGCCGACCTCCGCGCCCGCTACGACGAGGCCGTCGTCGCGGCCGAGGCGAAGGCGAAGGAGAAGCAGCACGCCAAGGGCAAGATGACCGCCCGGGAGCGCATCGAGCTGCTGGTCGATCCGGGAAGCTTCGTCGAGTTCGACGAATACGTGCGGCACCGCACGACCGCGTTCGGCATGGACAAGAACCGGCCCTACGGAGATTCCGTGGTCACCGGCGTCGGGACCATCAACGGGCGCACCGTCGCGGTGTACTCCCAGGACTTCACCACCTTCGGCGGTTCGCTCGGCGAGGTGTCCGGAGACAAGATCATCAAGATCATGGAGTTCGCGCTGCGCAGCGGCGTGCCCATCATCGGCATCCTCGACTCGGGCGGCGCGCGCATCCAGGAAGGCGTCCTCGCGCTCAGCAAGTACGGCGAGATCTTCCGGGCCAACACCCGCTCCTCCGGTGTGATCCCGCAGATCTCGATCATCATGGGCCCGGCCGCCGGCGGCGCCGTGTACGGTCCCGCGCTGACCGACTTCGTGATCATGGTCGACAAGACCAGCCAGATGTTCGTGACCGGCCCCGACGTCATCAAGACCGTGACCGGCGAGGACGTCGGCATGGAGGAGCTCGGCGGCGCCTACACGCATAACACCCGCTCCGGTGTCGCGCACTATCTCGCCGAGGACGAGGACGACGCGATCGACTACGCGCGCACGCTGCTCGGCTTCCTGCCCGACAACAACATGGCCGAGCTGCCGACCTACGAGAGCGGCTTCGAGTTCGAGACGACCGATGCGGACCGCACGCTCAACACGCTGATCCCCGACTCCGCGAACCAGCCCTACGACATCCACACCGTCATCGAGCACGTGGTGGACGGCGGCGAGTTCCTCGAGGTGCAGCCGCTGTTCGCCCCGAACATCGTGATCGGCTTCGGCCGCGTGGAGGGCCGCTCGGTCGGCATCATCGCGAACCAGCCGTCGCAGATGGCCGGCACCCTGAACATCGAGGCCGGCGAGAAGGCCAGCCGTTTCGTGCGCTTCTGCGACGCGTTCTCGATCCCGATCGTCACCCTCGTCGACGTGCCAGGCTACCTCCCGGGCACCGACCAGGAGTGGACCGGCGTGATCCGACGCGGCGCCAAGCTCATCTACGCGTATGCCGAGGCCACCGTGCCCCTCGTCACCGTGATCCTGCGCAAGGCCTACGGCGGCGCCTACATCGTGATGGGCTCCAAGCAGCTCGGTGCCGACGTGAACCTCGCGTGGCCCACGGCCGAGATCGCGGTCATGGGCGGCCAGGGTGCCGTGAACATCCTCTACCGCGGCGAGATCAAGCGCGCCGAGGAAGCCGGCGAGGATGTGGCCGCCGTGCGCACCCGCCTGGCCAACGAGTACACCTACAACGTCACCAGCCCGTTCCTCGCCGCCGAACGCGGCGAGATCGACGGCGTCATCGAGCCGGCCAACACGCGCGTCTCGATCGCCAAGGCGCTGCGGGCACTGCGCGGCAAGCGCGCCGAGCTGCCCCCGAAGAAGCACGGGAACATCCCGCTGTGAGCGCGGAGGACGCCGCAGACGCGGTCGAGATCCAGGTGCTGCGCGGTTCCGCCACCGAGGAGGAGCTCGCCGCTCTCATCGCCGTGCTGTCCGAGGCGTTCGTCGCCGAGGAGGCCGATGCCGTGGCCGCTCAGAAGCCGGTCTCGGTCTGGGGGCGCAATCAGCGCGCGCTGCGCGCCCCGCTAAGACGAGACGTCCCCTGGGGCCGTTTCTCGGGCTGAGGTCGCCGCTGATTCGCGGTGCCCGTCGGGGCTCCGTGACGGGATTTTCACCTCCGTCCGGATTTGTCCCCCAAAATACCTACAGACATCCCCCTTGCAACCCGGAAGACTCTTTCTTGCAACGCTTCGCGTTCGACCGGATCTCTGCCACAGGGTAGGCAGACGATCTCCGGTCTCTGCGGGCAGTTTTCGGGTAACTGTTCCGCACCTGGCGAGGGGCGGGCGGCTTCGCCGCCCCTCGCCCTTTCTTCTTCTTGCCGTTGAAGAGGCAGCCTCCGCAGCCGGAGTGCGACAGAACGTCGCTTTGCGAGAGCAGCGCGTTCCCTCGACAGCGCCAGGGCGCTCGGCCTCGCGTCGACTCCGGGGATCGCTGTTCCTCCGTCCCCGCGGGCCTCAGCTCTCCCGCGTGCGCGGGATCTCGTGCCACAGCTCGACCGAGTCCTCGTCGGAGGACTCCCCTGCGGCCGAGCGTCCCACCACGGTGACGGCGATCCGTGCATCCCGAGGGGCGCGGATGATCAGCCGCGCCGAGGAGGAGTCCGCCAGCACATCCGCCAGCTCCTCGCGGATCCGGCCCTTGGTGTGCTCGTCGAGGCCGTCAAGCCCGCCGTCGTCGAACACGGTGACAGCGGCGCCCCGTGCCCGCGCCGTCTCGATGGCCGCGCGGGCGCGCTCGTTGAGCAGCTCGCCGCCGCGGATCTCGTCCCGCAGACGCCCCTCCGACAGGTGCGCCTCCTGCCGCTCCTCGACCGACAGATCGCCCCGGGTCGCGATCACCCGGGTCAGGATGGGACCGGCGACCGCCAGGGCGTACTGGACGCGCTCACGGCGCTCGCGCTGACGGACGATCTGCGTCGCCTGCCAGGCTGACGCGGCCTGCTGTATGCCCGCCAGGCGGTCGGTGTCGCGCACGGCGCGCCGCCAGAACGCGACCAGCAGCTGGGCGATGACCATCCACACCGTGGATCCGACCAGGCCCAGCCCCAGGGAGTCGAGGAAGCCGATCCACGCGGTCGAGGCGACGGTCAGCAGCAGCAGCACCAGCCAGCCGGCGAGGGGGCGGCGGCGCACGATGCAGACCACGCCGATCAGCCCGACCCCGCCGATGTACCAGGTCGCGTAGGGCGCGCGCAGCGTGCTCACGTCCAGACCGAAGTTGCTCAGCTGCGGGATCGCCGCCGTCGCGAGCAGCGCCAGAGCCGCCGCCCAGCGCGGCATGCGCACGGTCTCGCTCGCCCCGACGACCGCGATGACGGCGAACACGGCGAGATAGATCGCCACGGCGAGCAGCACCAGCAGCGGGCGCGACGGCATCACGGTCCACGCCAGCGCTCGCGCGGCGAAGTAACAGGCGAACACGAGCGCCAGCCCGGTCGCGACGATGCGGACGGTCAGCCTCATGTCCGTGACCAGCCCAGTGTGACGACCGTGCCATGCCGGTCGGAGTCGATCGTGGCGATGCCGCCGACCGCGGCCATCCTGGCCAGGATCGACCCGCGGATCCCGAGCCGGTCCGCACTGACCTGCGTCGGGTCGAACCCGCTCCCGGTGTCGCTGACCTTCACGGTGAGGCCGGTGTCGCCGTGGCCCTCGACCACGACGGCGAGTCCGCGTGCGGAGGCGTGCGACACCGCGTTGCCGATCGCCTGCCGCGCGGCGAGTGCCATCGCCCGCGCGACGCGGTCGGGCACGGCGCCGTGCCCGAACTGCTCGACCCCGATCGTGAGTCCCATCTGCGTCACCGCATGGCGCAGATCCTCCGCGAGCAGTTCGACCTCGACCGGCTCGTCGCTTCCCTCCTGCGCCGGAGCCTCTGCGTTCGCGAGCCGGGTGAGGGCTTCACGGGCCATGTCCATGGCGAGGGCTTTCTCGCGCTCGGTCCCCGCACGTTCGGCGGCGATGAGGGCCGCGAGCACGCTGTCGTGCATGAGCGCCGCGACCGCGACGCGTTCGTGCTCGACCGCCTCGGCGGAGGCGGCCTCGGTGTACAGCGCGACCGCACGCCCGCGCGCGTCGTCGACGCCAGTCGCGACCGAGCGGAACATCCAGCCCAAAGCGACCAGCACCAGCCCGAGGATCAGCGTGAACGACACGTCGAACGCCGTAGCGACCCAGAACGCCGGCGCGAAGCCTCCTTGCGCGAGACGGACGGTCCCGTAGATGAACGGACCGACGAGCGCCCACGCGACCTGCACGCGGAGCGGGAACGCGACGACCGCCGCGACGCCGGCCACATTGACGAGGAAGAAGATCCACGGCTGATCCGACGGCACGACGTTCTTGTGAGTCGCCACGAACGGCCACAGCAGGAGATCGACGATGTACGCGACGAAGAAGATCCCTGCGGTCAGACGCACACCTCGACCGAGTATGCAGCACACCAGCATGGCGCCCCAGGGCACGAACACGAGCGCCATCATCAGGATGTGCGGGACGTCGACGATCTGCAGAGTGACGACGGCGTTCACCAGCGCCTGGGCACCGAGCGCGAGGGCGCCCACACCGACGACGATCGCTATGATGCGTTCGATCCGCCGTCCGGCGAATCGCTCGAGCTCCTGCCCGACCTCCCCGGGCGTCGGGATCTTCTCCCACGCCTCCCGGAGGCCCTGATCCGCCGACACGCGCTCAGCCCCTCGGCTGCGGCGTCGACGCCGCGCTCACCGGGGCGGGTCCACCCTGTTCAGGCGACACCCTGCGGATCCTCCTGGGCACCCTCCACGATGCCGTCCTCCATCGCGCGCCGCAGCAGGTCGACCTTGGTGGGTGCCGGGCGCCCGACCTCCACGTACTTGACGCGGATGCGGGTGATGTTCTCCTTGGCCGTCGAATAGGCCACGCCCAGGCGCTCGGCCACGACCTTCAGCGGCAGTCCCGTCGCATACAGGCGGAGCACCTCGCGTTCGCGGGTGGACAGCTGCGCATCCGCGAACGCGGTGTCGCCGTCGACCGCGTTCGCCCACTCGACGTTGTTCAGCGCCTCACCGCGCGCGACCGTGCGCACGGCGGCGATCACGTCGTCCAGCGGGGAGGACTTGCTGATCACGCCGGCGGCCCCCGCGGCGAGCGCTTCGCGCACCGACACCGGGCGGTCGGCCACACTGTGGATGACCACGCTGGAACCGTCGGCGACGAGACGGGTGACGTTCTCTGTCACGGTCGTGCCGTCGCCGAGGGTGAGATCGAGCACCACGACATCGGCAGGGGCCACGCCCGCACGGCTTCGCGTGTCGAGGTACTCGGCCACGCCTGCGCCTGCGAAGACGACGTCGAAGGCCGCCCGCTCGAGCGCGGCGGCGAGTCCCAGACGAACGGACTCGTGGTCGTCGATCAGGGCTACGCTGCTCACGGTCTCACCCTATCCCGTGGCCCGGCGAGTGACGCTCCCGTGGCCGGCGCGATGAGACCGCGCGGCGCGTCACCGCGTCAGCAGCGCCACGGTCTCCAGGTGGTGGGAGTGCGGGAACAGGTCGAAGGCGCGCAGAGCGCGGGGCTCGAACCCGAGACCGCGGAACGTGGCGAGGTCCCGGGCGAGCGCGACCGGGTCGCAGGCGACGTAGGCGATCGCCACCGGGTCCAGCGCTGCGACGTCCTCCACGACGGCGCGACCGGCGCCGGAGCGGGGCGGATCCAGGATCACGACGCCGCCGCCGACGCCCTGCGGCCCCGCATCGCTGGCGCGCAGGAACCGGTCCACGCGCGCCGTGACCGCATGAACGCCGAGGTCGCGCAGGTTCGCGGCCGCGTGCCGGGTCGCGCGAGGAGCGGATTCGACGGTGGTGATCCGGTGCGCGCCGAGTCGTGCCAGGGTGGCCGAGAACAGGCCGACGCCGCCGTACAGGTCGAGATGAGCCACGTCGGGGTCGACATGTCCGTCGAGCAGCTCGGCCACGGCACCGTCGAGGAGCGGCGCGGCAGCCGGATGGATCTGCCAGAAGCCGTCGGCGTCGAGCGTGAAGGACCGCTCGCCCACCCGCTCGACGATCGTCTCCGGCGCCGGGCGCCTCGGTCCGCGCCGCCCCCGGCCGCCGTGCGCGACCCGCTCGGCCTCGGTGCGCAGCACGCGGCGCACCTCGCCGTCAGCGGGCTCGACGAGCTCGATCCGGCCTTCGGGCAGCCCGCTCAGATCGCGTGCCGCGGCGTCGATCGCGGGTCGGGCGAGCACGTGCTCGGCGACGGGCACCACCCGGTGGCTGCGCGCGGCGAACGGACCGATCCGCCCCTGGTCGTCGACATGCAGCGTGACGCGCGTGCGCCAGTTCTCGTCGGCTCCGGTGGCGACGACCTCGGGGGCCGCGATCCCTCCACCGGCGAACCTGTCCAGCGCCTCCTGCAGCACCTGTCGCTTCAGCACCCGCTGATGCGTGATCGCGATGTGTCCGAGATCCGCACCGCCGGGGCGCTGCTCGGGAGCTCGCGCGACATCCGCCTCCGGCCACACATGCGGGCGCCGGTGCTCGGACGGCTCGAGCACCTCGACCGTCTCGGCGCGCCAGAACGAGCGCGAGTCGGCGGCGTCGGTCGGCTCGGCCAGCCGCGCGCGCACCCTTTCGCCGGGGATCGCGTCCGAGACGAACACCACGCGCCCCTCGTGCCGGGCGATGAAGACGCCGCCGTGTGCGATGGCGGTCACGTCGAGGTCGAGAAGAGCGCCCTCGGACGCGTGGGAATCGGTCACCCCTCGATCATCCCAGACCTCGGCGCCCGGCCCGCCGCGGGATCCGAATCCGTCGCACCACTAGCGTGGTCACATGCGCGTCTGTCTCGCCTCCACCTCGCCCGCCCGGCTCGCGCTCCTGCGGCAGAGCGGCATCGAGCCCCTCTGCCTGAGCCCGGATGTCGATGAGGACGCGGTCGCCGCGGCGGAGGCAGAACGGCTCGGCCGACCGCTCGCACCCGAAGAGGTGGTGCTGCTGCTGGGACGGGCGAAGGCCGCGGAGGTCGCGAGCCGGATCCACGAGGTGCACCCCGATTTCGAGGGCATCGTGATCGGTGGGGACTCCATGTTCGAGCTCGACGGGGAGGTGCACGGCAAGCCGCACACGCCCGAGCGCGCGCTCGCACGCTGGCACGCCATGCGCGGCCGCACCGGGGTGCTGCACTCCGGGCACAGCGTCGTCCTGGTGCACCCCGGCGCGCCGGCAGAGGAGGCGTACGCGGTGGCGGAGGCCGCGGTCACCTTCGCCGCCGACATCGACGACGCCGAGCTCGAGCGGTACGTCGCCACCGGCGAGCCGCTGCTCGTGGCGGGCGCCTTCACCGTCGACAGCCTGGGCGGCGCCTTCATCGAGCGGGTCGAGGGTGATCCGTCCACGGTCGTCGGGATGTCGCTGTCGACGCTGCGCCATCTCACCGGACGGCTCGGGATCCGCTGGACCGACCTGTGGAACGCCGTCCCGTCCGCGTCCTGACCCCGCTCTCGGCAGAGCCGCTTCGTAGGATCCGAGACGCGTTCTGTGCCGATTCTTGTCGAGAGTCGTCAAAAATATCGGCCGCGCTGTCGATAGGCTGACATTCATGCCTGACATCGCCAAGGTGCTCGTCGCCAACCGCGGCGAGATCGCCGTCCGCATCATCCGCGCCGCGCGCGACTCCGGTCTCTCCTCCGTCGCCGTCTACGCGGATCAGGACCGTGACGCCATGCACACCCGGCTCGCCGACGAGGCCTATGCCCTCGACGGCTCCACGAGCGCCGAGACCTACCTGCAGATCGACAAGATCCTGTCGGTGGCCCGCCGCGCCGGTGCCGACGCGGTGCACCCCGGCTACGGATTCCTCGCCGAGAACGCCGAGTTCGCCCGCGCCGTGATCGGCGCAGGCATGGTGTGGATCGGCCCCTCCCCCGAGGCGATCGAGGCTCTGGGCGACAAGGTCACCGCGCGCCACGTGGCCGAGAAGGTGGGCGCTCCGCTCGCCCCCGGCACTCCCGGCCCCGTCGAGACGGCCGCCGAGGTGGTCGCGTTCGCCGAGCAGGTGGGGCTGCCCATCGCGATCAAGGCCGCCTACGGAGGCGGCGGGCGCGGCCTCAAGGTCGCCCGCGAGCTCGACGAGGTCGCCGAGCTGTTCGAGTCCGCGACCCGCGAGGCCGTCGCCGCCTTCGGCCGCGGCGAGTGCTTCGTGGAGAAGTACCTCGACAAGCCGCGTCACGTCGAGACCCAGTGCCTCGCGGACGCCGCGGGCAACGTCGTCGTCATCTCGACGCGTGACTGCTCGCTGCAGCGCCGCCACCAGAAGCTCGTCGAGGAGGCGCCCGCGCCCTTCCTCACGGATGAGCAGAACGCCCTGCTGTACTCGGCGTCCAAGGCCATCCTCAAGGAGGTCGGCTACGTCGGCGCAGGCACGTGCGAGTTCCTCATCGGCGCCGACGGCACGGTGTCGTTCCTCGAGGTGAACACCCGCCTCCAGGTCGAGCACCCCGTCTCCGAGGAGGTCACCGGCATCGACCTCGTCCGCGAGCAGTTCCGCATCGCCGCCGGCGGCACCATCGACTACGACGACCCTGCCCCCCAGGGCCACTCGATCGAGTTCCGGATCAACGGCGAGGACCCCGGCCGGGGCTTCCTGCCGCAGCCGGGCCCCGTGCACGTGTTCAAGACGTTCGGCGGCCCCGGCATCCGCCTCGACTCCGGCGTCACCGCGGGCGACGTCGTCTCCGGCGCGTTCGACTCCCTGCTGGCGAAGATCATCGTGACCGGCAAGGACCGCGCCGAGGCGCTGGAGCGCTCGCGCCGCGCGCTCGACGAGTTCGAGGTCTCCGGCCTGCCGACCGTGCTGCCGTTCCACCGCAAGGTCGTGAACGACCCCGCCTTCACGGCGGAGGACGGGACGTTCGGCGTGTACACGCGCTGGATCGAGACCGAGTTCGTCAACGATATCCCCGCCTGGGACGGCGAGCTCGAGGCCGCGGGCGAGCCGAAGGGCCGCCACACGGTCGTCGTCGAGGTCGCCGGCAAGCGCCTCGAAGTCAGCCTGCCCGATCGCGTCGCCGCCTCGGTGGTCGGCACCGGCGGGCGCCCCGCGGCGGTGCCGCCGTCGCGGCGCAGCCACGCCAAGACCGTGAACGCCGGCGCATCCGGCGACGCCGTGAAGTCGCCGATGCAGGCCACCGTCGTCAAGGTCGCCGTCGAGGAGGGCCAGCAGGTCGTCAAGGGCGACCTGGTGGTCGTGCTCGAGGCGATGAAGATGGAGCAGCCGCTGCAGGCGCACAAGGACGGCGTCATCGGCAACATCAACGCCGACGCCGGCGCGACGGTGTCCGCCGGGCACCAGCTCCTCACGATCAGCTGAGCGGATCCGCAGAACGAAGAAGCGGCGCTCCCCCGGAGGGGGCGCCGCTTCTTCGCGTCCGGCTCACTTCGCGATGTACACCTGGTGCATCGCGCGCGTGGCATCGGTGATGCTGCTCGTGATCGACGGGTACGCCGCGAACACGCGCGAGACCTGGTCGACGTTGAGGCGCCGCTCGACGGCGATGGCGAGCGGGTAGATCAGCTCGGAGGCCCGCGGGGCGACGATCACGGCGCCGATGACCGTACCGGATCCCTTGCGCGCGATGATCTTCACGAAGCCGTCGCGGATCCCCTGCATCTTGGCGCGCGGGTTCGCGGCGAGCGGCAGCTTGTACGCGATGCCGTCCGCGACGCCGTCCTCGATGTCCTTCTCGCTGAAGCCGATCGTGGCGATCTCCGGAGCGGTGAAGATGTTCGCCGTGATCTTGAGCTTCTCGAGCGGGATCACGATATCGCCGAGGGCGTGGAACACCGCCGTGCGGCCCTGCATCGAGGCGACCGAGGCGAGCGGGAAGAAGTTGGTGCAGTCGCCGACGGCGTAGATGTTGGAGACCGAGGTGCGCGCCACCCGGTTGACCCGGATGTGGCCCGACTCGGTGAGCTCCACGCCGACGTCCTCCAGGCCGATGCCGGCGGTGTTCGGAATGGATCCGACGGCCATCAGGCAGTGGCTGCCGTCGACGGTGCGCCCGTCCGACAGCGTCACGGTGACGCCGTTCGCGGTGCGCTCGACCTTGTCCGCGCGGGACTTGGACAGCACCTGCATGCCGCCGCGCTTGAAGACCTTCTCGAGCACGTGCGCGGCGTCCTGGTCCTCGCCCGGCAGCACCTGGTCGCGACTGGAGATCAGCGTGACCTTCGCGCCCAGGTTCATGTAGGCCGATGCGAACTCGGCGCCGGTGACGCCCGACCCGACCACGATGAGGTGCTCGGGCAGCGTCTTCATGTCGTACAGCTGGGTCCAGGTGAGGATCCGCTCGCCGTCCGGTTTGGCGGAGTCGAGCTCGCGCGGGGCGGCGCCCACGGCGACGATGAGGGTGTCGGCCTCGACGCGGTCGAACTCCGTGCCGTCCACCGAGGTGGACACGACGATCGCGTTCGGACCGTCCAGGCGGCCGTGGCCGGAGAGGATCGTCACGCCCGCGTCGAGCAGCGTCGTGCGCATGTCCTCGGACTGCTGCCCGGCCAGCGCCATCAGCCGCTTGTTCACCGCGGCGAGGTTGATGGCGACCTGCGGCTTGAGAGGCTTGCCCTCCGCGCCCTTCGCATAGAACTGCACCCCCAGGTCGCTGGCCTCGCTGATCGCGACAGCGGCATCGGCTGTGGCGATCAGGCTCTTGGAGGGCACCACGTCGGTGAGTACGGCGGATCCACCCACGCCGACCCTTTCGACGAGCGTCACCTCCGCGCCGAGCTGTGCCGCGGCGAGCGCCGCCTCGTAACCGCCGGGACCGCCACCGA
Source organism: Microbacterium sp. NPDC060117 (assembly GCF_042729315.1). Lineage (NCBI taxonomy): Bacteria > Bacillati > Actinomycetota > Actinomycetes > Micrococcales > Microbacteriaceae > Microbacterium > Microbacterium sp. NPDC060117. The sequence continues at coordinate 160,342 of NZ_JBHWXR010000001.1, forward strand.
GCACGGCGACACGCTGAGAGCGCTCGAACATCAAGGTCATGGGATCCATTCTTCCGCATCCGCCGCGCGGCCGGGATCAGCCGGCCCGCCCGCGGGGAAGCGTTCGGTCCCTGTTCGCCGCTCGTTCCGCATCATCGGCGCGGTCGCGAGCACCGGGGAGGGCGACGGACGCTCTTCCGCGCTCGCCTCGCCCGCCCAGGGCGCGGGGCCGTATCCTCGTTCTCATGGCTGACTGGAACCACCCCCTCGACGACCCGAGTGCCGACCCCTTCGCGATCGCCGCAGAGGCCGCCTCCGACATCCACCGGCTCACGGGAGTCGAGCGCCACGACATCGCCGTCACGCTCGGATCCGGCTGGGGCAAGGCCGCCGAGCTGATCGGCGAGACGGTCGCGACCATCCCCGCCACCGAGGTCACGGGCTTCTCCAAGCCCGCGCTCGAGGGGCACGTCGGCACGCTCCGCAGCATCGTCACCCCCGGCGGCAAGAACGTGCTCGTCATCGGCGCCCGCACGCACTACTACGAGGGCCATGGCGTGCGCCGGGTCGTGCACAGCGTGCGCACCGCCGCCGCCACGGGGGCGAAGACCATGGTGCTCACGAACGGCGCCGGCGGGATCCGCGAGACCTGGAAGCCGGGGCAGCCGGTGCTGATCAGCGACCACCTCAACCTCACGGCGGACTCGCCGCTCGAGGGCGCGACCTTCATCGACCTCACCGACCTGTACAGCGCGCGGCTGCGCGACCTCGCCCGCACGATCGACCCGAGCCTCGACGAAGGCGTCTACACGCAGTTCCGCGGTCCGCACTACGAGACCCCGGCCGAGGTGCAGATGGCGAAGACCATCGGCGGTCACATCGTCGGCATGTCCACCGCCCTCGAGGCGATCGCCGCGCGACAGGCCGGCATGGAGATCCTCGGCTTCTCGCTCATCACGAATCTCGCCGCGGGGATCCAGAAGACCCCGCTCAGCCACGCGGAGGTGATCGAGGCGGGCCGTGAGGCCGAGCCCGTCATCTCGGATCTGCTGGCCCGCGTGATCGGGGCGCTGTGAGCGGGCAGGAGGCGGCGCTGCTCACGCAGGCGCGCGCCTGGTTGCGGCAGGATCCGGATCCGGAGACCCGCGACGAGCTCGCCGGGCTCATCACGCGCGCCGGATCCGGTGATGAGGCGGCCCTCGCCGACCTCGCCGATCGCTTCTCGGCGCGTCTCGCCTTCGGCACCGCAGGCCTCCGCGGCGAGCTCGCCGCAGGCTCGAACCGGATGAACCGCGTGCTCGTGGCGCAGGCCGCCGCCGGCTTCGCGGCCTATCTGCAGGAGAAGGCGCCCGACTCCACGCCGGCGGCCTCCAGCGCAGCGGCCGGGTCGGCACCGACCGTCGTCATCGGCTATGACGGCCGCAAGAACTCACGCGTCTTCGCGAAGGACTCGGCGGAGATCTTCGCCGGCGCGGGGCTGCGGGCCATCCTGCTGCCCCGTCTCCTGCCGACCCCGGTGCTCGCATTCGCCGTGCGCCACCTCGGTGCCGATGCCGGCGTCATGGTGACCGCGAGCCACAACCCGCCCAACGACAACGGCTACAAGGTCTACCTCGGCGGCGCGGATCAGGGCTCGCAGATCGTCTCCCCGGCCGACGCCGAGATCGCCGCGCACATCCAGCAGGTGGCCGATCGCGGCGACGCCCTGGCCATCCCGCGCTCGGCGACCTACGAGACCGCCGGCGAGGACATCGTCGACGCCTACGTGGCCGCCACCGCCGCCGTCGCTCCCGCCCCGGTCGGCACGGCGGGGCTGCGCTGGGTCTACACCGCGATGCACGGGGTGGGCTGGGAGACCTTCTCCCGCATCATCGGCGAGGCCGGCTATCCGGCACCGTGGACCGTGAGCGAGCAGCGCGACCCCGACCCCACCTTCCGCACCGTCTCCTTCCCGAATCCGGAGGAGCCCGGCGCCATGGACCTCGCCTTCGCGAAGGCGCGCACGCTGGGCGCCGAGCTCGTGATCGCCAACGACCCCGACGCCGACCGGCTGGCCGTCGGCATCCCCGACTCGGCTGCCGAGGGCGGCTGGCGCCGGCTCACCGGCAACGAGGTCGGGCTGCTGCTGGGCTGGCGCGCAGCGCGCGCGGCCACGGCAGAGGGACCGGCTGCTCCGGGCACATCGCTGGCGTGCTCGCTCGTGTCCTCCCCGGCGCTCGGCGCGGTGGCGGAGCGCTACGGGCTGGACTTCCACGAGACGCTCACCGGGTTCAAGTGGATCTCCCGCGCTCCCGGCATCGCATTCGGCTACGAGGAGGCCCTGGGCTACCTCGTGAACCCCGGGACGGTGCGCGACAAGGACGGCATCTCCGCCGCCGTGGCGCTGCTCGGCCTCGCCGCGGAGGCGCGCGGACGCGAGGCGACGCTCGCCGATCTGCTGGAGGAGGTGGCCGCCGAGGTGGGCCACTTCGCGAGCGGGCAGGTGTCGATCCGCGTCGACGACATCGCTGTGATCGGCCGGATCATGGCGGCGCTGCGCCAGGATCCGCCTGCCGCGTTCGGCGAGACCGCGATCACGGCGGTGGAGGACCTCCTCACGGCCGCCGAGGGCGCCCCCGCCGGCGACGTGCTGCGCTACCGCCTCGCCGACGGCTCCCGCGTGATCGTGCGCCCGAGCGGCACCGAGCCCAAGCTCAAGGTGTACATCGACGCGCGGGCGGAATCGGGCGAGACCGCCCGCGCCGCCGTTGCGGCGCTGGACTCCGCGATCCGGGAGTTGCTGGCCCGACTCGGCTGAGTCGGACCGCGGCGTTTGGGGCGTTCGGACCGAGATCCCACCCGAGGGATCCCGCTCCGGGCGCCCCTCCCCGAGCCGGGGGCCGTGTCGGGACGGCGCTCCGCCCCGGATACCCTCGATCCATGGACTTCCTCGCCGCCGTCACCCTCGAGAACGACTTCGTGCGGCTGGAGCCGCTCACCCCGGAGCACGCCGAGGATCTCGCCGCCGCGACCGCGGGGCTCGAGGACCGCTGGTACACCTCGGTCCCGTCCGCCGAAGGCGTGCCCGCGGAGATCGCCCGACGCCGAGCCCTGGCCGCGGAGGGTGCGATGAACCCGTTCGCGATCGTGCGCCTCGACACGGGGCGCGCGGTCGGGATGACGACGTTCTGCGATATCGAGCAGGCGAACCGCACTGTCGAGATCGGCTACACGTGGCTGTCGCCCGAGGTCCACGGCACGGCCGTGAATCCGTCCGCCAAGCGCCTGCTGCTGGGTCACGCCTTCGAGGCGTGCGAGGCGATCCGGGTGCAGTTCTGCACGCACTTTCACAACCGGCAGTCCCGCGCCGCGATCGAGCGGCTCGGGGCGAAGCTGGACGGCATCCTGCGCAATCACCGCATCGGGGCCGACGGCGCCTTCCGTGACACCGTCGTGTACTCGATCCTCCCCCACGAGTGGCCCGCGGTCCGCAACGGCCTGGACGCGCGGCTCGACCGTCGACGCTGAGCATCGGCGCCGACCGGCACGCCGCGCCGCGGAACCGCCGCGATGTGCACCGCTGCTCTCGCCCGCGCTCTCAGCGCACCGATAGGATCGGGGCACTGCGCGCGGAGATCCCGGCCCGCGCACGGATGAGGAGAGCATGACGACGAAGTCATATGCCGTGATCGGCGCCGGCCCCTCCGGACTCGCCGTCATGCGCGCACTGCAGAAGGCGGGCGTCGACGCCACGGGCTACGAGGCCTCCCACGGTGTCGGCGGGCTCTGGGACATCACCAACCCGCGCAGCACGATGTACTCCTCCGCACACCTCATCTCCTCGCGCACCACGACGGAGTTCACCGAGTTCCCGATGGACAGCGACGTCGACTATCCCGGCCATCGCGTGCTCAAGCGCTACTTCGACGACTATGCGGATGCGTTCGGGCTGCGCGAGCGCTTCCGGTTCGACACCAGGGTGGATCGTCTCGAGCGCGATGGGGACGGGTGGATCCTGCACGCCACGGCGCGGGGCGACGACGGCCGCGAAGAGGGCTTCGTCCGGCGCCACGACGGCGTGATCCTGGCGAACGGCACGCTCGCCGAACCGAACGTCCCGGCGTTCCCCGGAGAGTTCGCGGGCGAGATCATGCACACCAGCGCCTACAAGGATCCCGCGCAGCTCGCCGGCCGTCGGGTGCTGGTGATCGGAGCCGGCAACTCCGGCTGCGACATCGCGGTGGACGCCGTGCACCACGCCGCCAGCATCGACATGAGCGTACGCCGGGGCTACTACTTCGTGCCGCGCTACCTCTTCGGCCGCCCCAGCGACACCCTCAACCAGGGCCGGCCACTGCCCGCGCGGATCAAGCAGGCGATCGACTCCCGGGTGCTGCGGGCGTTCACGGGCGACCCGGTGCGCTTCGGCTTCCCCCGACCCGACTACCGCATCTACGAGTCGCACCCGATCGTGAACACCCTCGTGTTGAACCACCTCGGCCAAGGCGACCTGCGCATCCGCGCCGACATCGATCGCTTCGACGGCCGTACCGTGCGCTTCCGCGACGGCTCGAGCGGCGACTACGACCTCATCCTGCTCGCGACCGGGTACGCGCTGGACTACCCGTTCGTCGACCGGGAGCATCTGAACTGGACGGGTGCCTCGCCGCGGCTGTTCCTGAACGTCTTCCCGCCGTCGTTCAACGGCCTGTACATGATGGGCATGATCGAGGCCAGCGGCATCGGCTGGCAGGGCCGCTACGAGCAGGCCGAGCTGATCGCCGCCTACCTCGCCGCGGAGACGGCGGATCCGGCTCGCGCCGCCGCGTTCCGGGCGCGGGTCGCGACGGGCTCCTGGCCGGACCTCACCGGCGGGTACCGCTATCTCGGGCTCGCACGCATGTCGTACTACGTCAACAAGGACGCGTACCGACGGGCGGTGCGCACCGAGAAGGCCGCCCTGGCCGAGGTCCCGGCGCCGACCGGATCCGGGAGGGCGAGGACATGAACGTCGACGACGTGGCGGTGCACTTCGCCCCCGGCATGCTGACGATCCTCAACGTCGTGCTCGGCCTGATCATGCTCGGGATCGCGCTGGACACCTCCCCCAAGGACTTCCGGGTCGTGCTGACGCACCCCAAGCCCTTCATCGTGGCGATCCTGGCGCAGCTGCTCGTGCTGCCGGCCGTGACGTTCGGCCTGACCCTGGTCCTGCCGGTGACGCCGTCGATGGCGCTGGGCATGATCCTCGTCGCCTGCTGCCCGCCCGGCAACATCTCGCAGGTGCTCACGCACCGCTCTGGCGGCAATACGGCCCTTTCCGTCTCGATGACCGCGGTCGGCAACCTGCTCTACATCGTGGCGATGCCGTTGAGCATCGCGTTCTGGGGCTCGGTGCATCCCACCGCGCGCCTCCTGCTGCACCAGGTCGCGCTGAACCCGTGGCAGATGCTGCTCGAGGTCGTGCTGATCATCGGCCTGCCGTTCGCTCTCGGGCTGCTGCTGCGTGCGCGCCTGCCGCGGCTCGCCTCGCGCGTGCAGCCGTTCGTGCGCTGGTTCAGCCTGCTGGCGCTGGTGGGCTTCATCGTCGGGGCGCTCGCGGGCAACGGGGCGGTGTTCCTCAGCGTGATCGGATCCGTGCTGCTCGTGGTCGCAATCCATGACGCGGTCTCGCTCGCGATCGGCTACGGCACGGCTGTGCTGGGCGGGCTCGGCACCCGTGAGCGCAAGGCCATGACCTTCGAGGTGGGGATCCGCAACGCGGGTCTCGGACTCGGACTGGTGTTCACGTTCTTCGGCGGTCTCGGCGGCATGGCCGTCGTCGCCGGCTGGTGGGGCGTGTGGGACATCGTCGCAGGTCTCGGTGTCGCTACGCTCTGGGGCATGCACACCACGCGCCGCACCGGATCGCGCACGGGCGACGCCTCCCGGCGAGCCATCCCGGCAGGAGAACGATGAGACGCGTCATGGTCACCGGCGGCGCCGGCTTCCTCGGCACCAGAGTCACCCGTCTCCTCTCCGACCACCCCGATGTCGACGTCGTCATCTGCGGCGACCTCCGCGAGTCCGAGGTGCCCGGCGTCGTCTCGGTCTCGGTGGACGTGACGGATCCGCTCGGACTGCCCGAGCTGCTGCGCCGGCATCGCGTGGACACGGTCGTGCACCTGGCGGCGATCGTCAATCCGGGCCGCGATGTGCAGGGCGAGTTCCGCGTCGACGTGCAGGGATCGTCCAACGTGCTGGCCGCGTGCGTGGAGTCCGGCGTGCGGCGCCTCGTGGTCTCGAGCTCGGGAGCCGCCTACGGGTATCACGCCGACAATCCGGCGTGGATCGACGAGACCGACGCGCTGCGCGGCAACGACGAGTTCCCCTACTCGCGGCACAAGCGCATGGTCGAGGAGATGCTCGCCGCCGCTCGCACCACCCATCCGGCCCTGGAGCAGGTGATCTTCCGGATCGGCACGATCCTGGGCCCCACCGTGCGCAACCAGATCACGGCGCTGTGGGATGCGAAGCGGATCCTGCACATCGCAGGATCCGACTCCCCCTTCGTGTTCGTGTGGGTGGACGACGTCGCCGCGGCGATGGTGCGCGCGGCCCTCGGCGAGGGCCCCGCCGGCATCTACAACGTGGCCGGCGACGGGGCGCTGACCGTACCGCAGATCGCTCGGCGGCTGCACAAGCCGCTGCTGACGATCCCGGCACCGCTGCTGACGATCGCCCTCGCCATCGGCAGCGCCCTGCGTCTGACCGAGCACGGTCCGGAGAAGATCCGCTTCCTGCGCTACCGGCCGGTGCTGCGCAACGATCGCCTGAAGGACGACTTCGGCTACACGCCGCGGCTCACGTCGGCGGAGGCGTTCGAGGAGTATCTGCGCACGCACCCGGACGTCGTGGCGAACGGCTGACCGTCACGTCGCCGGCGCCGCTCATCCGGTCTTGGTGAACACTCCGAGGCCGGACGGCTGCGGCACCTGCGCGAACTTGTTGAAGTACGCCAGTGTCACGCCGTGCACAGCGCTGCCCGCACGGGTGAACACGGCCGAGGAAAGGGATCCCGGAGGCGCCCCCTCTCCCGTCGGAGCGAACGACAGCGTATCGCCGTCCCACGGGTCGATGTCGAACGTGTAACCGCCGGTGGGACCCATCGCCCCGTGCAGCGTGCCGCCGGAGGACGTGATCGTGAGGGTGCCGAGGTACGGGCTCGTGTAGGTGCCGACGTAGTCGGAATCAGGGCCCTGCGGCTTGGCACCGGCCGGCGGCTTCTCGCCGGCCAGGTCGCCGACGGGAGCGTTGTAGTGCGCGAAGACGCCGCCGTAGGCCTTCACCCAGTCCCGGGTCTGCGCGCCGTAGAGCACATCGTCGAGGAACTGCTGGTTCACCGCCTCCGGCACGCCGATGGGCGCCCCGTTGGTGAGCACGACGATGCCCAGGTCGAGATCCGGGACCATCGCCTCGGCGGTGGCCGTACCGAGTTCGAACCCGCCGGAGTGGCTCAGCACGACTCGTCCGCCGGCGCCCGATCCGACGTTGCTGCCGAAACCGTAGTGCCCGGGCCGCTGGTCGAGCGCGCTGTTGCGCGAGCTCACGATCTGCGCCGAGAACGCCTGTGTGAGCGGCGCAGGGTCGATGAAGTCCTTGCCCGCGAGCTTGCCGTCGGCGAGCACCACCGCCATCCATTTGACCACGTCCCCTGCCGTCGACGCCACGCCGCCGGCCGGTGCCTCCGCGTCGGGGTCGCGATCGAACAGCGGCTCGAAGTCGTCCGCCCCGATCCGCGTGTGCTGCACGGCCCGGTCGCGCGTGGCGAGGAACTCGGCGTGCGAGGAGGTGGTGGAGGTCATCCCGAGCGGGTCGAACAGCAGCTCCTTCGCCGTCTGCTCCCAGGTCTCGTGCCGCGCGGCGGCGACGGCCACCGCGCCGGTGGTGAGTCCGAAGTTCGAGTACTGGTACGTCGTGCGGAAGGGCGCGAGCGGGATCTGGTTCAGGTGAGCCAGGATGTACGCGCGGTCGAAGCCGAGATCCTCGAGTTCGTCGCCGCCGCCGGTCGGGATGCCGGTGCGGTGCGCGAAGGCGTCGCCGATCGTCGCATTCGCCGTGACATACGGATCGTTGAAGGTCATCGACGGCATCAGGTCCTTGATCGGAGTGTCCCAGGTGATGCTCGGATCCTCGGTCATCGCCCGCGCGACGATCGTGCTCGAGATCGGCTTCGACATCGACGCGATCATGAACAGGGTGTTGACGTCGACCGGTGCTCCGGTGCGCTTGTCGCGCACTCCGAACGCCCCCTCGTACACGGTCTTCCCCTTCGAGACCACGGCGACCGTGGCGCCGGGGACGCCGGTGCGTTTGAGCGCGTCGGCGACGTGCGCCGGGAGCTTCTTCAACGCGGCGGCGACAGCGGTCGCGCGGTCGGTGTACAGCGGAATCACGTCCTGGTTCGGCGCCGCCCCGGTCTGCACGTGCACTGGCTTCACGCCCTGCGTCGGCGCCGAGCAACCCGCCACGGTGCCGACCATCAGCAGTGCCGCCGAGGCGGCGATCAGCGGCGACCGCAGGCGCGCCGCACCGCTCCTCTTCCTTGCGGGCCCCATCTCGCTCCTCTTCTCGCGGCCCCCCCTCGGTGAGGCTAGCGAGCGCGGAACCCGCGGGGCAAGGTGTGACGGTGCGCCGAGACCGATTCGTGCCCGTCGACCACCGCGGCGGCGTTCGACGACTCCGCACGCATCCCGTCTCCGGACGTCGCATCCGCCGGATCCCGTCTCCGCCGTCGGCGCGTCAGGCCCGCTGCAGCTCCTGCGCGAACATCACCAGGATGCCGCTGGGTCCGCGGAGGTAGGTGAGCTTGTACACGTCCTGGTAGTTCGCGACGCCCCGCAGAGGGAAGCAGCCGTGCCGGGCGGCGATCGCCAGCGACTCGTCGATGTCGTCGACGGCGAACGCGATGCGGTGCATGCCGATCTCGTTCGGGAGCGTCGGCGCGGTCTCGATGGCGTCGGGGTGGATGTACTCGAACAGCTCGACGCGCCCGTGTCCGTCCGGCGTCTGCAGCACGGCGATCCTCGCGTGATTGCCATCGAGCCCGACGGCCGTGTCCGTCCACTCCCCCGACACGGTGTCGCGGCCCAGCACGGTGAGCCCGAGATCGGTGAAGAACGAGATGGTCGCTTCGAGGTCCTGGACGGCGATGCCGACGTTGTCCATGCGGATGGCCATACTCCGCACTCTACGCCGCGCGAGTCACCCGCCCCGGCATCAGTGCGAGCCGGCCTCGACCAGGATCACCCCGCCGACGATCACGGCGAGACCGATCGCGGTCATGACCGAGATGCGATCGCGGAACAGCACGCGCCCCAGCACCGCCGTGGCGGCGACGCCGAGTGCCGCCCAGACCGCGTACGCGATGCCGACCGGCATGCCCAGCGCCAGCACCGCGCCCAGCAGCACGTAGGAGGCCAGGTAGCCCAGGACGATGGCCGGGATATGGCGACGGCGGCGGAAGCCCTCGGAGGCGCGCAGGCTCAGGGTGGCGGTCACTTCGGAGGCGATCGCGCCGAGCAGCAGCAGCCAGGTCATGAGGCGTCTCCCGACGCACCGCGGGCGTGCCGGGTGCCCAGTTCGGCGAGCAGCACGCCGGCGATGATCACGCCGAGGCCGACGAGGGAGAGCGGGCTCAGGGTCTCGGCGAACAGCGCGGCGGCCGCGAGCGCGGTGAGCGCCACGCCGATCGCGGACCAGATGCCGTAGGCGACGCCCACCGGCATGCCGCGGGTGAGCACGATCCCGAGCAGCCAGAACGACCCGCCGTACCCGAGCACGACCACGCACAGCCACCACCAGGATCCGCCCGTCGACACCGCTCGCAGGCTGAGCGTCGCACTGACCTCCAGCACGATCGCGAGCAGCAGGGGCGGCCAGGCGCTGGGCCGGTGACGACCGCCGGCCCCGGCATCAGGGGCCCGGCCCGCCGGGTCAGGCGAGGACATCGTCGAGCAGCGGATGCAGATGCCGGGAGCGCAGTGTCAGCGCGGCCGTCGCCGCGCCGGCCGACAGGGCGTCGCGCACCGCACGGCCCGCCAGCGTCGCGTCGAGCACGCCCGCGAAGAACGCGTCGCCGGCGCCGTTGGTGTCCACGACGTCGACCGGCACCGCCGCCACATGATGCAGCACGCCCTCGCCGTCGACCGCGATCGCGCCGTCGGCTCCGAGCGTGCAGACCGCGAGGGAGACGCCTGCATCGATACGGTCGCGCAGGAAGCCCTCGGGATCCGGCAACCGGTCGGCGTTACAGAAGACGGCGTCGGCAGCCTCGAGGAACGGCCGGTGGAACTCCGCGGCGCCGTCGTAGTCATGCAGGTCGACCCAGATCGGCGCACCGGCCGCCTGCGCCTCGTCGACCGCGGCGAGCCCCTCGGCGGAGAGATCGAGCACGATCGCGGCGGCACCGGCGAGCGCGGGCTCGTCGCCGGCGAGCGCCTCCCACCCGGGCGTGAGCTCCGGCGACGAGAGGAACACCGATACTCGCTCGCCGGCAGCCGTCATGAGGTTCAGATGACGCTCGGAGACGGTGCCCTCGCGCAGACCATGCAACGGCACCCCGGCTCTGACCAGTGCGTCCCGGATCCGCAGTCCCGCCGCGTCGCGACCGACCCGTGCCCGCAGGGACACGGCCCGCCCGAGACCGTGCAGGCTCAGCGCCTTGCCGGCGCTCGTCCCGCCGACCGTCTGCCAATCCGCCTCCGCGAACTGCATGTGCGGCGTCGGCTCGGGCAGGCGATCCAGCAGCACGATGGTGTTCCACGACACCGCCCCGACGACGGCGACCCGCCCCGCGTCGGGGGCTTCACTCATCGAAGCCCTCGGCGATCAGCTCGACGAGCTCCTCCCGCTCCTCGACGGGGAGGAACGCGCCCGCGGCGGCGTTGAACTGGAACGACTCGAGGTCCTCGAGGTCGTAGCCGAACGCGTCCACGAGCAGCGCCATCTCGCGCGTCAGCGATGTCGCGCTCATCGTGCGGTTGTCCACGTTCACGGTCACCGCGAAACCCAGCTGGTAGAGCAGGTCGAACGGGTGGTCGGCGAACTCGGTCCCCCACGCGGCGATCGCGCCGGTCTGCAGGTTCGACGACGGCGAGAGCTCGAGCGGGATCTCCCGATCGCGCACCCAGCGCGCCAGATCGCCGAAACGGACCTGCACCTCCTCGCCGTCGCGGTTCACGATCTCCAGATCCTCCGCGATGCGCACGCCATGACCGAGCCGGAGTGCACGGCCGTCGACCAGGGCGGAGCGGATCGAGTCCGGACCCGCCGCCTCACCGGCGTGCACCGTGGTCGGGAACATCTGCCCGGCCAGGTACTCGAACGTCTCGCGATAGCGCGAGGACGGGTAGCCCGCCTCGGGCCCCGCCGTGTCGAAGCCGACCACGCCGCGATCGCGGTTGGCGACCGCGAGCTCGGCGATCTCGCGCACGCGGTCCGTCTGCCTCATGGCGGAGAGCAACTGCCCGACCCGGATGCTCTTGCCGTGGCTCTCCGCGGCGTCCTCCGCCTCGTCGATGCCGTCCTGCACTGCGTCGACCGCCTGCTGCAGGCTGAGCCCGCCCGTGAGGTGCAACTCGGGCGCCCATCGCACCTCGCCGTACACGACGCCGTCGCGCACCAGGTCTTCGACGAACTCCCGCGAGATGCGGCGCAGGTTCTCCGCGCTCTGCATGACGGAGAGCGACACGTCGAAGGTCTTCAGATAGTCGACCAGGGATCCGGCCGACGCCTGGGTGCGGAACCACATCGCGAGCCCGGTCGGGTCGGTGTGCGGCAGCTCGATCCCGGCCGCATCGGCGAGCTCGATGATCGTGGCGGGACGAACCCCGCCGTCGAGGTGATCATGCAGGGAGACCTTGGGAAGACTCCGGAGGGACAGGCCCTCGACCTCCAGGTCGCCGTTCGCGTCGATGGGCATGACAGATCCTTCCTCAGCGGTCGATCGATGGGAATCGTCAGGGATGTTCCGAGAGGAACCGGACAGGGCGCCGCGCGCACACCGCGCCCGGAATCAGCCTAGGCGGTGATGCGCTCGCGCACGAGGGGCGCGCGCTCGGTCTGCGCGGCACCGATCTCCCATGCTCCGTCCACCGCGTCCAGAGCACGGTCGAACCGCGCCGCGTCGTCGGCGGACAGCGTGAACACCGGATCCCCGGCACGCACGGCATCACCGGGCTTCACGTGCAGGTCGATGCCCGCGGCGAACACCACCGCGTCCTCGGCGCGAGCGCGGCCCGCCCCCAGTCGCCAGGCGCCGATGCCGAAGGGCAGCGCGTCCATGCGCGTCACGAACCCGTCCGATGGCGCCGTCACGGTGTGCGTCTCCCGGGCGGCCGGCAGTGCTGCGTCCGGATCGCCGTCCTGCGCTCGGATCATCGCCTTCCACGAGTCCATCGCACGTCCGTCATCCAGCGCCCTCTCCACGTCGGCGTCGGGCTGACCGCTCAGCGCCAGCATCTCGCGGGCGAGGGCGAGGGTGAGCTCGCGCACGTCGGCGGGTCCGCCGCCGGCGAGCACCTCGACCGACTCGCGCACCTCGTTCGCATTGCCGATCGCCAGGCCCAGCGGCACGTTCATGTCGGTCAGCAGCGCGGTCGTCTGAACACCGGAATCGGTGCCGAGCGCCACCATGGTGCGCGCGAGTTCGCGCGCGCGGTCGATGTCCTGCATGAAGGCTCCGGAACCGAACTTGACGTCCAGCACCAGCGCGTCGGTGCCCTCGGCGATCTTCTTGGACATGATGCTCGACGCGATCAGCGGGATCGCCTCGACGGTGCCGGTGACGTCGCGCAGGGCGTAGAGCTTCTTGTCCGCCGGGGCGAGACCGGATCCGGCCGCGCAGATCACGGCGCCGACGTCGCCCTGCAGCTGCGCGAACATCTCCTCGTTGCTGAGCGCGGCGCGCCAGCCGGGGATCGACTCGAGCTTGTCGAGCGTGCCGCCGGTGTGGCCGAGGCCGCGGCCGCTGAGCTGCGGAACGGCCACGCCGAAGCTGGCCACGAGCGGCGCCAGCGGCAGCGTGATCTTGTCGCCCACGCCGCCGGTGGAGTGCTTGTCGACGGTCCTCTTGCCGAGGGCCCCGAAGCTCATGCGCTCCCCCGAGGCGATCATGGCGTCGGTGAGCACGCGGATCTCGTCGCGCTCCATGCCGCGCTGGAAGATCGCCATCGCAAAGGAGGCCATCTGCGGATCCGTGACATAGCCGCGCGTGTAGGCGTCGACCATCCATCGCAGCGCGGGCTCGGGAACGGTCCCGCCGTCGCGCTTGGCGCGGATCACGTCGACGGCATCAAAGGGCTCAACACTCAACGGACGTTCTCCAGATCTCTCGGCCCGAACGCGTCGGGCAGCACTTCGTCGATGGTCCTGATGCCGGACACGGTCTCCAACAGCATCCCCGGCGCGGAGTGCTCGTACAGCAGCTGCCGACAGCGACCGCAGGGCATGATCGTGTCGCCCTCGCCGTTCACGCAGAGGAAGGCGATGAGCCGCCCGCCGCCGGACATGAACAGATCACCCACCATCGCGCATTCCGCGCACAGGGTGACGCCGTAGGAGGCGTTCTCGACATTGCAGCCCGAGACGATCCTGCCGTCGTCCACGAGTGCGGCGGCGCCCACCCGGTAGTGCGAGTACGGCGCGTAGGCCTTCCGCTGGGCGTCGTCGGCGACGCGGCGCAGCTCGTCCCAGTCGATGTCCATGAACGCCCTCCTAGGACTTGATGTACGGCTTGCCGTCTGCCGCCGGCGCCTTGATCTGACCGACGAAGCCGACCACGGCCAGGATCGTCACCACGTACGGCAGCATCAGCATGAACTCGCCGGGGATCGGCGTGCGCAGCACAGCGAGCAGATTCTGCAGGTTGGTCGCGAAGCCGAACAGCAGCGCGGCGAGGGCCGCGCGCACCGGATCCCAGCGCCCGAAGATCACCGCGGCCAGCGCGATGAAGCCGAGCCCGGCGGTCATGTCCTTGGTGAACTGCGGCACCGAGACCAGCGTGAAGTAGGCGCCGCCGATGCCCGCGATCGCACCGGCGAGCTGCAGGTTCCAGAAACGCGTCGGGTTGACCTTGATGCCGACGGTGTCCGCGGCGTGGGGGTGCTCGCCGACCGCGCGCACACGCAGCCCCCAGCGCGTGCGGTACATCGCCCAGGCGACGAGCGCGACGACAACGTACATCAGATAGACGAGGAAGGTCTGGTTGAACAGGGCGGGGCCGATCACCGGGATGTCACCGAGGATCGGGATCTTGATGAGCGAGAACCGGGTGGGGCTGTTCAGCGTCTGGGCGTTCGGCGCGAGCACGCCCTGGTACAGGAAGCCGGTCAGGCCGGAGGCGAACACGTTCAGCACCACGCCGACGATCACCTGGTCGACGAGGTACTTGATCGCGAACGCGCCCAGCACGAGCGAGATCAGGATGCCGCCCAGCATGGCGCCGATGAGGCCCACGAACGGGTTGTGCGTGAGGGAGCCGAGGATCGTCGCCGTGAACGCGCCGAGCAGGAACTGCCCCTCGATCGCGACGTTGACGACACCGGCGCGCTCGCCGATCACACCCGCGAGAGCACCGAAGACGAGCGGCACCGCGAGCGAGATGGATCCGCCGAGCAGTCCGGTGAGGGTGATCGCGCCCGCCGCACCCGCGCCCGCCCAGGTGAGGAACGCCGTCATCGCGAGCACCGCGTACACGATCGGCACCCACAGCGGGACCTTCCGGTACTGCAGCGCGGCGATCAGAGCCAGCACGCCGAGCCCGACCGCGATCACCCAGGTGATCCAGAGCACCGGACCCGCTGGCACCGCGATGTCGCCGAGGCGGATCACCGCGCTCGCCTCGGACAGACGGAACGTGGTGGTCCCGTAGCGGGGGACGAGCAGGAACAGCAGCCCCAGCAGCGCCACGATCGCGAGCAGCGTGATCGGGACCTTCAGAGAGCGCACCTTGACGACGGTCGGTGCGTCGAGCACAGGTGCCGAGGTGAGGGAGGTGCTCATGCGGCCGCCGCCTTCGTGTCGGAGGAATCGGTGGTCTTCGACGCCCGGCGCGCGATCCGCGCCTTGGAGCGCTGCGAGCGCTCGGAATCGTCCTTGGGCAGGAAGAAGATGGTGCGGATCAGCGGGGGCGCCGCGATGAACAGCACGATGAGCGACTGCACCACGAGCACGATATCGACGGGGATGGACTGGAGCGCCTGCATCGGGAACGAACCCGCCTTCAGCGCGCCGAACAGCAGGCCCGCCCAGAACGTGCCCCATGCGCGGCTGCGGCCGAGCAGGGCGACGGTGATGGCCGTGAACCCGATGCCCGCGTCGATGCCGCCGTCGAAGCCGCTCGTGATCGTGCTCTGGATCTGGAACATGCCGGCCAGACCCGCGAGACCGCCGGAGAACAGCATCGCGTAGATGTAGATGCGCGGAACGCTGATGCCTGCAGCACGGGCCGCGTTGGGGTTCTCCCCCACGGCGCGCATGCGGAAGCCGAGACCGGAGCGCTCGACGAGCCACCACACGAACAGCGTGGCGAGGATGACGATCGGGAAGCCCCAGTCGATCAGGTCGAGCCCGGGGAGCTTGGGCAGCACCGCGCTCGGCGGCGTGGGCCGGGTGATCGGCTGGATCTGGCCGGGGCGCTGCAGCAGCTGCGGGACCTGCACCATCCACGTCACGAAGTAGAACGCGACGTAGTTGAGCATGATCGTGAGGATGACCTCGTGCGCGCCGGTGCGGGCCTTGAGCAGGCCCACGAGCCCGCCCCAGAGCGCGCCGGCCGCGACGCCGACGATCAGGGTGAGCGGGATCTGGATGATCGCCGGCAGGTTCAGCTGGAAGGTGACCAGCGCCGCCGCCGCACAGGCGATGAGCATCTGGCCGCGGGCGCCGATGTTGAACAGGCCGACGCGGAAGGCGACCGCGATGCCGAGGCCCGCCGCGATGAGCGGCGCGGCGAAGCCGATCGTGTTGCCGAGCGGCTTCACGGCCGACCAGAAGTCCGATGCTCCGAAGTCGATGATCGATCCGTTGAACAACGCGGAGTACGCGCCGATCACCGCGCTCCAGGCGGCGCCCAGCGTGTCCGCGGGGCGCGCGAAGAAGTACCCGGATGCGGTCTGCACGTCGGGATTGGTGACGGCGATCAGGACGCCGCCGACGATCAGCGCGAGCAGGATCGCGAGCACCGTGGTCACCGCGCTGCCCCGCAGGATCTCCCGGAGGACCCGGTTCGAGACCGGGATCTCCTGGATGTTGCGCGTCATCGGCGGCTCGGGCGCGGGCGCCTGAGGTTCGGTCGCGGTGCTCATGCGGCTGCCTCCGTCGGGTTCTCGCCGGCCATCATCAGGCCGAGCACGTCGCGCGGGGTGTCCCCCGGCACGATGCCGACGATGCGGCCGCGGTACATGACCGCGATGCGGTCGGCGAGGGCGGTGACCTCGTCCAGCTCGGTCGACACCACGATCACGGGGATGCCCGAGTCGCGGGTGGCGACGATGCGCTTGTGGATGAATTCGATGGATCCGACGTCCACGCCGCGGGTCGGCTGCGATGCGAGCAGCAGCTTGAGCTCGCGGTTGAGCTCGCGGGCGATCACGACCTTCTGCTGGTTGCCGCCGGAGAGGGAGCCGGCCGCCTGGCCCGGCCCCTGCGTGCGGATGTCGAACTCGGAGATCCGGGCCTTCGCGAAGGTGTCGAGCACGCCGCGCAGGATTGTTCCGAAGCGGGTGAACTTCGGGTCGTCCGAGCGGTCGAGGATGAGGTTCTCCGCGACGGAGAAGGCGCCCACGAGACCGTCCTCGTTGCGGTCCTCCGGGACGAAACCGACACCGGCGTCGAGCACCTGGTGCACGTTGCGGCCGATCAGCTCGACCCCGTTCAGCGAGATGGATCCGGTCGAGCGCGAGCCGAGCCCCATGATCGCCTCGGCCAGCTCGGTCTGTCCGTTGCCCTGCACGCCGGCGATCGCGAGCACCTCGCCCGGGCGCACCTCGAAGTCGATGTCGTCGACGACCACGACCCCGTCCGGGGCGATCACGCGCAGATCCTTCACGCGCAGACCGCCCTCGCCGATCTTCGGCGGATCCTTGTGCACCGTGAGTTCGACGGCGCGTCCTACCATCATCGAGGCGAGCTCCGTGTTGGAGGACTTGGGATCAGCCTCCCCCACCACCTTCCCGAGCCGGATCACGGTGATCTTGTCGGCGATCGCTCGGACTTCGCGGAGCTTGTGCGTGATGAACACGATCGCCGTGCCCTCGTCGCGCAGCTGCTTCATGATCTCCATGAGCTCGTCGGTCTCCTGCGGCGTGAGCACCGCGGTCGGCTCGTCGAACACGAGCACCTTCGCGTCGCGGCTCAGCGCCTTGATGATCTCGACGCGCTGCTGCACACCGACCGGCAAGTCGCCCACGATCGCGTCGGGATCCACCTCGAACCCGAACCGCGAGGCGACCTCGCGCACGTGATCACGGGCCGCCGCGATGTCCAGCACGCCGAGCGCCTTGGACTGCTCGTGCCCGAGCATGACGTTCTCTGCGACGGTGAACACCGGGATGAGCATGAAGTGCTGGTGCACCATGCCGATGCCGGCCGCCATCGCATCGCCGGGGCCGCGGAAGTGCTGCGGCACGCCGTCGAGCAGGATCTCGCCCTCGTCGGCCTGATACAGGCCGTAGAGGACGTTCATCAGGGTCGACTTGCCGGCCCCGTTCTCGCCCAGCAGGGCGTGGATCTCGCCGGGTTCGACGACCACGTCGATGTGATCGTTGGCGACCAGGGATCCGAAGCGCTTGGTGATGCCGCGGAGCTCGAGCTTCATAACTGTGACCCTATCCGGGAAGGGGGGACTCAAGAAGAGCGCGGGGCGCCGGATCCCGCCATCGGAGCCTTGCGGCTGCGACGGCGGGATCGGAGCGCCCCGCGTCAGAGGGGACTACTTCGGGGAGGCGGCCGATTCGACCTTGATGTCGCCCTTGATGATCTTGTCCTGCAGCGCCTTCAGCTCGTCCGTCAGCCCCTTCGGGAGCTTCGACTCGAAGTCGTGGAACGAGGACAGGCCGACGCCGTTGTTCTGGAGCGTGCCGACGTACGGGGTCGGGTCGAAGCTGCCCTTGGCGGCGTCGAGGACCGTGGTGTTGACCGCGTCATCGATGCGCTTCATGACCGAGACCAGGATCTGGTCGGCGACCGACGGGTCGGCCACGGCGAGGTCGGAGTCGACGCCGAGCATGACCGTCTTCTTGCCGCTGTCCTTGATCGCGGCGCTGGCCGAGAGGTAGATCGGACCGCCGACCGGGAAGATCACGTCGACGCCCTGACCCAGGATCGAGTTCGCGGTCTGCTTGGCGGTGTCGTTCGCAGCGAAGGCGCCGGTGAACGAGCCGTCCTGCGCGGCCTTGTCCCAGCCGACCGAGGCGACGTTTCCGCCCTTGTCCTCGTCGTACTTCTTGACGCCGTCGACGAAGCCGTCCATGAAGATCGTCACCGGCGGAATCTTCATTCCGCCGAAGGTGCCGACCTTGTTGGCGCCCTCCTGCGCCGACCATGCCGCCGCGGCGTAGCCGCCGAGGTACGCAGCCTGGGCGGTGTCGAAGAGGATCGGCTTGATGTTCGGCGCGTCCGGCTTGCCGTCGTTGTTGGTGTCGGCCAGCGAGTCGATGATGCCGAAGTTGATCTTCGGGTTCGCCTGCGCGGCGGTGGAGATCGCGGCGTCGAGCTTGAAGCCGACGCCGATGATCATGGTGCACTTGCCGGAGATCAGCGAGTCGATGTTGCTCTTGTAGTCGTTGTCCGACTTCGACTCGACCTCGAGGGCCTTCACGCCGAGGGTCTTGGCCGCCTTGTCCATGCCGATCTTGGCCGACTCGTTGAAGGACTTGTCGTTGAAGCCGCCGCTGTCGGAGACGAGGCAGGGCTTGAAGTTCGCGTCGGCCGGCTTGGCACCGCCGCTCGAGCTCGCCGGAGCAGGAGCGGATCCGCAACCTGCGAGGGCGACGATGACACCGGCGGCGATGGTCGCGCCGATCAGCTTCTTGGTGATGGTCACACGGGCCTCCAGAAAACGAGCCCGCGGCCATCGCGGGTCACTTGAAAGTTACCGACTATGACGAAGATCGGGCATCCTCGTCCGTGTCGCTGGAGTCAATGGTTACAAACATGAGATCACATGCGCTCGTCCATGCTCATATGAGCAGAGCACCCCAGCCATCCCCGCTTTCGTGCAGGAGCGTGCGCATCTGCGGATGATCGCGGAGGCCTCAGAGCACGTCGCCGCGCCCGGTGAGCTTGAGCGACTCCACCACGCCCTTCACCCGCTGCGCGTGCTCGATGGTCGTCACGAGCAGCGCGTCCGGAGTGTCCACCACGACGATGTCCTGCACGCCGACCAGGCTGATCACCCGCGACGTCTGGCTGACCAGGATCCCGCTCGCCGCGTCCGACAGCACCCGCGCGGACGGACCGAGCACGGCGAGGTCGTTCTTGCGCCCGTTCAGGATGAGCTTCGTGAGCGACGCGAAGTCTCCCACGTCGTCCCAGTCGAAGTGACCCGGCACCACCGCGAGCCGGCCGCGCTCCGCCGCCGGTTCGGCGACCGCATAGTCGATGGCGATCTTCGGCAGCGCGGGCCACACCCGGTCCACCACGGGTCCGCGGCGCTCTCTGTCGTCCCAGGCCTCGGCGAGCTCCATGAGACCGGCATGGAGGGCCGGCTGGTGCAGCTCGATCTCCGCCAGCAGCACGTCGGCGCGGGTGATGAACATGCCGGCGTTCCACAGATAACTGCGATCAGCGACGTACGCCCGGGCGGTGGCGAGGTCCGGCTTCTCGACGAACCGCTCGACGAGGGCGGCCTCGCGCGCACCCTCGACCACGAGCTCGCCGCCCTGTTTGATGTAGCCGAAACCGACCGCTGGCTCGGTCGGGGTGATCCCGATCGTGACGATGTACCCCTGTCGGGCGACCTCGACCGCGTCGCGCACCGCGAACTCGAACACCCGGGTACCGCGGATGACGTGATCGGCGCTGAACGAGCCGATGATCACGTCAGGGTCGCGTCGGTGCAGGATCGCCGCGGCGAGCCCGATCGCCGCAGCGGACTCGCGCGGCTCGGACTCCAGGAACACGTTCTTGTCGCCGATGCCCGGAAGCTGCGCCTCGACCGCGGCACGGTGCGCGCGCCCGGTCACCACGGCGATCCGGTCGGGACCGGTCAGCGGCTCCAGGCGGTCCCAGGTGTCGCGCAGCAGCGACTGGCCGGATCCGGTCAGGTCGTGCAGGAACTTCGGCGCGTCTGCGCGGGACAGCGGCCACAGCCGGCTCCCGATGCCTCCGGCGGGGATGACGGCGTAGAAGTCAGGGATCGGCTCGCGCATGGGATCCAGCGTAGCGATGGCGCCGTCGAGGCCCCCGGAACATGCCCACGGCGACATGCAAGCGGCCCGCCATCGCGACGCGCACGATCGCATCCGTGCATGGTTCCGATCGCAGAACCGCATGATCGCTAAGGGTCGCCTTCGTCGCTCCCAGCCATCTGACAGGAATAGGATGAGGGGGATCGGACGCCTGCGCGCCGCGATCCTTCGCTATCGATCAGGGAGGACGACTGTGTCCGCAAGCACTCGCTTGACACCTTCGATTGCGGAAACCACGTCCAAGACGCCGCGCGGCACCCTCTACCGGGGTCGCGAAGGCATGTGGTCGTGGGTTCTGCATCGCATCACCGGAATCGCCATCTTCTTCTTCCTCCTGGTGCACGTGCTCGACACGTCGCTCATCCGGGTCTCGCCGGAGGCGTACAACGCGGTCCTCGGGACGTACAAGAACCCGATCATGGGGCTCGGCGAGACGGTGCTCGTCGCCGCCATCGTGTTCCACGCGCTGAACGGGCTGCGGATCATCCTCATCGACGTGTGGTCGAAGGGCGCGCAGTACCAGAAGCAGATGTTCTGGATCGTGATCGGCCTCTGGCTCGTGCTGCTGGCCGGCTTCGTGCCGCGCCACCTGATCAATGTGTTCTCTCACGTGGGAGGTGCGAGCTGATGGCCGCGGACGTCTTCACCACGCAGCACATGGCGGCCCCGCGCCGCAACAAGGGCGTCAACCTCGAGAAGTGGGGTTGGATCTACATGCGCGTGTCGGGCGTCGTGCTCGTCGTGCTGATCTTCGGCCACCTCTTCGTCAATCTCATGCTCGGCGAGGGCATCCACGCGCTGGACTTCGCCTTCGTCTCGGGCAAGTACGCCACACCGTTCTGGCAGTGGTGGGACGTGCTGATGCTGTGGCTCGCCCTCATCCACGGCGCCAACGGCATGCGCACCGTCGTGAACGACTACGTCGGCCACGCGGGCGTCCGCAAGACGCTGCTGGTCGTGCTCGGCCTCGCCGCCGCGCTGCTCATCGTGCTCGGCACCCTCGTCGTGTTCACGTTCGACCCCTGCAACGGCGTGTTCGAGAGCGGCGCCATGTGGGACACCTGCAAGGCACTAGGCACCTAGCCCGCGATCGGCGACCACCGACGAGACAAGCTCCCCCGCGGCAGCGACGACAAAGCTCAGAGAATAGGCAGAACCAGTGACCACTGAGACCCAGGATTCCGTCGTCAAGAACGGCGTGCACCACCATCAGTTCGACATCGTGATCGTCGGCGCCGGCGGCGCCGGCATGCGCGCGGCGATCGAGGCCGGCCCCGGCGCCAAGACCGCGGTGATCTCGAAGCTCTACCCCACCCGCTCCCACACGGGCGCGGCGCAGGGCGGCATGGCCGCGGCGCTCGCGAACGTCGAGGAGGACAGCTGGGAGTGGCACACCTTCGACACCGTCAAGGGCGGCGACTACCTCGTCGACCAGGACGCGGCCGAGATCCTCGCCAAGGAGGCCATCGACGCGGTCATCGACCTCGAGAACATGGGCCTGCCGTTCAACCGCACGCCCGAGGGCAAGATCGACCAGCGCCGCTTCGGCGGTCACACGGCCGAGCACGGCAAGACCCCCGTGCGCCGCGCCTGCTACGCCGCGGACCGCACCGGCCACATGATCCTGCAGACGCTGTTCCAGAACTGCGTGAAGCTCGGCATCAACTTCTTCAACGAGTTCTACGTGCTCGACCTCATCACGGTGAAGGACGAGGCCGGCAAGACCGGCATCGCCGGCGTGGTCGCGTACGACCTCTCCACCGGCGAGCTGCACGTGTTCCACGCGAAGGCCGTGATCTTCGCGACCGGCGGCTTCGGCAAGATCTTCAAGACCACCTCGAACGCGCACACCCTGACCGGAGACGGCGTCGGGATCGTGTGGCGCAAGGGCCTGCCGCTGGAGGACCTGGAGTTCTTCCAGTTCCACCCGACCGGCCTGGCAGGTCTCGGGATCCTTCTCACCGAGGGTGCGCGCGGTGAGGGCGCGATCCTGCGCAACGCCTCGGGCGAGCGCTTCATGGAGCGCTACGCCCCCACGATCAAGGACCTCGCACCCCGCGACATCGTCGCCCGGTGCATGGTGCAGGAGGTCGCGGAGGGCCGCGGCGCCGGACCGCACAAGGACTACGTGCTGCTGGACTGCACGCACCTCGGTGCCGAGGTCCTGGAGACCAAGCTCCCCGACATCACCGAGTTCGCGCGCACCTACCTCGGTGTCGACCCGGTCGTCGAGCCCGTCCCGGTGATGCCGACCGCGCATTACGCCATGGGCGGCATCCCGACCAACAACAACGGCGAGGTGCTCGCCGACAACGACACGATCGTCCCCGGCCTGTACGCGGCCGGAGAGTGCGCCTGCGTGTCGGTGCACGGCGCCAACCGCCTCGGCACCAACTCGCTGCTGGACATCAACGTGTTCGGCAAGCGCAGTGGTCGCAATGCCGTCGAGTACGTCAAGACGGCCGACTTCCTGCCCCTCCCCGAGGCGCCCGAGACCGCGGTCAAGGAGATGCTCGAGGGCCTGCGCAACAATGCCGGAACCGAGCGCATCGCGGTGCTCCGCAAGAAGCTCCAGGAGGAGATGGACAAGGGCGCGCAGGTGTTCCGCACGCACGAGTCCCTGCAGCACGTGCTCGGAGTGATCGCCGAGCTCCGTGAGCGCTACAAGAACGTGCATGTCGACGACAAGGGCAACCGGTTCAACACCGACCTGCTGGAGGCCGTCGAGCTCGGCTTCCTCCTCGACATCGCCGAGGTCGTCGTCTACGCCGCGCAGAACCGCGAGGAGAGCCGCGGCGGCCACATGCGCGACGACTTCCCGAAGCGCGACGACGAGAAGTACATGCAGCACACGATGGCCTACCTGACCGGCGATCCGCACTCGTCGACGCCGAGCGACCACATCAAGCTCGACTGGAAGCCGGTCGTGTTCACGAAGAACGAGCAGGGCGAGTTGAACTACCCGCCGATGGAGAGGAAGTACTGATGTCCGCCGCCGTCGCCCAGGAAGTCGCCGCAGAGGCCGTCGTCGAAGACACCGGCGTGCAGTCCTTCCTCGTCACGTTCAACATCCGCCGCTTCGACCCCGAGGTGGACAGCGAGCCGCACTGGGTCGACTACGACGTGGAGCTGTACTCCACGGACCGCGTGCTCGACGCGCTGCACAAGATCAAGTGGGAGGTCGACGGATCCCTCACGTTCCGCCGCTCCTGCGCGCACGGCATCTGCGGATCCGACGCGATGCGCATCAACGGCCGCAACCGGCTCGCCTGCAAGACGCTGATCAAGGACCTGGACATCTCCAAGCCGATCTACGTCGAGGCGATCAAGGGCCTGCCGCTGGAGAAGGATCTCGTCGTCGACATGGATCCGTTCTTCGCCGCGTACCGCGAGGTGAAGCCGTTCCTGCTCGCGACCAGCGAACCGGAGAAGGGCAAGGAGCGCGTGCAGACGATCGCCGACCGCGCGATCTTCGACGACACCACCAAGTGCATCCTGTGCGCCGCGTGCACCTCGTCGTGCCCCGTGTTCTGGACCGACGGTCAGTACTTCGGTCCGGCCGCCATCGTGAACGCGCACCGCTTCATCTTCGACTCCCGCGACGACGCCGCCGATGTGCGCCTGGACATCCTCAATGACAAGGAGGGCGTGTGGCGCTGCCGCACGACCTTCAACTGCACCGAGGCATGCCCCCGCGGCATCGAGGTCACCAAGGCGATCGCCGAGGTCAAGCAGGCGGTCCTGCGCGGCCGCCCCTGAGCCCGCATTCCCTTCCACGACGGCCGCCCGCATCCGCGAGGCGGCCGTCGTCGTGTCGGCGGACGCATCCATGCCTTCGGGGAGCGATGTTCGTCGCCGAAACCCTCGAGCGGGAGCAGACATCGCTCCGTGAACGCAGTCGATAGGGTGAGAGCGTGGTGGATTCCGGGCCCGATCTGCGCGCGCGTCTCGAAGCGCCGATCGGCCGAGCCGCCGAGATCACCCGGCGCACGATGCGCGCCTTCCCGATCCGGGTGTGGCGGCACTTCCTGCAGAACAACGGCTTCCTGCTGGCCGCCAGTCTGAGCTATCAGTCGCTGTTCACGATGTTCGCGGTGCTGTACACCGCGTTCGCGATCGTGGGACTCTGGCTCGGCGCCAGCGATGAGGCCATCGCGCGCATGATCGATCTGATCAACGGCGCGATCCCTCACCTCATCAGCGAGAACGGCCTCGCCACCCCTGACGCGGTCGCCGACATCGCCACCGAGAACGCGAGCGTGCTGCTCGCGACCGGTGGGGCAGCCCTGATCGTCGCGCTGTGGACCGCGATCGGATTCGTCACCTTCGCCCGCCGGGCGGTGCGCGACATCTTCGGGCTGCCGTTCGACCGACGCAACTACGTGCTGCTGAAGGCGCGAGACCTGGTCGCGGCACTGCTGTTCGGCCTGGCCCAGGTGCTCGCGGCCGCGCTCGGCGTGATCGGTACCGGCGCGCTGAGGCGGATCCTGCAGCTCCTCGGCGCGGGCGATGCGTCGATATGGGTGAACGTGGTCAGCCAGGCGGGTTCGCTGCTGCTGTCCTTCGGCGTGAACGCCGCGGCACTCGCGATGCTGGTGCGCTTCCTCACCGGAACCAGGCTGCCGTGGCGCACGATCTGGCCGGGCGCGATCCTGGGCGGTGCGGCGCTGGCGGTGCTGCAGGCCGGCGCCGGGCTCCTCTTCCTCTACTCCCCCACGAACCCGCTGCTGGCCACGTTCTCAGTCATCGTCGGCTTCCTGCTGTGGTTCCGCCTCGTCGCCATCGTGATCCTCGTCGCCGCCGCCTGGATCGCGGTGTCCGCATCGGACCGTGATCAGGCGCTGGTGCCGGAGGACGAGTTCGCGCTCCGCGTCGCGGAGCTGGCGGATGCGCAGGCCGACGCCGCGATCCGCGTGCGCGAGGCGACAGCGGTGCTGCACGCCGCCCCGTGGTACCGGCGCCGGGGCGCTGCCCGCGCGCTGCAGGACGCTGAGGACGATCTGGCGCTCGCCACCCGCCGTCACGCCGAGGCCGAGGCGGAGCGCGCCGCGAACGCGGAGACCCTGGTGGTACGGCGCCTGCGCGCGCTCACCGCAACCGGACCGGAACCCGATGTCGGGGGCGCTCGTTAGGCTGGGGACCATGCCCCACCTGCGTATCGCCACGGTCAACGTCAACGGGATCCGCGCCGCGGTCCGCAACGGAATGCATGGCTGGCTCGACGACGCCGGTGTCGATGTGCTCACGCTGCAGGAGGTGCGTGCTCAGGACGAGCATCTGGAGCAGGCGTTCCCGGGCTGGTCCATCCTGCATGACGAGGCGACAGCGAAGGGCCGCGCCGGCGTCGCCGTGCTCAGCCGGGTCCCGGCGACCGCATCGCGCACCGCTCTCGGACCGGACGAGTTCGACTCGAAGGGACGCTGGCTCGAGGCCGACTTCGACCTCGACGGCACTCCGCTCACCGTGGTGAGCGCCTACGTGCACAGCGGCGAGGCGGACACCCCCAAGCAGGATGAGAAGTGGAAGTTCCTCGACGCGATGACCACGCGCATGGGCGAGCTCGGCGCCGACGGCGCGCTTGCGCTGGTCACGGGCGATCTCAACGTCGGGCATCGGCCGCTCGACATCCTGAACTGGAAGGGCAACGTCAAGAAGTCCGGCTATCTCGCGCGTGAGAGGGCCTACTTCGACCGCTTTCTCGGCGCCGCGGGTGAGCCCGTCATCGGCCAGGAGGGCATCGGCCGGGGGATGGTCGGGCAGCTCAGCGACACCCGCCCGTACGCGGCGGAGGGCGACGGCAGGGGTCTCGGCTGGGTCGATGTGGGACGCGTGGCGGCCGGCGAGGTCGCCGGCCCGTACACCTGGTGGACGATGCGCGGCCAGGCCTTCGACAACGACTCCGGCTGGCGCATCGACTACCACCTCGCGACCGCATCGCTCGCGGAACGCGCGACGAACTACCGCGTCGCCCGCGCCGCCACATACGCGGAGCGCTGGAGCGACCACACCCCGGTGATCGTCGACTACACCTACTGAGGCGTCGCGGGGCCGTCGGGCGCCGGATACGCGGTCGGGCGCTCCGGCCCGTCCCCATAGGATTGGTCTGTGACGAAGCCCCGCCTCTACTCAGGAATGCAGCCCTCCGCCGACTCCCTCCAGGCCGGCAACTACATCGGGGCGCTGCTGCAGTGGCGGGATCTGCAGAACTCCTACGACGCGTTCTTCTCCGTCGTCGACCTGCACGCGATCACCGTGGCGCAGGATCCGGCCGAGCTGCGCGAGAAGACCCGTCGCACCGCCGCGCAGTACATCGCGGCCGGCATCGAGCCCTCGCAGTCCACGCTGTACGTGCAGTCGCACGTGCGCGCGCATGCGGAGCTCGCCTGGATCCTCAGCACCATCACCGGCTTCGGCGAGGCCGGCCGGATGACGCAGTTCAAGGACAAGTCCTCCCGCTTCGGTGCGGACGCCACCTCGGTCGGTCTGTTCACCTACCCGGTGCTGATGGCCGCCGACATCCTGCTGTACCAGACCGACGTCGTCCCGGTCGGCGACGACCAGAAGCAGCACGTGGAGCTCACCCGCGACCTCGCGGAACGGTTCAACGCACGGTTCGGCGAGACGTTCGTCGTGCCGATCCCGGTGATCCAGAAGGACACGGCGCGCATCTACGACCTGCAGAACCCGACGTCGAAGATGTCGAAGTCCGCCGAGACGGATGCCGGCGTGCTCTGGCTGCTGGACGACCCGGCGAAGTCGGCGAAGAAGATCATGCGCGCCGTGACGGACAACGAGGGATCCGTCCGGTACGACCGCGAGAACAAGCCCGGCGTGTCCAACCTGCTGACGATCTACGCGGCCCTCACCGGTCGCCAGATCGCGGCGATCGAGGACGAGTACGCGGGCCGCGGCTATGGAGACTTCAAGAAGGGTCTCGCCGAGGTCGTCGTGAACGAGTTCGGCCCGGTGCGCGACCGCGCGAACGAGCTGCTCGCCGATCCGGCGGAGCTGGACCGGATCCTCGCCGCCAACGCCGCCCGTGCCGACGAGGTCGCCGACCGGACCCTTGCCGAGGTGTATGACAAGGTCGGCCTGCTCCGACGTATCGCGCTCTAGGGTCGACGAGATGCGACCCGCGCTTCTCCGCACGGAGCGACTGGTCCTCCGCGCGCCGGCGCCCGCCGACGCGGACGCGATCACGGCGGCGTGCCAGGATCCGGAGATCCCGCGCTGGACGACGGTTCCGAGCCCCTATGCGCGTGAGGATGCGGAGGACTTCATCCGGCTCACCGGCGAGTGGTGGGAGGACGGATCCGAGACCGTGTGGGTGATGTTCGCCGGCGACGTCCTGGTCGGCGCGATCGGGCTGCACCACATCGCCGAGCACCGGACCGGTGGGGACGCCGAGCTCGGGTACTGGATCGCCGCTCCGGCTCGCGGTCACGGTTATCTCACCGAGGCGGCCCGTGCCGTGATCGAATGGGGCTTCACCGAACTCGGCCTCGCGCGCCTCACCTGGCGTGCCGTGGTGGGCAACGTCCCGTCCGCACGGAGCGCTCGTGCCCTCGGCTTCCGGTTCGAGGGCACGCAGCGTCAGTTCCTGACCAGCCCCCGCGGGCGCGACGACGGCTGGATCGCGGGGCTACTGCGCGCGGACGACCGCACTCCGGTCGCCTGGCCGATCGACCTCGGCTGACACCCGCCCTCCCTCGACGGGCAGGTGCACGGCCACCGCGCGCCCTGTCTCGCGCGCGCTGCCCCGGATGTCGCACGCGGGTGGCAGGATGAAGCCATGCCGGAGATGCCTGAGGTGCAGGGGCTGGTCGACTTCCTGGCCGGACGAGCGGTCGGGCTCACCATCACGCGCGCGTCGGTGTCGGCGATCGCGGCGCTCAAGACGTTCGATCCCCCGGTGACGGCCCTGGCGGGGAGTAGCGTGACCGCGTCGACCAGGCACGGCAAGTTCCTGGATCTGACGTTGAAGAGCACCGCCGAGCCGCAGCTGCATCTCGTGTTCCATCTCGCGAAGGCCGGATGGCTGCGCTGGTACGACGCCCTGCCCACCACGCTGATCCGCCCCGGCAAGTCGCCGATCGCCCTGCGGATCGCGTTCGATGACGGCAGCGGCTTCGACCTCACCGAGGCCGGCACCAAGAAGTCCCTCGCGGTGTACGTCGTCCGCGATCCGACCGACGTGCCGGGCGTCGCGCGTCTGGGGCCGGATCCTCTCGACCCGTCGTTCACGCGCGATGTGTTCGCGGCGCTGCTCGACGGCCGGCGCACCCAGATCAAGGGTCTGCTGCGCGACCAGGCGGTGATCGGCGGCATCGGCAACGCGTACTCCGATGAGATCCTGCACACGGCGCGGATGTCGCCGTACGCACCCGCAGGCGGCCTCGACGAGGACGAGGTCACCGGGCTGTACGACGCGATGCAGTCGACGCTGCGCGAAGCGGTCGCGGAGGCGAGCGGCAAGCCCCCGGCCGACCTGAAGGACGCGAAACGACGGGGGATGCAGGTGCACGCCCGCCGGGGCCAACCCTGCCCGGTGTGCGGGGACACGGTGCGCAGTGTGTTCTTCGCCGACCGCTCGCTGGAGTACTGCCCCACCTGCCAGACCGGCGGCAAGGTGCTCGCCGACCGCCGGCTGTCGCGGCTGCTGAAGTGACCCCCTCCGCGACATGGAGCGTCACAGATGCATCCGCCGGAATGAAACCGGCATCCGCGCGTTGACTAAGCTGAGAGCAATACAACGTGCTCCGGGGTCGGTGAGAATCCGAACCGGCGGTGACAGTCCGCGAACCGAGGATCCGACAGGGATCCGAGGCCGATCCGGTGGGATTCCGGGACCGACGGTGATGCGAGCGAAGGTTCGCGAGTCCGGATGAGAGGCAGCACGCACGATCGACGTGCGCCCCGACCCCCGGTGATCCGGACCAGGATGAGGAAGGCGACATGACGGCGACAGCGGTGGAGCGGGCGGCGATGACGCACGCACTCGACATCGCGCGCCGCGGTCCCCGCGGGTTGAACCCGCAGGTCGGCGCCATGATCCTCTCCCCCTCCGGAGACGTGCTGGCCGAGGGCTGGCACCGGGGCGCCGGCACTCCGCACGCCGAGGTCGACGCCCTCTCCAAGCTCACGACCGCCGAGCTGAGCGGCGCCACCGCCGTGGTGACGCTCGAGCCGTGCAACCACACGGGCCGCACCGGACCGTGCGCCCAGGCCCTCATCGACGCCGGCGTGGCCCGCGTGGTGTACGCCCTCGACGACCCGGGCGCGCGATCCGGCGGGGGCGCGGAGCGCATGCGCGCCGTCGGCCTCGACGTCGTCGCCGGTGAGCAGGCCGATGCCGCGGAGGCTCTGATCCGGGACTGGCTCACGGTGCAGCGCCTCGGTCGGCCGCACGTGACGGTGAAGTGGGCGCAGAGCCTGGACGGCCGCGCCGCAGCGGCGGACGGATCCAGCCAGTGGATCACCGGCCCCGCCGCCCGCGCCGACGTGCACCGCCGCCGCGCCGCGGCCGACGCGATCGTCGTCGGCACCGGCACCGTGCTGGCCGACGATCCCGCCCTCACCGCCCGCGACGGGGAGGACCTGCTCCCCCACCAGCCCGTCCCCGTGGTGATCGGCGCCAGAGAGACCCCCGCGGAGGCCGCGGTGCGCCGCCACCCGCACGCGCCGCTGTTCTACCCCGGGCACGACCTCGCCGCGATCCTCGCGGATCTTCGCGACCGCGGCATCCAGCGCGTGTTCGTCGAAGGCGGCCCGACCCTCGCCAGTGCATTCCTCGCCGGCGGGCTGATGGACGAAGTCCTCGCGTACGTGGCCCCCGTGCTGCTCGGCGGGCCGAAGCTCGCCCTCGGCGACATCGGCGTCGACACGATCGGTCGGGCACAGCGCCTGGTCGTGGACCAGTGGCTGCCGCTCGGCCCGGATCTGCTGGCGATCGGCCGCCCTGCCGGCACCGCCGACGATACGGCTGCGCTCGCCCTCCCCGCAGACGAATACCCCTCCCGGAACGAAGGAGCAGTCTGATGTTCACCGGAATCATCGAGGAGATCGGCGAGATCACCGCGATCACCCCCGCCGGCGACGGCTGGCGCCTCACCGTGCGCGCACCGAAGGCAGCGTCCGACGCGGTGCACGGCGAGTCCATCGCGGTCAGCGGCGTGTGCCTGACGGTCGTCGGCTCGACCGCTGACACGTTCGACACCGACGTCATGAAGCAGACGCTCGACGTCGCCGCGATCGGAGGCGCGAAGATCGGCACACGGGTGAACATCGAGAAGGCGATGCCGGTCGGTGCGCGTCTGGGCGGTCACATCGTTCAGGGCCACGTCGACGGCGTCGGCGAGGTGCTCGAAGTGCGCCCCGGAGCGCAGTGGAGCGTGCTGCGCATCTCCCTGCCGCACGACCTCGCCCCGCTCGTCGTGGACAAGGGATCCATCTCGGTCGACGGCACCTCGCTCACCGTCAGCGACGTGAGCGAGCCCGCCGCCCCGGCTCCGTGGTTCGAGGTGTCCCTGATCCCCGAGACGCTCGTCGCGACCACGCTCGGATCCCGCGCCGCGGGCGACCGGGTGAACCTGGAGACCGACATCCTCGCCCGGCACGTCGAGCGACTGCTCGCGTTCCGTGCCGCAGACACCGGCGCCGACCGCGCCGCCACACCGGAAGGAGGCTCACGATGAGCCTTTCCACGATCGCCGAGGCGCTGGACTCGCTCCGCGCCGGCCGCCCCGTTCTCGTCGCGGACGACGAGAACCGCGAGAACGAGGGCGACGTCATCCTGTCCGCCGAGCTCGCGACCCCCGAGTGGGTCGCGTGGACCGTGCGCTGGACCTCCGGGTACCTGTGCGCGCCCATGCCCGCCGACATCGCCGACGCGCTGAACCTGCCGCCGATGGTCGAGGCCAACGAAGACGCCCGCAGCACGGCGTACACGATCAGCGTCGACGCTGCCTCCGGCGTCACCACGGGCATCAGCGCCGCCGATCGCGCCCGCACCCTGAACGTGCTGGCGGACGCGGCCGCCACCCCGACCGACCTCATCCGCCCCGGGCACGTGCTGCCCCTGCGTGCGGTCGACGGCGGCGTGCGCCAGCGCGGCGGGCACACCGAGGCCGCTGTCGAGCTCATGCGCCTGGCAGGTCTGCGTCCGGTCGGCGCGATCGCAGAGGTCGTCGCCGAGGATGGCAGCATGATGCGTCTGCCGGGCCTGATGGAGCTCGGCGAGCGCGACGGGATCCCGGTGATCACCATCGAGCAGCTGATCGCGCACCTCAACGAGACGGACCCCCGGGACGAGGCCGACTGCGTCGCGAACAACACCCGCCGCCGGGTGAGCCTGCGCGCCGATGCCACGGTGCCCACCACGCACGGCGTGTTCCGCTTCCTCGCCTACAAGGACCGCGTCACCGGCACCGACCACATCGCGGTCGTCTCGGGCGAGCCCACGGAGACGGCGCTGGTGCGGGTGCACTCCGAGTGCCTGACCGGCGAGGCCTTCGGATCCCTCAAGTGCGAGTGCGGGCCCCAGCTGGAGGCAGCCCTCGACGCGATCGAGCAGGACGGCGGCATCGTCATCTACATGCGCGGTCACGAGGGGCGCGGCATCGGCCTGATCAACAAGCTGCGCGCCTACGCCCTGCAGGAGGAGGGCCTCGACACCGTCGACGCCAACCTCGCCCTCGGTCTTCCGGCCGATGCACGCGACTATGCGGCGGCGGCCGGGATCCTGACCGACCTCGGCGTGAAGAAGGTGCGCCTTCTGACGAACAACACCGACAAGGTCGCGCAGCTGCGCGAGCTCGGGCTGGATGTCATCGAGCAGGTCCCCCTGATCGTCGGCGTCGGGCCCAACAACCACCAGTATCTTGAGACCAAGCGCGACCGCATGGGCCACATCATCGGCGAGTCCGATCTCGCCGCCGCCCTGGCCGCGAACGGCGCGGAGAACGGAAGGAACGACGTATGAGCGGCGCAGGAGCACCGGAGACCGGCGGAATCGACGCGAGCGGTCTGAACGTGGTGATCGTCGCCGGCACCTGGCACGAGATGATCACGGACGGCCTCATCGCAGGTGCGCAGCGTGTGCTCGAGGAGACCGGGGCGAACCACCGTCTGGTGCGGGTCCCCGGATCCTTCGAGCTCGCGGTGGCCGCTCAGGCCGCCTTCGCGGGCGGTGCGGACGCGGTGGTCGCGCTCGGCGTGATCATCCGCGGCGGCACCCCGCACTTCGAGTACGTCTCCGCGGCCACCACGGACGGCCTCACCCGGGTCGCACTCGACGCCGGCAAACCCGTCGGATTCGGCGTTCTCACCCTGGACGACGAGAAGCAGGGGCTCGACCGCGCCGGCCTCGAAGGCTCCAAGGAGGACAAGGGCGCCGAGGCGGCCGACGCCGCCCTGCGCACCGCTCAGGTGATCCGGTCGCTGCGCGGCTGAGCCGTCGGTCCTGAGCGCGCTCTTGAGCGATCCAGCGCCCCTCATCTCGTCGCTGGGCTCCTCCAAGGGCCAGCAGCTCAGAGACCAGCATTGGATCGGTCCCTGAGCGAGCGCAGCGAGACCAAGGGCGAAGCGCTTCGGGCACGACGATATCGATCGGTGCGGTGATGTGCGGCACGATCTGTGCCGTGCGGGCCTCCAGACTGCCGTCGTCTGCACGACGTGTTGACGTGCAGTGCCGCGGGCTCAGCACAGGCCCCTGTGCTCAGCCGGCTGCTCTCGCGGGACAAGTCCGGGTCGTGACCATACCGTGACATTTCTCGCCTCTGATCTGGTCATTTTCGAGTCCGGAATGTCGGTAGCCCCGAGTTGAATGAGGGTATGGCGAACGTGACCGGCACGGTGGCGGATCCCGGGGCGGACCCGGTGGATCCGGCCGTCGTGCTCGCCGCGCTGGCGTCGATGCTGGAGGACACCGAAGCGTCGATCGTGCGACTGCAGGCGGTGCGGGAAGCGCAGTTCGCGGTCGCGCAGCGGTTCGCTGAGGGTCTGGCAGCCGACGCGGGATCCGGGCGGGGCGAGTCGGTCGATCTCGCCGCGCGCAGCGTCGCGGCGGAGCTGGCGGGGGTGCTGCGCATGTCCGATCGGGTCGTGCAGGGCCGGATGGCCCGGGCGGCGGAGCTGATGACCCGGTACCCGGTCACGATGCAGGCGTTCACGGACGCGCGATTCAGGGCCGCCCATGTCCGGCTCATCCAAGACGCGGGGGCGCGTCTCGATGACGAAGTGCGGGCCGAGTTCGAACAGGCGGCGGTCGCCGCGTGCGAGGGCGAGACCCCGCACCGGGCCAAGCGGGTCGTGGAACGCCTCGCCGAGCGACTCGCGCCGCGGTCGCTCACAGAACGGCACAAGGACGCGCAAGAACAGCGTCGGGTGTGGCGGGAAGACCTCGGCGATGGTCAGAAGGCCTTGGGGTTGATCCATTCCGCCGCGGTGATCGACGGGATCTACGACCGCCTCACCCAGCAGGCCCGGATGATCAAGACCACGAATGCGGCGGTCGCGAAAGACGCCGCCGCGGGACTCACCCCGGACCCGGAGAGTCTCGGCGATCCGACGGACGACCGCACCATCGACCAGCTTCGCGCGGACCTGTGCGCCGACACTCTCCTCACCGGTGCGCCGTCCGGGCACGACACGGTCGCGGGGTTGCTGTCCGCGATCCAGGCGCGGGTCGAAGTCACCGTCCCGGCATTCACGGCCATGGCCGCAGACACCGGCACCAGCGGCGGATCCGGTTCACCGACAGGCGCGAGCCCTGCATTCGGTGTCCGCACCGAACAGCCCGGGGAACTCGCCGGCGGACAACCCATCGACACGCACACCGCCCGGATCCTCGCCGGTGATGCGGTCGCGTGGGAACGGGTCCTCACCCACCCGATCACCGGAGCGATCCTCGCGGTCGACCGCTACCGCCCCAACGCGGATCTGCGTCGCCTGTTGCATGCGAGGGATTCTCGATGCAGGTTCTTCACCTGCGGGCTCCCGCCGATCACGCAGGATCTCGACCACACGATAGACGCCGCGTTCGGCGGAGCCACCGAAGAGGGCAACCTCGGCGGGCTGTGTCGCCGACATCATGTGTTGAAGCATCAGACCGCCTGGACCGTGAAACAACGCGGCGCCGGGATCCTCGAATGGACGAGCCCGGCCGGAGCGACCTACATCGACCAGCCACCCGCACCCGTCACCTTCACCACCGACGAACCCGACCCACCACCCGCCCGAGAACCAGCGCCGTTCTGACCCCTGCGCCACTCCTCCCCACGCGCAGGGCCCACCGCCCACGCTCACGCTGAGGCGCGCCTACCTGGCGCGGGAACGCGCCCGGGCCTAGCCTGAGGGCATGGAAACCCTGCGCCACATCGTGCTGTTCATCCACCTGCTCGGCTTCGCGACGCTTTTCGGCGCCTGGGCCGTGCAGGCCTTCGGCGGCAAGAAGCAGATGACCAGCCTGATGAATACCGGCCTCGCGATCGCCGGTGTCGCGGGCCTGGTCCTCGCCGCACCGTGGGGCCTGCCCGACGGCGTGAGCATGAACTACGCGAAGATCGGCACCAAGCTCGTCATCCTGCTGATCATCGGCGCGCTGATCGGCATCGGCTCCGCACGGCAGAAGCGCGGCGCCGCGGTTCCGCCGGTGATGTTCTGGGGCGTCGGCGTGCTGACCGCGGTGAACGCGGGCATCGCCGCGATCTGGTGATGCGCGCCTGAGCGCACTTCGACGAAGAACGCGGGATCCGGTCTTCCGGTCCCGCGTTCGTCGTGTTCCCCGAAACCCGGATGTCAGGATCCGGGCCGCAGCGCAACCTCTACGGTGAGAGTCGAGAACGGCTCGGGAAGAGAGGCTCCGCATGACCCGCACCGCGACGAAGCACCACCGCCGCACGTTCACCGTCCTCGCCCTCGCCGCCCTGATCGCGCCGATCGCGGGGTGCGCGACGCCGCCCGCGAGCGCAATCGGCCAGAAGCCCGCGAGCACGGCGGGAGTGGTATCCGATCTGCCGGAGAAGGACATCACGCGCTGGGTGATGCCGTTGGACGAGTATTCCGCCGCATCGCTCGTGCGCCTCGTGAACTACGCGGAGAACCGGCGCATGGAGACCTGCCTGAGCAAGGACGGTTTCTCCTGGCCGATCCCGGTCGAGCCCACGGACGATGCCAGCTATCTCGCCTTCCCGAAGAACATGTCGGCGTTCCCCGAGCTCACTGTCGAGATCGCGAGGCAGTACGGCTACACCGCGAATTACATGCCGGGCCCTGAGCCGGACCCGCGGAGCTTCGAGCGACTCAATCGGATCGGAGCATCCACGCCCGGGCTCGACACCACGCTACTGGCTTGCCGCGACGAGAGCCGCAAGACGTTCGACGGCCTAAAGGCCGGCGACATTTTCAACACGACCGGCATGTGGATGTACGAGGAGACAGAGAAGGTCCCTCAAGATCTGGTCGTGAAGAAGGCGGCCGCGACGTGGAAGCGGTGCATCACGGCAGCGGGCTACGACGTCTCGATCTCTGCGCCCGTCGGCGATGAGGGCGAGCAGATGCCGACGCAGAAGCTCGGCATCGAGCTCGGATTCTATGCACCTCCGCCGACCAAGTTCCCCACGGGCGGCGGCACCTACGGCGACACCGAGGTCGACCCCGACACCGCCGGCCCACGCAAGTCGACGCCGGCGGAGATCGAGCTCGCGGTCGCCGATGCGACCTGCCGCGACTCCAGCGGATGGACGAAGGCGTACTACGACGCCCAGTGGAACGCCGAGTTCAGGGTCGTACTGAAGCACGCCGACCAGTTGAAGAAGATGAAGGCCGACATCGAGTCGCTCACGGCTCAGGCCCGGCAGATCATCGCCGACAACCCGCCGTTGCACTGATCCGGCACCGACGGGAACCCCGATCATGCACGCGAATCCTCCCGGCGCCCCACCTCCGGGCATTCCGGCAGACACGCGCAGAGCAGCCTTCGAGGCGCTCTTCGCCGAGCACCACACGGCGGTGCTGCGCTACGTCGAACGACGCGTCGACGACCGCGAGCACGCCAGGGAGCTGGCGATGGACTGTTTCGAGATCGCGTGGCGGCGGTTCGACGAGCGCGAGCCGTACCGGCGCCCCTGGCTGTTGCAGACCGCGCGCAACCTCGTCGGCGACGCCTACCGCAAGCGCGACCGGGAGCGCGAAGGGCTGCGGGACCTGGCCACCAGCGCCCGGCAGAACGACGACGCCGCGCACGTCGAACTGCGTCATGCTCTCTCGCTGTTGCGCCATGCCGACCGCGAGGTGATCGAACTGCACTACTGGGACGGCCTGAGCGCCGACGAGATCGCCGAGGTCGTGGGCTGCCGCACCGCTGCCGCCTGGAAACGGCTGAGCCGGGCGCGCACCGCCCTGCGCCTGCTGCTGCAGGAGCCTGCGGCCGATGCTCCACCCCGTCCGGATCCGGATCCCGGATCCGACAGAAATCCATCCGCACCGACGCCCAGGAAAGGGGTGATGACGTATGCCGCTGACTGATGATCTTCTCGACACGCTGATCCGTGAGGCGGATCCGGCGACGACGCCGAGCGACCGCGAGCCGACCGCCGCGGACTGGGCGCGCCTGCACCGGATGCTGGACGAGGCGGCCGCGCCGTCTCGCGCGGGCGCCACCGGCCGACGGTCCATCGGGGACCGCGTCGCCGCCCTGCGCCGGCGCTCCCGCACGTCCCGGCCTCTCCGGATCGCGCTGCGCGCCGCCTGGGCGGCACCAGCACTCGCCGCCGTCGTCACGATCGG
Organism: Microbacterium sp. NPDC060117; assembly: GCF_042729315.1. Classification (NCBI taxonomy): domain Bacteria; kingdom Bacillati; phylum Actinomycetota; class Actinomycetes; order Micrococcales; family Microbacteriaceae; genus Microbacterium; species Microbacterium sp. NPDC060117. The sequence goes on from NZ_JBHWXR010000001.1 coordinate 197,535, forward strand.
GCTCACCCTGGGCCCGCTGACCGCCGCGCCCGCCTACGCGATCACGCCGCCGGCGCTCGTGGCCCAGCCGATCGCGCAGACGGCTGACGAGGTGCTGGCCACCTCGATCGCCGCGCTGCAGACGACCCCGCCTCGAGCCGCGACCCGCGACGCCCTGGTCGTGCGCTGGGCCCTGCGCGACGACGGCAAGGCGGATCCGGTGATCGTGCCGGAGTGGCAGGAATGGGTGTGGGATGCGGACGGCACCGGCCATCTCGAATCGCGGACCGGCGCGCCCTACTCCGTCACCAAGGACGGCACGATCGTCCCCCCCGCCGGCAAGGCGCCGAAGGAGGGCTCGGCTCTGCCGGGCACCGGGCACCGCAGTTCGAACCTCTTCTTCGCAGAGCCGCCGTCCGACGCGGCGGGGCTGCGGGCCTACATCGAGGAACGGGTCGGGCTGAGCGGGAGCGCCGATGCGCTTGCGATCTGGGGGGTCGTGAGCTCGATCCGCGACAGCTGGGCGTTGAACCCGGCGCAGCAGGCCGCGGCGCTGCAGCTGATCCGTGAAGCCGGCGACGTGAGCGCGCTCGGGACCGTGACCGACCGACTCGGCAGAGCCGGCATCGCGCTCAAGGTCACCTCCTCGGCACGGCCGCAGTTCACAGCGACGCTGGTCCTGAGCGCCACGACGCACGAGATCATCGCCGCCGACACCATCTACGCGGGCGGATCCGCGATGAAGCTGAACGTCGCGGCGGGATCGGTGATCGAGTACAAGGCCTGGCTGTCGCGCTGAAGAAGGCGGACTCGGATCCGGTCGAACGGGTAACGACCGGATCCGAGTCGTGCCGGCGTCACACTCCGCGGCGCGCGCGTGTCCACCTGTGGATCGGCTGAACGCCGGGCGTAGACTCCCCCGTGCTCGTCGCACGGCTGGGGACCGGCGAGCGCCATCGATGTACCGACCGGAGGACAGCATGAGCACCGCCACGACCGCACCCGCGAACCCCAGATCGCGGGTGATCCTCGCCAGCCTCATCGGCACGACGATCGAGTTCTACGACTTCTACGTCTACGCGACCGCAGCGGTGCTCGTCTTCCCGATCCTGTTCTTCCCGACCGGCAACGACACGACCGCCCTGCTCGCCTCCTTCGGCGTGTTCGGCGCCGCCATGATCGCGCGCCCGATCGGCGCCATGGTGTTCGGCCACTTCGGCGATCGGTACGGCCGCAAGGCCACTCTCGTCGCCTCGCTGCTCACGATGGGCATCGCCACCTTCCTCATCGGCCTGCTGCCGACGTTCCAGCAGATCAACTGGTGGGCCGCGCTGCTGCTGCTGATCCTGCGCCTGGCGCAGGGCTTCGCGCTGGGCGGCGAGTGGTCCGGGGCCGCCCTGGTCGCCACCGAGAACGCCCCCGAGGGGAAGCGCGCCTGGTACGGGTCGTTCCCGCAGTTGGGCGCCCCGCTCGGCTTCATCATCGCGAACGGCCTGTTCCTCATCATCAACGCGTTGCTGCCGCACGCGTCCGATCCGTCGCTGAAGTCGGAGGCGTTCCTCAGCTGGGGCTGGCGCGTACCGTTCCTGTTCTCGGCCGTGATGGTGATCATCGGCCTGTGGGTGCGACTCAAGCTCGTCGAGTCGGAGACCTTCAAGCGCGCCGAGGACACGGGCACGATCCGCAAACTGCCGCTCGCCACGGTGTTCCGCCATCATGGGAAGCATCTCGTCCTCGGCACCTTCGTGATGCTCGCCACGTACGTGCTGTTCTACCTGATGACGAACTTCACCCTGTCGTTCGGCACCAAGCCGTGGTCGGTCGAGATCGCGTCCGCCGCCGCGCAGAAGGCCGCAGAGGCGAAGGGTGCCGCCTTCGACCAGACCGCGTTCGCCGCGCAGTTCTACCCCGGGCAGGGCTTCGGCTACACCGACTTCGTGGTGATGCAGATCATCGGCGTGGTGTTCTTCGGCGTCTTCACCCTGCTGTCCGGCCCCTGGGCGGATCGGATCGGCCGACGCAAGCTCCTGATCTGGACCACAGTCGCGATCATCCTGTTCGGCTTCACGTTCCCGCTGTTCCTCGGCCAGCACGCCGGGGAGCCGTTCGCCGTGGTGCTGACCCAGTCCTTCCTGATCCTCGGCTTCCTGCTCATGGGCACGACCTTCGGCCCCATGGGCGCGTTGCTGCCGGAGCTGTTCCCCACCAATGTGCGCTACACGGGATCCGCGGTCGCGTACAACGTGTCGTCGATCCTCGGCGCCGCCGTCGCACCGCTCATCGCGGTGTGGTTGTGGCAGCTGGCCGACGGATCCCCCGTGTTCGTCGGCATCTACCTGTCCGTGATGGCCGTGCTCACTCTGATCGCGCTGATCCTGATCCCGGAGACCAAGGATCACGCCTACGAAGACGATCTGGGCGTGCCCACCCTGCCCTGATCCGGTTCTCGCCGACGCGCGGCGCTGCATCATTTCAATTGATGCAGCGCCGCGTATCTGTGTATTGGCGTGATTCGACTTCGCGAGGTTGACTGAGACCACTACCCGAGAAGGCCCCGGTGCACCCCGCGATCGGAGCCGCGAACATCAGCCTGGTTCGGACAGAGGAGTCCCCCGATGAGCGTTGAGATCGCCACATCCGCCATACGCACCGAGAACTTCCGCAAGACGCTGGGCCGACTCGACATCATCTTCCTGTCGGTCGCGGCCATCATCTCGATCGACACGGTCGCCCAGATCGCCGCGGGGGGCGGAGCGCAGGCGTTCACCTGGACGCTCGTGATCGGCGCCACCTTCCTGCTCCCCTACGCCTTCGTGGTGTCGGAACTGGGCAGCGCGTTCCATGAGGAGGGCGGGCCGTTCGTCTGGGTCCGCCTCGCATTCGGCAAGCTCGCCGCCTCGATCGCCACGATGTTCTACTGGATCACCAACCCCCTGTGGATGGGGGGATCCCTGGTCTTCATCTCGGCGGCCACCTGGGACGCCTACATCTCACCGCTGCCCTCGGGCAGCGTCGGCGACTACGTCTTCAAGATCGCCTTCATCTGGCTGGCGATCCTCGTCGCGATCATCGGGCTGCGCTACGGCAAGATCGTCGTCGCCGCCGGCGGCATCGCGAAGGTCGCGCTCCTGGCGATCTTCGTCGTCACGGTCGTCATCTACGCCATCCAGAACGGCGTGCACGGCTACGCGGCCGGCGAGTTCTCGCCCACGCTCGGCGGCTTCCTCGCCGTGACGCCGGTGATCCTGTTCGCGGTCGTGGGATTCGAGGCCCCCAACGGCGCGGCCGAGGAGATGCGCGACCCGCAGAAGGACGTGCCGAAGGCGGTCGCATCCTCGGGGCTGATCTCGATCCTGTGCTATCTGGTGCCGATCTTCGCGATCCTCGCCGTACTGCCCGCCGACAAGGTGCAGGGCGCCACCGGCCTGCTGGACGCCTTCAAGGAGGTGTTCCGCGTCTACGGCCCCGCGGCGGGGCCGCTGATGTGGATCGCGGCGATCGTCTTCGTGTTCGTCGTTCTGACTCAGGCGAGCGCGTGGATGATCGCGTCCGATCGGGTGCAGGCGGCCGCCGGCGCCGATGGAGCGTTCTTCCGCTACTTCGGGAAGTTCTCCCCGCGTCTCGGCACCCCCGTGCGGATGAACATGCTCTCCGGGATCGTCGCCACCGTGTTCTGCATCGCCGCAACCGTGCTGCTCAGCGGCAGCGCCGCGGCCGCATTCACGGTGGTGCTGACGGTGGCGATCTCCACACTGCTGCTGTCGTACCTCGTGATCTTCCCGACCGTCATCGCGCTGCGCAGGAAGCACCCCGACGTCCCGCGCCCGTTCCGCGTGCCGGGCGGCACCGCGGGGCTGTGGATCTGCACGGTCGTCATCTACGCCTGGGTCGTGCTGGGATCCTGGGTCGCCGTCTTCCCCGGGACGCTGGAGGGCCTCTTCGGCGTCGCCTACGACTTCCACGACGTGTGGGGGGTCGACCGGCTCACCTTCGAGGGCTTCACCATCAGCACCCTCGTCGTGATCGCCCTGCTCGCGCTCGTGGGCTACCTCTACGAACGCCGCCGCCCCGGATACTCGCCGGAGGATCCGGAGTCCCCGTCGGCGCTCGAGGTCGACGCGCTCGCCGCCCACGAGAACCGCCCCGCCGCCACTCGCATCCCGTGACCCCGGTCCGCCAGAAGGAGACATCGTGACCAATCCCGACACCGCGACGAGCGTCGCCACCCACCCACTGGATCCGCTCAGCGCCGACGAGATCACCGCCGCGCGCGATCACCTGATCGCCGAGGGCCGCCTCGGCGACACCGTGCGGGTCGCCTACCTCTCGCTCAAGGAGCCGGCCAAAGCCGTGCTCCGTGCCGGCGGAACGATCCCGCGCGAGGCCCGCACGATCCTGCTCGATACCGCGACGGGCGCGACCGCCGACCTGCTGATCGACCTCGGCGCCGGCACCACTGTCTCCGCCGTCGACGTCGACCCGGCCCTGAGCGGTCAGGCTCCCGTGCTGATCGAGGAGTTCGAGGCGATCGAGGGGATCCTCAAGGCCGACGAGGGCTGGCAGGCGGCGCTCGCCTCACGGGGGCTCACGCCGGACGGCGTGCGCGTCGCGCCGCTGAGCGCGGGCATCTTCGACTACGAGGGCGAGGAGGGCCGGCGGCTGCTGCGCGGCCTCGCCTTCGTTCAACGCGACCCGCACGACTACGCCTGGGGCCACCCGGTGGACCAGTTGGTCGCGTTCGTCGACATGATCGAGCGCAAGGTCGTGCGGATCATCGACGACGGCCCCGGCGACGACCCGTTGACGAACGGCAACTTCGAGAGCCCCGAGCTCACGGGACCGCTGCGCGAGGACCTCAAGCCGCTGCACATCGTGCAGCCCGAGGGGCCGAGCTTCACCCTCGACGGCAATGTGCTGCGCTGGCAGAAGTGGGACCTGCACGTCGGCTTCGACGCCCGCGAGGGCCTGATCCTCGGCCAGATCGGCTTCGACGACCACGGTGTCCGCCGCTCGATCGTCGAACGCGCCTCCATCGCCGAGATGGTGGTGCCCTACGGGGATCCCGCTCCCTACCGTTCGTGGCAGAACTACTTCGACACCGGCGAGTATCTCGTCGGCCGCGACGCGAACTCCCTCGAGCTCGGATGCGACTGCCTCGGCGAGATCACCTACCTGTCCCCCGTCGTCGCGGACGACTTCGGCAACCCGCGCGAGATCTCGCAGGGCATCTGCATCCATGAGGAGGACTTCGGACTGCTCTGGAAGCACACGGACGAGTGGGCGCAGCACCGTTCCTCGCGTCGTCAGCGCCGCCTCGTGGTGAGCTTCTTCACGACCGTCGGCAACTACGACTACGGCTTCTACTGGTACTTCTACCTGGACGGCACGATCCAGTTCGAGGCCAAGGCGACCGGCATCGTCTTCACCGCCCGCTACCCGGGCGACGGCTACCCCTACGCCTCGCAGATCGCGCCCGGACTCGCCGCCCCGTTCCACCAGCACCTGTTCTGCGCGCGCCTCGACATGGCCGTCGACGGAGAGAGCAATGCCGTGCACGAGCTCGATCTGAAGCGCGTCCCGCAGGGCGAGGGCAACCCGCACGGCAACGCGTTCAGCCGCTCCCGCCGCGTGCTCGGACGCGAGTCCGAGGGCCGTCGCCGGGCGGACGGCTCGCTCGGCCGGGTGTGGGAGGTCGTCAACACCGAGAAGCGCAACCACGTCGGCGAGCCGGTCGCGTACACGCTGTTCCCCGAGGGCCAGCCGACTCTCGCTGCGGCCGACGGATCCTCGATCAGCAGACGCGCGGCGTTCGCGACCGAGCACCTGTGGGTCACCCGGTACGCCGAGGGCGAGCGCTACCCGGCCGGCGACTTCGTGAATCAGAGCGTCGGATCCCCCGGCCTCCCGGAGTTCCAGAAGGCGGATCGCGGGATCGACGGCGAGGACATCGTGCTCTGGCACAGCTTCGGCCTGACGCACTTCCCGCGCACCGAGGACTGGCCGATCATGCCCGTCGACTACACCGGCTTCACGCTCAAGCCGACCGGCTTCTTCGACCAGAACCCGGCGCTCGACGTTCCGCCGTCCCCGCGCGGCCACGCCTGCACACACTGCGCCGACGGCGAGTGCCGCTGCTGACGGGATCCACGGACTCCCGGGACGGTGCGGTCGGGGGATTCGCACCGGCCCGGGCTTGACAGGCGGTCGCTCCAGCCGTTGAGCGGGCGAAGTCTCGTTCTCGGCGGCGGCGGGGCAACGGCCTCAGTGTGCGTCCGTGCCGAACAGCTCGCGGGCCAAGGCCGCCACGGCGCGGGTGCGGGCGGTCGGCCGCACGCGCGACACACGGGCGAAGCACACGTCGAGCGCCGGCGCCTCACCCGCGATCCGCAGCGCCCTCAGCTCCCCGCCGTCGTACGTGAGCGGCGCGACCGGGACCTGGTTCAAGATCGAGTAGCCGTGTCCGCGGGCGACCAGCGAGCGCACGGTCTCATAGCTGTGCGAGCTGTACCGCACCCGCGGGTCGATCCCGGCGCGCTCCAGCATCCCGAGGAAGTACTCGCGCGAGTGCGGCAGGTCGAGCAGCACGAGCTCGGAATCCGCGAGCTGGGACAGCGCGACCTCGTCGCGGTCCGCGAGCGGATGATCCGCCGCGAGGATCACATGCGGCGGCGCCGGGAACAGCGGATCGAACGCGAGATCGTGCACCCGGCCGAAGTCGTAGACGATCCCGCCCTCGACCGCGCCCGACAGCAGCAGATCCGTCGTGCCCTCCATGTCGGCCTCGATGATCTCGATCCGCAGGTCCGGATGCTCCTGCTCGACACGGGAGATCAGCCGCGGCAGCACGAACGGCGCGAGCGTGACGAAACAGGCCAGCCGCAACGTGCCGCGCACCTGATGGTGGTGCCCGCGGACGGTGTCGCTCATCTCCTCGACCTGGGCGAGCACCGACTGCGCATCGTGCAGCAGCTGCTCACCCGCCTCCGTGAGCGCGAGGCCCTTGCTGCGCTGTCGCACGAACAGCTGCACGCCGAGGGAACGCTCGAGCTGTGCGATCGCGGTCGAGACCGCGGACTGCGCGACGTGCAGGTCGATCGACGCCACGGTCATCGAGCGATGCGTCGCAGCGGTGACGAAGTACCTCAGCTGGACGAGGGTCATGTCGGCGCTCTGCAGTCGGGCCATGTCCGAAATGGTATCAACAGATCAGATGCAGGACTTCGGATCTGTGAAGTGTACAGATGCATGGATCCTCGGAAGCATGAAGGAGAAGCAGGATCCGAGCAGCAGAGGAACGGCGCAGTGGAGGAACGGATGTCGCACGAAGACGTGGAGGTGCTGGTCGTCGGCGCCGGCCAGGCGGGCATCGCGATGAGCGAGCACCTGAGCCGGGCGGGGATCGCGCATCTCGTCGTGGAACGGGACCGGATCGCCGAGCGCTGGCGCTCCTGGCGCTGGGACTCGCTGGTCGCCAACGGCCCGGCCTGGCACGACCGGTTCCCCGGCCTGGAGTTCGACCTGGATCCGGACGCCTTCGCCGGCAAGGAGCAGGTCGCCGACTATCTCGTCGCCTACGCCCATGCCTTCCACGCTCCGATCCGCACCGGCGTCGAGGTGCGGTCCGTGCGCCGGCACGTGAACCGCCCGGGCTTCCGCGTCGACACGAACGCGGGCACGATCGATGCCCGTTACGTCGTCGCCGCAACCGGGCCGTTCCAGCGTCCGATCATCCCGGCCGTCGTGCCGCAGGACGCGGGGATCCACCAGATCCACTCGAACCAGTACCGCAACCCCGCACAGCTGCCGGAGGGGGCGGTGCTCGTCGTCGGCGCCGGCTCCTCGGGCGTGCAGATCGCGGACGAGCTGCGTCGCTCCGGCCGCGAGGTGTATCTCGCGGTGGGACCGCACGATCGTCCGCCGCGCCGCTACCGCAGCCGCGACTTCTGCTGGTGGCTCGGCGTGCTCGGCAAGTGGGACATGGCCGCTCCCCCGGTGGGCGCGGAGCACGTCACGATCGCCGTGAGCGGCGCGCACGGCGGGCACACCGTCGACTTCCGCGCGCTGGCCGCGACCGGGGTCACCCTGCTCGGCCGCGCCGGCGCGTACGAGGACGGCGTGCTCGCGATCGCACCCGACCTGCGCGCCAACCTCGCCGCAGGTGACGCGAACTACCTGTCCGTGCTCGACGAGGCCGACGCCTACGTGCTGCGCAACGGGCTGGATCTGCCCGAGGAGCCCGAGGCGCACCTGATCGGCCCGGATCCGGACAGCCTCACGCACCCGATCCTCTCGCTCGACCTGCCGGGCGCCGGCATCACCTCGATCGTGTGGGCGACCGGTTTCGCGCTGGACTACTCATGGCTGCAGATCGACCCTGACGCGTTCGACGAGCACGGCCGTCCGCGGCACCAGCGCGGCGTCTCGGCGGAACCGGGGATCTACTTCCTCGGGCTGCCCTGGCAGTCGCGCCGCGGATCCAGTTTCCTCTGGGGCGTCTGGCACGACGCGCGCTACATCGCCGACCAGATCGGCATCCAGCGCGGGTACGCGGCCTACCCCGGCCCGGTCGACACCGTGGTCGACACCCCCGAACCCGCCCAGGCCGACGGCACCCGCCCCCTCGCCGTCGAGCTCGCACAGACAGGAGTCGCATGATGCCCACGCACACCCGCATCCGCCCGTTCAACACCAAGGTCACCTACCCCGAGCAGAACCTCGACAACGACCTCTGCCAGGCGGTCGTCGCCGGCGGCGTGGTGTACCTGCGCGGCCAGATCGGCCAGGATCTGGACACCCGCGAATCCGTCGGCATCGGCGACGTCGAGGCCCAGGCCGAGAAGGCGATGGCGAACATCGCGATGCTGCTGGAGGAGGCCGGATCCTCGCTCGACGACATCGTCAAGGTCGTCGTCTACATCATCGACCCGCGCTATCGCGAGACCGTCTACCGCGTGATGGGCCGTTGGCTCAAGGGCGTCTTCCCGGTGTCGACCGGCCTCGTGGTGAGCGCGCTGGCCCGCCCGGAGTGGCTCGTCGAGATCGACGCGACGGCCGTAATCAGCACCCCGGCCGACCGCGCGGCGAGCACCGACCGCACCGCCGCCGACGACGAGGCCGCCCGATGACGTTCTCGATCGTCGCTCTCGACGAGACCGGAGCCTTCGGATCCGCGATCTCGTCGTCCTCGCCCGCGGTCGCCGCGCGCTGCGTGCATCTGGCCGACGGCGTCGGCGCGGTGAACTCGCAGAACATCACGGATCCGCGCCTCGGGCCGATCCTGCTCACCGCTCTGCGCGACGGAGCCTCGGCCGCTGAGGCCCTCGACACCGTGATCGCCGAGACCCCGCACATCGCCTTCCGCCAGCTGCTGGTCCTCGATGCGCAGGGCCGCTCGGCCGTGTACTCGGGCGAGCGCGCGCTCGGCAACGTCGGCGCCGCCACCGGCGCGGGGGTCGCCGCGGGCGGCAACATGCTCGCCTCGACGGACATCCCGCAGCTCATGGTCGACGCGTTCGCCGCCGCCGAAGGCGAGCTCGAGCGGCGCCTGCTCGCGGCCATGCACGCCGCCGTCGCCGCGGGCGGCGAGGAGGGCCCGGTGCACTCGGCCGGGCTCTCGGTCGTGCACGACGCCGGCTGGCGCGTCACGGATCTGCGCGTGGACTGGACCGAGGGCGACCCGATCGCCGAGCTCGGCGAGCTGCTCGAGGTCTGGCTGCCGCAGCGCGATGCCTACATCACGCGCGGGATGGACCCGTCCGCCGCCCCGAGCTACGGGGTGCCCGGCGATGAGTGACGCCGCCGCCCACCCCGAGGCCCCCGTGGCCGGGTCGCCCGCCGACGTCGCCGCGCTCAAGGCCGCCGCGGACGCGAGCGTCGCCGCGGCCGCCGCGGACCTGATCCGCCTCTCCGAGACGCTGCACGCGAACCCGGAGACGGCCTGGCAGGAGCACCGCGCCGCCGCCTGGGTCGGCGAGGCTCTGGCCGCCGCCGGTTTCCGCGTCACCCCGGCGTATCTGGGTCTGGGGACCGCCCTGCTCGCCGAGACCGGATCCGGGCCGACCGTCATCGGGATCATGGCCGAGTACGACGCGCTGCCCGGGCTCGGGCACGCGTGCGGCCACAACCTCATCGCGGCGAGCGCGGTCGGCGCCGGGCTCGCCCTCGCCCCGCTCGTCGACGAGCTCGGGCTCACCGTGCGCGTCTATGGCACCCCTGCGGAAGAGGGCGGCGGGGGCAAGATCGAGCTGATCGAGGCCGGCGCCTTCCGCGACCTGGACCTGGCGATGATGGTGCACCCCGCGCCGGTCGACGTCGCCGAGGCCCGGCCGTTCGCGGTCTCGCACAGCCACGTCGCCTACGACGGGGTGTCCGCGCACGCCGCCGCCTACCCGGATCAGGGCGTCAACGCGAACGATGCGTTCCTCGTCGCGCAGGTCGCGATCGGGCTGCTCCGACAGCAGCTGCCCGCCGACACCCGGGTGCACGGCGTGCAGACCGTCGGCGGCCACGCCCCGAACGCGATCCCCGACCGCACCGAGGGCCGCTGGTACGTCCGCGCGAACTCGCTCGCCGAGCTCGAGATCCTCGAGGAACGTGTGAACCGCTGCTTCGAGGCGGGCGCGCTCGCCTCGGGCGCGACCCTGAGCATCACGCCCGAGAGCAAGCCGTACTCCGAGTTCCGCACCGACGAGCGCGCCCTCGCCTTCTATCGAGCCAACGCGCTCGCACGCGGGCGCGTGTTCGCAGACGCCGAGGTCGCCGGACGCATGAACCGGGCGTCGACCGACATGGGCAACGTGTCCCAGCTCGTTCCCGCGATCCACCCCTACATCGGGGTCGACTCACTGCCGTACGGCAACCACCAGAAGGAGTTCGCCGCCGCGTGCGTCGGCCCCGTCGCGGAGAAGGCCCTGCTCGACGCGGCGGTCCTCATGGCGTGGACGGCGATCGACGTCGTCGCCGCGAACCCCCGGGCCGCGGACGCGGCGCAGTCCACGAAGATCAAGGAGACGGCCGCATGACCACCATCGACTGGACCGCACGCAGCCGCGCGCTCGCGATCGACGGCCGTGCCGTGATCGACGGACGCCGCGTCGACGCGTCGGACGCTGCGACGATCGCGGTGCAGAGCCCCGGATCACTCGCGCACCTCGCCGATCTCGCCGCCGGCACAGCGGACGACGTCGACCGCGCGGTCGCGATCGCCCGGCGCGCGTTCGAGGAGGGCTCGTGGAGCCGGCGCAGCGCCGCCGACCGCGGCCGGGCGCTGATCCGCCTCGCCGACCTGATCATGGCGAACCTCGAGGAGCTCGCCCTCCTCGAGACCCTCGACTCGGGCAAGCCGATCGCGCAGACCCTGACCGTCGACGTGCCCGGCACCGCCGAGACGTTCCGCTGGTACGGCGAGCTCGCCGACAAGCGGTTCGACGAGATCCCGGCCACTCCACCCGGCTCGACCGCGCTCGTCCAGCGCGTGCCGCTCGGCGTCGTCGGCGCGATCACGCCGTGGAACTACCCTCTCGAGATCGCCGCGTGGAAGCTCGCACCGGCGCTCGCGAGCGGAAACAGCGTCGTTCACAAGCCCGCGACCGAGACCTCGCTGACCGCACTGCGGCTCGCGGATCTGGCGCTCGAGGCGGGGATCCCCGCGGGCGTGCTCAATGTCGTGCCGGGGCGCGGATCCGTCGTCGGCGAGCGCATCGCGCTGCACCCGGACATCGATGTGCTCGCCTTCACCGGCTCGACGGCCGTCGCCAAGCGCCTCATGGTGAGCGCCGGATCGTCGAACATGAAGCGGGTCGCGCTCGAGGCCGGCGGGAAGAGCTCGAACCTGGTGTTCGCCGATGCCGACCTCGAGACCGCCGCCGCGAAGGCCGCCTTCGGGGCCTTCTACAACCAGGGACAGGTGTGCTCGGCGAACTCGCGGATCCTGGTGCAGCGGTCGGTGCATGACGAGTTCGTGGCACTGCTCGCAGCCGCCGCAGAGGGCTACGCTCCGAGCGACCCGCTCGCGGGCAGCGACGGCAACGGCAGCCTGATCAGCCGCGCGCACGCCGACGAGGTGTCTGCCGCCATCGCCCGGGCCGCCACGGACGGCGACCTGGTCGCGGGAGGCGATCGTGTCACGATCACCGGGTCCGACGCGTACCTGAGCCCCGCGATCGTCACCGGCCTCGGCGCCGACCACGATCTCCACCACATCGAGGTGTTCGGCCCTCTGGTCGCGGTGCTCGGCTTCGAGGACGAGAACGAGGCCGTCCGGCTCGCCAACGACACCGAGTACGGACTGGCGGCTTCACTGTGGACGACCGACTTCGGTCGGGCGCACCGGGTCGCCGAGCGTCTGGTCGCCGGGACCGTGTCGGTCAACACGGTCGATGCGCTGGGCCTCACGACGCCGTTCGGCGGGTTCCGGCAGTCGGGCTTCGGCCGAGACCTGTCGCGGCACGCGCTGGACAACTACACCGACTGGAAGACGACCTGGTTCCAGCACGGCTGAGGACGACGATGACCGCTCTCACAACGCATACCCCGCAGACCCGGCAGGCCCCGGCCTGGATCGTGGCCCGGTGGGTCGCTTTCCCCGTCACCGCGGGCTGCGTCGCGGTGCACCTCGCCCTGCTGCTGGGGAGCCCCTCCGCGCTCGCGGCCCTGATGGCGATCCTCGCGGCGCTGTGCCTGTTCTGTCTGACACCGCGATCCCGGCCCCTGCCGCCGAGCGCGTGGGGCATGGCGATGGCGATGGCGACAGCGATGATGCTGCTGCACATCGGGTCTGCGGGCGGGATGGTCGGGCACGCGCACGGCCGGCCCGCCGGTGTCGTTCCGATCGACGGCCTCCATGGCTTCGCGCTCCTGCTCAACGGGATCGAGCTCGTGCTGCTGATGGCCGTCGTGGTGGCGATCGGCGTGCTGCGCCGCCGCCGCACGTCCGCTCGCAGCGGAACGCGATCCGTCAACATGAATTGACAGACTTCCTCGTGTCAACCAGCATTGACGCGAGGAGGTCTTCATGCTGAGAACCGCGAAGGATCTGGATCCGCAGGGCGAGCCGCTCGCCGAGCTGCACCGGCTGGTGGCCGCGCGGCGCGACATCGCCCGCGCCGAGGAGGTGCAGGTGCGCCGCGCCCGTGCCGCCGGTTACTCCTGGCAGGCGATCGCCAGCGCACTGGGCACCACACGGCAGGCGGCGCACCGCCGATTCGGCAAGCGCTAGGCGTGCCGATGCGAGCCCTCAGGCGTAGTCGGCCGTGATGACCCGCTGTGCGCCGTCGAGCACCATCCGGCCGCCGTACGGCACGAGCCACTGCGGCCGCGTGTGCCCGAACGGCACGCCGAAACAGACGACCGCCGAAGGGTTGTAGCGGGCGATCTGCGCCAGAACCGCGTGACGCTGCGCCTCGCGCAGGACGGGGCGGATCTCGTGATGCGGCACGTTCTCGTGCGTGCTCACGGGCGGTCGGGCGACCACCACACCGACGACACGCTCGAGCAGCCCGCGTTGCCCGTACGCCCGCAGCTGCTCGGCGATCGCGTCGGCCGGCGTCAGTCGCTCGCTCGCCTCCAGGAGCAGGATCACGCCCTCCAGCTCCTCCGCGGACGGGAACCGGTCGGCGAGGGCGAGCTGGGAGAGCACCTCGAGGCAACCGCCCCAGGTGCGTCCGCTGACTCGACGCGCGGGCCCCGACCACACCCACGGCTGGGTGGGCTTGCGCACGCCGTACTGCACCAGGGCGGCCGGGTCCTGCCATCGCACACCGAAATCCTCCGATTCCCCCGGCTCGGTGAGCTCGAGCTCGCCACCGTCCAGCAGTGCGGCCCAGAGCGACCGTGCGTGGATCTCGTCGACGGCGGGCCCGGGGCCGAGGTGCACCTGGGTCGACCCGCCATGGAACCCCGCGATGCCGTTGCGCCACAGCCAGTTCAGGATGTTCGTGTTGTCGCTGTAGCCGAGGAACGGCTTCGGATCCGCCTGTGCGAGGTTTGCGTCCAGGTGCGGGATGACCAGGATCTGGTCATCGCCGCCGATCGTCGACAGGATCGCACGGATCGAGGGATCCGCGAACGCCGCGTTCACGTCCGCGGCACGAGCCTGGGGGGACGCACCGAAGAGACGGGTGGTCGGGTACTCGACCGGGACGAGCTCGGTCAGCTCGGTGAGCCGGCGCATCGCCTGCTCATGCACCGCGAGTGACGCGGCCGGGGCGGCGAACCCCGGGGAGAGGACCGCGACGCGGTCGCCGGGCCGGGCCTTGGGCGGAAGGAGCATCGCTTCAGCCTAGAGCGCGGCTCCCGATCAGAGGACGTCGTCGCCCGCCCAGCGCAGCACGCGCAGCGCGCGCAAGGTGACCCAGCGGCTCGGGAACCCCTCCCGTTCGCCGTCCAGGTCGAACGGAGTCGGCCCCTCGTGCGTGTTCTCCAGTCGCCACAAGCCAGTCGCGCCGCGCTGAGAACGCAACAGCTCGATCGCGTCGGCGCAGCGCGGATCGCCCTCGGGGCGCGCGCGGCGCAAGTAGTCCAGGCCGCGCAGCACGTCGTAGTACCAGCGCACCGGGTACGAGGCCATCGTGAAGCGCGGGTCGATGACCGCCCCCGTGCTGCGTCGCAGGAACAGCCGGCGTGCCAGCAGATACTCCTCCGCGGCCAGCCGCGCGGTCCGTGACACCTCGGTGCCGCCGGTCACCTGCTCCCAGGCGAGGAGCCCCTCGAGCACGCAGATCGTGGAGTGCAGCGACGAGGTCGTGGCGCCGTACTCCGCCCAGCAGTTCCACCCGCCGTCCGCCAACTGCCCGGCGAGGAGCGTCTGCACCACTCGATCGGCCGGCTCTCCGAAGTACGCGGCGTTCGAGAGCACCACCCCGTTGACACACGGCTCGGTCTCGCCGTGGAAGTACGGCGGGGCACCTTCCTGATCCCAGCGCACCCGCTCGCGCACCCGCGCCACCGCCTGCCGCACTCGTCCGTCCGCGGGATCGGCACCGAAGTCGACGAGCTGCTGCAGGCTGAAGTGCGTCGCGGTCCACGCGTCGTACATCGGACGGCTCTCGTCGACCCAGCCGGGCCGGTACACCCCGCCGTCCCACAGCCCGTCCTCGGCCTGCAGCGCGAGGAGCCGGGCACCCCACCCCTCGACGACCACGCGGGCGCGCTCCGCCGCGACCTCCTCCGGGGTCGCATCCGTCAGGTCGCGGCAGACCTGCCAGCGGATCGCGGGATCGGAGTCCATCAGATACTCGATGACGTCCATGCCGCGACGTTACCGCGCTGCGCCGACGTCCGTCATCGGGGCGAAGAAGAGGGCCGGATCGGGGCGATGCCCGGTCCGGCCCTCCGATGCCGCCGCTGTCAGGAGGCTGCGGCGATCCCCGAGTAGTACGCGGCCGCCTCGTCTCCGAGCAGCCCGCGCTCGACGACGACGTCGCCCTCACATCCGAGCAGCTCGAGCAGGTTCTCGACGCTGTAGCGTCCCGACGGTTCGATCCCCGGCACCGACTGCACCGCGATCACGAGGTGCCGGATCCCGGCGTTCAGGATCGCTCCCGCGCACATCGCGCAGGGCTCGAAGCTCGTGATCAGGGTCGACCCCGACAGGTCGAGACCCCACGCGGCCGTGGCGGCCCGCACCGCAGCGAGCTCGGCGTGCGCGGTGACGTCCTGCGTGCTCTCCACCTGGTTCCGCGCCACGATCGCACCGCGCGGACCCGCGATCACGGAGCCGTACGGGTGGTCGCCGGCCGCCTCGGCGACGCGAGCCTGATCGAGGGCGGTGCGCATGTGCGCGGTGTGATCGGTCATCTCGTTCTCCTTCTCGGGTTCGGGTTCGGTCACGGGTCGCCTCAGCCGGCGACGGCGCGGTCGAGCCGGCCCCGAGAGATCAGCGCGATCTGATCGAGTGCCGCCCGCAGCTCCGCCTCGGTGTCGGCGCCGATCCGCCGTTCGAACTCGGCGAGGATCGAGGCTTTGGTGTGGCCGCGCACGGCGATCACGAAGGGGAACCCGTGCCGGTCCTGATAGGTGCGGTTGAGCTCGCCGATGCGCGCGAACTCCTCTGGGCTGAGGGCGTCGAGTCCTGCGCTGGCCTGCTCCCCCACGGATTCCGTGGTCATCTCGCCGGCCTGCGCCTCCTTGCCCGCGAGGGCCGGGTGGGCGTTGAGGAAGTCGAGCACGGTCTGCCTGTCGGCGGCCTCGACGACGGCGAACATCGCACGATGCAGCTCGGGCACGCCGGCGAAGGGACGCGAACCCCACGCTCCCCGGGCGACCCAGGGCGAGTTCTCGAAGACCGGACCGAGCACGGCGACGAAGGCGTCCTCATCGAGGGCGTTGATCTCGTCCAGGGTCATGGCGCTCATGCCTGCACCTCCACGACGTTCACCTCTGCCGCATCGGCGGCGTCGCGGGTCGACACCGGGACAGTGGTCGTCTTCGCAGTCTCGCGGAACTTGGGCACCAGCGCCAGGATGAGGATCGTGGCGAGGATCTCCACCCCGGCGACGATGAAGAGTCCGGGAGCGAGGCTCCCGGTCTGATCCTTCAGCGAGCCGAGCATCGTCGGGGCGAAGAAGCCCGCGAGGTTCGCGATCGAGTTGATCAGCGCCACGCCGCCCGCGGCTGCCGCGCCGATCAGGAAGCGGTTCGGCATCTGCCAGAACACCGGGATGGCGGACATCGTCCCGATGAGCGCCAGCGCCAGGCATGCGATCGCGCCGATCGGGCTCACCGGGATCAGCAGAGCCGCACCCGCCAGTCCCAGTGCGCCGAGGGCGGCCGAGATCGATGTCTGGATGCGGGACTCCCCGGTGCGGTCGGAGATGAAGCCCGCGGAGATCATGCCGGCGGCGCCGAGGAGGTTGATGCCGGCCATGATCCAGCCCACCGCGAGCGGGTCCGTGACACCGACGTTCGCGACGAGCGTCGGACCGTAGAACGTGAGCGAGGAGTTCGCGGCGATGATGCAGAAGAAGATCAGGATGAACAGCCAGATCGTCTTGCCCTTGAGGGCGCCGAGCATGCTGTGCTGCTTGTGCTCGGCGTGCTCCTCGTTGTCGAGCTCGCTCTGCACGAAGGCGCGCTCTGCGGCCGTCAGCCACTTCGCGTGGTGCGGACGATCCGTCAGGTAGAACAGGGTCACGATGCCGAGGATGATCGACGGGATGCCTTCGATGATGAAGACCCACTGCCACTCGGCGAGGCCCCACACGCCTCCCATGCTGGTCATGATCCAGCCGGCGATCGGACCGCCGATGACGCCGGCGAACGCGGATGCCGACATGAACATGCCGAAAGCCTTGGCCCGGCGGTTGGCCGGGAACCAGTACGTCAGGTACAGGATGATGCCCGGATAGAAGCCGGCCTCGAAGACGCCGAGCAGGAAGCGCAGGACGTAGAAGAGCTCGGGCGTGGTCGCGAACATCATCAGGATGCTCACGGCGCCCCAGCCGAGGGTGATGCGCATGATCGTCTTCTTGGCGCCGATCTTCTGCAGCAGCAGGTTGCTGGGCACCTCGAACAGGAAGTAGCCGATGAAGAAGATCCCGGCGCCGAGGCCGTAGATCGCCTCGCTCCAGCCCAGATCGTCGAGCATGCGCAGCTTGACGAAGCCGATGTTGACCCGGTCGATCCAGGCGACGATCCAGAGCAGCATCAGGAACGGGACGATCCGGAAGAACACCTTCCGGTAGACGCTCTCTGCCGACACGACGGTCACCGTCGCCGGCTGGGATGAGGACATGGAAATCTCCCTTGATTTCTCCGGCCGCGACAACGCGGGCCAGGCTGTGGAGCGAGCGGCCGGGCCACCCACTGACTTTCACGATCCGAGAAACAATTTCCAACAGATCGGGTGCCGGACCGATCCTATGCACACGCTGACAATCAGGTCAAGCATTTGGTACACCACTTCGATGTTTGGTGTACCGATTTGGGGGCGCCACGGGGGCGTCGACGGGTAGATCGGCCCGAGCCTGCGGAATCAGGTCTTGCGAATGCCGGAGTTTTGGTACACCATTTCGGTATTCTATTTTTCCGGGGATCGAAACCGTCACACAGATACCGCATCGTGAAAGTATGATCTCCTCTTGCGGAATACCCGACCGCAGATCTACAGTGAGTTCACTCCCGCCCGAGGGGGTCTTGAACCAAGAACGATTGGCTCTGAACCATGGCTGCTTCAGACGCCCGAGTGCCGAAGGCGAGTTCGGCACTCCGGGGCACAGGAACCGCACCGTCGCGGCTCCGCGTCCCCGTACGGTTCGCTGGAAACGACCGCCGCCCACTTCTGTCCTACTCACCCCTGGACCGGCTGTCATGAGCCTGGTGGAGGCCGCGGTCGCCCCGCGGGAGCGTTTCACCGCCACCGTCCCGGTCCCGGTACTGGAACAGCGCATCGAACGCGTCCGGGCAGCGATGATCGCAGCGGATCTCAACGCCCTCGTCGTCTTCGGCAGCCCGCGCATGCTCGGCTCGCGGACGAAGACCGCCGGATACATCCAGTTCCTCGCCGGATACGCGGCCAAACCCACGCCGTCGACCGTGGTCGTGACCGCATCCGGTGCGGCCGCGGTGCTGGCCTTCGGCGTGCACGAGCACCGCGAGTTCTCCCGGCGCTCCGCCTGGCTGGGTCAGATCGTGCAGGCCGGCGAGCAGCGCCTGCACCCCGAGGCCGCAGCCCGGGTGCTCTCCGAAGCCGGGATCGGCGGCGGAGCGCGGATCGGCGTGATCGGAATCGACGAGCTGAGCCACCCCGCGCACCAGGAGCTGGCGGAGCGTTTCCGCGACTTCCGGATCATCGCAGCAGAGGGCGTGCTCGATCGCCTGCGCCTCACGCGCGCACCCGAGGAGATCGAGATGCTCCGCACCTCGGCACGCATCTCGGACGCCATGGTCGCGGCGGCATTCGCCGAGTCGACCCGGCCCGGCGCTTCGGGCCCCTCGGTCATGGCGGAGGCCGAGCACGTCGGCCGCCTGCTCGGCGCCGATTCGGCGAACTGCTGGCTGTCGATCGGCGAGGAACCGCCGACCACCTACTTCGAGTTCATGGAACTCCCCGCACGGATCACCGACGGTGATCGCGTGCAGCTGGGCACGACCACCTCCTACGAGGGCTACTTCGGTCAGTGCCTGCGCATGGGCGTCCGCGGACGGCCGAGCGCAGAGCTCGCCGCCTACGCCGACATCCTCATCCAGATCCAGGACGCGGCCCTGCAGGCCATGCGCCCCGGCGAGCCGCTGCACCGCGTCATCGACGTCATCGAGGACCAGTACGCGGCGCACGCCCCCTTCACCCGGGAAACGGATCCGTTCCGCTTCCAGAGCTGTCACGGACTCGGCCTCACCTATGTCGAGCCCGGGATGGCGCGGGATCTCAACCCCTTGCGGGACAGGTCCCTCGATGACTCCGGCGTCCGGATCGAGAAGGGAATGGTCATCGAAGTGCATCCCAACTTCACCGTTCCCGGTCTCGGCTGCATCGTCGCCGGCGACATGGCCCTCGTCACCGATGACGGGGCCGAATGGATCACCGAGTCGCCCCGAGGAATCTGGGAACTCTGATCCGCACACCCGCGGCTGACCGCATCGAAGCGCACAGCCCCCACCCCGGATCCAGATCCGGCTCGCATAACTCAACATCAGACACCGGAGCACTCCACAAGAGCCATCGCACGGCTGCCCCTCACCCTCAAGGGTCTTCTGTGCGGTGATGCCCGAACCCCGAGCAGGGCGCCAGCCCGCGCCCTGAGAAATCACCCTTTTCTCATCCAGGAGTCACTCCATGTCATCTCAGCACCGCAGCCGCCGGATCATCCTCGGCGCCGCACTTCTCGCTCTCCCGCTCGTCGCCACCTCCCTCGCCGCCTGCACCGCGGGCGGATCCTCCGGTGGTGCCGGCGGCGGTAGCAGCACCGCCGCATCGACGTCCGTCGTCGTCGGCTTCAAGCACGAGTTCAACACCATGGATCCGCTGCGCGCCGACTACGCGCAGACCAACATGGTGGACAACATCGTCTACGAGCCGCTGATCAAGTTCGATGCCGCCCAGGACAACAAGATGGTCGGCGCCCTCGCCAGCGACTTCAAGGTCGCGGGAGACGCGAAATCGATCGCCTTCACCCTGCGGGACGGCGTCACGTTCCATGACGGCACTCCTCTCACCGCGAAGGACGTGCAGTACAGCTTCGACCGCTACATCCGGCTCGGACAGGGCGTCGCGTCCCTGCTGCAGGGCTACGACTCGACGACCGTGGTCGACAAGTCGCACGTCGTGATCAACCTGAAGTCGCCGAACGCGTTCTTCATCAACGGACTCGCGAACATCTACATCATGGAGGCCGACCTGGTCTCCAAGAACGCCGGCGCGGACGACGCTCAGGGCTGGCTGCAGGCGCACGAGGCCGGAACGGGCCCGTTCGAGGGCACCGGCGCATCGTCCGCCGACGGCACCACCGTGAAGAGGTTCGACAAGTACTGGGGATTCGACGACAAGCGGCCCACCCAGATGGTGTTCCGCCGGATCGATGAGAGCGCGACCAACCGCGACGAGCTCAAGGCCGGCAACATCGACGTCTCCTTCGGCCTGTCCGCGATCGACGCGACCGCGCTGAAGGGCCAGAGCGGGGTCTCCGTGAAGTTCGTGCCGACGTCGGGCCAGACCCAGCTGTGGTTCAACACCTCGACCGGCCCCACCGCCGACCCGAAGATCCGCGAGGGCCTCAAGCTGGCGTTCGACTACTCCGGCGGCTTCCAGAAGATCCTCAACGGCGAGGGTGCGATCTCCAGCGGCATCCTGTCGCCGGCGTTCACCTGCCGTGCCGACGCCAAGCCCTCCGCACAGGACAAGGCGAAGGCCAAGGAGCTGCTCTCCGGTCTCGGCTCGACCGCGCTCGATCTGCGCTACCAGTCGGTCGACTCCACGCAGACCCAGATCGCGACCCTGTTCCAGTCGAACCTGAAGGACCTGGGCGTGACGGTGAACCTGGTGCCGATCGCCTTCCCCGACTACCTCAAGACGCTCGCGGATCCGGCGACGATCCCGGGCCTCACGCTGATCAACGACTACATCCTGACGCCGGACCCCGGCGCCGGCCTGGACAAGCTGTACAACTCGGCCAACATCGGAGGCACCAACAAGGGTGCGTACAGCAACCCGAAGGTCGATGACCTGCTGAACAAGGCCCGCACGACCGCCGATGCCGGCGCCCGCTGCGACCTCTACAAGCAGGTGCAGACCACTGTGGCCGACGACTCGGTGCAGGCGAACCTCTTCCAGGTCGCGTTCCCGGTCGGCTACCGCAGCGACCTCAAGGGGATCGACTTCTCCTGGTCCGCGACGCCGATCTCGTTCTTCACCCTTCGGGTCGGGTGAGAGCCATGGCCAACAGCAATCCGGCGCGGCAGACCACGGTCTTCCTGCTGCGCAAAGCCCTCTCCTCCGTCATCACCCTCATCGGCCTGAGCGCGTTCGTCTTCCTGATGGTCAAGCTCATCCCGGGCGATGAGGCCCGCGTGGCGGCCGGCGAGAACGCCAGTCCCGAGCAGGTCGCGGCGGTCAGCAAGGCCCTGGGCCTGGATCAGCCGTTCCTCGTGCAGTTGATGACGTTCTTCGGACGGCTCGTGCGCGGCGACCTCGGCACCTCGATCACGACCCACGTGTCGGTCACGCAGGGCATCGGACAGGTGCTCCCGCAGACCATCGAGCTGGTGCTGCTGGCGGTGATCATCGTCGTCACCTGCGTGACGCCGCTGGCCACCCTCTCGGCGCTGCGACGCGACGGAGCGGCTGACTTCACGATCAAGACGCTCGTGATCGTCTGCGCCGGCCTGCCGACGTTCTGGCTCGCACTGCTGCTGCAGTACCTGCTGGGCACCAAGCTGCAGCTGGTCCCGATCTCCGGCCGCCTGTCTCGCGGATTCGACATCCCGACGCGGACGGGGTCGGTGATCATCGACTCGCTGCTGGCCGGCAATCCCCTGGCCGCCTGGGACGGCGTGCAGCACCTGATCCTCCCGGCCATCGTCCTGGCTCTGCCGTTCGCCGCGCAGCTGTACCGCATCATGCGCGCCGAGCTCATCCAGGTCCTGGCCCGCGAGCACCTCACGGTCGCGCGCGCCAAGGGGATCCCGCAGCGCCAGCTCGTCTGGCGACACGTCCTGCCGAACGCCATCGGTCCCTCGATGACTCTCGTCGGGATCCAGTTCGGCGCCATGGTCGGCGCCGCCGTCCTCGTGGAGTCCGTGTTCGGCCTGGTGGGAGTCGGCTCCTACCTGACCAATGCGGTCGCCCAGAAGGACACCTTCGCCGTGCTCGGCGGGGTGCTGGTGATCGGCGTCCTGGTGGTCGTCTGCAACTACATCGTCGACGTCCTCCAGCTCATCCGAGACCCGCGTCTGCGGGCCGGGCAGCTGGGTTAGGAGCGGAAATCATGAGCAACACTCTCGCAATGATCGCGCCCATGCGGCGCCGTACCGTCCGCTCCATCACCGGCATCTCCGGGATGCAGATCATCATCCCCATCGTGGTGGTCCTGCTGCTGCTCCTGGCGATCGTCGGGCCGCTGATCGCGCCGTACGACGCGGTCTACCGGTCGGACATCCTGAACGCGTTGCAGGCGCCCAGCGCCGCGCACTGGTTCGGCACGGACGAGCAGGGCCGCGACGTGTTCTGGCGCATCATCGCCGGCGCGCAGTCGTCGCTGCTGAGCTCGGTGATCATCGTCACCGGCTTCTCCGTCATCGGCATCCTGGTCGCCACCCTCGCCACCCTCGGCGGCAAGTGGGCCGACGAAGTGCTGATGCGGGTCGTCGACGCCGCCCTGGCGTTCCCGCCGATCATCTTCGCCCTCGGTGTCGCCGCGGCGCTCGGTCCGAGCCTCAACTCGGCCGTCATCGCGATGATCCTCACCGGATGGCCCGTGACGGCGCGCGTGCTGCGCGGCGTCATGAAGGAGACGATGGCTCAGCCGTTCGTGGAGAACGCCCGCGTGCTGGGCGTCTCCCGCACGAGGCTCATGCTGCACCACGTGATCCCGAACTCGCTCGACGTGCTCGTGGTCAAGTGGGCCGGTGACATCGGCAACACGATCCTGATCCTCGGAGGCCTGTCCTTCGTCGGCGTCGGCGCACAGCCGCCGAGCGCCGAGTGGGGCGCGATGGTCACCAGCGCGAAGGGCATCATCGCCACCGCGCCGTGGGCCGCGTTCGCTCCGGGTCTCGCGATCGCCATCACCGCCGTGGCTTTCGGTCTGCTCGGCGACATCCTCCAGGTCCGCTTCAACCCCGCCCTTCGCAGAAGGTGAGCACGGCAATGAACACTCTCACGAACGCCCGCAACGGGCGGACCGGCGCGATGCCGGCGACCACTCCGCTCCTGTCGGTGCGGAACCTCACGATCGACGCCGGCCCCAAGGACGAGCCGATCCGGCTGGTCGAGGACTTCAGCCTCGAGATGCGCCCGGGCGACCGGGTGGCGCTCGTGGGCGAGTCCGGATCCGGTAAGTCGGTCACCGCTCGCTCGATCATGCGACTCGACGCCGACTTCCGGCTCTCCGGTTCGGTGGAGTTCCAGGGGCAGGACCTGCTGAAGCTCAGCGACAAGCAGATGGTCGGTGTCCGCGGACACCGGATCGGCATGGTCTTCCAGGATCCGATGGGCGCGCTCAACCCCCTCATGACGATCGGGGAGCAGGTGATGGAGCCCCTGCGGATCGCGGGAGTCTCCCGCGCCGAGGCGGAGAAGCGCGCGAAGGCGGTGCTCGAGGAGCTCGGCGTGGTGAACGCCGAGGCCCGGATGAGGGCCTACCCGCACGAGTTCTCCGGCGGCATGCGGCAGCGCGTCGTCCTCGCGATGGCCCTCATCTCGGATCCGTCCCTGATCATCGCGGACGAACCCACCACGGCCCTGGACGTGCGCGTGCAGGAGCAGGTGCTCACGCTCATGGACAAGGTGTCCAAGGAGCGCGGTCTCGCCGTGCTGCTGATCACGCACGACCTCGGCACCGTTGCCGGATTCACCGATCGCGTCGCGGTGATGTACTCCGGCCGCAAGGTGGACGAGGGCGCCGTCGACACGCTGTTCGCGCACCCCGCGCACCCCTACACGCAGGGTCTGCTGCAGGCTGTGCCGCGCATCGATCAGACGGTCCCCCGCCTGCTCACCATCGCGGGCGCCCCGCCGCACCCGGCGAGCCGCCCCACGGGCTGCGCCTTCAACCCGCGCTGCCCCAAGGCGTTCGACCTGTGCACGCGGGAGGTGCCGGAACTGCGGCCCGCCCCCGACGGCGGCGTCGTCGCCTGCCACCTCTACCCGGCCGCAGGAGAGGAGACGGCAGCATGAGCCTCCTGGAGCTGCGCGACGTGAACAAGGTGTTCCACGCGCTCGGACGCGAACCCGTCCACGCCCTGCGCGACGTCGACCTGACGGTCGAGGAGGGCACGATCACCGGGCTGGTGGGCGAATCGGGATCCGGCAAGACCACCATCATCAAGAGCATCATGGGCCTGGAGAAGCCCACGAGCGGCACGATCACCTACGACGGGATCAACATCCCCGAGGCGAAAGGCGCGACCCTGAAGAGGATCCGCCGTGAGGTGCAGTTCGTGTTCCAGGACCCGACGTCGAGCCTGAACCCGCGGATGACCGTGGAGAAGCTCGTCGGCGAGGGACTGCTCGTGCACGATCTCGAACCGGACCGCAAGCGGCGGCGCGCGCGCGTCGCCGAGCTGCTCATGCAGGTCGGCCTCAGCGATCGCGACCTCGACCGCTACCCGCGCTCGTTCTCGGGCGGGCAGCGGCAGCGCATCGCGATCGCGCGGGCGCTGGCCGTGGGACCGAAGCTGCTCATCTGCGACGAGCCCGTCTCGGCGCTGGACGTGTCGGTGCAGGCCCAGGTCCTCAACCTGCTGCAGGACATGCAGGAGGATCTCGGCTTCACGGTGCTGTTCATCGCGCACGACCTCGCGGTGGTCCGGCAGATCTGCTCGCAGGTCGCGGTGATCCAGCTCGGCCAGATCGTCGAGGACGGTCCCGCCGGCACCGTGCTCGCGCACCCGTCGCATCCCTACACGAAGGCGCTGCTCGCCGCCGTGCCGAACCCCAACCCGACCATCGCCCGGCAACGGGCGCTGGAACGGCTCCTTGAGGAGAAGGTGGCGTGATGTCCGAGACGACGACATCGGCCCACCGGATCCGGGTGGGCGTCGACGGCAAGAAGATCCCGGAGGCCGCCAGGCGCGGGCCGCTCGCCACGATCGGCCACGCGCACGAGCTGGGCATGGACGGCCTGTTCTTCCGCAGCGTGCTGGACATGAGTCCGACCCTGGATCCCGGCGTGCTGCGCGAGCTCCGGCAGCGCGCCGACGAGCTCGACCTCTACCTGGAGACGGGCCTCGGCAAGGTGAATCCGTACGCGAACCCGGAGGCCCCGGAGCTTCGAGCCATCGGAGACGGCGACATCCTGCGCGGGTTCCGGCGGATGATGGAGGCCAGTGCCGCCATCGGCTGCCGCGAGCTGTGGGTGGCCACGGCCAACTTCAAGGGGACCTATTTCGGTCGGCTCGCCTACGACCGGTTCCGCACGGACGCGGACTGGGCGGACCAGCTGGCCGCGACGGAGAAGTTCCTGAAGCGGCTCGCGCCCATCGCCCGTGATCTCGGGATCCACATGAATCTGGAGACCCACGAGGAGGTCACCAGCTTCGAGCTGGTGCGCCTCGTGGAGGCCGTGGGCCCCGACACGACGGGCATCGTCTTCGACACCTCCAACGTGCTGCAGCGCATGGAGCATCCGGTGTTCTCGGCACGACGCGTGGCGCCGTACGTCCGTCAGACGCACCTCAAGGACGCCTACGTGGCTCACGAGGAGGGCGGCCTCGCGCACCAGCTGCGGCCGTACGGCACCGGACTCGTGGACTTCGCAGGACTGCTGCCGATCATCGTCGCGGCGAACCCGCGGATGAACGTGACGATCGAGCCGCCGCAGCCCTATGCGGACAAGGCACCGGCTCAGCGCCCCCGGGTGATCGAGGCGTTCGACCCCGAGTTCCTGGCCGGGCACCCCGACCTGGGGGTCGAGGAGCTCGCCGCCTACCTCGACATGGTGCACGCGTACGAGCAGCGCATCCAGTCCGGCGAGGTGCCGGACTGGCGCCGGTATCTGGCGCAGCCCTACGAGTACGACGAGGCGGTCGACACGATCAGGACCGGGGCGCGTATGGCCCGCTCCATCATCGCCGACGCCGGCTACCCGCTGCACTCCCCGGTCGCGCAGACCGCAGGCGCAGGGCGCTGACACCGGCGCGACCCCGCACCGGTCCGGTGCCGCATCACCTCGATGCGCACCGGACCGGTCACCGCCGAGCACGAACGACGAACGACGAACGACGAAGGACGCGACATGATCAATCCCCACCACGAGTACCGGGTCGAGGGGAGCCACTGGGTCAGCCCTGTCAACTTCGAGGACGAGGTCACCCGCGACTTCGACTTCCCCCGGCCCCTGGGCCTCATCGACAGCACCCTGCGCAAGACCAACTACACGGCCGGCACGCGCACCACGATCGACGGCTACCTGCGGATCGCCCAGGCCCTCGAAGACATCGGCATCCGCGACGAGAGCCTCAACCTCGACTGGTGGGGCGACGACGAGCCCAACGCCCGCGAGCTCGAGCTTGTCCGCGAGATCCTCGCCGGCGGCTTCGGCTTCACCTGCAACGTGTACGCCGACACCCTGCTCGGCAATGGCGAGGGCACCCCGAAGCTCGATCCCTGCTCGACGGTCGACCTGCTCCTCGAACTCGGTGCGACCGTCATCGGCCCCGGGATCGTCGAGGCCTCCTCCCCGGAGGCCGAGGCACGGCAGTTCGCGCAGCTGGCCGAGGTCACCGAGTACGCCGCCTCCAACGGACTGGCCTGGACCGTCACACTCGCCCAGGCGGGTCGCCGCGACTTCGACGCCATGATGCGCGCGGCGAACGAGGCCGTCGCTCTCGGCGCCCGGCGGATCGACCTGATGGACTCCACCAGCAGCCTCGGCCCCGAGGCGATGCGCGTGTTCATCCGCCGCTTCCGCTCGCGTCTGACCACCGCCGTGCCGCTGACGATGCATGTCCACGACGACTTCGGGCTCGGCACCGCCGCCGCGATCGCCGCGGCGGCCGCGGGCGCCGGCCCCGACGTGTCGGTGAACGGCGTCTCCTACCGGTGCGGCTTCCCGCCGCTGGAGGAGGTGGCCACGAGCCTCGAGGTGCTCTACGGCGTCGACACCGGCATCAGGCTCGATCGGCTGCAGGCGCTGTCGGACCTGGTCTACGAGGAGACCGGGATCCCCAACCCGGCCCTCAAGCCGGTCACCGGCCGGTACGCCTTCCTGAAGAGCACGACCGCCGACGTCCTCAGCTCGCTGCGCGACGGCGTACGGACGTTCCCGCCGATCTCCGGCTGCGTGCACGCCGACGTCGTCGGCGCGGACGTCCGCTGGGTGTGGGACCGGCTCAGCACTCGGGCCATGGTGCGCCAGCTGGCCGCGAACCTCGGGCTGGAGGTCGACGATGACGCTGTGGAGACCGCGTACCGGGCGCTCAACGACGCGATCGACGAGATCGTGGAGTACCCGCGCTGGCTCACCCCCGAGCAGGCGGAGGCTGTGCTGCGGGAGGCGGTGCGCACCGGCGCACCGAGCCGCACATGACCGCGCAGGCCGTCGACGCGTTCCGTGTGCCCATGGGCGGCCTGCGGGACGTGTCGGGGCTCGTCGAGCTCGTGGCGGAAGGGCGTCTGAACCCCGACCACATCGTCGCCGTCACCGGCAAGACCGGCGGCTGGGGCGACACGTACGACACGAGCAGGGTCGATGCGGATCACGCCGTGCGGCGCTTCCTGCTCGATCACGGCACCCACCCCGCTCCCGCGGTCGAGGCGCTGCCGATGGCGTTCAGCGCCGGTGTCGGCACGATCATGACCCCGCATCTGGTCGTCTACACGCGCACCGCGGCGGAGCCCGCCGCGGACGGACTGCCGCGGCTCGCGATCGGGAGTGCCGCCTCGACCACGATCCTCCCGGAGTGGATCGGCCGGGCCGCGCACGTGAACGCCAACGCCGATGCGGTGCGCGCCGCCGCGGACGATGCGGGGATGGCACCTGCCGACATCGAGTTCGTGATCGGCAAGTCCTACTACCCCCCGCTCGAGGACATCGCCGCCGCACGCTCGGCGGACGAAGCGCTGCCCGAGCCGGATCCGCAGGGCGTCTTCGGGTTCTCCAGCGGCAGCATCGCGCAGGCCGTGCGCATCGTCGTCGACGGCGCCCCGTTGCCGGACGAGGCGGCGATCGGCACCGATCCGGCGCTGTTCAGCGACAAGGTCGCGGTGTCGTCGAACGTCTGGGAGGACGTGGGCGGTGCCGGCCCGCGGACGCACCTCGTCGCGCTCGGCAACCGCCGGGGCGCCGGAGGCCGGCTGCGCGTCGGGCGCGCCGTCATCGCGGACCTGCTCGACATCGGCGCGGTCACCCGAGCCGTGCGCGACGCCGGCCTCGCCGTCGGCGACGGCCCGCTGCCGCCCGAGGTACGCTCGCGCATCATCGCGACCTACGTGAAATACCAGGAGCCGGTCGACGGTCGCATCCGCGGGCGGCGGCTGGTGACCGACGACCCCGTGTACGTCAAGAACCTGAAGACCGTGGTCGCCAGCGCGTTCTCCGCGATGCTGCAGGACAACATGATCTGGATCTCCGCGGGCGGCGTCCAGCAGGGACCTCCGGGCGGAGGGACCCTCGCCATCGTCCTCGACGTGAGCTGACCGTCGGCACCGATGAGAACGCGGCGGCAGGATGCCGGAGACCACTCAGCCATGGGTCTGTCTCCGACATCCCGCCGCCGCGGGTCTTGGTGGATCCGGCCCCTCTCCCCCGCCGGCGCAGTGGCCGAGGGACCGGATCACGTCTGTGCGAAGCGCCGCTCAGGCGCTCGCGAGGCGGTAGCGCAACGAGGCGAGCTCGGTGGTGAGCGCCGCCGGGAGGCGGTCGCCGAACGTCGCGAAGAACTCCTCGGTCGAGTCGGCCTCGCGGGTCCACGACGCGGTGTCGACGCTGAACAGCTCGGCGAGATCCTCATCGGTGACATCCGCACCCTCGAGGTTGAGATCCTCGATCTTCGGCAGGCGGCCGATCGGGCTGTCCACGGCGCCGACCTCGCCCTCGATGCGACGGATGATCCAGTCGATCACGCGGGCGTTGTCGCCGAACCCGGGCCACAGGAAGCGGCCGTCCGAACCACGGCGGAACCAGTTCACCTGGAAGATGCGCGGCGCCTTGTCGAAACGGACAGCGCGGCCCATCTTCAGCCAGTGCGCGAAGTAGTCGCCCATGTTGTAGCCGCAGAAAGGCAGCATCGCGAACGGGTCGCGGCGCAGCTCGCCGAGGGTGCCCTCCGCTGCGGCCGTGCGCTCGGATGAGATGGTCGCCCCCAGGAACACCCCGTGGCTCCAGTCCGTCGCCTCGACGACCAGCGGAACGTTCGTGGCGCGGCGGCCGCCGAAGAGGATCACGTCGAGAGGCACGCCCTCGGGGTCCTCCCAGTCCTCCGCGATCTGCGGGCACTGCGCCGCCGACACGGTGAAGCGCGAGTTCGGGTGCGCGGCGGGACGACCGGAATCCGGAGTCCACGCGTTGCCCTCCCAGTCGATGAGGTTCGCGGGGGCCTCGTCGGTCAGACCCTCCCACCACACATCGCCGTCGGGGCGCAGCGCCACGTTCGTGAAGATCGTGTTGCCCCACAGCGTCTCGACCGCGGTGACGTTGGTCGACTCGCCGGTGCCCGGTGCGACGCCGAAGAAGCCCGCCTCGGGGTTGATCGCACGCATGCGGCCATCGGCGCCGGGGCGGATCCAGGTGATGTCGTCGCCGAGCGTCTCGACCTTCCAGCCGGGGATCGTCGGGCGCAGCATCGCGAGGTTGGTCTTGCCGCACGCCGACGGGAACGCGGCGGCCACGTGGTAGGCCTTGCCCTCGGGCGAGATCACGCGGATAAGCAGCATGTGCTCGGCCATCCAGCCCTCGTCGCGGGCGAGCACCGAGGCGATGCGCAGCGCGAAGCACTTCTTCGCGAGGATCGCGTTGCCGCCGTAGCCGGAACCGAAGGAGTACACCTCGAGCGTGTCCGGGAAGTGCACGATCCACTTCTCGTCGTTGCACGGCCACGTGGTGTCGGCTTCGCCCTCGGCGAGCGGGGCGCCGACGGAGTGCACGGTGCGCACCCACTGGGTGCCCTCCGCGATCTGACGGACGACGGCGGTGCCGACGCGGGTCATGATGCCGATCGACGCGACGGCGTAGGCGCTGTCGGTGATCTGCACGCCGATCTGCGAGATCGGTCCGCCGACCGGGCCCATCGAGAACGGCACGACGTACATCGTGCGTCCACGCATCGAGCCCTCGAAGATCTCGTTCATCTTCGCGTGCATCTCCGCCGGGTCCGCCCAGTTGTTCGTCGGGCCGGCGTCGATCTCCTTCTCGGAGGCGATGAAGGTGCGCCCCTCGGTGCGGGCGACGTCGCTGGGGTGCGAGCGGGCCAGGTAGGAGCCGGGACGCCACTCCGGGTTCAGCTTGATGAGCTTGCCCTCGTCGACGAGCTCGTGCAGCAGGGCGTCGTTCTCCGCGGCGGATCCGTCGATCCAGTGCACGCGGTCGGGCTGGGTCAGGGCACGGATCTCCTCGACCCACGCCGACAGCTCGGCGAAGGCCGGTGTGTCGTACTCGGGAGCAGCACCGTACTCGCGCACGGGGGCGAGGGGGGAGATCCGCGGGGTGGACGTCTCGGCGATAGCCATGGTCTGCTCCTTAGAAGAGTGGGGCGTTGGATCCAGTTTGACGACCAATCGACGGTGTTTTGCGTCATTTGCGATCGCAAGAACACAA
This sequence comes from Microbacterium sp. NPDC060117, assembly GCF_042729315.1. Lineage (NCBI taxonomy): Bacteria > Bacillati > Actinomycetota > Actinomycetes > Micrococcales > Microbacteriaceae > Microbacterium > Microbacterium sp. NPDC060117. The sequence goes on from NZ_JBHWXR010000001.1 coordinate 228,419, forward strand.
ATTCTTTCGCTATGCTCAAGGAATGGCCTCCGGACTCGAGCTCACCACCCTCGGACATCGCATCCGACACCACCGCACGCGCAGCGGCATGACCCTGGACGAGCTGGGCGCCGCCGTCGGCGTCGCCGGATCGCAACTGAGTCTCATCGAGAACGGCAAACGGGAGCCGAAGCTCTCCCTGCTGCAGGCGATCGCCGATGCGACCGGCACCGAGGTGAGCGACCTCATCTCGGGCGAGCCGCCGAACCGGCGCGCCGCATTGGAGATCGAGCTCGATCGCGCGCAGTCCAGCTCCGTGTTCCGCCAGCTCGGCATCGCCCCGGTGCGGGTGAGCAAGGGCATGCCGGACGAGACGATCGAGTCGATCCTGGGCCTGCACCGCGAACTGCATCGCCGCGAGCGCGAGGCGATCGCCACGCCGGAGGAGGCACGGCGGGCCAACACCGAGCTGCGCCTGAAGATGCGCGCGCTCGACAACCATCTGCCCGAGATCGAGGCACTCGCGGAGAAGCAGCTGAAGGCGGCGGGGCACTCCTCGGGCGCCCTCACCCACCGCACCGTGAGCATCATGGCCGAGCAGCTCGGCTTCGAGTTGCTGTACGTCGACGACCTGCCGCACTCGACGCGCTCGGTCACCGATCTGGAGCACGGGCGGATCTACCTCCCGCCGGCGTCGATCCCCGGCGGCCACGGCCTGCGCTCGATGGCCCTGCAGGCGATGGCGCATCGGATGCTCGGACACACTCCTCCCACCGACTACGCCGACTTCCTGCAGCAGCGACTCGAGATCAACTACTTCGCCGCATGCTGCCTGATCCCGGAGACGGCGGGGGTCGCCTTCCTGCAGCAGGCGAAGAAGGACCGCAACCTGGCCGTCGAGGACTTCCGCGACGCGTTCGGCGTGACCCACGAGGCCGCCGGCATGCGGATGACCAACCTCATGACGAAGCACCTGGACATGCGGCTGCACTTCCTGCGCGTCGACGAGTCGGGCGCGCTCACCCGCGTGTACGAGAACGACGACCTGCCGCTGCCGATGGATGTGACCGGATCCGTCGAGGGTCTCACCGTGTGTCGCAAGTTCTCGGCGCGGGCGGCCTTCAGCCAGCGCAACCGCACCACCGAGCACTACCAGTACACGGACACTCCGTCGGGAACGTTCTGGTGCTCCACCCAGACCGGATCCACCGACGGCGGCGGCTTCTCGATCACGGTCGGCGTGCCGTTCGACGACGCCCGGTGGTGGCGCGGTCGGGAGACCACGGATCGCGCACAGTCCACCTGCCCCGACGAGGCGTGCTGCCGCCGCCCGCCGGCGGGGATCGCGGAGCGCTGGAACGACAAGGCCTGGCCGAGCGCCCGTGTGCACACGCACATGTTCTCGCCGCTCCCCCGCGGCGCGTTCCCGGGCGTCGACGACAACGAGGTGTACTCCTTCCTGGATCGGCACGCGGCCCAGTAGGGCGGTCCGGCCAGGGGGCTCGTGCGGACGGCCGGGGGCGCGTGCGGACGTGCGGCGTGCGGACGGGCGGCGGGTGTGGCGTGCCGGCGCGCGACACCTGCAGGATCGTGCCACGGCTGCAGGACGGATCCGCCGTTTCCGTCCTGCAGCCGTCGTGCGATCCTGCATCCGTGTCGGGAGCACCGGTGCGGGATCCTCGGCTAGCTTCGGAGCATGCCCCTTGCCCTCGTCACCGGCGCCGCGCGCGCCGACAGCATCGCGGCGGGGATCGTGCCGCGCCTGGAACGCAGCGGGTGGACCGTCGTCACCAGCGACCTCGACGACGCCCGCTTCCCGGCCGACCTGTCGACCGCGGACGGCCCTGACGCCCTCATCGCCGCGGTGATGCGCGAGCACGGGACGATTTCGGCCCTGGTGCTGAGCCATGCCCACGACGTGGAGTCGGGGATCCTCGACACGACCGCGGACAGCTTCGATCGACACGTCGCGGTCAACGCGCGTGCGACGCTCCTGCTGATCGCGGCGTTCGCGCGGCAGGCCGCGCCTGAGGGCGGGGCCATCGTCGCGCTCACGAGCGACCACGTGACCGGGAACCTGCCCTACGGCGCGTCCAAGGGCGCGCTCGACCGCATCGTCATCTCCGCGGCGCGCGAGCTCGGACCTCGCGGGATCTCCGCGAACGTGCTGAATCCGGGTCCGATCGACACCGGATGGATGGATGACGCGACCCGCGCGCACCTGACCGGCCTGACCCCGCAGGGGCGCCTCGGCCGACCGGCCGATGTCGCGGCCCTCGTCGACTTCCTCGTCTCGCCCGAAGGGCGCTGGGTATCCGGCCAACTGCTCAAGTCCGACGGCGCCTTCTCCGCCGAGTTCTGAGTCGGCCCCCGGCGCAGGGCCGGGGCAGGAACCGGGCGGCGGCAGGTGCAGGATGGTGGCCGGGGCGGCGGCAGGTGCAGGGGATGGCGGCTGGCGTGTGAGGGACGGGCGGCGTTCTGGGCGGCCGGCGCGCGACACCTGCCCGATCCTGCGACGGATGCACGACGGATCCGCCGTTCTCGTCGTGCATCCGTCGCGTGATCGTGCATTCGTCGCACGACCCGACCGACCCCGGCCGACGCCCGACGACGCGGATCGGTCGGTACTCGTCCGCCGATCCGTGGGCTCAGTGCACCGAGACGAAGTCGGCGTAGCGGCGCAAGGCTGCGGTGACGGCGGCCGGCTCCGGCGCCGACTCCCCCTCGAAGAGCTCTGGGATCGGATGGTCGCGGTGCCGGCCGACGGCGGCGGAATGCGACCAGGCGCCGGCGATGCGTCCGCCGGCGAGCAGGCTCGCGCGCACCATGCCGTTCTTGCCGGGGCCGATCGACGCCATGCTCCGCGCCGATGCCACGGGCGAGCGATCGGCGTACGAGATGTAGTACTCGTCGAACATCGGCAGGGCGAGGGCCCCGGCATCGTCCGCCCCCGCGGCGCGCCGCGGGCGGGCCGCACCGAGGAACACGCCCTCCGCCTGCTCCGTCACGCGGGGGCGCCCCCGCTCCGCCGCCTCGCGCGCCACGGTGATCGGCAGTCCCGACCACCATGCGAAGTCATCGACCGTCGCGGGACCGTGTCCTTCGACGTAGCGCACGAAGAGCTCCGCGAGCGGATCGGCGGGCGGCGTCGTCTCGGGGATCCATTCCTCCGCCAGCATGAACAGCTGCTCACGGGAGACCGCGTCGTCGCGGTGAACCACGGGCCCCTGCACCAGGATGCCGCGCACGTTGAGCGCGTAGATGAGGTGCACGCCGCGCTGACCCGCCGGATCGATGCCGATCTCCGCGAGGTCGTCGAACAGCTGCGCCCTGGTGCGCCCGCCGTCGGCCAGGCGCTCGCGGAACGCCGCCTCGACGCGGGCGATGAGGGCGTCGTCGATGCCGAGCTGGCGCTGGCGGGTCGCGTCCTGGCGGAGCTGGCGATCGCCGGTCACCGACAGCACCCAGCGCAGGTCTTCGGCGGGGATCACGTGCAGTGTGCCCCGCATGGTGTGGGTGCGCACGAGCTCGCCACGGTCGAACGCGGCGTCGACGGCGGCGAGTGTCGGCGCACCGGACGATCGGATGCCGAGCGCCCAGCGGCCGGCGATGAATTCCTGGCCCTGCACGGCGAGCATGTGCCGGGCGGCGGCGACCGGGGTGCGCGCAGGGGCGGTGAGCCGGTGCGAACGGAGCCGTTCGCTCAGAAGAGCCGTCATGGACCCATCATGCCGTGCGGTCCCGACATCGGCCGGGTGCCGCGGACAGCGCCGCGCACGCGGTGCGGACACCGCGGCGCGGGCGCGGATCCGTTCGGATCCGATGAGTTCCCTATGACGATGCTCAAGACGACCGATTCTTGGGCTTCTCTGTCAAACCCGCGCCGACGATGGTGCCATGGCAACGCTCACCACCCTCAGCCCGGTCCCGCGACGTGTCGCCGCGCCGGCCCGCCGGCTGCGCCCGGCGCTCTGGCGGATGGCCGCGGTGACGCTGATCTGGGCGACGAGCCTGTTCGTGCTCGCGCTCTGGGTGAGTGGCGCCGGGGTCCAGTCCCTGCTGGCTGTCGACGGCGACACGCTCACGACGCTGGGCCGCCTGACCGGCCTCGTGTCGGCGAACCTGCTGCTGTACCAGGTGCTGCTGATGGCCCGCGTACCCGTGTTCGAGCGCGGCTTCGGCCGAGACGGCATCACTCGGCTGCACCGCCTCGTCGGGTTCTGGTCGTTCTGGCTGCTGCTGGCGCACCTGGTGCTCATCACCGCCGGGTACGCGATCACGTCGCACACCAACGTGTTCGTGCAGGCCTGGGACTTCGTCTGGGACTACCCCGGCATGCTGCTCGCGACAGCCGGCACGGGACTGCTGATCCTCGTCGTTGTCACATCGATCCGCCGGGCGCGCCGTCGGCTGCGCTACGAGTCCTGGCATCTGCTGCACCTGTACGGCTACCTCGGCGTGGGCCTCGCGATCCCGCACATGCTCTGGACCGGCGCCGACTTCACCGCCTCCGCCGGTGCGACGTTCTACTGGTGGGCCCTCTGGGCGTGCACGGCGGCGTGCGTGCTGTGGTTCCGGGTCGCGGTGCCGCTGATCCGCAGCGCCCGGCACGGCCTCCGTGTGGCCTCCGTGTCCCCCGACGGTCAGGACGGGGTGTCGGTCCGCGTGGCCGGTCGCGACGTGCGTCGTCTCGGCGCCCGCGCCGGGCAGTTCTTCATCTGGCGTTTCGTGGACGGACCCGGCTGGACCCGCGGCCACCCGTTCTCCCTCGCGGCGGATCCCGCCGGTGACGAGCTGGTCATCTCGGCCCGTCGCGTCGGCGACGGGACCGATCGGCTGGCCGAGCTGCGTCCGGGCACGCGGGTCATGGTGGAAGGCCCCTACGGCCACATGACCGGCGAGCGCCGGAGCGGCTCGCGCCTGCTCATGCTCGGCGCCGGGGCGGGCGTCGCACCTCTCGTCGCGCTGCTCGAGTCGGAGCCGTACGCTCCAGGAGAGGCGATCCTCGTCACCCGCGACCACTCCGCCTCTCACGGACTGCGCCGCGCGGAGATCGACCGGCTCGCGGTCTCCCGAGGGCTCGTGCACTACACGCTGCACGGGCGCCGTGCCGAGACGGGCACGAGCTGGGTGCCCGCCACGCACGCCGAGTGGGACGGTGCGCAGCTGCTGCAGCGCATCGCCGGAGACCTGTCCCTGTACGACGTGTACCTGTGCGGGCCCGTCCCGTGGATGCAGAGCATCCGCCGCGACCTGCGCGCCGCCGGCGTCCCCGCCGAACGCATCCACAGTGAGGCCTTCGCCGTCTGAGCGGCGGATGACGGATCCGAGAGCGAGAGAACCATGAAGAAGATCGTCTACGCCGTCCTCGCCACGCTGACCGGGCTGGTCCTGCTGTTCAGCTACCGCACCTCCCTGGAGGCGGTCGCCCCGGCCGCGAGCGGCACCGCCGGCACGGCGAAGAGCACGACCGGATCCGCCACCGGGACGACCTCGGGCAGCACGTCCTCCGGGGCGTCGTCCGGCTCGTCGACGTCGGCGTCCGGCAGCTCCTCCGGATCGTCCTCCACGACCTCGGGATCCGGATCCGCCACGACCCCGACCGGTCTCAAGGACGGCACGTTCACCGGCCAGGCCGCCGATACCCGTTACGGCGCCGTGCAGGTCGCGATCACGGTGTCCGGAGGGCAGATCACCGACGTGTCGGTGCCGCAGTACCCGAACACCGAGCGCCGTGACGAGGAGATCAACGCGCAGGCGATCCCGATCCTCGTCTCGGAGACCAAGAGCGCCCAGTCGGCGCAGGTCGACATGGTCTCGGGCGCCACGTTCACCTCGGACGGCTACACCCAGTCGCTGCAGAGCGCGATCGACCAGGCGAAGGCATGAGCACCGTGGCACAGCCCGTGCAGCCGCCGTCTTCCGAGCACGCGCGCGCGGCCGGACCTCGGCGCCACGTCGTCACCGCGGAGCTCATGGGTACCGTCGCGAGCGCGCATGTGCTCACCGCCTCCTCTTCCCCCGCCCCGGACGTCGTCGCACGGATCGCCGCCGCGCAGTCGGCGGCGATGGACGAGCTGCACGAGATCGACGCGCTGTTCTCCCCGTTCCGCGCGGACTCGCAGATCTCGCTGCTGCGCGCGGGGTCGTTGCGTCCCGAGGATGCGGATCCGCGGATCCTCGAGGTGTCGGAGGCCTGCGTCCGCCTCACGTCGGCCAGCGGAGGGCGGTTCGACGCGAACCGGCACGGCTGGTTCGACCCGACCGGGTACGTCAAGGGCTGGGCCGTCGAGCGAGCGGCCTTCCGGCACCTCGCCCCGCTGCTGGCCGAGGACGGCGTCCTCGCGGCGGGGCTCTCCGCGGGCGGCGACATGCAGCTGGTCACGGCGCCCGGTGCGGACTGGGTCTGGACCGTCGGCATCGCGGATCCGCTCCGCGCCGGCGCCGTGCGGGCACAGGTGCCGTTGCGGGAGGGCGCCGTCGCGACCTCCGGGCCGGCCGAGCGCGGGGCGCACATCGTCGATCCCCGCACGGGACACGCCGTGCGCGATGCCCCCACGGCGACCGTGATCGCCGCGCACCTGAGCGACGCCGACGCCTGGGCGACGGTCGCCGTGGTCGCGGGCTTCGACGACCTCACCTGGCTGCGCGCCGCCCCCGACTGCTCCGGGATGCTGATCGCGGCGGACGGTCGCATCCGCCGCTGGGCGCACGGGTTGGAGGTCGCCGCGGTCGCCACGGAGCCCGCCCTCCTCCGCTGAGCACGGGGCGACCGTTTCCTCGCTCAGCGACCGGTGGCGAGGGGAAGTCGCAGCAGGAACGTGGTGCCGGCGTCCGACGTCTCCTCGATCGCGACCGACCCGCCGTAGCGCGTCGCCACGTCGCGCACCAGTGCGAGACCGAGCCCGAATCCGCGGCGCCTTCCGGTCTCGGGGCCGCGGGCGAACCGCGTGAAGATCCGCTCCCGATCCTCGACCCCGACGCCGGGGCCGCGGTCGGCGACCCGGAATTCCGCGAAGCCGCGCCCCGGGCCGCTGCCGGGTCGCGCCGAGATCACCACCGACGAAGCCCGCGGCGCGTGCTGCACGGCGTTGTCGAGCAGGGCCGTGCACAGACGGGTCAGGGTGACGTCGGGCACGGCGACGGTCAGGCCGGACGCGACCTCCGTCTGCAGCACCACGTCCGCGCTCTCGGCGATCGGCAGAATCAGGTCGACCGCGCCGTTCACCGCGGCCGAGGCGTCCGACACCGCCGTCGGGACAGGCCCCTGGTCCGCCTGCGCGGCGAGCAGGAGCTCGGTGAGGATGTCGTCCATGGCTGCGGTGTCGCCGCGCAGACGAGCGAGGGCATCGCCGATGTCGTCGCCGCGCGCGACCCTCCGCTGCAGGATCTGCACCCGGCTGGACAGGGCCGTGAGCGGGGTGCGCAGTTCATGGCTCGCGTCGGCCACGAAGTCGCGCTGCGCCTGCAGCGCGACCTCCAGCGGGGCGACCGCGCGCCGAGCGGCGAACCAGGCGATCAGCCCGAGCAGCGCCACCCCCACGATTCCCAGCACGATCACCCACGGCAGCACCCGGTCCACGTCCACGACCACGTGATCGGGATTGTCGACGGGCAGGCCGCCGGGCCGGGGTCCCGCCGTGACGCGGTCGTCGCCCTGGGGACGTGAGGTCGCGAGGATCACCGCGACGAGTATCCCGACCCCGGCCGCGATCACGATGGCCGAGGCGACCCCCGTCCACACTCCGATCTGCCGGGCCGAGCGACGCACCCGGTCCCGGTCGGCGGATCCGCTCACGACGTCGTCCCCCGTCGGCGGGTGCCGCGGATCATCCCGGATCCCCCGCCCGATAGCCGCGCCCGCGCACGGTGTCGATCATCTCGGGCGTGGTCTTGCGCCGGATGTAGTGCACATAGGTGTCGACGGTTCCGACGCCGTCCGCCGAGGAGAAGACTCCCCGCAGGATCTCCTCGCGGCTGAACACGCGCTCGGGGCTCGCGGACAGGAACTCCAGGAATGCGGCCTCCGTGGCCGTCAGCGACACCCGAGCGCCGGTGGGCGAATGCAGCACCCAGGAGTCGGGGATGAACGTCCACTCGCCGATGGCCCGACGACGGCCCTCCGCCTGGAAGCCGCGGCGCAGCGCGCGGAGTCGTGCCAGCAGCTCGTCGAAGTCGAAGGGCTTGGTGAGGTAGTCGTTGGCGCCCGCGTCCAGCCCCTCGACGCGATCCGGAACGGCGCCCAGCGCCGTCAGCATGAGCACGGGCGTGGTGATCCGCGCGGTGCGGACCGCCTCGACGAGGCGCGCCCCGTCCATTCCCGGCAGGCGGCGATCGACCAGCATCACGTCGTAGCGCTCGTCGAGCGCGCGGCGCAGAGCGACATCGCCATCGGACACGTGATCGACGGCGTACGTGTCGCCGAGCACCTCGAGGGTCATCTCGGCGATGTCCGCGTCGTCCTCCACGTAGAGGAGTCTCGGCCGGGCGTCGATCATGCAGGCCTCCTGTCCTCAGGATTGCACCACACGCGTTCCAAGACGAGGCTCAGGAAACGCCCGGTTCGGGGCGCCCTCCACGCAATCGGGGCGCGTCCCACCGGGAAGATCCGGCGGGACGCGCCCCAGAGTGTGAGGACGGGCCCCACACAGCGGGGAGCCGCCCGATGCGAGCGCTCAGCCCTGCAGCGTGACCTCGCGGCGCACCGGGAGCACGACCGGGTGGGATCCGGCCATGACCTCGAGCACGCGGATGACCTGGCTGGAGTAGCCGAACTCGTTGTCGTACCAGACGTAGAGGATCACGTCGGTGCCGTTCGCGATGGTCGCGAGACCGTCGACGATGCCGGCGCGATGCGAGCCGACGAAGTCGGTGGAGACGACCTCGGGCGATTCCACGTAGTCGATCTGCTGGCGCAGCTTCGAGTGCAGCGACACGCGACGCAGGTAGTCGTTGATCTCGGCCTTCTCGGCGGGGCGCTCCAGCGTCAGGTGCAGCACGGCGAGCGACACGTCCGGGGTGGGCACACGGATCGCGGACCCGGTGAGCTTGCCGGCGAGCTCGGGAAGCGCGCGGGCGACGGCCTTCGCGGCGCCGGTCTCGGTGATGACCATGTTCAGCACGGCGGAGCGGCCACGGCGGTCGCCGGAGTGGAAGTTGTCGATGAGGTTCTGGTCGTTCGTGAACGAGTGCACCGTCTCGACGTGACCGCGCACGATCCCGTACGCCTCATCGACCGCCTTCAGCACCGGCGTGATCGCGTTCGTCGTGCAGGATGCGGCGGAGAGGATCCGGTCGGCGTCCTCGATGGTGTCGTGGTTGATGCCGTGCACGATGTTCTTCAGCTCGCCCTTGCCCGGCGCGGTGAGCAGCACGCGTGCCACGCCGGTCGACTCCAGGTGACGGCTGAGGCCGGCCTCGTCGCGCCAGCGGCCGGTGTTGTCGACGACGATCGCGTCGTGGATGCCGTAGGCGGTGTAGTCGATCGTCGCCGGGTCGTTGGAGTAGATGACCTGGATCCGGGTGCCGTTCGCGATGAGCTGCGAGTTCTCCTCGTCGACGTCGACGGAGCCCTCGAAGCGGCCGTGCACGGAGTCGCGCAGCAGCAGCGACGCGCGCTTGACGAGGTCGTTCTCGGCGCCCTTGCGCACGACGATCGCACGCAGGCGCAGCCCGCTGCCGCCGCCCGTGTGCGCGATGAGGATGCGGGCGAGCAGACGCCCGATGCGGCCGAAGCCGTAGAGCACGACGTCGGTGGGCTCGGCGGCGCCGGAGGACTCCCCGAGCGCCGGGGCGAGCTCGGCGCGCAGCCGCTCGAGAAGGGCCGCGTCATCGCCCTCCACCTTCTCGACCAGCCGGCCGACGTCGAGCGATGCGGCCGAAGGCGCCAGCTCGCGCAGCGCCTCGAGCACGGCGAGGGTGTCCTCCAGGGCGAGCTCGCCGTGGCCGAGGGCGGCGACGCGCTCGTGCACCTCGAGGATCTCCGTGGTGGACAGGCCCAGCAGACGGTGCCCGTGCAGCGACGTCACCACGTCACGATCGCGGTTCAGCCCGCCGATCAGCGGGATCATCCGCTCTGCGAGTTCTTCTCTGGCCTTCCAGTCGTCGCGGCGCGCGGCGAAGTCGTTCATCAGCGTCCTTGCAAGCAGATGCGCCAGGGGTCGGTGGCGCGGAATCGGGAGGGGCGGATCCGCCCTCTTCCAGGGTAGGCGTCGGCGAAGCCGCGACTCGGCCGATCCGGAGCGCAAGAACAGCCGTTCTTTGCTCTGGACGCAAGCGCTCGATGCGCTTCACGCGTTTCGGGGAGCAATGTTCGCCGTCCTGACGCCCGGGACGCGACGAACATCGCTCCTCGAAACCCGAGGGTCCTTTCGTCTACACTGGTGGAATAATGACTGGAACTCCCCTCGGCGACGACGCCGACCTTCTCCTGCACGGCGGACGGATCCGCACCTTCGATGCGCGCGGATCCGTCGTCGATGCGCTCGCGATCCGCGACGGACGCGTCATCGCCGTCGGGGCGGACGCCCGTGCACTCCGCGCGGCCCAGACCCTGGACCTCGACGGTCGCACCGCCATCCCCGGCGTGAACGACGCGCACCTGCATGCCGCCTGGCTCGGCGCGCGCTGGCCGCACCTGTTCTTCTCCGACGGCCCGGCGCACGAGCAGCCGTCCGGCCGGCTGGTGCGCACCGACGCCGACCGTCGGGACGCCCTGCGCAACGCGTGGCGCCTGCTCGCCGAGCTCGGCATCACGAGCTACACCGAGCCCGGGATCGGGCCGGGCGAGGACGCGGGCGAGACGGGATGCTTCGGCACCGCGATGATGGACGCCTATCTCGACCTGCACCGCGCAGGCGCCCAGACCACGCGTGTCACGCTGCTGCGCCTGTTCGGAGAGCTCGACGGCACGGCCGACCTCGCCGCTTTCGAACACGGGATCCGCGCACCGAAGCCGGACACCGACCCGCGCTGGCTCGCCGTCACCGGCGTGAAGATCTTCGCCGACGGGATCCCCCCGATGAGCACCGCCTGGGTCAGCGAGCCGTATCCCGACGGCACGTCGGGCGAGCTGCTGCCCCAGGGCGCCGCGGGGGCGCTGCACGCCTACCGACGCATGATCACCCTCGCCATCGAGCAGGGCGAGCAGGTCGCGGTGCACGCCACGGGCGACCGGTCGATCGAGGAGTTCCTTCGGGTGCTCGAGGCGCACCCCCGGTCCGCCATCGCGCCGCACTACGTCGTGCACGCCGACCTCGCGACGCCCGCGCAGATCGAGCGCATGCGTGTCGTCGGCGCCGGGTTCGCCGTGCAGCCGCTGATCGCCGAGCACACCCGCGCGTGGGCGGGGATGCAGCTGGGACCGGAGCGCGCCGATGCCGCCTGGCCGCTGCACGCGATGATCGCCTCGGGCGCCCTCACCACGATCACCAGCGACGCTCCGATCGCGACCCCGGACTGGCGCATCGGGCTCGATGCGTCGCTCGTCCTGCTCGGCCGCGACGACACGGAGAGCCGTGCGGCTCTGCTGCGCAGGATCACCGTCGACCCGGCACGTCAGGACGGGGCATCTGCCTGGAAGGGCTCTCTCGAGGTCGGCAAGGTCGCCGACATCACGGTGCTGGACGAGGATCCGGCCGAACCCGGACGCGCGTTCGCCGGCATCGGCATCGCCCGCACGATCGTCGACGGCCGGACGGTGTTCGCGCGGGGCTGATCCCCGGCTCCGCGCCGCGCCGTGACGCGTCGAATGCACCGTATCCTGCCGAACGCACGGCTTCGTCATGCGCACGAGCCGTGCACTCGGCGGCTTCCCGTGCACTCGGCGCCCCTCTCCAGTCTCTCGCGGCTCGGCGCGCCTCACGACGTCCCGCGGCGCCAATCCCCCGCGCGGGAAAGGGGCGGGCGACGTGTCCGCTCGTCGCCCGCCCGAGGATCCGGCCCCGTCCGCGAGAGCCGGATCCTGCTGCGCCGCCTCGCCGCGCACAGGAGCCGGGGCGAGGCGGCGCCGCTCTCACACCGCCGTGGCGATGAGCACCCGCGGGCTCGCCGGGAGGGCGATCTTCTCGCGCACCTCCCAGCCCGCGTCTTCGAGCCAGCCGCGCACCTGCGCCTCGGGGTAGACGATGGTGCCGTCGATCACGAGGTACTCCCCCGCGTGCAGGGCATCGATCGCGCGCTGAGACGCATCGTCGTCGAGGAAGAAGTCGAGCACGGTCAGGGTGGCGCCCGGAACCGCCGCGGCCCGGAGGTTGCGGAAGATCTGGGCGTTCTCCTCGGCGGAGAAGCGGTGGATCACGTGATTCGCGAGCACCGCGTCGTAAGCGCCCTGCGGCTGCGTGGTCGCCGTGTCGCCGATCTCGACCGCGGTGCGGTCCGCCACACCCGCCGCCTCGACCGCCTCCGCGACGCCGCCCTCGAACCCGGGGGCGTAGAGGAAGGTGGTGCGCAGGCCCGGGTTGCGCCGCATCGCCTCGAGCGCGAAGCCCGCCGACAGGCCGCCGAAGTCCAGCGCGTTCGTCGCGGCGGAGAGGTCGACGAGGCGGCCGAACTCCTGCGCGTGCAGGGCGTTGTACGTCATGACGCCGGCCATGAACGTTCCCCAGCGGGCGTCGTCCATCTGCAGGTCGCCGGGCTCGGTCGTGTCGACGGTGTGTGCGAACTGCAGCCAGTGCGGGTAGCTGATCTCGCCGAGGAAGGTGAGGAACGGCGCGAGGTCGAGGGCCGAGGCGTCACCGGCCAGGTAGGCGGCGGCGTCCGGCTCGAGCGCGTAGCGGCCCGCGGTGCGGGTCAACAGGCCCTTGCCCGCCATCGCGTCGGCCAGGATGCGCGCGATGCGGTCGCTCACGCCGGTGCGCTCGGCGATGGCCGGGACCGTGTCGGCGCCGTCCGCGATCGCCGCGAACAGGCCGATCCGGCTCGCCTCGAAGAGCTGCTTCGAAGCCATGTAGCCGGTCGCGATGTCCAGGATCCGCGCGGCGTCGGGGGTGGTCGTCATGTGTCATGCCTTTCGTGTTTCTACGATTGTAGGAATTAACAGGTAGGGGTGTCCAGGGGAATGTCAGGGAACCGCGTTTCGTCTCGGGCGCCTCCGGCGTCCTCGCTCAACGGCCCCGGCAGGGCACCCGGACTCAGGCCAGGAAGTCCGCCACCGCGGCGCGGAACTCCGGGGCGTGCAGGGCCGCGAGGTGATCCCCGGAGACGCGCCCGACACGGGAGTCCGGCACGGCCGCCGCGAGCACGTCGATGCCCTGCGCCATCGGATCCTCGGTCCCGCCGAGCAGCAGCACGGGCTGCGCGGGCGCTTCGGCGGCCGGGTCGAACGGCTCGGACGCGAGCCCCTCGATGAGATCGAGCAGCGCCTCGGGGCGGTTCCCGGGCAGCGTGGTCATCCCCAGGATCATGCCGGTGATCGGATCCGCCGGCGCCGGTCCTCCGGCGAGCGCGGTGCGCGCCGCGGGCAGGTCGACCATCGCGAACGGCTCCATCGGGCTGAGCCCGCCGAGCACGAGACGGCGCACCGCGACGGCGGGGTGCCCGGCGAGCGCCCAGGCCAGACGCGCGCCCAGCGAGTAGCCGACGACGTCGATCTCCTCCCCCGGTGCGGCCGTGGCGACGGCGTCCGCGAGCAGATCGACCACGCGCGAGGTGCTGAGCACTCCGGCCGCGGGGCTGTCCCCGTGCGCGGGCAGATCCACGAGCACGGCCGGGCGATCCGCAAGGACCGGCCCCCACTCCGCGGCGGGCCAGTCGAGCCGGGCGCGCGATGCGAAGCCGTGCAGGAACAGGACCGGCCGACCGGTCCCCTTCCGACGGACGACGGACAGGGCGATCTCGGGTGCGCCGGTCATCGGGCGCCCTCCTCTCGATGAAGCGTGGAGGCCGCCCGGAAGCCGGTCAGCGCAGCCGCGCGAGGAACTGGTCGATGTAGGCCTGATAGTCGGGGATGCGATCGCCCTCGGGATACATGAGGTTGATCACGGTCGCCCCCACCGCGACGGAGATGAACTCGTTCGCCATCGCGATGTAGTCCTGGTCGCGGATCGCGCCGGCATCCCGCGCGGCCTCCATCCGCTCCACGAGCATGGATCGCCAGCGCGCCAGGTGCACCTGGTAGAGCTCGGCGAGCGACTCGTTGGACATGGCGTACTCCCAGAGGGCGAGCAGGACACGCCCGCTGGCGATCTCGTCGCGTCCACTCGGAAGAGTGCCGACCAGCACCTGCCGCAGCATCTCCTCCGCATCGAGTTCGGCCGAGATCGACGCCTGCAGCCACAGATCGTGCTCGTGCAGCACGGTCTCGAACGTCGCCGCGACGATGCTCTCCTTGCCCGGGAAGTAGTGCTTCAGGGCGCCGTTCGCGAAGCCCGCCTCGGCGGCGATGCTGCGCATGGTCGCCGCTTCGAACCCGCCCTTGAGGATGATCCCCTTGGCGACCTCGACGATCTCCCGACGACGCTGATCGTGATCGATGATCTTCGGCATGGGTTCCTTCCGACGTGGCGTCCGGCGACGGCGCGCACCGGGGTGCGGACGTGCGGAATCGCTGCCTGCTACCGTACCGGGGCATCCGCGGCCTCGCGCAGCGCCAGCCATTCGGCACGGCGCGTCCTCTGCTTCACGGGGTCGGCGACGGGGGAGGCCAACCGCAGGCGCTCGGCATAGGGGTGCCGCGGCGAGCGGGTGATCTGCTCCCCCGCCCCGGTCTCGACGATCTCGCCGTGGTACATCACCGCGACGCGGTGGCACACCCGGCGCACGACGCCGAGGTCGTGCGAGACGAACAGGTAGGAGACGCCCGTGTCGCGCTGCAGCTCGATGAAGAGGTCCAGGATCGTCGCCTGCGTGGTGAGGTCCAGGGCGCTGACGGGCTCGTCGCACACGATCAGGCGGGGGCGGCGCACGAGAGCCCGGGCGATGGCGATGCGCTGACGCTGGCCGCCGGAGAACTCGCTCGGATAGCGGTCCATCGCGGTCTCGGGCAGGCGCACCCGGTCGAGCATCTCCCGTACGCGCGCCTGCGCCTCGGATCCGCCCAGTCCGCTGGTCAGCAGCGGCTCGGACAGGATGTCGCCGATGGTCATCGCCGGGTTCAGGGATCCGTAGGGGTCCTGGAACACGACCTGCACGTCGGCGGCGAGCGCGCGTCGTTCCGCGCGGCCGAGGGACGTGATGTCCCTGCCGTCGAAGCGGATGCTCCCGCCGGTCACGGGTGCGAGGCCGAGGATCGCCTTGCCGAGCGTGGACTTGCCGGATCCGGATTCGCCGACGAGACCCATGCACTCCCCGGGCGCGACGTCGATCGAGACACCGTGCAGCGCGCGGAACGCCGACCGGCCACGGCCGTACTTGACGACCAGGTCCTGCACTTCCAGCAGCGCCGTCATGCGCGCACCTCCGTCGTGTTCGTCGTGCCGGCGGGCTCGTGATCGGCCGCGTCGAGTCCTGCGCGCCCGCCGGCGTCGAGCTCCGCCCGCCCGGCCGCATCGTCGAGGGACGCCGCGATGAGCTCCCGCGTGTACGGCTGCTGCGGGTGGGCGAACAGCGGATCCACGTCGCCCTGCTCGACGATCTCGCCGCCGCGCATCACGATCACGCGGTCGCAGATGTCGGCGACGACGCCGAAGTTGTGCGTGACGATGAGCAGCGCCATGCCGTACTCCTGCTGCAGCTCGCGCAGCAGCTCGAGCACCTCCGCCTGCACGGTGACATCGAGCGCCGTGGTGGGCTCGTCGGCGATGAGGATCGACGGCCGGCCCGAGATCGCGCCGGCGATGAGCACGCGCTGCGCCATGCCGCCCGAGACCTGGTGCGGATAGCTGCGCAGGACCCGGTCCGGATCCGCCAGCCCCACCCGCAGCAGCACCTCGCGCGCCCTGGCCTTCGCATCGGCGGCGCTCATGCCGTGCACGCGGCGCAGCGGCTCGGTGAGCTGGTGGCCGATCGTGTACGACGGGTCGAGGTTGCTCATCGGCTCCTGCGGGACATAGCCGAGCTCGCGGCCGAGAAGGGCCTGGCGCTGCTTCGGCGTCGCCGTCGTGACGTCCTCACCGGCGATGCGGATGGCGTCGGCGGTGCTCGCGCCGCTCGCGGGCAGCAGGTCGAGCACGGAGAAGACGGTCTGCGACTTGCCGGAGCCGGACTCTCCGACGATCCCGACGACCTCGCCGGGGGCGACGTCGAGCGTCACGCCGTGCACGACCTCGACGACGCCGTTCGGCGTCGCGTGGCTCACCCGCAGGTTCTCCACGCGCAGCGCGGATCCCTCCACCGCGTGCCGCACGGTACCCGTCGCGGGAGTGGCGGCGGCCGCGGCGTCCATCGCCGTCGCGCGGCGGCGGCGCAGCCGCGGGGTGCGCACCTGGGCCAGTTCGGCGAGGGTGGAACCCATGATCGCGAGCACCGCGATCGTCAGGCCGAGCGCGACCGAGGGCCACAGCAGCATGAGCGGATAGGTGAGCATGAGGCGGAAGCCCTCGAGCATCATCGCGCCCCAGCTGGGCACGTTCGAGTCTCCGATGCCGAGGAACTGCAACCCGGCCTGCATGCCCATCGCCATGCCCGCGGTGAGCGCCGTCTGGATGATGACGGGCGGGTAGACCGCGGTGACGACGTGCCGGGAGATGATCCGCGCATCGGAGAGGCCCGACACCCGCGCCGCATCGATGTACGGCTCCTCGCGCACGGTCATCGTTTGCGACCGGGCGATGCGGAAGTAGCCCGGCACCATGAACACGCCGACCGTGACCATGAGCAGCTCGAAGTTGTTGCGGCTGCCCGCGGCGACCACGAGCAGGATGATCATGCCCGGGATCGACTGCAGCGCGTCGCTGACCCACATCGCGATCCGGTCGAACGCGCCACGGAAGTACCCCGCGGCGACGCCGGAGGGGACGCCGATCACGACCGCGGTCACGATCGTGATGAGCGCGCCCCAGATCGTGACGCGCGTCCCGTAGATGAGCCGGCTGAGGATGTCGCGCCCGGTCGAGTCGGCGCCGAGCAGGTGCGCGGCGGACGGCGGCGCCTTGGCGGCGGCGAGGTCGACGAAGTTCGGATCCATCGGGGCGAGCAGCGGGGCGAAGACGCCTACGAGCACGATGAGGACGAAGATTCCGAGCGGGATGTACCCGCCGGGGTGACGGAGGAACCGGCGGAACAGGCCGGAGCGGCGGCGCTGCCTGGCGCGGTCGAACGCGACGCGGATGTCGGTGGTGGTCATGCGACGCGCACCTTCGGGTTGATCCAGCCGAGCACGAGGTCGAGCAGGAGGTTGATGATCACGACGAAGACGATCGACACCACCGTGATGCCGAGGAGCATCGGGATGTCGCCGTTCTGAGAGGACTGGTTGGTCAGCATGCCGATGCCGGGGAGGCTGAAGATCTGCTCCACCACGATGGCGCCGCTGAGCAGGCCGACGAACATGAGGGCGATGACGGTGAGCGCAGCCGGCGAGGCGTTGCGGAGGATGTGCAGGTTCACCCTGGCCGGCGACAGACCGCGACTGCGCAGGGTGCGCACCCAGTCCTGACGGCTCTGCGCGATCACGGCGTTGCGCAGCTGCTCCGAGACGGCGACCACGCCGCCGAGCGCGAGCGAGATCGCGGGGAGCGTGAGCGAGCGGATCCATCCGTCGACGGACTGCGACGGCTGCACGTAGCCGACCGCGGGGAACCACTTCAGCTGCACCGCGAACCACATCACGAGGACGAGGCTCACCCAGAAGCCGGGGAGGGCGAACAGGACGACGGACACGCCCTTGAGGATCCGGTCGAACCAGGTCCCGGGGCGCAGACCCGTGATCATGCCGAAGGCGATGCCGAGCACCGCCGTGATGAGCGTCGCGAAGGTGACGACGGAGAGGGTCACCGGGACCTTGATGGCGAGCTGGGCGCCCACGGGCTGGAAGTTGCGCCAGGAGGATCCGAAGTCGCCGGTGACGAGGTGCGAGAACCAGTCCCAGAACTGCACCAGCAGCGGACGGTCGATGCCGATCTTCGTCGCCAGCGCGGCCTGCTGCGCGGGGCTCGCGGTGGTGCCCAGAAGCGCAGCGGTCGGATCCTTGATCGCCAGGTGCGCGAGGAAGAACGTCGCGACGGAGACGACCACGAGCAGCACGATGCCGGACAGCAGCCGCTTCGCGGTGAACAGGAGCATGAGGACCTCTCGGGGGGTGAGGAGGAACGGGGGCCCGACCTACGACGGGTCGGGCCCCCGGGGCGTCAGCCCTTGGTGATGTAGCGCAGCGTCGGGAACATCATGCCGATGACGGGCTGGACCTTGATGCCGGACACCGAGTAGTAGGTGTTGTCCGCCTGGTACCAGACCGACCACCAGGCCTGGTCGACCAGGGCCTTGTTCAGGTCCTTGATCGCCGCCGTCTGGTCGGCGCCCTTGGTCTCCTGGACCTTCTTCACGAGCGGCGCGAGGACCGCGTTGCTCGCGTAGTCGGGTGCCGGGTTGAACCACTGCTTGGAGGTGACCTGCCGGGCCACCGTCGCCACCTCGTTGCCGTCCATCGCGAGGAACGAGATGAACATCGGGTAGTTCGGCGCGTTCAGCTGGTAGTCGGGCATCTGCATGTTGTCCCAGGTGACCTTGACGCCGATCGCGGTCAGCGCCTGGTCCGCGGCGGGCTTCCACTGCTCGAACACCGGCGACATCGGCATCGAGATGTCGAACCCGTTCGGGTAGCCGGCCTCGGTGAGGAGCTGCTTCGCCTTGTCCACGTTGTACGCGTACTGCTTGTTGAGCGAAGGGTCGTTGATCGAGCCGCCGTCCGGGAACACCTGGTTCGTCGCGGCGCCGGCGCCGCTGCCGACGGCCTTGAGGATCGCGGCGCCGTCGAAGGCGTAGTTCAGCGCCTGACGGACCTTGAGGTCGCCGAGCGCCTTGTTCTTCGCGCCGGTGTGATCGGTGATGACGAGACCGGCCCAGCCGGAGACCCGCGAGACCGTGTTCCAGCCCTGCTGCTGGGCCGCGTCCTTGTTCGTGATGTCGCCGTACTGCACGTTGATCTGGCCGCTGAGCATGGCGTTCTGGCGCGCCGTGGCGTCCATGATCGGGAAGATCGCGAGGTTCTTGAACGAGTACGCCTTCGCGTCCCAGTAGCCGGGGACCTTCGTGAAGTGGTACTCGGATCCGGCGACGCTCTTCGCGCCGTCCAGCGTGTAGGGGCCGGAGCCGACCGGCTGCTTGCCGAGCGTGCCCGCGGCGATCGCCTTGGGCGACATCACGTAGCTGCGGCCGAGTCCCATGAAGTAGAGGATCGTGTCGTCGCGCTGCGTGAGGTTGATCTTGACCGTGTGGTCGTCCACCGCCTCGAAGGACGACACGTTCGTGTAGGCCTCGCCGGAACGGGCGCCCGCCTTGAGGTAGTCGAGGCTCTTCACGACCGCGTCGGCGTCGACCGGGGTGCCGTCGCTGAAGGTCCCGCCCTTGTGCAGGGTCAGGGTGATGCTGAGGTCGTCGGAGGCCACCTCCCACTTCTCCGCGAGGGCGGGGACCGGCTTGCCGTCCTTGTCGAGGGCGACCAGGGCGTCGTAGACCGCGGACAGGTACGGCCCGTCGAAGCCGATGTCGGCCAGGGCCGGATCCCAGGACGTGACGTCCAGGAAGTTGCCGATGTTGAGGTCGTCGGGGGCGTTCGCGGCAGCGGCGGCGTCGCTCGTCTGCGTCGTGGCGCCTCCGCCGCCGGAGCAGCTGGTGAGGGCGAGGACCGCGGCCACGGCCGCGGCGATCGCGAGGGGCACTCGTTTCATGGTTCCTTCTCTCGGTGCGGGTTGAGGTGAAGAAGGGTTCGAAGGGCCTTCGGCCGCGCTCCGGGGAGCCATACCGACGTCACTCCGATGTGTCGTTGCGTTTAGTCTACATGTGTGGAAAAAGAACGCAAGCGGTTCTTCTCACGGGACGGACCGGATCCATGACCCTGCGCGAATCACCCTTGTCCGAGCGCGCAGAGCTGTCGCTCGTGCGGCTCGGACGCAGGCGAATCGCGCTCAGTCCGCGACCCGCGCGACCTCGCGGTCGATCTCGCGCAGCTCCGTGACGTCGTGGGCCGAACGCGCGCCGGGCAGGTAGTGGACGGCGAGCTCGGGCCCGTCGAACCGGTAGCTGCGATGCTTCTCGTACAGCTCCCAATCGACGGGACCGCCGTAGTCGTATCCCACGCTGATCCCCGTGAAGGGTGCCATTCCCAGCAGCATCGGCACCGACGGGATCCGCAGGCCGGCCGCGCCGTCGACCTCGAGCTCGACGCTCCAGCGCAGATCGTCCTGCTCCGCCATCCTCAGCACGAGGCGATGCGCGCCCGGCGCGAGCGCCGCGCCGCGGGCGCGATGCATGCGCCCGTAGGCGTTGTAGGACACGAGCGGCGCGCCGTCGTCGATCGCGACGAGGTATCCACCGCCCTGGTCGCCGTGCGCGAGGAGCACGCCGGCGGAGTCGCCCGTGGTGCGCACGTCGATGCGCACCTCGAAGGACCTCAGCACCGTCAGGGCGGCCGAGCGGTAGCGCTCAAGCGGAGGCCGGTAGGGCGAGAGCGTGACGGGATCACCCAGCGGGCGCTCGGTCGCGGGCCGGATCCGGTGCAGGGATCCGTCGTCGTCGAGCGGGAAGACCGCGTTCGCCCACGCCTCCTCGCGCCAGCGCTCGGCGAGCAGTGCAGCGCGCTCCCCGTGCTCCGCCGCGAGGTCGCGCGTCTCGGTCGGGTCCTCCGCGAGGCGGTAGAGCTCCCAGGCCCCGCCGGCCGCGCCCTGCTCCCGGGTCGGCGGCGTCGTGGAGATCGCCTTCCAGCCGTCGTCGATCAGTGCGCGACTGCCGAAGCACTCGAAGTACTGGGCCGGTCTCCCCGGCGCCCTCGGGTCGCTCAGCAGGTCGACGACGCTGCGGCCGTCGCTCGGCACGGACTCCTTCCCGTGCCGGCGGTCCAGCCGCGGAGTCCCGGTCAGGTCGAGGATCGTCGGGGCGAGGTCCGACACGAAGACGAACTGGTCGCGCAGCCCCGCCGCCATCCGCGCCGGCGCGGCGGGCCAGGACAGGATGAGCGGGGCGTGCACCCCGCCCTCGTAGAGCGATCCCTTGAAGGAGCGGAACGGCGTGTTCGAGACACGCGCCCATCCGGCGGGATAGTGCGCGAACAGCCGCGGACCGCCGATCAGGTCGACCTCGCGCGGCTCGTCGGGCACCCACCCCTCCGGATCCGGCCCCATCCTCCCGAACTGGGCGAAGTAGCTGCGGGTCCCGCGCGGACCGCCCTCCGCGGTGCCGCCGTTGTCGCTCGCGACCACGACGATGGTGTTCTCGCGCTCACCGCGCTCCTCGAGGTGCGCGAGCAGCCGGCCCAGGCTCTGGTCGACCTCGTCCACGGCCGCGGCGTAGACCTCCATGTATCGCGCGAACAGCTCCCGCTCCGCGTCGTCGAGATCGTCCCAGCGCGGGATGCGCGCCTCGTCCGCGAGTGCACCCTGCGGCAGCGCCGCGTCGCCCGCGACGATGCCGCGTTCGCGCTGCCGGGCGAACCGCTCGTCGCGCAGCGCGTTCCACCCGGCCTCGTAGCGGCCGCGGTACTTCGCGATGTCGGCCTCCTTGGCCTGGATCGGCCCGTGCACGGCCGTATGCGCGAAGTAGAGGAAGAACGGTTTGGCCGCGTCGTTCGCGCGCAGGTCGTCGATCATCCCGATGGCGCGGTCGGTGAGGTCGTCGGTGAGGAAGTACCCGTCGGGGAACTCCGGCACGTCCACGACGGAGTTGTCCTGCACGAGTCGATGCGGGTGGTGCAGCGAGGTGAACCCGTCCATCGAACCGAAGTAGCGATCGAAGCCGCGCTGCAGCGGCCACGACGACCGATCCGCACCATCGTGCAGCCGGGAGTCGACGGTGAGATGCCACTTGCCGACCATGAACGTCGCGTATCCTCCGGCCCGCAGCGACTCAGCGAGGGTGGGGGCGTCCTCGGGCAGCGTGCACGAGAACCCCGGATAGCCCGGGTCCGTGTGGGCGACGAGGCCGAAGCCGGCCCGGTGCGGGTTCAGCCCGGTCAGCAGGGCGGCGCGTGCGGGTGAGCACAGCGGCGCGGTGCGGTAGTTCGTGAAGGTCCACCCCTCCTCGGCCAGCCGATCGATGTGCGGGGTGTCGATCTCGCCGCCGAACGGGCCGAGGTCGCTGAAGCCGAGATCGTCGATGAGGACCACGATCACATTCGGCGCCCCCGGTGCCGCGCTCGGCTGCGGCGGCCACCACGGCTCCGACTCCGACGTGAACTCCCCCACGCGTCCCCCGAACCCGCGGTAGGCGGAGGAGGGCGCCGTCTCGTCCTGAACATCCATGCCGCGTGCTCCTCGTCCCTCGGTCCCGTTCTCGTTCTCGTCCCGGTGGCGTGCGGAGTCCGCCACCGCGTTCACCATGCTCCGTCGTCGCGCACGTCGACGTCGGCCTGCAGCCCGGCAAGCGCCTCACGCACCTCGGCCCCGCGCTCGGCGACGAGCGCGAGCCCCGCGTGATTCTGCTCGAGCTGCGCGATCCGGGAGGCGCCGAACAGCACGTTCGCCGCCGCCGGATGGGTGAGGCAGAACGCGATGCCGAGTGCCGCGGGCGTCACCCCGAAGTCCTCGGCGATGCGGGCGACCTCAGAGTACAGCGCGAGGATGCGCTCGCGGATGCCGCCCACGTCGGCGCCGATCTTGCGCTGCGGCGCGAGGCCGGTCGCGAGGATTCCGCCCTCGAACACGTCCGAGGCCTGCAGCGCGAGCGTCCCGCCCGCGAGGAGCGGGCCGTAGGACGCACCCTCCGCCATCGCGCGCCGGGCGATGCCGTACTTGAGCTGGGCGAACGACGGCCCGACGAGTCCCGTGTCGGCCGCGGTGACCAGGGCCGCCCTCGTGTGCCCGATCCGCCAGTTGTTGATCCCCCAGCCTCCGACGAGGCCATCCGCGATGAGCTCGTTCACGTCGGCCACGATCCGCGCGACGTCGGGCGCGTCCAAGTAGTCGCCGACGACGAGGGTGTCGAAGCGGTCGAGGCCCGCGCGCTCCAGGCTCTCGACGAGCTGGGCGCGGAAAGACTGGTTCGGCCAGTCCCAGAGCCAGAGCTTGCCGCACAGCACGATCCGGCTCCGCTCGACCCCGCTCGCCCGCAGGGCCTCGCCGAACAGGATGTCGGTGCGGGAGTTCTCGGCGTGCGGACCCATGTTGTAGTACGCGACGTCGAAGAACCCGGCGTCGAGCTCGACGGCGCGGCGGATCATCGCCACGGCGTCGTCGGGATCCATCCGATCCCAGGTGTTCCAGGATCCCAGCGCGAGCGGTGGGACGGCGAGCCCGCCGAGGGCGCGGTGCGGAAGTGTCGACGCTGACATGAGTACTCCTTGCTCTGAGGGCGTTTCGTCTCGGGCGGCTTCGCCGTCCTCGCTCAACGACCAGGGGGATCCCGGGTTGCGTTTTTCTATGCTTGTAGAATATAACGGAGATGCCCCGTCAGAGAGGACGTGAGATGACCATCTCCCCCCGCCGCATTCTCGTCACCGGAGGAGCCTCCGGGCTCGGCCGCGGCATCGCCGCCGCCTTCCGCGAGGCCGGAGACGAGGTGATCATCGGCGACGTGAACGCCGACGCCGCGGCCGCGGTGGCCGCGGAGCTCGAGGCCACCGCACTCGCGCTCGACATCTCCGATCCCGCCTCGGTCGCCGCGGCGGGAGAGTCGCTCGGCACCATCGACGTGCTCGTCAACAACGCCGGCGTCGTGCTCGGCGGCGGCACCCAGCAACAGGTTCCCCTCGAGGTCTTCGACACCGCCGTGGCCGTGAACATCCGCGGCACGTTCCTCATGCTCCGCGAGTTCGCCCCGCGCCTGCCCGACGGCGGCGCGATCGTGAACACCTCGTCGATCGGCGGGCGCCAGCCCACGCCCGGCATGGGGCACTACGAGATGACCAAGGCCGCCGTCGACGCGATGACCCGCACCGCCGCGATCGAGCTCGCCGGGCGCCGGATCCGCGTGAACGCGGTCGCGCCCGGCCCGATCCTCACCCCGCTCACCGCCGGCTTCGCGACCGACCCCGAGGCGCGCGCCGCCTGGGAGGCGCGGATCCCGCTCGGCACGATCGCCGAGGTCGAGCAGGTCGCGCCGCTCGTCGTCTTCCTCGCGGGCGACGCCGCGAGTCACATCACCGGCGTCTCCGTCCCCGTCGACGGCGGCCAGCTGCTCGTCTGACCCCGCCCCGGCCCAGGGTCCGATCACCCCTTCAGATCCCGGAAGGATCCGCATGACCATCCCCACCACCACCCGCGCGGCCGTGCTCACGGAGCACGGTCAGCCCCTCACCCTGCAGGATCTGCCGCTCCCGGCCGAGGTCGCACCCGGCGCCGCGCTGGTGCGGATCGCGGTGTCGACGCTGTGCGGCACCGACATCGAGATCTGGGAGGGCAGGATGACCTTCCCCGGCATGCTGCCGATGGTGCTCGGCCACGAGATGGTCGGCGAGATCGTCGCCCTCGGCGACGGCACCGTCGACGCGCTCGGCCGGCCGCTGCACATCGGCGACCGGATCGGGTGGTCCGAGTCGACCTGCGGCGAATGCTACGGCTGCGTCGTGCTGCGCGAGCCCGTGCACTGCTCCCGGCGCGGCTACGGCTTCCTGCAGCGCTCCGACGTGCCGCCGTTCGCGACCGCGGGCCTCAGCGAGTACGCCTACGTCACGCCGGGGGCGGCGAAGCTGCTGCTGCCCGATGCGGTGAAGGACACCTGGGCCTCGATGGCCGGCTGCGCGGCGAAGACCGTGCTGCGTGCGTTCGAGCGCGGCGGGCGGATCCGCCCCGGATCCACCGTCGTGGTGCAGGGCGCCGGCGCCCTCGGCATCTTCGCGACTGCGGTGGCGAAGATCGCCGGCGCCGGGCGCGTGATCACGATCGGTGCCCCGGCGGCGCGGCTCGAGCTCGCCGCCCGGTTCGGCGCGGACGCGGTCGTGGACTACCGAGAAGGCCCCGTCGTGCCACAGGTGATGGAGCTCACCGACGGCCACGGCGCCGACCACGTGTTCGACTTCGCCGGCGCGCCGAGCGTGGGGCCGGACGCCGTCGGCATGGCCGCGCAGCGCGGCACCGTCGTGATCGTCGGATCCACCGGTCCCGTCGGAGACGCCTTCCCGGTGAGCGCCCTCATGGGCAAGGAGCTGACCATGGTCGGCTCACTCAACGGCGACATCGCCGACTACGCCCGCTCGATCGACTTCTTCCAGGCCTTCGCCGACCGCTACCCGTGGGACGAGCTGTTCAGCGCCCCCGTCGGACTCGCCCAGGCCTCCGAGAAGATCGCGAACATGCACCACCTCGATGAGGTCAAGGCCGTCATCGACCCCCGCCTGTGAAGGAGACCACGACGATGAACACAGAGACCCCGACGCTCCCCCGGCGCGAGATCGGCACGAGCGGCATCCGCGCATCGCTGTTCTCGCTCGGTTCCTGGCACACCTACGACCGCATGGACTTCGGCGACGCCACGGCCATGCTCCGCGAAGCCGTCGACCGCGGTGTGAACCTCTTCGACGTCGGCGTCTACACCGGACCCGGCATGCCACCCGCGTTCACCGACGTCATCTTCAGCGCCATGGTGCGGGCAGCGGGTCTGCGCCGCGACGAATGGCTGCTGTCGTCGAAGCTGTGGCTCGAGGCGTTCGGCGCGGACGGCTTCCGCCCGCAGCTCGAGAACGCCCTGTTCCGCGTCGGCGCGGAGCACGCGGATCTGGTGATCCTCGGCGACCTGCGCAGGGACGACCTGGAACTGCGCGACCTGGTGCTCGACCTCGCCCGTCTCGCCGACGACGGTCTGATCCGCGCCTGGGGCGTGAACAACTGGTCCGCCGGATCCATCCGACGGCTCATCGACATCGCGGCCGCCGAGGGCGTCCCCGGCCCGCAGATCGCGCAGCTGAAGTACAGCGTCTCGCGCCGCTCCATCCCCGACGGCGCGCCGTTCGCCTCCCTCTGGGAGCGGGGGCTGACTCTGCAGGCCTCGGACTGCCTGGAGGGCGGCGTGCTCGCCGGCACCGTGAACGGCGACCGGCAGATCGGCCGGGATCCGGGCGACATCCGCCAGCGCATCATCGACGACGTGCCCGCCTTCACGGCGCTCGCGGAGTCGCTCGACGTCACCCCGGCGCAGCTCGGGATCGCGTTCACCCTCACGCACCCCGCCCTCGTCACGACCCTCTTCGGCGCGTCGAGCATCGCGCAGCTGCGCGCGAACCTCGACGCCGCCGCGCTCGTCGACCGCGTCGGGGCCGCCGAGCTGCGCCGGCTCGTCGAGCCGTTCTGGGCCGATCGCGACGTCGTCGACCCCGAAGGTCCCTGACTCCCCGCCGCCCCCTCGGGCCAGAGCCTCCCGCACAACCTGAAAGGCAGCACCGCATGACCGTCACCGCCGCCGGCTATCCGACCGTGACCCCCGTCCCGTTCGACCCCGAGGTGCAGATCGTGCTCGACGCGATCGCGCAGAACCCGCAGCCCGCGCTGACCCGGGACACGCTCCCCCGCGAAGGCACGGACACGATGTTCCCCGACAACGACACGGTGATCGCCGGGCGTCCGATCGACTGGGAGGACCGCGTGATCCCGGGTCCTGCCGGGGCGCCCGACATCGAGATCACGATCTTCCGGCCCCGCGGCACGGCCGGATCGCTCCGCCCCGGGTTCGTCAACATCCACGGCGGCGGCCAGATCGTCGGGCACCGCAGCTGGGAGAGCGGCCGCGTGGTCGACATCGTGGCGGAGCACGGCGCGGTCGCGGTCAACGTCGAGTACAGGCTCGCACCGGAGCACCCCTCCCCGGCGGGGCTCGAGGACTGCTACGCCGCGCTGCTCTGGCTGCACGCCCACGCCGCGGAGCTCGGCGTCGACGCCGACCGGATCATCGTCGGTGGCGGCAGCGCGGGCGGCTGCCTCGCCGCCGGCGTCGCCCTGCTCGCCCGCGACCGGCAGGGGCCCGCACTGGCCGGGCAGCTCCTGCTGTGCCCGATGCTCGACAACACGAACACGACCGTGTCGAGCCTGCAGTACGACGGCATCGGCACCTGGCAGCGCGAGGCGAACCTGCTCGCCTGGTCGTGCCTGCTCGGTGACGACCTGGCGTTCAGCCCCGAGGCCTCCGGCTACGCCGCGCCGACCCACGCCGCCGACGTCTCGCGCCTCGCCCCGGCGTTCATCGAGGTCGGCGAGGCGGAGATGTTCCGCGATGAGGACACCCAGTACGCGCTGCGGATCTGGGCCACGGGCGGACAGGCCGAGCTGCATGTCTGGGGCGGCGGCGCGCACGGCTTCGACATGTACATGCCCGATGCCGAGATCTCCCGGGCCGCGCTGGCCGCGCGGGCCAGCTGGCTGCGCCGGATCTGGGACGCATGATGTCCGCGAGCGAGACCGCGATCGGATCCGTCGCCCCCGTGCCCTACGACCCCGAGCTCGTCGACGGGCTCGCGGCGTTCCTCGACCTCGTCGAGATCATCCCGCTGCGCGCCGACACGATCCTCGCCAACCGCGCGCACTTCGCGACGATCATCCCGCCGATCGCGGTGCAGGCCGAGGGCAGGGCCGTGACCTTCGAGGACCGGTCGATCCCCGGCCCTGCGGGCGCCCCCGACGTCGAGATCACGATCGTGTGCCCCGCGGCCCCCACCCCGGATCCGGCCCCCGCCGTGCTGTCCATCCACGGCGGCGGCATGGTGCTCGGCACCCGCTTCTTCGGCACGCCCGAGCTCATCGACCTCGCCGAGCGGCACGGCGTCGTGGGCGTCGCGGTCGAGTACCGCCTCGCCCCGGAGCATCCCGGTCCGGCACAGGCGGAGGACTGCTACGCGGCGCTGGAGTGGATGGCCGCGCACGCCGGCGAGCTCGGGATCGACCCGGCGCGCATCGTCGCCTCCGGGCAGAGCGCCGGCGGCGGCCTCTCCGCCGCGGTGGCCCTTCTCGCCCGCGACCGCAACGGCCCGCGGCTCGCCGGCCAGCTGCTGGGCTGCCCCATGCTCGACGACCGCAACGAGACCGTGTCCGCTCGGCAGTACGACGGCATCGGTGCCTGGGACCGCAACAACAACGACACCGCCTGGACCGCGATCGCCGGCGGGGACCGGTTCACCGACCTGGTGTCGCCGTACACGGCGCCGGCCCGCGCGACCGATCTCGCCGGCCTCCCCCCGGCGTACATCGAGGTCGGGGCGGCCGAGACGTTCCGCGATGAGGCCGTCGACTACGCCTCCCGGATCTGGGCCACCGGCGGGCAGGCCGAACTGCACGTCTGGGCCGGCGGCTACCACGGGTTCCACGGCTTCTCCCCCGACGCCGTGGTGTCGGTCGCCGCGAACGCGGCACGCGAGAGCTGGCTGCGCCGCGTGCTGCGGCTCGACGGATGAGCGGGGTGCTCGCCCGCCCCCGCATGAGCACGCTGCGCGCGATGCTCGTGCTCGGCCTGCTGGAGGCGTTCGGCCCGCTGTCGATGGACCTGTACCTGCCGCAGCTGCCGCAGCTCGCCACAGCACTCGGCACGAGCGACGCGCTGGCGCAGGCCACGATGTCGGCGTGCATGGTGGGCCTCGGACTCGGCCAGCTCGCCGCAGGGCCGCTCAGCGACCGCTTCGGCCGGCGCCGTCCGCTCCTGGTGGGCGTCTCGGCCTTCGCGGTGCTGTCGCTCGTGTGCGCGGTCGCTCCGGGGATCGAAGTGCTCCTGATCGCTCGCTTCCTGCAGGGACTCGCCGGATCCGCCGGCATCGTGATCTGCCTCGCCATCGCCCGCGACCAGTTCGCGGGCGCAGAGCTCAGCCGCATGCTGTCGCTGCTGTTCCTCGTCTCCGGGGCCGCCCCGGTGGTCGCGCCCGTCGTCGGCGGCCAGCTGGCAAGGATCATGGACTGGCGCGGGATCTTCGGCGTGCTCGCAGGGATCGGCGTCGCCCTCCTGCTGGTCGTGCTCCTCGCGCTCCCCGAGACGCTCGAACCCTCCGATCGTCACGCGGGCGGCGTTCGAGAGCTCGGCGCGCACACCGGCGCGGTCCTGCGGGATCGCCTGTTCCTCGCGGTGCTGTGCGCGGGGGCCGGCGGCGGTGTGGCGTTCTTCACCTACCTGTCGATGACCTCGTTCGTGCTGCAGGATGAGTTCGGGCTGGATCCGCAGGGGTTCAGCCTCGCCTTCGCACTCGGCGCGCTCGCGAACATCGCGGGCAGCCAGGCGAGCCGGCTGATCGTGCGCCGCACCGGCCCGCTGCGCGTCTACCTGCTGGGTGTCACCGCGACGGCGATCGCCACCGTCGTCCTCGCGACGCTCGCCCTGCTCGGTGCAGGTGTCTGGGGATTCGCCGCGGCGCTCGTCGGATTCATGCTCTGTGCGGGTCTGGGAGGTCCGAACTCGTCGGCCCTCGCGCTCGCGCATCACGGAGCCCGCGCCGGCACGGCCTCCGCCCTGCTCGGCATGTCGACGTTCCTGGTCGGGCCGCTGCTGTCACCGCTCGCCGTCGGCATCGGCGGTGCGAACGCGGTGACGATGGGCGTCACGATGGCTGCCGCCGCACTCGTGGCGGCGTTGATCGCGTGGTTCGCCGTGCGCCCGGCCGCGCGCCAGACGGTGGAGAGCACGCCGGCGCCTCCGGCGGGCTGATCCCTGGGGATTCAGCCGAGCGCGGCGATCGCGTCGCGGAGGATCCCGCCCGAGGCCGCCAGCGCCGGTGCGGCGACCTCCGCAGAGGCGCCCGTGAAGAGCATGAGCAGGGCGAGCTTGACGGATCCCCCGGCCTCGGTCAGCGCACGCACCGCGTCATCCTGCACCGCACCGCTGAGCTGGATAAGCGTGCGCACCGACCGGGCCCGCAGTTTCTCGTTCGTGGCCTGCAGGTCGACCATGACGCCGCGGTAGGTCTTGCCGAGGCGGATCATCGACAGCGTGGAGAGCATGTTCACCACGAGCTTCTGCGCCGTACCGGCCTTGAGCCGGGTGGATCCCGTCACGAACTCGGGACCCACGACGACCTCGATCGGCACGTCGGCGGCGGCGCCGATGGCGGATCCGGCGTTGGCGGCGATGGCGACGGTGAACGCACCCGCCTCTCGCGCGTAGGCGAGTCCGCCGAGCACGTAGGGGGTGCGCCCCGAGGCCGAGATCCCGACGACGGTGTCGTTCTCGCCCAGTCCGAGCGCGCGCAAGGACTCTGCCGCGGCGCGGTCGTCGTCCTCGGCGTTCTCCACGGCGTCGCGGATCGCCGTCTCACCGCCGGCGATGATGCCGACGACCATTCCCGGATCCGTGCCGAACGTGGGCGGGCACTCGGAGGCATCGAGCACTCCGACGCGACCCGCGGTTCCCGCGCCGATGTAGATCAGCCGTCCGCCGCGCCGGAAGCGCTCGGTGATGCCGTCGACGGCCTCGACGATCCGCTCGGCCTGAGCCGCGATCGCCTCCGGCACGCGCCGGTCCTCGGCGTTCATCGCCCGCACGAGGTCGAGCGTCGGCAGCAGGTCGAGATCGCCCCGGGAGGTGTCGGCCTGTTCGGTGGACAGGTGCGACAGCTCTCCGATCAGCGCCGCGAGGCGGGCGTCGTCGGTCGCGGCGGCAGTGGCCGGAACGGCCTCGTCGGGCAAGCTCTCATTCGGCACGGTGCACGAACCTTTCGTGGAGAGGGGCGCGCCCCTCGGCGATCATGGCGGCGCCGTCGAGTGCATCGCCACGGGCGGGGACAGCTTCGAGTCCGCGGGCTGCGAGCGCGGACGAGACGGCGGCGCGGAATCCGTCATGCCTGGTCAGCCCGCCGTGCAGTGCGACCAGGGAGGACCCACCGGACGCGGCGAGCGCGGTCTCCGCGAGCAGCCGGGCTGCTTCGTCGCGGATCCCGCAGGCGGCCGCATCGCCCTGGTCGGCGGCATCGAGCACGGCAGGGGCGAAGGTCGCCAGCAACCGGGCCGGTGCCGCAGCGCCGCCCACCCAGGCGATCGGCGACGTCCCGTCGCCGATGAGCAGGGTCAGCACATCCGTCAGCACGGTCTCCGGTGCCAGCCCGTCCCTGGCACGGAGCACGGCCCGCACGCCCTCGCGACCGAGCCAGGACCCGCTTCCGAGGTCCCCGAGATCCGGACCCCAGCCGTCCACGCTGCGATGCGCATCGGCCGTGACGCCGAGGCCGACCGCGCCCGTGCCTGCGATGAGCAGCACGCCCGCCTCCCCGCCGAGGGCGCCGACGTGCGCGGTGACCACGTCGGATGCGACGGCGACGGGCGCGCCGCGGTCCTCGGCGATCGCGCGCGCGAGCGCATCGGCCTCGGCCGCCGCGTACATCGCTCCGGCCGCGCCCACGCCGATCCGCGACGGGCGGACGTCGGCCAGCAGCGGCAGGATCGAGGCCAGAGCCAGCGCCACACCGTCGCGGGCCGCCAGTCCCGGCGCGCCCCCGCCGTCGCGGCGCATCCCGTCCCCGTCGTTCGTCAGCCGAGCGCGGCACAGCGATTTGCCCAGGTCGATCGCAGCCGTGCCGGAGAAGGTCATGCATCAGAATGTACGGGATCCGAACGATACGCGGGAAGCCGGGCTGCGAGGCGCCGCATGCACCTCAGATCACGAGCACCATCGCGCCCATCACGACCATGGACACCGCCATCGCCGCGCCCTCCGCCTCTAGCAGGATCCGCCCATTGAGCGCCCCGCTCCCCCGCGTCACCGCGTGACCGGAAGACGCGCCACCGGCGGCGACAGCCACGACGCGCGCCGTCGCGCGAGCACCGACCGCTGCGGCACGGCCGAGAACCGCGCGGTGCCGCACCCGCGCGACGAGCATGAGCCCGAGCAGCACGGCGATTCCGGCCGCCGCCACCACGGACAGCGGCACGATCCCGCCGTGACCGGCATGCCCCGGGCCCGCGGCCGCCGCCGCGGCGACGCCGCCGCTCGAGCCCGGATTCGCGCCCGTGACGACCTCGGTGCGCAGCATCGCCAGAGCGCATACCGCCATCACCACGCCGCCGAGCGCGCGGTGGAAGCAGGCGTCGGCGTGCGTCCGCCCGCGTGTTCCCGCCACGCCCAGCATCGCGGAGACGATCCCCGAGACCGCGACCAGCAGCGGGATGCGGGCGTCGTGGCCGCCCGCACACAAGGCGACCATGCCGAGGGCCATCACCACGGCGCTCTGCCGCGCCTGCCACGGCACCGCGCTGGGCACGACGCGCCCGGCACCGAGGCAGCACGCCGCCGCCGCGATCGCGGATCCGATCATCAGCACCGTCGCTGCCGTGTGGAGCATCCGAACAGTGTTATTGATCGAACGCTCAAAAACAATACCCCCGGGAGGCATCCGGATCTCGGCGACCGATCGGGGACCGGGGGCACCGGATCCCATCCGCGCGCCACCGGATGCGCGGACGGCCATCGCGGAATCTGCGCCAGGATGGACGCATGCCCAGAGTCGTCGATCACGATGCGCGCCGGCGCGACATCGCCGCGGCGCTGCTGGCCGTCGCCGCCCGCGACGGCCACGACGGGGTGAACTCGCGGGCCGTGGCGCGCGAGCTGGGCGTCGCCGTCGGGTCCCTGTGGCACTACTTCGACGGCTTCGACGACGTGATCCGCGCCGCAGCGGCCGAAGTCACCCGCCGTACCGAGGAGCGGATCCGCACGGCGACCGAAGGCCTGCGCGGGCTCGCACGCCTGGAGGCGATCATGCGCGAGGTGCTGCCGGTCGACGCCACCACGCGCACCGAAGCGCATGTCGTGGTGGGATTCTGGGGGCGCCTCGCCTCGATCACACCCACCGCCGAGGCGTCCGCTCCGACGATCCCGCTCTGGCGCACGGAGACCTCCGAAGCACTCGAACAGGCCGTCGCCGACGGCGAACTGCGGGCGGACACTCCACTCGACGACGTGCTGGCGCTCCTGCGCGCGATCACGTACGGGCAGCAGATCGTCGAGGTCGCCGAGCCGGCGGACGCTGCCGCGCACCTGCGCGTGCTCGCCGCGATCCTGCACCCCTGGCGCACCTGAGGGCCCACAGCCGCCCCACGCCGTGTCACGATCGGCGCACTCCGCCACGATCAGCACAGGAATGGCGCCGATCCGTGTGCTGATCGCCACACGCTGCGCCGATCGTCACACGCTGCACCCCGTGACGGCGCGCGGATCCGCCCGTTGCGCCCGCACCCCTGCGCGGCCTATCATCGAGCCAACCCGTTTCTTGAGCAATCGCTCAACTAAACCGCAGAGGTCGACGATGCCCCACCACGCCCCGCAGCCGATCACGCTCGACGCCATCCCGACGCCGCATCCGCTGGATCCCCTCACCGGGCCCGAGATCGCCGCCGCCCGCGCGATCCTCGCATCAGCGGGCCTGCTCGGCGACACCGTGCGCGTGCCGATGCTGCTGCCGGACGAGCCGACGCGGGCCGAGCTCGCCGCCTGGGCACCCGGCGCCCCGATCGACCGCCGCATCGACGCCACCCTGCTCGAGACCACGACCGGCGTCGCGACCGAGGTCGTGGTCTCGATCACCCGCGGCGAGGTGCTGCGCGCCGAACGCGTGCCGAACGACGCCCCGCCCTACGGTCAGCCGCAGTACCTCTTCGAGGAGTACGAGCGCGCCGAGTCCATCGCCAAGGCCTCCCCGGAATGGCGCGCCGCGATGGAGCGCCGTGGACTCGCCGAGCACATCGACCTCGCCTTCTGCGGGCCGCTCGCCCCGGGCTACACGGGCCGCGCCGACGAGGTCGGGCGCCGGGTGATCCGATCTCTCACATTCCTGCGCTACGACGAGAACGACTCGCCCTGGGCGCACCCGGTCGAGGGGCTCATCGTGCACATCGACCTCACGTCGAACAGCGTGATCCGCGTCGAGAACATCGGCGACGTCCCCGTGCCCGCCGGACACGGCAACTACTACCCCGAGGTGCAGGGCGAGGCGCGCACGTCCCTCAAGCCGATCGAGATCGTCCAGCCCGAGGGGCCGAGCTTCTCCGTGACCGGATCCCTCGTCGAGTGGGAGAACTGGTCGATGCGGGTGAGCTTCAACGCCCGCGAGGGCCTCGTGCTGCACGACGTGACGTTCGACGGCCGGCCGGTGCTGAACCGTGCGAGCGTGCCGGAGATGGTCGTCCCCTACGGCGACACCGCACCGGGTCGCTTCTGGATCAGCTACTTCGACGCCGGCGAATACCTGCTCGGCAAGAACGCGAACCACCTCGAGCTCGGCTGCGACTGCCTCGGCGTGATCCGCTACCTGGACGGCTATGTCGCCGACGACCAGGGGCACCCGGTGCGGATCCCGAACGTCATCTGCATGCACGAGGAGGACACCGGGATCCTCTGGAAGCATACGAATCTCGAGGGCCGCTCCGATGTGCGCCGGGCGCGCCGCTTCGTCGTCTCGTACTTCTCCACGATCGGCAACTACGACTACGGCTTCTACTGGAACTTCGGCCTGGACGGCACGATCGAGGTGATCGCGAAGGCCACGGGCATCGTGTTCGTGGGCGCCGGCGAACCCGGTGTCCCGCAGCGTCACGCCACCGAGCTCGCCCCCGGCGTGTTCGCCCCCGTGCACCAGCACCTGTTCTGCGCGCGGCTGGACGTCGCGGTCGACGGATCCGACAACCGTCTCGTCGAGGTCGACGCCGCGCGCGTCCCGATGGGGCCGGAGAACCCGTTCGGGAACGCGTTCAGCTGGACCGAGACCGCCCTCGGATCCGAGTCCGCCGCGCAGCGCGACGCCGACACCTCGGTCGCCCGGGTCTGGGAGGTGCAGAGCGCCTCGCACACGAACGCCGTGGGCCGCGCCACCGCCTACCAGCTCGTACCGCAGCCGACCGCGCTGCTCATGGCGGACCCGGCCTCCTCGGTCGCGGCGCGCGCGGCCTTCGCGACCAAGCACCTCTGGGCCACCGCGCACCGCGAAGGCGAGCTGTGGCCCGCCGGCCGCTACCCGAACGCGCACCAGGGCGGATCCGGGCTGCCTGAGTACTCCGCAGGCGACGCGCCCCTGGACGGCCCCGACGGCGCCGACCTCGTGCTCTGGCACACGTTCGGGCTCACGCACTTCCCGCGCCCCGAGGACTGGCCGATCATGCCCGTCGACACCGCGGGCTTCGCGTTCCGCCCGTACGGCTTCCTCGACCAGAACCCGGGCATGGACGTGCCCGAGTCTTCGCAGGCGCACGCCGTCAGCGGCGAGTCCGCCGGATCCTGCTGCGGCGGGGGCGCTGCCTGCACCTGCGGTCACTGAACGCCTTCCGAGGTCGTTGAGCGAGCACCGAGCGCAGCGAGGAGCGAGACGAAACGCGGTGCACGGAGGACCGGGTTTCGTCTCGCTCGCCTTCGGCGTCCTCGCTCAACGACCGACCGTCGTCAGTCCGCCCGGGAGACGAAGCCGCCGGATCCGACGAGCGCGTCCGCGGTGGCGATGATCGTGTCGCGGAGCGCCGCGGCGGCGCGCGTCGGCGCCATGTCGGCCCGGTGCGCCAGGCTCACCGTGCGCGTGAGCTTGGGCGAGGCCAAAGGCACCGCGCGCAGCCCCGGCCGGTCGAGCGCGACCATGGCCGGGACGACGGCGACGCCCACCCCGCGCTCCACGAAGCGCAGCACGGTGTCCATCTCCGGCCCCTCCACGACCACCTCCGCGGTCAGTCCCGATCCGGCGAACGCCGCGTCGGTCGCGGCGCGCAGTTCATAGCTGCGCGGGAAGGCGATGAGCGGCAGATCCGCGACCGCGGCGAGCGCGATCGCCCGGCCGTGGCTCACCGGCGACTGCGCGGCCGACGAGATCACCACGAGGTCCTCGTCCAGCAAGGCCGTGCGCGTGAGGCTCACCGGCGAGGCCGCCGCCGCATCCGACGAGGCCAGCAGCGCGAGATCGAGCATGCCCTCGGCGAGCGCCGCGACGAGCCCCCGCGAGCCGCGCTCGGTGATCTCCAGCTCGATCCCGGGGTGCGCGGCACGGAAGGCGCCGACGACCTCCGGCACGATGCTCGCGCACAACGACGGCGGCGCGCCCAGACGCACCCGCCCGCGACGCAGCCCCGCGATCTCGGCCATCTCGCGACGCACCGAGGCGGCATCGGCGAGCATGCGGCGGGCATAGGGCAGCAGCACCTCGCCCGCAGCGGTGAGCGAGATGTGCCCCCTCGCACGATGGAACAGCTCGGATCCGAGCTCCCGTTCCAGGGTCGAGATCTGCCGACTCAGGGAGGGCTGCGCGAGATGCAGCTCCTCCGCGGCACGGGTGAAGTTGCCGAGCCGGGCGATCTCGACGAATCCGCGGAGCTGCTCGAGGTTCATGACCATAGCCTAGAGGCATTCAGACCAGCAGAATTATGCATTGGAGTAATGGTCGGGAGATTCCTAGCGTGGACGTCATGACTGAGAACTCCCCCCGCGAACGCCTCGTCGCAACGACCGTGCTCGTAATCGGCACCGGCGGATCCGGCCTGCGTGCGGCCATCGAGGTCGCCGAGCAGGGCGTCGACGTGCTGGCCGTCGGCAAGCGCCCGCGCCACGACGCGCACACATCCCTCGCCGCCGGCGGCATCAATGCCGCCCTCGGCACCATGGACCCGCAGGACAGCTGGCAGCAGCACGCCGCGGACACCATCAAGGAGAGCTACCTCCTCGCCGACCCGCGCACGGTCGAGATCGTCACGCGAGGAGCCGAGGAGGGCATCCGCGACCTCGAGCGCTACGGCATGGGCTTCGCCCGCGAGGACGACGGCCGCATCTCGCAGCGGTTCTTCGGCGCGCACACGTTCCGGCGCACCGCCTTCGCCGGCGACTACACGGGCCTGGAGATCCAGCGCGCCCTCACAGGCCGCGCCGAGCAGCTCGAGATCCCGATCCTCGACACCGTCTACATCACGCGCCTGCTCGTCGAGGACGTCGCCGGACCCGACGGCGGCACCATCCCGCGGATCTTCGGCGCCTACGGCTTCGACCTCGTCGACGGGACCCGCTACCTCATCCACGCCGACGCCGTGATCCTCGCCGCGGGCGGGCACAACCGCATCTGGCGGCGCACGTCGTCTCGCCGCGACGAGAACACCGGCGACTCCTTCCGCCTCGCCGTCGAGGCGGGCGGGCGGATCCGCGACCCCGAGCTCGTGCAGTTCCACCCCTCGGGGATCATCGAGCCGGAGAGCGAGGCGGGCACGCTCGTGTCGGAGGCCGCGCGCGGCGAGGGCGGCGTCCTGCGCAATGCGCTCGGAGAGCGGTTCATGCAGAAGTACGATCCGGAGCGGATGGAGCTGTCCACCCGCGACCGCGTGGCGCTGGCGGCCTACACCGAGATCGCCGAGGGCCGCGGCACCCCGAACGGCGGCGTGTGGCTCGACGTCTCCCATCTGCCCCGCGAGACGATCATGACCCGCCTGCCGCGCGTGTATCAGACGATGCTCGAGCTGCAGATGCTCGACATCACGAAGGACCCGATCGAGATCGCGCCGACCGCGCACTACTCGATGGGCGGCGTCTGGGTGCGCCCGGAGGATCACCGCACCGATGTGGACGGGCTCTACGCGATCGGCGAGGCGTCGTCCGGCCTGCACGGCGCGAACCGGCTGGGAGGCAACTCGCTCATCGAGCTGCTCGTGTTCGGCCGGATCACGGGCCGCGCCGCGGTCGCGCACGCCTACGGCCTCGACGCCCAGCACCGCTCGACCGATGCCGTGCGTCGCGCCAGGGCCGAGATCGACGACCTGCTGGCCGCCGACGGCCCGGAGAACGTGCGCGCCCTGCAGCGTGCGATCCGCGACACCATGACCGCGCACGCCGGCGTGGTCCGGGACGAGGAGGGTCTGCGCGCCGGCCTCGCCGAGCTCGATGCGATCGAGGAGCGGATGACGCGGATCGGGATCCACCCCGACATCGCCGGGTTCCAGGACCTCGCGCATGCCTTCGACCTGCGCTCCTCGGCGCTCGCGGCGCGGGCGACCGTCGAGGCGGCCCTCGAGCGCCGCGAGACCCGCGGCTGTCACAACCGCAGCGACTACCCCGACATGGATCCGGCTCTGCAGGTGAACCTGGTGTGGTCGCCGTCCACGGGCGTGGTGCGCGAGGAGATCCCGCCGATCCCTGCAGAGATCGACGCTCTGATCCGCGAGGTCGACACGGCGGGCAAACTCGTCGAGTAGGCCCCGCGACCGGCTCCGCGGCCCCGGGTGCACCGCCTGCTACGGGCGGACGCCCGGGGGCGCCTCGTCTCCGGTGGTGGTAG
This sequence comes from Microbacterium sp. NPDC060117, assembly GCF_042729315.1. Lineage (NCBI taxonomy): Bacteria > Bacillati > Actinomycetota > Actinomycetes > Micrococcales > Microbacteriaceae > Microbacterium > Microbacterium sp. NPDC060117. The sequence continues at coordinate 266,604 of NZ_JBHWXR010000001.1, forward strand.
AGTGCCTCAACGGATCGTATACAAAGTCGTCGATCCACCCTTCATCTTCCCGAGGTGATCAGTCGTGGCCGCCATTCCCGTCGCTCCCGCAGAGTCCGTCTCGACGCTCGTCGCGCGCAACATCAGCGAGTTCCGCTCCGCCGTGTCCGACTCGTTCGTCCCCCTGCAGGTGAGCGGCGAGGGATCCGCGCCGTTCCGCGGCCTGATCCGCGGCGCTGCCGTCGACGAGGTGCACGTCACCGACCTGCGCGCCTCGCGCCACGTCGTGGAGCGCACTCCCGAGCTCATCGCCCGCGGCGACCGCTCGTACTTCAAGGTGAGCCTGATGCTGGCCGGGACCGGCCTGCTCATCCAGGACGACCGGGAGGCCGTGCTCACCCCCGGCGACCTCGCCGTCTACGACACCGACCGGCCGTACTCGCTCGTGTTCGACGAGGACTTCCGCACCATGGTCGTGATGTTCCCGAAGCATCTGCTGAGCCTGCCGCCGGAGATGATCGGGCAGCTCACCGCCGTGCGCATCTCGGGCCAGGAGGGCTTGGGCGGCATGGTCGTGCCCTATCTGCGTCAGCTCGCGACCAACCTCGACCAGTTGGCCGGCGCGACCGGTGCGCGCCTCGCGCACAGCGCCCTCGACCTCGTCTCCACGGTGTTCACCCGCGAGCTCGGCCTCGACGAGGCGGCGGCCGATCCGCACCGCGCGCTCATGCAGCGCATCCGCGGCCACATCGACCGCAACCTCGCCTCGACCGATCTGGGACCCACCTCCATCGCGGCCGCGCATTTCATCTCCACCCGGCACCTGCACGGCCTGTTCCAGGAGCAGGGCACGACCGTGTCGACCTGGATCCGCACCCGTCGGCTCGAGCAGTGCCGCCGCGATCTGCTGGATCCGATCCTCGCCGACCGCCCCGTCGCGGCGATCGCCGCCCGCTGGGGTTTCGTCGACGCCGCACACTTCAGCCGCGCGTTCAAGACCGCCTACGCCGTCTCCCCGAGCGAGTACCGCGCCACGCACTGAGACCGCTGCCCCTCCCGTGCACGGCATCCCCTCTCAGGCCGGCACGTAGCGCAGCTCGAGGACGCCGCTCGGGTACGGCGTGCTCTGCACGAGCCGCAGCCGCACAGGCGCAGCCTGGTCCGGGAACAGGGCCGTTCCCGCCCCGGCCGCCGCGGGAAGCACCCAGAGCCGGTACTCGTCCACGACGCCGGCGGCGATCAGCGCGCGCTGGAACGAGTCGCCCGCGATCGCGAAGAGGTCCTTGCCGGGCTCGGCCTTGAGCCGCGTGATCTCCTCCGCGAGGTCGCCCGAGGCGATGCTCGCCTCGCCCCACTCATCGACCGAGGTGAGCGTGTGCGAGAAGACCACCTTCGGGATCGCGTTCATCGGAGCGGCGGAGGGATGCTCGGCCACCGGCCAGAACCCCTTCATCGCGTCATACGACGCCCGGCCCATGAGGAAGGCGCCGGCCTCCCACAGCTGCCGGACGTACTCGTCCTCCTGCGCAACGTCGTCGATCGACTCCATCACGCCGCGCATCCCGTTCGCCGCATCGACGCTCTTGCCGTCGATCGACACGTAGTAGCTCAGGATCAGCTTCCGCCCGCTCACCGTCATGGATGCAGTCTGATCCTGTCACTTGTTTTTTGCAAGTAGATTTTCGAGGTCACCGTCTTGCCCCTGGGGGCACGCCGGTTGACTCTCGGCGCGGGATCGGATCCTGATCGTTGAGGCCGATCGGACACGGGAACAGCATGGTTCCACCCCCGCAGTCCGGCGGGGTCAGGGTCGAAGGAGTCCCAGAGTGTCCGATGATGTGACGATTGCCGATCCGCTCTCCGCGACCGAGGAGGGGCTCGACGAGTGGCGCACCTATGACGAGTTCGCGGCCGGGATCGACACGTACCGACTGCCGAACACCGACCTGGCCGGCACGTCGCTGACCCTCGCGCTCGACGGTGGCGAGACGCTCTCGCTCGAGTTCGGCGCCGACGCCGTCACCTGGTCCGGTCTCGGCGCCTCCGGCACCGACCCGTACGATGCGGTATCCGTGCGCGACGATGTCGTGTTCGTGAACCTGCCGCTCGCCTCGCGCGAGCGTGAGGCGCTCACCGTCGTCTACTCGACGACGACGCACCGCGCCACCGTGGTCCGCTCGCGCATCGCCGCCGAGGCGGTCGAGGGCACCCCGCAGGTCGGCCAGGAGTTCTGGGCCGCGACGACCGACGGCGGCGAGCCCACGGGCGAGGTCCCCGGTCCCAGCCGCGATCTCATCGGCAAGCGCAACGTCTACCGCTACAGCCCGCACCACCTGTACGAGCACGTCTACGTCTCCAGCCAGCGCTACGCCTGGCAGTGCCTCGAGGGGGTGCAGCGCGGCCACGGCGACATGGACCTCTCCACGGTGTGGAAGTTCGCCGACGGCCTCTACCTGTTCTGCTTCCGTGAATTCCGGATCGCTGTCGCGAGTGTGTGGCTGCACGACCTCGGCTACCAGCTGATGACGACCGGTGTCTTCCTGGGCCTCAACGGCGAGGGCGCCTCGGAGCACTCCCGCGGCGGCGGCCACATCTACCCGCTCGGCTCGGTCTCCTACCCCGACGCCCAGCCCGTCTGACTCCGCCGATCCCCGTGAGCAGCCTCCCGCACGGCCGCCTCACGGCATCCGCCGACCCCGCGACCCCTGAGGAGCAACCTGCCATGACCAACGCCGACATCATCCGCGCCCACTACGACGCCAGCGACCGCGGCGACGTCGACGGCATGCTCGCGCCGTTGCGTGACGACGTGCGCTGGACGGAGGCGGCGGGATTCCCGTACGCCGGCACATATGTGGGCCCGGATGCCGTGGCCGAGAACGTCTTCTCCCGCCTTCAGGACGACTGGGACGACTACACGCTCGCCGTGGACGAGGTCGTCGATGGCGGCGACACCGTGATCGGCATCGGCACCTACTCCGGCACCTACAAGCGCACCGGACGCTTCTTCGCGGCCCGCGTCGCGCACGTGTGGCGGTTCGAGGACGGCGAGGTCGTGGCCTTCGAGCAGTTCACCGACACCGAGATGGTCTCCCGCGCGATCCGCGACTGAACGCTCACCGCACCATCGCGTCCGCGCACAGCCGCACACCACGCACAGCATCAGGCATCACCGCACCGACCTGCACCACACCGCGGGGTCCGTCCCGCACCCGAGAAGACAGGAATCACATGAACAAGCGCATCACCGCCGCAGCAGCGCTGCTCGCCGCGGGCATGCTGGCTCTGGCCGGCTGTTCCGGCGACGGCGGATCCGGATCCGGCTCGTCCGACCCGATCGTCGTCGGATCCGTGAACACGATCTCCGGGCCCGCCACGTTCCCCGAGGCGTCCCAGGCGGCGAAGGCCGTGTTCGACAAGTTCAACGCCGACGGCGGCCTGAACGGCCGCAAGATCGATTACAAGGCCCTCGACGACAAGGGCGACCCCGCCACCGCCACCGCGAACGCCCGCGAGATCGTCGGCTCGGACAACGCGGTCGCGATGGTCGGTTCCGCGAGCCTCATCGAGTGCGATCTGAACAAGAAGTACTACGAGCAGGAGGGGATCCTCTCGATCCCCGGCATCGGCGTCGACACGGGCTGCTTCGACAGCAAGAACATCTCGCCGGCCAACGTCGGCCCGTACAACGACATGACCCTGACCCTGCTGTACGGATCGGAGCAGCTCAAGCTCGACAACATCTGCGTGCTGCTCGAGATCGCCGGATCCACCCGCCCGACCTACCAGGCCGCGATCGACAGCTGGACCAAGATCACCGGCAAGAAGCCCCTCTACGTCGACGACACCGTGCCGTACGGCGCGAGCGACTACACGCCCTACATCGTCAAGGCCAAGCAGGCAGGCTGCAAGGCGCTGGCGATCAACCCGGTCGAACCCGACGCGATCGGGCAGGTCAAGGCCGCCAACGCACAGGGCTGGAACGACGTCACCTGGCTCTACCTGACCAGCGTCTACAGCGAGAACTTCGCCAAGGCGATCGACAACGCCGGCGCCGGCATCTACGTCCCTGCGGAGTTCTACCCGTTCACCGAGGAGAACGACGTGAACAAGGACTGGCGCGACCTGATGACGAAGAACAACATCCCGTTGACCTCCTTCAGCCAGGGCGGCTATCTCGCCGCGACCTACTTCATCCAGGCGCTGAAGTCGGTCAAGGGCGACATCACCCGCGAGTCGGTCTCGGAGGCGATCAAGAACATGCCCGCCGTCGACAACAAGATGATCGGCGACCCGTACAAGTTCGGCACGATCCCGACCGCCGGCTGGCCGATCGAGCTCAAGAGCGGCACCCACGCGTGGGAGAAGGTCGCCGACGACTGGTACCGGATCCCGAAGAAGTAGTCATCCCGGGGTCGTTGAGCGAGCACCGGCGGAGCCGGGGCGAGACGAAACGCGGTCTCTCGCGGAGTCGCCGCGTTTCGTCTCGGTCGCCTGCGGCGTCCTCGCTCAACGACCACCCGAAAGGAAGTGGCATCATGCTCGAAGGAGCCCTGGCGGGGCTCGCGGCCGGCGGCCTGTACGCCGTGCTCGGAGTCTGCCTCACCCTCATGGCCCGGCTGGTCCGGGTCGTCAACTTCGCCCAGGCGGCGACCGGCATGTTCGGCGGCTTCTGCGCCGTGTGGCTCGTCACCAAGGCGGGCATGCCGGTGTGGATCGGATCCGTTCTCGGCGTGCTGATCGGCGGCGTGCTCGCCGCTGCGATCGGCTGGATCGCCGCCACGTGGCTCTCCGAGGCTTCCACGACCACCCGCTCGGCGATGACGGTGGGGCCGCTGCTGCTGCTGATCTCGCTCTCGTTCATCCTCTTCGGCAACAAGCCGCAGCCGTTCACGCCGATCATCGCCGGCCCGGCGTTCTCGGTCGGCGGCGTCGTGATCAGCCAGGTGACCGTGTGGACGGTGGGCATGGCTGTCGTCGTCGCGGTCGGGGTGCACTTCCTGCTCACCCGCACCCGGATCGGCACCCAGCTGCGCGCGCTGTCCGAGCGCCCGACCACGGCCGAGCTGCTCGGGATCCGCTCCCGCCCCCTGTCGATCGCGGTCTGGTTCGTGACCGGCGTCATCAGCGCGATCGCGATTGTGATCGTGGCTCCCTCGCAGTCCAACGACGCCACCAGCCTGTCGCTGCTGATCATCCCCGCGGCGGCTGCCGCCCTGCTCGGCGGCTTCAAGCGCCTCGACCTCACCGTGGTCGGCGGACTCGTGCTGGGCGTGCTCGGCGGACTCGTCGCACAGATCAACGAGATCTCGCTCGTGCGCAACTTCCTCCCGTTCCTGTTCATCGTGGTCCTGCTGCTGTGGACCCAGCGCAAGGAGGTGTGGGATGCCGCACGCTGAGCCGCTCTCGCCCACCCGTCCGTCCGTTCCGCTCCTGCAGCGGCCGGTCGTCCGCATCGTCTGGCCCTTCGTCGTGGGAGCCCTGGCGATCCTCGTCGGGCTCCTGCTCTCCAACGCCCTGCCCGGCTACTTCGTCTACCTCGCGATCAGCGCGGTGATCGCCGCCATCGCGATCATGGGCCTCGGGGTCGTCACCGGCTCCGCCGGCATGATCGCGCTGTGCCAGCTGACGTTCGCCGCGATCGGCGCCTGGATCGTGGCGCTCATGAACATCTGGCACGCGCCGGGCGGCTTCATCGTCTGGCTCGTGCTGGGAGCCCTCGTCGCGGGCGTCGCCGGCATCCTGGTCGGTCTGCCCGCACTGCGCCTGCGCGGCGTCAACCTCGCGGTCGTCACTCTGGGGTTCGCCGCCGCGGCGGACGTCACGCTCGTGCAGATCCAGTTCCCGGGATCCGCCGAAGCCATCTCGATCGACCGCCCTGCGATGTTCTCGAACGACAAGAAGTTCTTCTTCCTGTCGATCATCGTGCTCGTCGTATGCGCCCTGATCGTGTTCTTCCTGCAGCGCAGCCGCTGGGGGGCGAGCTGGAAGGCCGTCGCGTTCTCCGAGCGCGGCACGGCCGCCGCGGGACAGAGCGTGCAAGTCGCCAAGCTCACCGCGTTCGCGGTGTCGGCCGCTCTCGGCGGTGTGGCCGGAGGCCTGCTGGCGGGCCAGGTGCAGCTGCCGTTCGCGGCGAGCTTCACGCCCCTGCAGTCGCTCGCGCTCTACGTGCTCGCGATCATGAGCGGCGCGCACCTCATCGACATGGCCGTGTTCGGCGGCATCCTGTGGGTGCTGGTGCCGGAGCTGCTCAAGCGCTGGCACATCCCGCAGGACTGGGGCTTCGTGATCTTCGGCGTCCTCGGCGTGCAGGCACTGACGAGCGGTACCAGCCTGGGCCAAGGCATCCGCAACCTCGTCTGGAAGCGGCAGGACCGCCGCACGGCGAACGCGGCGCTCACCGCGCTGCCGCCGGACGCGGCCGACGATGCCGAGCAGATCCGCACCACGACCACGGCCACCCTCGACCCTGCGCTGCTGAGCGGCGAGCCTGTCCTGACCGTGGAGCACCTGACCGTGGAGTTCGGCGCCCTGAAGGCGCTCGACGACGTGTCGTTCTCCGTGCCCGAGGCCTCGATCATGGGCCTCATCGGTCCGAACGGCGCGGGCAAGTCGACCTTCGTCGACGCGATCAGCGGATTCCTGCCCAAGCACGGCGGACGGGTACTGCTCGGCGGGCGCGACCTCGCCGGCCTCTCCCCCACGCGCCGCGCACGGCTCGGCCTGCGCCGCACGTTCCAGCAGGATCGGGTTCCCCCGCTGCTCACGGTGGGCGGGTACGTGCGCTTCGTCGCCCGGCGCCGACTGTCCGCGGCGGACATCGAAGAGACCCTGGCGTTCTTCGGCTGCCCGCCGGCGCGCGCGCGGCTGTCCAGCGTCGATGTCGGCACCCGGCGGCTGGTCGAGGTGGCCGCGGCCCTGCTCTCGAGTCCGCGGCTGCTGATCCTCGACGAACCCGCCGCCGGGCTCTCGCACGACGAGCACCTCGCGCTGGCCGCGCGCCTGAGGGAGCTGCCGCAGCGGTTCGGTGTGGCGCTCATCATCATCGAGCACGATCTCGACCTGGTCCGCTCGGTGTGCCCGATGCTCACCGTGCTGAACTTCGGCAAGGTGCTCGCCACCGGTCCGCAGGACGAGGTGCTCGCCGACCCCGACGTCGTCAAGGCCTACATGGGAGAGACGGAGCTGCTGTCATGAGCGAACTGGTGCTGGACGGCGTCACGGTCAGCCGCGGCGCGGGGCCGGTGATCTCCGACGTGTCGCTCACCGTGCGCGGCGGCGAGGTGCTCGCCCTGGTCGGTCCCAACGGCGCGGGCAAGACGAGTCTCATCGAGTCGATCTCCGGCGTGGTCGGCCATTCCGCCGGCTCGCTCAGCCTCGACGGCGAACGCATCGACAAGCTCTCCCGGGTGTCGCGGGCACGCAAGGGCATCGTGCACATCGAGCAGGGCCGGGCGGTGTTCCCGTCGCTGACGGTGCGCGAGAACCTGTCGCTCACCGCGCGCACGCCCGCCGAGCTCGAGGCGGCGCTCGCGCCCTTCCCGGAGCTCGAGAAGCGCATCGACTCCGCGACGGCCCTGCTCTCGGGCGGCGAGCAGCAGATGGTGGTGCTCGCCCGCGCCTTCGCAGCGAAGCCCAAGATCCTGCTCATCGACGAGATGTCGCTCGGTCTCGCGCCCGTCGTGTTCATGCGGCTGGTACCGATCGTGCAGTCGATCGCGGAGTCCGGAGTGGGAGTGCTGCTCGTGGAGCAGTTCACCCAGCTCGCGCTCGGCATCGCCCGCGAGGCGGTTGTCGTCGCCGGCGGGCACGTGTCGTTCCAGGGCACCGCGGAGGATCTGCAGGCGGATCCGCAGCTGCTGCACCGGGCGTATCTGGGCGGCTAGACGGAGCCGCAGCTGCCGCACCAGGCGTGTCCGGGCGGCTAGACGGAGCCGCAGCTGCTGCACCAGGCGTGTCCGGGCGGCTAGACGGAGCCGCCCGGATGCCGATCAGGACGCGGCCGGATCCAGCGAGAAGGTCATCGCACGATGCCAGCTCCCGTTGGCCGTCTCGGCGAGCAGCGCCACCTGCGTCGCGGTTCCTTCGATCGGCAGCTCGGCTCGAAGCCGACCAAGGACGGTCGATGCGGGAGCCTCGATCACCAGTGCTGTCCGGGCCATCCGACGATGCTAGATGACCCCGCCGTCGGCTCCCCTTCTCCGCCTCGAGTTTCGTGATCTGTTTGTGATCTTTTCCGCGCCTGATCTGGTTCTTTCGGGGTCTGGAATGTCGGTGGCCCCGGGTTGAATGGGGGTATGACGAGCTCGACCGACACAGTGGTGGATCCCGGCGTGGACCCGGTGGATCCGGTCGTCGTGCTCGCCGCGCTCGTGGACGGGTTAGGGACCACAGAAGCCACGATCATCCGGTTGCAGGCGCTGAAGGAAGCGCATCTCGCCGTCGCCCAGCGCCTCGCCGAGAACCTTGCCGCGGCCGACGGGCCCGTGCGCGGCGAGTCGGCCGATCTCGCGTCTCGCAGTGTCGCGGCAGAACTGGCGGGGGTGCTGCACGTGTCGGACCGGGTCATGCAGGCACGGATGGCCCGCGCCGCAGAACTCGTCAACCGGTACCCGGCGACGATGCAGGCGTTCACCGACGCGCGGATCGGGCCGGCGCATGTGCGGCAGATCCAAGACGCCGGAGCACGCCTGGACGACACGGCGCGGGGAGAGTTCGAGCAGGTTGCGGTCGCCGCCTCGATCGGGGAGACCCCGCACCGGGCGAAGCGGGTGATCGAGCGGGTCGCGGAACGGCTCGCCCCGCGCAGCCTGACCGAGCGGCACCGGGAGGCGCAAGAACAGCGTCGGGTGTGGCGGGAGGACCTCCCGGATGGGCAGAAGATGCTCGGGTTGATCCACGCGGCCGCGGTGATCGACGGGATCTACGACCGTCTCAGCCAGCAGGCCCGGACGGTGCAGGTCGCGAACGCCCAGGGGCGGAAGGATGCCGCTGCCGGGTCGGGTTCTGATCCTGACGGTGTCGGTGATGCCGCCGATGACCGTGTGATCGATCAGCTGCGCGCGGACCTGTGCGCCGACACCCTGCTCACCGGCGCGCCGTCCGGGCACGACACCGCGGACGGACTGCTATCGGCGATCCAGGCACGGGTCGAGATCACCGTGCCCGTACTCACCCTGATGAAGACTGACGGCGACGCGACCCGAACGGCGGCGGGCGCGATCGGATCACTGACGGGCGCGAGCGGTTCACCGGCAGGCGGCAGCCCCGCGTTCGGCATCCGCGCCGAGCAGCCCGGGGAACTCGCCGGCGGGCAGCCCATCGACACCCACACCGCCCGCGTCCTCGCCGGCGCAGCCACCGCCTGGGAACGGGTACTCACGCACCCGGCCACGGGGGCGATCCTCGCCGTCGACCACTACCGGCCCAACACCGACCTGCGACGACTCCTGCATGCGAGGGATTCCCGATGCCGATTCCCGACCTGCGGACTCCCACCCACAGCACACGACCTCGACCACACGATTGACGCCGCCCACGGCGGACCCACCGAGGAAGGCAACCTCGGCGGACTCTGCCGCCGACACCACGTGCTGAAGCACCAGACCGCCTGGAAAGTGAAACAACGCGGCGCCGGGATCCTCGAATGGACCAGCCCGGCCGGATCCACCTACATCGACAAGCCGCCCGCGCCCGTCACCTTCACCATCGACGAACCCGCACCCGAACCCGACTCACCACCCGCCGCAGATGCACCATTCTGAACGACGACGACCCCTGTTCTGGCCAGCGCCGTCACGGAGACGACTCGTTCCCGGCGACCCGCGCACAAAAGCCACAAAGATCAGGCCACGCAGCAGCAAGGTCTCAGAGAGCCACCCGCTGCATCTCAGGAGTGCACAGCCCCTCAGGAGAAGGTGCGCCCGTTCCAGCGAAGCCATCCGCTCTGGTGCTGCCCCGACGGATCATGGTGCGTCCAGTGCACCGTCCCGCCTTTGTCGCTCCACTCGTAGTCGCCGAGGAAGTCGACGCGGTCGCCCTTCGACAGCCCGTCGAGACGCGGGGCGATGTCGATGTTGTGGGCGATGAGGATCGAGACGCCTCCGGGCGTGGTGAGGATGAACTTCTGATGCCGCGACCCGTCGAGGTCATCCGCCAAGATGCGGGAGACGACGCCGGTGCCCTGCACCTCCACCCCACTGCGATGCTCGTCGAACAGAGCGCGGACGGGATCGTCAGCCGATCCGCCCTCGGATCCGGAGGCCGCCGGTCCCGCGGTCGCGGACGGAGACGTCGCCACGGCTGCGGGCAGGGTGCCGGGTATCCCTCCCCGTCCGATCACCATCACCGCGAGCGCCACCAGTGCCACCACGACGACGACCGTCGTCCACCGCGCCCTCCGAGTCACGGCGCCCAGCCTAGACCGCGAGCTCGACGCGGGACGACGGTGGAACGACCGCGAAACGACCGCGAGCTCGACGCGGAACGACCGCGCGCCCGCTGCCGCGCCCGCCGGGCGTACGATGCGCGCATGACGTTGGAGCGCTGGCGGCGGATCACCGAGTGGCCGCTCATCGTCGCGTCCCTGCTCTTCCTCGTCACCTACTCGATCCAGGTGATCGTGGATCCCCGAGGAGACGTCGGCGCCCTGCTCGAAGACCTGCTCTGGGTCTCGTGGGGCACCTTCCTCATCGACTACATCGTAAGCCTCGTGATCGCGCCGCGGCGCTGGCACTGGTTCCTCACGCACCTGTTCAACCTGGCGACCGTCGTGCTGCCGATGCTCCGCCCGCTCCGGGTGCTGCGCGTGGTCACCCTGCTCGCTGTGCTGCAGCGCACCGCAGGCCGTGCCGTACGCGGGCAGATCGTCATCTACGTGACAGGCGCGACGCTGCTCGTCGTCTACGTCGCATCCCTCGCGGTGCTCGACGCGGAGCGCGCCGGCGGTGGCAGCATCTCCACGTTCCCCGACGCGCTCTGGTGGGCGTTCACGACCATCACGACCGTCGGCTACGGCGACCTCGCGCCCATCACCCTCGAGGGCCGGGTGATCGCCGTCGGGCTCATGCTCAGCGGCATCGCCCTGCTCGGTGTCGTCTCGGCGACCTTCGCCTCGTGGATCGTCGAGCAGGTGTCGGCCGAGAACACCAGCCGCCAGGCGGCCACGGTCGCACACGTCGATGCGCTCCGCGCCGAGATCGCCGAGCTGCGCACGGTGCTCGCCCGGATGGATCCGACCCTGCGGTCGACCGACGCCAGAGCATCGACCGCCGCCGACCCGGACGGTCCTGATCCCCTCGCGCCGAAGGGCTGAGCGAGCGGACGCCGAATCCGCGTCCGGGCCCTCGCCTCCGGCGCGCTCCTACATGCCGGCGTGCTCGAACGCGGTCGTGGGCAGATCGACGATGTGCGCACCGCCGTCGACGACCAGCACGGATCCGGTCATGTACGACGACTCGCTGGATCCGAGGAAGCGCACCACGGCCGCGATCTCGGCGGGCTGCGCCGGGCGGTGCAACGGTACGTCGGCCGTGACGGTGGCGTACGCCTCCTCGCGCGATGCGAGCCCGGCGTGCTCGGCGAACTCGTCCATCTCCTCGTCCGCCATCGGCGTCTGCACCCACCCCGGGCAGACCGCGTTCACCCGCACCCCGTGCTTGCCATAGTCGCGGGCGAGCGTGCGGGTGAGACCGATCAGCGCGTGCTTGCCGACCGTGTACCCCGCGACCGAAGGGCCAGCGAAGAGTCCGGCGAGCGAGGAGATCACGACGATCTGCCCCTTCGCCTCGATGAGCGCCGGCAGCGCCTCGCGGGCCATCACGAACGCCGTGGTGAGATTCGCGCGGATCGCGCCCTCCCAGCCGGCGTCGTCCGTCTCCCCCACCGGAGCGAAGCCGTGTCCGCCCGCGTTGGCGATGAGCACGTCGATGCGTCCGAACGTCGCGAGCACCTCCCCGACGGCTCGCTTCGCGTCCTCGGTCGATGCGGCATCGGCGATCACGGGATGCGCACCCACGGCGCGCTCGACCTCGCGCAGCGGCGCCTCACGGCGGCCGACCACGACGACGTGCGCGCCCTCCGCGGCGTAGCGGGCGGCGATCGCGGCGCCGATGCCGGTGCCGCCACCGGTGATGACGACGACGCGTCCGGTGGATCCGTTGGTGGTCATGGGGTCTCCTGTCGTGGAAAGCGGTAGGTCGCGAAAGGGGGAAGTCGAGAAGCAGGGATCGCAGGCGAGGTCAGGCCGGGAACCCGGAGCGGGCGCTGTAGCCGAAGTCGCTGAGGATGCCGGACCCGTTCACCGCGCGGGCGCGCGGAGAGGCGAGGTACACGACGTGCGCGGCGATCTCCTCGGCGGTCTGCACGGGGAAGGCAGGGGCGGCGAACGCCTCGTCGCCGAGGTCGCCGCGGCTCATCGGGGTGTCCACGATCGACGGCGACACTGTCGTCACCCGCACGTCATCGCCTGCGAGATCGACGCTGAGCGCCCGCCCGAACTGGACGAGGGCGGCCTTCGACGCGCAGTACGGCGCCATGCCGGGCGATGCCACGAAGGCGGAGTCGCTCGCCACCAGCACGACCGAGGCGGCGGGTGCCGCACGCAGCGCGGGCAACGCGGCCCGCAGCACGAGGAACGCACCGGTCACGTTGACGGCGAAGACGGCCTGCCACTCGGCGAGGGAGGTCTCGTCGATGCCGGACCCGACGGGGCCCGAGATCCCGGCACAGCACACCACCGTGTGCAGCACCCCGAACACCGAGACGGCTTCGGCGACGGCCGCGCCGACTGCGACCTCGTCCGTGACGTCGGCGATGAGGGGCACGGAGCCGGAACAGGACGCCGCGGTCTCCGCGAGTCCGGCGGCGGAGCGGTCCAGCAGCGCGACCCGCACGCCCTCGGCGGCGAGCGCCTGAGCGACCGCACGCCCGATCCCTCCGGCGGCACCGGTGACCAGCGCGGCCCTCCCCTGCAGCTGCAGCTCCATCGCCGCTCCCTCCGTGGTGCGGAGCCGGCCAGACCGACCGGCTCCGTTCCGCCATCCTGCTCCGTCGACGAAGCCGGATCGAGGGGGCGTGCGACGGCTGTGCACGCTGACACCATCGTCCTTCACTCATGGGCAAGCCCGCCGCGCCGGGGAGGGGCAGACTCGGCAGAGTCCGATAATGCCCGTCTTCCCGCAGCACAACGTCCGCGCTGCGCCCGCCCGCCCAGGCCGGAAGAACGCGCCGTCACCGAGCGAAGGAGCCGACGTGACCGCTGAACAAACCCAACAGACCCACACCGCCTTGCGGCAGGGAGCCCTCGGTGTCGCCGGGATCGTCTTCCTGGTCCTCGCCGCCGTCGCCCCGCTCACGGGCATCGTCGTCGTCGCGTCCCTCGCGATCGCGCTGGGCAACGGCGGCGGCGCGCCGATGTCCTTCTTCCTCGTCGCCGCGATCCTGCTGCTGTTCGCCGTCGGATACGCGCAGATGTCCAAGCAGCTCGTGAACGCCGGCGGCTTCTACGCCTTCGTCGTGAAGGGCCTCGGCCGCACCGGCGGGCTGATCGCCGGCCTCATCGCCACCCTCGGCTACAACTTCTTCGTGGTCGGGACGATCGGCACCAGCGGCTTCTTCATGCAGTCGATCATCAAGGAGCTCACGGGCTTCGACATGAGCTGGATCCTCTGGGGCCTGCTCTCGATCGCCGTGTGCTTCGTGCTCGCGCGCATCGGCGTCGACTTCTCCTCCAAGGTGCTCGGCGTCTGCCTCGTGCTCGAGACGACGATGCTGCTCGTCTTCGACGTGTCGGTGTTCGTGCAGAAGGGGTTCTCCTTCGCCGCATTCAGCCCGGAATGGGTGTTCTCCGGCTCGCTCCCGATCGGCATGCTGCTCGCGGCGACCGGCTTCCTCGGCTTCGAGGCGACGGCGCTGTTCAGCGAGGAGGCCAAGCAGCCGCTGCGCACGATCCCGCGCGCCACCTACACCGCGATCATCGCGATCGGCGTCATCCTCGGCGTCACGACCTGGGCGGTCGTCAGCGCGATCGGCGTGCCGGACGCGCAGGCCGTCGCGGTCAAGCACCTGCCCACGGGCGACCTGATCTTCATGCTGGCGCAGCAGTACCTCGGCGGCCCGCTCACCACGGTCATGATGATCCTGCTGCTGGTCAGCCTGTTCGCCGCGATGCTCGCCTTCCACAACTCCGCGAGCCGATACCTGTACGCGCTCGGCCGCGCCCGCATCCTGCCCCGTGCGCTCGCCCGCACCCGGGCCGGAGGGTCGCCGGCGATCGCCGGCATCGTGCAGGCAGGCTTCTCGGCGATCGTCGCCGTGATCTTCTTCGTCGCCGGTGCGGATCCGATCGTGCAGGTCGTGCCGGCCATGCTCGGCTTCGGCACGCTCAGCGTGCTGATCCTTCAGGGCCTCGCCGCCCTGTCGATCGTCGTGTACTTCCGTCGACAGCACGACACCCGCTGGTGGAGCACCTTCATCGCTCCGGGGATCGGCTTCCTCGGCATCGCGGCGATCTCGGTCCTCGCGATCTTCAACTTCAACATCGTCGCCGGATCCGAGGAGCTCTGGATCAACCTGCTGCCGCTGCTGCTGGTGCTCGCCGTGATCGGGGGCATCGTCTACGCGCAGTACCTGAAGCGCAGCAGGCCCGCCGTCTACGACGGCCTTGCCGCCGACCTCGAGCAGTTCAGCACGCGCTGATCGCCACCGGACCCGCCTCACACCACCCACCAAGGAGCATCATGACCACCATGAACCCCGCCGACACCTCGACCTGGCTGCCGCTGGACGGCCTGGCCCCCGGATTCGACGCCAACAAGGCGCCGCACACCACCGCCCTGTCCGGCCGCCAGATCGACCTCACCGCCCCCAACGGCACGCGCATCGCGCACCGCTTCGCCGACGACGAGGTCACCTGGGCCTACACCCCCGGCGAGGGCGACCCTACGGCGGCCGCCACCGACACCGACGCGTACGAGGCGATCGAGGTCGACGAGGATCTGTTCTACGTGCAGTTCCATCACCGCTACCTGCCGAACGAGGCGGTCTCCCTCGTGATCGACCTGCGCGCAGGGCGCGTGCTGTCGATCATCAGCGAGATCCTGCCGGCGCTCGAGCCCGGGCGCACCCGTGTGGTGCACCACTTCGGCACCGCGACGATCGACGGCGCCGAGCCGACCGGAGCGGAGCCGCACCCGACGACCGCGCTGATCGGGCGCCGTGTGGAATGGGTGTACAGCACCGAGCACGCCTACGAGCACGTGTACCTGTCCGAGCGCTGGTACAGCTGGCAGTGCCTGGCCGGCCCGGAGCGCGGGCTCGCCGACACCGACGAGAACAGCGTGTGGGAGGTCCGCCCCGGCATCTACGTGTTCGCCTGGCGGGAGAAGGTCATCCCGTGCGCGTCGGTCACGATCGCCGACCACCGCGACGTCACCAAGATCCGCTCGTACGGCGTGCTGTTCGGTCTCGACGAGACCGGCGAGGTGCCCACGCACTTCACGTTCGGCGCCTGGGGCCGCCTCATCTCGGTGACCCACCACGCGCCCGAGCTCGAGCCGGCGAACTTCGGCGCACAGGACGCCGCCGAGAAGGCGACGGCCTGACATGACGACCGCCCCCGCCGAACTCATCGTCGTCGCCGACGTCATCCGCACCCTCGACGCTGCGCATCCGGCCGCCGAAGCCTTCGCCGTGCGCGACGGCCGCATCGCCGCGATCGGCACGCGTGCCGAGGTCGACGCCTTGCGCGGCGACGGCACCAGGGTGCTCGAGCTCGGCGGGGCCGCGGTCTACCCCGGCTTCGCCGACGTGCACAACCACCACGCTCTCGCCGGGCGCACCGAGCTGTTCGAGCTCACCCTGCCGCCATCCCTCACGCTGGACGAGATCCTCGACCGGGTGCGCGAGAAGGCCGCCACGCTGCCGGAGGACGCGTGGATCATCGGCGGCGTCGTCGCCTCGACCCTGCTGCCGTCGCTGCAGAGCACGGCCGTGCGCCTGCGTCTGGACCAGGCGGCGGGCGGACGCCCCGTCGTCATCGCGGAGGACTCCCGGCACAACCGCTGGGCGAGCTCGCGTGCCCTCGAACTCGCCGGCATCGGGCCCGGATCGGTCCCGGCCGGCGGCGTCACGATCCTCGACGCCGAGGACGGCACCCCCACGGGCGTGCTTCTCGAAGCGGCCGGCATCCCGGTGCAGGAGGCGTACGACCGCTCCGGTGGGCTGAGCGCCGCCCAGCACCGCGCCGCGTCCGCGCACGGTGTGCATCTCGCGAACAGCTACGGCATCACCGCCTTCCAGGACGCCGGCGTCTCCACCGACATCCTCGGCGCCCTCGCCGACCTCGACGGCGACGGGGAGCTGAACGCCTGGGTGGTGTCGTCCCTGCTCGTCAACGACGAGATCTTCGGTTTCGACCCCGTCGGATCCGCCCTCATCGCACGCGGCGAGGAGTTCCGCACCGCGCACCACCGCCCCGATTTCGTGAAGATCTTCCTCGACGGGGTGCCGCCCGCACGCACCGCCTCGTTCCTGGAGCCGTATGTCGCCGACGCCGTGCACGGCGCGCACTTCCACGGCGAGACCACGATGACGTTCGACGAGCTCCACGGCTGGCTGCGGCAGGTCGCCGAGCGCGGCCTCGGCGCCAAGGTGCACTGCACCGGAGACGGATCCGCCCGACTCGTACTGGACGTCGCCGAACGGCTGCGCGCCGAAGGCTTCACCACGCCGATCCAGATCGCGCACGGGCAGTTCCTCGCCGACACGGACATCCCCCGTCTCGCGGCGCTCGATGTCGTGGCGGACATCTCGCCGTTCATCTGGTTCCCCGGCGTCATCCCGCAGATGCTGTCCGAGGTGCTCGGCGAGCGCGCGGAGCACTCTCAGCCGAACCGTGCCCTCATCGACGCCGGTGCGCTGGTCGCCGGCGGATCCGACTGGCCCGTGAGCGAGTCGCCGAACCCGCTCGAGGGGATCCAGGGTCTCGTCACCCGGGCGGATCCGCTGCGCCGCGCGCCCGGCACCCTCTGGCCCGAGCAGGCGATCACCGCGGAGGAGGCGCTGCAGGTCTTCACCCGCAACGCCGCCGTCGCGATGGGCCTCGGCGCAGAGACCGGATCCCTGGAGGTGGGCAAGTCCGCCGACTTCGTGGTGCTGGACCGTGACGCGATCGCCGGGCCCGCCGACGCCATCATCGACGCCCGCGTGCTCGCGACGTGGTTCGCGGGGCGCGAGGTGTACGCGGCCGGCTGAGCCGACGCCGTCGCGTCCGCCCCGCCGGGACCGTTCCCGGCGGGGCGGACGCGTTCCCGGTCCCGCTCGGCAGGGCGTAGAATGGTATACCAATTGCGCGCCCTGTCCGGATCGCGCCCGCCCGCGCACGATCAGGAGACCGGATGGCCATCGAGGAGCGCCCCGACGCCCGCCCGAACCGGCTCGCCGCCGCGTTGCTCCGCCCGTTCTCTTCTCTGCACGGCAACCGCGAGTTCTCGGCGCTCCTGCTCTCGAACGTCACCTTCTTCGGAGGGATGTGGACGCTCACCTTCATCCTCGGCTGGATGGTGTTCGAGCAGACCGGATCCGAGATCCTCGTTGCCGCGTTCACCACGGTGCGCCTGCTTCCCCTGCTGCTCGGCCCCCTCTCCGGCGCGATCTCGGACCGGATGGATCGCCGGCGGCTGCTCATGATCGCCTGCGGCGTCGCCATCGTCGCGGCCGTCGGCCTCGCGGCGCTCACCACGGCGGGGCTCGGGTCGTTCGGCGTGCTCACCGCGGGCGGCCTGCTGCTCGGACTCGCGCACTCCCCCTCTCAACCTGCGCGAGCCGCGTTGGTCGCCGGCAAGGTCCCGGCGGAACAGCTCAGCAACGCGAACGCGCTGAACGCGCTGGCGATGAATACGACCCTCATGCTCGGACCCGCGATCGGCGGGTTGTTGGTGAGCGCGTTCGGCACGGCGGCCGCGCTGTGGATCGGCTCCCTGTGGTTCGGGCTCTCCTTGATCGCGCTCCGCGATGTCAGCAGCGGCTACCGGCAGCCCGAGGTGCCGCACTCCTCGATCTGGCGGATGCTGGGCGAGGGGTTCCTCGCGATCGCGCGCCTGCGCGTGGTGCTGGCCGTGCTGCTCATCACCGTCGCCACGAACTTCCTCATCTGGTCGATCCACCAGGGCTTCATGCCGGTGTTCGCGCACAGCATGCAGCTCGATGCGGCGGGACTCGGCCTGCTCCTGACGGCGTTCGGACTGGGCGGCATCGTCGGTTCGCTCGTGATCGCCGCGCTCGGCGACTTCCCGTGGAAGGGCGCCGTGTTCGTGTGCGGGATCGCCGGGATGTCGGTGTGCTGGATCCTGTTCGCGCTCGCGCCCACCACGCCCCTGGCCGCCGCGGTGTTCACGCTGGCAGGGCTCGTCTCGTCGGTCTTCGGCGTGCTGCAGAACACGCTGATGCTCGCCTCCACGCCGCCGGCGCTGCAGGGCCGTGCCATGGGGCTGCAGGAGCTGGCGATCGGCGCGCAGCCCGTCGCGGCCCTGGCCATCGGCGCCGCCGCACAGGGGATCGGCATCGCCGCCACCACGGTGATCAGCGCGAGCCTGCTGCTGGTGTTCCTGGCCGTGATGGCGCTCAGCGTGCCGGCGCTGATGCGCTACCACGGCACCGCCGGCGCCTGAGCGAGTCAGGATCCGCGGCGGTCGTCAGCGGCGCGGGGTCTCGCGTCCGCGCAGGCGCCAGAGCAGCCAAGCGGCGCCGACGGGGACGAAGAAGATCGCCATGATCAACGATGAGTGCGCCAGGTCGTAGGCCGTGGGCTGCAACGGATTGCTGGCGCCACCGCCGGCGGGCGCTTCGACCCAGATCAGCCTCGACACCAGGGCGGCGGCGTAGAGCAACCCCCACCCCGCGAACGGAAGCAGGATCGCCACCGCCTTCTCCCAGCGCCGCCAGAATCGGCTCGAGGTCACGAGGCCCACTCCGATGATCCATCCGCCGAACGGGACGAGGAAGGTGCCGGCGCCCAGCACGAGCGCACCGACGATCGCGAACCACTTCGTGTCGACCATCGGCGGCTTCGCGAACGGAACCGGGGCCATGACCACGACCGGCGCGGGCGGCGCGGTTCCGGCCTCCTCCTCGGCGGCCGCGGCGATCTGCACCGGATCCCCGAGCTGCGCGATCCGCAGCCGCATCGCGGCGGCATCGAGCCCGTCGAGCTCCTCCGCGACGCCGCTGCGCAGTTCGTTCGCGACCCGCCACGGCAGATCCGCGATGGCGGCATCGAGTCGTCCCAGGTAGTCGTCGCGCAGGCTCTGCGCCTCGGCCTCGGTCATGCTTCCCCCTCTGCGGTCGCCCCCGCCGCCGGCGGGGCCTCTGCGATCAGTCCCGCCACGCTGCGCGCGAACGGGCTCCACGACGCGCGGAACTGCTCCAGCTGCCGCACGCCGTCATCGGTGAGCTCGTAGTAGCGGCGCACGGGACCAGCCCCCGACGGACGCTCGAACGTGCGCACCCAGCCGCTCTGACGCAGCCGCGACAGCAGCGGGTAGAGCGTGCCGATGCTCGCGATGAGGCCCTCGGCGATCAGCCGCTCCGAGAGCTCCCAACCATACATCGGGCCGCGCGCGAGCAGGCCGAGCACGCAGTACTCGACGACGCCCTTGCGCATCTGCGACCCGACATCCGCTGTCATGCTTCACAAGCTATCTTGCATCGCAAGACGAAGCAAGGCTCCCGACGACCCATCACCGCCACTGTCACTCGACGGCCAGCACTGCGTCCGACGCGGGCAGCGGCAGCGGCAGCGCGTCGGTGGCGTTCTCCGCGAAGGCGCGCCTCATCAGCGGGCGCAGCGGCCGGGATAGCATCACACGGGTCGTGAGTGCGCCCAGCACCGCGCCCGTCCACGAGGTCGGCACGGCGCGCTCGAGACTGCCGAACGGGATCTTCTTGCCGTCGGCGATGAACGGCTCGATCCGCCGCGCGTAGCGCGCGAGCGCGGCCGGAGCCTCCTCCGCACCGGCGCCGACCAGTTCGCCGGCGAGCACGTACGCGCCGACGAGCGCCATCGCCGTGCCCATCCCGCTGAGCGGCGATCCGCAGTAGCCGGCATCACCCACGAGCGCCACACGCCCCTTCGCGACCTCCGGCACGTCCACGCGCGCCAGCTCGTCGAAGTAGAAGTCCTCCGCCCCACCCATCGCGGCGAGCACGGCCGGGGCCTGCCAGCCGGCACCGGTCAGCACGCGACGGATGAGCACCTCCTGCGCCGCCCGGTCGCCGCGCAGCGCGGGGTCGTGATCCACGCGCAGCGTGAGCATCGCCTTCGACGTCGCCGGATCCCGGTCCGGACGGATCCCCAGCATCGCGCCCGGCACGATCCGCATCGAGAACCAGCCGTCCTCGATCCCTGCCGGAGTCGGCATCGTGAAGAACGCCGCGTAGCCGCCGAGGCGCGTGGCGAACCGCCCCTCCGGCCCGAACGCCAGGCGCCGCGTCGCCGAGTGCACACCGTCGGCGCCGAGCACGACGTCGAAGCGCTCCGAGGCGCCCGAGGCGAAGCGGACCTCGACGCCCGCCGCATCCTGGGCAAGGGCATCGATGCGGTCGCCGTACCGCAGGGACAGCAGACCCGGGGCCTGCTGCGCCGCCTCGGCGAGCGCATCCAGGAGGACCCGGTTCAGATCCCCGCGTGCGATCTCCACGTCGGCCACCGCACCGCGCCCGTCGAACAGCTCGACCGGCATGCGCCCGTAGGGGCGCCCTCGGCCGTCGACGTACAGCATCCCCTGCTCGTGCAGCTGATGCGCGCGGATCGCGGGCATCAGGCCCATGCGCTCGGCGGCCTCACGGCTCGCTCCGCGCAGGTCGACGGCCTGCCCACCCGGGCGGGCTTCCGGCGCCCGCTCGACGACCGTCGTGCGGATCCCGCCGCGGACGAGCTGCAGCGCCGTGGCGATCCCGGCGATGCCGGCGCCGGAGATGAGGACATGGGGTGCGGACATGGCGTTCTCCTCGATTCGAGTATTAGACGTTTGTCTAAGACGAATGTCTACACGCTTCCGAGACGCATGTCTAGTACAAGCGTCTAAGACGCGCCTAGGATGTCGTCATGGGAAATCGTGAGGATCTGCTCGCCGGCGCCCGCCGTGTCATCGTCGAGCGCGGCGTCGCGAACGCCACCGCCCGCGACATCGCCACGGAGGCCGGCGTCAGCCTCGCGGCGATCGGCTACCACTTCGGCTCGAAGGATCAGCTCGTCACCGAGGCGCTCCTGGAGACGCTGGGCACCGGGATCGGCGACGGCATGGAGGCCGCGATCCTGGAGGCCAAGGACCTCCCCCGCCTCGCCGGATTCGCCGCGCTGTGGAACGGCATGCCTGAGGTGTTCGCCGCGAACCGGGAGACCCTGCTGGCCAGCATGGAGAACGCCGTGCGCATGATGCGCGATCCGGCGGCGCTGACCCGCATGCAGGCCGCCGTCGATGAGGGCTACCGCGGCGTCGCAGAGGGTCTCACCGCCGCATACCCCGATCTGACCCCCGAGCAGGCGCTCGCGCTGGCACAGCTGGAGTTCGTGCTGTCTCAGGGCCTCGGGATCCTCTGGCTGCTGAGCCCCGAAGGCCGGATCCCCGACGGCGACACCCTGGCGTCTGCGGTCGCCCTGCTGCACGACGGGGCGCCCGAGGCCTGACCGACCCGCCGACCGCGGCTGGTCATAGACTGGATCGGCCGAGCCGGGCCGCACCCCGGCGCGCATGTGTCACGGGGAGGGCGGGGAATGCCGATCACCAGGACCGTGCTCTTCACCGCCGCACACGAGCCCTCGCAGCCGGCGATCGTCGGCCCTGAAGGCGCCCTGGACTACGCCGGGCTCGTGGAGGACTCGCGTCGCGTGTTCGCCGTCGTCGATGCCGCACACCGTGCACAGGACGCCCCACCGCCTCCGGCGCCGGAGACCCGCGGGATCCCGATCACCGCCGTCAGCACGTCGAGCGCCTTCCACGCCGCCCGGATCGTCGCAGGACTCGCCGGCTATCGCGCCGTGTCCGCCACGATCGACCCGAACTGGCCGCTCTCCCACCGCGTGCACGTCGTGGTCGCGGCCGGGATCGGGCTCGTCATCGGCGACGACCCCGCACTCGCACCCGCACTCCGCGACGCCGGATGGACCGGCACCGTTCTCTCACTGTCGGAGTTCCGCGATCGGGAGGCGACAGCGGCGCCCGCGGATCCGCCCACGGTGCGCGAGGCCGACGAGGCGTTCCTGCTGCTGTTCTCCTCCGGCACCACGAGCGATCCGAAGGCCTTCCTGAAGACCCGACGCCAGTACCGCGAGAACGTCGCCGTCTCGAGCGCGCACCTCGAACCGCGGCCCGGCGTCGAGACCCTGGCCCCGGGGCCGCTGTCGTACAGCCTCACGCTGTACGCCGTCATCGAGTGCCTCGCCACCGGCGGAGGCGCGCACCTCGCCGACCGGTTCGATGCCGCAGGCCTGGCGCAACGCGTCGCGGCCGAGGGGATCACCCGGATCGTCGCCGTGCCGGCCGTGGTGCAGGTGCTCATCGATGGCGCACGGCGCGACCCGCACGCCTTCGCCGGGCTGGACCTCGTGGTCACCGGCGGCGCGAACCTGCCCGCAGCGCTCCGCGACGGCCTCGCCGCGGCGCTGCCGCACGTGCGCCTGATCAGCTACTACGGCGCCGCGGAGATCGGGTTCATCGGCGACAGCCGCGGCGGCGACGGCACGCTGCTGGACGTCTACGACGGCATCGGCGCCGAGATCCGAGACGACGAGGGCCACGTCGTGCCCGACGGCGAGCTCGGCACCCTCTGGATCCGGGCCGCGGCCTGCTCCGACGGCTACCTCGCGGCGACGACCGACGCCGTGCTGCGCGGATCCGACGGCTGGGCGACCGTGCACGACATGGGGCGCGGGGTGCACGGCCGGCTCCAGCTCGCGGGGCGTGCCGGCGACATCGTCGCGACCGGCGGGCACAAGGTCTCACTGCCCGAGGTGGAGCGCGCGTTCGATGCGATGCCAGGGCTCGGTACCGTGTGCGCTGTGGCGCTGCCCGATCCGCGGCTCGGCAGTGTCGTCGCGCTCGTGATCGAGGCTCCGCGCCCGCTCGGGAGGAGTTCTCTCGCTCGGGAGGATGGATCCACGCCCGGAGCCCTCCCGAACACGAGTTCTCCTCCTGACGCGGTGAGCGACACCCCGACCAAGGCCGACCTCCGGGCCTGGGCGCGCGAGCGGCTGGCCCCGCAGTTCGTGCCACGGCGCTGGTACCTGCTCGATCGAATCCCGCGCACCGCTGGAGGCAAGATCCGACGCCCGGCGACGAGCGCGCTCATCGAGCAGGGCGAAGGGATCCGGCTGTGAGCGGGGACGCACGGCGCGTCGTCGTCACCGGGCTGGGCGCGATCACTCCGAGCGGCCTCGACGTCCCCTCCCTCTGGGATGCCGTCGTCGCGGGGCGCAGCGCCGTCACCGCCCTCGACGAACCGGAGTTCCGGGATCTGGCCGTGCGGATCGGCGGCAGGATCCGCGGATTCGACGCGACCGGGATCGTGGCCCCGCCGCTCGCCCGGCGCCTGAGCCCGCTCCAGCTCTGGGCGATCGCCGCGGCGGATCAGGCCCTGGACCACGCCGGCGTCAGCCCCGCCGCGTTGCGCGCCGGTGCTGCGCTCCCCTGGGACCCGGCCCGCACGGCGGTCCTCGCGGCGACCGGATCCGGACCGGTGGACGCGATGCAGGCCGCCACCCGCGCGCTCGACGCCCGCGGTCCGCGCGGCGTGCCGCTGAGCGTGGTCGTGCACGGGGCTCCTGATGCCGCAGCGGCGCTGCTCAGCGAGCGATACGGCGCCCGCGGCGCGGCGCACGGGATCACCGCGACATGCGCGTCCAGCGCGATCGCGCTCGGCGACGGGCTGCGCCGCATCCGGCACGGGTACGCCGACGCCGTGCTCGTGGTCGGCATGGAGGACTGCCTGAATCCGGTCAACCTCGCTGCCAACGCCAATCTGCGTGCGCTCGCCAGCGGGTACGAATCGGACCCCACCGCAGCCAGCCGCCCGTTCGACCGCGGGCGCCGCGGCTTCGTGATGTCCCAGGGCACCGCAGCCCTGCTGCTCGAGGCCGAGGACGTCGCCCGCGACCGCCGGGCCGAGCCGCTCGCCGTGCTCGCCGGATTCGGCGAGTCGAGCGACGCGCACCATCCCACGGCCCCGCATCCGCAGGGTCTCGGCGCCGCACAGGCCGTCGCCGCGGCACTCGCCGACGCCGGGCTGGATCCGCATGCCGCACACGGCATAGACCACGTCAACGCCCACGGCACGGGCACTCCGGCCGGCGACGCGGCAGAGCTCGCGGCGCTCGAGGCCGTGTTCGGCGCACGTGCCCGACAGATCCCGATCACCGCGACCAAGTCGAGCACAGGACACCTGCTCGGCGCGTCCGGCGCCGTCGAAGCCGTCCTCGCGATCCGCACACTGCAGACCGGCCTGATCCCGCCCGCGATCAACCTCGACGACCCCGAGTTCGCGGACTGGGACATCGTGCGCGGCGCGGCGCGCCACGCCGGACGGATCCGCCGCGTCCTGTCCCCCTCTTTCGGCTTCGGCGGCCACAACGGCGCCGTCGTCCTCGAAACGCCCGTCTTCTCCGACCACCCACAGGAGGCACGATGACCGACCGTCTCACCCGCCACGCCGAGCTCGCCGAGCAGTACCTGCCGGATGAGCTCCTGGAGCGGTTCCGCGAGCGCGCCGCCGTGTACGACCTCGAGAACCGGTTCTTCGACGAGGATCTCGCCGAGCTGACCGAGCGCGGATACCTGCTGCTGTTCGTCCCCGAGGCGCACGGAGGCCCTGGGCTGAGCCTGGACGAGGTCTCGCACCTGCAGCAGCGCCTCGCGACGGCCGCCCCGGCGACGGCGCTCGCGGTCAACATGCACCTCATGTGCACCGGTGTCGCGAAGGCCCTGGCCGACCGCGGCGATCACTCCCTCGACGGCGTGTTCACCGAGGCGATGGCCGGCGAGATCTTCGCGTTCGGGATCAGCGAGCCGTCCAACGACTGGGTCATGCAGGACTCGAAGACGGCGGCCGTTCCGCAGCCCGATGGCGGCTACATCCTCAGCGGCGTCAAGATCTTCACGTCGCTCTCCCCCGTCTGGACCCGGCTCATCACGCACGGCCGGGACGACACGGATCCGGAGAACCCGATGCTCGTCTACGGCTTCCTCGAGCGCGGCGCGGAGGGCATCACGGTGTCCGACCAGTGGGACGTGATGGGCATGCGGGCCTCGCAGAGCCGCGCGACGATCCTGACCGATGTGCGCATGCGACCCGAGCGGGTGAACCGTCGCATCGCCGTGGGACGGGTGCCGGACCTGCTCACCTTCGCGATCACGAGCAACTTCCAGCTGCTCATCGGATCCGTCTACGCCGGCGTGGCCCGCCGCGCACTCGACCTGGGAGCGGCGGGCCTGAAGAAGCGACGGTCCGCCAAGGCCGGAGCGACCTACGCGGAGGTCCCCGAGTCGCGCACCCGGCTCGCCGATGCGCACCTCGACTATCTGGCGGTGCCGGCGCAGCTCGAGGCCTACTGCCGCGACTTCGACGAGCTGCTCGACCATGGCGCGCGCTGGCCGCTGCTCCTGGTGAGCGCCCGCCTGAACGCGTCGACGGCCGCCCGCCGCGCCGCCGAGGCCGCGCTCATGTGCACGAGCGGATCCGGCTTCGACAACGGCCATGAACTGAGCCGGCTGTACCGCGACGCGGCGGCGGGACTGTTCCACCCGCCCAGCGCGGACGCCGCCCGCCCCATGTTCGCCGCGGCTCTGCTCGAGGACTGACCCGCACGCGACAGCACGGCGACCCCGGGGGTGAATCACCCCGGGGCCGCCGTGAAGGACGATCCGTGCTGCGCGGAGCCGTGCCGGCCGTTCAGTGCTCCGACGCCTCCACCACCACCACCACCGGCCGGCGCACGCACAGGGCGAGCGCGATGACGACGAGCGAGAGGATCGCGCCCGCGAGGAACGCGAGGTGCGAGCCCGAGGCAGCAGCCGCCGGCGAGGGAAGGTCCGGATCCGCGGATCCGGTCGCGGTCACCCCGGTGGCATAGAGCGCGACGAAGATCGCCGTGCCCGCCGCGCCAGCCACCTGCTGCAGCGTGGCGATCGTGGCGCTGCCGTGCGAGTACAGCTGGGGCGCGAGCGAACCGAGCGAGGCGCTGAACGCCGGCGTGAACAGGAAGGCGAGCGACAGCATCAGCACGATGTGCGCCCCCAGCAGCACGACCCACGAGGAGTGCTCCCCCAGGCCGAAGGCGAGTGTCCAGAGCGACGCCGCCAGCCCGATCGATCCCGGGATGACCAGCGGGCGCGGGCCGAAGCGGTCGTACAGGCGCCCGACGGTGGGTCCGGCGAGTCCCATCAGCAGGCCGCCGGGCAGCAGGATCGCGCCCACCCAGAGCGGGTCGAGGCCCAGCGTGTAGCGCGCGAACTGCGGCAGCACGATGAAGGCACCGAACAGCGACACCATGCCGGCGGTCATCATGGCGACCGCGACGGCGAAGTCCCGGGAGAGGAACGTCCGCAGATCGAGCAGAGCCGCATCGGTGCGCTGCAGCACCAGCTGACGCCAGACGAAGAGTCCGAGTCCCGCCAGCCCGAGGACGATCGGGATCCACGGCTGCACCGCAGCCTCGCCCACGGCGGTCGCGCCGATCTGGCTGAGGCCGAACACGAGAGCGGAGAACGCGAGGGCGGCGAGGATCACCGACAGCGCGTCGAGCGGAACGGCGCGCGTCTCCGAGACGTTCGGGATCCGACGCATCCCGATGGCCAGCATCGTGAGTGCGATGGGGAGCATCACCCAGAAGAGCCCCTGCCACGGCAGCACCTGGATCAGGGCGCCCGAGACGATGGGGCCGACGGCGGGCGCCACGGACATGACGATCGAGACGCGCCCCATGATCCTGCCTCGCTCCTCGGCGGGGACGACCGTCATGACGGTGGTCATCATGAGCGGCATCATGACCGCGGTGCCCATGGCCTGCACGACACGGCCCACCACGAGCATCTCGAAGACCGGGGACAGTGCGGCGATGACCGTGCCCACGACGAAGCTCGACATCGCGACCGTGAAAACCGTGCGCGTGCGCAGCCGCTGCATCAGCCAGCCCGTCGTCGGGATGACGACCGCCATGGTGAGGGCGAAGGCCGTGGTCAGCCACTGCCCGCGGGTCGCGTCGATGTGCAGCGACTCCTGGATCCGCGGCAGCGCGACCGCCATCATCGTCTCGTTCAGGAACACGACGAAGACGGCGGCGAGGAGCAGCCGCAGGGCGGTGCGGTTGCGCGCCGCCAGGGCGGAGTCGGCTGCGGGCGAGGCGTCGATCTCGGCCGGGGCGATGGTGGCGGTCATGTCCTTCTCCTTCTCGCGGATGAGCCCGAATCCGGGTTACTTCAAAAAATAAAGCACACTGCAAATATTGAAGTCAAGTGATAATCTGATTCTCATGACGAACCAGCACTACGGTCAGTTCTGCGGCCTCGCCCGCGCGGCGGAGATCGTCGGGCAGCGCTGGACGCTGCTGATCCTGCGCGATCTCAGCGTGGGACCGCGGCGCTATTCGGAACTCGTCGCCGGACTGCCCGGCATCCCCACGAACACGTTGGCAACGCGGTTGAAGGAGCTCGAGGACGAGGGCATCGTCGAGAGGGCGGCGCCCGCCGGCGGCGAGCGCTCGGTCGTCTACGGCCTCACGCCGCGCGGCCAGGAGCTCGGACCGGCGCTGGACGCGCTGTCGCGATGGGGCGCGGGTGGCATGCGCACGCCCCGCGAGGGCGAGATCGTGACGACGTCGTCGATCACCGCGGCGCTCCGCGTGGCCGCGGGCGACGGCGTCGTACCCGCCGTCTGGGACACGACCTACAACGTGCGCGTCGGCGACATCGAGGTGCACGTCGTCATGCGCGACGGCCGAGTCGTCGCCGAACCGGGCCTGCTCGAGGACGCGGACCTGGAGATCATGGCGGGCCCGGCGATCCGCGACCTGCTCGCGGGCACGCTGAGTCCGCACGACGCGCTCGCCACGGGAGCCGTGCAGCTCCAGGGGGATCCGGCTCTCTTCGAGCGCTTCGCGCAGGCCCTGCACGTCCCGTACAGCGCGAACATCCCGACCCCGGAGTCCGCTGCGGCTGTGGCGGGCTGAGAGCGCCCTTCAGTCGACGAGGTCGCGCATCTCCTGCTCGATCGCGCGCAGCACGGTCGCGTCTTCGGGCGAGGCCTCGCCCGGCACGTACCGCAGGGACCGGATCCGGCCGCCGCGGAACGGGTAGGAGCGGTGCCGTTCGTGGAGATCCCAGTCCACGGGGCCGCCGTAGTCGTAGCCGACGCTGATACCGGTGAAGGGCGCCATGCCGACGAGCATCGGCATGTCGTCGAGGCGGAGCCGCTCGGTGCCGTCGACATCGACGGCGAGACTCGAGCGCAGCCCGAGGTCGGCCCGCACCCGCAGGTCGATGCGATGGTGGCCGGGTTCCGGGGCGCTCGCGCGCACGCGGCGCATCGCGCCGTACGCGTTGTAGGAGAGCAGCAGCTCGGCGCCGTCCAATGCCAGCAGGTACCCCCCGCCCTGATCGCCGTGCGCGAGGACCACGCCCTCCGCGCCGTGCTCCAGTTCGAGCTCGGCGTGCACCTCGAAGGAGCGCAGCACCGTGAGGCGCGCCGAGCGGAACCGCTCGAGCGGCGGTCGGAACGGCACGAGCTCGACAGGCTCCGAGAGCGGGGCCTCGGTTCCGGGTCGCACCGAGTGCAGCGTGCCGTCGTCGTCCAGCGGGAACACGGTGTTGCGCCAGGCCTCCTCGCGCCAGCGCTCCGCGAGCTCCTGTACCCGCTCGGGCTCATGCTCGGCACGATCCCGCGTCTCGGTCGGATCGCTCGGCAGGTGGTAGAGCTCCCACGTGCCCCCGGTGGCGCCCTGCGCGCGCGTCGGCGGGATCGGCGAGACCGCCTTCCACTCGCCGTCGACGAACGCGCGCCGGCCGACGCACTCGAAGTACTGCTGCTCGCGTCCTGGAGCCGCCGGATCCGCGAGTATCCCGGCGATGCTGTCGCCGTCGACCTCGAGCGCGGACGTCCCGTTCCACTGATCCGGACGCGCGACGCCGGCCAGTTCGAGCAGGGTCGGGGCGAGATCGGACACGAAGACGAACTGGTCCCTGAGTCCCGGCGACGCCGCACCGGCGGGCCAGGAGATCACGAGCGGCGCATGCACCCCGCCTTCGTAGGTGCTCGACTTGAATGACCGGAACGGCGTGTTCGACACTCGCGCCCAGCCGGTCGGGTACTGGCCGTACAACCGCGGTCCGCCGATCTCCGAGAGATCGCGGGGAACGTCGTTCACCCACCCGTCGGGCACCGCGCCATGCAGGCCGAACTGCGCGAAGTAGCTGCGCGTTCCGGTCGGACCTCCCTCGGCGGTGCCGCCGTTGTCACTCGCGATCACGATGATCGTGTTCTCGCGCTCGCCGAGTTCATCGAGCCGGGCGAGCAGGCGGCCGACGCTCTGATCGATCTCGTCGACAGCGGCGGCGTAGACCTCCATGTGGCGGGCGAACAGCGCCCGCTCCTCGGGACCGAGGTCGTCCCAGTGCGGGATCTGGTCTCCGTCCGCGAGCGGATCCCCCGGCAGCTCAGCGTGCGCGGGCACGATGCCGCGGGCGCGCTGGCGCGCGAACCGCTCCTCGCGCACGGCGTTCCAGCCGCGCTCGTACCGGCCGCGATAGCGCTCGATGTCCTCCTCCTTGGCCTGGATCGGTCCATGCACCGAGGTGTGCGCGTAGTAGAGGAAGAAGGGCTTACTACGATCGTTCGCGCGGAGCTCGTCGACCATGCCGATCGCACGATCCGTCAGTTCGTCGGTGAGGAAAAACCCGTCAGGGAACTCTGCGACGTCCACGACGGAGTTGTCCTGCACGAGACGGTGCGGATGGTGCAGGGACGTGAACCCGTCCATCGAACCGAAGTAGCGGTCGAAACCGCGCTGCAGCGGCCACGACGACCGATCCGCCCCGTCATGCAGCCGCGACTCGAGGGTGAGGTGCCACTTGCCGACCATGAACGTCGCGTACCCGCCGGCCCGCAGCGATTCCGCGAGCGTGGGGGCGGCGGCGGGCAGCTCGCAGGCGAAACCGGGGTAGCCCGGATCGATGTGCGCCACGAACCCGAACCCCGCCCGGTGCGGGTTCAGCCCGGTGAGCAGCGCGGCACGTGCCGGCGAGCACATCGGCGCCGTGCGGTAGTTCGTGAACAGCCAGCCGTCGGCCGCGAGGCCGTCGATGAACGGCGTCCGGATCTCGCCGCCGAACGGGCCGAGGTCGCTGAACCCGAGGTCGTCGACGAGCATGACGACGATGTTGGGCGCCCCTTCCGCGGCGATCGGCCGGGGGCGCCACGCGGGATCAGACTCGGACGTGAACTCTCCGACGCGCCCGGCGAAGCCCTCGTAGCCGCGTGCCGCGGGGTCCATTCAGCCCGCCTTCCGGATGAGACCGAAGATGCGGGTGCGGAGCTCGGCGAACTCTGCCGTGGCCCGCGTCTCCAGCTGGTCGCGGGGGCCGCCGAAGTCGATCTCGATGGTCTCGGTCACGCGCGCGGGCCGCTCGCCGAGCACGATGACGCGATCCGAGAGGTACACGGCCTCGTCGATGTCGTGCGTCACGACCAAGATCGTCATGCCGAACTGCTCGCGGATCCGCAGGCACAGATCCTCGAGCTCGAACCGGGTCTGCGCGTCGACGGACGCGAACGGCTCGTCCATCACGAGCACCTCGGGACGGTAGGCGATCGCGCGGGCGATCGCGACGCGCTGTTGCATGCCGCCGGAGAGCTGCCACGGATACTTCGCGCCCGCACCGGCGAGCCCGACCGCGGCGAGCGCCGACGCGATGCGCTCCTCCCGCTCCGCGGTGCTCAGCCGGAGGTGCCGGAGCGGCAGCCGCACGTTCTTCTCGACCGTGAGCCACGGCATGAGCGAGCGCGTGTACTCCTGGAAGACGAGCGCCATCTCCTCGGGAGGCCCGTCGATCTCGACGCCGTCGATGCGGGCGGATCCGGACGTGATCGGCTGCAGGCCGGTGAGGCACTTCAGCAGCGTGGTCTTGCCGATGCCGGACGGCCCGACGATGCAGGCCACCTCGCCCGCCTGCACGTCGAACGTGAGATCCGCGATGACCGGGACGTCGCCGCCCTTGGTGCGATAGGTCTTGGCGAGGCCCTGGACGCTGAGCCGGGGGCTGGTGGTGATGCTCATTCGCTCTTCTCCAGTTGTTGTGAGGCGATGTACCAGCGCAGGACCGCGCGGCGGAACAGGACGAACAGGGCGGTGGACAGGTAGCCGAGCACGCCGAGGACGATGATGCCGGCCCACATGTCGGCGATCGCGAAGGACTGCTGCGCGAGCAGCGTCGCGGCCCCGAGGCCCGCCGAGGATCCGAGCATCTCGCTCGCGATCATCACGACGAACGCGGTGATGAGGCTCACCTGCATGCCGGACAGGATCCGAGGGCTCGCGGCCGGCAGCGTCACCTGGAACAGCCGCTCCGCGCGGGTGAGCCGGTAGACCCGTCCCACCATCAACAGGGTGGGCTCCCCCGCGCGCACGCCGTCGATCGTCGAGATGAGGATCGGGAAGAGCGCGGCGAGCGAGATCGAGAGGATGCGCGTGCCGTTGCCGAAGCCGATGAGCGACACGAAGATCGGCACGAGCGCGACCGGCGGGATCGCCCGGAAGAAGTGGATCGTCGGCTCGACGAACCAGCTGAGCGGGGCGATGAGTCCGAGCGCGCACCCCAGCAGCACGCCGATGACCGTGGCGACGAGGAAGGACACGGCCAGATTCAGCACGGAGATGCCGATGTCGCCGAGGAACGCGGGCGTTCCGATCAGCTCGCCCAGGCGCGCGAGGATCGCGGACAGCGGCGGGAAGAACGTGTTCGTGGATCCGGCCGAGGCGATCCACCACAGCGCGATGAGGACGACCGGGACCGCGATCTCGACGAGGATCAGCAGCCAGCGCGGAGAGGAACTCAGCCGGCGGCCGCGGCGGAGCCGCGCACCGGTCTGCACGGAGGTGGTGAGGGTCATGCGTGTTCCGCCTTCCGGTACTGCGGGTGCCAGTGCAGCAGACGCCGCTCGCCCCACTGGCTGAGCCCCTGGATGAGCAGGCCGAGCACGCCGAGGATCAGCACGTAGCCGAACAGTTCGGGCTGGTTGCCGGAGATCTGCGACATGAGCAGGCTCTGGCCGAGTCCCGGGCCTCCCCCGAGGAGGCCGGCGACGACGGCGATGACGAGCGAGGTGGGGGCCGCGACGCGCAGCGCGGTGCCGATGTAGGGCAGCGCGCTCGGGATCACGATCCGGGTGAGGATCTCCGCGCGACTCATCCCGTAGGAGGCGCCCGTCGCGCGGGCCACGGGATCGGTGTCGAAGACCCCGGCGGAGGACTGCACCGCGATCGCGATGAACGAGCCGAAGAAGACGAGGAAGGTCCCCATACCCGAGGTGGGGCCGAGCACGAGCACCACGACCGGGAGGATCACGATGGGCGGGATCGGCTTGAGGAACTCCAGCGGCACCCTGGTCGCGTGCATCGCGAGCGGAGAGGATCCGATCGCGATGCCCAGCAGCACGCCGACGAGGGCGGCGGCGATGAGGCCGCTGAGGGCCATGACCAGGGTGTCCGCCGTCGCCTGCCAGAGCTGCGGCGTGCCCAGGAGCCGGCCCGCCGCGCCCAGCGCCTCGAGGGCGGAGGGCAGCGGCGCGCCGGCGAGCGGGCCGACCGTCGCCGCGAGCTGCCACACCACGAGTGCGGTCAGCGCACCGGCGGCGCCGAGCAGCGCGGGGAGGATGCGGGAGCGGGTCATGGCCGTCACTTCGTGAGGATGACGCCCGTGAGGTCGACCGGCTTCTTCAGGAACCCGAGACCCACCATCTTGTCGTCGGGACGCTGCAGGTCCTCGTCCGTGACGGTCGCCGGCCAGACCGGGACCTTGACCTGATCGACCGAGAGCGTCGACTTCGTGTAGGCGAGGCCGGCCTTGATCGCCTCCTCGGGATGCGCGGTGGCGTACTCGTTGGACTTCGCGATCGCGCGCTGGAACGCGCTGACGACGTCCTTCTTCGAGGTCGCGGTCGCATCGCCTGTCGTCCACAGGCCCGTCGCACCGGTCTCGAAGAAGCCGATCGACGGCGCGGCGAGCTGGGGGTTCCCCGCGGAGAGCGCCTGCGCGGTGAAGGGGCTGACCAGTCCCGCCGCGTCGACGTTGCCGCTCTTCAGCGCGGCGACGGCCGAGGTGAAGTCGAGCACGACCCACTTCACACCCGTCGCGGGGTCGATGCCGTTCTTCTTGAGCTGCTCGGCGATGACCACCTCGAGCTGAGCCTTGCGGGCCGGGATCGCGATCGTCTTGCCGGCCAGCTCCTTCACGGACGTGATGCCGCTGGTCGCGCTCGCGAACAGGCCGGTGTCGTCGAACGCCGCGGGGTCCGAGGCGCTGGTCGCCGCGTCCGGGTAGCCGTCGGCGGGTGCGACGACCTTCATCTTCACGCCCTGGCTGAGTGCATTGAGCAGCGGGATGCTGGGCGAGTAGGCGATGTCGACCTGACCGCTCTGCGCAGCGGCGAGACCGGCGGGCGGGTTCGCGACGATCGAGGTCTCGACCTTGAGGCCCTCGTCGGCGAAGAACCCCTTCGCCATCCCGGTCAGCAGGCTGCCATCGGAGGTGAGGCCGATCGTGGCGACCTTGACCGTGGTGAGATCGCCCTTCTTCCCCGGTTCGGTGCTTCCGGAAGAGGACGAGCAGCCGGCGAGGGCGGCGGCCGCGCCGACGGCGACGACCGCGGCGGCGACACGGAGTGCGCGCGTGATGTGCATGTGTGCTTCCTGTCAGAACGAGGGATGGGATCTCGGAGCGGAGGCGTCGCTGCGGTGCGACTTCATCGTCTTTAATCACCACTTGGTCACTTAAATATCCAGCAAGGAGATAGTGTTGTCAAGATGTTTCGGAATCTTACGTGTCCAAGTGGCCGCGAAAGATGGGGCGGCTCTCCGTCTCCGCTCCCCCTAGGATCATCAGCATCGGAGGAGGACTGACGTGCCCAAGATCGTTGACCACGACGAACGGCGGGACCACATCGCGGATGCGGCCACCAAGGTGATCGCCAGGGAGGGCTTCGAACGGCTCACGATGCGCCAGATCGCTGCCGAGGCCGGCTACACCCACGGCGCGATCGCCCGCTACTTCCCCACCAAGGAGAGTCTGCTCACGGCGTCCTTCGTCCGCCTCCATGTGCAGGCCAACGGCCGGATCCTCACCGAGGTCGCGGGCAAGCGCGGCCTCGACGCCCTCGAGCAGATGTGCCGCGAGATCCTCCCCTTCGGAGACCTCGGTCCCAAGTACGCCCGCGTCGTCATCGCCTTCTGGGACCACGCCTCGCAGGACACGAGGGTCACCCAGATCCACCGCGAGAACAACCAGCGCTGGCGGGACCAGTTCCGCCGCTTCCTCGTCGAGGCGCGCGAGGACGGCGAGCTCGCCGACCACGTCGACATCGACACGGCGGTCGGCGAGGTCGCCTCGCGCAACGCCGGCTGGCAGATGGTGTCGGTGCTGCTGCCCGAGGTCGCCGGAGACGAGCGCATCGAGGCGGGGCTGCAGGCCCTGCTCGCGGAGCTGCGCGGCCAGGCCCGCTGACGAGCCCGGCCGCACACGCTCCTAGTCCGCGTCTTCGAGCAGGAACCGCACGCCGCGCTCGCCGATCACGGCGGCCGGGGCGTTCGTGTTGCCCGTGGTGATCGTCGGCATGACCGAGGCATCGATCACGCGGAGCCCCGCGACGCCGTTCACGCACAGGCGCGGATCCACGACAGCATCCGGATCCGATCCCATCCGGCACGTCCCGACCTGGTGGTGGTAGGTGATCGCGGTGCGGCGCACCCAGTCCTCGACGTCGGCGTCCGGCACCTCCGCTCCGGGGTAGGCCTCGATCGCGCCCCACTCCCCCGCGAGGGCGGGCCGGGCGCCGATCCGGCGCGCCTGGCGCACGGACGCGGCGAGCGCGGCCACGTCGCGGTCGTCTTCCAGAGCCGCGAGGTCGATGAGGAGCGGGTCCTCGACGCCGGGGCCCGACAGGCGCAGCGCGCCGCGGCTGTGCGGCGTCACCAGCCCCGCCATGAGCGTGAAGCCGTCGCCCGGCCCGTGCGCGCCGGGCCGCGGCTCGAGCTCACCCCACATCGGCACCGAGAAGTGGATCGGCTGGGTGTCGGGCTCGGCGAGGTCGTCGCGCGACCGCCAGAACAGGTGCGTCTGCGTCACCGAGACACCCGGCTGCGGCGCGCCCACGGGCTGCGCGGTCGTGAAGATCACCGGGGACAGCAGGTGGTCGTGCAGGTTCGCGCCGACCGCCGGGACGTCGCGGAGCACCTCGATGCCGAGGGCCTCGAGGTCCGCGCGCGGGCCGATGCCGCTGCGCAGCAGGATCGCGGGGCTGCCCAGTGCGCCGGCGGCGAGGATCACCTCATCCGCACGAAGCTCGGATCCGTCGCTCAGCCGCACGCCCGCGGCAACGCCGTCCTCGACGATTACGGTCGCGACCTCCGCGTCGGTGACGATGCGCAGGTTCGGGGCGTCCTCGACGGGACGCACATACGCCATCCACGTGTTGACGCGCTGGCCGTCGCGCATCGTGACCTGCTCCTGCGAGACGCCGTCGAGCGTGCCGCCGTTGTAGTCGGGGTTGTGCTCCAGCCCCTCCTCGACGGCGGCGTCGATGATCGACTGCTGGATCGGCACGAGCGGGTAGTCGTCCGTCACCGGCAGCAGGTCGTTCTCGATCGCCTCGTACACGGGCAGCACGTCGGACCACCCCCAGCCGGTGGCGCCGGAGCGCTCCCAGCCGTCGAAGTCGCTCGCCGCGCAGCGCACCCAGATCATCGCGTTCAGCGCATGGGATCCGCCGGTCACCTTCCCGCGCGGCAGGTGCAGCCGGCGCCCGGCCGCATGGTCCTGCGGCACCGTGAAGTAGTCCCAGTCCTCGGCGGCGTGCCAGAGTTCGCCCGCACGGGACGGGTCGTGGATTGCGGGGTTGGTGTCGTACCCGCCGGCCTCGATGAGCGTCACGTCGTACCCCGCGTCCACGAGACGCCGGGTGACGATGCTCCCCGAGGTGCCGGCTCCGACGACGATCGCGGAGCGGGCCATGGTCTAGGCCTTCCGGCCGGGGCCGGAGACGACCTGCGGCACGGCGACGGACTTGAGGCCCGCCACGCCGAACTCGAGGCCGTAGCCCGAGCTCTTCACCCCGCCGAACGGCACCATCGGGTGCAGCCCGCCGTGCGAGTTGATCCACACCGTGCCGGACTGCATCCGGGTCGCGGCTTCGCGGGCCGCCTCAGGGTCGCTCGACCACACCGAGGCGCCGAGGCCCACATCGACCGCGTTGGCGAGCGCGAACGCCTCGTCGACGTCGGAGTAGCGGATGATCGGCAGCGCCGGCCCGAACTGCTCCTCCTGCACGAGCGCGGCGTCGTTGTCGATGTCCGCCACGATTGTCGGCCGGTAGAACAGCTCGCCGAGCTCGGGGGCCGCCTCGCCGCCCGTCACGATGCGGGCGCCGCGCGCCTTCGCGTCCTCGACGAGGCGCGACACGATGTCGAACTGCTGCTTGTTCTGCAGCGGGCCCAGCACGTTGTTCTCGTCCAGGCCGTTGCCGATCGGCACGTTCGCGGCGATGCCGGCGAGCGCGTCGACCACCTGGTCGTACAGCGAGTCGTGCACGTAGAGCCGCTTCATGGCCGCACAGGTCTGCCCGGTGTTGATGAACGCACCCCAGAACAGGTCTTCGGCGATCGCAGACGGATCCGTCCCGGGCAGCACGATGCCGGCGTCGTTGCCGCCGAGCTCGAGCGTGAGCCGGGCGAGGTTGCCTGCCGAGCTCTCGATGATCTTGCGGCCGGTGGCCGTGGAACCGGTGAACATGATCTTGTCGATGTCGGGATGCGACGCGATCCGCGCGCCGACCTCGCGGTCGCCGGAGATCCCGATGAGCACGTCGGCCGGCAGCACCTCGTTCATGACCGCCAGCATCGCCAGCACGCTCAGGGGGGTGTACTCGCTCGGCTTGGCGACCACCGTGTTGCCCATCCGCAGGGACGGTCCGATCTGCCAGATGGTGATCATGAGCGGCCAGTTCCACGGGCCGATGGCGCCGACCACGCCGGCGGGCTTGTAGACGAGCTCGGCATGCAGGCTCTCGTCGTCCACGAGCACCTCGGGCTCGAGCACGGTGGTCGCGTTCGTGCGCAGCCACGCCGAGCACGCGCCCAGCTCGAACCGCGCGTTCGGGCCGTTCAGCGGCTTGCCCTGCTCACGGGAGAGCAGCTGGGCGAGCGCCTCCGCGTTCGCGTCGATCGCATCGGCCGCCGCGAGCAGCAGCTCGCTCCGCTTCGCGTGACCGAGCGCCTCCCACGCGGGCTGCGCGGCCTTGGCGCGGGCGATCGCGTCGTCGAGATCGGCGACGGTCTGCACGGGTGCGCGGCCGATGATCTCGCGCGTGGCGGCATCGGGGATGTCGCGGCCGGAGCCCTCGGGCGCCTGGATGCGGTCGAGCAGCGCGGACACAGCGGACGTGTCGGTCATCGGTCTCTCCTTCGAGTGTGCGGACGACGGTCGATGCTCCCATTGTCGTCGGGTGCCGGCGAGGAGGGTTGTCGCCGAGCGCGCCGGACATGTCATTGCGCGAAGGGATCCGGATCCGCCTTGCGAGAACGGCCTCCGCGGTTGCGGTCCCGGCCCGCGGGACGGACATCGACATGGACCGGCTCTCGTCGTTCCGGCCGGAGGATCCTGACCCCTAGAATCTGCGCATGACGAGCAGCATCGAGGTCTCCGGCGCCGATGGCGAATCGATCGTGTACGACGGCGCGACCGTGACGAAGTTCAAGCACCAGGGCAAGCTCGAGACCGCCCGCAACCCGGCGTCCACCTACCGCGAGATCCGCATCAAGGAGCGCACCTCGCTGTTCGGCAAGCCGCGCGATCCGCGCGAGTTCGAGGTGCTGCTGGCCATGTCGTCGATCATGTCGCTGACGGTCGACGAGGCGGGTAGGAGCGAGATCGAGCGGCTCGCCGCCGTGCTGGACGAGCAGCGCTCCGGCGGCTGACCGGCGCCCGCCGCTCAGTTCCGCGCGGACGCCTCCGCACGCACGACGCGCTCGGCGTCCCACGGCCCGTGGTCGGCGCCGGCGGTGCGCAGGAACACGATGATCCAGCTGAAGATCAGCACCGCGGCGATGAGCTCGACCGCGGTGAGGTTGTAGTAGCCGGTCGCGAAGAACACGCCGAGCAGCGCGATCACCAGCACGTACACCCAGCCGAGCGCGACGAACACGCGCGAGATCCGGCGCAGGAACCACGGCAGCCCGATCACGACCGCGGCGAAGCACACCGCCATGCCGGTCGCCACGGTGTTGTGCAGCAGGAAGAAGCGATCGACGGGGAAGATCCCGACGCAGGCGAGCAGGATCCCGATCAGGATGAGCGCCACGCGCACGATCGTGCGCCCCCGCTCGTCCCTCGGCTCCGGCACGGGGAGCGCAGCCGTGGCGTAGCGGGCGATCGTGGTGACCATCACGCCCG
This sequence comes from Microbacterium sp. NPDC060117, assembly GCF_042729315.1. NCBI lineage: Bacteria > Bacillati > Actinomycetota > Actinomycetes > Micrococcales > Microbacteriaceae > Microbacterium > Microbacterium sp. NPDC060117. Next base: position 305,285 of record NZ_JBHWXR010000001.1, read on the forward strand.
CGACGATGAGGGTGCCGTTGAAGGCGGGCGACGACGCGTTGCTCGACATCCCCAGCGCGGAGAGGTTGTCGCGCCACCAGTGCGGATCCGTCGCCTCGAGCATCGCGGTGAGGGCGCCGATCACGAGGAAGATCGCGAGGATCAGCGAGATCGAGGTGGGGCTCAGCGCGATCGCACTGAGGTAGCAGACGTAGGCGGTGAGGGCGAGCGCGACGGCGACGAGCACGGCGCCCGGGAACGGGAAGACCGGGGCGTCGCGGAAGCCCGCCTCGAGCAGAGCCGCGAGTCCGAACAGCGCGAGCAGCGCGACCGCGCCGTGGGCGAGCGCGATCGCGGTCAACTCGTACCAGCGCAGCTTCTGCCCGGGGGTCGTGAAGCCGTCGTTCGCGGCGTTCGGATCCTGCTTCTCGGGCGCCTCGGCCCCTTCCATGCGCAGTCCGATACGCCCGGCGGAGAAGCCCAGCACGGCCACGGCGGCGCCGCCGATGGCGGCGACCGCGCCGACGGACCACGGGCCGGTGATCGAGAGGGTGCGATGCCAGAAGATCACGAAGGCCACGAGGAAGCCGACCACCAGCGCGACCGCCCCGGTGAGCAGCGCGTCGGTCTCGCGCATCTGGCGCAGCGTCGCCGAGGCGCGCGCGACCCGCAGTCGCTGAATCAGTCGCTCCCACTCGGCTCGCATCCGGCTGCCCTCCCTCGTCAGGTCCAGCCTATGGCCGGCGCTCTCGCTGCTCGCGGAGCGTGCGGCGGAGCCGCCACTACCCTGGAAGCATGACCCAGACTTTCCGCGCCCGCGCCGCCCTGCTCGACATGGACGGCACGCTCGTCGACTCGACCGCGGTCGTGGAGCGGCTGTGGCTGGCCTGGGCTGAGCCGCACGACCTCGACCCGGACTTCGTGCTCAGCGTGGTGCACGGACGCCAGGGGCATCAGAGCATGGCGATCATGCTGCCGGACCGTCCGCACGAGGAGAACCTCGCCGAGAACCGCGTGATGCTCGCCGCCGAGAGCGGAGACGTGGACGGCGTCATCGAGATCCCGGGCGCCGCCGCGTTCCTGAAGGCCCTCGCGCCCTTCCCGCATGCGATCGTCACCTCGGCCGACGACCGGCTCATGCGCGTACGCATGGGTGCCGCCGAGCTCGATGTGCCGACGGGCCCGGTGACCGCCGAGCACGTGAGCGCTTCCAAGCCGGATCCGGAGGGTTTCCTGATCGGCGCGACCCGGCTCGGCGTGGATCCGGCGGACTGCATCGTCTTCGAGGATTCCGGAGCCGGAATACAGGCCGCCCGGGCGGCGGGGATGCGCGTGATCGGCGTCGGCACCGGGTCCGCGGCGCACTCCCCGGACGCGGTCGTCGCCGACCTGACGCACGTCACGGTGACGGTGGACGGCGACGGGTTCGTGCTCACGCTCGACTGACGCCGCGCGCGGTCGAACCGCGCGTGCGAAGTACGCTCGCGGTGCGCCGCGGCGTGTCCGGCGTGCGCCCCGCGATGAGCTCCTCCAGCGCGTCCAGGAGGGCGATGCCGGTCTCCCGCGGCGTCATCCCGATCGCCGTGATCGCCGGACGCGCCGCGCGCGCGTGCGCCGAGTCGGATCCGGTCGCGATCATGACCTGCCCCGGCACCGCGATGCCCGCGTCGAGCAGCGCCTGCTCCGCGCCGGCCGCGTGCCTGCCCGTCATGCAGACGAGCGCGTCGGGCAGGCCTTCGGCCAGCACGCGCGCCGCGATCTCGGCGCCGCCGTCCAGCCCCGTGCGTTCGGGCTGCGCGAGCAGTCTGGGCGTCACGCCGTGCTCCGCGCACCACGTCGTGTAGGCCTCGATGCTGTCCAGATTCCACGAGTTCGGATCCGTTCCGTGCGCGAGCACGATCGAGCGCGCTCCCGCCTTCCCGAGGTGGTCGAGCAGCCGCCGCATCGCCGCGGCGTCATCCTCCGAGATCCAGTCGACGAAGTCGGGGCGGCCTGGCACGCTGCCCTGTGCGACGCAGGGGATGCCGCGGCGCTCGAGCAGCGCCACCACGGCGTCGTCACGATGCGGATTGGAGACGATGTACCCGTCGAGCGAGAACGCCAGCGGCGGGATCGGAGTCCGCGTGAGGTCGGGCACGAGCACGACGCTGAGCCCCCGTGCGAGCGCCTGCGCGGACAGCTCCCCGGCGAAGCGCATGAACACGTCGACGCCGCTCGGGCGGTAGTCCGCGAGCGCATCGAGCGAGCGGAACACGAGTCCGATCGCCCCGATCGACGAGCTGCGCAGCCCGCGCGCCATGGCGTCCGCCTGGTAGCCCATCTCCTCGGCCACGCGCACGACCCGTTCGCGCGTGGCCTCCGACAGCGTGCCCTTGCCGTTCAGCGCGTGCGACACGGCGGTGATCGAGACCCCGGCGCGACGGGCCACGTCGCGGATCGTGATGCCGTGCCCCTGGACCATGCTCGGATGCTACGCGAACCGGATCCGTCCCGCCGATTCCGCCTCGGATCGCGCCTGCGCGGTATCCGTCGCCTGATCCGTCGGAGTGGCTGCGGCGAGGATTCCGCATCACCGTCTTGCATAAAACGTTTTACGTTCCTAACGTGCTTTCCACAGCACCCGTACGAGGCCAAGGACGGCCCGTCGCACCGCACAGCATGGACATTGGAGACCGATGCGGCTTCTCACGCTCACCAGCAGCAGCACCGACCCGCGCGAGCGGGGCCGGTCGATCGGGCGCGCCCATCCCGAGGCGGTGCGCCGCAGTGCCGCGCTGTACCGCGCACACTTCGCCGACCTCGGGATCGACCTCGACCTCGCCGACGAGATCGCGCGACGCAGCCACGATCTGCTGCGGCAGTGGCACGCCCCCCTCGCCGAGGAATCGGATGCGATGGCGGATGCGGCCGGCGTGGACCGTCTCCTCGTCGCCGCCATCGGCGCGCGCACCGAGATCCTCGCGGCCGCCGAGCCGCAGCGCGAGGGCGAGTGCTCCACCGCGGTGCACGTGCCCTCGACGGGCAGCGCCGAGACCATCCAGACCTGGGACTGGCACGCGACACTCGTGCCCTTCGGGCTGCTGCTCGACTACGCCCCCGCCGCAGGCCGGCGCGCCAAGCTGTTCACCGAGTTCGGCACCGCGGCGAAGATCGGCGTGAACAGCGCAGGCCTCGGCCTGCACTTCAACATCCTCAGCCATCGCGAGGACGCCGCGACCGGCGGCGTGCCGGTGCACGCGATCGCACGCCGCATCATCGACGAGGCAGACACCGTGGCCGACGCGATCGCCCTGGCCGCCTCGGCGACGGTGAGCGCCTCCACCGTGTTCACCGTGACCGAGCGCGGCACGGCGGACCGCGCGCCGCAGGCCGCTTCGGTCGAGGTCTCCCCCGCCGGCGTCGCCGTCGTGCGCCCGGGGGACGACGGCTGGCTGCTGCACACCAACCACTTCCTCGATCACGGACTCTCGTCGGGCGACACGATGCCGGCCGACTCGACCACGGCCGAGCGCTACTCGCACCTGGCCGCGATGAAGGCCGGCATGACCGGCCTCGACCCGCTCGGACGCGCCGCCGCGATGTGCGGCGACGACGGCGAGGGCGCCGCCGTGTGCATGCGTCCCGAGCTCGACAAGCCCTCCCATGAGCAGTGGGAGACGCTCCTCACCATCGGCATCGACGCCGCATCGACCCATCTCGACGTCTACCCCGGCACCCCCGCCGACGCCGCTCGTCACGGCATGACCCGCTTCTAGACCCCATCCTCAAGGACGATCATGGCCTCTCTCGACACCCGAGCCCTCGCGCAGCACGCCGCGACGGCGGTGCGCACCTTCTTCATCTCCGGCTTCGGCACGGCGCTGGAGTTCTACGACTTCATCATCTACGGCTTCGCGGCGGCGCTCGTCTTCCCGGCGCTCTTCTTCCCCTCGGTCGACCACCTCACCGGCACCCTGATCGCATTCGCGGCGTTCGGCGTGGGCTTCGTCGCCCGGCCGCTCGGCGGCATCGTGATCGGCCACTTCGGCGACCGCGTCGGGCGCAAGTCGATGCTGGTGCTGACGCTGCTCGTGATGGGCTCGAGCACCTTCCTCATCGGCTGCCTGCCGACCTACGGCGCTGTGGGTGCACTCGCCCCGATCCTGCTGGTCGCACTGCGCCTCATCCAGGGGTTCGCCGCCGGTGGCGAGTGGGGCGGCGCGTCGCTCTTCGGCATCGAGAACGCGCCCGAGAATCGTCGCGGCCTGTGGGGCAGCTTCACCAGCACCGGCATCGGCATCGGCTCGCTGCTGGGCACGCTGGTGTTCCTCGCGATCTCGATCTTCCCGGAGGCGCAGTTGCTGGCCTGGGGCTGGCGGATCCCGTTCTGGCTCGGCGGCGCGCTCGTGGTCGTCGGCCTCATCGCCCGCCTGCGCATGCCGCAGGAGACGATCGCCGCAGGGAAGGCGCCGAAGGTGCCGCTGTTCGCCGCGATCCGTCAGCACCCGCGCGCGATCCTGCTCGCGATCGGCGTCTCGTTCGGCTACAACACGATCGCTTACATCGGATCCATCTTCACCATCACCTACGCCGAGCAGATCGGCTACACCTCGACCGAGTCTCTCGTGCTGCAGCTGGTCGGATCCGCCGCGTTCATGGTCGCGGTGCCCTTCCTGGGCCTGCTGTCCGACCGGATCGGCCGCAAGAAGCTCGTCGGCTGGGGAGCGCTCGTCTACGGCGCGTTCTTCTTCGCGTTCTTCCCGATGGCGGAGGGGCACGTCATGTTCCTCGTGGTGCTCGGCTACATCGGCGTGAACGTCTTCATGGCGATGCCGCAGAGCACGATCCCCGCCTTCCTCGGCGAGCAGTTCTCGAAGGAGTCGCGCTACTCGGCGATCTCCGTGACCTATCAGACCGGCGCCGCGATCGGCGGCGGCACCGCGGCGACCGTCGCCACCGCCATGTTCATCGCATTCGGCGGCAATCCGATCGGAGTGGGACTGTACTCGGCGGCCGCGTGCGTGATCGTCGCGCTCTGCGCACTGGGTCTGCGCGAGACCTACCGCACCCCCACCGCCGAACTGGGCGCGCCCGTCGCCCGCACCACCGCGGCGTCCGAGAAGGTCGTGCTCACCACGGCGTGAACGCTGGCCCCGCACACGCGGCCCCGGATCCTGCTCCCTGGGATCCGGGGCCGCGTTCGTCGCCGTGCGGGTCCCCGCCGGGTTCGTCGCCGGACCGGATCATTCCGTTCGACGCTCGTGCCACGCGACACTCGTGCCGCGTCAGGCGAGCGCGGCGGTGACGGCGGCGCGCGCCTCGGCGGCGGTCGCCGATCCGAGCGCCGCCGCCGCGGCCCGCCCGCAGTCCTCCGCCGTCACCGTGCGCAGCTTCGCCGACACCCGGGCGAGGGATCGCGCCGTCATCGACAGGCTCGTGACGCCCAGCCCGATCAGCACGGGTGCCAGAGCCGGATCGCCGCCGGCCTCGCCGCAGACGCCCACGGGCTTGCCCGCGGCGCGTCCCGCCGCGCCCACCGTTCCGATGAGACGCAGCACGGCGGGCTGCCACGGGTCGTTGAGCGCGCCGAGCGGTGCCGACAGGCGGTCAGCGGCCATCGTGTACTGGGTGAGGTCGTTGGTGCCCAGGCTCACGAAGTCGACCACGGCGAGCATCTCCGCGGCCAGGAGCGCGGCGGCGGGGGTCTCGATCATGATGCCCGCCCGCGCGATCCCCGCGGCCCGGCAGGCTGCGGCGAAGTCGCGGGCCTCGTCGACCGTCGCGACCATCGGCGCCATCACCTCCAGCTGCGCGCTCTCGGCCGCGCCTGCCGCGGCGATCGCCGCGAGCTGGTGCCTGAGGAGGGCGGGATGCGCGACGGCGACGCGCAGGCCGCGCACGCCCAGGGCCGGGTTCTCCTCGTCCGTCGCCGTCGCGAACGGGAGCGGTTTGTCGGATCCGGCGTCGAGTGTGCGCACGACGACCCTGCGCCCCGCGAACGGTGCGAGCACGCCGCGGTAGGCGGTGACCTGCTCGGCGATCGTGGGCTCCGCAGTCCGGTCGAGGAAGCAGAACTCGGTGCGGAACAGGCCGATGCCCTGCGCGCGGGCGTCGGCCGCGGCGACCGCATCAGTCGCGCCGCCGACGTTGGCGAGCAGCGGAATCGCGGTGCCGTCGGCGAGCGCACCGGCGCCGTCGAACGCGGGGATCTCCTCGGCTGCGGTGCTCTGCTCATCCGCGGGCGGGTCGAGCTGCACGGTCCCCGCTCCGCCGTCCACGAGCACGACGGTCCCCGCCGTGATGCCGGTCGCATCCGCGACCCCGACGACCGCGGGGATGCCGAGCGCACGGGCGAGGATCGCCGTGTGCGAGGTCGGCCCGCCCTCCTCGGTGACGAGCCCGACGCACGCGCTGCGGCCCAGCGTCGCCGTCTCGGCCGGCGCGAGGTCCCGCGCGACGAGCACGAACGGGTCCGCCCGGTCCGGGATCCCCGGAAGCTCCTGTCCGGTCAGCCGGGCCACGATGCGGTCGCGGACGCTGCGCACATCGACCGCACGCTCCGCCATCCGCCCGCCCAGGCCCTGCAGCACCTGTTCCTGGGCTGCCGCCTCGTCCCAGACCGCACGGGCGGCCGACACCCCGTCCGCGCGCACTCGGGCGGCCGCCCCCGCGGCGAAATCGGGGTCGGCGGCCAGCAGGGCGGTCGCCTCGAGGATCTGGGCGACCTCGCCCTCGGCAAGGGCCGCGCTCTCGCGGAGTGCGGCGACGACCTCCGCCGCAGCGGGTGCGACCCGCTCGGCCTCGGCGTCGCGATCGGCGGCGGGCACCGCCTCGGCGGCGGCAGGCTCGGCGATCACCGTGCCCAGTCGGGCGACCGGGGCGATCGCGCGCCCCGGGCTCACCCCGAGGCCGCGCAGGGTCGAGCCGGGCTCCGGGGCCGCCCCAACCGGGGCAGTCGGGCGAGCGCCCTGCGTCGGCTCCGCGCCGGATCGGTCCCTGAGCGGGGAGCGAGGCGACGGGACGAAGGGCGTCTCGGTCGCGCTGTGCACGTCCTCGCTCGACGTCCCCGCTGACGAGGCATCGACCGGCGCTCCGTCCATCTCGCCGAAGCCGTCCTCGAACAGCGCGGCCACGCGCTCCACGGCAGCAGGATCACCCGACAGCTGCACCTCATCGCCGGGGCGGGCGCCGAAGGCGAGCAGTCGCATCATGCTCGAGGCGGGAACGGGATCCCCGTCCGGCAGGCGCCGCAGCCGCAGCTCCGCCCCGGCGGCGGCCTGCGCGATCATCGCGGCGGGCCGCGCATGCACCCCGGCGGGGTTGCGCACGACGACCGTGCGCAACCCCTCCCCCGGCCGCGAGACCGCAGACACCGGCACGCTCTCCTCGAGCACGGGGCCCCCCGACCCGACCGGAGCCTGCGGCTCGTCCGACAGCTGCGCCGACTTCGCGATCAGCGCGCCGTTCGCCTCCGCGGCGACCTCCTCCAGCGACGCCCCCTGCGCCGCGGTCACGGTGGCCGCGAGGAGCCCCTCCACGAAGGGCGCCGACGCGAGCCGCACCGGAACATCGCTCGCGCGCAGCTCCAGAGCGAACTCGGCGCTCATCACCGCGGATCCGAGATCCATCAGCACGAGCACCCCGTCGCATGACGCGGCGAGTCCGTCGATCGCCGCCGCCACCCGCGTCGCGTCCGTGCCGAGAATCGGGGCGCCATCGACGTCGGCCCCGGCGCCCGCGGCGAGCGCGATCCGCGCCGCCCCGCCCGGCACCATCTGCGCGGCGAGCTCCTGGGCGGCCTCGGCGAGGCGCAGGCTGTGCGAGACCGCGACGATCCCGGTGGTGCTCATCGTTCCGGCCCCTGTTTCCCGCGGGCGTCCGCACCCATGCGACGGATCCGTCAGCCCGTGACGGCCGCGGCGAGCGTCTCGAACAGCAGCGTCGCCGACGCGGATCCGGGATCCATGTGTCCGGCGCTGCGCTCCCCGAGGTAGCTGGCCCTGCCCTTGCGCGCGACGAGGTCGATCGTGGCATCGCGGCCGGCTGCCGCGGCCAGGGCGGCGGCAGCGGTCGCCTCCGCCGCGGATCCTCCGTCGGAGAGGGTCGCGTCCATCGCGTCGATCGCCGGAGCCACCGCATCGAAGAGGGTCTTGTCCCCGGCCTCCGCCTTGCCCCGCGCGACGATGCCTTCCAGCCCCGCGCGCAGGCCCGCGGCCAGCGCCGACGGCTCCACCTCCGTCACGGCTCCCAGCGTCGCGCCGATGCGCAGGAAGAACGTGCCGTACAGCGGACCGCTCGCGCCGCCCACGGTCGACACCAGCGTCATGCCGACGGCTTTGAACAGCTCGTCCGCCGTCGCGGGTGCAGCCTGGTCGATCTTCTCGACGACCGCGGTCATTCCGCGGGCCATGTTGGCGCCGTGGTCGGCGTCGCCGATCGCGGAGTCGAGCTCGGTCAGCCAGTCGCGCTGCGTCACCACGGCGTCACGGAAGCGGTGCAGCCAGTCGACGAGGACGGCGAGCGGGATGGTGTTCGACATGCAGGTGTTCTCCTTCGAGCGGGTCAGGCGCCCCAGCGCAGGCCGGGGGTGACGACGGGCGCGTCCCACAGACGGATGAGCTCGTCGTCCGCCTTGAGCACGGTGACCGAGCAGCCGGCCATGTCCAACGAGGTGATGTAGTTGCCGACGAGGTTGCGGGCGACCGTCACGCCGGCCTTCTCCAGCAGCGCCGCGACCTCGCCGTACATGAGGTAGAGCTCGATGAGCGGCGACGCCCCCATGCCGTTGAGCATCACGATCGCCGGGGATCCGGTGAAGTCCATGTCTGCGAGGATCGGCTCGACGAGCTGCGCCGCGATGTCCTTCGCGGGAGCGAGCGGAACGCGGTGCCGACCGGGCTCGCCGTGGATGCCGATGCCGATCTCCATCTGGTCGTCGGGCAGGTCGAAGGTGGGCTTGCCCGCAGCCGGCACGGTGCAGCTGGTCAACGCCATGCCCATGGATCGACCCTGGCCGTTCACGCGCGCAGCGAGTTCGGCCACGGCGGCGAGGTTCGCCCCCTCCTCGGCCGCCGCGCCCACGATCTTCTCGAGCAGCACCGTGAGACCGACGCCGCGTCGGCCCGCGGTGTAGAGCGAGTCCTGCACCGCCACGTCGTCGTCCACCACGACGGAGCGAACCTCGATGCCGTCCATGGCGGCGAGCTCGGCCCCCATCTCGAAGTTCATCACGTCGCCGGTGTAGTTCTTCACGATGTGCAGCACGCCCGCGCCACGGTCGATCGCCTTCGTCGCGACCTGCATCTGGTCCGGCGTGGGCGAGGTGAACACCTCTCCGGCGCAGGCCGCGTCGAGCATGCCCGTGCCGACGAATCCGCCGTGCAGCGGCTCGTGACCGGATCCGCCGCCGCTCAGCAGCCCGACCTTGCCCTCCGCCTTGCGATCCCGGCGCAGGATCACGCGGTTCGCCAGGTCGACGTCGAGCTCCGGATGCGAGAGCGCGAGCCCGCGCAGCGACTCCGCGAGCACGTCCTCCGGGGCGTTGATGAGCTTCTTCATCCTGCGACCTCCTCGTTGCAGTTCCACCAGCACCGACGTCGTCCGACCGGCACTCCACGACGGCGCGGATCCCGGGTGGATCCGCCTTCCAAGGCGTGCCACGACGCAGAGGACGCGACCTCTTGCATCGCGGGCGACAGCACTCCAGAATCGGAATACTTTTCGTTAATGTCGAATATGCGTGGAGGATCTCGGATTGTCAAGGGATCCGGATCCGCAGTCATCCCGAGCCACCGTCGAGGAGGGAGCCGCACCGATGATCCAGGCGATCGATCGCGCCGCGAAGGTGCTGGAGCTGCTGCAGGGCTCGCGCCACCTCGGCATCACGGATCTCGCGACCGCACTGCAGCTGCCGCCGTCGACCGTGCACGGCATCGTGTCATCCCTGCGCGAGCACGGCCTCGTGGCCAAGGAGCGCGGCGGGCAGCGCTACATGCTGGGCCCGACGCTGCTGAAGCTCAGCAGCGTCTACCTCGACTCGCTCGATGTGCGGGCACGCTCGATGCGCTGGACCCAGGAGCTCGCGCGCCGCACCGGCATGGCCGTGCGCCTCGGCGCCCCGCACTTCTCCGAGGTGCTGGTGATCCACCATGCGCTGCGGCCCGACGACAGCCCTCAGATGCTGGAGACCGGGGCGGCGCTGCCGGCCCACGCCTCAGCCATGGGCAAGGTGCTGCTCGCCTATGACCTCGGCTTCCAGCGGGCGGTGTTCGCCGACCCGCTGCCGCCGCTGACTGGTGACACCGTCACGGATCCGGCGACCCTGGAGGCAGCGCTCCCCGCGATCGCCGAGCACGGCTACGCGACGGAGGTCGACGAAGCCGTCCTGGGCGAGTCGTCACTGGCCTCCCCCGTCGCCGACTCCCGTGGGGACATCGTCGCGGCGGTCGCCGTCGTCTACCCCACGGCCGACGGTCCCGCGCCCGATGCCGTTCTGCACGCGCTGCGCGACACCGCCCGCAACATCTCCCGCGAGCTCGGCTCCTCGACCTGGCCTCCGCGCGTCGCCCCCGCCGACGACTGACCCGCAGCGCGGGAGCCCTGACCCGCCGAGCCACCCCCTTCACAACGAACCACCCCTCTCGACGCAGCGCGAGAAGGGGTGGTTCGCGAGCAAGGGGGTGGCTCGACGCTCGACCGGACCACGGTGCGACGTCGGCACACCGCGTCGGCGAAGTGTCAGGCGGTGGGCGGCAGACCCAGGTCCTCCTCGCGGACCGTGCCGTTGGCCGACCACGGGAAGTCGATCCAGCGATCGGTGTCCTTCCACGCGTAGTCGGGCTGGATGATCGTGGTGGGCTTGGTGTAGATCGTGACCGATCGCACCGCCGCGCCCTTGCTCTTGAGCAGCTCGACGGCCAGGGCGAGCGTGCGCCCGGAATCGGCGACGTCGTCGACGAGCAGCACGCGGCGCCCGTTCAGATACTCCATGTCGAGCGCCGGCGGCAGCACCTCGGGGGCGTCCAGCACGGTGCCGATGCCGGTGTAGAACTCGACGTTGATCGCGCCGCAGTTCTTCGCACCGAGACCATACGCGATGGCCCCGGCCGGCAGCAGCCCGCCGCGTGCGATCGCGACGACCACCTCGGTCTCGAACCCCGACTCGAGGATCCTGCGGGCCAGATCCCGCGTCGCCTCTCCGAAACCGTCCCAGGTGAGCACTTCGCGCTCGATCACCGCATCCGTCATGGATCCATTCTGCCGTGCGGCAGCGCCGGTCGGGAACGCGAAAGCGGTCAGTTCCGGCCGAAGTCCTCGAAGATCAGCGTGGTGCGCGTGGAGCGGACCGCGGAGATCGCCTGGATGTCCTCGAGCACGATCCGGCGCAGATCGCGGGCGTCACTCGCGCGCACGAGCAGGATCACGTCGAAGTCCCCGCCCACGAGCGCCATGTGCTCGACCTCGGGGATCCGCTGCAACTGCTCCTGCACCTCCTGCCACGCCGGCTGCTCGAGCGCCAGCATGACGTAGGCCGAGGCGTGGTGGCCGAGCAGCACCGGATCCGTGCGCACCGTGTATCCGGTGATCACGCCGGCGTCGGTCAGCCTCTTGATGCGCGCATGCGCACCCGCACGCGAGATGTGCACCGCCTCCGCGATCGCCGTCATCGACACGCGCGCGTCGCGGCGCAGCTCATCGAGGATCGCCCGGTCGATGTCATCCAGCTCGGCCATCCGTGCACCCTTCCGTCCGCGATCCACTGACACTCTGCATCATTGTGGCGCACTCAGCACGCAATCGTCCAGATTCGTGTGGATCCTGTTGGACGACTGCATTTCCCGCCGCACACTGGAGGCATCACGTTCGGCAAGGAAGGCGGACCCGATGCAGCAGACCATGCCTGCCACGAGCCACGCGCACGACACGGATCCCCGCGATCTGCTCCCCCGCGACGAGCCCGTGCAGCTCATCGACGAGACCGGATCCGCGCACGTCGACGAGGACTATCCGATGCCCGCGGACGACGTGCTCGACAGGGCGTACCGCGGCCTCGTCGAGGGGCGCCGCATCAACGACCAGGCGAACGCGCTGGTCCGCCAGGGGCGCCTCGCGGTGTATCCCTCCTCGCACGGCCAGGAGGCCTGCCAGATCGCGGCATCCCTCGTGCTCGGCGCACACGACTGGCTGTTCCCGACCTACCGCGATTCCGTCTCGGTGATCGCCCGCGGCGTCTCCCCCGCCGACGCCATGGTGCTGCTGAAGGGCGACTGGCACTCCGGATACGACCCCCACGAGCACGGGGTGGCCCCGCAGACCACGCCGCTGGCGACGCAGCTGCTGCACGCCGTCGGCTTCGCACAGGCCGCGAAGCACCGCGGCGAGGACACCGTGGTGCTGGCGATGTGCGGAGACGGATCCACGAGCGAGGGCGATTTCCACGAGGCGCTGAACTTCGCCGCCGTGTTCCACGTGCCCGTCGTCTTCTTCGTGCAGAACAACGAGTTCGCGATCTCGGTGCCGCTGAGCCGGCAGACCGCGGCCCCCTCCCTCGCGCACAAGGCGGTCGGCTACGGCATGCCCGGTCAGCGCGTGGACGGCAATGACGTCGCCGCCCTCCTCGCCGTGCTCGGCGAGGCCGTCGATCGAGCCCGCGCCGGAGGAGGCCCGACCCTCGTCGAGGCGCACACCTACCGGATGCAGGCCCACACGAATGCCGACGACGACACCCGCTACCGCGAGCGCGCCGAGGTGCAGGCCTGGGTTGAGAGGGACCCGCTGACCCGCCTGCGCACGCACCTCACCGCACGAGGCCGGCTCGACGAGGCCCGCGAGCAGGAGCTCGCCGAGGGCGCCGAGACCATCGCGGCGGCCCTCCGCGACGCCCTGAACGCGGACGCCGAGCTCGACCCCGAGGATCTGTTCCGCTTCGTGCGCAGCACCCGTTCTCCGCAGCTGGAGGAGCAATGGCACCAGCTGCGCGACGAGCTGGAGCGGGCCGGATCCATCGCCGAAGGAGGCACCCGATGACCATCGCGCACGAGGACGTCCGCATGGACGCCGCAGACCCCCACGACCAGTCGGTTCCGACGGTGCAGACCATGACGATGGCGGCGGCGCTCAACCGCGCCCTCGCCGACGCGATCGAGGCCGACCCCGACGTCGTCGTCTTCGGCGAGGACGTCGGCGCGCTCGGCGGTGTCTTCCGGATCACCGACGGCCTCACCGAGCGCTACGGCGAGGACCGCTGCTTCGACACCCCGCTCGCGGAGTCCGGCATCATCGGCACCGCCGTAGGCATGGCCATGAACGGCATGCGCCCCGTGGTGGAGATGCAGTTCGACGCCTTCGCGCTTCCGGCGTTCGAGCAGGTCGTCAGCCACGTCGCCAAGCTCGGCAACCGCACCCGCGGCGCGATGCGCATGCCGATGGTCATCCGCATCCCCACGGGCGGCGGCATCGGCGGCGTCGAACACCACTGCGACTCGTCCGAGGCGTACTACGCGCACACCCCCGGGCTGATCGTGGTGTGTCCCTCGACCCCGCAGGACGCATACTCCCTGCTGCGCGCGGCGATCGCGTCGCCGGACCCGGTCGTCTTCCTCGAGCCGAAGAAGCTCTACTGGAGCAAGGGCGAGGTCGACACCTCGATCGTCGCCGAGATCGGATCCGCCCGGATCGCCCGCGAGGGCACGGACGTCACCCTCATCTCCTACGGGTCCTCGGTGGCGATCTGCCTCGAGGCCGCAGAGATCGCGGCCGCCGAAGGACGCAGTGTGCAGGTCATCGACGTGCGCACGCTGACGCCGATCGACGATGCCTCCCTCACCGCGGCGGTGCGCGCGACCGGACGCGCCGTGGTCGTCGCCGAGGCGCCGGGCTTCGCGAGCGTCGCCAGCGAGATCCAGTCGCGGGTGTTCGAGCGCTGCTTCGAGTTCCTCGAGGCGCCCGTGCGCAAGGTGACCGGCTTCGACACGCCCTTCGCTCCGCCGAAGTTCGAGCACTGGTATCTTCCCGACGCCGACCGCGTGCTCGACGCGATCGACACTCTGCACTGGCTCGATGAGCACGGAGAAGAAGCATGACCACCGCGACGACGAAGGTGTTCCGCCTGCCCGACCTGGGCGAGGGCCTGACCGAGGCGGGCCTGGTGCAGTGGCTCGTGCAGGTCGGCGACACCATCCGCACCGACCAGCCCATCGCCGAGGTCGAGACCGCCAAGAGCGTGGTCGAACTGCCGTCGCCGTACGCCGGCGTGGTGCTCGCGCTGCACGGCGAGCCCGGCGAGACGATCGACGTGGGCGCACCGGTGCTCGAGGTCGCGGATCCGGATGCTCCCGCGGTGCCGGCCACCGGGGCGCCGGGGGCCGGCGGGGAGGTCGAGAAGGAGGCCTACCGCGCCGAGGAGCGTGCCGGATCCGGATCCGGCAACGTGCTGATCGGCTACGGCACCAGCGAGCGCGCGGGGTCGGGACGACGCCGCGCGCGCCGCACGGCGGGGCCCGTGCGCGGAGACGGCTCCCCCGCGGGGCGTCCGAGCTCCACATCGGACCGGTTCCTGAGCGAGCGCAGCGAGACCAAGGACGCCCCCGCCGCGGGGATCCGCCCCGTGGCGGTGCGCTCCCCCCTCGTCCGCCGCCTCGCGCGCGATCTCGGTGTCGACGTGCGGCGTCTCAGTCCCACGGGATCCGACGGCGCGGTCACCCGGGCCGACGTGCTGCGCGCGGCCGTGGACCAGGCCGTCGACGGCATCTCGCTGCATGAACTCGCGGCACCCGCCGGGCGGGAGCGCGCGGCGGCGGCCGATGTCGACGCGAGCGGATCCGGCGAGACCGTCGACGGTCTCGCCGTCGCCTCCCGCGAGCGCATGTCGCCGCTGCGCAAGGCGGTGAGCGCCAAGCTCACCCGCAGCCGGTCGGAGATCCCCGAGGCCACGGTGTGGGTCGACGTCGACGTCACCGAGCTCTGGACGCTCCGTGCCGCCATGGCGCCGGAAGGCGGCAGGGCACCGTCGCTCACGGCCCTCGTGGCACGGTTCGTGCTGATCGCCCTCGCCGAGCACCCGCTGCTGGCATCGCGGCTCAGCGACGACGCGAGCGAGATCCTCTCCTTCGACGGTGTGAACCTCGGTGTCGCCGCCGACACCGACCGCGGACTCATGGTGCCGGTGATCCCACGCGCGCACGAGCTCAACGTCGACGAACTGGATGCGGCGCTGCGCGAGCTCGCCGCGACCGCCCGGGCCGGATCCATGCCGCCCGAGCGCCTGCGCGGCTCGACGTTCACGCTGAACAACTACGGCGGCCTGGGCGTGGACGGATCCGCCGCGATCATCAACCACCCCGACGTCGCGATCCTCGGCATCGGCCGGATGATCGAGCGGCCGTGGGTCGTCGACGGCGCGATCGTGGCGCGGCGCATCGCGCAGCTCTCCCTCGTGTTCGACCACCGGGTGTGCGACGGCGGATACGCGGCCTCGTTCCTGCGCCGGGTGATGGAGCTGCTGGAGCACCCGGCCCGCGCCTTCGGCCGGGTGCGCTGACCTGCGCACGCTGCCGCTCGCGCCCGGTTTGGGGCGCAATCATCCCGTTTTGGTGTGATTCGCAGCCGTAAATGGCGGTGAATTCGCAGCGCTCTTTGGCGTGGTGTTGAACGTAAGCGGATCCGTCTGCCCCCCTTGGCGGTGCACATCCCTGACACGGCGCCCGTTGGAGTGAGAGCCGATGCTCGGCTGATACGGTTCGTGCGTGCCAGAGTTTCGGGAGCATGCTTCGTTGGCGGGAATGTGGGATGGCTCTCACCTGGCGCCGGCACCCGAGGCGGTTTCGGCCACCGCCACAGTCTGGTTTCCGCTACCACTAGATGATGCCCTTCCAGATGCTCCGCCGATTTGGGAAGGGCTGCGCGCTACTCCCGTCGCCGCCGACGAATACGTCGTGCACGCATGCCCGGCGCTGATTGCGCGAGTGGCTTTCGGCGATCGCGTTCAAGTGATGACTTCTGGCGAAGGGGCTCTGGTCGTGACCGCCGTCGTCGCGACAGGTGGGTACGCCAGCGCGAGGCTGTGGTTCGCGGACGGCGGCGAGTCTTGGCAGAAGTCAACAGAACTCCTCGCACAGGCTGGCTGCATCGTCGACGTGTACTCAGACCACCTGGTCGGCATTTCCTGGCCCACCCAATCCAGCGCGCTGGCCATCCTCGACCGACTCGAAGCGCAAGGCACACTTCAATACGCCACCGCATGAAGCTGGCGTCGAAGCGAGCGCACGCTACGCGATCCGCGATCGGGCAATCCTTGGGAGATGATGTTGTCATGCTCGCCGAGGAGATCCAATGTCGGGGAGAGGCGCTAATCGCGACCCAGCTTCAATACGCGCTCTTGAGTTGTGCGAGACCAAGCTCGGGCACACGCTTCCTGATCAATTGCGGCAACTGTTCACGGTGAGCTGACGAGGAAGGGCGTCGCGCTCAGTCTCGGCGGTTCTGTCTATGACCTGAACGACCCTGTGGGCCGGCTGCTGTTCAACGTGCTCGGCATGGTGGCCGGGTTCGAGTCCGACCTGATCCGGGCTCGCACTCGCGAGGGCATGCAGATCGCCAAGGCTGCAGGCAAGCTCCGCGGGAAACAGCCGCCCCTGAGCGACACGAAACGCAAGCACCTGCGACCTCGCCACGGCAGGAACTTACACACAGGCCCGGCTGGCCGAGCTGTTCGACGTCGCCCGCACGACCATCTACCGCGAACTACGGCGCATCCAACCCGAGAACTGAACGCGACAAAGAGCGCTGCGGAAACCCGCCATTTATCGCTGCGAGTTACACCGTTTTGGGGCGCACCTCTTCTGTTTGGGGCGCGTCCCGCCGCCGGATCCCGGGGTGACGCGCCCCAAAACGCACGAACACGCCCCAAAACGCACGGGTGCGCCCCAACCCGGAGGACAAGCCAGAGAACACACGGTCGGCACGGCGTTCACCCGCGCAGCGCGAGCACGAACGGGAGCACGTCGGTCGCTCCGGCACGGCGGAGGGACCGTGCGGCGACCGTGAGCGTCCACCGGCTGTCGGCCTGATCGTCCACGAGCAGCACCGGGCCGGCAGGAACGGCGAGAGCGTCAGGCGAGAAGCGGTCCCAGACGCCCGCGAGGCGGAAGGCGCTGTTCCCCCCTGGACCGCCCGCGGGCCCGCCTCCGACCAAGGCGAGTTCGCCCAGGTACGGCAGCCGACCGATCTCGGCGAGGCTCTGCGCGAGCGATCCGACGAGCAGCGGTCGGGTGCGCGACGGCACCGAGACGACCGCGACCGGGCGCTCGGCCCAGCCCCAGCCGGCGAGCACCCGCACACACGCGTCGCGCAGCCGATCGGGAACCGGCCCGTCGGGGGCGCCTGCCGCGAAGAGCTCGCGCAGCGCACCGCCCCAGCCGAGGTCGGTGAGACGTGCGAGAGCACGCCCCTCCCCCGCCTGCTCCTCCGCAGCGATGCGTCCCTTCACCGCGACACCGAGCCGGTCGGCGCCCGTCGGCCACGCCCGCCGGGGCTCGATCGGCACCCCGACGCGGTCGAGCGACGCCGAAGCCGCGGCGCTCGCCTCCGTGCCGATCTCGGTCGGGTACCAGACTCCCGCGCAGTTGTCGCACCGGCCGCACGGCACGGCGGTGTCGTCGTCGAGGGTGCGCTGCAGGAACTCCATGCGGCAGCCGGATCCCTGCTCGTACTCCACCATGTGCTGCTGCTCCGCCCGGCGCTCCGCCGCGATCCGGTCGTACCGTTCGGCGTCGTACACCCACGGCTCACCCGTGGCGACCCATCCGCCCTGCACGCGGCGCACCGCGCCGTCGACGTCGAGCACCTTGAGCAGCAGCTCGAGCGGTGTGCGCCGGATGTCGACCATCGCCTCGAGCACCGGGGTCGACACCGGCGCGTCCCCCAGGGCCGCGATGACGCGCTCCGCCCGCTCCCGATCCGGCATCGAGGCCGTCGCGAAGTAGTGCCAGATGTCGCGGTCCTCGACACCCGGCAGCAGCAGCACATCGGCGCTCTCGCTCGCGCGCCCCGCGCGACCCACCTGCTGGTAGTACGCGACCGGCGAGGACGGCGCGCCCAGATGCAGCACGAAGCCGAGATCCGGCTTGTCGAATCCCATCCCGAGCGCGCTCGTCGCGACCAGCGCCTTCACCTCGTTGCGCTTGAGCATCGCCTCTGACTCGGCGCGCTCGTCCGGGTCGGTCTGACCCGTGTAGGCGCGGACCTCATGCCCGCGATCACGCAGCAGGCGCGCCGTGTCGACAGCCGCCGCGACCGTCAGCGTGTAGATGATGCCGGATCCGGGCAGCTCGTCCAGATGGCTGAGCAGCCAGGCCAGCCGGCTGGGCGCATCGGGCAGGCGCAGCACTCCGAGCCGCAGCGAGGAGCGGGCGAGAGGACCCCGGATCGTGAGCACCTCGGATCCGCCCCCGACCTCCGCGGCGCCGAGCTGCTCGGCGACATCGGCCACCACCCGGCTGTTCGCGGTCGCGGTCGTGGCGAGCACGGGGACGTCGGCGGGCATCTGCGCGATGAGCTCGCGCAGCCGCCGATAGTCCGGGCGGAAGTCGTGCCCCCAGTCGCTGATGCAGTGCGCCTCGTCGACGACGAGCATGCCGATCCGGCGCACGAGGGCGGGCAGCTGCTGCTCGCGGAACGAGGGGTTGTTGAGCCGCTCCGGAGACACCAGGAGCACGTCGACCTCGTCGCGGTCCAGCTGCGCGAGCACGTCGGCCCACTCGTGCGCGTTCGTCGAGTTGATCGCGACCGCACGTACGCCGGCGCGTGCGGCCGCGGCGATCTGGTCGCGCATGAGCGCCAGCAACGGCGAGACCAGCACGGTGGGACCGGCGCCCTCCTGCCGGAGCAGCAGGGTCGCGACGAAGTAGACGGCCGACTTTCCCCACCCGGTCCGCTGCACGACCAACGCCCGCCGTCGCTCGGCGACCAGCGCCTCGATCGTCTCGTACTGCCCGTCGTGGAACTCGGCGTCGGGCCGACCGACCAGGGCCCGCAGGGCGGTGAGGGCGGCCGCGTGCGTCTCGGGTGAAGCACCGTGCTGCGTCATGCCCCCAGCCTGCCGCACTCCTCCGACATGCGCTCGGCCGTCCTCCCCTCCACGCGGCTACGCTCGGACGATGAGCACATCGGCGCGACGGGCACTCGGTCTCCGCGCCGCGATCGCGCCGGGGCCCGCGTCGTGATCACACGGGAACTCGCGCTCGCGCTGCGCGACGCCGGCCTGGTGTGGCACCCTGACGAGGGCGACCGGTTCCAGCTCGTCCTGCCGGACGAGGTGGAACTGGAGGTCGAGGCCGACGTCTTCACCGTCAGCGTGATGACGATCGAGGCCCGACGCACCCCGACCGGCACGATCCTCGCGTTCAACGGCACCACCGAATGGGCGCTCGACGCGGTGACGCTCGCCGACGCGGTCTGGCTGCCGCGAGAGGATCAGCTGCGCGATCTTCTGCGCGGCACGTTCCGCCGCCTCGTGCGGCTCGACGACGCGTTCCGCGTCGAGATCGAGATCGGCACGGAGCAGCTGCGCTTCGAGCACCCGGATGCGTCCGAGGCGTACGGGCGGGCCCTGCTCGCGCTCATCGCCCGCTCGCGCTGAGAGCCCCCACGGATCCGGCGAGCGCGCGGATCGTGATGTCCGACCCCGGTGCGAGAATGCCGACATGAAGCTCAGCGAGCTCGTCACCGCGACCGGCCAAGTCGCCGCCACCTCATCGCGCCTCGCCAAGATCGACGCGCTGGCGACGTTGTTGCAGAGCGCCGAGCCCGATGAGCTCGCGCCCGTCGTCGGCCTGCTGCTGGCTGCGCCCCGGCAGGGCAGGCTCGGCATCGGCTGGAGGGGGATCTCCGCTGTCGAGGTCACGCCCGCCGAGACGGCGTCCCTGACGATCGACGACATCGACCGCGCCCTCGACGAACTCGCCGCCCTCTCCGGTTCGGGGTCTGCGGCCGCCCGATCGGCCGCGCTCGAGGGGCTCGCCGCCCGTACGACCGCTGCGGAGTGGGACTTCCTCGCCCGGGCGATGCTCGGCGAGCTGCGCACGGGCGCGCTCTCCGGCGTGCTCCTCGACGCGATCGCCCGCGCCTCCGACCGGTCCACCGCGGCGGTCCGGCGGGCGGCGATGCTCTCCGGCGATCTCGGTGCGACCGCGCTCATCGCTCTCACCGGCACGGAGGAGGACCTGGATGCGGTGGGGCTCGCCGTGGGGCGCCCGGTGCTGCCCATGCTCGCGGCGAGCGCCGCGACCCCCAGCGCAGCGCTGGAGATGGTCATCACCTCAGAGCATGGCGAGGCGTCCGTCGAGTACAAGCTCGACGGCGCGCGGATCCAGGTGCACCGCCATGGCGACGAGGTCCGCATCTTCACACGCAGTCTCGTCGACGTGACGCACCGGCTTCCCGAGATCGTCGAGATCGTGCGCGCGCTGCCCGCACGCGACCTCATCCTGGACGGCGAGACGCTGTCGCTCGATGAGGACGGCGGCCCCCGTCCGTTCCAGCAGACCATGTCCCGCTTCGGCGCCGACGTCTCGCGTGACCTCGTGCTGCGGCCGTGGTTCTTCGACGTGCTGCATGTCGACGGCCGCGACCTCCTCGACGAGCCGCTCGCGGTGCGCCTCGATGAGCTCGAACGGGTGGCCGGTGGCTGGCGCATGCCGGGCGTCGTCACCGCCGACCCCGTGGTGGCCGAGCGTCTGTCCCAGGAGGCGCTGGCAGCCGGGCATGAGGGCGTGGTCGTCAAGGCCATCGGATCCGCCTACGCCGCCGGGCGTCGCGGAAAATCCTGGGTGAAGGTCAAGCCCGTGCTCACCTACGACCTCGTCGTGCTCGGTGCGGAATGGGGCTCCGGTCGCCGTCGCGGCTGGCTCTCGAACCTGCACCTCGGCGCGCGGGATCCGGACGGCGATTTCGGCGAGCCAGGCGGCTTCGTCATGGTCGGCAAGACGTTCAAGGGCCTCTCCGACGAGCTGCTGCGCTGGCAGACCGAGACGTTCCCCGGCTACGAGACGCGCCGGACGGGCGCCGCCGTGCTCCTCCGCCCCGAGATCGTCGTCGAGATCGCGATCGACGGCGTGCAGCACTCCCCGAGGTACCCCGGCGGGATCGCGCTGCGCTTCGCGAGGGTCAAGCACTACCGCCCCGACAAGACCGCGGTCGAGGCCGACACGATCCAGACCCTCCGGGCGCTGCTGCGGGAATAGCCCCCCGACGGCGATGGCGACGGCGACGGCGACGGCGATCGCCGGAAGAGCGATCGGAGCACGTGCCGGCGCTCGCTAGACTGGACGGGTCCGGCGCATGCGCGAACCGCTGCCGCGCCGGTGCTCGAAAAAGGGGCACGAAGCCCGCAGTGCGACGACGCGCTCCGGCGAGACACATACGGATCCTCGTTCCGTTGTCGTCTCGAAAGGCCGTTCAGCATGCCCACCGTCTCCGCGCACGTCGCCCTCACCCTCGCCCAGCACATCGATGCTGTCTTCGGCGTGATGGGCAACGGCAACGCCTACTTCCTCGACGCGATCGAGAAGCAGACCGGCGCCTCCTTCACCGCCGTCCGGCACGAGCAGGGCGCCGTGGTCGCCGCCGACGCGCACTTCCGCGCCTCCGGCCGGATCGCCGCCGCCACCAGCACCTACGGCGCCGGCTTCACGAACACGCTCACGGCCCTCGCCGAATCGGTGCAGGCGCACATCCCTCTCGTGCTCGTCGTCGGCGACGAGCCCACGAGCGGACCGCGCCCCTGGGATGTCGACCAGATCGCGCTGGCCTCCGGCGTCGGCGCGCGCACCTACACGGTCGGCCGGGCCGACGCGGCCGCGACCACGGTCATCGCGATCGAGCACGCCCTCACCTACCGGGTTCCCGTCGTACTGGCCATCCCCTACGACGTCGCCGCGCTCGAAGCCGGCGAGGTGCCCGCCGCCGCCGCACCGCGCGTGCCGGCCCCGCTCGCGCCCAAGGGCGAATTCGCCGAGGGCATGCTCGACCGCATCGCCGACGCCCTGCGCTCCGCCGAGCGCCCGTTCCTGCTCGCGGGCCGCGGCGCCTGGCTCGCCGGCGCGGGCGAGGCGCTGACCGCGCTCGCCGACGCGACCGGGGCGCTCACGGCGTCGTCCGCGCTCGGCCGCGGCGTCTTCGGCGACCAGCGCTACGACCTCGGCGTGACCGGCGGCTTCGGCGCCGAGGGCGCGATGGAGCTCATCCGCGAGGCCGACGTGGCGGTGGTGTTCGGTGCCTCGCTCAACCAGTTCACGATGCGGTTCGGCGCACTGTTCGCCCCGGGCACGCAGGTGTTCCAGATCGACGTGGCCCCGGCCGCGACGCATGCGCACGTGGGCGGCTTCGTGCGCGCCGACGCCCGGCTCGCGGCCGAGACGCTCGTCGCCCGGCTGCCGGGTGCGACGGATTCGGGCTGGCGCGAGGGCGTCGACGTCGCTGCGGCCCGCGCGTACGAGCCCGGGGACGAGACCGCGCCCGACGGCCGGCTCGACCCGCGCTCCGCCGCGCGCCGCATCGCCGAGCTGCTGCCCGAGGATCGCGTCGTCGTCTCCGACGGCGGGCACTTCATCGGCTGGGCGAACATGTACTGGCCCGTGGCGTCACCGGATCGGATGATGATGATCGGCACCGCGTTCCAGGCGATCGGTCAGGGGTGGCCCAGTGTCGTGGGAGCCACGCGCGCCCGCCCTGAGGCGACGGTCGTGCTCACGTCCGGTGACGGCGGCGGACTCATGGCGATCGCCGATATGGAGTCGGCCGTGCGCTCCGCCGGCGGCCGCGGCATGGCCGTGATCTGGAACGACGCGGCGTACGGCGCGGAGATCAACCTGTACGGCCTCAAGGGCCTGGCGCGCGAGCCCATGCTCATCCCCCAGGTCGACTTCGCCGCATTCGCCGCGGCGGTCGGCGCGGAGGGCGTCGCGGTGCGCACGCTCGCCGACCTCGACCGGCTGGCCGCGTGGACGGCCGAGGATCCGGCGAGCCGCCCGTTCCTCGTGCTGGATCTGCGCATCTCGGGCGACGTGATCGCGCCGTACCAGGAGGAGATCATCCGCGTGAACTCCTGACGCGGCGGGCGGCCACGGTCCGCCCTTAGGCTCGACGTCATGAGCACCAGTCCGGAGGTCATCCGCTACGCCGCTTTCGCCGCCACCGCCGAAGGCGGCAACCCGGCGGGGATCGTCCTGGGTGCCGGCGATCTGTCCGACGCGGACATGCTGCGGATCGCCGCGGAGGTCGGCTATCCGGAGACCGCGTTCCTGTTGTCCTCCGCGACCGTCGGCGGCGTCCGGCGCCATCGGATCCGGTACTGGTCGCCGGCCGCGGAGGTGCCGTTCTGCGGACACGCGACTGTCGCCACAGCAGTGGTGCTCGCTGAGCGCGAGGGGCCGGGAGCGATGCTCTTCGACACCCCTGTCGGAGAGGTCGCGATCATGGCGGAGTCGGCGGAGGACGGGATCCGGGTCTCGTTCACGAGCGTCGAGCCGACCGTGCGGGAGCTGGATCCGCAGGTCCTCGCGCGAACCCTTGCACTGCTCTCGCTGCAGGCGGGCGACCTGGATCCGGCCTATCCAGCACGGGAGTCCTCCGCCGGCAACTGGCACCCGGTCCTGGTGCTGCGGGATCCGGAGATCTTCCACCAGTTCCGCTTCGCGCCCGGCCCCGTCGCGGAGCTCATGCGCGCGCAGGGATGGACCGGCACCATCACCGTGCTGCACGCGCGGTCCGATCGCGAGTTCCTCGCGCGCAACATCTTCCCCGTCGCGCGGATCACCGAGGACCCGGCAACCGGATCCGCCGCCGCGGCGACCGGCGCCTACCTGCGCGCGATCGGCCGCGTTCCCCAGGACCGCGTCGCGCGGATCCACCAGGGCGCGCACGTCGGCCGGCCGAGTCTGCTGACCGTCACGATCCCCGAGTCCGGCGGCATCGTCGTGTCCGGCGGCGCCAACCCGATCACGGGCTGAGGCTCGGTCCTCACGCCTCCAGGAAGGCGCCCGCCAGGAACGACTCCAGCTCGTCCACGCCGTCGAGCGGCAGGATCGCGGCGACGTACTGGTCGGGGCGGACGATGACCACGACGCCGTCGCGGGACAGCTCGCGCTCGGCGAAGATGTCACCCTTCGACCAGTGCGAAGGCGCCGCGGCGTAGAGCTTCTCCCAGTCGGTGAGCCCGAGCGGGCCGGTCTTCGGCTGGAACAACTCGGGGGCGGTCGTGACGTCGAGGTCCTCGGAGGACTGCTGGTAGACGGCCTTCACGTCGAACACCGCATCCACGTCGCCGGCGGCCGGGGTGAACCTGGCCAGCACCGGCGCCACGGCGTCGGCCCAGGCATCGAGGCCGGATCCGGTCGCGTCGCCGAACGCGTACACGCGCCAGCGACCGTCCGCCTTCGCGTGGTGACCCAGGTGCACGACGTTGCCGTCGGACACGCGCACGACCTCCGCGCTCTTGAACCGCTTGCCGAGCGGGAAACCTGCAGCCAGCGCCTGGTGCGCGTCGGATCCGGTGATCATCGAGCTCGTGTACTGCGTCATGAACCCCGAGGGGAACTCGGCCGTGGCCAGGTAGTAGTTCGCCAGCTCCTGCGGGTCGGAGATCTCCTCGGGCTTGCGCGCCATGAGCGAGGACCACTCGCGGTCGAAGTCGATGAGCTGCTGCGCCACGGGGTGCCGCTCGGCGCCGTACGTCGACAGCAGCTCCTGCGGGCTGCGGCCGGTGAGCACCGATCCCAGCTTCCAGCCGAGGTTGAACCCGTCCTGCATCGAGACGTTCATGCCCTGGCCGGCCTTGGCGCTGTGGGTGTGGCAGGCGTCGCCGGTGAGGAAGACCCGCGGGTGGCGGGTGCTGTCCTCCCCCACGTCGTCGAAGCCGTCCGTGATCCGGTGCCCCACCTCGTAGACGCTGTGCCAGGCGACCTGCTTCACGTCGATGGCGTAAGGGTGCAGGATCTCGTTCGCCTTGGCAATGACCGCCTCGATCGGCGTGTTCTTGACCTGGCGGTTGTCCCCCGCCGCGACCTCACCGAGGTCGATGTACATGCGGCTCAGGTAGCCGCCCTCGCGCGGGATGTGCAGGATGTTGCCCGCCTCGGCATTGATCGCGCACTTGGTGCGCCAGTCCGGGAAGTCGGTGTTCACGAGCACGTCCATGACGCCCCAGGCGTGCGCGGCCATCGCGCCGACGTGCGTGCGTCCGATCGCCTCGCGCACCCCGCTGCGCGCGCCGTCGCAGCCCACGACGTACTTCGCGCGGATCGTGCGCTCCTCGCCCTCGCGGGCGCCTGCGACGTACCGCACCTGCACCTCGACCGGGTGCTCGCCGTCGGTCCCCGAGCCGGTCGAAGGGTGGACGCTGAGCCCGGTGAACTGCACGCCGTAGTCGGGCACGATCCGGC
Organism: Microbacterium sp. NPDC060117; assembly: GCF_042729315.1. Taxonomy (NCBI): domain Bacteria; kingdom Bacillati; phylum Actinomycetota; class Actinomycetes; order Micrococcales; family Microbacteriaceae; genus Microbacterium; species Microbacterium sp. NPDC060117. The sequence goes on from NZ_JBHWXR010000001.1 coordinate 330,679, forward strand.
CCGGGCCGTCGGCGGCTGCCTCGGCGAAGTAGTCGAGCACGCGCGCCTGGTTCACGATGAGGTGCGGGAACTCGCAGATGTCGTACGCGTAGTCGGCGGTGCGCGCCGTGCGGACGATGTTCTGCGGGTTCTCCGGATCCGGGCCCCAGAAGTTCATCCAGCCGATGTTGTACGCCTCGGCGACGATCCGCTCGGCGAAGCCGAACGCCTGGAACGTCTCGACGCTGCGTGGCTGGATCCCGTCGGCCTGCCCGAGCTCGAGGCGGCCTCCGCGGCGCTCGATGATGCGGGTCGTGATGCCGGGGTACTGCGACATCTGCGCGGCCAGCAGCATGCCCGCCGGGCCCGATCCGACGATGAGCACGTCGACCTCATCGGGGAGTTCGGCGGGGCGGTCGACGCCCGTGCCTGCGGCGGGGAGCACGCGGGGGTCATGGGAGACGTATCCGTGGTGGTGGAACTGCATCGTCGTCGATTCCTTCCTGACGGCGCCGTCGGGCTCGGTTCGGGCTGGTGCGCGATTCTCGCGCCTCGCGAGAATGCCTTGCATCTCGCATCGCCGTGTTCTATATTCGAACGCGACGTTCTACTATTGAACACAGACTATCCGAGGTCGCCCGGGCGATCAAGACGACGAGGAGGATCCATGGCCGACGCACCCGCCTCGCAGACCCTCAGCCGCGGCATCCGGATCCTGGAGGTGCTCTCCGACGCTCGCGGAGCGCTCTCGATCGACGAGATCGCCGGCGAGCTCGGCGTGCATCGCTCGATCGCCTACCGACTGCTGCGCACGCTCGAAGATCACGGCCTCGTGTCTCGTGACGCCTCGGGGCTCGTCTCCCTGGGCGCGCGCATGGCCGCCCTCGCCGCCGGCGTCGCCAACGACCTGCAGGCGGAGGCCCTTCCCGAACTGACCGCTGTCGCCAACGAGCTCGGCATGACCTGCTTCCTGGCCGTCCTCGACGGCGAGGAGTGCATCACGCTCGTGAGCGTCGAACCCCGGCACGCCGTGGCCAGCGTCGCGCAGCGCCCCGGGGCACGGCACTCCGTCACCGTAGGCGCCCCGGGCAAGGCGATCCTCGCCCAGCTGGCCGAGGCGGAGTGGCCGGCGGGCTCTTTCGCCGCGTTGCACGACACGGTCGCCCAGTCACGATCGGCCGGGTTCGCCACCAGCCACGATGAGGTGATCCCGACCGTGCAGTCCGTGGCCGTGCCGCTGGCCCTGCGCGGGCAGCGTCCGGCCGCGATCGCCGTGGTGCACGTCGCCACGGACCGCACCGACGCCGAGATCGCCGCGCGCCTGCAGCACTCGGCGACGACGATCCGCGAGGCGCTCGGCGGCTGAGGCGCACCGGTCCCAGCCCGCATACGCGTGTCCCCCTCCCCTGCGCGACTTTCCCCCCGCTGAGCGGTGCAGCTCTGGGGAGGGAAAGACGCTCGAGCGAGGGGAACACTGATCGCGCCCCGCCGCAGGGCAGGGCGCGATCAGGCGCGTCGCTCGGCCGTCAGGCCCGGGACATCCCGTGGATCGGGCTGACCGACTGCTCGGCCTCGTGATCGGGACCCAGCGGGATGCCGCTGCGGTCGCGCAGCAGCAGCGTCGCGATGAGGCCGATCACGGTCATCCCGGCGAGGTACCAGGTCACGGCCTGCGTCGAGCCCGTCGCCTGCACGATCGCCGTCGCGATGGTCGGCGCGAAGGCGCCTCCGGCGATGGCCCCGATGGCGTAGGAGATCGAGACCCCGGAGAACCGGATCGAGGCGGGGAACAGTTCGGTGTACAGCGCCGCCTGCGGACCGTAGGTGAAGCCGAGCCCGATCGTGAGGATCGCGAGCGCAGCGAACAGCAGTCCGACCTGCCCCGTGTTCACCAGCGGGAACAGCGTGAACACGCCGACCAGCTGCAGGATCCAGCCGATGATGTAGGTGGTCCGGCGCCCGATCCGGTCCGAGATCCACCCGGCGACCAGGGTCGACAGCAGCCAGGTGACGGCGGATCCGGCCACGGCCCAGAGCACGGGACCGCGGTCGAGCTTGAGCGCGCCCTCGGGGTTGGTCGCGTACCCCTGGATGTAGCCGCCGGTGGTCATGTAGCCGACCGCGTTGTTGCCGGCGAAGACGAGGGCGGCGATGACCACCAGCAGCAGGTGCTTGCGGAACAGCTGCACGATCGGCATGCTCGCGGCCTCCTTGCGCTCGGCGAGCTCGGTGAACACGGGGCTCTCCTCGACCCGGCGTCGCACGTAGTAGCCGACCACGATCAGCACCACGCTGAGCAGGAACGGGATCCGCCAGCCCCAGGACAGGAACTGGTCACCCGGCGCGACCAGCGCCATGATCGCCATCACGCCGGAGGCGATCAGCAGTCCCAGCGGCACGCCGATCTGCGGCGCCGCGCCGAAGATGCCGCGCTTGGCCTTGGGCGCGTGCTCGACGGCCATCAGCACCGCCCCACCCCACTCGCCGCCGGCCGAGATCCCCTGCAGGATGCGCAGCAGCACCAGCAGGATGGGAGCCGCGATGCCGATCGCGTTCGCGTCGGGCAGCACGCCGATCAGCGCCGTCGCCGCGCCCATCAGGATCAGGGTCCACATCAGGACCGCCTTGCGGCCGAACTTGTCGCCGAAGTGGCCCGCCAGGAACGCACCGAGGGGGCGGAACAGGAAGCTCACACCGACCGTGGCGAATCCGACCAGGGCGCTGTTGGCGCCGAGGTCCTTGAAGAAGAGCTGGCCGAACACCAGGCCCACCGCGGTGGCGTAGATGAAGAAGTCGTACCACTCGACCGTGGTGCCGATGACGGTGGCGAAGACCACCCGGCGCCGGTCGGCGGCTGAGGCGATGGTTCCGGTGGGGGTGAAACCCGGGGAGGATTCTGCGGACATGCTGTCTCCTTTGCATGGGACGTCGTCGTCTTGGCCGACATCGTCGTCGTGCCCGACACGGGGATCCAGGATCCTGCGGACGGATCCGGATCCCATGCTTGCCGGGCTCGACACGATGATATACGATTTCGAATACGACGCCAAGGGTCCCCCTGGCACCCACCGCGCGAGGAGGCGCCCATGTCCGCACCGATCGACCGGCCCGGCAAGATCATCGCGATCCACCTCAACTACCGCTCCCGTGCCGACCAGCGCGGCCGCACCCCCGCGACCCCCTCCTACTTCTTCAAGCCGTCCTCCTCCCTGGCCGGCACCGACGGTGTCGTGGAGCGCCCCGCCGGCACCGAGCTGCTCGCCTTCGAGGGCGAGATCGCGCTCGTCATCGGCAGCGCCGCGCACCGGGTGAGCGTCGCGGACGCCTGGTCGCACGTGGCCTGGGTGACCGCGTCGAACGACCTGGGCCTGTACGACCTGCGCGCGAACGACAAGGGATCGAACGTCCGCTCCAAGGGCGGCGACGGCTACACCCCGATCGGTCCCGACCTGATCCCGGCCGCCGACGTCGACCCCGCCGAGCTGCGGGTGCGCGCCTGGGTGAACGGAGATCTGCGCCAGGACGACGAGACCAGCGGACTGCTGTTCCCCCTGCCGCAGCTCATCGCCGACCTCTCCCAGCACTTCACCCTCGAGCCCGGCGACATCATCCTGACCGGCACCCCGGCCGGATCCAGTGTGATCGTGCCCGGCGATGTCGTGGTCGTCGAGGTGGACGCCCCGCACTCCCCGAAGACGCTCACCTCCGGCGGGCTGCGCACCACCGTCACGCAGGGCACCGTCGCCTTCGACGGCGCCCTCGGCTCGCTCCCCGCCGTGGACGACCTGCAGCGCGCCGAGGCGTGGGGATCGCGGGAGGAGGCGGGGCTTGCACCGATCGCTGAGCCGGTCGAGGCGCCCGCCGCAACGCCCGCCCTGGACCCGCAGCTCCGCGCCAAGCTCGTCGCCGCCCCGACGGCCGGCCTCAGCGCCCAGCTGCGCAAGCGCGGCCTGCACGCCTGCTTCATCGACGGCGTCTCTGCCAACCTGCCGGGAGCCAAGATCGTCGGCACCGCGAAGACGCTGCGCTTCGTCCCGGCCCGCGAGGATCTGTTCAAGACCCACGGCGGCGGCTACAACGCGCAGAAGCGCGCCTTCGACGCCGTCGAAGAGGGCGAGATCATCGTGATCGAAGCCCGCGGTGACGCGACCACCGGCACGCTCGGCGACATCCTCGCCCTGCGGGCCAAGGCACGTCGCGCCGCTGGCGTGGTCACCGACGGCGGCGTGCGCGACTTCGCTGCGGTCGCCGAGATCGGCCTGCCCGTGTTCTCGCAGGGCGCGCACCCGTCGGTCCTCGGCCGCAAGCACGTGCCGTGGGACATCGACGTGACGATCGCCTGCGGCGGGGCCACGGTCCAGCCGGGCGACATCATCGTCGGCGACAGCGACGGCGTGATCGTGATCCCGCCCGCCCTCGTCGAGGAGGTCGTCGACGCCACCCTCGCCCAGGAGGACGAGGACGCCTGGATCGCCGAGCAGGTCGAAGCCGGGCATCCGGTCGATGGGCTGTTCCCGATGAACGCCGCCTGGCGCGCCGAGTACGACGCCGCACGTTCGGCCGACGCGGAGTCTGCGGGCGCCTGATGGCCGACGTCCTCACCGGCAGTAAGTCGGAGCAGGCGTACGCCTGGATCCGCGCGCGCATCGCCTCGCACGCTTTCGGGCCCGGGTTCCGGCTCGTGCTCGGCACGATCGCGGACGAGCTGGGCATGAGCGTGGTCCCGGTGCGCGAGGCGATCCGGCGGCTCGAGGCCGAAGGCCTCGTCACCTTCGAGCGCAACGTCGGCGCCAGGGTCACCCTCGTCGACGAGAGCGAGTACGCGCACACGATGCAGACCCTGGGCCTGGTGGAGGGCGCCGCGACGTCGCTGTCCGCCCCGCTCCTGGACGCAGCAGCCCTGGACCGGGCGCTCGAGGTCAACGACCGCATGACGCGTCTGCTCGACAACTTCGACGCGCACCGGTTCACCGAGCTGAACCGCCAGTTCCACTCCGTGCTCTACGAGCCGTGCCCGAACCCGCACATCCTCGACCTCGTCCAGCGCGGCTGGGCTCGCCTCAGCGGCATCCGCGAATCGACCTTCGCGTTCGTCCCCGGACGCGCCGAGCACTCCGTCGAGGAGCACACCCAGATCGTGGAGCTGATCCGCTCCGGGGCCGATCCGCTCGAGATCGAGCTCGCCGCACGCAACCACCGCTGGCGCACGCGCGACGCGTTCCTCGCGGCGCTGCACCCCGAGATCCTCTGACCGCACCACCCGAAGCCACCCCGAACCACCCCGGAAGGACGATGATGACCGACGCCTACGCCCCGGCAGATCTGCCGGAGAAGATCCAGCACTACATCGACGGCGAGTTCGTCGACTCCCTCGACGGCGACACCTTCGAGGTGCTCAACCCCGTCACCAACGAGACCTACGTGCACGCCGCCGCCGGCAAGAAGGCCGACATCGAGCGCGCCGTCGCCGCCGCCAAGCGCGCCTTCGACGAGGGCCCCTGGCCGCGCATGGTCCCCCGCGAGCGCTCCCGCGTGCTGCACAGGATCGCCGACATCGTGGAGTCCCGCGACGCGCGCCTCGCCGAGCTGGAGTCCTTCGACTCGGGCCTTCCCATCACGCAGGCGCTGGGCCAGGCCCGCCGCGCCGCAGAGAACTTCCGCTTCTTCGCCGACCTGATCGTGGCTCAGGCCGACGACGCCTTCAAGGTCCCCGGCAAGCAGATGAACTACGTCAACCGCAAGCCGATCGGCGTCGCGGGCCTCATCACGCCGTGGAACACCCCGTTCATGCTCGAGTCGTGGAAGCTCGGCCCCGCGCTCGCGACCGGAAACACGGTCGTGCTGAAGCCCGCCGAGTTCACGCCGCTGTCCGCGTCCCTGTGGGCGGGCATCTTCGAGGAGGCGGGGCTGCCGAAGGGCGTCTTCAACCTCGTCAACGGCCTCGGCGAAGACGCCGGCGACGCGCTCGTCAAGCACCCCGACGTGCCGCTCATCTCGTTCACCGGCGAGAGCCGCACCGGCCAGATCATCTTCGGCAACGCCGCGCCGTTCCTGAAGGGCCTGTCCATGGAGCTCGGCGGCAAGAGCCCCGCCGTGGTGTTCGCCGACGCCGACCTCGACACCGCGATCGACGCCTGCATCTTCGGCGTCTTCTCGCTGAACGGCGAGCGCTGCACGGCCGGATCCCGCATCCTCGTGCAGCGCGATGTCTACGACGAGTTCGTGGAGCGCTACGCCGCACAGGCGAAGCGCGTCAAGGTCGGCCTGCCGCACGACCCGACCACCGAGGTCGGCGCGCTGGTGCACCCGGAGCACTACGAGAAGGTCATGAGCTACGTCGAGATCGGCAAGGGCGAGGGACGCCTCGTCGCCGGCGGTGGACGCCCCGAGGGCTTCCCGACGGGCAACTACGTCGCCCCGACCGTGTTCGCCGACGTCGCCCCGGAGGCCCGGATCTTCCAGGAGGAGATCTTCGGACCGGTCGTCGCGATCACCCCCTTCGACACCGACGAGGAGGCGCTCGCCCTCGCGAACAACACGCGCTACGGCCTCGCCGCATACATCTGGACCAACGACCTCAAGCGCGCGCACAACTTCGCCGGCGCCGTCGAGGCGGGCATGGTCTGGCTGAACTCGAACAACGTGCGGGACCTGCGCACCCCGTTCGGCGGTGTGAAGGCCTCCGGCCTCGGTCACGAGGGCGGCTACCGCTCGATCGACTTCTACACCGACCAGCAGAGTGTGCACATCACGCTCGGCGCCCCGCACAACCCCGTGTTCGGCAAGCAGGCGCCGCCGGCCGAGCAGGACCTCGACGACCCGGATCCCCGCTGACCCGGAACCCACCACTGGTCGTTGAGCGAGGACGGCGAAGCCGACCGAGACGAAACGCGGTGATCCCCGGAAACGGCGTTTCGTCTCGCTTCGCTCGCTCAACGACCACCTGAAAGCAAGGACGCTGACATGACCAATCGCGCCGACATGACGCTCACCTCCTCCGGCTTCTACACCAGCCAGGAGGCGCCCATCTCCACCGACCACCCGATCCCGACCCCCTCGTCCCCCGCTCCGGACGTGCTGCGCTGCGCCTACATGGAGCTCGTCGTCACCGACCTCGCCGCCTCGCGCGTGTTCTACGTCAACGTGCTCGGGCTGTACGTGACGGAGGAGGACGACGAGACGATCTACCTCCGCTCCACCGAGGAGTTCATCCACCACAACCTCGTCCTGCGCAAGGGTCCGGTCGCGGCGGTCGCCGCGTTCTCGTACCGGGTGCGCACGCCGGAGGACCTCGACCTCGCCGTCGCGTTCTACACCGAGCTCGGCTGCGACGTGCGCCGCAACCCGTCCGGCTTCGTGAAGGGCATCGGCGACTCGGTGCGGGTCACGGATCCGCTCGGCTTCCCCTACGAGTTCTTCCACCAGACCGACCACGTCGAGCGGATGAGCTGGCGCTACGACCTGCACATCCCCGGCGAGCTCGTGCGCCTGGACCACTTCAACCAGGTCACCCCCGACGTGCCGCGCGCCGTGAAGTACATGCAGGACCTCGGCTTCCGCGTCACGGAGGACATCCAGGACGAGGAGGGCACGGTGTACGCCGCCTGGATGCGCCGCAAGCCCACGGTGCACGACACCGCGATGACCGGCGGCGACGGCCCGCGCATGCACCACGTGTGCTTCGCCACGCACGAGAAGCACAACATCCTCGCCATCTGCGACAAGCTCGGCGCGCTCCGCCGCTCCGACGCGATCGAGCGCGGCCCCGGCCGCCACGGCGTGAGCAATGCGTTCTACCTGTACCTGCGCGACCCCGACGGCCACCGCGTCGAGGTCTACACGCAGGATTACTACACCGGCGACCCCGACAACCCGGTCATCACCTGGGACGTGCACGACAACCAGCGCCGCGACTGGTGGGGCAACCCCGTCGTGCCGTCCTGGTACACCGACGCGTCGCTCGTGCTCGACCTGGACGGCAACCCGCAGCCGGTCGTCGCCCGCACCGACTCCAGCGAGATGGCCGTCACCATCGGCGCCGACGGGTTCAGCTACACCCGGCCCGCCGACGAGGAGGCCATGCCGGAGTGGAAGCAGGGCGAGTACAAGCTCGGCCACCAGCTGTAGTCCGCCCATTCGGGGTCGTTGAGCGAGGACGCGCAGCGACCGAGACGGAACGCGGCGCACTCGCAGATCACCGCGTTCCGTCTCGCGCCGGCTCCGCCGGTGCTCGCTCAACGACCCGTTCCAGGAAAGGACCGACCCATGCTCCCCGAATCCACCCTCACCGCACTCGCCGCCGAGCTGGCCGAGGCGGACCGCACGCACGGCGTGATCCCGCGCATCACGGCACGTCACCCCGAGGCGACGGTCGAGGACTCGTACGCGATCCAGGGCGTCTGGCGCGACGCGCAGGTCGCTGCCGGGCGACGGCTCGTGGGGCGCAAGATCGGCCTCACTTCGAAGGCCATGCAGCAGGCCACCGGCATCACGGAGCCCGACTACGGCGTGATGTTCGACGACACCGTGTACGCATCCGGATCCGAGATCCCCGTCGATCACTTCTCGAACGTGCGCATCGAGGTGGAGCTCGCGTTCGTGCTGAAGGAGCCGCTGTCCGGCCCCGACTGCACGCTCGAGGACGCTCTCGCCGCGATCGACTACGCCGTGCCCGCGCTCGAGGTGCTGAACTCGCACATCGAGCTCGAGGGCCGGACGATTGTCGACACCATCAGCGACAACGCCGCCTACGGCGCGATGGTGCTCGGGACCGTGCACAAGCGCCCCGACGAGATCGACCTGCGCTGGGTGCCGGGCGTGCTGTCGCGCAACGGCGAGATCGAGGAGACCGGCGTCGCCGCCGGCGTGCTCGGTCACCCGGCGACGGGCGTCGCCTGGCTGGCGAACAAATTCCATCAGCACGGCGCGCGTCTGGAGGCGGGCGAGATCATCCTGGCAGGATCGTTCACGCGCCCGATGTGGGTGGCGCGCGGCGACGAGGTGCTGTGCGACTACGGACCGATGGGAACGATCGAATGCCGCTTCGTCTGAATCCGACCTTCCGCGAGCACCTGGCCGGTGCCGACCGTGCCCTGATCGGCATGTGGGCGTGCACGGGCAGCCCGCTCGTGACCGAGATCGCCGCCGGATCCGGGCTGGACTGGCTGCTCATCGACGGTGAGCACTCCGCCAACACCCTGGACTCGCTCCAGGTGCAGCTGCAGGCCGTCGCCGCCTACCCGATCACGCCGCTCGTGCGCGTGCCGTGGAACGACCCCGTGACGATCAAGCAGGTGCTCGACCTCGGTGCGCAGAACCTCATCGTGCCCATGGTCTCGTCCGCCGCCGAGGCCCGCGCCGCGGTGGCGGCGACCCGGTACCCGCCCGCGGGCATCCGCGGCGTCGGATCCGCCCTGGCCCGCAGTGCCCGCTGGAACCGCGTGGACGGCTACCTCCTCGAGGCCGCGCAGCATGTGTCCGTCACCGTGCAGATCGAGACCACGGCCGGGGTCGCTGCGGCGGCCGAGATCGCCGCCGTCGATGGCGTGGACGCCGTCTTCGTCGGCCCGTCCGATCTGTCCGCGTCGATGGGGCTGCTCGGGCAGCAGACGCACCCCGACGTGGTCGCCGCCGTCGAGCACGTGTTCACGGCCGTGAAGGCCGCAGGAACGCCGGTCGGCGTGAACGCGTTCGACCCGGTCGCCGCCGATGCCTACATCGCCGCCGGCGCCTCGTTCGTCGCGGTCGGGGCCGACGTGGCTCTGCTCGCCCGCGCCTCGGAGGCCCTCACCGCACGCTTCGCCCCGGCTCCCTCCTCGGGGCCGACCGCCAGCTACTGACACGACGCCGGTTCCCGCTCGCGTTCGAGGAGCAATGTTCGCTCTCTCCGGGCGAATTCAGGACAAACATTGCTCCTTGAGCGCGAGGGCCAGATCCGCGCTTGTGGATAAGTCCGGCGGGGATCCAGCAGGGCAGGCAAAGTGTCGAGCATGCGTCGACATGAAGACCTGCCCGATGAACTCGGATCCACGTTCTCTGTCGCGCTCGCGCGCCGGTACGGGGTCAGTCACGGGCGGCTGCGGGGATCCGACCTGCGGGCTCCGTTCCCCGGTGTGCGCGTCCAGGGGGAGACGGCCGAGGTCGAAGCGATCACCGACCCGTACGAACGACAGCGTCAGATCCGCGTCGCCCGGGCCGCGGACTACGCCCCTCGGATGCACACAGGGCACTTCTTCAGCCACCAGACGGCAGCCGCGATCTGGGGGGCTCCACTACCGCTCGTCCTGGATGTGCACGGCGACCCCGCGGGAGCCACGGAACTCGGGCTGCATGTCTGCGCACGCGGTCACGTGCCACTCCCGCGGATGACCGGAATCGAGCGACACCGCTCCCGGCTCAGCATGACCGCTGTCTGCGAGCATGACGGATTCCACGTCGCCACACCCGCGGCGACGTGGGTATCGCTCGGTGCCGAGCTTCGTACTGTCGACCTCGTGGTCGCAGGCGACTACTTTTGCCGCGAGTGGAAGTCAGGCATCGGGCGCCGTGACGTCGGCAAAGCACCTCTCACCACGATTGACGAGATGCGGGAGGTCATGGATGCGGGTCGACGCCGTGGAATCGCCAAACTGCGTGCGGCGCTCGATCTCATCCGAGTGGATTCGTGGTCGGCGCGCGAGTCGCACCTGCGGTGGCTGATCGTGACATCCGGTCTTCCCGAACCGGAGCTCAACAAGGACGCCTTCGATGACAGCGGCCGTTTCCTCGGCTGTGTGGATCTCAGCTTTCCCGCGCAGAAGGTGGCGATCGAGTACCACGGTCTGCAGCACTCGGCGCAGTGGAGCAGGGACGTCGAGCGGGCACCTGCTCTCCGGGCCGCCGGTTGGACGGTGATCGAGGTGACCGCCGCTCTGCTGAAGGATGAGACCACGCTGCTCCGACGGATCGGCGCGGCATTGGGTGCATGACCACGAGCGTTTCGAGGAGCGCTGTTGCCCCTAACACCCCCCGATTCTGCAACAAACATTGCTCCTTGAACGAGAGGGGTCGCCGGGCGATCCGCCCCGCCTGCCAGGATGGGACGAGTGAGAGCAGGCATCGCAGCATTGACGGACCGCGGGTTCCGCTGGTTCTTCCTGGCCCGGACGATCACGCTGGTCACCGGCTCGATGTCGTCGATCGCGCTGGCGTTCGCGGTGCTCGGGATCGCGAACGACGCGGGGTCGCTCTCGGTCGTGCTCACCGCGTTCACCCTCGCCAATATCGTGTTCCTGCTGTTCGGCGGCGTCGTCGCCGATCGCCTGCCGCGCGCGCTCGTCATCCAGACCAGCTACGTCGTCGACATCCTCTCCATCGGCACGACGGCCGCACTTCTCTTCACCCACACGGCAACGGTTCCGCTGCTGGCCCTCCTCGCCGCCGTGAACGGCGCCTCCGCAGCCTTCGTCATGCCCGCGATGCAGGGGCTGATCCCGCAGCTCACCACGCCTGCGCATCTGCAGCAGGCCAACGCCCTGCTCTCGTTCGCGCGCGCGGCGACCACGATCGCCGGACCGGTCGTCGCCGGTGCGGTGGTCGCGTTCGCCGGCCCTGCCTGGGTGATGGTGCTCCAGGCGGTCGGCTGGGCCCTCGCGATCGTCTTCCTCGCCCTGGTGAAGCTTCCGCCGCCGGTCCGCGGCGAGCGCACGAGCCTCTTCCACGACCTGCACGACGGGTGGCGCGAGTTCTGGTCCCGGCCGTGGCTGTGGATCGTGGTGCTGGCGTTCATGGTGCTCAACGCGATCCACGCGGGCGCGTGGGGCGTCGCCGGCCCGTACATCGCGAAGAACGATCCGCTGCTGGGCATCACCGGCTGGGGGTGGGTCGTCGGGGCCGAGGGCGCGGGCGTCATCGTCATGACCCTGGTGCTGCTCTGGCTGCCGCTGCGGCGGCCGCTGCGTCTGGGCATGCTCGGGATGTCGCTCCTCGCCATGCCGTTCGCCCTGCTCGGCGTGCACCCGGCCGTGCTGCCGCTCATGATCACGGCATTCATCGCCGGGGCGGGAGTGGAGGTGTTCAGCACCGGCTGGAACGTGACGATGATGGAGCAGATCCCCGGCGAGAAGCTGTCTCGCGTGTCGAGCTACGACATGCTGGGCAGCTTCCTGGCGATGCCGATCGGAACCCTGGCGTTCGGCTGGCTGATCGCGCGGATGGATGTCGGATCGCTCCTGGTGGGAGCCGCCATCGTCTACGCCGTGGTGGCGCTGGCTGCGATGGTCGTGCCGAGCATCTGGCGGATGGGACGCGCGCAGGGCGCCGCGGCCTGACCGAACGACGCCCCGTCCCGCCCGGCCTCACTGCGCCCACGCGCTCATTCCGCCGGTGAGGTTGCGCAGCGGGGTGCCCGCCGGCGCGTTCGCGCGCAGCGCGTCGATCGCGCGGGCCGAGCGGATCCCGGCCTGGCAGGTGAGGACGATGTCCCGTCCGTCCACGGCGGCCCCGCCCAGCTCCGCGGCGAGCACGGGCCAGCCGTCGGCCAGGATGCGCTCCAGCGGCACATGCACGGATCCGGGGATCGACGCCGACTCCCGCTCCTGGGAGGTGCGCACATCGACCACGACGAGTCCGTCCGTGCCGGCTCGCAGGCGCGCGGCCACCTCCCCCGCGGAGATGTCGTCCGGGCGACCCACCGACGCCGCGGCGCGACACGCGTCCGCGATCGACTCGAGTCCGGTCACCGGCGGACGGTCCGGATCAACGTCGAAACGCAGCTCGTCCCAGCGCGCGGTCAGCGCGTCGTACCGGGCGAGCCGGCCCACGAGCGGCTCCCCGATCCCGCAGACGAGCTTGAGCACCTCCACCGCCATCGCCGATCCGATCACGCCGCAGAGCGCGCCGAACACGCCCCCGGTCGCGCAGTCCAGCGCCTCATCGTCGGGGAGCTCGGGGAAGAGGTCGCGGAGCATGGGCCCGCGGCCGGGCCAGAACACGCTGAGCTGTCCGGCGAAACGCAGGATGCCGCCCCACACCACGGGGGTGCCGGTGAGCTCGGCGGCGTCGCTGCAGAGGTACCGCGTGGCGAAGTTGTCGCTGCCGTCGAGCACGAGGTCGTGCTCGGCGAAGAGCGCGAGCGCATTGTCCGGACCGAGCCGATCGACCCTCGCCACCACATGCAGGGCGGCGTCGCGGGCCGCTACGGCGTCGCGCGCCGACTCGGCCTTGGGACGGCCGACATCGCCTTCGGTGTGCAGCACCTGACGCTGCAGGTTCGTGCGCTCCACCCGGTCGTCGTCGACCACGGTGATCCGGCCGATGCCGGCCGCGGCGAGGTACTGGATCGCGGGCGCCCCCAGTCCGCCGGCGCCGATCATCAGCACCCGGGCGGCGGCGATACGGCGTTGACCGGCCGCGCCGACACCCGGCAGGGCGATGTGCCGGGCGAAGCGCGCGGCACGCGCCGGCGGCAACGCCGGGCCCGGCTCCACGAGCGCCGGCAGCGCGGCCGGTCTCATCGCCTCGACCTCGGCGACGGCGCTGCGCGTCACAGGTCCTCCTCCGACGGGCGGCGCGCGATGAGTCCCTCGCCGCCGGACGAGGCGAGCGCGAGCGGCCGCTTCGGGATCCGCCCCGCGGCGCTCGCCAGCCGCCCCGCCTCGACGGCGGCACGCATCGCCCTCGCCATCGTCGCGGGGTCGTGTGCGCGGGTGACGGCGCTCGCGAGCAGCACCGCGTCCACGCCGAGCTCCATGGCCAGCGCAGCGTCCGAGGCGGTGCCGACACCGGCGTCGAGCACGACCGGCACCGCGGCGCGATCCACGATCGTCGCGATGTTGTGCGGGTTCAGTATGCCCAGGCCGCTGCCGATCGGCGATCCGGCCGGCATCACCGCGGCGACGCCGACATCCTCCAGACGGCGGGCGAGCGCGGGGTCGTCGTTCGTGTAGGCGAACACGCGGAAGCCATCGGCGGTGAGCTCCTCCGCGGCGCGGAACAGCTCGACCGGATCCGGCAGCAGGGTCTCCTCGTCGGCGATCACCTCCAGCTTCACCCAGTCGGTCTCGAGCGCGTCGCGGGCCAGCTGCGCGGTCAGCACCGCGTCGCGCGCGGTGTAGCACCCGGCCGTGTTCGGCAGCACGCGCACGCCGAGCCGCTCGAGCAGAGCGAACACGGAGTCGCGCCCGTCCGGGGAGAACCGGCGGATCGCGACGGTGGTGATCTCGGTGGCGGAGGCCAGCAGCGCCTGCTCCAGCAGCGCGAGGCTGGTCGCCCCGCCCGTCCCCATGATGAGGCGGGAGGAGAACCGCTCCCCCGCGACGAGGAACGGATCCGCCTCCGCGGAGACGTCGGGATGCCCGGGAGTCGTGTCGATCACGGTCATGACGCTCAGCCGCCCTGCACCGCGGTTACGACCTCGATCTCGTCGCCGTCGGCGAGAGTGCGCAGGGCCCAGCCGCCGCGAGGCACGACGGAGCCGGCGATCGCCGCAGCGACGCCGAGGCGCCCGCCGTCGACCCGGGTTCCGTCGGTGCGGAGTTCGCGCCCGGTGAGCTGCGCCACCAGATCGAGCAGGGACGACCCGGCCGCGACGTCATGGCGGGCGCCGTTCAGCCGGATCGTGGGGGCGGTGGGGGTGTCGGTCATCATCGGCCTTTCTTCAGGGGACAGGGGGTGCGGGGGCGCCGGGAAGCGGGATCCGGGATCCGGGGTGCGAGGCGAGGAAGCGCGCGAGGCAGCGAGCGGCGGGCGGCCCGGCGGACCGGGCGTTCAGGCGACGCTGAGAGCCGGGGCGCCGGTGGCGCACGCAGCGCCGGTGCCGGTACCGGTGGCGGTGCCTTCGGCGGTGGCGTCGCCGGTGCCGTCGAAGCGGAACGGGTCCATCGCGGCCGAGACGGCGGGGGCGACGCCCCGCCCCTCGATGAGGTCCGCGCCGAGCTCGGCGGCCAGCGGCGTCAGCAGCACACCGTGCCGGTCGAACCCGGTGGCGACCACCAGTCCTGGCGCGACGCGGCCGAGCAGCGGCACGGCGTCGGGGCTGCCGGGGCGAGCACGGGCGAGCACCTCCGCGATCTCGCATTCCGCGACGCCGGGCAGGATCCGCTCCGCGTCGCGCAGCAGGGCGAGGACGCCTCCGGCCTGCACGCCCTCCACGCCGCCCTCGCGCACGGTGGCGCCGAGCACGAGCTCTCCGTCCTCCCGCGGCACGAGGTACACGGCGGAGCCGCGCACCAGTCCGCGGACGGTGTGCGTGAGCAGCGGCCGGATCCCGTCCGGCACGCGCAGGCGCAGGATGTCGCCCCACACCGGGCGCAGCGGCAGCGGCGGCACTCCGTCGATGCGCGTCGCGCCCAGACCCGCGGCCACGAGCACCTCGTCCGCGTCCGCGCGTTCGCCGGAGGCCGTCCGAACCCCGGTCGCACGTTCGGATCCCGCCTCCCGTTCGACGGCGGCCACCGCCTCCAGACGCACCCGGGATCCGAGCTCGGCGAGCAGCGCGGCAGCGACCCGGCGCGGGTCGACCTGATGATCGTCGGGGACGAGCAGCCCGCCGGAGACGGCGGGAGCGAGCGCTGGCTCGAGCTCCCTGGCCTGCGACCCCGTGATCCGCCGCACCGCGGCGCCTCGCCGTGCGGCGAGCTCGGCGAGGGTCTCCCGATCGGCGGCGTCGACTCCGAGCGCCAGGGTGGCGGTGCGGCGGTGGCCCGTGCGGAGGCCCGTGCGCCCCTCGAGGGCGGCGATGAAGGCGGGGTAGCGCCCCGCCGCGTCCGCCAGCAGCGGATGCAGGACGTCCTGCCCCCAGGCGAACTCCGTGGTCGGTGCGAGCATGCCGGCGGCGGCGCGGCTCGCCCCCGCAACCGGGTCGGGATCGAACACGGTCACCTCGTGCCCGCGCCGAAGCAGTTCGGAGGCGCTGGCGAGACCGATGATCCCGGCGCCGACGACGATGATGCGCATGACTGTGCCCTTTCCTACGACGGTATGACCCGTATCAGGTTCGGCGGTCGGCACGTGGCCCTCTCAGCCCCTCTGGGCTCCCGCGGACCCCTCCACCCTAGAGGGTCGCGCCGACAGCGGTGCACCGATGACGGCTCCTGGCCGCGCGACTGGCGCATTCATAGGCCTGCGCGGCAGGATGAGGGCATGACCTTCCCCGCCCTCGCGCCCCTCGCCGACCGCGCGGCGCTCTTCGCCGCCCTCCGCCAGGACCAGCTGGTCACCGCGACTGCCGCCCTGGGCGAGCACCGCTGGGACGTCGACCTCGCGGCGGGCACCCTCACCTTCACGTCCGAGACCGATCCGAGCCGCCAGCTCGTCGCGCGCGCATCGCTCGTCGCCACGATCGCCCCGGGGCCCCGTTCGCTGATGTGGGCCTGGGCGCACCCGCAGGGGGGATCCGATCCGTCCGTCGCCGGCCTCCGCGACTACGGCACGACGTACTCGATCGACGCGCTGTCGAACGCGGAGCTGCCGTTCCCGACCGAGGCCGACGCGGACCTGGACGAGTGGATCGCGGGCGCCGCGCATCAGGTCGGCGCGATCGCCGAGGAGATCACCGGACGCTCGCCGTACTACTCCGCCCCGGTCGGCAGCGGCACGCGGGCCGTGTTCCTGCTGGATGCGCCGCTCGCTCCGCTCACGGTCGCCGATGCCGTCATCGCCCTGCCGCGGATCCTGTCCGAACTGACGCTCTCCGACGCGCGCTCCTCCGTGTGGGATCTGGCACGGCTCGCCGGCTGGAGCATGCAGTGGGCCGACGAGGCCTACTCCGCAGCGGTCGTCAGCGACGCGAGCGGCAGCGCCACGTTCCGCTTCGACGAGTACGCGCGCATCGCCGGCATCGAGTCGCAGCTCGGGCAGGTCCCTCAGGCCTGATCCGGGCGATCCGAAGCGACCGCCGATGCGCTCGGTTCCGCGCGCCGCGGTCGCGCTGGCCCTCGCCGTCGCCGCGCTGCTGCTGTCCGCGGGTCCCGCCTGGGGGCATGTCACCACGGTCGCCTATGCCGATCTGACCTCGGCAGGCACGAACGATGTGCGCGTCGAGTTCGACCTCCAGTACGAACTGCTGAGCGCCTCCGCCGCCAAGACGCAGAACGACCCCGCGCTCTTCGCCGACGCCATCGAGCACCCCCAGTCGGGCGGCGAGAACCGGGTGCTCGCCGGCCACGCCGCGGCGATCCTCGCCTACACCACGAAACGATTCACCGTCACGGTCGAGGGCGGCTCGGCCTGTGCGCCGCACCCCGACGGCGCCGCGGTCTTCCACGCGAGGGACGCGACCGACTACGCGCGCTTCGCGGTCCGATACGCGTGCAGTGCCGGGCACGGCGGGGCCTTCGTCGTGCGGAGCGCCCTTTTCCCCGACTCCGAAGGCATGGTCACCGACTCCAAGACGATCGTGACATACGCGGTCGACGGCCGCAGCGGCAGCGCGGCCCTCGACGCCGCGCATCCGCAGTTCTCCACGGCGCAGCCCTGGACCGCGCGTTTCGCCGAGTTCTTCCTGCTCGGCGCCGAGCACCTGCTGACCGGGATCGACCACATCCTGTTCCTCCTCGCGCTCATCATCAGCTCGCGGCGTCTGCGGGACGTGGTCGAGCTCGCGACCTGCTTCACGGTCGCGCACTCGATCACCTTCCTGCTCGCCGCCCTGGGCCTCGTGCACATCGGCGCGAACGTGGTCGAGCCCGCGATCGCGCTGTCGATCGCGGCCGTCGCGGGCTGGCACCTCTGGGAGGAGCGGCTCCGTCGAGCCACGCGGCGTCGCGGAGAGCCGGCGCCGCCACCGTCCCGACGAGCCGCTCTCCTGCGCCTCGGGATCGTGTTCGGCTTCGGCCTCATCCACGGGCTCGGCTTCGCGACCGCGCTGAAGATCGAGGAGCCGTGGTCATGGACGCTGCTCTGGTCGCTGCTCGTCTTCAATCTGGGGATCGAGGCGGTGCAGCTCTCGATCATCCTGGTGGTCTTCCCGCCCCTTCTGCTGCTCCGCCGTCGGATGCCCCGCATCGCGACCGTCCTGGGCGTGGTCGTCACCGCCGTGGTCCTCCTGTTCGGACTGCTCTGGTTCGCGATGCGGATCCTGGGTCTGCCCGGCACGCCCTGAGTCCCCGGCGGCCGCAGGGAACGCCTGCGTGGTCGCCCGCACCCCTCTCAGCGGCCGAGCCGCTGGCGTGCCGTGTTCCGACCTGCGCCCACGGGTTCATGCGCCGTGGCCGCGGCGAGGCCGAACAGCGGCATGTCGGCGTAGATCGCCTCCATCTCCCCCGCGGGCACCTGGTAGGTCTCGTGCCAGACGCCGACGCTGCCGGATCCGAGCAGGGTCCGCATGAAGTCGCGCCACGGCTGCAGGTGCGGCGCGTCCCGATCCGCCGCGAAGCGCTGCAGATGCTCCGGGCTCTCCCAGTACGAGAGCAGGATCGTCGTACGACCCAGCCAGCTCTCGCAGCCGAGCATGCCCGCCTCCGGGTGCTGCGCGAGATGGCGCAGCATCTTCGGCATCTGCCGCGCCACGCGCTGCACACGACCCAGCTGCCACCACTTGTTCGCCCGCATCCCGATGACGAACACCGTGATGTCGCTGCGGTCCACGGCCGCCGTGTACCGGCCGGGAAAGACCTTCGCACTCATCGCCATTCCTTCCGAACGTCGTTATAGAACATTGTTACAGAACGACGTTACGATAGAGTCGGCCTCATGGCAAGACCCATCACGCACGATGCGAACCTGCGTTCCCGGCTCATCGAGGTCGCCTCGACGATGATCGACCGGGATGGCCCTGAGCGCTTCTCCGTGCGCGAGGTGTCACTCGGCGCCGACACCTCGACATCCGCCGTCTACTCGCTGTTCGGCAGCAAGGCGGATCTCATCTCCGCCGTGGTCGCTGACTCGTTCGCGTCCTTCGCCCGCGCTCAGCGCGAGGCGGAAACAGGGGGGCTGCGCGCTCTCGGCGAGGCGTATCGTGCATGGGCGCTGCAGCACCCCGACCGTTACCGGCTCATGTTCAGCGGCGCGATCGCCGGGGCGCCCCACGGCGCCACCGGAGGCCACGGTGATCCGGAGTCCGATCCGGAGCTGGACGCCCTCCTCCCCCTCGCCCGCACTCTCACCGGCGCGGACCGGGTCGATGAGGGCGTCGACCTGCGCAGCACGCTGTCCGTGTGGGCGCAGGTGCATGGCGCGGTGAGCCTCGAGCTCGCCGGGGTCGCCCCGCCCTGGATCGATGCCGAAGCCGTCTACGAGACGGTCCTCGACGCGATCGCCGCGGTGCATCCCGGGCGCTGAGCGTGCCGGCGCTCTGCACGCGGTCGGGCTCACCGCGGGCACTCCGCGGCTGGGTAGCATGAGCCGCATGAGCGCCCTGGATCTGATCCCCGCCGGCCGCACGTTCACCGTCGAGGACATCGTCGTCTACGCGGATCCGCAGCGCCGTTCCCTCGACCAGGCGCTCCAGGACGCCGATGTGCTCGTCAGCTGCCCGCATGCCGGGGCCGCCATCCCCGAGGAGCTCGCCGAATTCCTCTCCCCCGCGCTCACGCGGCGGCTGCAGTACGACTTCACCGACGTCGCGACGGCGGCGATCGTGCGACACTGGGCAGCTCAGGATCCTCGGGTCGTCGCCGTGATCAACCCGCATCCCCGGCTCGTGCGCGACCCCAACCGGGCCAGGCCTGCGGACGTCGCCGCCGATCTGACGACGGCGATCGAACGCGTGCGCACCGCCGGGCCCTGGCAGAAGGTGGATCTCACCGGGGTGGACGCGATCCGCCCCGTCACGTTCTCGTTCTTCCCGATCATCGAGGTGCCCGGCACCGACGCCGGTCTGCACCGCCTCGTCGACACGTTCGTCGAGGTAGCCGAACGCGGCCTCGGTGTGTACGAACGCACCAGGGATGAACTCACCGAGCGGATCGTCGCCGAGCGCCTGCGCACCGGGGGCTCGTTCACCCGTCTGTCCTTCCACGACACCATGAACACCACGACGACGAGGGACGGAGCCGTCGACGTCCCTCGCGCCGAGAAGGACCGGCTGCCACGCATCGTGGCGCTCTCGAACCGGGGCGACGCCCGCGGCGAGGAACGGGACCCGGTCGATCCCCCGACCATGGATCCCGCGCGTCTGCGGGCCCTCGCCGAGGCCCATCGCACCGGCTTCGCTGTCGCCGACCCCGACGACGTGGCGTTGAATCAGCCCTACCTCGGCAGCCAGGAGATCCTCGCCGCCGGTGCGCGGTTCAGGGCGGTCGCGGACGAGGCGGCCGCATCCGGCGCGCAGTTCGACGCCGTGCAGGCCGAGTTCCTCCGCGAGTTCCTCCTCGGCGACGCGGCGAACGGCGAGCTGCACCGGCCCGGCACCGAGTGGATCACCGAGGATCCCGCTCAGGTCGACCGCATCGCCGCAGCATGCCGGCGCTCCTGGGATCTCTACCGCGCCCGCTGATCGACGTGCGCCCCACCGACACGGCTCACCCGCCCCAGAGCACGCCGAACAGGGCGCCGAACGCGATGGTCGTGACGGCCAGGATCAGCGTGGGTGCGAAGAAGGAGTGGTCCACGAGCTTCGTGCCGAGCTTCGTCGTGCCCGAGGTGTCGAAGTTCGCCGCGGCGATCTGCGATCCGTTCGTCGGCAGCAGGTAGATCCCCGCGAACGCGCCCGCCCACATGCCCGAGAGCAGCCCGAGCGGGATCCCCGCCGCGAGGCCGATCGGCACGATCGTGCGGGTGGCCGTGGACTGGCTGGTGGTGAGCACGCAGACCAGGAAGACGCCGAGCGCGAAGATCCACGGGGCCGCGGTGACGAGTCCGCCGACGCCCTCGGAGATGAGCTTCGCGTGCGCGCCGAGGAAGGTGTCCGTGAGCCAGGCGAGGCCGAACAGCGCGATCGCCGAGACCATGCCGGCCTTGAACACGGACATCGTCGGGATCTCTCCGACCTTGGGCCGCGAGACGAGCAGGATCACCGTTCCTGCGACGAACATCACGATCTCGATGATCGGGGTCATGCTCACCGGGTCTCCGGCGGCGTCGAGCGGCCGGAGCGCCTTGAAGAGCCCGAACAGCACGATCACGGCGACGCCGAGCAGGAAGATGATCGCCGCATTGCGTCCCGCGGCGGTCACGGTCACGTCCGCCTTGACCTCGGCAGCGCCGGTCCGCGGAGGCGCCAGCTCGCCGCGGGCGATCCTCGCCTGCACCTCCGGGTCGTCGGCGAGCTCCTTGCCGAGCCGGTTCACGACGAAGCTCGACACCACGATGCCGACGACGGCGGCCGGGATCGTCACCTTGAGGATGTCGATGAGCTCGAAGTTCCAGGGCGCCACGTCGGTGAGGGTCACCATCGCGGCCATCGCGGCCGAGACCGGGCTGCACGCGAGCGCGATACCGGTCGCGACGACGGACAGCGACAGCGGACGGGACGGCCTGATGCCGTTGCGGTACGAGAGGTCCTGGATCACGGGCAGCAGCGGGTACAGGATGTTCGACGTCCCCGCGCCGACCGAGAACAGGAACGAGATCAGCGGTGCGACGAGCGTGATCTGCTTCGGGTTGCGCGCGATGAGCTTCGCCGCGACCGACACCATCCAGTCGATGCCGCCGGCGGACTGCATCATCGAGGAGGCGAGCACGACCGAGAGCACGATGAGGAGCGCGTCGACGGGCGGCGAGCCGGGAGCGACCCGGAACACGAACACCAGGATCGCGACCCCCGCGCCTCCCCACAGGCCCAGGCCCACGCCGCTGGAGCGCGTGCCCATCACGATGCAGCCCAGAACGACGATCAGTTCGGCGATGAACAGGGCGATCTGCATGTGCGTCTCCTCGAAGGTCGCGGACGCGGCCAGCATATTGGTCGCCGCCGCGCCGCGCACCCTCGCCCGCGACCAGGCGCGGCGCCCCTACCCGCCTGCCGTGTCCCGTGACAGTCTGGATGCATGAGGAATCTGATCGTGCGGTTCGCGTCGCTCTACGTCTTCAACGTGGTCGTGCTGCTGGTGATCGGCTGGCTCACGCCGGCGCGGGTCGGCCTGCACGCGCTGTGGGCCTCGGTGATCCTGACCCTGGCGACGCTGTTCCTCAAGCCGCTGCTGAAGAGGGCTGCATCGTCGATGTCCGCCGGCGGCACCAAGTTCGTGCAGTACCTCGCCGTGTTCGTGGTCGAGTTCCTCATCTGGGCGCTCACGGTCTGGCTGAGCGGCGTGCGCGCGGGGAACCTCTGGGGCTGGATCCTCCCGCCGGTGATCCTGCTCATCGGCTGGGTGATCTACGACCAGGTCGACGACGCACTCACCCGCAAGGCCGGCGAGCTCTACGACGCAGCAGGAGCGAAGATCTCCGGATCCCGGGCCGGATCCGCGCGCGACACGCCTGCGGCCGGGTCCGTCGCGTCGTCTCAGGCGACCGCCGCCGGGCGCGAGGAGCTCAAGGACGGTCTCACGCCCGAGCAGCGTCGCATGCTCGACGAGCTCGGCTGAGCCCGCCCGCTGCCCGCAGACGGAACGGGCGGATCCGACCAGTGTCGGATCCGCCCGTCGTTGGTCGGTGCGTGTGCGTCGCCGCGCTCAGGCGGCGGCGCGCTCCGCGGCCTCGACCACGTTCGTCATGAGCAGGGCGACCGTCATCGGGCCGACGCCCCCGGGGTTCGGCGAGATCCACCCGGCGACCTCGGCGACCGCCGGATCCACGTCGCCGTAGACTTTGCTCTTGCCGGTCTCCGGGTCGTCCTCGCGCGTCACGCCCACGTCCAGCACCGCGGCGCCGGGCTTGACGACATCGGCGGTGATGAGGTGCTTGACCCCGGCACCGGCGACGATCACGTCGGCCTCGCGCAGGTACGGCGACATGTCGGGCGTCCCCGTGTGCACCTGCGTGACGGTGGCGTTGATGTCGCGCCGCGTGAGCAGCAGGCCCATCGGGCGACCGATCGTGACTCCGCGGCCCACCACGACCACGTGCTTGCCCTTGAGGTCGTAGTCGTTGCGCAGCAGCAGCTCGATCACTCCGCGCGGCGTGCACGGCAGCGGCGTGCGGATCGGTGCGTTCACGTTGAGCACGAGCCGGCCGAGGTTCGTCGGGTGCAGTCCGTCGGCATCCTTGGCCGGGTCGATCCGCTCGAGGATCGCGTCGGTGTCGAGGTGCTTCGGCAGGGGCAGCTGCACGATGTAGCCGTGGCAGGCCGGATCCGCGTTGAGCTCATCGATCACGGCCTCGACCTCGGCCTGCGTGGCGTCGGCCGGCAGCTCGCGCTGGATCGAGTTCATCCCGATCGCCTCGGACTGCCGGTGCTTCATGCCGACGTACAGCTGCGACGCCGGGTCGGCTCCGACCAGCACCGTGGCGATGCCGGGGACGATGCCCTTCTCCCTCAGCGCGGCGACGCGCTCGGCGAGCTCCGCCTTGATCTCGGCCGCGGCCGCCTTGCCGTCGAGGATCCGAGCCGTCACTGCACGAGGTCCGGGTAGAGCGGGAACGCGGCCGCGAGCGCGTCCACGCGGGCGCGCAGCGCCTCCACGTCGGCGCCGGGCTGCAGCGCGAGGGCGATGACGTCCGCCACCTCGGTGAACTCGGCGTCTCCGAATCCGCGCGTCGCGAGCGCGGGCGTGCCGATGCGCAGGCCGGAGGTGACCATCGGCGGACGCGGGTCGTTCGGGACGGCGTTGCGGTTCACCGTGATGTGGATGTCGTGCAGCAGGTCTTCGGCCTGCTTGCCGTCGATCTCGGCGTCACGCAGGTCGACGAGCACGAGGTGCACATCGGTGCCACCGGAGCGGACCGCGATGCCCGCATCGGTGACGTCCTGCTGCGAGAGACGGTCGGCGATGAGCGCGGCGCCGCGCAGCACCCGCTCCTGGCGCTCCTTGAACTCCGGGGTGCCCGCGATCTTGAAGGCGGTCGCCTTGGCGGCGATCACGTGCATGAGCGGGCCGCCCTGCTGGCCCGGGAAGACCGCGGAGTTGATCTTCTTCGCGATCTCCGCGTCGTTCGTCAGGATGAAGCCGGAGCGGGGGCCGCCGATGGTCTTGTGCACGGTCGAGGAGACGACGTGTGCGTGCGGCACCGGGTTCGGGTGCAGGCCCGCGGCGACGAGTCCGGCGAAGTGCGCCATGTCGACCCAGAGCAGCGCGCCCACCTCGTCGGCGATCTCGCGGAAGGCGGCGAAGTCGAGGGTGCGCGGGTAGGCGGACCAACCGGCGATGATGACCTTCGGCTTGTGCTCGATGGCGAGGCGGCGCACCTCGTCCATGTCGATGGTCGAGGTCTCGGGGTTCACGCCGTAGGCGACGATGTCGTAGAGCCGCCCGGAGAAGTTGATCTTCATGCCGTGCGTGAGGTGGCCGCCCTGGTCGAGCGACAGACCGAGCAGGGTGTCGCCGGGGCGGGCGATGGCGTGCAGCACCGCGGCGTTCGCGGTGGCGCCGGAGTGCGGCTGGACATTGGCGAACTCGGCGCCGAACAGCTCCTTCGCGCGGGCGATCGCGAGCTCCTCGGCGACGTCGACCTCCTCGCAGCCGCCGTAGTAGCGGCGGCCGGGGTAGCCCTCGGCGTACTTGTTGGTCAGGACGGATCCCTGCGACTGCAGGACCGAGACCGGGACGAAGTTCTCCGAGGCGATCATCTCGAGGAAGGTCTGCTGGCGCTTGAGCTCCCGGTCGAGGACCTGGGCGATCTCGGGGTCGACCTCGGAGAGAGGCGCGTTGAAGAAACGGTCGGTCATGGCGTGCTCCTTTGACATAGCGAAGAGAAGGGTGCTCATCGGCCCAGGCGCGCGGTCGAATCCATGACGGTCGCTCCCCGGTGGTGACCCACCCAGACGCCAGTCGCGACAGGACGAGCCTACCGGATCGCGATGAGGATCCGGAGGGCGGTGACGACCGACCGTCGGCGCGGTGCGCCGCGCAGCACGGTAGTTTTTGTTCATGGTCCTGCATGATGCACCGTCGCTCATCCCCTTCCCCTCCTCCGTGCAGCTAGGCGAGGGTTCCGTCCCGCTCGGATCCGCGCACCTCGCCGGAGACCCTGACGCGATCGCCCTGCTGCGCCCGGAGCTCGAGGGCGTGCTCGGCTCGGATGCGCTGACCGAGGCGGGGACGACGGAGATCGCGCTCGAGATCGACCCCGCGCTCGGGTCCGCCGAGGGCTACACGCTCACCGCCGGCGCCGACCGGATCCGGGTCACGGGGCATGACGCCGCCGGCCTCTTCTACGGCACCCGCACGCTGCTGCAGCTGCTGCGCCGCGGCGAGCGCGACTGGTCCGTCCCGGAGGTCCGCATCGAGGACGCTCCGCGCTTCCGCTACCGCGGCGTCATGCTCGACGTCGCGCGGCATTTCTTCGACGTCGCCGACGTCGAGCGCTGGATCGACCGCGCCGTCGCGCTCAAGTACAACCACCTGCATCTGCACCTCACGGACGACCAGGGCTGGCGCATCCACATCGACGCCTGGCCGCAGCTCACCGGCGCCGGATCCGGCGGCGACGCGACCGGCGGCCCCGGGGGCTTCTACACGAAGGACGACATCCGCGAGATCGTCTCGTACGCCGCCGCACGGCACATGACGATCGTTCCCGAGATCGACCTGCCGGGGCACACCCACGCGGTCGGGCTCGGCTATCCCGACCTCGTCGAGGAGCCCGCGATCACGGAGGCGAACATCGCGGAGGCTGCCGCACTGGGCCAGCCGCTGCCGGCGCACGGGGTGCACTACGCCGCGTGGGGCGTGGGGCACTCGTCGGTGAAGATCCACGAGGAGCGCACCTACGAGCTCATCCGCGATGTGCTCGCCGAGGTCGCCGAGCTGATGCCGGGCCCGTACCTGCACATCGGGGGCGACGAGTGCCTCGGCACGTCCGCCGCCGACTTCGCGCTCTTCTTCGAGCGCGCGGGACGCCTCGCCGCGGCGACCGGGAAGACCCCCGTCGCCTGGCACGAGGCGGGCGCCGTCGACGGCCTCGTTCCGGGCATGATCGGGCAGTACTGGGGATCCGTCGTGCCGGAGGACGGCCACGCGGCGCACGCCCGTCGCTTCGTGGAGCGCGGCGGTGCTCTCATCCTCTCGCCCTCCGATCGCGCCTACCTCGACATGAAGCCTCGCGTCGACCATCCGCGGGGGCTCGCGTGGGCGGGGATCGTGCCGCTGCGGGACGCGTACGACTGGGACCCCGCCGCCGTGCTCGACGAGGTCCCCGCCGCGTCCATCCTCGGCATCGAGGCGCCGCTGTGGACCGAGTCCGTCACCACGCTCGCCGAAGCCGATGGGCTGGCGTTCCCGCGCATCGCCGCGCACGCGGAGATCGGCTGGTCGGCGCAGAATGGATCCGAGCGCACCTGGGAGTCGTTCCGCGGGAGGGTCGCGCAGCTCGTCCCCGCGTGGAAGGCTTCCGGCATCGCGGTCGACCGCGCCGCGCTGGACGATGAGAACACCCCGGAGCCCGCCGTGGGCCCCGGCACCGCCCCGAGCATCGAGGAGACCGCATGACCGCCCGCACCGAGAGCTCCGCGCAGGGGTCCCTCGTCATCCACTCCGCCCGCATCGTCTCGGGCGGGTCCGTCGTCGAGGACGGCTGGGTGCGGTTCGAGCATGGAACAGTCGCTGCGCGCGGCACCGGATCCGACTGGACGTCGGCGGACATCGTCGTGGACGCGAGCGAGGCGGCCGGCCGCGGCGCGATCCTCACGCCCGGCTTCGTCGACATCCACGGTCACGGCGGAGCGAGCGCGGCCTTCGACGACGGCGCCGACGCGATCCGCACCGCCCGGGCGATGCACCGCACGCACGGCACCACGCGTGCGGTCGTCTCGCTGATCACGGCGACGCTCGACGAGCTCTCCGAACGTGTCGGCATGGTCTCCGACCTGATGCAGACCGAGCACGACCTGCTCGGCTCGCACCTGGAGGGCCCGTTCCTCGATCCCGGCCACATGGGAGCCCACGATCCAGGGCTGCTGCGCGCTCCCGCCGCCGCCGATGTGCAGCGACTGCTCGATGCCGGCCGCGGCACGGTGCGCCAGGTCACCCTGGCCCCCGAGCTCGAGGGCGGGCTGGAGGCGATCCGTCTCGTCGTCGCGGCGGGCGCCGCCGCAGCCGTCGGCCACACCGACGCGGACGACGACACGATGCGCGCCGCATTCGACGCCGGCGCGACGATCCTCACCCATGCGTTCAACGCCATGCGCCCCGTGCACCACCGCGATCCCGGGCCGGTGCTCACCGCCGCGCACGACGAGCGCGTGACGCTGGAGGCGATCGCGGACAACATCCACCTACACCCGCACATCATCAAGCTCGTGTTCGACGAGGCGCCGGGACGGGTCGCGCTCGTCACCGATGCAATGGCGGCGGCCGGATCCGCGGACGGCGACTACATGCTCGGCTCGCTGCACGTCACCGTCCTCGACGGCGTCGCGAGGGTGGACAGCGGCTCGATCGCCGGCTCCACGCTCACGCAGGACGTGGCGCTGCGCCGTGCCGTCGAGGCGGGCGTCCCGCTCGCGGACGCCGTGCTCGCACTGACCCGCACGCCCGCGCGCGCGATCGGGGTCGCGGGCGAACTGGGCGAGCTCGAGCCCGGGCTGCTGGCGGACGCGGTGCTGCTGACCGCCGGACTCGACGTCACGACCGTGTGGACCGGTGCGGCACTGCGGCGCTGAACGCCGGGGCCGTCGATCAGGGCGGGGCCGCCGCTCCCCAGCGGCGGTCCCCCTCCCGTGATCTCCCCAGATCCTCTGGTACCCGATCAGAGGGCTCCCCTTGTCAGAGCGGGTCGGCCCGGAACTCCTCCCCCGAGGTACCGGGCCGACCCCGCCGACGGATCCCCATCCGCCGGAGCCTGTGCTCGCCGCCCCCCGGTGGCCCACGCAGACTGTCTCTGACAGGAGAGATGGGGGCGAAGCGGATCCATTACGCGACTTCGCAAGATTTCTTCAGAAAAGTTCTGAGACGCTGTCTCACGTGCATCGGGACCGAGTCCGATGCGTTCGACCTCTGATGACGGCCGGCGATTTCGTTCGTACCCTGGCGTGTTCGCGCCTCAGGGTGAACAATGGAGATTCCGCGTGATGAGAACCAGGGGTCTGCGTCTCTTCTGATGAGAACGCTTCCGACCTGAGAACCGAGAGATGACCGACCACACCCTTTCACCGAACGATGCCGCGCCCGCGTCGGGGCGGAGCGACGCCGACCTCGTGCTGCGCAGCCGCTCGGGCGATGCTGACGCGTTCGCCGAACTGTGGCGCCGGCACTACGCGTCGGGCATCACCGTGGCGCGGTCCGTCACCAGCACCTTCGACGCCGACGACCTCGTGCAGGAGGCCTTCGCCAAG
This sequence comes from Microbacterium sp. NPDC060117, assembly GCF_042729315.1. NCBI lineage: Bacteria > Bacillati > Actinomycetota > Actinomycetes > Micrococcales > Microbacteriaceae > Microbacterium > Microbacterium sp. NPDC060117. The sequence goes on from NZ_JBHWXR010000001.1 coordinate 358,949, forward strand.
ATCTACCAGGCCATCCAGAAGGGCGGCGGGCCGACCGGCTCCTTCCGCGCCTATCTGTTCACGAGCATCCGCAACACCGCGGCCGGCTGGGGCCGTGCTCGGCGCGAGGCCCCGATCGACGAGCTCGACACCGTCGCCGATCCCTCCTCGACCGAGCAGGCCGCGAACGACGCCCTCGACCACAGCCTGTCCGCGAAGGCCTTCCGCAGCCTGCCGTCGCGCTGGCAGGAGGTGCTCTGGTACTCCGAGATCGAGCAGATGAAGCCGGCCGAGATCGCGCCGCTGCTCGGCATGACCGCGGGAGCGACCGCGCAGCTCGCCTTCCGGGCACGCGAGGGCCTGCGTGAGGCGTGGATCCAGGCGCACCTGAGCACCGCCGAGCCCGGATCGGTCTGCGAGTGGACCATCGAGCGCCTGGGCGCCTATTCGCGCGGCAACCTCGGCGCGCGCGACCGCGCCAAGCTGGAGAACCATCTCGGCGAGTGCGCACGCTGCCTGATCGTCGCGGCCGAGGCCAAGGAGGTCTCGCACCGTCTCGCGTTCGTGCTGCTTCCGCTGGTGCTCGGCATCGGCGGCTCCGGCGCCTATCTCGCGATGCTGCAGAGCGGATCCGCTCCGGTCGTCGCCCTCGCGGCGATGCCGTCGAGCGTCGTGCAGGGCGCCGTCGTCGCCGGATCCGCCGGCGCCGGTGCGGCGGGAGCCGCTGCCCACGGCGCCGGATCGGCTGCGGTCGGCTCAGGAGGCACCACAGGTTCCACGGGTGGCGCGGTCGCCGGCTTCGGCGCCCTGGTCGGCGCGGGGTCGGCGGCACTGGTGATCGCCGGCGCGATCGTCGCCGCGGCCGTGGTGCCCGGGCTCACCGCGAACCCCGCCTCCACCTCGGCCCCCTCCGCCTCGGATCAGGGCGACTCCAGCATCGTGGCCCAGATGTCGCCGCCGGCCAGCGGTCCGCTCACGCAGCCCGCCCCGGCGGATCCGGCACCCGACCCCGCCCCGCGGCCGGAGAAGCCGAGGCCGATCGTGAGCGTCCCGGTCGAGGTCCCCAAGAACGTGCCCGCGAGCGACCCCGCGCCCGTCCCGGTGGAGCCGACCACGCCCGTGGAGCCGGGCAAACCCGGTACGGACCCGGGCACAGACCCCGGCACGGATCCCGGTACAGACCCGGGTACAGACCCCGGCACCGACCCGGGTACAGACCCCGGCACGGACCCGGGTACGGACCCCGGAACCGATCCCGGCACCGGCCCCACCTTCTCGTGGGGCACGGCGACCTTCGTGATCGACGACAACCTCCACACCCACGTCCTGATCCCGCTCACGGGCACTCCCGGTACGAAAATCCAGGTCTGGATCAAGGGACGGCCCCCGCGCGGCGCTCAGGTCGTGCTGGACGCTGCGGGCACCGGCACGGCGGACATCCGCCCGAACGCCGCCGAGATCCTCTTCAACGCCACCGTGAAGCTGCGCTCCGTGATCGACGGCACGCCGGGAGCCTGGCGGACGACGACCCTGGCCGCGCTGGCCGTGACGGGCTCGACATCCGATCAGGCAGGCACTCCGGCGGATCCGGGGACGACGCCCGCCCCGCCCGCGACGCCCCCGGTCGAGACGCCGGGGACCGGCGCCCAGCCCGCGTCGACCCCGACCGTTCCCGCGCCCGCCCCGGCACCTGTCGAGCCGGCACCGGCACCGGCACCTCCCGAGACTGTCGTGCCCGCTCCGGACCAGACCGCGCCCGCGCCGACCGCTCCGGAATCGGTCGACCCGACGACCGCACCGGCGACCGTTGTCGACCCGCCGGCGCCCGCGGTCGCCCCCGCGCCCGGCGCGTAGAATTGTCGGCATGTCCGCCGACACCCCTACCCAGACCCCTGGAGCGGCCGCATCGCTCCCCCTGCAGCAGGGTGTGCTCCCCCGCGCCACCGCGCTCGACATCGTGCGCGTGATCGTCCTGGTCGCCGCGCTCGCGTCGCTCGTGCTGTGGGGCCTCGCCGTGTGGACCCTGCCGTGGAACCTCGTCGCAGCGATCGGCGCCCCGGTGATCACGCTGCTGCTGTGGGCGCTGTTCCTCTCCCCGCGCCCGGTGCTGGTCGTCCACCCGTTCGTGCGGGCCGCGGTCGAACTCCTCCTCTACGCCGCCGTGACCGTCGCCTGGTGGACGATGGGACAGGCCTGGATCGGGCTCGGCTTCGCCGTCGTCGCGATCGCCACGGGGCTCATGGCCGGCCGCCGCGCGCTGTCCTGAGGCCGCCGGTGCACGTCACCGTCCTGGATCGGCTCCGCACCGCGCTGGGCGACCGCGTCGACACCACGGACGCCGCTCTCGACGCCGCCCGTGCCGACCGCTCCGGGCATGCCTCACCGGCCGCACCCCTCGCGGTGGTGCACGCCGAATCGACCTCCGATGTGCAGGCGACGCTTCGCATCGCACACGAGACCCGCACGCCCGTCGTGGTGCGCGGCGCAGGCACCGGCCTGGCAGGCGCCGCGATCGCCGGCACCGGGGAGATCGTCCTGTCCACGCTGCGCATGCGCCGCGTGCTCGAGATCCGTCCCGACGACCTCCTCGCCGTGGTGGAACCGGGGATCCTCAACGCCGAGCTCGACGCGCTCCTGGCCGAGCGCGGACTGTGGTGGCCGCCCGACCCCGCCAGCCGCGACATCTCCACGATCGGCGGCAACATCGCCACCGGCGCGGGCGGCCTGCTGTGCGCCAAGTACGGCGTGGTGCGCGATGCCGTGCTGGCGATCGATCTCGTGCTCGCGGACGGCCGCCTGCTGCACCTGGGGCACCGCAGCGTGAAGGGCGTGACGGGCCTCGACCTCACCTCGCTCGTGATCAGATCCGAAGGGCGGCTCGGCGTGATCGTCGGCGCCACCCTGAAACTGCGCCGCATCGTGCCCGGCGGCCCGTGCACGATCGTCGCGACCTTTCCGGCCGTCCGCGACGCAGCCCGCGGATCCGCAGCCGTCACGGCCTCGGGAGCGGAGCCCGCGATCATGGAGCTCATGGATGCGCGCTGCCTCGCCGCCGTGCATGCGCTGCTCGAGCTGGATCCGCCGGCCGACGGGGTGGCGCAGCTGACGATCCAGACCGACGGACGCTCCGCCGCGGTCGAGGCGGAGCAGATCGCCACGGTGCTGCGCGCATCCGGGGGGACCGTGACGGTGACCGATGACCCCGCGCAGGGCGAGGAGCTGCTGCGGATCCGTCGTTCGATGCACGCCGCGATGGCGGCCCTGGGCACCACGCTCATCGAGGACGTCTCCGTGCCGCGCAGCGCACTGCCCGCGATGTTCGACGAGATCGCGCGCATCGAGCAGGAGTACGCGATCGAGATCCCCACGGTCGCTCACGCCGGCGACGGCAACCTGCATCCCAACTTCATCGTGCAGAGCCCGGAGATCCCCGAGCGGATCTGGCGGGCTGCGGACGACCTGTTCCGTGCCGCCATGCGTCTGGGCGGCACGCTCACCGGCGAGCACGGCATCGGGATCCTCAAGAGCCGCTGGCTCGCCGAGGAGCTCGGCGAGGACCAGTGGGAGCTGCAGCGCGACATCGTGCGCGCGTTCGATCCGGCAGGCATCCTGGCGCCCGGCCGAGTCTTCGCACCTCGCCCCGCCGGAGCGGGCGCCGCGACGCCGGACGATGAGATGCCGGACCGAACGGAGGAGTCCCATGCCTGACATCCATGTCTCGGCCGCGATCATCACCGACACGGCAGGGCGCGTGCTGGTGGTGCGCAAGCAGGGCACCGAACGGTTCATGCAGCCGGGCGGCAAGCCGGAGGCCGGTGAGACCGCGGCGCAGACCCTCGCTCGCGAACTGCACGAGGAGCTCGGGCTCCTCGTCGACGAGGACGCGCTGCGCCCGCTCGGCGTGTTCGTCTCGGCCGCTGCGAACGAGCCCGGTCACCGCGTGGTCGCGACCGCGTTCGCCACATCCGCCGAGCCCGGCGACGTGCAGGTGCAGGCCGAGCTCGCCGAGCTCCGCTGGATCACCCCGGCCGATGCGGAGTCGCTTCCGCTGGCGCCGCTCAGCGAGGAGCACCTGCTCCCCCTGGCCTGGCCGGGGCTTCTCCCCGATCGCTGAGCGTCGACGTGCCGGATCCGGTCAGATCCCCTGCCAGGCCGGCTTGTTCGCGAAGGTGTAGCGGTAGTAGTCGGCGAGCTTCAGCTTCGACGCCGCGGCCTCGTCCACGACCACCGTCGCGTGCGGATGCAGCTGGATCGCCGAGGCCGGCATGAAGGCGGAGAGCGGCCCCTCGACGGCATCCGCGATGGCCTGCGCCTTGCCCTCGCCGTAAGCGAGCAGCACGAGGTGGCGGGCCTCCAGGATCGTGCCGAGGCCCTGGGTGATGCAGTGCCGCGGCACCTGCGCGAGCGAGTCGAAGAAGCGCGCGTTGTCCTCGCGGGTCTGCTCCGTGAGGGTCTTGACTCTGGTGCGCGACGCGAACGAGCTGCCGGGCTCGTTGAACCCGATGTGACCGTCGGTGCCGATGCCGAGCAGCTGCAGGTCGACTCCGCCTGCCGCACGGATCTTGGCGTCGTACTCGGCGCCGGCGTGCTCGATCCCATCCTCGGATCCGTCCGGCACATGGACCAGCGCCGGGGTCAGGCCGAGCGGCTCGACGACCTCGCGCGTGATCACGGACCGGTAGCTCTCCGGGTGCGAGGGGTCGATGCCGACGTACTCGTCCAGGGCGAAACCGCGCACGCGCGAGACGTCGGCGTCGGCGAGCCGAGCGCGCAGGGCCGAGTAGACCGGCAGCGGGGTGGATCCGGTCGCGAGCCCGAGCACCGCGTCCGAGCGGCGGGCGATGAGCCGTGCGATCTCGGCGGCGACCAGTTCGCCGGCAGCGGCGGAGTTCTCGACGATGACGACTTCGGCCATGGGGTGCTCCCTCGTAGGTGTCGGTGGCGTGGATTCTGAGTGCGGGTCGACCTGACGCCGTGCTCAGACGAGTTCGGCGGGCAGCCGCGCGGCTCCCACCAGCGCGGCTCCGAGCGCGGCGGCAGGGGATCCGATCGGCAGCAGCTCGATCCTCTCATCCAGACGCAGCGAGCCGATGAACGGCGACTCCGCGCTCTCCTGGCGCAGCCGTCGCACGATGTCGTCCAGCAGGCGTTCGCCGAGGGCGGTGACCCCGCCGCCGATCACGACCGTCTCGATGTCGGCCCCGAGCACGAGGCTGCGGACCGCGGAGGCCGCACCGAACGCGATGCCCTCGCGCAGCTCCAGGGCGAACGCGTCGCCGTCCTCGGCGAGGTCGAAGATGTCGCGGAGGGGCAGCTCGCCGCCTCTCCCCCAGGCCTTGCTCACGGCGCCGCCGCCGCAAAAGGTCTCGATGCAGCCGCGCTGCCCGCAGCCGCACACGCGCCCGCGAGGGTCGACGGAGAGATGTCCGACCTCGCCGGCCGTGCCTCGCGCGCCGCGCCACAGCGCCCCGTCGATGACGATCCCCGCGGCGACCCCGGTGCCGAGGTTCAGGTAGGCCATCGAGTGCGCGTCGCCGCGCAGCGATCCGGCGCCGAGCGCCGCGGCCTTCACATCGTTCTCCACGGAGACGGGGACGGGCAGGCGGACGCGCACGGCGTCGGCGAGGTCCAGCTCGGTCACGCCGAGGTTGACCGCATGCAGCACCCGGCCGGCATCGGCGTCGATGAGGCCCGGGATCCCGATGCCGACCGATGCCACGTCCGAGACCGGGAAGCCACCCGCGTCGGCGAGAGCGGCGACGGCGTCGTGCACGGCGGCGACGACGGCGTGATCGCCCCACCCCGTGGGAATGCGGGTGCGGGCGAGGATCGCGCCGTCCGAGGCGAGGGCGAGCGCGTCGATCTTGGTTCCGCCGACGTCGAGGCCGACCCGGATCGCGCTCACGAGACGCCCAGCTGGCCGGACAGGACCATCACCGCTGCCCCGCGCAGCACGATGTCATCCTGTGCGGTGAGCCGGATCGCGACGTCGTCGAACACGCCCTCCAGTGTGCGCTCCGTGAGGGTGCGCGTGGCGGCCTCGATGAGCGTGCCGGCGAGCAGGTCGGCCGGACCGGACAGCACGATCTCCGAGAGGTCGAGCGCGGCGACGATCGGCGCGATGGCGACCCCGAGCCGTGTTCCGGCCTCCCGCAGCACCTGCTCCTCGGATGCCGGGTCCTCGGCGATGCGCGCGCGCAGCCGCGACGCGCTCAGCCAGGCCTCCAGGCATCCGTCCTTGCCGCACGCGCAGCGCGGCCCGCCGTCGGTGCCGACGACGACGTGGCCGATCTCCCCCGCCGCGAAGCGGCTCCCCACGAGGGGCTGACTGTCGGAGATCAGCCCCGCGCCCACGCCGCGGCCGATCTTGATCAGCAGCATGTCGGGACGGGCCTGACCGAAGGTGTACTCGGCGAGCACCGCGGCGTTCGCGTCGTTGCGCACCAGCACCGGCAGATCCAGGGCTGCGCTGAGCAGGCGCTCGAGCGGGAAGTCGCTCCAGTCCAGGTTGGGCGAGTTCAGCACCATCCCGTCCGGGCGGACGATCCCGGGAGCGCCGACGCCGATGCCGAGCACCGGCACGGTGGACAGCTCGACCAGCTCCGCGGCGAGGGAGCGGACCGCTTCGTACGCGGCCGCACCGCCGCTCGGACGAGGCAGGTCGCGGCGCTCGAGCACCACGCCGTCCAGGCTCATGAGCGCCCCCTCGAAGTCTCCGGGGCCGGACAGGTCGAGACCGACGATGCGGTGGCCGTCGCGATCGATGTCGATGAGGATGGGCGGCTTCCCCGGACCGGTGGTCTCGCGGATGCCCTTCTCCACGACGATGCCGTCATGGATGAACTCGCCGACAAGGTCGGAGATCGTCACGCGGGTGAGGCCCGTCTCCCGGGAGAGGTCCGCCCGGCTCATCGCCCCGGAGTGATAGAGCGTTTGCAGCACCAGCGCGCGATTGTGCCCGCGGGCGTGCTCGGGAAGCACCTTGGTGCTCGTGCGCAGCTTGCCCGCGGACCCGAAGCGGTGCGGGCTGCTCTCGCCGCTCTCCGCGTTCATCGGGCGACGCTGCTCATCCGTGGGACCATGTTTGTTAGTACACCTTACGAACGGGGTGAAAATCAAGCCCTATCGCGCGTGGCGCGAGTCGGGGTTACCCGAACGTTACCGGATCCGGGTTCGAGCACCGCGTGTTTCCCGCGCGCGGCGCCGTACGGCCGCGCGGGAGGACCGCCGATCCCGCACATGCCCGCCCGCCCTTGTGCTTCCGTTGCCGTTTTGTGATATGGCATCCCGTATCCTTGAAAGACTGACAGCGCTCAAGGGCAAGGGGGGTGTGCACGTGACGGATCTGGTGACGGCAGCGGGGGCTCCGACCGAGGAGAACACGATCGTCGACGGCACGGACGCGACCACGGAGGCCGCGACCGGAGACGGCGCGGGCGACCGACCCGTGGAGTGGGCGCCCACCGATGAGCCTGCGCGCAAGAAGCGCCACGTCGGGCGCTGGGTGGGCATCGGCCTCGGCGCGCTCGTGCTGGGACTCGGCGCCGCGTCGATGATCCTCATCGCGCCCGGCACCACGATCGCCGGAGTGCCGGTCGGCGGAATGACGCCCGGCGCCGCGGCAGAGGCGGTCAGCAACCACATCGGCGCCATGCAGATCACGCTCGCGGGCGAGGGCGACGGCAAGCGCGTCACCGGATCCGACCTGGGTGCGCACGTGGACGCGACGAAGCTCGCCGACAAGGCCTTCGCCGAGCGGCCGATGTGGAACATCACCAGCTGGATGTCCGCCCCGATCGCCGGCACGATCACCCTCGACGACCGCGCCGCCGAACACGCGCTGCGCGCGCAGGTGCCCACGGTCTACCAGGACGCGACCGACGCCACCGTCGCCTTCCATGGCACCGGCTACACGGCGACGCCCGCGAAGGACGGATCCGGCATCGACCTCAAGGCCCTCACGGCGGCGATCGCGTCTGCGGCGGAGAAGGGCCGGAGCTCCCTCACGTTCGAGGCGAAGGCGGCCCCGGTGGCCCCGGCCATCAGCGACAAGACCGCCGCGGCCACGGTGACCGAGCTCAACACCATGCTCTCCACGATCGGCTTCTACGTCGGCGCCGAGCGCACGGTGCCCGTGGACGCGGCGACGGCCGCCGGATGGCTCACCCTCACGCCCGAGGACGGCAAGCTCGCGATCACCGCGAACCAGGCCGCGATCCAGAAGAGCGTCGACGCGCTCGCGGCGACGGTCAACCGCGCACCGGTCAACGCGACGACGGTCGTGAACTCCTCGGGCGAGGTGCTCGACGACATCACTCCGGGCGTCACGGGCCGTCAGCTCGGCGACGTCTCCGGAGCCGCCGCGGCGTTCGCCGCACAGATCGCGAAGGGCAACGGCACCTTCGCCCTGCCGGTCAAGGACACCCCCTTCGCCTCGACCTCGCTGCTGCGCAAGGTCGACGTGAACCTCAGCACCGAGACGCTGACCGTCACCGAGAACGGCAACGTCGTCGACTCGTGGCTGATCTCCTCGGGCCGCGGCGACTTCGCGACGCACACCGGATCCTTCACCGTGAACTGGAAGCTCGACAGCCAGAACATGGGCAACACCGACCTCACCAAGGCGCCGTACTACTACCAGCCCGACGTGAAGTGGGTCATGTACTTCAACGGGGACGAGGCGCTGCACGGCGTGTACTGGCACGACAACTGGGGCACCCCGATGAGCCACGGCTGCGTCGGCATGCCGGAGTGGCGCGCCGAGTGGCTGTTCGACTGGACTCCGCAGGGCACCGAGGTCAACGTCCACTACTGAACGAGGGATCTCACAGGATCCGCTTCGGAGAGGCCCGTCGCATCGTGCGGCGGGCCTCTTCGTCTGTCCGGACGTGCGAGCCGACGCGATACCCCTCTCTCCGGAGGGACGACGAAGGGGCGGACGCAGCTCGCGTCCGCCCCTTCGTCGATCCGATCAGCTCAGGCCGTCGATGACCGCGTTCAGCGTGGCCGACGGACGCATGATCTTCGCCACGAGGGCACCGTCGGGGCGGTAGTAGCCGCCGATCTCGACGGGCTTGCCCTGCACCGCGGTGAGCTCGGAGACGATGCGCTCCTCGTCCGCGGCGAGCGCGGCGGCGACCGGGGCGAAGGCCGCTGCGAGCTCGGCGTCCTCGGTCTGCGCAGCCAGCTCCTGCGCCCAGTACAGGGCGAGGTAGAAGTGGCTGCCGCGGTTGTCGATCGTGCCGAGGGCTCGACCCGGCGAGCGGTCGTTCTCCAGGAACGTCCCCGTCGCGGCGTCGAGCGTCTTCGCCAGGATCGCGGCCTTCGCATTGCCGGTGCGGTCGGCGAAGTGCTCGAACGACGCGGCCAGGGCGAAGAACTCGCCCAGCGAGTCCCAGCGCAGGTAGTTCTCCTCGACGAGCTGCTGCACGTGCTTCGGGGCGGATCCGCCCGCGCCCGTCTCGAACAGGCCTCCGCCGGCGAGCAGCGGGACGATGCTCAGCATCTTCGCGCTGGTGCCGACCTCGAGGATCGGGAACAGGTCGGTGAGGTAGTCGCGCAGCACGTTGCCGGTGACCGAGATCGTGTCCTCGCCCGCGCGCATGCGCGCGAGGGAGTAGCGGGTCGCCTCCTCGGGGGTCAGGATCTCGATCGTGAGGCCGTCGGTGTCGTAGTCCTTGAGGTACTCGGTCACCTTGGCGATCAGCGCGGCGTCGTGGGAGCGGGCCGGGTTCAGCCAGAACACCGCGGGCGCGCCGGTGGCGCGGGCGCGGCTCACGGCCAGCTTCACCCAGTCGCGGACCGGGACGTCCTTGGTCTGCGTGGCGCGCCAGATGTCACCGGCGTGCACCTCGTGCTCCAGGACGACCTCGCCCGCCGAGGTGAGGACCTGTACACGGCCGTCGGCGGCGATCTCGAAGGTCTTGTCGTGGCTGCCGTACTCCTCGGCCGCCTGGGCCATGAGGCCGACGTTCGGCACGGTGCCGATGGTCGCGGGATCCAGCGGACCGTTCGCGATGACGTCCTCGATCGTGGCCTGGTAGACGCCGGCGTACGACGAGTCCGGGATGACGGCGAGAGTGTCGTCCTCTCCGCCGTCCTTGCCCCAGAGCTTGCCGCCGTTGCGGACCAGCGCGGGCATCGAGGCGTCGACGATCACGTCGCTCGGCACGTGCAGGTTGGTGATGCCCTTGTCCGAGTTCACGTAGCTGAGGCGCGGACCGCTCTCCATGGCCCGGAAGAACGCCTCGGCGATCTCCTCGCCGCCCTCGAGATCGGCGAGCCCGGCGAGGATGGAGCCGAGTCCGTCGTTCGCGGTGAGGCCGGCCGCGGCGAGCTTATCGCCGTACTGGGCGAAGACATCGGTGAAGTAGGCGCGCACGACGTGTCCGAAGATGATCGGATCCGAGACCTTCATCATCGTGGCCTTGAGGTGCACGGAGTACAGCACGTCCTCCGCCTTCGCCTCCGCAAGGGTCTCGGCGAGGAACGTGTCGAGGGCCGCGGCGTTCAGGAAGGTCGCGTCGACGATCTCACCCGGGAGCACCTTGAGGTTCTCCTTCAGGACGGTGACCTGCCCGTCCGCGGAGACGTGCTGGATCGTGAGCACGTCATCGCCCGGGGAGACCCAGCTGCGCTCGTTCGCCTTGAAGTCGTCGTGTCCGAGGGTGGCGACACGGGTCTTGGACCCGGCGGCGAAAGCCTTGTTGCGGTGCGGGTGCTTCTTCGCGTAGTTCTTCACCGCGAGTGGGGCACGGCGGTCGCTGTTGCCCTCGCGCAGCACCGGGTTCACGGCGGAGCCCTTGATGCGGTCGTACCGGGCGCGGATGTCCTTCTCCTCGACCGTGGACGCGTCGTCCGGATAGTCCGGGACGTCGAAGCCCTGCTGCTGCAGTTCCGCGATGGCGGCCTTCAGCTGCGGGATGGAGGCCGAGATGTTCGGCAGCTTGATGATGTTCGCTTCGGGTGTCGTGGCGAGGCCGCCGAGCTCGGCGAGCGCATCACCCACGGCCTGGCCGGAGCTCAGACGCTCCGGGAAGGTCGCGAGGATCCGGCCCGCGAGCGAGATGTCGCGGGTCTCGATGTCGACGCCCGCCTGGTGGGCGTAGGCCTGGACGATCGGCAGCAGCGAGGCGGTGGCCAGCGCCGGCGCCTCGTCCGTGTAGGTGTAGATGATGGCGTCGTCGGTCACCGGGGTCTCCGTTTCACACAGGAAGGGTTTCAGACAGCGGCCTCGCGCGGCTGCGCACGCGGGGCATCGCGCGAATTTGTCTCGATACCAAGATACCTGCCCTTCGTGCGCTTCCCGAGCGAGGTTCGCGGGTTCCTGCGCGGCTCCGCCGCGGCCCGGCCCCGCGATGCGTGCCGCGCAGATGAACTTATCCCCACGTTTCGGCTCCGGCCGTCACGGGGCCCATCCAGGGTTTAGCCTGTTGTCCATGACGGAACTGCGACTGGTCGAACTGTCCGCGGCGACGATCGTCGCCGTCAACAACCTCTCCCTCAAGCCCGGGCAGGAGCAGTACCTCGCGCCCGTCTCGTACGGGATCGCGGCGACCGTCATGAATCCGCAGACCAGCTGGCAGCGCGTCGTCCTGGACGGCGACGAGGTCGTCGGCTTCGTCAGTGCGAACTTCGACCCCGATGCCCCCGAGGAGCACTTCCGCTCCGTCCTGTGGCGCATCAACGTGGATGCCGACGACCAGGGACGCGGCGTCGGCCGTTTCGCCGTGGAGAGCCTGATCACCGAGGCCCGCGCGCGCGGCTTCGAGCACCTGAACGTGATCTACGAGGCGGGCACCGGCGGCCCTGAGGCGTTCTTCCAGCGGGTCGGTTTCACGCCGGTCGGCGAGACCGAGTACGCCGAGGTCATCGCGGAGATCCGCTTCTGAGCACCGGCACGCCCGGTTCTGCACCCCGACGCGCCCCCGACACGCGTACGCTGTGATCGGCGGCGGGGTTTCGAATCCCCTCCCCCATCGAAGCCCCGTCGTCCTCTCTCCCTGGAGCAGGCGAAGCGGACGTCGCCGCCCTGCGCTCCGTCGCGCTCCTCGGTCGGAGCCGCTGATCGAAGGACCGGCGGTTCCTCGCCGCCCGGATCTCAATCGCGCTCGTCGCGCCGCTTCGGGCTGCGACCGCGTGCATTCCACGTGGCGACCCACGAGGCGGCCGCGTCGGTCGCCCGGTCCAGCGCATCCGCCGACAGCCCGATCATCTGCTGCGCCGCGTCCCGCCATCCGCCCGCGCGTGCCTCCCGTTCGCGCTCGCTGAGCGGATCCCGTCCCTCAGCCCGTGCCCGCGCATCGGCCTCTGCCGTGCCGAAGGTGCGGCGGAGCCGCTCGACGGCGTCGCGGTAGGCGCCGAATTCCGCCGGCGTGACCCGGGCGGTCGGCGAGGGCCGTGCGTCACGCGCCTCGGCCATCGCGGTCAGGAAGGCGTGCGTCGATGGATCCCCCGCATCCCGCATCGTCGGATAGGCGAGCAGCAGAACGGGATCGGTCTCATAGGTCATCCAGCGCACGAGCACGGCGTCATGCGCCGCCAACGCCCGCGGAAGGGGTCGCCGCTGCGGATCCGCGCCGATCGCCAGCTCCGCACGCGCCGCGTCGAGCTGTGCGCGCCGCGCGCGGACGGCGGCCGCCGCAGCGCGCGACCGCTGCTCGGCGTCGCGGGCGACACGACGCGCGTCGGCGACCGTCGCCGCATCCGTCGCGCCCGCGGCGCGACCGGCGACGAGGCCGGCGAGCTCGGCGCGAGCCACGCGCACGGCGACGCGGGCCTCGTTCGCCTGCCTCAGCGCGCTCTGCAGATCGAGGCGCGCGGCGTCGTAGCCGAGGCGACGGCCACCGGAACGGAGCTTCTGACGCACGCCGGCCACAGTCAGCACCGCCCCGCCGGCGACCACCGGCGCGACCCACCAGAACTCCGCGGCCGCGGACCAGATCGGATCCACACCTCGAGCCTACCGACCCGCTCCACGATGCCCTCCTCGGTCGACACGCCCCCGCCGGCGCAGAATGTTCGCAACGTCACAGGACAGATCCTGCACCGCCATCCTGCGGAGTCGCCGAAACCCCTCGGCACGACGTCGCACCGAGGGGTTCGGCCGCCCGCTCAGACCAGCGTCTGCTGCCACGCGGCGTGCAGCTGGGCGAACTTGCCCGTGCCGGCGATGAGGACGTCGGGGGCGTCGTCCTCGATGATGCGTCCATGCTCCATGACGAGCACGCGATCGGCGATCGCGACCGTCGACAGACGATGCGCGATGATGATCGCGGTCCGGTCCGCGAGCAGAGTCTGCAGCGCGTCCTGGATCAACCGCTCCGACGGGATGTCCAGCGAGGCGGTCGCCTCGTCGAGGATCAGCACGGCGGGGTCGGCGAGGAAGGCCCGCGCGAACGAGATCAGCTGACGCTGCCCCGCCGAGACGCGCCCACCGCGCTTGTTCACGTCGGTCTCGTACCCGTCCGGGAGCGCGTCGATGAACGCGTCGGCGCCCACGGCCCGCGCGGCGGCGCGGATCTCCTCCATCGTCGCGTCGGGCTTTCCGAGCGCGATGTTGTCGGCGACCGTGCCGCTGAACAGATACGCCTCCTGCGTGACCATGACGATCGCGCGGCGCAGATCCTTCGGATGCAGATCGCGAAGATCCACGCCGTCCAGCGTCACGGCGCCGGCCGTCGGGTCGTAGAAGCGCGACACGAGCTTCGCGAGCGTCGACTTGCCGGCACCGGTGGTGCCGACCAGTGCGATCGTCTGCCCCGCCGGGATGTCCAGGGAGAAGTCGGGCAGGATCACCCGGTCCTGGGCGTACCCGAACTCGACGTCGTCGAAGCGCACGTGGCCCTTCGACGCCCAGAGGTCGACCGCCTTGACCGGATCCGGAACCGTCGGCACCTCGTCGAGGACGCCGGACACCTTCTCCAGTGCGGCCGTGGCCGACTGGAACGAGTTCAGGAACATCGCGATCTCCTGCATGGGCGCGAAGAAGTTGCGCACGTACAGCACCGCGGCCAGCAGGATGCCGACCTGGATCTCACCGCTCGCCATCCGCACGCCGCCCCACACCACGACCACGCCGAGGGTGAGCGCGGCGACCGCCATGAGCCCGGGCTCGAACGTGCCGAAGAGCAGCATCGATCGACGGTTCACGTCGCGGTAGTCACCGGCCACCTCCTGGAAGGACACGTCGTTGCGGGGCTCCTTGCGGAACGCCTTCACGGCGCGGATGCCGGTCATGGTCTCGACGAACTGCACGATGACCTTCGCGCTGATCACGCGCGACTCGCGGTACACGAGCTGCGAGCGCTGGTAGAACCAGCGCATCAGGTAGACCAGCGGAACGCCGGCCAGCACCAGCACCACACCGGACTCCCAATCCACCAGCACGAGCGCGATGAAGGTGAACAGCCCGTACAGAAGGCCCGACACCAGCTGGTTGAGGCCGCCGTCCAGCAGCTCCCGGATCGAGTCCAGATCGCTCGTCTGGCGCGAGATGATCCGGCCCGAGGTGTAGCTCTCGTGGAACTCGAGGCTCAGCCGCTGGGTGTGCAGGAACATGCGCTTGCGCAGGTCGAGCAGCACCGCCTGCGTGATGCGGGCGGTGAGCACCGCGTACCAGCCGATCAGCGCGGATCCGACCGCGCCGATCACGAGGAAGGCGATCCCGACCACGATCGTCGGCATCCAGTCCGCGTGCTTGAGCACTGCCGGCAGCGCCGTGTTCAGCCCGTAGGCGATCAGTGCGGGGCCGGCGACCTGCGCGGCCGTCGAGATCACCAGCACCAGTGCGGTGAGCGTGATCTGCACCTTGAGCGGCGCGATCAGGGATCCGAACAGCCGCAGCGAGCGACGACGGATCGCGCGGCTCTCCTCGTGCGTGAGGTCGGAGCGGTCCTCGTCCTGGGTTCCGATGACGCTCATGCCTGCACCTCCTCGTTCTCGGCGTGGGTATCGGCGGCGCTCTCGCCGAACGCCTCGGTGGCGGGCGCGGCCTTGGGGACCGCCTCCCGGATCACGGGGATCGCGCCCGTGCGCGCGGCCTCCTCGGCCTCGAGGCTCGAGATCACGTGCCGGTAGTGCGCGCTCGTGCGCAACAGCTCCGAGTGCGCGCCGACCGCCGTCACCTTCCCGTTCTGCAGCAGCGCCACCCGGTCGGCGAGGGCCACGGTCGAGGGGCGGTGCGCGACGATGAGCGCCGTGGTCTCCGCGAGCACATGGCGCAGCGCCTCCTCCACGAGCGCCTCGGTATCGACGTCGAGCGCCGACAGCGGGTCGTCCAGCACGAGCACCTTGGGCTTGGCCGCCACGGCGCGCGCGAGCGCGAGCCGCTGACGCTGTCCGCCGGACAGGCTCAGCCCCTCCTCGCCGATCATCGTCTCGACGCCCTCGGGGAGCGTGTCGACGAAGGCGGCCTGCGCGACGTCCAGCGCTTCGCGGAGCACGCGCTCCGCCTCGTCGCTGTGCACGTCCAGATCGGCCCGGCCCAGCAGCACGTTCTCGCGCACGGTGGCCGAGAACAGCGTGGCGTCCTCGAACGCCATCGCGATGTGCGTGCGCAGCTCGGCCAGGGTGAGGTTGCGCACGTCGACGCCGTCGAGCGTCACGCGCCCGCCGGTCACGTCGTACAGGCGCGTCGGGAGGGTCGTGAGCGTGGTCTTGCCGGATCCGGTGATGCCGACAAGCGCCATGGTCTCGCCGGGGCGCAGCACCAGGTCGATGCCGTCGAGCAGGTCGCGCTCGTGCGGGCGGGCGTCCTGGTAGCGGAAGCGGGCTCCCTCGAACGCGAGCTCGCCGCGGGGCTCCGCGATGCTCACCGGGTTCTCCGGATCGGTGATCGTGTTCTGCTCGTCGTAGATCTCGAAGACGCGGTCGGTGGCCGTGCGCGCGTCGAGCATGAACGAGAACAGGAAGCCGATCGACTCGATCGGCCAGCGCAGCACGGTCGCCATCGCGAAGTAGGCGAACAGCTCCGGCGCGTTGAGGGCGCCCTGGGCGATCAGCCAGATGCCGGCCACGAGGTTGAGCGCGAACGCGATCTCGGGCATCAGCACGAGCCAGAACCAGATCCAGCCCACCGAGCGCGCCTTGCTCAGCTCGGTCTCGCGGAGCGACTCGGCCTGGCGCGCGAACTTCACGAGTGCGTGCTTGCCGCGGCCGAACGCCTTGAGCACGCGGATGCCGTGCACGCTCTCCTCGACGCTCGTGGCGAGGTCGCCGGCCTGATCCTGGCTGCGCCGGGTGAGCACGCCGTAGCGCTTCTCGAACAGGAAGCCCGAGATCCACAGCGGCACGGCGGTGATCAGGAAGATCGTGCCGAGCAGCCAGTGCCAGCGGAACAGCAGGGCCGCGCCGATGACGATGGTGAGCAGGTTGACGACGAGCAGCACCAGGCCGAAGGCGAGCCAGCGGCGGATGAGGCCGATGTCCTGCATCATCCGGCTGAGCAGCTGGCCCGACTGCCAGCGGTCGTGGAAGGCGACGGGCAGGCGCTGCAGGTTCGAGTACAACTGCGTGCGCATGCGGTACTCCACCTGGGTGGCGGGGTTGAGCACGAACTGCCGACGCAGCCACACCATGAGGGCCTCGCCGAGGGCGAGCACCGTGACGGCGACCGCGCCCCAGATGATGGCGCCGATCTCGCCGGTGGCGATCGGGCCTTCGAGCACGACCTGGAGCAGCAGCGGCACGCACAGGGCGATGACGGCGGCGGCCAGAGCGGAGGCTCCGCCGCCGATGAGGCGCCAGGCGACCGGCTTCACGAAGGGCGCCAGGCGCGCGAGCGCGCGGGGCGTGGAGAGGGTGGAGGCGGATGAGGACGACGTGGATTCTTCAGACATGATTCTCAGCGGTTGCGTATCAGGGGGATGGCAGGGGACGAGAAGGAGCGGACGCGAGGCATCCGTGCGATGAGCGACCGGTGCGGCCGAGGGGGTCGGAGCGGTTCAGAGGCCCTGGGCCGCTGAACGTCCGCGAAGACGCAGAGGTTCCGCCGTGAGCGGGTGGGTCTGAGTCAGTCCTCGGCCGGGGTGATGGGCGAACCGGCGACAGCGCTGATCGACGATGCAGTGGTGATCGTGGGCATGGTGTCCTCCTCGGTTCGACGGCCGCCGGGTCGGTTGACGCGACAGCCGTCCAGCCTATGTTTGTGAACCGTCTGAACGCAAGCGTTTTCCCGAAACCGATCTCATCGCCCTCGTGGCCTGTCCCGGACCGTCGCCTTCGCGCGGCTCGCTGGTACTGAGGGCAGCATCCGGCGCGCGGCATCCATTCCCGATCCGCCGGAAGCTCTGGGTCGGCCCGCGGTTCACACGACGGCACGGCGCGCGCCAGGAGTCCGATCGTCGGATCGGATCAACCGGAGCGTCCGGTTTCGGTCGAGCGGACAGCCGAGCGGCGTCCGCGGCTCAGCAGGATGGGAGCACGATCCCCTCCCGAAGGAGCCGCCATGCCGGAACCCGTCGAGACGCTGGTCGCGGAGATCCTGCGCCTCGTCCGCTGCGAGTCGCCGTCGGACGACCTCGCCGCCGTCGCCCGCAGCGCCGACGCCGTCGCCGAACTGGGCACGACCCGCCTCGGCGCGGCGCCGGAGCGGATCGTGCTCGATGGCCGCACCCACCTGCGCTGGCGCTTCTCCGGCGAGCCGAGGATCCTCGTCCTCGGCCACCATGACACGGTGTGGCCGATCGGGTCCCTGCACGAGCTGCCCGCCCGCGCGGACGAGCGGACGCTGGCGGGCCCCGGAGTCTTCGACATGAAGGCCGGACTCGTGATCGCCTTCCACGCGCTCGGCCTGCTTTCCGACCTGACCGGGATCACACTGCTCGTGACGGGGGACGAGGAACCGGGATCGACCACCTCGCGAGCGCTCATCGAGGACGAGGCCCGCGAGGCGGTCGCCGCGCTCGTGCTCGAGGCGGCGGGCCCCGACGGCGCGCTCAAGATCGCCCGCAAGGGGGTCTCGCGCTATGAGGTCGCCGTGCACGGGCGCGCATCGCACGCGGGGCTCGACCCGGAGCACGGGGTGAACGCGACATTGGAGCTCGCGCACCAGGTGCAGGCCGTGGCGCTCCTCGGGGACGCCGACGCGGGCACCACGGTCACCCCGACGCGCACGAGCTCCGGCACGACCACGAACACCGTCCCCGCCCAGGCCTCGTTCTCGGTCGACGTCCGTGCGCTCTCCGCCGCGGAGCAGGACCGCGTGCACGCCGGGATGCTCTCACTCACCCCTCGACTGGCGGGTGCGCGCGTCGACGTCGACGGAGGGATCAACCGTTCCCCCCTCGC
Source organism: Microbacterium sp. NPDC060117 (assembly GCF_042729315.1). Lineage (NCBI taxonomy): Bacteria > Bacillati > Actinomycetota > Actinomycetes > Micrococcales > Microbacteriaceae > Microbacterium > Microbacterium sp. NPDC060117. Next base: position 377,216 of record NZ_JBHWXR010000001.1, read on the forward strand.
CGCCGACTCCTCCGCCGAACTGTTCCGTCGAGCGCAGCGGGTCGCGGACGCGCTCGCGCTGCCTCCGCTCGCGGGGATCAGCGTCGGCGGGGCCTCGGACGGCAACTTCACCGCGGGCGTGGGCACACCGACGCTCGACGGCCTCGGTGCGGTCGGCGGCGGGGCGCATGCCGCTCACGAGCACGTGCTGATCGCCGAACTCGAACCACGGGTGCGCCTGCTGGCCGGCCTCATCGAGGACATCCGCGCGGCGCCGCCGGGCCCGCCTGCCCCGGTCGCACTCCCGGCGTCGGCCTCGACCACCGCTCCCATCCGATGATCGGAGCCACCGCACCCACCACGGGGGAACGGGCAGGCCTGCTCGCAGATGCGGACCGCGCCGCGATGGCCGCGGAGGCCGCGTCCGGAGCGACGATCCGCCCGCTCGACGACATGCGCGACCTGGCGGCCGTGCGGGCCCTGTACGAGCGCATCTGGCGTACAGGGGCGACGAACCCTCCGGTCACGGCCGACATGCTGCGCGCCCTGGTGCAGGCCGGCAACCAGGTCTCGGGCGCGTTCGACGACCGCGACGGAGTCCCGGAGCTCGTCGGCGCCTGCTTCGGCTTCTTCGGTCCGCCCGCCTCGCGGAACCTGCACAGCCACATCGCCGGCACGACCCCGCGCGCGCGAGGGCGGCACCTCGGCTTCGCCCTGAAACTGCATCAACGCGCCTGGGCTCTGCACCGCGACGCGGACACGATCACATGGACCTATGACCCGCTCATCCGCCGCAACGCGCACTTCAACCTCGGCAAGCTCGCGGCGTCGGTCGACACGTACCTTCCGCGCCTCTACGGCGCGCTCGACGACCGCATCAACGGCGGCGATGAAACGGACAGGATCCTGGTGCGCTGGGAGCTGGGGTCCCCGCGCACCCTCGCCGCGGTCGAGCACCGGCCGTTCGCGGTCGATGCCGCCCGGGCTCGCGCCGAGGGCGCTGCCGTCGCGCTGCGCCCCGATGATTCCGACGCCCCGAGTCTCGCCGCACCTGACGCCGACACGGTGCTGATCGGCGTGCCCGCCGACATCGAGGGCATGCGCGAGACGGATCCGCGGCGCGCCGCCGACTGGCGTCTCGCCCTGCGCGACGTCATGGGAGAGCTGCTCGCCGACGGCGCGACCGTCCGCGGCTTCGATCGCACCGGCTGGTACATCATCGACAGACAGGAGAGGCCATGAAGCTCGAGGGCGTGGAGGTCCGGACGATCCGGATGCCGCTGGTGAGCCCGTTCCGCACCTCGTTCGGCACCGAGACCGTGCGCGAAGCGGTGCTCGTGCGGGCGGTCGGCGCCGACAGCGAGGGCTGGGGAGAATGCGGCGCGAGCGCGCTGCCGCTGTACAGCTCGGAGTACACACCGGCTGCAGCAGCGGTACTCACCGACGTCCTGGCGCCCGCACTCGCGGACCGCGGCGACCTGGACCCGCATCGGATCGCCGGAATCCTGGCGCCGTTCAAGGGGCACCGCCAGGCCAGGGCCGCGCTCGAGACGGCGGTCCTGGACGCCGACCTCCGTTCCCGCGACGTGCCGCTGTCCTATCACCTCGGCGCCGTCAAGGACCGGGTCGCGTGCGGTGTCTCGGTGGGCATCACCCCGACGATCCCCACACTTCTGGACGCCGTCGAGGGCTATCTCGCCGACGGCTACGTGCGGATCAAGCTGAAGATCGAGCACGGCTGGGATCTGGAGCCCGTGCGGGCCGTGCGCGAACGCTTCGGCGACATCCTGCTGCAGGTCGATGCAAACGCCGCCTACGGGAGGGCCGACATCGAGCACCTCGCACAACTTGACGCCTTCGATCTGTCTCTGCTGGAGCAGCCGCTCGCCGCCGACGATCTCGCGGGCCACGCGATGCTCGCCCGACGGATCAGCACGCCGATCTGCCTGGACGAGTCGATCCTGTCGGCCGCGCACGCCGCGCAGGCGATCGAGCTCGGCGCCTGCCGCATCGTCAACATCAAGCCGGGTCGCGTCGGCGGCTACCTCGAATCCCGGCGGATCCATGACCTCTGCGTCGCGCACGGGGTCCCCGTGTGGTGCGGCGGCATGCTGGAGACCGGCATCGGCCGCGCGGCCAACCTCGCTCTGGCCGCTCTGCCCGGCTTCACCCTGCCCGGCGACACCTCGGCCTCCGCGCGCTACTACGAGACCGATGTGACGGCGCCGTTCCGGCTCGACGACGGGCACATGAGCGTCCCCACCGGGCCGGGTATCGGCGTGACGCCGGATGCCGCGGTGCTCGACGAGGTGACCGTCTCACGCGCCTGGATCCCGTTCGCATCATGAGCGGCGCAGCAGGCGGCGGCGCGCGTTCGGACGCCGGCGGAGTCCGCGACGGACGCCGCACGACAGCGCGAGGCCCCGTGCTAGCGTCGCGAAGGTGCCCCCGATGAACCACCGCCCGCAGGTCACCCTGGTGCGGGTGCTCGAGGCACTGGACACCACGCTGCTCACGGTCGTCTGCGGCACGGTCGCACCCGAGCGCACGATCGAGGCGATCGTGATCCACGATCCTCGCGACGAGCCGGACGCCCCGCGCAACTCGCTCGTGATGGGCGTCGGCGTCGAGGATCCGGAGCTCGTGAGGCGCTTGCTCCCCCTGCTCGCCCAGGCCGCTGTGACGGCCCTCGTGGTCCGCGCCCCGTTCGACGCCGACGACGCGCTGCGGGCCGAGGCCGAGGCGACCGGCGTCGTGGTGCTCGCGCTGAACCCCGGCACGACATGGGCGCACCTGGCCGGCATGCTGCGCTCACTCATGACGCCCGGGGATCCGGACGAGGCGCGGCCGGTGACGTTCGGCGGCATCCTCGCGGGCGACCTGTTCGCGGTGGCCGACGCGATCGCGGCGCTGCTGGAAGCCCCCGTGACGATCGAGGATCGCAACGCGCAGCTGCTGGCCTTCTCGAACGGCCCCGAGCAGCAGCGCGCACCGGGGATCCGCGCCCGCCCCCTGCCGTCGCAGGACGTGCGCGCGCTCGAGGAGAGCGGCGCCCTCGCCCGGATCGCGCGGAGCGAATGGCCTGTCGAGGTCGCCACCGGCTCCGCCGGCGACGAGGTGCGCACCGCGATCGCCGTCCGCGCCGGGGACGAGGTGCTCGGCACGATCTGGACCGCGGGCTCGCTCACTGCGGAGCGCAGCGCGTCCCTCCACGATGCCGCGAAGCTCGTCGCGATGCACATGGTGTGGCAGCGCACGGATGCCGACGTGGAGCGCCGGCTCCGCGCCGAGCTACTGCGCACCGCGCTCTCCGGCGGCCCCTCCGCCGGAGAGGCGGTGCACCGCCTGGGGCTGCGCGAGGAGCACAGCGTCGTGCTCGCCCTGACCCTGCACGATCCCGCCGCCGAGCAGCTCTCGCACGCGCACCTCGCCGCGGAGCGCAAGCGCGTCGCCGACGCGTTCGCCGTGCACCTGTCGTTCGCGCACCCGCGCTCGGTCTCCGGCCTCGTCGGCGACATCGCCTACGGCGTGCTTCCTCTCGCCTCCACGGCGGACGCAGACGAAGAGGGCGACAGCGCTGTGCGCGTGGCGATGGAGTTCCTCGCCCGGATGCGCTCGACGCTGCGTCCGCTCATCGGCGTCGGCATCGTGGTCACGGAGACCTCGCTCCTCCCCCGCTCCCGAGCGAGCGCCGACCGCGCGCTTCGGGTGCTGCGCGCCGGCATCGTGGACCGCCAGGTCGCCAGGCTCGATGAGGTGCACGCCGAGGCGCTGCTGCTCGAGCTCGCCGGACCCGCGCGGGACATCCCGTCCGGTCCGCTCGCGCGGCTGCTCGCCTATGACGAGGCGCACGGCAGCAGCCTCGCCGAGACGCTCGAGGCCTGGCTCGATGCATTCGGCGACGTCGGCGTCGCAGCCGCAGCGAAGTTCGTGCACCCCAACACGTTCCGCTACCGCCTGCGCCGCGTGGCGGAGGTCGGCCGGATCGACCTCGATGACCCGAACGCGCGCTTCGGCGCGATGATGCAGCTGCGCCTGCGGGCCATCAATCCCGAGCGCTGACCCGCGCCGGGACACGCCCCGACGCGGGAACCCGTGCGTGGAGGCGCCGATCGGACCGGGTCGGGTCTCGCGTTCAGCGGCGCGACTCGGGCCGGACCGGATCCGGCAGACCGAGCGCTCCCAGGAGGCACGCGAGCCAGGCCGCGTCCTGCGCGACGATCACGTCATGCCCGGTGCCGGATCCATGGCCGGCGTTCTCGTAGACGTGCAGCAGGATCGGCGCCGGTCCGCGCTGCGCCGCCTGCATGCGCGCCACGAACTTGCGTGCCTGCCACGGCGGACAGCGCGGGTCGTTGGCACCGGCCTCCACGTAGAGCAACGGGTAGTCCGCCGGTCGCACGCGCTCGTACGGGGACAGCGAGATCATGCGCTCCACGTCGACGGGATCGTCGGGGTCGCCCCAGGCCTTGCGGATCACGAACTCCAGATACGGGTTGCGGAACCCACCGACGAGGTCGAGCAGCGGGGCGCGCGGCAGCACCGCGCACCACAGGTCGGGGCGCGCGGTGATCGCGTTGCCGCACATGAGCCCGCCGTCGGAGCCGCCGGACAGCGCGAGCCGGCCTGGTGCTGCGATCCCCGCGGCGACCACGTCCTCGGCCACCGCGAGCAGGTCGCCGTCGCGGGTGCCGCGTCGTTCGCGGTCGGCCGCCCGGAACCAGGCGCTCCCGAACTCTCCCCCTCCGCGCAGGTACGCCTGCACGACGGTGCCTCCCGAGGCCAGGACGGCCGCGAGATCCGGCTGGTACTGCGGAAGGGTGGGGATCCCTGCGGCGCCGTAGGCCGAGATCAGCACCGGAGCCGCCCCGGAGCCGCCCCGCGGGCGCACGACGTGGTAGGGGATCGCGGTGCCGTCGGAGGCCGTCGCCTCACGCAGCTCCGCGGTCGCGTCGATCACGATCTCGGGTTCGCGCAGCACCTCGAGCGCACCGCCCGGTCGGTGCCGGTACACGCCCCACGACGAGGTGAGCGTCGAGAACGCGAAGAGGAAGGTTCCGTCCCGGCTCTCGGCTGCGAGACCGGTCAGCGGGAAGAACGGGGCGGCGAGAGCGCCCTCTCCCGGCAGGGGCAGGGTGCCCCGTTCGGCGCCGCTGTCGTCGAGGATCCGCACGCGCGCGGCGGTGCGGTGGAACTCGCTCAGGTACAGCGCATCACCGACCGGGAGCACGGAGCGCAGCACCGCGTCGCTCTCCGGCACCAGCTCCGTCCAGCAGGACGGGTCGGCCGGATCGTCGGCGTCGAGCGGGATCGCGACGAGCCGGCGGCGGGGCGCGTCCAGGTCTGTGACGGCGACATAGCGGTCACCCACGATGTGCCCCACGACGGTCTCCGGCCGCGACGGCAGGAAGGGACGCCACGGCGCAGCGGGATCGGCGAGGTCGCGCACCGCGACGGGGAACGGCGTGCCGACCCGGTGGCTCGCGACCGCCCAGCGTCCGTCCGGAGAGAACTGGATCCGGGTGTACTCGCGCGATCCTGCCGGGACCGGCACGTCCTCGACCGCGGACGGTCCCCGCATGCCCAGCGTCCGGCGGTACACCACCTGACGGAAGTCGTGCGCGGTGCTGGAGAGGCCGAGGAAGGCGAAGCCCGTGCTGTCGGGGAACCACGAGATCCCTCCGCCCCAGGAGCTGTGCAGCAGCTCCGGCGGGGCGTCGTCGCGCAGCGCGCCCGTGCTCGTCTCGACGAGCTCGACCCGATTGTGCTCGCTGCCGTCGGTGCAGACCCCGAGCGCCAGCAGCGCACCATCGGGCGACGGGGCGAACCAGCTGAGCACGGCCGTGCTGCCCGACGCGTCGAAACGGGCGAGATCCACAAGGGTGCGCCCGACGCCGTAGGGCTCGTCGGCGACCACCAGACGGCGCCCCTCCGCACGGAACCAGCGTCCGTTCCCGCCGCGGGGCAGCTCCGGCCAGGCACCGGTGTGGCTGCGCTCGACCAGGGCGAGGACGGCCTCACGGTCGTGGCCGGCCCAGATGCTCTGCTCGGCGTGGGATGCTTGGGCGCGCTGCCAGTCGGCGACCTCGCCCGGGACCGAGGCATCGCCCTCGAGCCAGCGGTAGGGATCCGGCACCGCGATGCCGGCGACGATCTCCACGGTGTCCTCGACCCGGGCCGGCAGCGGTGCGACGCTCATGCGAGGCCCTCCTGCCCGTCGCCCGGCGCGTCGGACCGTGCGCCGGCACCCGGAGGCGACGGAGCCGCGTCGCCTCCGCCGGGGCTCTGGCGCCCGACGCCGAACTCCGCCTGCAGCCGGTCGAGGTGGCCGGGCACGAGCTCGACCCGATGCCGGTGCGCGATCGCATCGAACGCGCCCGTCACATCGGCGAGCGGATCCATCCCCCCGCCCGCGTGCGTGCCCTCGACTCCGTCCCGCAGCGCGGCGGGCGCGTCGCGCAGATCGACGAGCACGTCACCGAGCGGATCCAGGGCGAGTTCGAGCGAACCAGGGGCGGGTTCGCGCTCCGAGAGCGCCGCCTCCCAGTCGAAGGGACGCGGCGAGCGCTCGACGAACGAGACCACGGGGCCGTGCCCGTATGTCATGCCGATCACTCGCAGCCCGGCGCCGAACCGCTCGTGCAGCAGCGTGCCGATCGTCGGTCGGCCGTGCAGCGGCTCCCGGCGCACGTGCGCGTTGTGCGCGAGCACCAGGATCCGCTCCTCGCGCTCCGCGATCCACGCGACCGTGTCGGCCATGAGCCGCTCCCGCGGGTACGCACCCGGCTCGCCGTCCCAGGCGAGCTCCGCGAGGAAGGCATCGAGCGTCGCCGCGCTCCGCCGCGCGATGTCGTCGCCGTCTCGCTCCACCCGCGCACGCAGCCCGGCGATGCCGTCGCGGATGCGGGCTCGCCCTTGCTCGTCCAGGCTCTCCCAGGCGATCGCCGCCTCGGTGCGTCCGCCGAGATCCGTGATCCGGCGCAGCTCGTCGTCGCCGGGGTGCGCGGGGATGTGCGCGAGGCATACCCGCACAGCGGGTCCGGGCGAGGTCGAGGATCCCGGCAGGTCCATGCCCCAGAAGCGCAACGTGCCGCCCGCCGACCCGGACTCGCCGGGCCCGGTCGCGCGCGCCGTCCGACGCTGCTCGTTCTCCGAGCGCATCCAGCCCAGCTGCCGGCGGACGGCGTCGGAATCGCCGAAGCCGTAGGTGATCCCGGCCCGGGCGACGTCCTCGACGTCGCCCGTTCCGCCCTGGATCCACGCGTCGACGGCCAGCCCTTCCGCGAAACCCGACTCGCGCACGAAAGCGGTGAAGCCGAGCTCCGTCGCGAGCGTGCGGAACAACCCGTCGCCGAGCCGGGCGAAGTCGTCGATGCCGTGCGCGCCCTCGCCGAGCAGCACGACGCGCGCATCACCGACCAGGCCCTGCACCAGAACGGGATCCCAGGGGGCGCCGGGTGCCGCCAGCGGGCGGACGTACGTCCGATCGGTCTCGCGCATCAGGGATGATCCTCTCACCGTCACGGGGCCGGCCTCTCGGGACCGGCCCCGTTCCGGGTCGCTATTTCTGCTTCTGGGTGAAGTACCACTGCTCCGGGGAGTAGATGAACTTCAGCAGGCCCTCGAACGTGTCCGGCGGCCCGGAGAGCGTGCTCTTCCAGACGATGAGGTTGTCCGGGGTCGGCAGGAACAGCACCGGCAGGTCCTTCGACAGCAGGGTCGTCTCGGCACTCAGCGCCTTCGGGTCGGATCCGAACACGCTCGCCTCGATCGCCTTGTCGGCGTCCGCGTTGCTGTAGCTGCCGAGGTTGAAACTGCCATCGGTGTTGAACGCGCCGTTCGCGGTCGGGTACGAGGTCATCACCAACGGCCCGCTGTCCTGCATGGCCCATTCGTTCGTGTTCGCCGGTGCGCCGGGATTCGTGTAGTTCTCGTACATGTAGTTCAGGGACTTCGAGACGACCTTCACGTCGATCCCGATCTTCTTCGCCTCCGAGGAGAACGCGAGGTCGCGTGCGCCGACGTAGCTCGGAGAACTCGCCGAGGCGAGCGTGAACGAGATCTTCTGCCCCTTGGCGATGCCCGCACCGCACTGGTCGGATCCGGTGCCTGCCCGCTCGCAGGTCGTGCCCGCCTTGTCGACCTTCCAGCCATGATCGGCGAGCAGCTTCTCGGCCGTCCGGGGGTCGAAGGGGTAGGGCGCCTTGTCGCCGAAGGCGGGCGGGAAGGCCGAGCCCAGCCCGACGGTGGCGTAGTTCTCACTCGCAGCGCCGTTGTAGACGCCGCGGCTCTTGATGTACCCCGGCTGGTCGACGAGATGCTGGAGCGCCTGTCGCACGTAGGGCTGGGCGATGATCTTGTCGAACCCTCCCGTGGTGTTCGCGAAGTTGATCACCAGGGGATCCGAACGCGCGGGGGCGGGGGCCGCGTAGACGTTGTAGCCCTTCTTCCGCAGATCCTCGATCTTCGAGGAGTAGCTGGAATCGAGACGCCCGACCGTGATCGTGCCCGCCTGGTACTGGTTGTAGATCGCGGCGGCCGAGGTGAAGGCCTTGAAGTCGACCTGCTCGAGCCGATGCTCCCCCGGGCCCGTGTACGCCTTGTTGGGGGTGAGCGAGAACGATCCGGTGGTCGGTTCGAAGCTCTTCAGCGCATACGGTCCGCTCACGACCTGCCACAGGGGGTTCGTCGCGAAGGTGGACTGGTCGGAGGACTGCCCGGTGAGGAACGTGTAGATCGCGCCCGCGTTCGCCGGATCCGTGTAGTCCAGCACCGGCCCGCCGCTCGCGGCGATGCTCCAGTCCGCCGAGGGGAGGACGACGAGCTGCTGAAGGAGCGATTCCAGGTACGCGGGGTTGTACGCCTTCTCGAGCGTGAACACCACGGTGTCGGTCCCCTGCGCGGTCGCGGTCACCCCGTCCGGGAACTGCCCGGGCGTGTAGAACGCCCAGTTGGCAGCGCTCTGGGCGACGGCGGCCTTGAGGATGTCGAGCGAGAAGACGACGTCTCCGGCGGTGAGGGCCTTGCCGTTGGACCAGCTGTTCTTCCTCATGGCGATCGTCACGGTGCGGCCGTCGTCGCTGTAGACGGGGGCCTCGGCGAGGCTCGTGCCCGCGTTGCTCTTGCCGTCGGCGTCGGCGCGATACAGCGTGCGCCACATCAGGTCGTAGCCGATCACCGCGCCGTTCGCCTCGGCCGGCGGGTACGGGAAGATGTAGTTCGGGGCGAGGCCGGGCGTCATCGCGATCGTGATGACGCCGCCGTCGACGGCCTTGCCGCTCGCGGCCGGGATGGTGCGGTACTGCGAGGGGTCGACCTTGGTGGTCCCGGCGGTGCAGCCGGTGGTGATCAGGGCGGCCGCGACCGTGAGCGCGATCAGGAGGCGCCGTCGCCTCCGGGGAACCTGCGGGTTCATGCTGTGCTCCTTCTTCGAATTCATCGGGTTCGTCGAGCGGGTTCGTCGGGTTCTTCGGTTTCCGGGGCGATCCCGCCGGGTCCCGGATCCTGCTGATTCGAGCGTGCAGGACGTCTGATCCGGCACGTTCAGAGATCCGGACAGTTTCCGTTCCGCGCGGCTGTCAGGGTGGACACACCCGCTCCGCGCACTCACCGCCGCCGATCGAGAACGTCGCGCAGGGCGTCGCCGAGAAGGTTCAGCCCCAGCACCACGACCACGATGCACAGCCCTGCGGGGTAGATCAGCCACCAGTTGCCGGCAGTGATGTACGCGACGCCGCTGGAGAGCTGGCTGCCCCAGTCCGTGACCGGATAGCTCAACCCGAACCCGAGGAATCCGAGCGCGGCGATCACGAGGATGGCGTCGGCGACCTGGAAGGTGAGGTTCACGATGATCACGCCGAACGTGTTCGGGATGAGGTGCGTGAAGATGATCCTGCGGTCCCCCGCACCCATGAGCCGCGCGGCCTGCACGAACTCGCGCACCCGCAGCGACAGCACCTCGCCGCGGATGAGCCGCGCCGAGACGAGCCAGGAGAAGCCGCCGATCACGAGGCTCAGGGTGAGGGGTGTCGCGGTGAACCGCGCCGCGATGATGAGCACGAAGAACAGGAACGGGATCGCGAGCAGGACGTCGACGAACCGCATCATGATCCCGTCGACGACGCCCCCGGCGAGCCCCGCGACAGCGCCGTAGATCGTGCCGAGCGTCGTGGCGAAGACGGCGGCCAGCAGGCCGATCTCGAGCGACACCTGTCCGCCCAGCATGAGACGGCCGAGCACGTCGAAGCCGTTCGGGTCGGTGCCGAGCGGGTACCCCTCCCCCGGCGGCAGGAGCGCATCGAGCAGGTTCACATCGGTCTGGTTCGTCGGGTACAGCAGCGGGCCGACGAAGCTGAACAGCACCAGCAGCGCGAGCAGCGCCGCCCCGGTCACAGCCATCGGGCTGCGCCGCAGCCCCCGCAGGACCGCTCCCGCGGCGAGCGGCCGCGCCCTCGATGCGGTCGCGACGATGACGTCGGTCTTCTCGGACAGCTCAGGGTGTGCGGTGGTCATCTGCTCAGCTCGATCCGTCGGTCCGCGCGTGCGACCACGAGGTCGGCGAGGAGGTTGCCCAGCACGGTGAGGGCACCGCCGATGAGCGTGTAGGCCAGCAGCACCGGATAGTCCTCGCGATGCAGGCTGTTCAGGAACAGGAGGCCGAGGCCGGGGTAGTTGAACACCGACTCGACGATGAGATTGCCCGCCAGGAGCGTCGGGATCATGACGCCGACGAGCGTGATGAGCGGGATGCAGGCGTTGCGCAGCAGGTGCCGCATCAGGACGATCCGCTCCGGGGCTCCCTTGGCGCGCGCCACCTTGATGTAGTCCATGCCGAGCTGTTCGAGCGCCGCGGAGCGCTGGTACTGCGAGAAGACGACGACATTCGTGAGCGCGAGCGTGAGCAGAGGCAGCGCCATCGCGCGCGGATCCGTGAACACGACCCAGGGCGAGGCGGACTGCGAGGCCTCCGCGGGGAAGAGCGGCACGAGTTGGCTGAGCAGCGCGATCAGCAGGAGCGCGACGAGGAACGACGGCGTCGCGTAGAGCAGATAGGCGACGCCGGTGGCGGCGCGATCGACGACGGTGTTCCGCCGGACCGCCTGAAGGATCCCGAGCGGGATCGCGATGAGCAGCGCAAGCACGAGACCCGAGAGGGACAGCACGGCGCTGCGCCCCGCGTTCTGCGCGAACAGCACCGACACCTCCTCGTTCAGCTTGTAGGAGCGCCCGAGGTCGCCGTGCAGCAGCTGTCCCACGTAGTCGACGTACTGCGCGAAGAGCGGACGGTCGAACCCGTTCTCCCGGTTGAACGCGTCGACTGCGGCGGCCGAGGCCTGCGGGCCGAGCACGACCCTGCCCGGGCTGTCGGAGATGAGATGCAGCATCACGAAGATCACGATCGAGATGCCGATCAGCACGAGCAGTGAGATCAGGATCCGGCGAAGCAGATAGGAGATCATGCCGCCGCCTCCGTCTCGGTCCGGTCCGCATCGGGGCTCGGGGCACCCTTCGCTGTCGTCTTGGGCTGCAGCGGGAAGTGGCACGCGACGTCGTGGCCGGTGCCGACTGCTTCCAGCACCGGCTCCTCCGCCGCGCACAGCTCGGTCGCGAGCGGGCATCGCGTGCGGAACCGGCAGCCGCTGGGAGGGTCGAGCGGGCTGGGCAGTTCTCCCCGCACGCGCTCGGCACCGACCGGCACCGGGGCGTCCGGATCCGCGACGGGCACCGCCGCGAGCAGACCGGCGGTGTACGGATGCGCGGGCCGCTCGTAGACGTCATCCGTCGCGCCGGTCTCGACGATCTTGCCGAGGTACATGACCCCGACCCGGTCGGAGAGGTAGCGGATGACCGACAGGTCGTGCGAGATCACCACGCTGCTGAGCCCTCGCTCGCGCTGCTGGGTGCGCATCAGGTTCAGCACCTGGGAGCGGATCGAGACGTCCAGGGCGCTCACCGGCTCATCCGCGACCAGGACGTCGGGATCCAGCGCGAGAGCCCGGGCGAGCCCGATGCGCTGACGCTGCCCGCCGGAGAGCTCATGCGGATACCGCTCCATGATCGACGGACCGAGCCCGACGCTGTCGAGCAGCGCGATCGCCCGCTCGGTGCGCTCCGCCGTCGTACCGATGCCCTGGATCGCGAGGGGCTCGCGCAGGATCGTACCGATCGTCATCTTCGGGTCGAGCGCGGCGCCGGAGTCCTGGAACATCATCTGCAGCCGCGCCCGATGGGCTCCGAGCGCCCTCCTGCTCACCCCCGAGACGCGCGCGCCCTCGAGCCGCACCTCGCCCGCCGTGGGCCGGTCCATCGCGACGAGCATGCGCCCCAGTGACGACTTGCCGCACCCGGACTCCCCGACGAGGCCGAGGGTCTCGCCCGCTCGCACGGTGAAGCTCACCCCGGAGACCGCCTTCACGGTGCGCCGACGCCCCTTCGGCGTCCAGCCCGAGACGGGGTGCTCCTGTACGAGCTCGAGGACCTCGAGCCGGGGTGCCGCCGACGCCTCCACGATGCGGCCGGCGGGAAGGGCACGGCCCAGCCGCACCGCCGTCGCCCCGTCGACGGGGTTCCAGCACGCGAAGACGTGCCCGCCGTCGCCGTCCAGCGGCGGCCGCTCAGTCCGGCAGCGATCCGTCGCGGCCGCGCAGCGCGGCGCGAACCGGCACCCGGGAACCGTCTCCGCAGGGTCCGGCGGGGATCCGGGGATCGAGAACAGCTCGGCGCCGCGGTCCTGCTCGAGCGACGGGATCGAGTCGAGCAGCGCCCGAGTGTAGCGGTGCTTCGTGCGCCGGAACAGCGAGCGGGTCGGGCCCGTCTCCACGAGTCTTCCCGCGTACATGACGCCGACGCGGTCGGCGTGCCGTGCCACCACGCCCATGTCATGCGTGACGAGGATCATCGCCATGCCGAGCTGATCCTTGAGCCCGCCCAGCAGGTCCAGGATCTCGGCCTGGATCGTGACGTCGAGCGCGGTCGTGGGCTCGTCGGCGATGAGCAGATCGGGTTCGGTGATGAGCGCCATCGCGATCATCACCCGTTGCCGCATCCCGCCGGAGAGCTGATGCGGATAGTCGCGCATGCGCTCGGAAGGGCGCGGAATGCCCACGAGCGCCAGCATCTCCTCCGCCCGGCGCAGCGCCTCCGACCGGCGTGCCAGTCCGTGCAGCAGGAGCGGCTCCGCGACCTGGTCGCCCACACGCTGAGTGGGGTTCAGTGCGGTGAGCGAGTCCTGGAAGACCATCGAGATCCGGCGCCCGCGCAGTGCACGGAAGGCGCGCGGGTCCGCACCGACGAGCTCCTCGCCGTCGAAGCGGATCGATCCGCTGGTCACCACGGATCCGCTCGGCAGCATCCCCATGATGGACAGACCCGTCATCGACTTGCCGGATCCGGTCTCGCCGACGATGCCGAGCGTCTCGCCACGAGCGAGGTCGAGGTCGACGCCGGAGAGAGGACGCACGGTCCGCTCCCCCGTGCGGATCTCGACCGAGAGGTCTCGAATCGTCAGCATTGCGCGCTCCCTTGCGCCCGCCGCTCCGCACGGCCGGGCCTGTTCTTCCATGATCCTGCGCCACCGCGATGGAGCAGCGTTCGTCCGGTCCGTCGAACGGCGCAGCCTCCGTTCGTCCGCCGAGACGACTCTCGACGATCGGACCCGGTCAGCGGGCCGAAGGTCGTCCGAGCTGTTCCCGGAACAGCCGCTGCACATTGCCGCCGAGCACGCCGAGGATATCGGCCTCGGCCCACCCTCGTCGCAGCAGCGCCTCGGTGACGAGCGGCAGCCCCTCCGGACCTTCCAGCCCGGGCAGGTAGACATCGGCCGGGACGCCCTGCACCTCGGTGACCACACAGCATGGCGGTGTGGTCTCACCGATCACCTCCCGCACGAAGTCGGGACCGAGGCCCACGTGGCCGCTCCCGGCGATCATCACGATGTGCTCCAGATGATCCACGAGCCGCTCGATCGTGGCGGGTTCCGCATCGAGGAACGGCGCGAAGAAGTTCGCGCAGATCACGCCGCCGCCCGCGGCGATCGCGGCGAGGTGCTCGTCGGAGAGATTGCGATGGTGATCGCGCAACGCTCGCGCGGACGAATGCGTCGCGATCACCGGCCTGGTCGCGATCTCCAGCACGTGCGAGACGCCCGCGACGCCGAGGTGGCTGAGGTCGACCAGCATGCCGATCCGCTCCATCTCGCGCACCGCGGAGATGCCGGCCCCGCTCAGCCGGCTGCCGGCGGCGTCCTCGCCGGATCCGTCGGCGAACGCGCTCCGCCCGACGTGGGTGAGAGAGCCGACGCGCACGCCGAGGCGGTGCATGGTGGCGATCAGCTCCACGTCCGCGTCGACGCCGGGCATGCCCTCGAGCGCCAGCACGAGGGCGATCCGCCCGTCGGCGATCGTGCGATCGACGTCCTCGCCGGAGCGGCAGAGCGCCACGCGGCCGGCGTTCTCCTCCGCGAGGCGGTGCGCGGCCTCCACCATGCGCAGCGTGCGCCGCAGGGCGGACTCGGGGCGGTAGGCGTCCTCGACGAACACGGGGAGCACCTGCAGATCCACCCCGCCGGCCTCGAGCTGCGGCAGCCATCGCTCGCGGAAGAAGCTCCCCCACCGGTGCGGAGGACGGGCCACGACGGCGCACAGCAGATCGTTGTGCGCGTCCGCGACCACCGCTCTGCGATGCAGGGCGCCGGCGTCAGGCATCCCGATCATGACGCGACCCGCCGGTCCGCCCGGCCGGCGTGCAGGAATTCGGCTCGGCCTGCGCCGTCGTCGCCGAGGAAGGCCACAGGCTGGTGCACGCCGTCCTCCGACTCGGTCGGCAGGAACGACTCGCCGCGCCAGCGCACCAGTGCGGTGACGTAGGGAGGATCCCCGACCTCCTCCGCGATGCCGACCGGGATGCGTTCCAGCACCAGGGAGTCCCCCTTGCGCACGATCTCGGTCACCGAGGTCGCCGAGGCGTAGCGCCCCTCGTAGCGGCGCGTGTCGCCGAGCGGCGCACCCGAGGGCATCGGCGGCGCTGCGCGTGGCGCGCTCGCGAACTCCTCCATCACACCGTTCATCAGCTCCGCCATGAGCGCTCGCGCGCCTCCTCCGTTGGCCAGGACCGCCACGACGACGCCCCGCTGGGGCTCGATGCGCAGCAGAGCCGACTGTCCGATCGTGCTGCCGTCGTGCCCGAACAGCGCGCGTCCGCCGTGCTCGAACAGCTCCCAGCCCAGACCCCATGCCACGCCCTGGGCGATGTCGGGGAGGCGCACGTGCGCCTGCTGCATCGCGGAGACCGCGTCCGCGGACAGCACACGGGCGCCGTCCGCAGCGACGCCGGAATGCAGATGCATGCGGGCGAACGTCACGAGGTCTGCGGCGCGCATGGCGAGCATCGATCCGGCGGGCGCGTTCGAGCGCCCCATCGACCAGATCGGCACCGGTGCCAGAGGCGCGCCGGGCCGCGGGGCGAGGTGCCCGACCGCGACCCGCTGACGCACCGCCTCGGCCGCATCCACCGCGGCGTGGCCGAGGCGCAGCGGATCCAGGATCCGCTCGCGCAGCGCTCGCTCCCAGCTCTGTCCGCGCAGGACCTCGACGATCCGCCCGAGCAGGCAGTACCCCGCGTTGTTGTAGGACCAGAGCGCGCCGGGAGGGAACAGGGCGGGCGTGCGGTCGGCGAGCAGCGCCACGTAGTCGCGGAGCGCGTCGTCGCCCGCACCGGTGTCGTCGAACACATCGCCTTCGAAGCCTCCGGTGTGCGTGAGGAGCCTCCGAGCGGTGATGCCCGGGGCCGCCGGTGCGCCGGAGAGCCGCAGACCCGGCAGCACCGCGGTGATCGGAGCGTCCAGATCGAGAAGGCCGTCGTCTACGAGTTGCATCGCGAGGGTTGCGGTGAAGGCCTTCGTGATCGAGCCGATCTGGAACACCGCATCGGCGGTCGCCGTCACGCCCGTCCCGAGGTTCAGCGTCCCGTCGGCCGCCGCGGCGGTGCACTCCCCGACGCCGACGGCGACGGACACCGCCGGCACCTCGTGCGCACGGCGCAGGGCGGGCAGGCGCTCGTTCAGCGCCGTGCGGAACGCGTCGAGCTCGGGCATGGTCCTCCTTCGGTCGCGCCGAGCCTATGGCGCGACCGGAGGAGGGAGTTCATCGGGTCGGACGACCGCGGCGGCTGCAGTTGGTCCGCCGGGCCAGACGCTCACGCGACGATCGCGTGTGCGGCCTCCCGGTCGAGCAGGCGGCGCTTGACGTCCTCGCCCCAGGCGAACCCGCCGAGGGTGCCGTCGGTGCGCAGCACGCGGTGGCAGGGGACGAACAGGGCGGGAGCGTTGCGTGCGCAGATCGACGCAGCGGGGCGTACGGCCCCCGGCTTGCCGAGGGCGACCGCGAACTCGGTGTAGGTGAGCGGCTCGCCGGGCGTGATGCGCCGCAGCGCCTCCCACCCCGCGTTCTGCATGCCGGTGCCGAACTGGCGCACCTCGACGGTGTCGATCGCGGCGAGGTCTCCCGCGTAGTAGGCGTCGACGGCAGCCGCCGCCGTCGTGGTCCCCTCGACGACGTCCGCGGGACGGTTCTTCTCGGCGAGGCGATGCAGGATCGCCTCCTGGTCGTCGGTCCACCCCGATGCGAGCACGCGGTCCTGCTCGTCGGCGAGGATCGTGAAGGGCCCGTCGGGAGTGTCGATGGTCTGGATGATGGCGGTCATTTCGAGCCTTCCGTGGTCGAGAGGGTCTGGGTGGTCTTCGTGGTCTGAGCGGGCGCGGCGCGCGATGCGCCGGCACCGGTCGTGGCCGCCCTGGGGTTCTTGGCGGCCTTCGGCGGGACCGCGCGCCAGAGGTGCGCGGTCAGGTAGCTGCGCCAGGGCGCCGTGCGGACGGCCCACGCGTCCAGCGGCGCCGCCTCGGAGGGCAGCCCCGCCGCGGCGGCTCCCGCACGGGCGGCGACGTCGCCGGGCAGGAACACGTCGGGATCGCCGAGCACGCGCATCCGCACGTAGTCGGCCGTCCACGGCCCGATCCCCGGCATCGCCAGCAGCGCGGCGCGCTGCGCCTCGCCGTCGTCCCCGAGCGTCAGCCGCAGCGAGCCGTCGGCGAGGGCCGCGGCGGCTCCCGTGACGGCCTTGATCCGCGCGGCAGGTCCGCGCAGCACCTCGTGTCCGTGCTCGGCGATGGCGGCCATGGTGGGGAACAGGATCCCCTCCCCCTGCGGGTCGCCGGGGGATCCGACCCTCTCCCCGAGCTCGTGAGCGAGCAGGGTCAGGGCGGTGCGCGCGGCGGCGACCGTGATCTGCTGCCCGATCATGGCGCGGATGAGCATCTCATGCGGATCCGCCGCTCCCGGAACCCTGATGCCGGGAAGACGGGTCACCAGTGGGGCGAGCGGCTCATGCGCGGACAGCGCGGCGTCGACCGCCAGCGGATCCGCATCGAGGTCGAACAGGCGGCGGGCACGGGCGACGAGAGGCGCGAGGTCGCCGAGCTGCGCCAGCCGGGCGCGCAGGTGCAGCCGGTCGGCGGCGTCGAGGCTCAGCTCGAACCAGCCAGGGCCGCCATCCAGCCGCAGATGCCGCGAGAACCGGCGCTCCCCCACATCCTCGACGCCGGGGAGCGCCCGGGCGCGCATCCACGCGAACAGGCCGTCGGCGTCGAACGGCTTGCGATAGGGCAGCAGCAGGTCGATCTCGCCGGGCACCGCGGTCGCCGCGGCCATCGCGTCCCTGCCGTGGCGCCGCGCGCGCAGTTCCCCCGGTGCCAGGCCGAACACCTCGCGCACGGTGTCGTTGAACTGGCGCACGCTCGCGAACCCCGCGGAGAACGCGACATCGGCGATCGGCAGATCGGTGCCGACCAGTAGCATCCGGGCGGTGTGCGCACGGTGGGCGCGGGCGAGAGCGAGCGGCCCCGCCCCGAGCTCCCCGGCCAGCAGCCGCGTCAGGTGGCGCGCCGAATATCCGAGCCGTGCGGCGAGTCCCGGCACGCCCTCGCGCTCCACGACGCCGTCGGCGATGAGGCGCATGGCGCGTGCGGCGACGTCACCGCGCAGGTTCCATTCCGGCGAGCCGGGGGCGGCTTCGGGCAGGCAGCGCTTGCAGGCGCGGTATCCGGCCTCGTGCGCGGCGGCGCTGGTCGGGAAGAAGGTGACGTTCTCGGGCTTGGGCGTGCGGGCTGGGCAGCTCGGCCGGCAGTAGATCCCGGTCGAGCGCACAGCCGTGACGAACTGCCCGTCGAAGCGGGTATCGCGCGCGTCGATCGCGCGGTACCGCTCGTCGAAGGTCATTCCGGGGAAGCTCATGCCTCCACTCTGACACGACCGAAACCCGCAGGCTCGCGGAAATCGGACATGACAGTTCTCCCTCCCTGCGCCCCTCTGCGGCGCGCCGCGACTCCCCTCCTTCCGCGCTTCCCGCACCCCTGTCACGCCGAGACCCCCACAGCGCGTCGAAACCCCCGCGTAGCGGTGTCTCTCCGTGGGGGTTTCGACGCTACGTGGGGGTCTCGGCGGATTGGGGTCAGGATCAGGGTCCGGACCCGGATCCGGACTCGGCTCAGTGGAAGAAGTGGCGCTCGCCCGTGAAGAACATCGCGACGCCGGCCTTGCGCGCGGCGGCCACGACCTCGTCATCACGGACGGATCCGCCGGGCTGCACGATCGCGGTGACGCCCGCGTCGATGAGCACCTGCGCACCGTCGGCGAAGGGGAAGAACGCGTCCGAGGCGGCGACGGATCCCGCCGCGCGGTCACCGGCGCGCTCGACCGCGAGGCGGCACGAGTCGACCCTGTTGACCTGGCCCATGCCGACGCCGACCGTGGCGTTGCCCTTGGACAGCACGATCGCATTGGACTTCACGGCGCGGCACGCCTTCCAGGCGAAGATGAGGTTCTCCATCTCCTGCTCGTCGGGGCGCTCGCCCGAGACCAGCTCCCAGCCGTTCGCGACGGACTGGATGTCGTCGGGGAACCGGTCCGCGTCCTGAAGCAGCAGACCGCCGGAGACCAGGCGCACGTCCATGCGCTCCTGCTGCCAGTCGTCGGGGAGCTGCAGCAGACGCAGGTTCTTCTTCGCCTTGAACACCTCGAGCGCGGCCGGCTCGAAGGCCGGGGCGACGATGACCTCGGTGAAGATGTCCTTGAGGTTCTCGGCCATCTTGAGCGTCACGGTGCCGTTGGCCGCGATCACGCCGCCGTACGCCGAGACCGGGTCGCACTCGTGGGCGCGCAGGTGCGCGCTCGCGATCGGATCCAGGGCGTTGGGGGCCGTCGTCGCGATGCCGCACGGGTTGGCGTGCTTGATGATCGCGACCGCCGGGTGCACCATGTCGTAGGCCGCGCGCAGGGCCGCATCGGCGTCGACGTAGTTGTTGTACGACATCTCCTTGCCCTGCAGCTGCGTCGCCTGGGCGATGCCGTGCCCACCGGCGCGCGTGTAGATCGCGGCGCGCTGGTGCGAGTTCTCGCCGTAGCGCAGCGTGGCGAGCCGGGAGGCCGAGATCGTGAGCTGCTCGGGCAGCTCGCTGTCGCTCGACAGCGTGCCGTCCGAGAACCACTGCGCGACCGCGGTGTCGTAGGCGGCCGTGTGCGCGAACGCGCGCGCAGCCAGTTCACGGCGCTGGGCGAGCGTGGTGCCGCCCTCGTCGATCGAGCGGATCAGCGAGGGGTACGACTCGGGCGAGACCACGATCGCGACGTTCGCGTGGTTCTTCGCCGCAGCGCGCACCATCGCAGGGCCGCCGATGTCGATCTGCTCGACCACGTCGTCACCGACCGCACCCGAGGCGACGGTCTGAACGAACGGGTACAGGTTCACCACGACGAGCTCGAACGGGCTGATGCCGAGCTCGGCCAGCTGGCGCTCGTGATCCTCCAGGCGCAGGTCGGCGAGCACAGCTCCGTGGATCGACGGGTGCAGCGTCTTCACGCGCCCGTCCAGCATCTCGGCGACACCGGTGACGGCCGCGACGTCGGTGACCTCCACCCCCGCATCGCGAATGGTCTGCGCCGTGGATCCGGTCGAGACGATCTCGATGCCACCGGCGGCGAGGGCCTGCGCGAGGGGCACCAGGCCGGTCTTGTCGCTGACGGACACCAGAGCGCGGCGGATGCGCACGGCGTCACGGGGGCGGTAGAGGGACGGGTCGTGAGCGGGACCGGCCATCGGGGTTCCTTCCGGGTAGGCGTCAGTTCTCGTCAGCGGCCTGCGGCCGAGGATCCGAGATCGTGGGACGGGCGCCGAGAGCCAGGGATCCCTCGGCGATGCGGCGGACGACGTCGATCAGCAGGCGTCGCTCGACGGGCTTGATGCGCTCGTGCAGGGTGGACTCCGTGTCCTCCTGGTGCACGGGCACGCGCTCCTGCGCGAGGATCGGTCCGCTGTCGACGCCGTCGTCGACTACGATCACGCTCGCCCCGGTCTCGCTCACGCCGGCCGCGAGCGCGTCGCGCACGCCGTGCGCTCCGGGGAACTCGGGCAGGAATGCCGGGTGAGTGTTGATGATGTGAGGAGACCATGCCGCGACGACATCGCGCGGCAGCAGCCGCATGAGCCCGCTGAGCACGACGAGGTCCGGCCGCCAGACCTTCAGCTGCGCGTCGAGTTCCGCACCCCACGCCTCACGGCTGTCGAAGGCCTCCCAGGGCACGACGAAGGAGGGGATCCCGTACGCCTCGGCGTGTGCGAGACCATCGGCCTCCCGGTCGGCGCCGATGACGATGATGCGGGCCGGGAATCCGGGGTCGGCGGCCGCGTCGAGGAGGGCACGAAGATTCGAGCCGGTGCCCGAGATGAGAACCGCGACCGTCAGCACCCAGACAGTCTAGCCGGGAGCCCGGAGGCCTCCGTGCCCGCGAGACGCGCGGCGGATTCAGACCCGATCGTCGTCGATCCACGCGGCTTCGACGTCGCCGTGGCGGCGGGGCGCGAGCAGCATGATCGCTGCCCCGACCAGCACCTCCAGGCCGAGGGCGAGCGCGACCGGACCCGGATCCGGTCCGGCGACGGCGAGCCGGCCGGGGCCGAGGGATCCACTGGTCAGCGCGGCCAGCAGCGCGCCGAACCCGCCGGCGAGGACCGCGATCCCGACCGCGGTCGCGACGCGGGATCCGATTCCCGCCTCTGCGCCCGCCGACACCTGCCGCGAGCGGATCAGCCAGCCGGCGAACGCGCCGGCGGCCACCGGGATGAGAATCACGATGAGGAGCCACGGCGAGGCGGAGTCCGGCACGAGACCCAGCAGGGGCACTCCCGGGACGACCCCCAGCACGGTGCCCGCGGGCGAGACCGCGGTCCCGGCCCCGATCGCGAAGCCGGGACCGGCGATCCACGCCACGGCCCACCCCACGAGCGTCGGCAGGTAGGCCAGCTGCGCGAGCCCGATCACGACCACGCCGAGCGCGTCGGCGCGCAGCGACTCGAACAGCGCCACGGTCTGGCCGCCGCGGATCAGAGCCGCCATCGCGACGGCGAGTCCGGCGGCGCCGACCACGCCGGTCACGGCGGCCGCCGCGCCGCGCACCACGTCGCCGGGCACGTGCGTCCATTCGGGCCAGCGGTCCAGAGCGTCCTGCACCCGGTCGACGGCGCCTCCGTCGCCCTCGCTCCATGCCGTCACGACGGCTCCGGCGAGAGCGCCGCACAGGAACACCAGCGGCGGGAACAGGATCGCGAGCCACAGCGGCGCCTTCAGCACCCCGAGGCCACCCGTCACCGCCGCGAACGCCGAGATCACGGCGAAGACCGCCGTGCCGCTCGTCACGCCGGTGATCCACGACCCGGCGAGCGCGGCCCTGCGGCCAGAGCGCGCCGCGAAGATCGCAGTGAAGCCGAGGAAGAGCAGCGGAGGCAGGGAGAGGGCGAAGGACGCCGCCGACGGATCCAGCCCGACCGACCGCACCAGCGCATCGGGCAGGGCGACGGCGAGGGGCACACCGTGGCCGAACTGCCAGAGCGTCGCGGCACTCGGCCAGAGCGCTCCCCAGTCGGCGTTCGGCCCGAATGCGATCGCCCAGATCACCGTGAGCGGCGCGAGCAGCACGACGAGGCCGATGGCCGCGGCGACGATCGCATCGACCGCCGCCAGGAGCACGATGAGGAGGCGTTGCATGACGCTTTCGAGCCTACGTGCTCCACCTCCGCCGCCCCGACGGGCGCGCGGACGGTGGCGCCGAGCGCATCCGGGGAACCGGCCGCGGGCGCCGGGACCGTCGGCCCGACACACGGAGGACATCCGCGACGCGATACGGTCTTGCGCGGAGGTCCCCCATGACAACAGTCCCCCCGCCCGTCTCCGAACCCACCGCGGCCGAGCCGAAGAACGCCGTCGATCGCTTCTTCGAGATCACCAAGCGCGGATCCACCCTCGGCACCGAGGTCCGCGGCGGCATCGTCACGTTCGTGACGATGGCCTACATCGTGATCCTCAATCCGATCATCCTGTCCACGCCGGATGTCGCCGGCCACACTCTGCCCGGCGCAGCCGTCGCCGCCGCCACGGCGCTGACCGCCGGCGTCATGACGATCCTGTTCGGACTGATCGCGCGACTGCCGTTCGCGTTCGCAGCCGGGCTCGGCATCAACGCCTTCCTCGCGTTCACGGTGGTCAAATCGATCACCTGGCCCGAGGCCATGGCGCTCGTCATGATCAACGGCCTCATCATCGTGGTCCTCGCCGCGACCGGCCTGCGCAAGCTCATCTTCGACGCCGTGCCCGTGCAGCTCAAGCTCGCCATCACGGTCGGCATCGGCCTGTTCATCGCCTTCATCGGGTTCGTGAACGCCGGATTCGTGACCTCGACGAAGCAGGCCTCTCCCCCCGTCGACCTCGGCGTCGGCGGATCCGTCGCCTCGATCCCGACCCTGCTGTTCGTACTCACCCTGCTGATCGGAGGGGTGCTCATCGCCCTGCGCGTCAAGGGAGCCATCCTCATCGCGCTCGTGGGCGGCACCGTGCTCGCCGCGATCCTGAACCTCATCTGGCCCTTCGGCCAGGACTTCGGCTTCACCGGCAGCATCGTGAGCATCCCCGACCTGAGCCTGATCGGCCGGGTCGACTTCGGCTTCGATCTCGCGAAGGTCGGCGGCGTCACCCTGGTGATGTTCGTCTTCACGCTGCTGTTCTCGAACTTCTTCGACGCCATGGGCACCATGACGGGGCTCGCCAAGGAGGCCGACCTCGCCGATCAGAAGGGCGACTTCCCGCGGATCAAGTCGGCTCTGGTGGTCGAGGGCGTCGGTGCGATCGTCGGCGGCGGCACGTCCTCCTCGTCCGCGACCGTGTTCGTCGAGTCCGGCGCGGGTATCGGCGAGGGCGCCCGCACGGGTTTCGCGACCACCATCACCGGCGTGCTGTTCCTGCTCGCGATGTTCTTCACGCCGTTGACCGCCCTGGTTCCGAGCGCCGTCGCCGCAGCGGCGCTCGTGCTCGTCGGCGCGATGATGCTGTCGCAGATCAAGAACATCGACCTCGGCGACTTCCGCGTGCTGCTGCCGGTGTTCCTGACGGTCACGGTCATGCCGATGACCTACTCGATCGCCAACGGCATCGGCGCCGGCTTCGTCAGCTGGATCGTCGTGAACGCCCTCACCGGCCGCGCCAAGACGATCCATCCGCTGCTCTGGGTGGTGGGCGTCGGGTTCGTGCTGTTCTTCGCACGCGGCCCGATCGAGGCGCTGCTCGGCGCCTGACCACCGCGGACCACGCGTCCGTCGAGGCCCTCTCGCCGCGTCCGATCCCCTGCAGGAGACGACGGGCGGCGGAGGGCCTCGACACGTCGGCGGAGGCGCGTCAGAGCGCGAGCGGAACGCCCGACTCCGGCACGCGCAACCGATCCGCCACTCCCGCGTACCCGAACTCGCGCACGAGCCGCTCGCGGGTCTCGGAGAAGTGGTGCCAGCCCTCGGCGTGCACGGGGACGATCACGGCGTCGCCCAGCTCGCGCGCGGCCTCGACCGCGGTGCGCGCATTGAGCGTGAGGTCGGCGTCGCCGAAGCGACCGACGTTGGCCGCCCCCGCGAACAGCACGGCGACGTCGATCCGGCCGATCCTCGCCACGATGTCCGCGACGACCTCGACCGAGGCGTTGTCGCCCGAGACGTAGACCACGGGCGCGCCCGGCGCGCTCAGCACGAAGCCGGTCACGGTGCCGGACAGCTCCTCGGCGCCCTCGGGACCGTGCAGCGCGGGCACCGCGGTCACCTCGACCTCGCCGAGGCGATGCGTCTGCCAGGCGGAGAGCCCCGTCACGCCCTCGACGCGTCCGGCCGCCTCCGGTGTGGACAGCACGGCACCGGCACGGGGCAGGAAGGCCCGCCCCTCCTCGTCGAGGTTGTCGGGGTGCTGATCATGCGAGAGCAGCACCGCGTCGATCGCGCCCACCTGGTCGGCGCCGAGCGCAGGCCCGCTCAGCTTGTGCAGAGGGATGCCTCCCGCGTAGGTGCGCGGCGCATCGAAGGTCGGATCAGTCAGCAGGCGCACGCCCGCGTACTCGATGATCGCGGTCGGTCCGCCGATGAGGGTCAGGGTCACGGAGTTCTCGGTCATGGATCCATCGTGGCGGCGTCCGCGCCGTCGCGGGAGTGGCCCTGATGACTCCTTTCGATAAGATCGGGCCATGCGCACCGCCGCCGTCCTCGCCTTCCCCGGGATCAGTCCCTTCCACCTGTCCGTGCCGCTCATGGTCTTCGGCGGCGTAGGCGTGCGCTCCGTCGAGGCCGCCTACCGCACGGTGACCGTCGCGGAGGCGCCCGGACCGGTGCGCACCGCGGCAGGGTTGGACCTCGTCGTGACGGAGGGGCTCGAGGTGCTCGCATCCGCAGACCTCGTCGTGATCCCGAGCTGGGACCCGGAGATCACGCCCAGTGCCGTGCTGCTCGATGCCGTCCGCACGGCGCACGCCCGCGGCGCGCGGATCCTGGGCCTGTGCCTCGGGGCGTTCGTCGTGGCCGCGAGCGGCATCGCCGACGGGCGAGAGGTCTCCACGCACTGGTCGGCGGGGCCGGAGCTGGCCGCGCGCCACCCCGAGCTCACCGTGCGCTGCGAGGCGCTGTGGACCGACCTCGGCGACGTCGTCACCTCCGCCGGTGTGGCGGCGGCTCTGGACTGCTGCCTGCACATGGTCCGCACGGAGCTGGGCAGCGCCGTGGCCGCCGATCTCGCGCGCTCCCTCGTGATGGCCCCGCACCGTGAGGGGTCGCAGGCGCAGTTCCTGTCCCGCCCCCTCGCCGCCGCCCCCGAGGGCGACGAGATCGACCGCGCCATCACCTGGGCTCTGGGACGCATCGCCGAGCCGCCGCCGATCGATGCCTGGGCCGGCGCGGTGCACCTCTCCCGGCGCACGTTCACCCGGCGCTTCCGCGACCGCACCGGCACCAGCCCCGGCGACTGGCTACTGCTGCGCCGTCTGGACGAGGCACGGAGGCTGCTCGAGACGTCCGGCCTGCCGATCGAGACGGTCGCCACACGAACGGGCTTCGGCGGCGCGGTGACCCTGCGCCATCACTTCCGGGCGCGCTTCGGCACGACCCCGGGCGCCCACCGCCGCGCCTTCGCGGATCCGGCCTGATCCCACGCCTTAGCAGGTCCGGCGCCTCCGCGGTTGACCGAGATCAGGGGACCTGACCGAGATCAGGCGGATCCGGCCCGAAACCTCCTGATCTCGGTAAGGTCTCCTGATCTCGGCACGGTGGCACCCTCAGATCCGCTTTCGCCCGCGCCGCGGTCGGTACGACGAAGGGCCCCCGGCGCGGAACCGGGAGCCCTCCGTGCAACCTCGCTTACAGCGCGGCGTAGACCTCGCGCAGCAGGGCGGCGGTCTCGGACGGCGTCTTGCCGACCTTGACACCGGCGGCCTCGAGGGCCTCCTTCTTCGCCTGCGCGGTGCCCGCGGAGCCGGAGACGATGGCGCCGGCGTGGCCCATCGTCTTGCCCTCGGGCGCGGTGAAGCCGGCGACGTAGCCGACGACCGGCTTCGTGACGTTGGCCTTGATGAAGTCGGCCGCGCGCTCCTCGGCGTCGCCGCCGATCTCGCCGATCATCACGATCGCCTTGGTCTCCGGGTCGGCCTCGAAGGCGGCGAGCGCATCGATATGCGTGGTGCCGATGATCGGGTCGCCGCCGATGCCGATCGCGGTGGAGAAGCCCAGGTCGCGCAGTTCGAACATCATCTGGTAGGTCAGCGTGCCCGACTTCGAAACGAGGCCGATCGGGCCCTTGCCGGTGATGTTCGCCGGGGTGATGCCGGCGAGCGCCTCGCCCGGGGTGATGATGCCGGGGCAGTTCGGGCCGATGATGCGGGTCTTGTTGCCCTTCTCGGTCGCGTACGCCCACGCCTCGGCGGAGTCGCCGACCGGCACGCCCTCGGTGATGACCACGAGCAGCGGGATCTCGCTGTCGATGGCCTCGACCATCGCGTCCTTGGTGAAAGCCGGGGGCACGAAGGCGACCGACACGTTGGCGCCCGTCTTCTCGATGGCCTCGGCGACGGAGGCGAACACCGGCAGCTCGACGGCGTTGCCGTCCTTGTCGGTGTGCGAGACCGTGGTGCCGGCCTTGCGCGCGTTCACGCCGCCGACGACGTTCGTACCCGCCTTGAGCATGAGGGCGGTGTGCTTGGTGCCCTCGCCGCCGGTGATGCCCTGGACGATGACCTTGGAGTCCTTGTTGAGGTAGATCGACATGTTCCTTGTCCTTGTCTCGTCAGAGGATCAGGCGTTCGCCAGCTCGGCGGCCTTGTCGGCGCCCTCGTCCATGGTGGCGGCGAGCGTGACGAGCGGGTGGTTGGCGGCGGCGAGGATCGCGCGGCCCTCGTCGACCTGGTTGCCGTCGAGGCGCACGACGAGCGGCTTGGTGGCCGCGTCGCCGAGGATCTCGAGCGCCTTGACGATGCCCTCCGCCACGGCCACGCAGCTGGTGATGCCGCCGAACACGTTGACGAACACGCTCTTGACCTGCTCGTCGTTGAGGATGACGTCCAGACCGCTGGCCATGACCTGCGCGTTCGCGCCGCCGCCGATGTCGAGGAAGTTCGCGGGCTTCACGCCGCCGTGGTTCTCGCCGGCGTAGGCGACGACGTCGAGGGTCGACATGACCAGACCCGCGCCGTTGCCGATGATGCCGACCTGGCCGTCGAGCTTGACGTAGTTCAGGCCCGACTCCTTGGCCTTGGCCTCGAGCGGGTTCTCGGTCGCCTTGTCGGCGAGCTCCTCGTGCTCGGGGTGGCGTACCTCGCTGGCGTTGTCATCGAGCGTGACCTTGCCGTCGAGGGCGATGATGTCGCCCTCCTCGGTCTGCACGAGGGGGTTGACCTCGACCAGCGTCGCGTCCTCGCCCTTGTAGACCTCGAACAGCTTCACGAAGACATCGGCGACCTTCTCGGCGAGACCGGGCTCGAAGCCTCCGGCCTGGGCGATCTCGAGGGCCTTGTCGAGGGTGATGCCCTCGAGCGGGTTGACCTCGACACGGGCGAGGGCCTCGGGCTTCTCGACCGCGAGCTGCTCGATCTCCATGCCGCCCTCGACCGAGGCGAGGCTCAGGTAGGAGCGGTTGGAGCGGTCCAGCAGCACGGAGAAGTAGAACTCGCGGGCGATGCGAGCCCCGGCGGCGACCATGACGCGCTTGACGATGTGGCCCTTGATGTCCAGACCCAGGATCGCCTTGGCGGCCTCGTACGCCTCGTCGGGGTTCTTGGCGACCTTGACGCCGCCGGCCTTGCCGCGGCCGCCGGTCTTGACCTGCGCCTTGACGACGACCACACCACCGAGCTTCTCCGCCGCTGCCTTCACCTCCTCGGGGGTGTCCGCGACGATGCCGGCGAGGACCGGCACTCCGTACTTCTCGAAAAGGTCTCGTGCCTGGTACTCGTAGAGGTCCACGTGCAGTCCTTCGCTGGTTGCGACGAATGGGACGCGACAGGAATTCTGTCGGGTGTCGATGTGAGTCGACCCGATAGGCCAGCCTACTACCGCGGAATCGCGCTTCCTGACCGCGTGCCCCGCCGCCCGTCCGGCCCCCGAGACGTCCGACGACTCAGCACCCCCGCCGCAGGATCCGGACAACTAGGCTCTCCTTCTATGACAGAGCACGCCGACGTGTCCCCCGCTCGCACCGCCGTGGTGCGCGCTGCGCTCGAGCTGTTCTCCGCCCAGGGCTTCGATTCGACCTCGGTCGAGCAGATCGCCAAGGCCGCAGGCATCTCCCGCTCCACGTTCTTCCGGCAGTTCGGAGGCAAGGACGACGTCGTCTTCGCGGATCACGAGGAGCTTCTCGACGGCCTGCGCCGGTACCTCGAGCGCCCGCACGCCAACCCGTGGACGGCCGTGTGCGACGCATCCCTGATGGTGTTCCGCGCCTTCGCCGCCGACCCCGAGGTGGCGCGGCTGCGCTACCAGGTGGTGCGCGACGTGCCGACACTGCGCGACCGCGAGATCGTGACCGTGTTCCGCTACGAGCGCCTGTTCGACGAGTACCTGCGCCGCTCCATGCCGGATCTGGATCCGCTCGACGCGGTCGGGTTCGCCGCGCTCGTCACGGCGGTGCACAACCACGTGCTGCGCCGGCTCCTGCGCGGATCCCGCACGTCGGCCGCCGCCCTGCGCCGCGCCCTCGATGACGTGCTGCGCCGCTACGGGGTGCACCCCGACGCCGCAGCGGATCCGGGCGAGGACGCCGTGGTCGTCGCCGTGTTCCCGCGCTCGATGCCGATGGCGGAGATCACCCGCCGCCTGCGCGACGAACTGGACTGAGTCCGCCGCCTGCCCGCCTGCCGCCCCGCGCAGCAGGGACCGTCGGCGTGCTCGAAAGCAGCCGATTGGCGGTACGCTGTCTCATGAAACTTGAGACTCAGTCTCACTCCCTGGATGGAGACCCCCATGAGCAACGATGCCCTCTTCCCCGGCGAAGCCGTCACCTCCTACGACGTAACGGGACGCTGCGGGACCGACTACTACGAGGTCTTCTCCGACATCCCCGCCGCCGACCGCGCGCACTGGGAGCGGGCGCAGGCCTACGTCGACGAGGTCGGCCCGCAGATGCGGGATGCGTGGGACCGCGCTGAGTACCCGCTCGCCGTCGCGCACCGCATGGGCGAGATGGACCTCGTCGTGGACGGGATCGTGCACCCCGCCCTCACCCGGATGAGCCCTCTCGCTGCCGGACTGGTGAACATGGAGATCTCCCGCGGCGACGGCTCCCTCGGCACCGTCCTCGCCGTACAGGGCGGACTCGCGCTGCGCACGCTCGCCCTGTTCGGCAGCCCCGCGCAGCAGGAGCGCTGGCTCGTCCCGCTCGCCGACGGATCCGTGCTCGGGTCCTTCGCGCTCACCGAGCCCGATCACGGATCCGATTCCGTCTCGCTCGAGACCGTCGCGCGGCGCGACGGCGAGGAGTGGGTGCTGCGCGGCGCGAAGAAGTGGATCGGCAACGGCGCCTCCGGCGGCATCACCTTCGTCTGGGCGCGTGTCGACGACGAGGGCGCGGCCGAGCACGGATCGGTGCGCTGCTTCCTCGTGGAGCAGGAGCGCCCCGGATACCTGGGCTCGGTCATCACGGGCAAGGTGTCGCTGCGCGGCATCCATCAGGCGCACATCCGCCTGGATGACGTGCGGGTGCCGCTCGACGCGGTGCTGCCGGGCACGCGCAGCTTCAAGGACGCCTCGACCGTGCTGTACGCCACGCGTTCCGGCGTCGCCTGGTCGGCTCTCGGCCACGCGACCGCCTGCTACGAGGCGGCCCTCGCATATGCGAAGACCCGCGTGCAGTTCGGCAAGCCGCTCGCGAAGTTCCAGATGGTCCAGGAGCGGCTCACGCACATGCTCGAGGAGCTCACCGCGATGCAGCTGTACTGCCGCCGCATGGCGGACATGGACGAGGCCGGCACGCTGCGCCCGACCCAGGCGTCACTGGCGAAGTTCCACAACACCCGCGCAGCGCGGCGGGTCGCGTCGACAGCGCGCGACCTGCTCGGCGGCAACGGGATCCTGCTCGAGAACGGCGTCATGCAGCACATGGCCGACATCGAGGCGATCCACACCTACGAGGGCACCGAGAGCGTGCAGGCCCTGCTGATCGGCCGCGACATCACCGGGATGAGCGCGTTCGCCTGAGACCTTCTCGCGGTCGGGGCCGCTCCGCGATCGGTCTCCCGGACGCCCAGTCCCCCGCGCGGCTCCGCCGCGCTCCCGCCAGACCCGATGCCTGTGCACCCGGGAGACCGATCACTGCGCTTCCGTTCGCTCACGCCCTGAGGCTCGCTTGCGCGTGGAGGGCTCAGTCGCAGCCGCAGCCGCCCGACGGGGTCTTCACCATGAAGCACACCTCGCAGATGCCGTAGTCGCGGTCCGCGACCGGGGTCGCCTTCGGGGCGCGCGGCTCGGGCTTCGGTTTCGCGGCAGCGTGGGTGCCCGCGGAGCGCGCCGGGCGCGAGACGCCGGCGGGTGCGCCGAGCAGCTCGCTGGGGTGGGTGACGTAGAAGTACGGCGCCCTGCCCTCGCTCGGAGCGAGCGGAAGCACACGCCCGGCCACGACGACCTGCTCGCCCTCGGCGAAGCCGTTGGTGTAGGTGCGCCCGATGTGCAGGGCCGCACCCTCGCCGAGGCGGATCGCCTCGATGTAACGGCCGCGATCGATGAGGCTGCTGATGCCGACCGCTTCCACGATCGCACGGATGAAGTCGTAGTTCGCGGAGTCCATGCGGTGCGCGCGCAGGGCGTCCGCGAGGGACTTGTAGGGACGGGAGGTGCCAGTAGGGGTGGGACCCTGGACTTCATTCATATTGCTCCAAGCATCCCACGTTCTGCTGGGCTCCCGCCGCATGCGTGAAAGACTGACGGCATGCCCCGCGCCACCGTCATCGGAAGCGGGCCGAACGGGCTCGCCGCGGCCGTCTCGCTCGCGCGAGCCGGCTACGCCGTCGAGGTGCTGGAGGCCGGTGCGACGATCGGCGGCGGCGTGCGCAGCGCCGAGGTCACCCTGCCCGGTTTCGTGCACGACGTGTGCTCGGCGGTGCACCCCGCCGCCTACTCCTCCCCGTTCCTGCGCGCCTTCGGCCGCGAGCGGATCGACTGGATCATTCCCGAAGCGGCATATGCGCATCCCCTCGACGGCGGAAGGGCGGGGATCGCCTGGCACGACCTGGAGCGCACCGCCGACGGGCTCGGCCCCGATGCCCGCGCCTGGCGCGCGCTGCTGCGGCCGCTGAGCGCGCACATCGAGGGAGTGCTGGACTTCACCGGCGGCTCGCTGCTGCGGATTCCCCGCGACCCCGTGACCGCGGTGCGCTACGGACTGCGGGCGCTCGAGCAGGGCTCGGCGATGGCGACGCGCACCTTCCGCACCGCGGAGGCGGCGGGACTCGTCGCGGGCGTGGTCGCGCACGCCAACACCGCGCTGCCCGCCGTGAGCGGCGCCGCCGCAGGTCTGCTGCTCATGGCCCAGGCGCACGCCGGCGGCTGGGCGTATCCGCGCGGCGGCGCCCAGCGGATCGCCGACGTGCTCGCCGAGGATCTGCGCACGCACGGCGGCACGATTCGCACCGCCACACGCGTGGTCGATCTCTCGGCACTGGACTGGGGGGATCCCCGCCGTGGCGACCTGCTGCTCCTGAACTCCTCCCCGCGTCTGGCGCTGACACTGCGCGACGTCCCCCCGCCCTATGCGAGGGCGGTCCGCGCCTACCGCTACGGGGCGGCGGCGGCGAAGGTGGACTTCGCCCTGGACGGGCCCGTACCGTGGACGAACCCGGAGGTCGCCCTCGCCCCGACCGTGCACGTCGGCGGCACGCGCGCCCAGGTGTGGGCCAGCGAGAACGCCGTCGCCCAGGGCCGGGTGTCCGAGCATCCGTACACGCTCGTCGCGCAGCCCTCCGTGCTGGACGGCACCCGGGCGCCCGCCGGAAAGCAGGTGCTCTGGGCCTACATCCACGCCCCCGCGAACTCCGACGTCGATGCGACCGAGCTCGTGACGCGGCAGATCGAGCGATACGCCCCCGGGTTCCGCGACCGCATCCTGGCCAGTCACGCCGTGACGCCGCACGAGCGTGCGCATCTCAACCCGGCCGAGATCGGCGGCGACATCTTCGGCGGCGCGTTCACGATGCGCCAGGCGGTGGTGCGGCCCGTGCTCTCGCCCGCGCCGTGGCGCACCCCGATGCCCGGCGTCTACCTCGCCTCGGCTGCGACGCCGCCGGGCCCCGGGGTGAACTTCATGGCCGGCTGGCACGCCGCACGGACCGCGCTGGCCGACGCCGGAGAGCGTGTCGACCTCGGAGGCCTGTTCGGATCCTGATGCGGACGGCAGGATGGGATCCATGCGCTACGAGATCCCCGCCCCGATGCTCGCGAAGGCCGCCGCCGCTGTGCCCGATGCGGCGAAGTTCGCCGGCGGTCTGCTGTACGAGCCGAAGTGGGACGGCTTCCGCGGGCTGGTGTCGTGGGACGGCGAGACCGTCGAGATCGGATCCCGCGGGGCGAAGCCGCTGACCCGGTACTTCCCCGAGCTCGTCGAGGCCGTCCCGCGGCTGCTCCCGGGCCCGTGCCTGCTCGACGGCGAGATCGTGGTCGCCACGGGGCCTGCGGGATCGCAGCGCCTGGACTGGGAATCGCTGAGCCAGCGCATCCACCCCGCCGCCTCGCGGGTCCAGAGACTGTCGGTGGAGACCCCTGCCATGTTCATCGCATTCGACCTGCTCGCGGAGGGGGACGACGACCTGCAGGGCCTGCCCTTCGGCGAGCGGCGCGCGCGGCTCGAACGGCTGTTCGCCGACGTCCCGCATCCCCTGCACCTCACCCGCACGACCACGCATCAGGACACCGCGCGGCGTTGGCTCGCCGAGTTCGAGGGGGCCGGCCTCGACGGCATCGTCGCCAAGCCGCTGGATCAGCCGTACGCACCCAACAAGCGCACCCTGATCAAGGTCAAGCACGCCCGCACCGCGGACGTCGTCGCGCTCGGCTACCGGATCCACAAGAGCGGATCCGGAGTCGGATCCCTGCTGGTGGGTCTGTACGGCGACGACGGCGTGCTGCGCCAGGTCGGCGGGGTCGCCGCATGGAGCGACGCCATGCGTCAGCAGCTCGTCGAGGACCTCGCTCCGTTCGTGGAGCGCGACGAGTCGGGCGCCGCGATGACGGGCGACGGCGAGCGCTCGCGATTCAGCGCGTCGAAGGACACCTCGTTCGTGCGACTGCGCCCCGAACGGGCGCTCGAGGTGCGCTACGACCAGCTCGAGGGCTGGCGCTTCCGGCACACCGTGCAGTTCGAGCGCTGGCGCGATGACCGGGATCCCCGCTCCTGCACCTACGAGCAGCTGGAGACGGTGGACGGCTACGACCTCGCCGACGTCATCGACTGAGGCCTCGGGTCACTCACCGACGCGCTCCCCGTTCTCGTCCCAGTTCGCGGCGACCTTCTTCGAGGGCTGCACCCGCGGGGGCTCGCCCGGCATCTTGGGGAACTCCGGCGGGAACGGCATCTCGCCGAGCCCGTTGTCCACGTCGCGCTCCCACCAGCTCAGCAGCGTGTCGATGCGTCCGGGGGTGTCCTGCATGTGCGCCCACGGATCGCCGAGGTCGGCGAGACGCTGCGGAACGGTGCGGACGGTGAACCGGGTCGGATCCACCTCATCCAGCTCGTCCCACTCCAGCGGGGTCGAGACCGTCGCGGCGGGCAGCGCGCGAGGGCTGTACGCGCCGGCCATCGTGCGGTCACGGTTGGCCTGGTTGAAGTCGACGAAGATCCGCTCCCCGCGCTCCTCCTTCCACCACGCCGTCGTGACGCGATCGGGCATCCGCCGCTCCAGCTCTCGGCCGGCGGCGATCACCGCGTGCCGCACGGTGAGGAACTCCCATTCGGGCACGATCGGGCAGAACACGTGCAGTCCGCGGTTGCCGCTGGTCTTGATGAACGCCTCCAGCCCCGCCTCGCGCAGCACCGCGCGCAGCTCGCGCGCTGCCGGCACGGCCTCGGCGATGCCGGTGCCCGGCTGCGGGTCGAGGTCGATGCGCAGCTCCACCGGGTTGTCGGTGTCCGCCGCGAGCGAGGCCCACGGATGGAAGACGACCGTGTTCATCTGCACGGCCCAGACGATCGCCGCGGTCTCGGTGAGCACGATCTGCGGATGCTTGCGGCCGCTGTTGTACGTGCACATCACGCTCTGCACGAAGTCGGGAGTGCCCTTGGGCGGGTTCTTCGAGAAGAAACTCTCGCCGTCGATGCCGTCGCGATAGCGCTCCAGCGAGACGGGCCTGTCCCCCGTCGAGGTGAGGAACGGCGTCGACACCGTCTGCACGTACTCGGCGAGTTCCGCCTTGGTGATCGGGCCGCCGTCCGCAGCAGGCCACACCGCACGGTTCGGACTCGAGATGTCCAGCGAACGGTCGCCGTCGGGCCCGGGGACGGTCAGCGTGATGCGCTCGGATGCCATGACTCGACCCTAGGGCGCGCCGCCGACGCCGCGCCAGCGCCTCGGCAGGCGGCGCGACGCCGCTCACGCCTGCGTCCACGGGCCGAGCCGCGCTCAGCGCAGCACGCGACCGGCTTCGGCGCGGATCTCCGCGGCGATCGCGTCCAGCAGCTCGGAGCGCAGGCTCCACTGCTGCCAGAACAGCGGCGAAGCCAGCTCCTCGTCGTCGAGGCGCACCAGACGCCCGTCGGCGAGGCCGGGCTCGGCATGCGGGACCGGCAGCAGCGCCCACCCCAGTCCCAGTTCCACGGCGACCGAGAAGTCCGCCGACGCCGGCACATGATGCCGCGGCACCGGCCACGGGTCCACCCCGCGCTCTCGCAGCCAGTCCTGCTGCAGCACGTCGCGCCGGTCGAAGTCGACGAACGGCGCGCGGGCGAGCGACCCGGCGGTCACCCCGTCGGCGAACCACCGCCGCGCGAACCCCGGAGACGCCGCGGCGACGTAGTGCAGCGCGCCGAGCGCCTCGACCCGGCAGCCTCCGACCGGCTCCGACTCGCTCGTCACCGCCGCCATCACGGTCCCCGACTCCAGAAGCCTCGCGGTGAAGTTCTGGTCGTCGCGGTGCAGGTCGAATTCCACGTCGTACTGCTCGGAGAGCCGGGCCAGGGGCGCCAGGAACCAGGTCGCCATCGAGTCGGCGTTCACCGCGAGCGGGATCCTGATCCGTGCCCCCTCGCCCTCTCCGGCCAGTCCGAATCCCGCGACCGCATCACGCTCCAGAAGGGCGATCTGGCGGCCGAAGCGCGCGACGGCCTCCCCCGCCTCCGTCGCCCTGACCGGCTTGCTGCGCACGAGCAGGATCCGGCCGAGCTGCTGCTCGAGGGTCTTGATCCGCTGGCTCACCGCCGATGGCGTCAGCAGCAGCCGGCGCGCGGCCGCCTCGAAGCTGCCCTCGTCGAGCGCCGCCGCCACCGTCCGCGCGGATTCCGGATCCACCTGCACATCAGAGATCCTAATCTTGGTTAAGGAATCTTCGCTGGTGCTGAATCACGACGCGACCGTATCCTCGATCCGTGCTCATCCTGCTGTCCGGACTCGGTCTCATGTTCTCGCTCATCATCGCGGTGGGCGCGCAGAACGTCTATGTGCTGCGTCAGGGGTTGCGCCGCGAGCACGTGCTCCCCGTGGTGCTCATCTGCGCCGCCTCCGATGCGGCGCTCGTGCTGGCGGGCACAGCGGGGCTCGGCTATCTGGTGAAGACGCTGCCCTGGCTCGTCATCGTGGCGCGCTGGGCCGGCGCGATCTCGCTCGTCGTGTACGGCGTGCTGGCGGCCCGGCGAGCGTGGAAGGCCGGCGGCGAGGCGCTGCTCGCCGACCCCGCCGCGGCGGACGGCCTCGCGTCCCCCGCGTCCTCGGGCGACGGATCGGGCAGCACCGCGACGCTGACCCGCACCGCGCCGCTCGCCCCCGTGATCCTGGCGACGCTCGCGTTCACCTGGCTGAACCCGAACGTCTACCTCGACACGGTGCTGCTCATCGGCGGCGTCGCGGCGACGCACGGTGAAGGGCGGTGGCTGTTCGCCGCCGGAGCGATCATCGCCAGCGTCGCATGGTTCTTCGCCCTGGGATTCGGCGCGCGCCACCTCGGCCGCTGGCTGCGCACGCCACGCGCCTGGCGGATCCTGGACACCGCCATCGCCGCCGTGCTGGTCGTGATGGGCGTCGCCCTGGTGCTGCCCGTGTTCCTCGGCTGACGCCCCCGGACTCCAGGACCGCCCCGTCGCGCTGGGTCGCCGTGCGCAGCCGCACCCTCACGACGAGAACAGCGCGACGATCGCCTCGAGACGCTCCGCCTCCAGCCCGGGGTCCAGCCGATCCGAGGCCGCCAGTCGCGCGACCCCGTGGAGCATGCTCCACAGCAGCTCCGCCCGCACGACCGCGGCCTGCTCATCGAGCGCGGCCGTGGACACGACCTGCAGAAACGGGCCGAATGCGGCGCGCAACGGCTCGGGCGTCCGCTCCGAGGCGAACACGATGCGCGTGCGCGCTTCGAACATCGCCTCGTACAGCGCAGGGTGGGCGCGAGCGAACCCGAGGTAGGCGCGGACGAGGTGCGCGAGCGGATCCCCGGCGGCCGGATCCGAGAGCTCCCCCGCCATCGCCCTGAACCCCTCGATCATCACCTGCTCGACGATCTCGTCGCGCCCGCCGGGGAAGGAGCGGTACAGGATCGGCTGGCTGAAGCCGATCTCCGCGGCCAGTCGGCGCACGGTGACCGCCGGCCACCCTTCCGCCTCGGCCACGCGACGCGCCGCCGCGACGATCGCGCGGGACCGGTCGCCGGAGTCGGGGCGTGAAGGCGTTGACGGGTTCATGAGGACGATGTTAGCATCGCTAACTGTTAGCGACGCTAACCTGGAAGAGGAGAAGCCATGTCCATCGCCATCATCGCCACCGCCATCGGCGCGATCACCGCCATCGCAGTCATCTTCGGCACCGACGTGGTCACCGCCGTGGTGCTGCGTTCCGTCTATGCCGAGGTCGACGAGCGCACGCTCGTGCAGGTGGTCGGCCGCGGCCACTACTACGGCGATCGCCGCCTGCCGATCGTCGGCATCGCAGGCGTCGTGCTCACCGCGGCCACGGCCGCGCTCTCGGCCTTCTGGGGAAGCGCGATCGCCGCGGCTCTCGCCGCGGCCGCACTCGCCGCCCTGCTGATCTGGCTGATCCTGTTCGGCCGCATCTCCAAGCCGATCAACACGGCTTTCACCGCCGCGGCGCTGTCGGGCCAGGTGCCCCGCGAGGCACGGTCGCTGCAGGACCGGTGGGAATCGATCCTCCCGCTGCGCGCGACGCTGCAGGGACTCGCACTGGTGCTGCTGTGCGTCGCACTGGTGATGCACTGAGCGGTGACCACGATCGATGAGGATCCCACTTCCGCTTCCGCATCCGTCGAGCTCGGCGGCGCGGAAACGCGGAAGACCCCCGCCCTAGGGGCGAGGGTCTTCCGGTGAGCGTCAGGCTCAGATGGCGTTGACGTCCAGCGGGATACCGGGGCCGAACGTGGTCGACACCGCACCCTTCTGGATGTAGCGGCCCTTCGAGCTGGACGGCTTGAGGCGCACGATCTCCTCGAGCGCAGCCTTCATGTTCTCGTCGAGCTGCTCGGCCGAGAACGAGGCCTTGCCGACGACGAAGTGCACGTTGGCGTGCTTGTCGACGCGGAACTCGATCTTTCCGCCCTTGATCTCCTCGACGGCCTTGGCCGGGTTCGGGGTCACGGTGCCGGTCTTCGGGTTCGGCATCAGGCCACGCGGACCCAGCACCTTGCCGAGACGGCCGACCTGGCCCATGAGCTCCGGGGTGGAGACGGCCGCGTCGAACGCGGTCCAGCCGCCGGCGACCTTCTCGATGAGCTCGGCGCCGCCGACCTCGTCCGCACCCGCGGCGATCGCGGCCTCAGCGGCCGGACCCGTCGCGAACACGATGACGCGGGCGGTCTTGCCGGTGCCATGCGGGAGGATGACGGTGCCGCGCACCATCTGGTCGGCCTTGCGCGGGTCGACGGAGAGCTTCAGCGCGACCTCGACGGTGGAGTCGAACTTCGCAGAGCCGGTCTCCTTCGCGAGGACCACGGCCTCGGTCGGGGTGTAGAAGCGGTCTGCCTCGATCTTCGCGGCAGCAGCGTTGTAAGCCTTGGACTTGGTAGCCATTGTTATCTCCCTCAGCCCTCGACCGTGATGCCCATGGAACGGGCGGTTCCGGCGATGATCTTGGACGCGGCGTCGATGTCGTTCGCG
Source organism: Microbacterium sp. NPDC060117 (assembly GCF_042729315.1). NCBI lineage: Bacteria > Bacillati > Actinomycetota > Actinomycetes > Micrococcales > Microbacteriaceae > Microbacterium > Microbacterium sp. NPDC060117. The sequence goes on from NZ_JBHWXR010000001.1 coordinate 415,377, forward strand.
TTCAGGTCGGCCTGCTTCTGCTCGGCGATCTGACGGACCTGCTCGGCGGTGATCTTCGCGACCTTGACGGTGTGCGGAGTGGCGGAGCCCTTCTGCACACCCGCAGCCTTCTTGATCAGCTCGGCGGCCGGCGGGGTCTTCAGGATGAACGTGAAGCTGCGGTCCTCGTAGACGGTGATCTCCACGGGGATGACGTTGCCGCGCTGCGACTCGGTCGCGGCGTTGTACGCCTTGCAGAACTCCATGATGTTGACGCCATGCTGACCGAGCGCGGGGCCGATCGGCGGCGCCGGGTTGGCTGCACCGGCGTTGATCTGAAGCTTGATCAGGCCGGTCACCTTCTTCTTCGGTGCCATAGTGATTCCTTTCTCGAGCGGATGCCCGGGGCATCCCTCTCCCGCGGATCCGGCATCTCCGGAACGCGGTGGCGTTCGTGCGCACGACGAACGGGCGCACAAACCATAGGAGTCTACCCGATCCACGACTCCGACGCACATCGGTGATCGTTCCGGACGCGCGAGAACGGCCGCCCCGAAGGACGGCCGTTCTCGGTGCGCTTCCGGGGAAGCGTCAGATCATCTTGGTGACCTGGTCGAACGACAGCTCGACCGGGGTCTCGCGCTCGAAGAGCGACACGAGCACGGTGAGCTTGCCGCTCTCCGGCTTGATCTCGGAGATCGAACCGGGAAGACCCGCGAACGAGCCCTCCTTGATCGTGATGGTCTCGCCGATCTCGAAGTCGACCTCGGCCGCGAGCGGACGGGCCACGGCGGTGCCGCCCTTGGCCGCGACGGCCTTGGCGGTGGGGATGTCCTTGACCTCGACGAGCGACTTCAGCATGTTGAAGGCCTCTTCGAAGCGAAGCGGGGTCGGGTTGTGCGCGTTGCCGACGAACCCGGTGACGCCGGGCGTGTGCCGCACGACGGACCAGGTGTCCTCGTTCAGCTCCATGCGCACGAGCACGTAGCCGGGGATCCGGACGCGCGTGACCATCTTGCGCTGACCGTTCTTGATCTCGACGACGTCCTCCATCGGGACCTCGATCTGGTAGATGTCGTCCTCGACCTCGAGCGTCGACTTGCGCTGCTCGATGTTGGCCTTCACCTTGCGCTCGAAGCCGGCGTAGGAGTGGATGACGTACCACTTGCCGGGCAGCATGCGCAGGTCCATGCGGAAGGCCTCGTACGGGTCCTCCTCGGCGTCGGCATCGTCGAGGTCGCTCGGCGCGCTCGCGGCGTCCGCAGCGTCGAGGTCGGACTCGACCGCGTCGACGACACCGGCGGCCGCATCGATCTCGGCGACCTCCTCGGGATCGAGGACTGGAGCGTCCTCCTCGCCGTTCACGTCGGGGCCGTCATAGGGCGTGACCTCGTCGGCGGCGGCGGCCTTGCGGTCGGCGGCCTCCTCGGCCACGGAGTCGTTGAGGACCTCAGCGGCGGCTTCGGACTCAGCCGCCTGGTCCAGGTTGAGAGCGTCGTTCACGATCGCGTCTGCCTCCGGGTCTTCTTCGAATTCGATGTCTTCGTCGTCCGCGTCCGCGTCGTCGTCGCCCTCGATGTGCAGGGCGACCCGCTCGGCGGCCTCGACGGCGCGCTCCTCGGAGGCGAGGACATCGCCCTCCTGAGCCTCGTCGTCTTCGCTGGACTGCTCGGCGGCGGTCGCCCAGTCGACGTCGTCGCCAGAGTATCGTTCGGACACTTGCTCTTCTCTCCTTCAGGTTCGGCCCGGGGTCAGTTGCCACCGGGCCGCGGGATCACGCGGTTTTCCCGGGAACCCCGAAGACTTGCGTCGTCAGCCACGAGAAGGCCATGTCGAGCCCGTACACGAGGGCCATCATCACGATCACGAAGCCCAGCACGACCAGGGTGTACTTGACGAGCTCCTTGCGCGTGGGCGTGACCACCTTGCGAAGCTCGGCGATCACCTGACGGAAGAACAGCGCGATGCGACCGAAGAAGCCGAGCTTCTTGTCGCGGCTCGCGCCGCCGTTCGCTGTGGGAACCACAGCGCCCGATGCGTCCTGAACCATCCTGGAGTACCTTTCGTGTGCCGGCTGCGCGCCGACGCGCAGGGCGGACAGGAATCGAACCTGCAACCTGCGGTTTTGGAGACCGCTGCTCTGCCAATTGAGCTACCGCCCTAGAGATCCGGAGATCTCTGTCCGCACCTTCTCCACGTTCCGGGAGACCCGGGCATGGCGAAAGAATGCAGACAACAACTGCTCGTCCAGTGTACGGCATCCGCACCGGCCCTCCGAACCGGGGCCGCATCCCGGGCGCGGCACGCGCGCCCGGGATCCACCGCGCCGCTGCCGCGCAGCGGGCCCGAGCCGCGGTTGTTAGGCTCGGCGTGCGGCCGAGGAGACCTCGGGGATCCTGCGGTCGCGGAGGGAGAGTCGATGGCGGCGGAGGATCCAGCGCCCGCGGAGGCGCAGCAGTTCCAGGTGGACCTGCGCGGCGTCGTCGACCTGCTCAGCCGCCACATCTACTCCGGGCCCCGCGTCTACCTGCGCGAGCTGCTGCAGAACGCCCGCGACGCCCTCGCCGCTCGGCGTGAGGTCGACGGGCTCGGCGGCACCATCCGCATCCGCCCGCTCCCCGCCGAGGGCGGCGAGTTCGTGCTGAGCGACGACGGCGTGGGCCTGACGGCGGACGAGGTCGCCGAACTGCTCGCGACGGTCGGACGCAGTTCCAAGCGCGACATCTTCGACCTGCCCCGCAGCGACTACCTGGGCCAGTTCGGCATCGGGCTGCTCAGCTGCTTCATGGTGGCGGACGAGATCGTGATCCGCTCCCGCAGCGCCCGCGGCGGCCGTGCCGTCGAGTGGATCGGATCCGCCGACGGCACCTTCCGTGTGCGCGAGCTCGACGACGATCTGCCCATCGGCACGAGTGTTCACCTCGTGCCGCGCTTCGACGCCGGCGATCTGCTGCGCGCGGCGGCGGTGCGGGAGCTCGCCACGACCTTCGCCGAGTTCCTGCCCACGACCGTGCTGCTGGAGCTGCCCGGCGGCGACGTGCGGATCACGCATGAGCCGCCGTTCCTGGACCCGGGGCAGGACCCGGCCGCGACGGTCGGTTACGGCCGCGAGCTCATCGGATCCGCCCCGCTCGACGTCATCGAGCTCACCGAGCCCGCCACGGGCACGCGCGGAGTCGCCTACGTGCTGCCCTTCGCTCCCCCGCCCGGCGCACGGCAGGCGACGCGGATGTACCTGGGCCGGATGCTGCTGTCAGAGCGCGCGGACGACGTGCTCCCGGAGTGGGCGTTCTTCGTGCGCGCCGTGATCGACTCCACCGGCCTGAACCCGACCGCCAGCCGCGAATCGCTGGTCGACGACGAGGCGCTCGCACTTGTTCGACAGCAGCTCGGCGCGGCGCTGCGGCGCTGGGTCCTCGAGCTCGGGCTGCGTGAACCGCACCGGCTCGCGCAGTTCGTCGCGGTGCACGAGGTGGGGCTCAAGTCGCTCATCCGGCACGATGACGAGCTCGCCCGGTTCATCACGCGGTGGCTCACCGTGGAGACCACGCACGGCACGATGAGCGTCGGCGACCTCGTCGCACGCGACGAGCGCATCCGCTATGCCGAGACCGTGGACGAGTTCCGCCAGGTCGCCGGCATCAACCGCGCCGAGCAGATCCTGGTGAACGGCGGCTATCTGTACGACGCGGATCTGATCCGTCGCCTGCCCGAGCTGTATCCCGCGGTGACCGTCGAGCGCGTCGACGTCGTCGGCGAGCTGGACCGGCTGGACTCGCCTCCGCTCGACGACAGGGCCACGGCGGTCGCGCTCGAGGACCGTGCGGCCTCCGTGCTGGCCGACGTCGGCTGTGCGGTCGTGGTGCGCACGATCGACCAGCCGGAGCTGCCGTCCCTGTACGTCGCCGACCCCGCCGTGCTGCGGCGGATCGACCGCACCAGGACCAAGGGCATCTCGGGCGCCCTCTGGGGCGGCGTGCTGGACCGCATCGACGGTGCCGTGGGCGAGGAGCGGGACGACGACCTCGCGGCCCGGCTGTGCCTGAACTGGGGCAACCGCGTGGTGCGCGCCCTGAGCACGGTCGCCGATGATGCTGTGTTCGGGCGCACCGTGCAGCTGCTGTACATCCAGGCGCTCCTCGCCGGGCACCGTCCGCTCGGCGACGCCGATCGCACGCTGATGACCGGCGCCCTCTCGGACCTCGTCGCGCTCTCGGCCGGATTGACCGGTCTGGAGCCGCCCCCGCCGGCCGACGAACCGGATCCCCACTTCCCGTCCTGACGACGGGCCGCACTCCCCCGCGTGACGGCGGGGCCCAGTTCTCCCGCGCAGACCGCGGGCCGCACATCCGGAGGACGACATGGCAGAACTGAAGAAGCAGCTGGACCGTCTTTTCGAGGAGATCGACCGCACCCCCTGGGGACCGCAGGAACGCGCTCTCGTCGCCGAAGCCGTCGCACTCGCGCAGGAGATCGGCGACGAGCAGCTGGAGTACCACGCCCGCATGCGGCAGACGGCCTCGGCGAACATGGGCGGACTCACCGACCTGATGCTGAGCTCGTTCGCCTGGTGCCTCGCGCACCACGACGCGGATCCGGCCCGGTTCCCCGCCGACATCGACAACGGCGCGGCCGATCTGATGTGGCAGTTCAAGTGGATGGCGTCGTCGCTGCGCAGCTCTCCCGCGTTCGCGCCGGAGCAGGTCGCCGCGGTCCTGGACGACATGGAGGCGCACTATCGCGCGGCGGGCCTCGGTATGAGCGGCGTGCTGATGGCGCGGTTCGAGGACGCGCACGCCGCGGGACGGATGGACGAGGCAGAGCGGCTGCGCGTGCAGCTGGAGGCCACGCCGCGCGACTCGCACAGTCACTGCGACGCCTGCGGCCGGAGCCAGGTCGCCGGCTTCTTCGCCGACACGGACCGCGACGAGGATGCGATCCGCCTCGTCGAGGAGATGCTCGAGGGCGGCTTCTCGTGCGGCGAGGAGCCCGAGCACGCCCTGTCGGTGTCGCTGCTGCCGTACCTGCGCCTCGGCCGCGGGGAGCAGGCCCGTGCGGCGCATCTGCGCAGCTACCGGCTCGCGAAGGACAACCCGGATCTGCTCACCGCGATCGCGAACAGCATCCGCTTCTGCGGCGTGAGCGGCAACGAGGCCCGCGCACTCACCCTCATCGAACGGCACCTCCCCTGGCTCGCCCACGATGCTCTCAACGCCCAGGGTCACTTCCGCATGCTCACCGCGCTCGGCACGGCGCTCGACGCGGTCACGGCGGCGGGTCACGGCGCCACCCCGATCCGCGGGGCGGACTCCCCCGACCTGGAGCCCTTCTTCGGTGCACCCGGTGGCACGGACGGCGGGGCCTGGTCCGCCGCGGGGCTCGCGACCGCAGCCTGGGCCGCAGCCGAGCGGATCGGCATGCGGTTCGACGAGCGCGACGGCACCGACAACCACGCCCAGCGGCTGCGCCTCGCCCGACGGACCGCGGCGGAGCGCTACGACGTGCCGATCCGCAGCGACGTTTTCGCCGCGCCCCCGGTCGACGCCGTCCCGACCGACGACGAGGGCTGGTACCGTCGCGTGCTCGACCTCGCCGGCTACGGTGCGGCCGCGGACACGCTGGACGCACTGGCGCACGTGATCGACCGGGTGGATCCCGAGCGTCGCGCGGTGCTCACCGGTCAGCGGCTCGCGGCACTGGTGAACCTCGACCGCATCGACGAGGCGACGGCGCTGCTGCCGGACCGGCTCCGATCCCTGCGCGCCGCGGGGCTCGACGCGCAGGCCGGCGTCGAGGAGCGGTTCGGCCTGGCCTTGTTCGGCACGGCGACCGATGCGGACAACGCCGCCCTCGCCGACCTGTTCGCGGCCTCCGCGGATCCCGCCGGACCGCATGCGCTGCCGCCGGCCACTCGCGGAGACATCGCGCTGACGCTGGCGTTCGACCTCGGCGACGACCCGGCGGCGGCCCTCGCGCTCGCAGAGCAGGCGGCCGCGCTGTTCGCCGAGGCGGGCGACGCACGCCTCGGGCACGGCGCGGAGATCGCGGCGGCCATGGCACTGCTGCGTGCCGACCGCGGCGACGAGGCGCTCGCCCGGATCGACGCCCTGCTGGCCGATGCGGCGATCACCCGCGGCGTGCGCGCGCGGATGCTCGAGACGCGGGCGAGGGTGCAGGGCGGACGCGGCGCGTTCGCCGAGGGCGCGGCCGACGCCGACGAGGCCGGCCGGATCCTGGCGGAGCTCGGCAGCCTGACGCCCCTCGCCGGGGCGCAGATGCTCGCCGGCGCGCTGTGGGAGGACGCGGAGGAGCCGGAGCAGGCGCTTGCGCGCTACCGCGTCGGCGCCCGTCTGCTGGAGCAGCGCGGCGGCGATGTCGCCGGGGCGAAGTACCGGGTGGCGCGCAGCATGCTGAACTCCGGAGCCGTGGAGGAGGCCGCGGAGCTCTTCGGCGAGGTGCTGCAGCTCGAGGAGGCCGACGAGGTGCCTGCCGGCAGCCGGGCGATGACCGCCCTCATGCTGGCGCGCGCCCTCCGCGCGGCCGGCGAGGGCGGGCAGGCGTACGGCGCCTTCGGCTATGCGGCGGAGCTGTTCGGCGAAGCCGAGAACCCCGCCGACCAGGCGCTCGCCCTGATGAACCGCGCGCAGATCCTCGCTCAGTACGACGAGCGGGAGCAGGCCGTCGAGACTCTCGAGGAGGCCGCGGCGATCGTCCGCACGGCCGACGATGCCCCTGCCGCCGTGGTCGAGGTGCTGCACAACCTCGGCCAGTCGTACGGTGCGCAGCAGGATCCTCGCGCCTTCGCGCTGTTCGACGAGGTCGAGGCCGTCGCGCGGGCGAACGACGCGGACTGGGTCATCGCCGACGTCACGGACTCCCGGGCGCGGGCCCTGCTGTCCGCGGAGCGCGTGGACGAGGGCGTGGCCGCGGCGCTCACAGCCTCGGATGCGTTCGCCGCCGTCGGCGACGCGCAGTCCGCGGGCGGATCCGCGCTGCTCGCCGCCCGGGCGCTCACCGGCGGAGGACGCGCAGCGGACGCCGTCGCGGCCTATCGCGCCGTGCTCGACCAGGCCGCGGAGATCCCCCCACTGCGCCAGATCGCCGCGCTCGAACTCGGCGACGTGCTGCAGGGCCTCGGACGCGATGGCGAGGCCGCCGAGGTGCGCCGGCTCGCCGAGGAGTGAGAAGGACCCGGATCCGGTCCCGGCGGCAGCCGCGGAGCGGATCCGGATCCGCTCAGAACAGCTGGCGCCAGTTGGCCTTGGCCAGGTCGAGCAGCTCGTCGCCGCGCCCGGAGAGCACGGTGCGGATCGCGTACAGCGCGAACCCCTTGACCTGCTCGGCGTTCACGGCCGGGGGCATGGACAGCTCCTGCCGTTCGGTCACGACATCGAGCAGCGCCGGGCCGTCGTGCGCGAGCACCTCGGCCAGCGCCCCCGGAAGGTCCTCGCTGCGCTCCACGCGACGTCCGAAGATGCCCATCGCCTCCGCGACGGCGGCGAAGTCGGGGTTGCTCAGGTCGGTGCCGTAGTTCACGAAGCCGGCGGCCTTCATCTCCAGCTCGACGAAATTGAGCGAGGAGTTGTTCACCACGATCGTCTTCACCGGCAGCCGGTTCTGCGTGAGCGAGATGAGCTCGCCGAGCATCATCGTGAGCCCGCCGTCACCCGCGAGCGCGACGACCTGGCGGTCGGGCTCGGTCGCCTGCGCGCCGATGCCGTGCAGCAGGGCGTTCGCCATGGAACCGTGGTTGAAGGAGCCGATGAGCCGTCGCCTGCCGTTCATGTGCAGATAGCGCGCGGCCCAGACCGTGGGCGACCCCACGTCGGCAGTGAACACCGCGTCGTCCGCGGCGGCCTCGTCGAGCAGGCGGGCCAGGTACTGCGGGTGGATCGGCGCCGTGCCGCGCGAGGGCACCGCCAGTTCATCGAGCTTGGCCCTGGTCCTGCGGTAATGGGCGGTGGCGTCATCGAGGTGCGCGCGCCGGCGATCCGCCTTGAGGCGGGGCAGCAGCGCTGCGGCGGTCGCGCCGACGTCGCCTACGAGGCCCAGATCCAGAGGGTGGCGCCGCCCGAGATTCTCGCCGCGGATGTCGACCTGGATCGTCGTCGCATTCGCCGGGTAGAACTGCGGGTACGGGAAGTCGGATCCGAGGATCAGCAGGGCGTCGGCGCCGTCCATGGCCCGGTATCCGGACGCGAACCCGAGAAGACCGGTCATCCCCACGTCGAAGGGGTTGTCGTACTCCACGAACTCCTTGCCTCGGAGGGCGTGCACGACGGGCGCGGCGAGCCGGTCCGCGAGCGCCACGATCTCGTCGTGCGCCCCCTCCGCACCGGCGCCGGCGAGGATGGTCACCTTCGACGCGGCGTTCAGCAGGGTCGCCGCGCGCTCCAGCTCCTCGCCGCTCGGCACCACGACGGGCCGGCTGCGCTCGATCACCGTGACGCGGTCGTCCTCGGCCTGCGCGAGCGCGATGTCGCCCGGGATGACGAGCACCGCCACCCCGCGCTTCTCGATCGCCTGACGCATCGCGATCTGCAGGAGGCGCGGCATCTGGACCGGATCCGACACATACTCGACGTAGACGCTGCACTCGCGGAACAGCTCCTGCGGGTGCGTCTCCTGGAAGTACTGGGTGCCGATCTCGCTCGTCGGGATGTGCGCGGCGATCGCGAGCACCGGAACCCGCGAACGGTTCGCGTCGTAGAGGCCGTTGATCAGGTGCAGGTTGCCCGGCCCGCACGATCCGGCCGCGACCGCCAGCTCTCCCGTGAGCGCGGCCTCCGCGGCCGCGGCGAAGGCGGCGGTCTCCTCGTGGCGCACGTGCACCCAGCGGATCCCGCCGTCCTTGCGCAGCGCGTCGGTGAAGCCGTTCAAGGAGTCCCCCGGGATCCCGTACACGCGCTTCACCCCGTTCGCGCGGAGGGTGCTGACGATGTTCTCGGCGACGGTGGTCATGACGGCCTCTCGTGAAAGCGAACAGGACATCTCGAGGCTACGCCCGCCTGCCGCCACCGGGGCCGCTCGCTACTCCGTGATGTAGACGGCGTGCCGGATCCATTCCGGACGGGACAGCGCCTCGACCGCGGCACGTCCGACCGTGTCGAACCGCGTGCTGTAATGCCAGCGCACGGTGCGGTCGACGCCCACCCGGTAGCCGGCAGCGCCCGTGCCGGGGATGAGCCGGGAGGGACGCAGGCTCGTCCAGTCCGTGCCGCTGGCCGCGAGCGCCGCGTCCATGGCCCGGGTGTCGGCGTTGTTCGCTGCCAGCACGCGTTCGAGGATGGGCTTCGCCACGAAACGGGACAGTGGATCGTCGTGCGCCACGTGCGCCCCGGATGCGGAGACCGCGACCACGCGCGACACGTCCGCGGCGTCCATCGCGGCGAGGAGCGCCGTCATGCCCTCCTGCAACAGCACGACATCGCCGTCCGCGCGCACGTGCCCGATCGTGGAGATCACCGCATCGGCGCCGCGCAGGGCGGCGGTGAGCCCGGCGACGTCTCGGGCATCCGCGGTCGCGACGACCGTCCCCTCCGGCGCGGATTCGGGTCTGCGCACGACCGAGACGACCTCGAACCCTGCGGCGAGGGCGTGCGCGACCGCAGCCCTGCCCGATCGACCCGACGCTCCGACGATGGCGACACGCATGAGCTGCTCCTTGACCCGGGGTGAGTGATTACTCACTCACTATACTCGGATCATGTCCCCCGCCACGCCTCAGGCCTCATCCCGCGAGCGGATCCTCGACGCCGCGCTCCTCGTGATGCGCGAACGCGGGCTCGCGAACACCACGACGAAGCTCATCGCCGGGCAGGCGGGCCTGTCCGAGGCGATGCTGTACAAGCACTTCGCCGACAAGCAGCAGCTGTTCCTCAGCGTGCTGCGGGAGCGCACGCCGCGCGCACGCCTCGAAGCGGACTCCGGAGGCGAGAGCCTTGCCGCGGGGCTCGCCACGCTCGTCGCGGACCTCATGGCCTTCTTCACCCGCACGTTCCCGATCGCAGCCTCGATCTTCGGCTCGCCGACGCTGCTGACCGAGCACCGCGATGGGGTCGCTTCGCACGGCGGCGGTCCCGCGACCGTGATCGACGGCGTCCGCGCCCGCCTGGCCGCGGAGCAGGACGCCGGCCGGATCCACGCGGACGCCGATACGGAGTCGGCCGCGCGACTGCTGGTCGGCGCCGCGTTCCATCAGGGCTTCCTCGCGGCGTTCGAAGGCCTCGACGCCGTGCCCGACGCGGAGCACGTGGCCGCCGGGATCGTGGGCATGATGCTTCCGGGGCTGGCCCCCGCACCGAGCTGAACCTGCACCGAACCCGCCGCCGTCCTTGACGCGGTCGGGGGCTGCGAGCACTCTGAGGGCATGCGCTCCACGGTCCGCCTCCCTGGAAACCCCTGGCCGCACGACATGTCGATCCGTGTCGAGGACGAACCGCATGCGCTGCTCGAGCTGCTGTGGGTGCGCGACGTCCACGGGTTGCGGCCGCCCGGTGATGTGCCGCCACCGCTGACGGATCCGCCCACGGCACGCCGTTCCCCGGCGGACGCCACCGCATTGTCGAACGCGTGGTCTGAGCTGTGGCACGACGCCGTTGCCCACCTCGCGGAACTGGACCCCGTGCCGCTGATCGCAAGGATCGAACCGACCGCGCCGGGCTCGGACGAGCGGCGCGTGCTGCTCGAGCAGCTGAGGGGCCCGACGTGGCGCGACCGGTTCGGCGCAGAGGCTTTCGACGCCTCCTTCTCGGACTGGACCTCGCGCCGCGTGCGGGAGCATATCGCCGGACACCGCGCACCGTTGCATGAACACCCGGAGCGACGCGCTCTGGATGCCCTGATTCCGGCGTGGAGGGCCGGGCTCGTCCGGGTGATCGAGATCCCCTGCCGCGGCGAGTTCACGCGCATCGCCGGGCCCTCCGCGCTGCTCGTGACAGCCGAGACCCGGTCGGATCCGGAACGCTACGCCGAGGCGCTGACCGTGTTCGCCGCCCACAGGCGGGGCCGATCCTGACGATCACATCGCCGCGGCATCGATAGCGAGACCGAGACTCCGTCTCGAGACCGACGATCGTTTCGTCGGTCTCGAGACACAGGTTCGGTCTCGCGGTCAGCGGGATGCATAGCGGGCCGGGCATGACGAAGGGGCGGGCGCCGCAGGATGTGCGACGCCCGCCCCTTCTCTCCCGCTGAGTGCGGCGGGACGCTATCCGAGTTGCCGGGCTCAGGCCACGCGGACGAGCTTCTTGTTCACGAACTCGTCGGCCGCGAGCAGCCCCAGCTCGCGCGAGGTGCCGCTGCGCTTCACGCCGCCGAACGGCAGCTCCGGGCTGTCCGCCAGCACGACGTTGACGTAGACCATGCCGGCGTCGATGCCGTTCGCGACGCGCTCGGCCTGGGCGTCGTCGGTGGTGAACACGTAGGAGCCGAGACCGAACGAGGTGTCGTTCGCCAGGGCGACCGCCGCGTCCTCGTCCGCGACGCGGTAGACGACCGCGGCGGGGCCGAACAGCTCCTGGCGGTACACGTCCATCTCGGGCGTGACGTCGGCGAGCAGGGTCGGCGTGTAGAACGCGCCCTCGCGGGTGCCGCCGGTGAGCAGCGTCGCGCCCTGCGCGACGGCGGTGTCGACCTGGTTCTGCAGGTTGATCGCCGCCGCCTCCGACACGAGCGGGCCGAGCACGGTGTCCTCCTGCGTCGGGTCGCCCGGCGTGACCGCCGACAGCGCGGCGACGGCCTTCTCCACGAACGCGTCGTAGAGGCCGTCGACGACGATGAAGCGCTTGGCACCGTTGCAGGCCTGGCCGTTGTTGTCCAGACGCGCGTCGACGGCGGCCTGCACGGTCGCGTCGAGGTCGTCGGTCGACAGCAGGATGAACGGGTCGGATCCGCCGAGCTCGAGCGCGACCTTTTTCAGGTTGCGGCCGGCGTTCTCCGCGACGGCCGCACCGGCGCGCTCGGATCCGGTCACGGACACGCCCTGCACGCGCGGGTCGGCGACGATGGTGGCCGCCTGCTCGATCGACGCGTAGACGTTGACGTAGCCGCCGTCGGGGAGCCCGGCCTCCTCGTAGATCTTCTCGAGCAGGGCCGACGACTCCGGGCACTGCTCGGAGTGCTTCAACACGATCGTGTTGCCGACCGCGAGGTTCGGACCGGCGAACCGCGCGACCTGATAGGCCGGGAAGTTCCACGGCATGATGCCGAAGAGCACGCCGAGCGGGGCCTTGCGGATGACCGCCGTGCCGTCGCCCAGGATGTCCAGGGGCTGGTCGGCGTTGATCTTCTCGGCGTTGTCCGCGTAGAACTCGATGATGTCGGCGGCGAAGTCGACCTCGCCGACGGCGGCGGCGAGGGGCTTGCCCATCTCGCGCGTGATGATGGCGGCGAGCTCGTCGCGGTGGGCGCGGTGGCCCTCGGCGATGCGGCGGATCACGGCCGCGCGGTCGGCGACGGAGGTGCGCCCCCAGACCGCCGCGGCGCTGTGCGCACGCGCGACCGCGTCCTCGATCTGCGCGTCGGTGAAGGTCTCGTAGGTGGCGACGGTCTCTCCCGTTGCCGGGTTGACGACGGCGTAATCGGTCATGTCGATCCTTTCGGTGTCACATCATTGTGGAAGATTTCGGCGGGCTCGGGATCCGCTGCGGCGGCCCCGAGCCCGCCTCTGCCGGTGTTCAGTCGACGGGGATCAGCGTGTACTTGGTGGAGAGGTACTCGTGGATGCCCTCAAAGCCGCCCTCGCGGCCGACGCCGGACTGCTTGACGCCACCGAAGGGGGCGGCCGCGTTGGAGACGACGCCCACGTTCAGACCCATCATGCCCGTCTCGAGCGCGTCGATCATCCGGTGCCCGCGAGCCAGGTCCTGCGTGAACACGTAGGAGACCAGGCCGTACTCGGTGTCGTTCGCGAGGCGCACGGCCTCGGCCTCGTCGGCGAAGGTCGCGATCGCGAGCACCGGGCCGAAGATCTCCTCGCGGAGGATCTCGCTGCCGGCCTGCACGTTCGCGAGGACGGTGGGCTCGTAGAAGGATCCGACGCCCTCCAGCGCCTTGCCGCCCGAGAGCAGCGTCGCGCCGCGCTCGACGGCGTCGCCGACGAGCTCGATGGCCTTGGCGACCGCGTCGTGGTCGATCAGGGGGCCGATCGAGACGCCGTCCTCGGTGCCGCGGCCGATCTTCATCGCGTTCACGCGCTCGGTGATGCGGCGGGCGAACTCGTCCGCGACGTCCTGGTGCACGATGAACCGGTTCGCGGCGGTGCACGCCTGACCGATGTTGCGGAACTTCGCCGCGAGGGCGCCCTCGACGGCCTTGTCCAGATCCGCGTCCTCGAAGACGACGAACGGGGCGTTGCCGCCGAGCTCCATCGACACGCGCAGCACGCCCTCCGCCGCCTGGGCGATGAGCTTGCGGCCGACCTCGGTGGATCCGGTGAACGACAGCTTGCGCAGACGCGGGTCGGCGATGATCGGCGCCGACAGCGCGGACGAGCGCGAGGTCTGCACAACGTTCACGACGCCGGCGGGCAGGCCGGCCTCCTCGAGCAGCTTCACGAAGTACATCGTGGTGAGCGGGGTCAGTGCCGGCGGCTTGATGACCACGGTGCAGCCGGCGGCGAGCGCGGGCGCGATCTTGCGGGTGGCCATCGCGAACGGGAAGTTCCACGGCGTGACGAAGAACGACGGACCCACGGGGCGCTGGGAGACGACCATGCGGCCGGTGCCCTCGGGGTTCAGGCCGTATCGGCCGGAGATGCGCACCGCCTCCTCGCTGAACCAGCGCAGGAACTCGCCGCCATAGACGACCTCGCCACGGGCCTCGGCCAGCGGCTTGCCCATCTCGACGGTCATGAGCAGCGCCAGGTCCTCCTTGTGCGCCTGCACGAGGTCGAACGCGCGGCGCAGGATGTCGCTGCGCGTGCGCGGCGGGGTCGCGGCCCAGGAGTCCTGGGCGGCGACGGCGGCGTCCAGCGCCCGCATGCCGTCGGCGGGCGAGGCGTCGGCGATCGTGCGCACGACGTCGTTGGTGGCGGGGTCGTGCACGTCGAAGGTCTTATCGCCCTCGGCGGCGACCCACTCGCCTGCGATGTAGAGCCCGGTGGGCACGCTTTCCAGCAGGGTCTTCTCCAGATCGGTCATGCGATCCTCCTTCTCAGATGCTTCGATTCTCATGCAATCGTGTGGTGGGGGTCCGGTCAGGACCCAGAGTCTGCGCTGTCGTCCAGGCGTGTGCGCGGTACGACGATCATCGGCACGGGGATGACGTCGAGCATCTTCGCCGCGGTGGAGCCGAGGAACAGCCTCCTCGGCTGCGCGAGCCGACTGGATCCGACCAGGATCAGCTCCCCCGGCAGCCAGGCCAGCCGCGCCACGGCCTCCTCGACCGTGTCGCCCGGTGCACGCTCGAGCTCGGCGCGCACGCCCGTCGGCAGCTCCATCTCCGCACGGGCGAGCACATCGTCGCCGTGCGCCGTGCTCACCAGGCGGATGGTCTGCGGGTCGAACCCGCGCGGGACGTCGAAGGCGACCAGCGAGATGAGTCGCAGCGTCGCTCCGGTCTCACCGGAAAGAGCGACGGCGGCGTCCAGCAGCGCGTCCGCGCCCGGGCGGTTGCCGATGGCGGCGGTGATCCGCGAGATCGGCGCCTGCACGTCGACGCTGTGGGCGAAGCCGGCGGGAGCCAGCGCCACCGGGATCGGCGAGGAGTGCAGCAGTGCCTGCGCGACGCTGCCCATCCGGTGCAGACCGATGGTGGCGCCGTTCGCCGCGCCGACGACGATCAGAGCCGCCTCGAGCTGTTCGCCTGCGAGCACGAGCGCCTCTGCGAAGGAATCGTGCACGCGCACGTGCGCGGTGTGCGCGACCTCCGCGGGGATCATCTCCTCCGCGTCGGCGAGCCACTGGCTCGCCTGCCCGTGAGCCGGGCTGTCGCGCTCCGGCTCTGCGCCGGCCGGGTCGCCGTGACCGGGCAGGACGACGAGCACATGCAGGTGCCGACGCGTGGCGCGGGCGAGTCGCACGCCCAGCGCCAGCGCGTCGGAACCGGTCTCCGTCGCCGTGTAGCCGACGACGATGGAGGTGGTCATCAGACCTCGGCCGCCTCGGCCACGGCCAGCTCGGCCGCGTCGATGCCGGCCGCGTCCGCGTCGCCGCGGTCCGCGTCGAGGATCTGGGACGCGGCGAGGCGCCCCATGCGGATCGCGCCGTCGACGTGCTGGTATCCGGCGCCGGCGAGGTCGGAGCAGGCGAAGTGGATGGGGCCGACCGGCGTGCGCAGGTCCTTGCCGTAGCGGTGCAGGCCGCCCATGTCGAAGCTCGCCGCGTACGCGCCGCGGGTCCACTCCTCAGTGCCCCAGTCGCTCTCGTAGTACACGACCGTGTTCTTCGCCTCGGGGCCGTAGTAGTGCGCGAGGGAGTCCAGGATCCGCTCCTTGCGCTCCTCGGCACTCAGCTCGAACACGTCGTCGGCGTTCTGGTCGCTGACGAAGCCGACCAGCGTGCCGCGCTCGTCGCCGTGGTTGGTGTTGTCGTACGCCTCGTGCACGAGCTGGTACGGGCTGAACGCCGTGGCGGACAGGCCCTGCTCGCGCCAGAACGGGCGGTCGTACACGGCGTGCACCTTGATCACGAAGCCCATCGACAGGTGCTGGTGCATCTGGTGCTGGCGACGCGGGAGCGACGGCACGAAGGAGATCCGGTCGTAGAGCACCGGGGCGTGCGCGAGGATCGCGTAGCGGGCCCGCACCGTGAGGGAGTCGGTGGTCGCGGTGACGCCGTTCTCGCCCCACTCGAGGGTGCGCACGGGCTGATTCAGCAGCACGTCGTCGCCGAGGCGCTCGGCGAGCAGCTGAGGCACCTGCTGCAGTCCGCCCACCACGCGCTTGTCGAGGATGAAGTCGGCGTCGACGAGGTTCGAGTACGAGCCGGCGGACGCCGCCATCAGCAGCGACTGCAGCAGCGAGAACGCGTGCGTCGGCTTGGTGAGCATCGCGGATCCGGTCGCGAACGCGAGGTTGCGCACGGCCTCGTCGTCATCGCTCTGCTCGCGCAGCCACGCGTCCCAGGTGATCGAGTCCCACTCGGCAGCCTTCGGGTGCGCGTAGGGGCGGTCCGGGTCGATCTCGGCGACCATGGCGTCGAGGCGCTCGGTGATCTCGGCGATGACCTTCTCGGTCTCCGGGGCGACCGGGAACATCTCGCCCGTGAAACGGTGCAGCGTGCCGTCGGGACCGACGTAGACGCTGTCGCCCTCGCGGTAGCGGCTGAAGGTCTCAAGTCCCAGCTCGTCGATGGTCTCGATCAGCGCGTCCTGGTCGGGCGAGACCCACTGGCCGCCGATCTCGAGCATGGCGCCCTCGATGACGTCCGTCCAGAGCCGGCCGCCGACCCGGTCGCGGGCCTCCAGCACCACGACCGACAAACCCGCCTTGCGCAGTTCGTTCGCGGCGGTGGTGCCAGCGGCGCCCGCTCCCACGATGAGCACGTCACGGGTGATATCGGCCAATTTCGACTCCTTCATCGGTTCCGCACCGTCTGGTGCGCTATGCAGGTTCCCCTGCGGTTGTCGTACAGAAAAGTTGCCGGGCGCGATCCAGCATCCCCCGATCCCGATCGCGCCCGGACGTCTATCAGGCCCCTGCGGGGTAGGCTGCGAGTGCGGCGGCGATGACGTCGAGACCCTCGTTCAGGAGGTCGTCGCCGATCGTCAGCGGCGGGAGGAAGCGGATCACGTTGCCGAACGTGCCGCAGGTGAGGACGATGACGCCCTGAGCGATCGCGGCCTTGGCGACCGCGCCGGTGAGCGCGGCGTCCGGGGCGCCGGTGGCGGGGTCGACGAACTCGGCGGCGATCATCGCGCCGTGTCCGCGGATGTCACCCAGGCGCGGGTCGGCGGCCTGGATGGCGGCGAGGCGGTCCTTCAGCAGCGTGCCGATCTCGGCGGCGCGCTCCAGCAGGCCCTCGGTCTCGTAGGCGTCGATCGCGGCGAGCGCGGCGGCGCAGGCCACCGGGTTGCCGCCGTAGGTGCCGCCGAGGCCGCCGGAGTGCGAGGCGTCCATGATCTCGGCGCGGCCGGTGACGGCGGCCAGCGGCATGCCGCCGGCGATGCCCTTGGCCGTGGTGATGAGGTCGGGCTCGATGCCGAAGATCTCGCTGGCGAACATCGCGCCGGTGCGGCCGAAGCCGGTCTGCACCTCGTCGGCGATGAAGACGACGCCGTTCGCGCGGCACCACTCGACGATCGCGGGCAGGTAGCCGTCGGCGGGGACGATGAAGCCGCCCTCGCCCTGGATCGGCTCGATGATGACCGCGGCGAGGTTGTCGGCACCGATCTGCTTCTCGAGCTGCAGGATCGTGCGTGCCGCCGCCTCGGCGCCGGACAGGCCGTCGCGGAACGGGTAGGACGCCTGTGCGCGGTAGACCTCAGGGGCGAACGGGCCGAAGCCGCTCTTGTAGGGCATGGCCTTGGCCGTGAGCGCCATGGTCAGGTTGGTGCGGCCGTGGTAGCCGTGGTCGAAGGCGACGACGGCCTGACGACCGGTGTGCTTGCGGGCGATCTTGATCGCGTTCTCGACAGCCTCGGCGCCCGAGTTGAACAGCGCGGTCTTCTTGGCGAAGGCGCCCGGGGTGAGCCGGTTGAGGGCCTCGGCCACCTCCACGTAGGACTCGTACGGGGAGATCATGAAGCAGGTGTGGGTGAACTGCGCGGCCTGCGCGGCGATGGCTGCGGCGACCTTCGGGTGCGCGCTGCCGACCGTGGTCACGGCGATGCCGGAGCCCAGGTCGATGAGCGAGTTGCCGTCGGCGTCGACGACGACACCGCCGCCTGCGGCGACCGCGGCGACGGGCACGGTGTGGCCCACGCCGGCGGGCACGGCCGAAGCCTTGCGGGCGAGGATCTCGGCCGAGCGCGGGCCGGGGAGCTCCGTGACGAGGCGGCGCTCCTGGGGAAGGGAGGGTCCGCCGAGGGGAAGGGTGTCAGCCTGCGCGTCGATGGTGGTCATGGCGTCGAGACTACGGAGGCGACCGCTCGAGAGCATTCGCCGTGGCGTACAATCTGGATCACGATTTCGCCGATTCGGCCACACTTCGATCGACTCCCGAAGGAGCATCGCCCATGGACCAGCAGCCCACGCTGCGCACCCTGCTCGGCCGCCGCGACCTGCATCTGCGCCTGGTCGGATCCGAGACAGCACTGCCCGCCGGATCCCTCGACCGTCCCCTCCGCTGGGTGCACAACTCCGATTTGACCGACCCCACGCCCTTCCTCGCCGAAGACCTCGCCCTGCTCACCACGGGCACCCAGTTCGCCGACGACGACCCCGCCGGCACGCACGCCTACGTGCAGCGACTCGTCGATCGCGGCGTGGTGGCGCTGGGGTTCGGCACCGAGGTGCACCGCAGCGGCATACCGGCCGACCTGTCCGCCGCCTGCGCCGAGACGGGGCTGCCGCTGATCGAGGTGCCCTACGGCACGCCGTTCATCGCCGTCGCGAGGGCGCACTCCGAGGCGATCGCCGCACAGGCCTACGCCCGGCGCACCTGGGCGTTGGAGACCCAGCGCGCACTGTCGGTCGCGGCCCTCCGTCCGCACGGGCTGGAGTCGACGCTCACCGAGCTGTCGCGACGGCTCGGGTGCCGAGTGGGCATGTACGACGCGGCGGGGCAGCTCGTGCATGAGCATCCCGCGGGGGGCGCCTCCCCGGTCGTCGCCGACGCCGCGGCCGACCTCCTCGCCCGCGGCGGATCCGCGAACCGCGTGGTGCAGGACGGCGAGACCTCGCACACCCTGCTCACCGTCGGGCGCGCGGGACACCTGCGCGGGGTCGTCGCGATCGCGAGCGACACCCTGGATCCCGAGACGCGCACCGTGGTGACCTCGGTCATCGCGATGGCCGGGCTGTCGCTCGAACAGAGCGAGCAGCTCGCGCGCAGTCGCCGACGGCTGCACCGGCAGCTGCTCTCCTCCCTCCTCGCGGACGATCCGACCCTGGCCCGACGCGTGCTCGGCGCCCTGCCGCCGGCGCCCGTCGTGGTCGCCGTCGCCGCGGGGCAGCGTCAGGGCACGGTCATCGAGTGGTGGGAACGGCAGCGTGGCGACGCCGCCCCGTCCGCGTTCCTCGCCGAGTCCGACGACGGGCTCGTGATGTGCCTGAGCATCGCCGATGCGGGGGTGCTGGACGAGGTCGCCGCCCGCACGGAGGTGCGCATCGGCGTCTCGGCGCCCGAGGAGTACAGCGGATTCTCCCGCGCGCACGCACAGGCGCTCACCGCGCTGCGCCGGGGATCCGAGGGCGTGACCCACTATGCGGACAGTGCGGAGTCGAGCGTGCTCGCCGCGTTCGCGACGGACGAGGCGCGGCTGATCGCGGAGTCCCTGCTGGCTCCGCTCCGCCAGCACGACGCGCAGGAGGGGGCGGAGCTGGAGCGATCGCTGCGGGTGTGGCTCGAGCACGACACCCGGCTGGAGCCCGCCGCGGCCGCCCTGGGGGTGCACCGCCACACGCTGCGCACCCGGATCTCCCAGGCGGCGTCGATCCTCGGCGCGGACCTCGGATCCTTCCCTGCCCGCGCCGAACTCTGGGCCGCCCTGCGCACGGCCGGCGACTGACGCGAGCCGGATCCGCGCACGGCCGGATCCGCGCGGCCGGAACAGACGCGGCGGCGGCCTGCGCATCGCGACGGCGGCAGGCGTCCGCGGCGCGCCGCTCAGCGCGTGCGTGCCGCGATCATCTCGGCCGCGGTCCCATGGAACATCGGCCCGTGCCCGACCACGATCGTGCGCTCGGGCAGGGCGCTGAGGCGTTCGAGGCTCTCCGGCGTCTGCTCGGGCGCGTCACTGAACGGGCCGAGCTGCACGTCGGTGGATCCGTTCAGCACATGCCGGGTGGTGAGGGCGTCGCCGACGAAGATCGCGTCGACCGCGGGAATGCGAATGGCGACGGATCCGGGCGAGTGCCCCGGCAGGCCGATGATCTCGGGCGCCCCCGGCAGGTCCAGCACGTCGCCGTCCCGCATCGTGCGCACGGCGCCGAGGTGCTTCGTGCGCAGGCCGCCGCGGCGCAGCGCGGCGGCGAAGAACTGCAGGGCCGGTCCCAGCTTCATGGCACCGCCGGAAGCGCCGGGCGCCTTCTCCCCCTGCGCGCGACCCGCGTCGGCCTCGTGCACGTAGGTGGGCACGTCGTACTCCGTGCGGAGCCATTCCGCGATGCCGATGTGGTCGCTGTCGCCGTGGGTGAGCACGACGCCGCGGATGTCCTCGGGGCGGCGGCCCGCCGCGGCGAGCGCCTGCTGCAGGATCCGCCGGTCGCCCGGCAGGCCCGCGTCGATCAGCGTGATGCCCTCGTCTGTGACGACGGCATGCATGGCGACGATGTCGTCGCCGATCCGGATGAGCTCTGCGTTCATGATGGCTACGCTATATAGCTATCATGGCTACTGTCAATAGCCTTATGATCGAGAGGCGCCCCCGCCCGTGCGGGTCGGCGCAGAGGAGGACCCGATGCCCGCACCGCAGCGCGTCACCCGTGCGGCACTCACCGCCGCCGCGCGGGCCGTCGCCGAGGACGAGGGCGTCGACGCCGTGACGATCAGCGCGGTCGCCGCCGCCGTCGGGGTGCGCCCGCCCAGCCTGTACAAGCACGTCGCGCACCGGCACGATCTGCTGCGGCTGATCGCCGACGACGCCGCCCGCGAGCTCGACGAGGACGTCGCGGCCCTGACCGGATCCACGACCGATCCCGCGGCGTCGCTCGCCGCGATCGCCCGCGCCTTCCGCGCGTTCAGCATCCGCTCCCCCCGCGCCGCCTCCCTGCTGTTCGCGGGCGCCGCGCTCAGCGCCGAGCCGCAGTCCGACGGCATGATCGCACTCACCGGGACGCTGCTCGACGCGGTGCGCGCCGCGACGCCGGGCGACCCGCTCCCCGCGGCGCGCACGCTGACGGCGTGGGCGCACGGCTTCTGCACCATGGAACAGGCCGGGGCGTTCCAGCTCGGCGGCGACGTGGACGAGGCCTTCGAGTTCGGCCTGACCACGCTCGTGCACGCCCTCACCGCGCGCCGCTGAAGGCTGCCCCGCGACGGGGCCCGGCTCCGTCCGCGACCTCGGCCCGGCCTCCACCCAGTGACCTCTGCCCCACCCGCACGCACCGGCGTAGGGTGGCGGCATGGGACGCGTCGAGGAGCTGGAACAGACTGCGGCCGCCGCCTCGGAGTCCGTCGGCGGGACCGCCGCCGAGGCGCTCACGGCGCTCGACTGGCTCACCGCGGCGGTCGACGCGGACCGCACCGCCGGGCTCTTCGGCCGTTGGGGCCTGGCGACCGCGATCGACGCACGGACGGGCGAGGAACTCCTTGCGCAGTCGCTGTTCGACGCACTGCACGACCGGGCGGGACTGTCGGCGACCTGGCCGATCGGCAACGCCGGACTGCTGCAGACCTACGGGTCGTTGCTCGCCCCCGTGAGCGCCGAAGGCCGGAACCGGGAGCACTGGCTCGGCGACGGTCTGGCGACCGGGCTGGGTCTCGACCATGGGCACTTCACCCCGTGGGAGGGATCCGGCACTCTGCTCGCCCGAGCCACGGAGGCCGCGTCCGTGCTGATCGCCTCGGGCGGGGAATTCTCCTGGTACTCGCTCGCCGAGGGTAGGGCCACCCGCGCCGTGCTGAGCCACGAGCACGACGGATCCCGCGGGCTCGCCTACGCGGTGGCGCCGGCGCCGGGCACCTCCCCGCTCCTGGTCGCCCTGCTCCCCGTGGCGCAGGCCGAGCCGCTCCGCCGAGACCTCGACGATGCCGCGTCGCGTCTGCGCTGGAACGCCGCCTGACCCACCGGGGGCATCGTTCGATGAGATCGATCGAGGAGCGAGTCGCGGACGTCATGACCTCCACGCATCGGTGCCTTGCCTTGGCTAGTGATATCCAATCGGCACGGGACAAAGTCGACCTTCCCGCCTATGAGGCCATCCTCTACAACCTAATGGCCATTGGCGAGGCAGCGCGGCACATAGCGAGCGAGAAGGGGGGCGATTTTCCGATGATTCCTTGGTCCTCAGCAATCTCCCTCCGCAACGTCATCGCGCACGAGTACTTCCGAATCCGCCCGGAAAAGATCCTCAGGACGGTGCGCCAAGAGTTGGAACCCTTCGCGCACAAGGTCGCAGTCGCAGCGTGGATCGGGGCAACAGAGGGCACCCACGATCTCCGCGCATGGAATCGGGCCCTCTCCGTCACGCAGAGCTGGTACTGGGTTGAGACAGACCGATATCTCGCGTGGATCGACGAACACCTCGGTACACGATCGTGCGATCGCGAATCCGACCGGCTCTTGTCGGTGCTCTCTGACGATCTCGAAACGCTGACCAAGACGCCATGGGAAAAGATCTATGACGCTCCGGATTCTTGGCAGGATGAAGATAGCGACTATCACTACTTCAACCAGGCACCGATCTCGCTCGGATGGACCATCCGCTACGAGAAACTCTGGGATCAGTTCCTCCTCATCCGCCATAATCGTTCATCTCGCTGACCCGACTCGGCGGATTGCTGTCAAGACTTCTCTAACTGGGCCCCTGAACGCATCACGATCGGCTCCAGTTCGATGAGCGCACCACTCGGCCCGCCAGTCCCGTCGCAGAACATGCCGCTTCGGACTCAGGAGAGTTACATCTCAGCGACGGGAGCCACCTCGGCTCAAGCCGTACCGGCGAGGCCGTCCGGCCGGCTCGGCCTCGCCGCCCGCAAGCCTCAGGACGGGGCGTGCGCCTCCAGGAACTCGTACACGTCTGTCGTGTCGACGCCGGGGAACGCGCCCGTGGGCAGGGTCGCCAGCAAGGTGCGCGGGGTGCGCACATTCGGCCAGGACTGCTCGCGCCAGCGCGCCTCGAGATCGGCGGGCGCGCGCCGACAGCACACCTCGACCGAATGCTTCGAGACGCCGCGGTTGGGCGTCTCGCGCCCGATGAACCACTTCGTGTCATCGAAGCGCACGCCCACGCTCACCGAGTGCAGGCCCTCGCTCGACGGCTCCACGCGGGCGGTGCACCAGTACGTGCCGTTGCCGGTGTCGGTGTACTGGTAGTACGGGTTGAACCGGTCCTCCTCCTCGAACACGACCCGGCTGGTCCACCGCCGGCAGCACATCTGCCCCTCGATGGATCCGAGCCGGTCGGTCGGGAAGTTCACGTCGTCGTTCTCATAGGCCTTCGTGATGGTGCCCGACTCGTGCACCTTGAGGAAGTGCACCGGGATGTCCAGGTGCCGGGTGGCGAGGTTCGTGAACCGGTGCGCGGCGGTCTCGTACGACACCGAGTAGGCGTCGCGGAGATCCTCGATCGAGATCGCCCGGCGCTCCTTCGCGTCCTTCAGCACCGGCACCAGGTGCTCCTCCGGCATCAGCAGCGCGCCTGTGAGGTAGTTCGTCTCCACGCGCTGACGCAGGAACTCGGCGTAGCTGCGCGGCTCGGAGTGGCCGAGGATCCGGCTGGAGAGCGCCTGCAGCACCGCGGTGCGGGCATCGCCCTTCCCCGGCACGCGACTGGACAGGTAGAGCCGCCCATGCGCGAGGTCGGCCACGCTGCGCGTCGACTGCGGGAGATCGGGCGCGTAGTGCAGCGTGAACCCCAGGTGCGCGGCGATGTCGCTGGCGCTGCGCTGCGTCAGCGGCCCGCCCGGGTGGCGCACGGCGGCGAGGATCTCCGCGGCCTTCTTCTCCAGGTCGGCGAAGTGGTTGTCCTGACGGCGCATGAGGTGGCGCAGCTCGACGTTCGCGCGGCGGGCCTCCTCCGGCGTGGCCGCACGCTCGTCACGGAGCTTGTCGATCTCGCCGTGCAGGGCCAGCAGCGCCCGCAGCGCCTCGTCCGGCACGGTCTTCGAGATCCGGAACGGTGCGATCCCGAGGGCCTGGAACGTCTGCCCCTTCATGGCGCGCTCGACCGCGATCTCCATGGCGGCGCGCTCGTCGAGGGGCTGCTCGGCGAGGATCTGGTCGATCGTCGTGTCCAGCACCCGGGCGATCAGCTGCAGCTGGGTGAGCTTGGGCTCGCGCTTGCCGGTCTCGATCATGGACACCTGGCTCGGCGCCCTGTCGATCGCGGTCGCGAGCTGCTCGAGGGTCAGCCCGGCCGCCGTGCGGAGCTGACGGATGCGGCGCCCGATCGTGAGAGCGTCGACCTCTTCTGCCGTGTCTGCGGTGACCATGGCGCCGATTCTGTCACGAAAACAGAAATCTGACCAAACTTCTCCTCCGTTTTGGCCGGGTCGGATCCAGATCTTCACTCAGAGTGGTCTCAAGCCACCCCGGCACAGAAGCCGGACCGGATCCACTCACGGAGGAGACAGATCATGACCATTCCCACCGCGTCGCCGACCGCCCCGATCCGGACCGTCGGGGCGGCCGTCTCCGGCACCGAGGGCCCCGCGATCCGCATCACCGGGCCCCTGCACGAGCGCTTCGGCGAGATCCTCACCCCTGCGGCCGTGGCCTTCCTCACCGAGCTGCACCACCGCTTCGGCGGGCGCCGGCACGACCGTCTCGCCGACCGCATGCGCCGTCGCTTCGAGATCGGCAACGGTCACGACCCGCGCTTCCGCGACGACACCCGGCACATCCGCGAGGACGTCGACTGGCGCGTCGCCGGTGCCGGCCCCGGCCTCGAGGACCGCCGCGTCGAGATCACCGGCCCGACCGATCCGAAGATGACCATCAACGCGCTGAACTCCGGCGCGAAGGTGTGGCTGGCCGACCAGGAGGACGCCACGAGTCCCACCTGGCGCAACGTGATCGGCGGTCAGCTGTCGCTGCGCGACGCGATCCGCGGACGCCTGACCCACACCAGCGAGGACGGCAAGGAGTACCGCGTCACGGCGGAGCAGACCCCCACGATCGTGATGCGCCCGCGCGGCTGGCACCTCGTGGAGAAGCACCTCGAGTTCACCGATCGCACCGGACGCCGCATGGATGCCTCGGGCTCCCTGGTGGACTTCGGCCTCTACTTCTTCCACAACGCGCAGGCGCTCATCGAGGCCGGCCGCGGGCCCTACTTCTACATCGCCAAGCTCGAGTCGAGCGAGGAGGCGAAGCTGTGGAACGACGTGTTCACGTTCAGCGAGGAGTACTTCGGGATCCCGCGCGGCACGATCCGCGCGACCGTGCTGATCGAGACGCTGCCCGCCGCCTTCGAGATGGAGGAGATCCTGTTCGAGCTGCGCGAGCACTGCGCGGGCCTGAACGCCGGACGCTGGGACTACATCTTCTCGATCATCAAGAACTACCGCGGTCGGGGCGCCCGGTTCGTCCTGCCGGACCGCAGCGAGGTCACGATGACGGTGCCGTTCATGCGCGCCTACACCGAGCTGCTCGTGCAGACCTGCCACAAGCGGGGCGCCTTCGCGATCGGCGGCATGAGCGCCTTCATCCCCAACCGGCGCGACCCCGAGGTGACCGCCCGGGCCATCGAGAAGGTCGCTGCGGACAAGAAGCGCGAGGCCGGCGATGGTTTCGACGGCACGTGGGTGGCGCACCCCGACCTGATCCCCACCGCGCAGGCGGAGTTCGACGCCGTGCTCGGCGAGCGTCCCAACCAGCTCGACCGGCAGCGCGACGACGTGCAGGTGCGTGCGGAGCAGCTGCTCGACGTGCACATCGGCCGTCCGATCACGGCCTCCGGCGTGCGCGACAACGTCTCCGTGGCGATCCGCTACATCGAGGCGTGGCTGCGCGGCCTGGGCGCCGTCGCGATCGACAACCTCATGGAGGACGCGGCCACGGCCGAGATCAGCCGCTCGCAGGTGTGGCAGTGGATCCACCAGGGCCAGTCCACCCAGGACGGGACCCTCATCACGGCCGAGTACGTCGAGGGTCTGATCGCCGCGGTGCTCGCCGAGACGCCACGGCAGGAGAACGACCGGTTCGAGGACGCCGCCGCGGTGTTCCGCGAGGTGGCGCTGCAGCCCGAGTTCCCGGCGTTCCTGACGCTGCCCGCCTACTCCCGCTTCCTCGTCGAGACCGCCTGACCGCTCGACGCCCGACCCATCGCCCACGAACGAAGGACATCACCATGACTCGCTACCAGGACGACATCGACGCCATCCAGGCCCTGAAGGCGGCGGCCGGCTCCGGATGGAGCGCCATCGACCCCGAGTCCGCTGCCCGCATGCGCGCGCAGAACCGCTTCCGCACCGGACTCGAGATCGCGCAGTACACGGCCGACATCATGCGCCGCGACATGGCGGAGTACGACGCCGACTCGTCGCTGTACACCCAGTCGCTCGGCGTCTGGCACGGCTTCATCGGACAGCAGAAGCTCATCTCCATCAAGAAGCACCTGAAGTCCACGAACAAGCGCTACCTCTACCTCTCCGGCTGGATGGTCGCGGCGCTGCGCTCCAAGTTCGGCCCCCTCCCCGACCAGTCGATGCACGAGAAGACGGCGGTTCCGGCGCTGATCGAGGAGCTGTACACCTTCCTGCGTCAGGCGGACGCCCGCGAGCTCGACCTGCTCTTCACGCAGCTCGACGCGGCGCGCGCGGCCGGCGACGAGACCGCGGCGGAGTTCATCCAGTCGCAGATCGACGGCTACGAGACCCACGTCGTCCCGATCATCGCCGACATCGACGCCGGCTTCGGCAACCCCGAGGCGACGTACCTCCTCGCCAAGAAGATGATCGAGGCCGGCGCGTGCGCCATCCAGATCGAGAACCAGGTCTCGGACGAGAAGCAGTGCGGCCACCAGGACGGCAAGGTCACCGTGCCGCACGAGGATTTCATCGCCAAGCTCAACGCGGTCCGCTACGCCTTCCTCGAACTGGGCATCGACAACGGGATCATCGTCGCCCGCACCGACTCCCTGGGCGCGGGACTCACCCAGAAGCTCGCGGTCTCGCAGGAGCCGGGCGACCTCGGCGACCAGTACAACGCGTTCCTCGACGTCGAGGAGATTTCCGAGGCCGAGCTCGGCAACGGCGACGTCGTTATCAAGCGCGACGGCCGGCTGCTGCGCCCCCGCCGGCTCGCGAGCAACCTCTACCAGTTTCGTCCCGGCACCGGGGAGGAGCGGGTCGTGCTGGACTGCATCACGTCCCTGCGCAACGGCGCGGATCTGCTCTGGATCGAGACGGAGAAGCCGCACGTCGAGCAGATCGCCGGCATGGTCGACGCGATCCGAGCGGAGATCCCGAACGCGAAGCTCGTCTACAACAACAGCCCGTCGTTCAACTGGACGCTGAACTTCCGTCAGCAGGTGTACGACCTCCTGGCCGAGCAGGGCGAGGACGTCTCCGGCTACGACCGCGGCGCGCTCATGAGCGTCGAATACGACGACACCGAGCTGGCGCGTCTCGCCGACGAGAAGATCCGCACGTTCCAGCGCGACGGATCCGCCCGAGCCGGCATCTTCCACCACCTCATCACGCTGCCGACCTACCACACGGCCGCGCTGTCGACCGATGACCTCGCGAAGGGCTACTTCGGCGACGAGGGGATGCTCGCCTACGTCAAGGGCGTGCAGCGCCGCGAGATCCGCGGTGGCATCGCCACCGTCAAGCACCAGAACATGGCGGGCTCCGACCTCGGCGACAACCACAAGGAGTACTTCGCCGGCGACGCCGCCCTCAAGGCCGGTGGTCAGCACAACACGATGAACCAGTTCAGCTGACACTCCCCGCGAGGGGTCGTTGAGCGCGCAGCGACGAAACGGCAGCGAGACGAAACGCAGTGACCTGACAGCCTCGTCGGTCACCGCGTTTCGTCTCGGTCGTCGCTGACGCTCCGTCCTCGCTCAACGGCCCCGGAGAAACATGGAAGGATCCACCGCATGACCTCCACCGCCGACCTCTACGACGAGCACGGCGACGCCCTGCAGTCCCTCGCCCTGCAGCTGCGCGACTTCGGCGGACGCACCGCGTTCGAAGGCCCGATCCGCACGGTGCGCTGCTTCCAGGACAACCAGCTCGTGAAGGACCTCCTCGCCACCCCGGGCGACGGCGCCGTGCTCGTGATCGACGGATCCGGCTCCCTCGGCACCGCGCTCATGGGCGACATGATCGCCGCGAGCGCGGTCGCGAACGGCTGGGCGGGCGTGCTGATCCACGGCGCGATCCGCGACAGCGCTGCGATCGGCCGCCTCCCCCTGGGCGTCAAGGCGCTCGGCACCAACCCGCGCAAGAGCGGCAAGGCGGGCACAGGGCAGGTCGACGTGATGCTGCGGTTCGGCGACGTGGAGTTCTGCCCCGGCGCCCGGCTCTACGCCGACGAGGACGGCGTGCTCGTCGAGCGCTGACCCGTCCCGCGCGGGTCGGCGCCGCCGGCGCGGAAGTCGGGGCGGATGCCTCATGCGCCGCCGTCCCCGCCGCGCGAAGGTGGATCCATGTCCACCACCAGCACACCGCAGGCCGCCTCCGCCGAAGCGACCGAGCACCCTCGCCTCCCCGACGGCGCCGACGAGCGGTTCACCGGATTCGGCGTGCTCGGCCTGGCGTTCCGCGACGGTGACCGTCTCGCGCTGCGGGTGATGACCCGGACGAGCATCGGTCCCGGCTACCGCGCGATCTGGCACCGCACTCCGGAGGGCGCCTGGCACATGTTCGTCACCACGGATCCGGTGTACAGCTGCCCGCGCTACTTCAGCACCGCCGCGACGTTCGAGCGCGTGCCGGAGATCGATCTGAGCTGGACCGATCCGGCCCGACTGCGCGTGCGGATCCCCGGCGTGCTGGACTGGGACCTCCGGCTGCGGGCGACGCCGGCGACCCGGACGATGTCGGCGCTCGGCTCCTCCCTTCCTGCGGCCGCACGCCGCAGCGATCCGCTGCTCCGTGCGATGGGGCCGTTGGCACGGCCGATCCTGCGCACCGGACGGATGCGCATGGCCGGCGCCGCCCCCAACCGGCAGCGCTTCCAGGTCGTCCCCACGCAGCTCTGGCGAGTCGCGGCGAGCACGGCGTCGATCCACGGCAGGGATCTCGGCCCGATCGGGGCGCTGGATCGGCAAAGCAGGCTCGGCGACTTCTGGATGCCGCAGCACGGGCTGTTCTACATCGGGGACGCGCGGTTCAGCGCCTTCGATCCGGCGGAGCACGCCGCTGTCGTCGTACCCGCGGACGGCCGGCCCGAGGATGCGCGGCCCCGCTGATGTCTCTGGCCCTGCAGGAGCGCGTCGCCGACAATGGATCCGTGGGCGCGACAGCCGGTGCTCCGACCCGGGGCGAGATGATCGCGGCGGTCTCCGTCGCGATCGACCTGGGCCTGGGTCAGCCGGCGGAGCACATGATGCGCGCGGCGCTCCTCGCCGATCGCCTGGCCGCCCGACTGGGCCTGGACGATGCGCAGCGCGGTACCGCCTATCAGGCGACGCTGCTGATGTGGATCGGCTGCACGGCCGACTCGCAGGAGTATGCGCGCTGGTTCGGCGACGACATCGAGGTGCGCAGCGCCTCCTATCTCGTGGACTGGTCGGGGCTGCCGTTCCTGCGCTTCCTCGTCGAACACGTCGCGCAGGGGCGCCCCCTCCGTCAGCGTGCCGCAACCCTCGCCGCACTGATGATCGACGCGCGCGGCAGCCTCGGCACCCTGCTGCACTCGCACTGCCTCTCCGCCGCGCTGCTCGCCGAGCGACTGGGACTCCCCCGTGCGGTGCAGGACGCGGTGTCCGCCGCCTTCGAGCGATACGACGGCCGGGGACTCCCGCGTGCGCTGGCCGGCGAAACGATCCCGCTCGCGATGCGGATCGCCCAGCTCGCCGACACGGTCGAGGTGCATGACCGCCTCGGCGGTGCGGAGGCGGCGGTCCGCATGGCCCGCGAGCGCCGCGGCGGACAGTTCGATCCCGCGATCGTCGATGCGTTCGTCACCGACGCCGAAGGGCTGCTCGACATCCCGCACGGATCCGCCGCCTGGGCAGCCGCCCTGGACCGTGCGCCCGATCGGGACGACGTGCTTCTCGGCGATGAGCTCGATACGGCCGTCGCCGCGATCGGCGACTTCGCCGACCTGAAGTGCCCGTTCCTGCTGGGGCACTCGCGCGGGGTGGCCGAGATCGTGGCCGCGGCGGCTCGCGAGGTCGGCGTGCCCGTCGACGAGGTCACCGCCCTTCGGCGCGCCGCGCATCTGCACGACGTCGGCCGGCTGGGCGTGTCGAACCTGATCTGGTCCAAGCCGGACGCGCTCGACGACGGCGACTGGGAGCGGGTGCGCATGCATCCCTACCTCGGCGGCCGCGTGCTCGCGCGTATCCCCGGCCTCACCGCAGAGGCGGCCCTGGTGCGCGCGCATCACGAGCACCTGGATGGCAGCGGCTATCCGGCAGGCGCGCCCGGCACGAGCCTGACCCGGTCCGACCGCCTGCTCGCCGCGGCCGTCGCGTTCCGGGCGGCCACCGAGCCGCGTCCGTACCGCGCCGCGCTCGAGCCGGACGAGGCGATCGCGCGCCTGCACCGGCGCGTGGCCGCCGGGCACCTCGACGGGGAGGCGGTCGCCGCGGTCGCGTCCGCGGCGACCGGCGCCCGCCGCACGCGCACGCCGCGCACCGCCCTCCCCGCCGGACTCACCCCGCGCGAAGCCGAGATCCTCACGCTCGTCGCCCAGGGCCGGAGCAACCGCGAGATCGCCGCGGCTCTGACGCTCAGCGAGAAGACAGTGCGCAACCACGTCGAGCACACTTACGCGAAGATCGGCGTCACGAACCGGGTCGGGGCGAGCCTGTTCGCGATCGACCACGGCTTCGTCGGCCGCTCGGCGTGAGCGATCGCGGATCGGAGATGTCATGACGCGAGTGCTCAGCACGGCCTACGCGGTCGTCGCCTATCTGGCCTTCCTGGTCGTGATCGTCTGGGCGGTCGCGTTCCTCGCCGACGTCGGCCCCGCCACCACCGTCGATCGCGGGCCCGCCACGGCCTGGCTGGTCGCGGCTGCCGTCGACCTGCTGCTGGTGGCCGTGTTCGCGCTGCACCACTCGGTGTTCGCCCGCGCGTCGACCAAGCGGCGGTTCGCCCGGGCGCTCCCTGCGCGGGTCGAGCGTGCGACGTACGTGCTCGCGGCCAGCGCGCTGCTGGCGCTCGTGCTGTGGCAGTGGCGCCCGATCCCCGCGGTGATCTGGCACGTGGACGCCGAGCCCTGGCGCACGGCACTGTGGGCGGTCTGCGCACTCGGCTGGCTCATCGCGATCGGAGCCACGTTCATGATCGACCACCTGGGCTTCGTCGGGCTCCGTCAGGCCGTGTCCGGGCGTCCGCCCGCATCCGCCTTCCAGGCCCGCGGGCTCTACGCGCTCGTGCGGCATCCCCTCATGCTCGGCCTGCTCCTGGCGTTCTGGGTCACGCCGATCATGACCTGGGGGCATGCGCTGTTCGCGGCGGCGTTCAGCGGCTACATCGCGATCGGGATCCGGTTCGAGGAGCGCGCCCTGCGTGCGGAGCTGGGCGAGCCCTACGCGCGCTATGCCCGGCGCACGCCCGCGCTCGTGCCGGGGCTGCGTCCGGCCGCATGGCGGGGCAGCGCCTCAGGGATCACGCCGGAATGACCGCAGCGCCGGTGTGGTGCTCGAAGATGATCTGGGTCTGGGTCTGCCCCAGCGCGGGAACGGATCCGAGGTGCGTGCGCAGGAAGTCGCGGAGCCCCGGAACGCTCTCGCAGGCGACGTGGATGACGAGGTCGTGCACGCCGCCGATCAGATAGACCCGCTGTACGCCGGGGATCGTGCGCAGTCGTGCCGTGATGGCGGGCACCTGGTCGCGGGCGTCCTCCTTGACGGCCACCATGATGAGCGCCTCGACGCCCGCCCCGACCGCGACCGGGTCGAGTTCGGCGTGGTAGCCGCGGATCACGCCGGCCTCCTCGAGCGCGCGCACGCGGCCGTGGCAGGTCGAGCGCGGAAGGCCGACGCGTGCGGCGAGCTCCTTGTTCGACAGTCGCCCATCGCGGGTCAGCTCGTCCAGAATGCGACGATCCGTCGGCGAGAGTCGGATTCCGTCCGTCATACGTCCTCCTCGTCAGGCACTGTTCCGATGATCCATCGCAAAAGTACGGGCATCTCGGATATCTGACGGAATCCTAGGCGATTCACCGGATCCTCGTCATCATGGATGCTGACCCCGCATCCCGGCCGCGCGCCGGGTCCACGACCGTGAAGGATTCCCGATGACGGACGCCGTAGCCCCGTTCACCCGCGAGCAGTGCGAGGAAGCCGACCGGAACGACCCGCTGGCCGCCCTCCGCGAGCGCTTCGCCCTCCCCGAGGGCATCGTCTACCTCGACGGCAACTCGCTCGGCGCGCTTCCCCGCGACGCCGTCGCGCGCGCCGCCGACGTCGTCAGCCGCGAGTGGGGCGCCGACCTCATCGGCAGCTGGAACAAGAACCACTGGTTCGCCCTGCCCCTCCGGATCGGGGCGAAGATCGGCCGGCTCATCGGCGGCGGGGCCGGCGAGTGCGTCGCAACCGACACCACCTCGATCAACGTCTTCAAGGCGGTCTCGGCCGCGATCCGGCTCCAGCAGCAGGACGCCCCGGAGCGCCGGGTCATCGTGTCGGAGCGGGAGAACTTCCCGACCGACCTCTACATCGTCGAAGGCCTGATGGCCCTGCTCGACCGCGGATACTCGCTACGGCTGATCGACGCCCCCGAGGACCTCGAGGCGGCGCTCGACGACGACGTCGCCGTGGTGCTGCTCACCCAGGTCAACTACCGCACCGGCTACCTCTGGGACATGGCGGAGGCGACGGGGCGGATCCACGCCGCGGGCGCCCTGGCGGTCTGGGACCTCTGCCACTCGGTGGGCGCGGTGCCCGTGGCCGTCGCCGATGCCGGCGCGGACTTCGCAGTCGGCTGCACCTACAAGTACCTCAACGGCGGGCCCGGTTCGCCCGCGTTCTTCTGGGTCGCCGAACGGCACCTCGACCGGGTCGAGACGCCGCTCACCGGCTGGTGGGGGCACGACCGCCCGTTCGCGATGACCGACTCCTACGCCCCGGCGCAGGGCGGCCGGCGCTTCCTCGTTGGCACCCAGCCGATCCTGTCGATGGCGACCATGGAGGTCGGTCTCGACATGCACCTCGAAGTCGACCAGGAGGCGCTGCGCCGCAAGTCGCTCGCACTGACGTCACTGTTCATCCGGCTCGTCGAGACGCGGCTCGCGCACCATCCACTCACGTTGATCACGCCCCGCGACGACGCGCAGCGTGGCAGCCACGTGTCGTTCCGGCACCCCGAGGGCTACGCGGTGATGAAGGCGCTCATCGCGAACGGCGTGATCGGCGACTACCGCGAGCCCGAGGTGCTGCGGTTCGGAATCACCCCGATGTACCTCGGCCACGCCGACGTCTGGGACGCCGTGGAGATCCTCCGTCGCGTGCTCGACGAGGAGCTGTGGCGCGCCCCCGAGTTCCAGGAGCGCGACGCCGTCACATGACCCGCGGCACGGCCCTGCGTCGACCGTGCGACCACTGCCCCGGATCGACCGGGGACGCGCCTCCCTCGGTGCGCCCCCACCTACGCTGGGGGAATGACCGCTCCGATCGGCGCCCGCGCCCTCCTCGAGGATCTCGTGGACGAGTTCCTCCGCGACTACCCGCGCGGAGCGCGGCTGCTCGCGGTCGCCAGCCCCTCCGCGGAGCGCTCGGCCGCCTTCGCGGAAGGCCTCGCCGGCGTGCTGCACGCCCGGGGTCTCGAGGCGGCGGTCGTCGCGCAGGACGACCGGGACGTGCTCGCCCTGCGGTCCGACATCGTGGCGCCGTTCCGGGCCGCCGGGGCGGATGCGGTCGAGATCGTGTCCGGCACGAACGGTCTGCTCGCCGAGCGCGCCCGCGGGCTGTGGCACTTCTCGGTCTGGCTCATCGACGGCGACGAGGTCCCGCACACGGCGGCGACCGCGCTGGTCGATGTGACGGATCCGGCAGCGCCGACGCGGCGCCTGGCCGACTACTGCGCCGTCCCGCCGTCGTTCCTGACCTGAGCGGACCGAGTCCGCTCCCTCGGACGCTGACGAGCGCCGGAATCGGGATCCGGACCTGTTCGCCCTGACGGAGAACGACCCCGACCCTTTGTACGTCATGGCCATTTCTCCCCGCAGGCGCGCGAGTACGCTGGTGGCGTGACCGAACGCGCGCCTCTCTCCCGCAAACTCTCCGCCATCGCCGAGTCCGCCACGCTGAAGGTGGATGCCAAGGCCAAGGCCCTCAAGGCCGAGGGCAAGCCCGTCGTCTCGTACGCCGCGGGCGAGCCGGACTTCGCCACGCCGCAGTTCATCGTGGATGCGGCGGCAGAAGCACTCGCCAACCCCGCGAACTACCGCTACACCCCTGCCGCCGGCCTGCCCGAGCTGCGCGAGGCGATCGCCGCGAAGACGCTGCGCGACTCGGGCCTCGAAGTCTCGCCGAGCCAGGTCATCGTCACGAACGGCGGCAAGCAGTCCGTCTACCAGGCGTTCCAGGCCGTCGTGAACCCGGGCGATGAGGTGCTGCTGCCGGCGCCGTACTGGACGACCTACCCCGAGGCGATCCGCCTCGCCGACGGCGTGCCGGTCGAGGTCTTCGCCGGCGCGGACCAGGAGTACAAGGTCACCGTCGACCAGCTCGAGGCCGCGCGCACCGACCGCACGACCGTGCTGGTGTTCGTGTCGCCGTCCAACCCGACCGGATCCGTATACTCCCCCGAGGAGACCGCGGCGATCGCCGCCTGGGCGCTCGAGCACGGGATCTGGATCATCTCCGACGAGATCTACCAGAACCTCACCTACGAGGGCGTCAAGGCGACCTCCGTCGTCGAGGCGCTGCCCGAGGTCGCCGGTCAGACCATCCTGGTCAACGGCGTCGCGAAGACGTACGCCATGACCGGCTGGCGCGTGGGCTGGATGGTGGGTCCTGCCGACGCCATCAAGATCGCCGGAAACCTGCAGTCGCACCTCACCAGCAACGTGAACAACGTCGCGCAGCGTGCCGCGATCGCCGCCCTCAACGGCCCGCAGACCGAGGCCGAGCAGTTCCGCGAGGCGTTCGACCGCCGCCGCAAGCTGATCGTCTCGGAGCTGTCCAGGATCGACGGCCTCGTCGTGCCGAACCCGACCGGCGCCTTCTACGTGTACCCCGACGTGCAGGGCCTGCTCGGCCGCACCTGGGGCGGAGTGACTCCGACGACCTCGCTCGAGCTGGCCGACCTCATCCTCGACCAGGCCGAGGTCGCCGTTGTCCCCGGCGAGGCGTTCGGCCCCTCCGGCTACATCCGGATGTCGTACGCGCTCGGCGACGACCAGCTGCTCGAGGGCGTGCAGCGCCTGCAGCGGCTGTTCGCGTCCTGACCCGCGACGGACGTCCGCGGCGCCCGCGGTCAGCCCGATTCGCCTCCTCGCACCGTCCTCGCCCCCTCTGAGCAGCCGCCTCAGCGGGGGCGAAGACGTTCAGAAGGGGCGAAGACGCACGCGGGGCGCTCAGTCCTCGTAGCCGATGAGCCAGCGCACGCCGAAGCGATCCACGAGCGTGCCGTCGTGCGCACCCCATGGCCGCTCCTGCAACGGATCGATCACTCGACCGCCGTCGCCGAGCCGCGCGAACCAGCGCGTGAGCGTCTCGGGATCCGCCGTGCCGAGCAGGGAGAAGTACATCCCGTTCATGTGCACCGCGTCCTCGTCCGGCGCGGCGTCGGCGGCGGCGAGCTCGACCGGGCCACGGACCAGCATGCCGTGCGCGATGGCATCCCCCGGGCCGTCCGCACGCCCGAACTCGGCGTAGGTGTGCATCACCGCTTCACCGCCGAAGATCGCCTGGTAGAAGGGCAGCGCGTCGACGGCGGTGCCGGGGAACAGGATGTAGGGCACGAGTCCGGTCATCCTGCGAGCGTACGCCCCGGCGTCGACCTCAGCCGAGGAGCAGGACAGCACCGAGGAGCACAGGGACGCATCCGATCGTCGTGAGGAACACCGTGTCACGGGACGTCGCCTCGCCGACGCCGTAGCGCTGGGAGTAGTTGAACACGTTCTGCGCGGTCGGCAACGCCGCGAGCACGACCACGATCAGCACCGCGTGCGCCGACAGGCCGAACACGAACTGCGCCAGCAGCCAGGCGAGCGCCGGCATGACCAGCAGCTTCAGGGTGCTCGCCAGCAGCACGTCCCTGCGGTGTCCGGCGGCACCGAGCACGCGCTGCCCGTGCAGCGAGATGCCGTAACTGATCAGCAGCACCGGAACGCAGGCGTTCGCGAGCAGGGTGATGGGCTCGATGACGATCGGGGGCAGCTCGATCCCGAGCACGGAGACCAGCGTGCCGAGCGCGGATCCCAGGATGATGGGGTTCGTCGCGGTGCGCACCACCGTGCGCCACACCGACGTGCGACCGGCGGTGACGGTGTCGAGGATGGTCAGCGAGATCGGCGTGAACACCAGGAGCTGCATGAGGATCACCGGCGCCGGGTAGGCGGCGCTGCCGAGCAGGTAGAGGGACAGCGGGATCCCGATGTTGTTCGAGTTCACCTGCCCCGACGAGAGCGCACCGATCACGGTCTCGCCCACCGTGCGCTTCCAGACGACCCGTGCGATGAGCGCGTAGACCCCGATCACCACGGCGGCGGCGATCGCGGACACCGGCAGCAGGGCGGAGAAGAGCACGTGTGCATCGGCCTTGGCCAGCACGGAGAACAGCAGGAACGGCGACAGCACGAAGAACGTGAGCCGGCTCAGCACCTCGCGCGCATGCGCGCCGAGCAGGTCGATGCGACCGATCACGTACCCGACGAAGATCGCGAGGCCGACGACGGCGAAGCCGGTGAGGGTCGCGAGCACCCGTCGCGCCTAGAGTTCGACGTCGATGAGCACCGGCTCGGGCTGCAGCAGCAGACCGAACTCCGAATGCACGCGGTTCTGGATGAACCGGGCGAGCTCGGCGATCTCCCCCGCCGTCGCCCCGCCGCGGTTCGTGAGTGCGAGTGCGTGCTTGGTGGAGACCCCGGCGCGCGAACGCGGCAGCTTGAACCCCTTGCGGATGCCGGCGTGCTCGATGAGCCAGGCCGCGCTCACCTTCACGTCGCTCGGAGGCGCCTCGGGCTTGGGTGCCAGGCCGTAGTACGAGTCCAGCGGGATCACCGTGACCGTGTCGAGGTCGGGCGTCACCGGCCAGCGCGGGCACTCGGGCGGCAGCGTGCGTGCCGCAGCCTCGGAGACGATCGCGTTCTGGAAGAAGGATCCGGCGCCGTGCGTGTCCGGATCCGCCGGGTCGAAGAGCATGCCCTTGGCCGCGCGCGTGGAGAGGATCCGCTGCCGCAGCCAGGCCAGGGGCACCGGCTCGTCGGTCGTGAGCTGCAGTGCGCGGCGCAGCTGCTCACCGCGCACAACGCGCCCGGCGTCGCCCGTGACGGCGAGGTCGAGCGTGACGGAGAGGATCACGGCGCGGCGCTCGGCGACGGATCCGTAGTGGTGCTTCAGCACCGACGTGCGGAAGCCGAGGCCGAGTTCGGACGCCGGGGTGACGACGACCTCGCCGGAGTGCTCGTCGAGCAGCTCCACCTCGACCAGCGTCTCCTGGATCTCCTGGCCGTACGCGCCGATGTTCTGCACGGGGGCCGCGCCCACGGTGCCGGGGATCCCCGACATCGCCTCGATGCCCGCGTAGCCGCGCTCGACGGCGTAGGCGACCAGCGCGTCCCAGTCGTGCCCGGCCTGCGCCCGCAGGCGGATCCGGCCGGGGTGCGGGGACGGGAGCTCCTCGATGCCGCTCGTGCGGATCCGGATCACGGTGCCATCGAAGGGCGCGTCTCCCGCGAAGAGGTTCGACCCGCCGCCGAGCACGAACCATGCGTCACCGCTCGCCCAGACGTCGCGCAGGACCGCGACGAGCTCGTCCTCGGTGGCGGCATCGATCATCCGCGCCGGTGCCGCGCCGGTCTGCAGGGTGGTCAGCTCGGCGAGGCGCATCGGGTCGATCAGCGTCATCTTCAGAAGCCCGCCATGTCAGAGCGAGTCCGCCGCGACGCGCAGCTGTGCCTTGACGAGCACCGTGGTGTCGGCGAACTTGACCACGAGGTCGATCCGCACCGCGGTCTCGTCGATCGCGCCGACCTTGGCCGTGATCGCGACGTCGGCGCCGTGCTGCGGGTCGACCACGACCGGGCGGGCGAAGCGCACGCCGTAGTCCAGGACCCGCGCCGTGCCAGGGAGCGCGGCGACCGCGACGGACGAGGCGACGCCCATGGTGAGCATGCCGTGGGCGAGCACGCCGGGCAGGCCGACCTCGGCGGCGACGTCGTCGCGATAGTGGATCGGGTTGAAGTCTCCGGATGCGCCGGCGTAGCGCACGAGCGACTCGCGCGTGAGGTGCACGGTGCGCTCGGCGATGATGTCTCCGACGTTCACGCGGCGGCCTCCTCGTTCTCCGCAGGGGCGTCGCTCACGAGCAGCACCGACGTGGCGGTGACGACGTGCTCGCCCGCGGCGTCGCGGATCTCGGCGTCGCTGGTGATCATCGCGGCGGGACCCATCGCACGGATCCCGGTGACCGTCAGCTGCGCCGTGAGCTCGTCGCCGGCCACGATGGGGCGCGTGTAGGCGAAGCGCTGCTCGGCGTGGATCGTGCGGGACAGCACGATCCCGGAGTCCTCCAGCCCCAGCAGCTGCTGCAGCGTGAGGTCCTGGATGACCATCGCGAAAGTGGGCGGAGCGACGACGTCGGCGAACCCGAGCGCCTGAGCCGCCTCGACGTCGGTGTGCTGCGGGGCGTCGGCGAACACGGCACGCGCGAACTCGCGCACCTTCTCACGACCGACGAGGTACGGGGCCGTCGGCGGGAACTCCCGGCCGACCAGTTCAGGATTCACGGGCACCTCTCGATCCTACCGAGCGGGGCCGATCACTCGCCGAGCGGGGCTCTCAGGCGCTGCGGGGCGTGCGGCCGCGGATCGCCTTCATCGCCATCTGCACCGCGATGAAGGCCAGGTACACCGCGAAGAGGACGTTGCCCACGAACGGATCGATGAGCGTGGCGAGCCAGGCGCCGAGCGCCGTGGTCGTGCACGCCGAGAGGCCGACGAGGGCCGCGGCGAGCAGGTCCACATTGTGATTGCGCAGGTTGCCGATCGTGCCCGAGATGGCCGTCGGGATCATCATGAGCAGCGAGGTGCCCTTGGCGACGAGGTCACTGGTGCCGAACGCCAGCATGAGCGCCGGCACGACGACGATTCCTCCGCCGACCCCGATCAGCCCGGCGAGGATGCCGGTGAACAGGCCAAGGACGAGCAGCAGCGGGCCGGTCACCCAGGTCAGCTCGAGCACCGCGCCCCGCGACGGGATGACCAGGAACAGGCTGACGATCACGACGACCAGGAAGCCGACGAAGCACCAGCGCAGCGCGGTCTGCGAGATCCGCGGCAGCAGGCGGGTGCCGATCTGCGCGCCGACGACGGATCCGACGGCGAGGATCAGCGCCGGTATCCATGCCACCGAATCATGGACGGCGTACGAGACGACGCCCACGAGGGCGGTGGGCACGATCGCGGCGAGCGACGTGCCCGCGCCCAGCCGCTGGTCGAAGGCGAGCAGCAGCACGAGCAGCGGGACGATCACCGTGCCGCCGCCGACCCCGAAGAGGCCGGAGAGGAGGCCCGCGGCGAGCCCGATCCCGATGAAGGACGCGTAGGCACGAGGCCCTCGCATCCGCTCGACGGCGCCCTCGACCACACCCGCTCCTGTCCGCCGTTCCCGGCGGAGCAGCACGTCCAGCGTAGTCCGGCCGGCCGCGGCCCCCTCGAATCAGCCGTCACGATCTGCACAGGGTGCGACGATCAGCTCACGGATCCACGTCAACACATGTGCTGATCGTGACAGGGTGTGCGGATCGTCGCACGCCTGTGGCGACCGCAGAGGCTCAGTGCCCTTCGAAGAGCGGGGGCCGCTTCTCCTGGAACGCGGCGAAGCCCTCGCGGTAGTCGTCCGTGTCGCAGAGCGCCGCCTGAGCCGCGTTCTCCTGGCGCATGGACTGCCAGAGCCCCAGACGCTCGTCACGGAGAGCGGCGACAAGACGCTTGCTCGCCACGAACGCGGCCGTCGCGCCCTGCGCGGCACGGGCGGCCGCGGCGCGCGTCGCCTCGAGCACGTCGTCGGCGGGCAGCGCCTGCGAGAACAGCCCCGCGACGACCGCCTCGGATCCGCTCATCAGACGACCGGTGTAGATCAGGTCGAGGGTGCGGTGCGCGCCGAGCCGCTCCACGAACAGCGCGTGACCGCCGGAGTCGAGGGTCGCACCGAGGGCGGCGAACGGGGATCCGATCTTCGCCGTGTCGGCCACGTAGACGACATCCGTCGCGATGAGCAGGCCCAGGCCCACCCCGAGGCACGCGCCCTGCGCGGCCGCGAAGGTGGGTGCGGGGAACGTGGACATGCGCTGCAGCACGGGCGTGACGATGCCGTCGAGGTAGCCCATCACCTCGTCGTCGCGCGGATCGACGCCGGAGATGTCGCGCCCCGCGCAGAACGCCCTGCCCTCGCCGGCCAGCACGAGGGCGCGCACCCCGGCGCGCTCCGCCTCCGCGTACGCGTCGCCGAGATCGCGCACCGCCTGCTCGTCGAGCGCGTTGAGCTTGGCGGGATTGTTCAGCGTGATGTGCGCGACGGCGCCGTCGATCGCGAGGTCGATCATGGTTCCTCCTTGGTCCCTGAGCTTGTCGAAGTGGCTGGGCCGGACGGCGACGCTCAGACGTCGTAGTCGACGACGACGCGGTCCGTCGTGGGGTGGGACTGGCAGGTGAGCACGTAGCCGCGGTCGAGCTCGTCCTGCTCGAGCGCGTAGTTCTCCGTCATCGTGACGGATCCGTCGACGAGGCGTGCCCGGCACGTACCGCACACGCCGCCCGCGCACGCGAACGGCACGTCGGGACGCACGCGCAGCGCGGCGTTCAGGATCGACTCGTTCGCCGACTCCGGGGTGTCCACGGAGCCGGACTGGCCGTCGAGGGTGAACTCGATCGTGCGCACGGGCTCGTCCTCGCGGACCTCGATCGGGCGGCCGGCCTCGGGACGCTCCTGCCCCGGCTCCCCCGTCGTGAACAGCTCGTAGCGCACGTGCGCGGACTCGACACCGATGTCGGCGAGGGTGTCGCGGCAGAGCTGCACGAGATCGAACGGTCCGCACAGGAACCACTCGTCGACCGTCGCCGGCAGCACCAGCGCGTCGAGGATGCCGCGCAGGCGCTCCTCATCGATGCGCCCCGACAGCAGGGGCGCCGAGCGCTGCTCACGGGTGAGCACGTGGTGCACCGCGAAGCGGGCCGGGTAGCGGTCCTTGAGGTCGGCGAGGTCGTCCAGGAACATCACGTCGGTCGCCCGCCGGTTCGTGTAGACGAGGGTGAAGCGGCTGCTCTCGGACCGGGCCAGCACGGTCGCGGCGAGCGCCATGAGCGGCGTGATGCCCGATCCCGCGGCGATGCCGACGACGTGCGCCTCGTCGAGCGCGGCGAGCGCGGAGGTGAAGGTGCCCTGCGGGCTCATCACGTCGATCCGGTCGCCCACGTGCAGTTCGCTCTGGGCCCACGTGGAGAAGCGGCCCCCGCGATCGCGCTTGATCGCGACGCTGACGGATCCGGGTGCCGGCGGACGGCAGAGGGAGTAGGAGCGCCGCACCTCGTGACCGTCGAGCTCGGCGCGCAGCGCGACGTGCTGCCCGGCGAGATAGTCGAACTCCCCCGCGAGCTCGTCCGGCACCCCGAACGTGACCTCGATCGCCTCATCGGTGAGCGGGCGCACCTCCTGCACGGCCAGCGTGTGGAAGCGGGTGCGCCTGCGGGGCGATGCCGACGCTCCTCCGACCACGCTGTTGAGAAGCGCTCCGGCGACCCGCTCGGTGGCCGCCTCTTCGACGGCGGGCGATGGGGTGCCCAGATGCCACAGCCTCTGGCTGCCGACGGGATGCGTCATCAGATCACCTTGAAGTGGTCGAAGGGCTCGAGGCACGCGCGGCACTCGTAGAGCGCCTTGCACGACGTCGACCCGAAGCGGGAGATCTCACGGGTGTCCAGGGACCCGCAGCGCGGGCAGCGCACGCCGAGGGCGATGCGCACCGGCCCCTGGGCCTGCCGGAGCGCGGCATGGCCGTTGGGAGGCGCGATGCCGTACTCGGTCAGCTTCCGCTTGCCCTCGTCGCTCATCCAGTCCGTCGTCCAGGCGGGCGCGAGCACGAGGCGCACCTCGACGCGGTCGAAACCCGCGCGGACGAGGGCGAGTTCGACGTCGTCGCGGATCGCGTCCATCGCGGGGCAGCCGCTGTACGTGGGGGTGATGTCCACGCGGATCCGGTCGCCGTTGACGGCGACGTCGCGCAGCACCCCGAGGTCCTCGATCGTCAGCACCGGCACCTCCGGATCCTTCACCGCGGCGGCGGCCTCCCAGGCACGGAGCCGCGTGTCGTCCCGGTCGCCCGCGACCGGTCCCTGAGCCCGTCGAAGGGCGCTCAACGTCCCCGAGGGGACCGCTCCGGTCACCATGTCGCCCCCGGGTGCCGACGGGCGAGCACCTGCATCTCGGACAGCAGGTGCCCGAGCGGGGTGGCGTGGGAGCCGTGGCGGCCGCCGGCGGCCGAGTCGAACCCCGCGGGGATCTCCAGCTCGGCTTCGGCGAAGACGGCGTCGATCACGGCTTCGAACCCGGACCGCAGCGATGAGGGGCGCACTGCGGCGTCGCCGAGGCGGTCGATCAGTTCATCGTCGCGGAAGAGCTCGGCGGCGTAGGGCCAGACGTCCGCGACGGCGCGGATGATCCTGGCCCGCGATTCCTCGGTGCCGCCGGCCAGGCGCAGCACCCACTGCACGGCGTGGTCACG
This sequence comes from Microbacterium sp. NPDC060117, assembly GCF_042729315.1. Taxonomy (NCBI): domain Bacteria; kingdom Bacillati; phylum Actinomycetota; class Actinomycetes; order Micrococcales; family Microbacteriaceae; genus Microbacterium; species Microbacterium sp. NPDC060117. The sequence continues at coordinate 458,135 of NZ_JBHWXR010000001.1, forward strand.
GTGGTAGTCGACCTCCTTGACGGCCTTCTCGGCGATCGCGGCGAACGTCGGGTCGGTGCTGCCCCGCAGCGCCGAGTACAGCTCGAGCATGTACGTGCTGATGAGGAGCTGCCGCGCGATCGTCTGCGCGAAGTCGCCGTTCGGCTGCTCGACGAGCCAGCAGCTGCGGAACTCCGCCTCGTCGCGGAAGTACGCGAGGTCGTCCTCGCTGCGCCCGTCCCAGGATCCGGCGTAGCGCAGGAAGGATCTGGCGTGGCCGAGCAGGTCGAGCGCGATGTTGCCGAGCGCGACGTCCTCCTCCAGCTCGGGAGCGTAGGTGATCCACGCGCCGAGCTGCTGCGAGAGGATCAGCGCGTCGTCGCCGAGCCACAGCGCATACTCCGCGATGTCTGCGGACGCGGCGCGCTCACCGGATCCGGCGAGCTCCTCGGCGAGCGCGAGCGCGTCCACCGAGACGTCGCCGTGCGGGTCGATCGCACCGTCCAGGTCGTGCGCGCTCACAGGTGCGGCACCCCCTCGGAGGCCGTGTAGTACACGGCGTGACGGTAGTTCTTGCCGGCGGGGCTCTCGAAGAACGCGCCCTTGTCGTCGGGGTCGCTCGTCGTGATCGCGTCGGCCGGGACGACCCACACCGACGTGCCCTCGTTACGACGGGTGTACAGGTCGCGGGCGTTGCGCAGAGCCATGTCGGCATCGGGCGCGTGCAGCGACCCGACATGCACATGGCTGAGCCCGCGGTTCGCGCGCACGAAGACCTCGAACATGGGCCAGGTCTCCTCAGGGGATGCGCCGGGGGTCGTCATGCGGCCACCTCCTGCCGCAGGGCCTGCTTGCGGGCGTACTCCGCGGCGGCCTCCCGCACCCACGCGCCCTCTTCGTGCGCGTCCCGGCGGCGCTGCAGCCGCTCGGCGTTGCACGGGCCGTTGCCGCGCACCACCTCGAAGAACTCATCCCAGTCGATCTCGCCCATCGCGTACCGGCCCGTCTCCTCGTCGTAGCGGAGCTCGGGATCCGGCAGCGTCACGCCGAGGATCTCGGCCTGCGGCACCAGCATGCCGACGAAACGCTGGCGCAGGTCGTCGTTCGAGAAGCGCTTGATCTTCCACTGCATGGACTGCGCCGAGTTCGGCGACTGGTCGTCGGGCGGGCCGAACATCGCGAGGGCCGGCCAGTACCAGCGGTTCACGGCGTCCTGCGCCATGGCGCGCTGCTCCTCGGAGCCCTGCATGAGGGTGAGCAGGATCTCGAAGCCCTGACGCTGGTGGAAGGACTCCTCCTTGCAGATCCGCACCATCGCGCGCCCGTAGGGACCGTACGACGCGCGGCACAGCGGCACCTGGTTGCAGATCGCGGCGCCGTCGACGAGCCAGCCGATGGCGCCCATGTCCGCCCAGGTCGGGGTCGGGTAGTTGAAGATCGAGGAGTACTTCGCCTTGCCGTCGATGAGCTGCTGCATCATCTGGTCACGCGTGATGCCGAGCGTCTGCGCGGCGGAGTAGAGGTAGAGCCCGTGCCCTGCCTCGTCCTGCACCTTGGCCATCAGGATCGCCTTGCGCTTGAGGCTCGGAGCGCGGGTGATCCAGTTTCCCTCCGGCTGCATCCCGATGATCTCGGAGTGCCCGTGCTGGGAGATCTGCCGGATGAGCGTCTTGCGATACGCATCCGGCATCCAGTCGCGCGGCTCGATGCGCTGCTCGTTCTCGACGAGCTCGTCGAAGAGGGCCTGCGCGTCGAGGTCCAGAGCCTCGGCCACCGGTGGAACAGTCATCGTCGACTCCCTGTGCTGGTTCAACAGCGTGTGAATTACCTACCGTTCGTACAGTAATTATGGCACACTCGTAACGTTCGCAGAAGAACGGCTCTTCGCGAACCGGATCCACGCCCGTCCGTTCGAAGGAGAACCGATGACAGAGCCCGTCGCCGCACTTCGCCCGATGATGCGCCGCGATCGCGCGTCGACCGCTCTCGGCATGCGCGTGGAGGTGGACGAGCCGGGCCGCGCCGTCGTCTCGATGACCGTGCGCGACGACATGCTGAACGGGTTCGACATCACGCACGGCGGGCTGGTGTTCGCGCTGGCCGACACGACTTTCGCGATCGTCTGCAACGAGGACGAGCAGGTGACCGTCGCCGCGGGCGCGGACATCACGTTCCTGAAGTCCACTCGTGAGGGGCAGGTGCTCACCGCGACCGGCGTGCGCCGTGCGCGCAACGGCCGTACCGGCCTGTACGACATCACCGTGACCGACGAGACCGGCGATGTCGTCGCCGAGTTCCGCGGCCGCTCGATCACCACGAACCGTCCTTTCCCGAAGGAGAACGCATGACCGAGATCGCGACGGATCGGACCTCGAACGCCGACGCCGTAATGCTGGATCCGGATCAGCTGCGCGCGCTGCAGCTCGAGCGCCTGCGGTGGTCCGTGCGCCACGCGTACGAGAACGTGCCGTTCTACCGGCTGGCATTCCAGAGGGCCGGGGTACACCCGGATGACGTCCGCAGCCTGGCCGACATCGCGCGCCTCCCGTTCACCACCAAGGACGACCTGCGCGAGTACTACCCGTTCGGGATGTTCGCCGTGCCGATGGCCGATGTGCGCCGCATCCATGCATCCTCCGGCACCACCGGCCGCCCGACCGTGGTCGGCTACACCCAGGCCGACCTGGACAACTGGGCCGACCTCATCGCCCGGTCGCTGAGCGCCGCCGGAGTGCAGCCCGGGTGGAAGGTGCACAATGCGTACGGCTACGGCCTGTTCACCGGCGGCCTGGGCGCGCACGCCGGCATCGAGCGTCTCGGTGCGACCGTGATCCCGATGTCGGGCGGGCAGACCGCCAAGCAGGTGCAGCTCATCCGCGACTTCGAGCCCGATGCGATCATGTGCACCCCGACCTACCTGCTCACGATCGCGGATGCGATGGAGGAGGTGGGGATCGATCCGCGCTCCACCTCGCTCAAGGTGGGAATCCTCGGTGCCGAGCCGTGGACCAACGAGATGCGCCACCAGATCGAGCAGCGCCTGAACATCGACGCGGTCGACATCTACGGTCTCAGCGAGGTCATGGGTCCCGGCGTCGCGATGGAGGCGGCCGCAACCAAGGACGGCCCGCACATCTGGGAGGACCACTTCCTGCCGGAGATCATCGATCCCTCCACCGGCGAGCCCGTGCCCGACGGCGAACCGGGCGAGCTCGTGTTCACGTCGCTCACGAAGCAGGCGTTCCCGGTGATCCGCTACCGCACCAGGGATCTGACCCGGCTGCTGCCCGGATCCGCCTATCCCGCGATGCGGCGGATGGAGAAGATCACCGGCCGCGACGACGACATGATCATCCTGCGCGGAGTGAACCTCTTCCCGACGCAGATCGAGGAGATCGCGCTCGGCATCGAGACCCTCACGCCGCACTTCATCCTGGAGCTCACCCGCCAGGGCCACCTCGATGCGCTGAAGGTGCGGATCGAGCGGCACCCGGACGTCGATCTCGCGACCTGCCTGGCCGCGGCCGAGGTGCTGAAGCTGCGCATCAAGACGTCGATCGGCACGTCGGTGGACGTGCAGGTCGAGGAGCCCGGATCCCTCCCCCGCAGCGAGGGCAAGTACAAGCGCCTCTACGACCTGCGCTGAGCCGGCGGCCCCTGGCCTGGGGACGAAGAACGCCGCTCCGGGGGATCCAGGAGCGGCGTTCTCCATCTCCGTCGAGGAGCGGCTGGATCAGGCGGGCGCGAGCGCCTTCTCCACGAGCGTCAGCACGTCGTAGGTCGCCACGATCTCGTCGCGCTGGTTGTGGATCACCGCGTCCCAGCGCACCTCGCCGTACTCGTCGGTCTCGCGCGGGGTGATCTGCTTCGCGGTGAGGGTGACCCGGATCGCATCGCCCGGCTTCACCGGGGTCACGAAGCGCAGGTTCTCCAGCCCGTAGTTGGCGAGCACGGGCCCCGGCTCGGGCGAGACGAACAACCCGGCCGCCCACGACACCAGGAGGTAGCCGTGCGCGACCCTGCCACCGAAGAACGGGTTCGCCTCGGCGGCCTCCTCGTCCATGTGCGCGTAGAAGGTGTCGCCGGTCGAGTACGCGAACGCCTCGATATCCTCGAGCGACAGCTCGCGCAGGCCCGATTCGACCTGATCCCCGAGGTGCAGCTCCGCCAGCGACTTGCGGAACGGGTGCACCGCGCGGTCGGTGCCGGCCCCGGTGTGCCAGACGCCCGTGATCGCGGTGAGGATCTCCGGCGTGCCCTGGATCGCGGTGCGCTGCATGAAGTGCATGACCGCACGCATCCCGCCGAGCTCTTCGCCGCCGCCGGCGCGCCCGGGGCCGCCGTGCACGAGGTGCGGCACCGGAGAGCCGTGGCCGGTCGAGGTGCGCGCGTCGTCGCGGTTCAGGAACAGCACGCGGCCGTTGTACGCCGCGATGCGCGTGAGCAGCTCGGTCGCGACCGCCGGGTCCTTCGTCGCGACGCTCGTCACCAGCGATCCCCCACCGCGCCCGACGAGCTCGGCTGCCTCGGCGACGGTCGAGTACCCCAGCACGCTCGAGACCGGGCCGAACGCCTCGATCTCGTGCACGGCGGGCTCCGTCGTGTCCGCGAAGCCGACGAGCATCGGCGCGACGAACGCGCCGTCCGGAGCAGGGCCGGTCGTGCCGTCGGCGCGGACGACGTCCGGCGCGTCGACGGATCCGAGGAGCAGCTCGCCGCCGGCCTCGCGCAGCGCGGCGACCTGGCGCAGCACCTCGTCGCGCTGCGAGGTCGAGACGAGCGGCCCCATCGTGACGGACTCGGCGTGCGGATCGCCGATCACGACGCGCTCGGCGATCTTCGCCTGCAGGGCGGCGACGAGCGGCTCCACGAGCGGCGCCGGCACGATCGCACGGCGGATCGCGGTGCACTTCTGCCCCGCCTTCGTGGTGAGCTCGATCATGAGCTGCTTCACGTAGGCGTCGAACTCCGGCGTGTCCGGAGTGGCGTCGGGGCCCAGCACCGAGGCGTTGATCGAGTCGGTCTCGCTCGTGAAGCGCACCCCATCGGCCGTCTGGGCACGCAGCCCCGCGGCGGTCGTGGCGCTGCCGGTGAACGCGACGAGATCGCCGAGGTGGAGCAGGTCGAAGATCCCCGGGAGGGATCCGCTGACCAGCTGCAGGGATCCGTCCGGCAGCAGTCCCGAATCGACGAGGATCCGCACCCACGCCTCCGCGACATAGCCCGTGGGAGTCGCAGGCTTCACGATCGAGGGCACGCCCGCGAGGAACGCCGGGGCGAACTTCTCCAGCGCACCCCACATCGGGAAGTTGAACGCGTTGATCTGCACGGCGACGCCGGGCAGGCGCGTGTAGACGTGGCGGCCGAGGAAGGATCCGTCCTTGGAGAGCGGCTCGACCGGGCCGTCCAGGAGGACAGTCGCGTTCGGCAGCTCGCGGCGGCCCTTCGACGAGTACGTGAACAGCACGCCGATGCCGCCGTCCACGTCCGCGTAGGAGTCGCGGACCGTGGATCCGCTGCGCTTGGAGAGCTCGTACAGCTCCTCCTTGTGCTCCGTGAGCACCACGGCCATCTGCTTGAGCAGCATCGCGCGCTGGTGGAAGGTGAGCGCGCCGAGGTTCCGCTGCCCCACCGTGCGCGCGTAGTCCACGGCACCGGCGAGATCGATGCCCGCGGAGTCGACCCGTACGATCTCGGCGCCGGTGGACGCGTCGCGGACGATCGTTCCTCTGTCCGAGTCGGACGTCCACCAGGCTCCCTGCAGATAGCTGGGCAGCAGCTCGGTCATGTCATTCGCTCCATTCGTAGAACCCGCGGCCGGTCTTGCGGCCCAGGTGTCCGTCGGCGACCAGGTCGCGCAGCAGCTGCGGCGGCGCGAACCGCGCGCCGAGCTCGGCCTCCAGCTCCTCGGCGATCCCGAGGCGCACATCGAGCCCGACGATGTCGGTGGTGCGCAGCGGCCCGGTGGGATGCCGGTAGCCGAGCTCCATCGCCGCGTCGATGTCGGCGGCGGTCGCCACGCCCTCCTCGAGCATCCGGATCGCCTCCAGCGCGAGGGCCACGCCGAGTCGGCTCGACGCGAAGCCGGGCGCATCCGCGACGACGACCGCGGTCTTGTCGAGCGCCGCGACCCAGCCGCGGGCCTCGTCGACGAGCTCCTGATCGGTGCTGCCGCCGACGACCACCTCGACGAGCGCCGAGGCGGGCACGGGGTTGAAGAAGTGCAGGCCCAGGAAGCGCTCGGGGTGCGCGAGCTCCGCGCCGAGATCGTCGATCGAGATCGAGGACGTGTTGGAGGCGATCGCGGTGCGCGGCTCGACCACCGCCTCGATCCGGCGCAGGCTCTCGACCTTGAGCAGCCGGTCCTCCGGCACCGCCTCGATGACGAGTCCCGCATCGGCGAACGCAGCAGCATCGGTGCTCGTCTCGAGCGCGCTCTCGAGCGCGGCGATCGTGCGGTCGGTGCTGCCGCGCTCGACGGAGCGCCGCAGGCTGGTGCGGACCCGCTCCCCCGCTGCGGCCGCCGCAGCCTCGTCCCGCTCGACCACGACGACCTGGGATCCGGCGAGCAGGAACGCGTGCGCGATACCGGCGCCCATCCGTCCGCCGCCCAGCACGCCGACCCGTTCGGGTGCTGCCGCCAGCTCGTGCGCGGGGAGTTCCTGACCGCTCATCGGCGGTTCCTCCGTTCCAGGAAGGCGGTCATCCGCCGATGCTTCTCGGGGCTCTCGAACAGCTCGGCCTGCAGCTCCAGCTCGATCTCCGGATGCCGGTCGGGCGGGGCGAGGAGCGCCGTCTTGGTGTGCCGCGTGGCGAGCGGATCGTTCGCAGCGATGCGGTCGGCGACCGCATGCGCCGCCACGAGCAGATCCTCCGACTCGTGCAGCGACGACAGCAGGCCCCAGGCGAGCGCTTCTTCCGCCGTGAGCTGACGCCCGGTGAACAGCAGTTCGGCGGCGCGTGCCTCGCCGACGATCTGCGGCAATCGCCAGGTCGCCCCGGCTGCGGCGATGATGCCGAGCCCGGTCTCCGGATTGCCGATGCGGGTGGACGGGGTGCCGAGGCGGATGTCCGCGGCGTATGCGAGCTCCGCGCCGCCGCCCAGCGCATAGCCGTCGACCGCGGCGATCACGGGCATCGGCAGCCGGCGGATGCGCTGGAATGCCGTCGTGTTGATGCCGGCTCGCGCGTCCTGCGCCCGGCGGTCGCGCAGCTGGGCGATATCGGCCCCGGAGGCGAAGACCCCACCGGATCCGATGAGGATCAGGATCCGCGGCTCCTGCTCGAGCTCGGCGCACAGGGCGTGCAGTTCGTCGATCATGGCCTGATCGATCGCGTTGCGGGTCTCGGGCCGGTCCAGGGTCGCCGTGACGCGGCTCTCGGAGCGCTCGATGCGCAGGCGCCGACCCGTCGGTGCGTCGGTCATCACACGCGCTCCACGATCATCGCCGTGCCCTGACCGACGCCGACGCACATCGTCGCCAGGCCGTACCGGGCACCCTCGCGTTCCATCCGGCCGAGCAGGGTGATCAGGATCCGGCTGCCGCTGGATCCCAGCGGGTGGCCGAGTGCGATGGCGCCGCCGTCCGCGTTCACGATCTCGGGGTCGAGCCCGAGCCGGCGCATCGAGGCGAGCGACTGCGTGGCGAACGCCTCGTTGAGCTCGACCGCACCGAGGTCCGCCGCGGTGAGCCCCGCCTTCGCCAGCGCCTTCTCGGTCGCGGGGACCGGCCCCAGCCCCATGATCTCCGGGGCGAGCGCGGCCGACGCCGAGGCCACGATGCGCGCCCTCGGCGTGAGACCGTGCCGATCCACCGCGGCGGATCCGGCGACGACGATCGCGGAGGCGCCGTCGTTGAGCGAGGAGGCGTTGCCCGCGGTCACCACGCTGCCGCCGGCGACCACGGGCCGCAGCCCCGCGAGCACCTCGAGCGTGGTGTCCCGGCGCGGGCCCTCGTCGGTGTCGACGAGTCCGCCGCGCGGCGTGGGCACCGCCACGATCTCGGGGGCGAGGCGGCCGGCGTCGATCGCGGCGATCGCGCGCTGGTGGCTGCGCAAGGCGAAGGCGTCCGCATCCTCCCGGGTGATGCCGTCGAGGCGCGCGACCTCCTCCGCGGTCTCGGGCATGGAGAACGTGGCCTTGTCGCGTGCGGCCAGGCGCGGGTTCGTGAATCGCCAGCCGATCGAGGTGTCGAAGGCCTCGCCGGGCTTCGCCCATGCTCGCTCCGGCTTGGACTGCACCCAGGGGGCGCGCGTCATCGACTCCACGCCGCCGGCGATCATCACGTCTGCGTCGCCCGCGCGGATCGCCTGCGCGGCCAGCGCGACGGCCGTCATCCCGGAGGCGCAGAGCCGGTTCACCGTGAAGGCCGGCAGCGCGTCGGGCAGGCCGGCGAGCAGCACCGCCATGCGCGCGACGTTGCGGTTGTCCTCCCCCGCCTGGTTCGCGGATCCGAGGATCACCTCGTCGAAGGCGTCGTCAGGAACGCCGGCGCGCTGCGCGGCCTCGCGGATCACGAGCGCGGCCAGGTCGTCGGGGCGAACACCGGCGAGAACGCCGCCATAGCGTCCGACCGGCGTGCGCGCACCGCCGATGAGGTAGGCCTCCGACATGCTCGTCCTCCCGGGGTCGTCGTCGACAGGGTGCGTCGGTCGGGATCCGAACTGTTTCCCGACCGATCGTTCAGTAAAAGGATGGCAGACGGATCCCGGGCGGGCAAGTCCGCCGGCGAGGCCGATGAGGGAGAATGATGCGAATGAGCACCGGATCCGCGCACGCCGCCGAGGAATCGGGCGTCGCCGACGCGTCCGACGGCGCCCTCGCCGAGCACGCCGCCCCCCGCGCGCGTCGCGGACGCCCCGGCTACGACCGCGCACAGGTGCTCGAGATCGCCGTGCGCCTCTTCAACGAGCAGGGGTACGACGCCACGAGCGTGTCGTCACTGGCGACCGCGCTCGGGCTCAGCAAGGCCGCGCTGTACCACCACTTCACCTCGAAGGAGCAGATCCTCGAGATCGCCCTCGACGACGCGCTCGGGGGGCTGGAGTCGGTACTCGACGGAGCCCTGGCCGACGAGGGCACGGCCGCGACGCGGCTGGTGACGGTGATCGCGGGCGCTGTGCGCGTGCTCACCAGCAGGCTGCCGCAGGTGACGCTTCTGCTGCGCGTGCACGGCAACAGCGAGATCGAGCGGGCCGCTCTCGAGCGCCGCCGCATCTTCGATCAGCGCGTCGCGCACCTCGTCGGACAGGCGCAGCAGGAGGGGGCGCTGCGTCGCGACATCCGCCCCTCGGTGACGACCCGGCTCATGTTCGGGATGATCAACTCGATCATCGAGTGGTACCGCCCCGCGCACACGCCGCTCACCCCCGAAGAACTCGTCGACGACGTCACCCGCGTGATCTTCGACGGCCTCCGCGCGCGCTGACGGCGACCCGCACACCGGCCCCGGACAGCAGAACGCCCCGCGCTCGACCGAGCACGGGGCGTTCCGGAAGGGCGCGTGTCAGGCAGCGGCCTTCTTGTCGTTGCTGCTGAGCACGCGGAACAGGACCGCGGCGATCGCGGCGCCGACCAGCGGCGCCACGATGTACAGCCACAGGTTGCTCCAGGCGAACTGGCCGCTGATGGAGAGGCCGAGCGCGACGGCCGGGTTGAAGCCGCCGCCCGAGATGCCGCCGACCGAGACGGCGCCGACGAAGACCGTGCCACCGATGGCCAGGCCGTAGAAGGAGTTGTTGTCGTTGTCCTTCGAGGTGGCGACGTTCAGCACGACCCAGACCAGGGCGAGGGTGAACAGCGCCTCGACCAGGAAGGCCGGGCCGACCTGGATCTCGGTCGCCTTGTCGGCGTGCGGCCAGACCGCGAAGCTCGCCAGAGCAGCGAGCGCGCCGCCGACGAACTGGGCGACGATGTACGCGACGAAGTCCGCGACGCCGATGGCGCCGCGGATGAGAGCGCCGAACGACACGGCGGGGTTGAGGTGGGCGCCGGAGATGTGACCCGCGGCGTAGACGAGAACAGTCAGCGCGAGGCCGATCGCCAGCGGCGTCAGCGGGCTCTTGCTGTTGACCGCGCCGATGATGCTGAACACGAAGAGGAACGTCGAGATCGCCTCAGCGAGCGCCTTTCCAGCAGTACCAGTCATTTCGAATGCCTTTTCTGTCAGGTCGAGGGTGAGGGCGGAATCTCCCGCACGCCGGCCGGCGCACCCCGGATTGCCGAGCCAGAATACCGGGTTCCTGTCAATCGGCTGGGAACCGACGCAACAATCGGTCGGATCCAGGAGGAAAACTCTTGACCCTCGAGCCGGATCATCCTATTCTTTCATTATTCGATAGATCAATTCCACTATTCGGAATACAGAGCGAGAGAAGAGGCGATGATGCCCCAGACCCCCGACACGCAGAACCACCGCCCCGAGCGCCAGGGCGACGTCGCACGACGCGCGGCGATCTACCCGCTCATCGACGTCGACCCCGACTTCCACATCCCGGCCCGCCGCGAGGGCGCACTCACCAAGATGCTCGTCGCGCTGCGGATCCTGCCGCAGGCCTCCTGACGCGGAAACGGTGCGCGACCGCGGGCCTCCGCGATCGCGCACCGTTCGACACCATCAGCCTCGCGCGTCCAGCACCTCGCGCAGACGGGCGGCGATCCCCGCCGGGTCGCTGGGGTACCCCGGCTGCTCGGTGAAACCACCGTGGTTGCTCGGGAAGGCGGTCGCCTCGATCCCGAGTGCCGCCGCGACCGACCGCGCCGCGCGGGCGGGCATCGTCTCGCCGGACTCGACGCCGAAGGCGATCACGAGGCGCTCACCGAGATCCTGCAGCGCGGCGATCTCCGGGAGGTAGGCGAGCGTCGCCGGCATATTGCGGAAGAGCGGATCCGTCCGGCTGCCGTCGTCCTCCGTCGGCAGTCCGAACATCGAAGGGTCGGGCGCAGGGCCGTCGAGGTAGCCATCGGGTACAGCGCCGTCGAGCATCACGAACTGGATGAACTTCGCCAGCGCCGGACCGCTCCCCTCCGCTGCGAAGGTGCGCTTCATGTCGGCCGTCACCGCGAGCACCGCGTCGCGGTCGGGCAGGAAGTCGGCCACGGGAGGCTCGTGCACGACGGCGACGCGGACATCGTCGGGGTTCAGGGCGAGCAGGGCGAGCAGGTTCACGCCGCCTCCACTGCTGCCGAACGCGTCGACCGGGCCGACGCGCAGCGCGTCGATCACGCGATGCAGGTCGGCGGCGTGCCGCTGCACCGTGATGTCCGAGGTGCCGACCGGGTTGCGCCCGGCGCCGCGCGGGTCGTAGGTGATCACGGGGCGGTCGTCGAAGTGCGAGGCGAGGATCTGGAATCCGGTCGCGTCCATCGGCGCGCCGAACAGGAACAGCGCCGGCCGTTCGACGGTCGCCGTGGCGAGATCGCCATGGATGTCGTACGTGATCGCGTCATCGCCCTCGCCGACCGTCCGGGTGACGACGGTCCGTGCTGCACTGCTGTCCGACATGCTGTCTCCTCCAGACTAAATACAACTGATTGGTTGTAGATTACGGTGCGGCGAGGAGATCCGCAAGAGCACATCGCCGCGCACGTATCGCCGGTCCCCTCGCCGCGGCGGCTCTCACGATCTAACGTGGATCCATGGCAGGCAGAGCCGAGACCTTCCTCGAGATCGACGGCGCCGAGGTGCGCGTGTCCCACCCCGACAAGATCGTCTTCCCGCGGGCGGGACTGACCAAGCTCGACCTCGTCGAGTACTACCTCGCGGTGGCGGACGGCGCGCTGCGCGGAGCCGGCGGGCGCCCCATGGTGCTGAAGCGGTTCGTGAAGGGCATCGACGCCGAGCCGTTCTTCCAGAAGCGGGTCCCCGAGCATCCCGGCTACATCGGCACGGCGGTGCTGCGCTACGCGTCCGGCAACTCCGCCGAGGAGGCGGTCCTCACCGATGCCGCGGGGCTCGCCTGGATCGTCAACCTCGGGTGCCTCGATCTCAACCCGCACGCCGTGCGCGCCGCCGACCTCGAGCACCCCGACGAACTGCGGGTGGATCTGGATCCGATGCCCGGCGTCGAATGGTCGCAGATCGTCGACACGGCCTTCGTCGTGCGCGAGGTGCTCGATGACTGCGGCCTGGTCGGCTGGCCGAAGACCAGCGGATCCCGCGGCATGCACATCCTGGTCCGGATCCGACCCGAATGGGATTTCGCCGCCGTGCGCCTCGCCGCCGAGGCGCTGGCACGCGAGGTGGAGGCCAGGGCGCCCGGGCTCGCGACCGCGCGCTGGTGGAAGGAGGAACGCGGCGAGAGCGTGTTCGTCGACTTCAACCAGAACGCGAAGGACCGCACCGTCGCCTCCGCGTACTCGATCCGACCGCTGCCGGACGCCCGCGTGTCGACACCGCTCGCCTGGGACGAGGTGCGCCTGCGCCGCCCCGACGAGTTCACGGTGCCGACCGTGCGCACCCGCTTCGCCGAGATCGGCGACCCGCATCGGGGCATCGACGACGCAGCGGGGTCGCTGTCGGCGCTGCTCGCCCTGGCCGAACAGCTGGGCCCGGCCGAGAAGCCACCGCGCGGATCCGACGGATCCGGCCGCCGCGCCTCGACGATGCCGCTCATCGAGATCGCGCGGACGAAGACGAAGCCGGAGGCGCTCGCGGCGCTCGAACAGTGGAGTGGGACGCATCCATCCGTCGCGGCGCTGCTGCATCCGGCCGACGTCCTCGTCGACGGGATGCGCGGGTCGAGCTCGCTCTGGTACCGCGTGCGCGTCAACCTGCAGCACGTGCCCGAGGACCAGCGCCCGGCACAGGGACCGCTGCTCGCCGACTACGACCCCTGGGCCGGGAAGAGCTGGCCGGGCTGACGGGCGCGGCCGTCTTCGCCGTTCCGGGGCCCTGACCGCACCCTCCGCGCCCTTCAGCGTGCTGGACAGCGTCGCACGAACCGGCGTAGAACGGTGCGCAGAGGAAGGGGCGGAGATGCCCGACGATGCGGCCGCGAAGCTGTTCCGGGGCGGGGTCCCCGACGCCTACGAGCAGCTCATGGTGCCCCTGATGTTCCAGCCCTATGCCGACGACATGGTCGCCCGGGCGGTGGCGCGCGCTCCGGCCGCAGTGCTCGAGCTCGCCGCGGGAACCGGCGCCGTGACGCGGGGCCTCGCGACCGCGCTACCGGCGGAAAGCACGCTGGTCGCCACCGATCTCAACGCCGGCATGCTCGCCGTCGCCGAGGCCCGCGGCGCGCCTCGCCCCGCGGGCGCCCCCGCGGTGGCCTGGCAGCCCGCCGACGCCCAGGCACTGCCCTTCGACGATGAGGCCTTCGACCTCGTCGTTTGCCAGTTCGGCATCATGTTCTTCCCGGATCGGCCGAATGCGCACTCTCAGGTGCGACGGGTGCTGCGCCCCGGCGGCACATACCTGTTCTCCGCCTGGGACTCGATCGACTCCAACGCCGTCGCCCTCGCGGTCGACGAGGCCTACCGCCGGGTGCTCCCTGACGCGCCGCCGAATGTGATCACCCGCGTCGCGCACGGCTACCACGTCCCTGAGACCATCCGCCGGGATGCCGAGGCGGGCGGTCTCATCGTCGATGCGGTGGAGGCGGTCGAGTTGATCGGGGCGGCGGAGTCGGCGGCAGCAGCGGCCGCCGCGATCCCGCGGGGCACGCCGATGCGGGCGGACCTCGAGCCGCTGGGCGACGAGGTGCGCGACCGCATCGAGGCGATGACGACCGAGCTTCTCGAGCGGCGATTCGGCACGGGCCCGATCCGCACGCCGATCCGCGCGTTCGTGGTCACCGCGCATCGCTGATCGTGCGCGATCCTTGCGGTCCAGCCCACGAGGTGCGATCCTTCAATTAATTCCTCACTTGATGAATTAGTGGAAGGATCGCCGGTGGACCGCGACGAAACCCAGCCGGGCGAAACTCTCATCCTCGATCTCGCGCAGCTCTCGGCCGCCGACCTCGTTGCGGTGGGCGGCAAGGCTGCCAATCTCGGTGAACTCGTCCGCGCAGGCTTCGACGTGCCCTCGGGGTTCTGCATCACCACCGAGGCGTATCGCCGCGCGGTGCACGGCACTGTCGTGGAGGACGGGACGATGACCGACGCCTCGGCCGCACGCGCCGCCGTCATGGCGGCACCGTTCCCGGCGGAAGTGGAGAGCGCCGTCCGCGCGGCGTACTCGCGGCTGGGCACCGGGCCTGTCGCGGTGCGCTCGTCCGCCACCGCCGAAGACCTCCCCGGCGCGAGCTTCGCCGGCCAGCAGGACACCTACCTCGGCGTCACGGGCATCCACGACACGCTCAGCGCCGTACAGCGCTGCTGGGCATCGCTGTGGACCGACCGCGCCGTGGCGTACCGCAAGGCGCACGACATCGATGGCGCGGGCGTCGCCCTCGCTGTCGTGGTGCAGACGATGGTCGACGCCGAGTCCGCCGGGGTGCTGTTCACCGCGGACCCCGTGACGGGCCGGCGGCGCCAGGCGGTGCTCGATGCGGCGCGCGGGCTCGGCGAGTCGGTCGTCTCGGGATCCGTGGATCCGGATCACTTCGTGATCGACACCGCGACCGGCCGTATCCTCGACCGCCGGCGCGGCAGCGGCGATGTCGTGAGCGTGACAGACGCGCAGGTCTTGGCGCTCGCGTCCCTCGGCGATCGCGTCGAGCGCGCGTTCGACGCCCCGCAGGACATCGAGTGGGCCATGGACGGCGACGGCAAGTTGTGGCTCACCCAGTCGCGGCCGATCACGACCCTGTTTCCGGTTCCGGTGCGCGATGCGCCCAAGGCGCCGGATGAGATCCGCGCGTTCTTCTGCATCAGCCTCGCCCAAGGACTGCACCGGCCGATCACGCCGATGGGGATCGCGGCGTTCCGCGTGATCGGTGCCGGCTTCCTGGACCTCATCGGCCGCCGTCCGGCACGGATCGCCGACGGCCCCGGAGGTCTCGCCGTGGGCGGAGATCGTCTGTTCGTCGACGCGACCCCGATCGTCCGCTCCGCGGCGGGACGCGCGATCTTCCCGCGGGCCCTCGACGTCATGGAGGCGCGGTCTGCGGTCGTGCTGCGCGGCCTGTTCGAGGACCCGCGATTCGCCGTCGTCCCCGGATCACGCCGGCGCTTCCTGCGCGCCTTCCTCCATGCCGCCGCCCGCATCCACGCTCCGTTCGTGGTCGCACAGGCGCTCGCCGAACCGCGCGCGGCGCAGCGTCGCGTGCGCCGTCTCGAGGCCGAGGTGCGCGCGTTCGACGCCCCATCGGGCACGATTGTGGACCGTACCGACGGCGTCGTCGACCTCATCTTCCGGGCGATGCCCTACGCACCGCGCAGTCTTCCCGGCGCCGCCGCGGGCTTCGCGATGCTGGGCCTCGCACAGCGCCTGCTGGGCCCGGCGATCCTGCCCGGCGACATTCAGGCGGTGCTGCGCAGTGCACCGGACAACGTGACGACGCAGATGGATCTCGACCTGTGGGAACTCGCCGTGCACGCGCGTGCCGACGCCGACTCGGCCGTCGCCCTGCAGACCCGTTCCGCGCGAGAACTCGCCGACGACTTCCGCGACGGCGTGCTGCCGCCCGTGCTGCAGCACGCGATGACCGCCTTCCTCGATCGTTACGGTCATCGCGCGGTCGCCGAGATCGATCTGGGGATGCCGCGTTGGGCTGACGATCCCGCGCACCTGTTCGGCGTGCTGTCCGGCTATCTCCGCCTCGGTCCGGACGCGGACACCCCGGCCCAGCACTTCGCCGAGGGCGCGGCCGAGGCCACAGCCATGATCGACACGCTGTACCGTCGTGCGCGCCAGCACCGGCGGATTCGCGCCCGCGTCGCGCGTGGCTGCCTGCGGCGGGCACGGGCACTCGTGGGGATGCGGGAAGCACCGAAGTATCTGGTGATCCTGGCGCTGCGGGCAGCGCGCGAGACGATGCTCGGGATCGGGCGCGAGCTCGCGGCGACGGGTGCGCTCGCGGACGCTCAGGACGTGTTCTTCCTCGATTTCGAGGAGACGAAGCGCGTCGCCGCAGGCGACGATCTGCGCACCGTGATCTACGAGCGTCGCGCCAGGTACGACACCGAACTGGAGCGCAGGCACGTGCCGCGCGTGCTGCTGTCGGATGGAACGGAGCCCGAAGCGGTCGGCACCGCCGCAACGGTCGCGGAGGGCGCACTGCGCGGCACACCCGCATCGGCAGGAACGGTCACGGGGATTGCCCGCGTCATCGTGGATCCGGTCGGCGCCGAGCTGCAGCCGGGAGAGATCCTCATCGCGCCGTCGACCGACCCCGGGTGGACACCGCTGTTCCTCACGGCCGGCGGCCTGGTCATGGAGATGGGCGGTGCGAACAGCCACGGCGCGGTCGTCGCGCGTGAGTACGGCATCCCCGCGGTCGTCGGCGTCGCCCGCGCGACCGAACTGATCTCGACCGGGGATGAGGTGACCGTCGACGGCGCGGCCGGCGTGGTCTCCCGTTAGCGCGATCGGCCATCCAGGCGCAGCCGGGCCGTGACGCTGGATACGAGAAAACCCCCGGAAATCCGGGGGTCTCATTCTGTAGCAGGAGCGGGGCTTGAACCCGCGACCTCACGATTGGAGGTCGAGTGATCCATGTCACCCGATACATCTCGACTTACCGCGTCTGACCTGGTGTTCCTTGTCACTTTGCACCTTCAATACTACGCCCAACCTCGCGTCAACCGGGCTGATCTCGACGGGATACTCGGTGAGTATGTGTGGAGTATCGGACGCCAGTGCCGAAAGGTCACCACGAATCCAGTGCTGGGGCGACGGCGGACAAGACTTCCTCGACGAGGAGTCCACTCCTCTCGCCTGCGGTAGTTGGGAGACACTTTCGCGCGCTCCATAACTGGCGGCGGAACAGGCCCCCGACCGTCCACGGAAGACGCCGAACTTCTAGCGACCGACGGCTACCCGCACACCGCCCCACAGCGCACGGACTCACAGGAACAACGCCCGAGAAGCCCCAATCAGGCAGCTACCGCGCCGATCCTTCCGAACCTTCCGACGCATGTCCGGAATCGCGAGCGTCGTTCAACGGAAATGGTGAAGGGACCACACCGTCGTACGGCGACTGCATGGTGCATCCGACCGTTCTCCATCAAAAGGATCTTGACCTTGGCGGATAGACCCGTGGTCTCTGGGATCGTGTCGGTCAGAAGACGAAGGAGATCCGATGGTTCGCGGCGTGTCACTCGACGGCGTGACTAGTAATAGGTCAATTCACGCTACTAGCGTACGAGGGTATGCTAGAAGCGCACGCTGCCTTGTCTTGCTTGCTTGCTTGCTTGCTTGACGGACTCGAACGGATGGCCTTGATGTCTGAACTGTCGCGCTTCCATGTTCGCCCCGCGGACGTACCCGGCTTCTCGCCAGCGAATCACCTCGGGACCGTCAATCGGCGCCTGATCGGAGCCGAGAATGTCGGCGCACAGCGCATGGAGGTACTCCTCGGCTCGCTGGAGCCTGACGGCAAGGCCCTGCCGCACGCCCATCCAGGTATGGAGCAGGCCTGTTATCTACTGAGTGGCACAGCCACCGTCGAGGTCGGTGACGATCGCTTCGACATGGTCGCCGGAGAGGCATGCTTCTTTCCCGCCGATGTGCCCCACGTGTTCACAGTGACGGGCACCGAGGCTGCATCGCTTCTGGTCATCTACAGCCCGCCCTATGGCGAAGACCCCCGCAAGACGATCCGCTTCGAACCCGGATCCCTGTGACAACGAACGACCACGTTGCCGGACCCGCTCGACAGCGCGACCCCATCGCCGCCCTCACGCGGCTACTCGATGTGCTGGCAGCGGACCCGTCAGGCGGGATGGGAGTCCGCGGGTTGGCGCAGCGACTTGGTGTCCCGCCGTCATCGATTCAGCGCACCCTGGATGCGGCAGAAGGCAGCGGCCTTGTCGCCAGGTCTCCTTCCGGCGCATGGCAACTCGGCTGGGAGTTCTTCCGATTGGGCGCACTCGCTCAGTCACGGCGACCGTATGCCGAGGCCCGCCCATTCCTCGAGCGCCTTCAGAAGGAAACTGGCGAGACGGCAGTCCTCACGGTGTTCGATCCCGCCCGCGGCGAGCGGATGTTCCTCGACAGCGTCGCCAGCGACTTCAGCATCCGCTTCGTCCCCCAGCTGCTGACTTGGCTCCCCGCACATGCCGGGGCGTCGTCGCACGCGATCCTCGCTTTCCGTCCGCGTGTCGACGCAGACCGCATGATCGCCCGTGGCTTGCCCCCGCTCACGCCGCGCACACCCAGCAACGCCAGCCGTCTCGACCGTACGCTCGAGGCCGTCCGACAGCGCGGCTACGCAATCAGCGACGACGAAGTGAACCTTGGGGCCGTGGGTATCGCCGCACCACTTCGCATCGGCGAAGACGTCTCTAGCAGCATCGGCATCATCCTCCCGCGTCAGAGATTCGAAGCTGCCGACGAGGGGCGCCTCAGTCGCCTGGTCATGCGCGCGGCGGACGCTCTGGCCGAGACGATCACGGGAGCATCTCTCGCCGCTCCATGATCGCCCGCGCCTGGCGAAGAATCGGCTCGTCAATCATGCGTCCATCAAGACGGAAGACACCCGCCGAGAACTCCTCGGCTGCGAGCACCGATTGGGCCCACGCAATCTCCTTCAGACTCGGCGAGTAGGCCGCTCTGATCACGGCCACGTGAGTCGGGTGGATACAGGCCGTCGCAGCGAACCCACTCGCAGCGGCGTCTTCGGCCTCTGATTCCAGTCCGTCAAGATCGCTGATGTCGAGATGCACCGCGTCGATCGCAGTCCGACCGGCTGCTCGCGCCGCGATCAGCACCTGCGCCCGAGCGAACCGAGCAACCTCGCGATAGTCGCCGTTCGCCCGACGGCTGGAGCGCCCGCCCAGGCCGGCCACGAGGTCCTCCGCACCCCACATGAGCGCGGTTACCGCGGGATGCTCGGCGATCGTCCAGGCGTTCCGCACGCCCCTCGGCGTCTCGCACAGTGCGACGACCCGGCAACCGAGGGCATGAAGCGTGTCGCATTCAGAAGGCGACTCAGTCTTCGCAAGCATCACCGTCCGATACGGCGTTCGCCTTAGAACGGCGACGTCTCGTTCATGATCCTCCGAGTCAACTGGATTCACGCGCACGATCACACGACGTGGATCAAGGTGTGAAGCCGCGACGGCTGCGCGAGCCTCCGCTTTTTCCTCAGGTGCGACGGCGTCCTCGAGGTCGAGGATGACCGAGTCAGCGGCTCTCAGAGCCTTCTCGAAGCGATCTGGCCTGTTCGCTGGACAGAACAGGAGTGCGGGACCGATCAACGAGACTCCTCCGGGTGTCGAAGAACAAGCGTGGAGCGGCTCGCGGTCGCCACCACGGCGCCCTCCTGGTTTCGCATCGTATGGCCGAGTACGACGATCCCCTGCTCGGGACGCGAGCGCGACAATCGCTTGTCTGCGACGACTGACTCTGCGTACAGAGTGTCACCGACTCGAACCGGCGCAGGAAACGCAACGTCCGTGAGCCCAAGGTTGGCGACGATCGTTCCTTGTGTCAGCTGGGCAACGGACAGCCCCACCAAGGTCGAGAGCGTGAACATGCTGTTCACGAGTCGTCCCCCGAACTCGCTCCTGCGCGACCACGCTTCGTCGAGATGCAGGGACTGCGTGTTCATCGTGAGCGTCGTGAAAAGGACATTGTCCGCGTCGGTGACGGTTCGCCCCGGCGCGTGAACATAGGTGGCTCCGACGATGAACTCTTCGAAAAAGAGCCCCCGCTGGATGACCCGCAGCTCAGAAGTCATGGCACGAGGTCCGCTCGGTGCTCTGCGAAGAAGTCGCGCGTTGAGCGCCCGAGGGGCTCGGCGAACTCGACGTCCGGCACAGGTGTGTCGTCGAAGAGGAACGGCGGCCGCGAGATGCGCAGTACGCCTTCCGTCGGGTGTTCCCGTGGGGCGAACAGCGCGACGGCACGGAGGTGCTCGTCATCGAAGAGATCGGGGATCGGATTGAGCCGCGCATGCGGAACGTCGATGTCCGTGAGGGCAGTCATCCACTGAGCAGTCGTTCGCCGGGTCATTTCTTGAGCCAAGAACGAATACACCTCGTCAACGTGCCGAGTGCGCCCATCGATGTGCGCGAAGCGCTCGTCCTCGATGAGGTCCGGCCGTCCGATCTCCATCAGAAAGGAGTGCCAGTGGCGGTCGGTGTAGACCATCACGCTGAGGTAGCCGTCTGCAGTCGGATACGGCCGACGATCGCGGGAAGCAGTCCGCGGGTACAGGGCGGGGCCGCGCGGCGGATCGAAGGTCGCACCGCCGAGCTGTTCGACCGTGGTGAATGCCGCAAGCGTCTCCAGCATCGGAATCTTGACGGCCCGAGCCCTCCGCCCTCTGCCTCTGCCTGCGAGCTCGGCGCAGACCGCCAGTGCCGCATACAGGCCTGCTGTCTTGTCCGCTATCGCCGTACGCACGTATTCGGGGCGGTCGCCGTTTCCCTGCACCCAGGCGAGTCCGGACGCCGCTTGAATTGTGTCGTCGTACGCAGGGTGGTCCTCGAAAGGCCCAGGCCCGTACCCGACGATCTCACACAAGATCGCCTGCGAGCCTGCCTCTACGAGCGATCCGGCCGTCAGCCCGAGACGTCGCGCTGCTTTACCCCGCATGTTGTGAACGATCACGTCGTAGCTCGCGAACGATCGCCGAAGCACTTCGCGATCGCCCGAGTCACGCAGATCGAGCCGCACGGAGCGCTTGCCTGCGTTGAATGCGAGGAAGAGAGGGGACATCCCGGGGCTGACGCCGCCCGGCACGTTCCGCAGGACATCGCCTGTAGGCGGCTCGATCTTGTCGATGGACGCGCCCAGTTGAGCGAGAAGCAAGGTGCAGAATGGCCCGGACATCGTGCTGGTGATGTCGAGTACGCGGAGGCCCTCGAGCGGTCCCCGCTCAGGCGCTGCTGGGGTATGCATATTCCCAGCCTGGTCGGTCACACTGATAACCGGAAATGCCAATCTCTTGTGAATTGATAACCATTCAGCATCACTAACTGCGGAGTCGTCGGGAGTTCTCTCACTGGCGAAGCGTGAGGGTGATGGAGAGCCCATCGGTGCCGCCGATGCAGACGGACGGGTGAGCGATGCGCCTGCGTACGGCGGTGAGCAGAGGATCGCCGAACCCCAGATTTCGGTCGTAGTACGGGTACGCGCCACTTGCCACTAGCACCGCTGGACGATGCCCCGCAAGGAACCGATGCGCGATCGGCCCGAGATCCAGCTCGACAACCACGCCGTTCGAGCTGCTCAGTTGAGGATCGGTCACTCGGCAGATGGCGTCGCACACGTTGGCGGCAACGCCATCTGCCGTGACATCGAGAAGACGCACGAAAAAGTCCGTGCTCGGCGCGTCGGAGCGCACCGTCGAGCGCACCCTGACTCGTCCGACGGCGTCGAGATCCTCGGCGAGGGGATCGGCGGTGAACACCACGGTGTCCGACCGGTCGAGGAGGGTCCGGTTGTCCTGCGGGCCCCCGACCTCCAGACCACCGAACGCCGTCAGGCCGACAGCGGGAGTCGGATCGTCAGGATCGTAGGCCCACCCGATGAACGTTGAGCCCTCAACTGGCTCGACGCTCAGCAGACGGTTCGGAGTGGCGTGGAACACCTGTTGAGGCGGGTTCGCCGGCCACCGATCAAACTCCACCCAGCCTCTCGCACCGGTGTCGTACAAGGAAGCCTCCGCAGGGGCAGTCCCCATACCCTTCGCGTGCAGATCGAACCAGGTCAGCGTTTCGTCGAGGTAGCGAGTCATCTCGATCGGGTTGTGGGTCCACGGCCCGAACACGAGTCGTCGTGGCGCGCCCATCCGCCCGAGGCGTTCAAAATCCTGGAAGAGCGGGATCCGCTGATAGTCGTACCAGCCGTCGAAGAGCAGCACGGGGATGCCTGCGTCCTCAGCGGTCGAGGAGTAGTCGAGCGGCGCCCAATGCGACGAATCGGCGCCATGCATCAGCCGTTCTCGAAAGAATGGCAACGGTCCGCCTGCCGCTGCTTCACCCGCATCGCCCAAAGGCAGGACGTCGAACGCGTCTGCTGGTGGATGTGGTTCAGAGCTATTCGCTTCATTCTGCAGGGACCACGACAGTGCCAGGTCGAGCGTGAGCGCACCGCCCGGGTACCAAGCCGAGACCCGGTCCGTGCTGTATTCAGCGATGCTCATCGCCCGCAGTGCAGGCGGGCGGGTAGATGCGGTCGCCCAAGCGGTAAAGCCAAGGTAACTGAACCCCGCCAGCAGCAGGGTGCCATCGCACCACGATTGCGAGGTTGCCCAGTCCGCGGTGGAGCGGCCGTCTCCCGCCTCAGAGAAGTACGACGTGGCCGATCGCGTGTCCTGGACCAGGACCGCGTAGCCGCGAGACGAGAGGTAGGCAGCAGCACCGTCCAGCTCCGAGCGCCCGTACGGCGTTCGGATCACGATCACTGGTCGAGGATTCACCTCCTGGGGGCGAGTCAACGTTCCATGGAGCACTGCCCCGTCTGCCGCTGTGACAGCCACATACTCACGCCCGACCCGGTCGGGGCCAAGGGCGCCAATATCGACCCGGATGAGCTCCAGCTCAGCGTCGGTGAGTTCCTGAAGCAATCGCAGACCTTTCGTGTCGAGTGATCCGCCGCGTCCCGCGGAGACCCATGCTCCACCTTGCCCGCAAGCACTGATCAACGGAAATGCCTCATCCTTGTAGATTGATACGCTGGCGGAATGAATATCCCGATCGAACATCTTCGGGTGGTCGTGACGGTCGCACGGTGTGCATCCTTCAGCGACGCGGCCAGAGACCTTCGCATTACTCAGCCAGCCGTGTCACGCACGATTCAGACCGTCGAAGCAACAGTCGGTACAGCCCTGTTCCACCGCACTACTCGCCGCGTAGAACTCACCGCGGACGGGGCGGAGTTCGTAGCAGTCGCCGTGGAGATCCTTGAGGGGTACGCGGCTGGCTTGAAACGATTCACGGCATTTCAGAGCGCCGATCAAGGATCGCTTCGCGTCGCCGCCCTCCCCGTGTTGGCAGGAGGCTGGTTGACGCCGGTCCTCGCCGGATTCCTCACGGCGCACCCTGCCGTGCAGCTTCATCTCTCCACGGGTTCGGCGACCCGAATCCTCGACAGTGTTCGGGCTGGTGACGCAGACGTCGCCGTCACCGAGTGGCCGACCGACATCACGGGGCTCTCAGCAACGCCGCTCGCGAAAGATCCGCTTCGCGCGGCGATCCGCTCGGACCACCCATTGGCCGGACGCGACCGAGTGACGTGGCACGACATTGCCGAGCATCCGTTCATTCAGCTGGCAGAAGGCACGAGCGTCCGGCGCCTGACGGATGACGGATTCCGCCGCGCCGGCGCGACCCCGCGCACCTCGATTACCGCCGATGCAACGATCGCCGTGATCGCGATGGTGTCTGCGGGCCTTGGCGTCACTGCCTTCCCGGAATCGAGCAAGCCCCTCCTGCACCCGTCCCAACATGTCAACTTCGTACCGCTAGACGGCCCCGAAATCTCTCGCCAATTGGCCGTGGTCACCGCGCAGTCACCAAAACCATCAGCCGTTGCGCGGAGCTTCGTTGCTGAGATTACGCACGCAAGCGCCTCGAACCGCCCCTGAAAAGGTCAGAACCGCTTGCCGCGAGCTCCCTCACCACCCCGGCGAATTGATGGCGCAGGAACCGTCCGGTCACGCACCCTCAGATTCGGCCCCGTCACCGGAGAGGATCTGGTGCGACACCCGTCGCCGATTGAGGCGGGGAGCCGCCCGCCTCACCCTGACAGCGACTCGTGGTCCGCCAACATCCGTCGATGCGCGCTCACAAGATGCTGCCGCAGCCGCTCGGAGGCCAACGTCGCGTCTCCAGCCTCGAACGCATCAGCGATCGCCCGTTGCGTAGACCTTGTCCACGAGGGGATCCTCGTCGATCGTTCACGAGAACTCATCGAGCACGTTCCTCCAGCGAAAGCGACGTGCCTCCCGGATCGGCTCCCCGGGCTTCGCTCATGTTGTGACAGGTTCCAGCCCGGATCGACGGAACGCCTCGAAGACCCTGGGCGAGAACAGGTACGCCCGGAAAGCGTCGAACTGCGCTGCGTTCCCACCGACACTCAGCCCCACTGCAAGTTCCAGATACTGCTGAGCCCCGTCGGGCAGGGGCCCGACCGTCTCGATACCGGTCACAGACGCGAGCTCGCTTAGCTGCTGGATCGCGATATCCGCGCGTCCGTCGAGAAGCGCTTCCGCCACGAAACCCCTCTCCGGGATGACGGCGCGCGCGTTGACCTCATCGGCGATGCCGAGTTTCTTGAGCAGACCCGCAAAGTAGATCCCGCTAGCTCCTTTGCGAGAGTAGGCAACCGCCCGGGCGCGGGTGAGCGCGTTGGTCAGCCCCCGGGTATCGCCAATGTTCGGATGTGATGCCCCGGCGGGAACGGCCACTCCGATGCCAGAGCGGACGAGCGCCGCCACCGATTGGGAGACCAGCAGATCGTCTTTTCCGAGCGCCTCGAGCGTGCTTCGAATGCCGATGACGGCGTCGGCACCCTCACCTGAGCGCAGCTTCGATTCGAGTACGGCGGTCGGCTCAAACGTCGCAATAACCTCGACGTTGTGTTCCGTCTCGAAGACAGGGATCACTTCTTCAAGCGCCCGCTGAACAGCGAGCGCGCTGAACAGATGCATCGTGCGTCGTGGCGCTGTCATGGCCTGCTTCCCCTCTGGCTTGTTGTCTCCGCTGAGCGCAAGGCACCGCGCGATCCGAACGGCACTACTTCGTATTGATGCGCGCCCAGCAGCAGGAAGACCTTCGCCGTTTCTTCGATCTCGTCGATCACGTCCAGCGCGGTCCCGACGTCCTCCGCTGCAGCGATCGGACCGTGGTTGCGGAGCAGCATTGCCCGATGAACTCCCGCGAGTCGCTCCGCCTCGTGCGCGAGGCCGACATCGCCAGGAGCGAAGAACGGTACCAACGGCAACTCCCCCACTCGCATCAGAAAGTACGCGGTGAGCGGCGGTATTGCGGAGATGGAACCCGACTCCGCAATGCAGGACACCGCAGCAGCGTGTGTCGAATGCGTGTGCACCACCGCGTTCGACTCCGGGCGTGCGCGAAGAATTGCAGCGTGCAGCGCTGCTTCCTTGGAGGGGCGCGGTCCGTCGACGTGCCTGCCGTCCAGATCGATCACGGACAGAGCATCAACGGTGACCTCCCCCAACCGCGTGCCCGTGGGTGTGACCAAGATCATGTCCGCCCACCGAACGGACACGTTGCCTGTGCTGCCGTGGCTCAGGCCCCGGTCCTGAATTCTGTGCGCGCAGGAGACCAGTTCCTTGCGGATCCGAAGCTCGCCGGGCTTCATACCGGTCCCCCCGTTTCATCGTTCGCCCCTTGGGCAGCGGCGATCATGAACCCGGCGTCACCGAAGTTGCCCGACTTCAAGAGCAGCGCGAGTTGCGGAGCGCCATCAACGTGGATCCACGGCACTCCCGTGGCGGCCTCCGGCCCAACGAGACCACCTCGCACGTCAAGCGCTTGAACAACTGCGCCAGACGTCTCCCCTCCGGCGACGATAAGCCGAGTGACCCCCCGTTGCCGGAGCCCGCGGGCGACGAGGCCCATCGCGTCTTCGAACAGAGTCGCCGAGGCGTCAACGCCTATGGAAGCTTGCACCCGCCGCAGCGCTTCCGGTTCCAGCGAGGAGTATATGAGCGGAGTGGATCCTTCCGGCTTCTGCTCGAACCAGTCGAGTGCGTCATCTGCCAGTCGACGAGCGTCACGTCCGTCCATCGCGTCCAGTCGATATCCCGGGTGCCCCTCGGTGAGATATGCCTCGATCTGTTCGAGCGTGCGGCGCGAGCAGCTGCCTGCGAGGATCGCTGTGGTGCCCGAACCGACCGGACTGAGGCCTCCTCGGGCAGGGCCCTCTACGGACGTCGATCGGGCAGCAGCGCGTACCTGCGCTAAGGCTCCACCGAGCCCCGCGGCTCCGGCCACGAGAGGCATGCCACCGATGGACTCCGCGACCGTCACGAGATGGGCCTGCTGCAGCCCGTCGGCGATCAGATAGCGAGCACCCGCCCCTTCCGCCTCCGCAACTGCGCAGCGGACGGCCTCGCCCCCTGCCTCCAGGCGCTCGTAGGGCAGCAGGCTGACGGCACGCGAGGTCTGGGCAGCGAGAAGCCGACATAGGGATGAGTCCGTCATCGGCGTCAGAGGGTGCCGGCTCATGGAAGATTCACCCAGCGGCGTGTCACCGATGAAGAGATGCCCTTGATAGACAGTCCGACCATGCTCTGGCGAGCTAGGGGTCGTGACGACCAGCCGCGCGTGAAACGCATCAGACAAGGTGTCCAAGACCGGACCGATGTTTCCCGCGGGAGTGGAATCGAAGGTCGAACAATACTTGAAGTACAGCTGGTCCGCGCCGCGCGTCTGCAGCCACTCACCCGCGGCGAGTGCTTCGCGCTGTGCGAGCTCAGCGGGCACGGTACGGGTCTTTAGACCGATCACGATCGCGTCGCACGCGATCGTGTGGCCGGCGTCAGGCTCCGGGACCCCGAAGTACAGAAGCGTCCGCAGGCCCGCACGTCGGAAAGCGACCGCGACATCTGTCGCGCCCGTGAAGTCGTCGGCGATCGCGCCGAGAAGCTGTTCGGTCATTGTTCCTCGATCAGCTGCCGGAGACGCGTGGCTGCCGTCTGCGGTCCTGAGATGACGGGGATTCCGAGCACACGTGAGAGGTCATCACGTGCCGGCGCCAAGGAGTACTGCGCGAGGAGCACGGCGTCGACCCCGGATTCCGCCTCGTGCACTGCTTCGATGAGCGCCTCACCGACGGCCTGCACATCGCCCTCCCGGGCCCTTTGCCCTGCCGCGGCGCTCACGGCACCAATGAGCAGTTGATCTGGCCCCAGCACCGCGGAGAGCCTCGACATGGAGTCGTCGAGCGCGCTTTTCAGCGACGACAGCACCAAGACACGTGCATACTGTCCGTCTTTGATGATGCGGAACGCCGCGCTATCGGGTGCGAGAACCGGAACTGGTGCGGACACGCGCTGCGCGATCGGACCATATTGCGAGCAGGTGAGGAGGACTCCCGAAGCGCCACCGTCCACCGCATGGTGGATCAGGCGCGTCATGCGTTGCATCAACGGCGGGGTCACGCCTCCTGCTTCCTCCGCATCAGACAACAGCCGGTCGTCCAGCAGATTCCAGACTTCCGCTGAGGGGTAGGCCACCCGCAGGCCGTCCACTGCCGGTGCGATAGCCGCCGAGGTTGCGCTGATCAGCGCAATGAGGGGTGGTTCCGATCGATTCGCGGTGGTCATGGCGTCAGCTCCTTCATCCAGGCGAGCCCAGGCGTCGTTCCGAGCGACGGCGCGTACTCGCACCCGATCCATCCGTCATAGGTCGAATCGGCGATGGCTTGGAACACGAATCGCCAGTTCAGCTCGCCTGTGCCGGGCTCATGGCGGGTCGGCGCATCGGCGATCTGAAGGTGAGCGACGAGTGGAAGCAGTTCTCGGAAGCGCCGCGTGACGTCTCCCTCCGAAATCTGAACATGGTAGAGATCCAGGAGCAGCCCCGCGCCGGTGGCGGCAGCGATGGCAGCTGCCTGCGCATGTGACTCAAGGACGAATCCCGGCGAGTCTCGGCGATTCTGCATCTCAATGACGATGCCCACCCCGCTTCCTTCAGCCTGGTCAACGGCCCATGCGACGCTTGCGATGTATTGCGCGATGGCTTGATCCCGTGATAGGTCCGATGGAACCGACCCTCCGACGACGTGAAGGAAGGTGCTCCCCAGAGCTGCGGCGTACTCGAGGCCTTGTGAGAAGCTCTCTCTGAACTCCCGCACGTGCTCCGGCAGACAGGCGAACCCGCGCTGGCCCACGCTGCCCGGCGCACCCATCGGCGTATTGATGAGGATGAGCTCCAGCCCCGCGTCTCGCAGCCGCCGGGAGACACCGGACGGCGTCAGCGAGTACGGCGCGGGGCACTCCACTGCTGCGAACCCCGCGGAGGAGGCGGCGTCGAAGCGCCGCTCAAACGGCAGCTCGGTGAACAGCCATTTCAGGTTCGCGTCGAAGCGCAAGGGCTTCGCATCCCGATCCAGCTCGCTCATGCGCTCTGCGGAAACAGCGCCGCTGAGGCGCTTGCTTCGTCAAGAAGGTTGACCTGCCCGGCGGGCCGGACGCCGTCGAAGAAGCCGATGATCTGCTCGGCCGCGGAGGACGCGGAACGGGATCGTGACTCAGTGGTGGCGCCGGCGATATGCGCGGTGATGGAGAGACCGTCGATGCCGCTCAGCTCGCTGCCTGCAGGGAGAGGCTCCTCTTCGAGGACATCGAGCGCCGCCCCTGAGAGCTGTCCCGAGCGCAACGCCGCGGCAAGCGCGACCTCATCGACGATTCCTCCTCGAGCTGTGTTGATGAGATACGCCGTCGACTTCATCAGCGAGAGCGCATACTCATCGATCAGGCCGCGGCTCTCCGCGGTCAACATGACATGCAGTGTGACGAAGTCCGATTCCCGCAGCAGCCGCTCCAGCGGCAGATACCGAACCCCGGTCCGCGTCGCGAACTCATGATCCTCGAATGGATCGGCAGCGACGACGACCATTCCCAAGGCGAGCGCCAGTTCCGCGACCGTCTTGCCGATCGAGCCGAGCCCCACGATTCCCAGCACTGATCCGGCAACTTCTCTGCCGCTGCGCCGCTCCCATCGCCCGGCGCGCACCTCGGCCACATTCTGCGCGATACGTCGTGCACCGTTGAATACCTGGCCGACGACAAGCTCGGCTACGGATCGGCGGTTGGCTCCAGGTGTCGTGCAGACGACAACTCCCTGCGCGGTCGCTGCGTCAACATCAACGCTGTCGTAGCCCACACCGGTACGGACGATGATTCGCAGCCGCGGCGCCAAGGCAAGCGCGTCGGCCGTCACGGGCTCGGTACCTGCGATGAGCGCATTGATCTGACCAACGTCGTCCGCGGCTTCCAACGCCGGCGCATACGACACGCTGAAGCCTGCCCGCTCCAACTCATGCTCAGTTTCGCATCCTGGCACCAGCCATGGCGTCGTGATAAGCGCCCTTCGTGTAGTCATCCTTTTCCTGTCTCTCGGCAGCTCAGCTGCTGTGTGTCGCTGCGGAGCGCGCAGCGCGCGATGTGATCATGCGAAGCGCACCGAATGATCGAGGCCCGGGCCTTCGGCCGCTTCGAAGAAGGTGAACTGCGCGTGTTGCGGCGCTATCCGATGGACTTGGCCCTCGTCCGCGACGAGAAGCACGTCATGTCCCGGCGCCAAGGCCGCGCCCGCTTGGTTCATCACCGAGCGCAACTTCTGCACGGTGCGCCGGCTCTCTGCCTCGTCGAGAGTCGAGTCGACGTCCCCTGTCGCGAGTTCATGGAGGTTCTTTACCGCGTCCCCCGCCAGGAGCAGAGGTGTCGCGGCGTCCTCGACGAGAAAAGCAAGATGTCCTGGGGTATGTCCAGGAGCCTTGAGCGCACGGATGCCCGGAAGGACCAGATCGTCGCCCTCGATCGTGCGGACCCTTCCTGTCCCGTCTGCCCAGCGGCGATGCAGCTCCTGCACGTGCACGTCGGAAAGAAAGTGCGCACCGACAGGCTGACGACTCGCCCATTCAAGTTCCGTGCTTCCCAGCCAGACTGTTGCCTGATCGAAGCTGGTGAAGTTCGAGACGTGGTCCCAGTGCGCATGAGTCAGCAGAACGTCCGTGATGTCTGCCGACATCAGCCCTCGTGCAGCCAGGGCATCGCGAAGAACGGACGCGTATGCGGGGCCGCCCGCATCGACGAGCACCTTGCGCTCGCCATCGTCGATCAGCCACACCGCACTCCATCCGAAGGCGCCGTGGCTGTCGGACTTCGCGGGGAAACCGGCCACCAGCGCGTCATAGGTATACAAGGGCCGCACCCTTCATCGAACCCGAGGGACCCAGGAGCCGCCCTCGTAGTTCGCACCTGCGTACTGCCCGCCCTGGTGGTAGTACTCGACGTCGGCGGTGCTGACCAGGCCCGCGTGATCCTCTGCGGAGTCTTGAGGCATGTACCCGAGTGCGGCCTCTCCCGCAGAGTTGTTCCAGTAGCCGGATGCGTTGGCTGACGCACCGTAAAGAGTGAGGTACCCGATTTCCGTGGCGAGAACAGCGCGTTCGAACAGCTGCGCGGCGTCTCGATGGCTGAGCCAGATTCTCAGCTGTCGCCGGTCTTCCGGCGCAGGCCGGCAGCTGCCGATCCTGAGGTTGATGATCTCAAGCCCCCACTTGTCGTGGTAAAGACGGCCCAGAGCCTCACCGAAGACCTTGCTGACTCCGTAATAGCTGTCCGGGCGCACCGGTTGGTCCGCGTCGATCCGCTCTGTCACCGGATAGAAGCCTGTGACGTGATTGGAACTGGCGAAAACCACTCGCCGAACCCCACCGAGTCGCGCGGCCTCCAGCACGTTGTAGGTGCCCTCGATGTTCGATGACAGGATCTCCGCGAAGGACGACTCATCAGCGATGCCACCGAGATGAATGATCACATCGACGTCATCGACGGCCCTCTGCAGCGCTGACAGATCCCTCAGATCCCCTGTCACCACAGTCTCACCGGGGAAAAGACGCGTCGGCGCCGTGCGGACGAACAGCACGACCTCGTCGAATTTCGCGCTGAGCGCTTCCCTGATCACAACAGCCATCCGGCCATTCGCGCCGGTGTACAAGATCTTCATCGAGACTCCTGTCGTTCTGAGTTGATTCGTTGTCTAGCAACCAAAGTCCGGTGGAGGGTGGTCGGCACTCGACAGGGCGCTTCTGCCTAGGACTTGACTATGTGGAATCGCGAGCCCAACCTCGCGAATGAAGGTCACCGCCGCCGACAGGATCACTCCGGTCAGGATGTGCACATTCCGGGTTCGCCGCGGTGCGGCTCAACATCGATACGGATTCGCGCAATCTCCTCTAAATACGTCATCCGACCGGCTCGCGCTGGCGCGAGATGAGCGTGAGCACCTGCGCGCGGAGAGAGGCGAACTGCGGAAGCGACTTCGTCGTGATCTGATCGCGCTCAGCGCCGAACGGTACGGCGATCGTCTGCGTGACTCGGCTTGGCGAGCCTGAGAGGACTACGACCTCGTCACCGAGGTAGACCGCCTCGTCAATGTCGTGCGTAACGAGAACGATCGTGACTCCGAACTCCTGCCGGATTCGCAGCACGAGATCTTCCAGGTCGGCGCGTGTCTGAGCATCGACTGACGCGAAAGGCTCGTCCATCAGCACGATGGAGGTCTCGCAAACGAGTGCGCGAGCGATGGCGACTCTTTGCTGCATTCCGCCTGAAAGCTGCCAGGGGTATTGATTGTGGGTTGCAGGAGCGAGCCCTACTGCCTCCAACATCGCGTCGGCACGCTTGCGGCGCTCCGGCTTCGCAACCCCTCGTGATCGCAGGGGCAACTCGACGTTGCTCCGCACCGACATCCACGGCATGAGCGAGCGGCTGTAGTCCTGGAAGACGACCGCGAGCTCTGCTGGTGGTGCGACCACGGGACGGCCTCCCAGAGAGATCTCACCCGATGTCGGTTCGGTCAGTCCCGCGAGGCATCGCAGCAAAGTCGTCTTGCCCGCGCCGGACGGACCGACCAGGCACACGAACTTGCCTGCCTCTACGCTCAGGTCAACCCGGTCAAGAACTAGTCGGCGACCGTCCTTGCCGACGACATACTCTTTGCGCAGGGCGCGCACGCTCATGAGCGGAGCAGATACTTCAGCGCGCTCGATGGGGCTGGTCGTCTCCACGATCATCCTTTCTTTCCTGAATTCATCTGTCGGTGCCAAGCGAGCAGAATCCGCTCACAGGCGCTGAACGCGAGATTGAGTGAGAAGCCCAGCATCCCGAGCAACACGATGGTTGACCACATGCCTGCCATGTCATAGGAGCGCTGCTGTGCCATCAGCGTGTAGCCCACGCCCTCGGTCGCTCCCTGCAGCTCGCTGGCAATGATCATTACGAGCGCGACCGTCACCGCGATGTTGATTCCCACCATGATCTGCGGGGACGCACCGGGAAGAATGATGCGGAACAGACGGTCCCCAGCCTTGAGGCGATAGCTCGTCATGACGTCGCGGGTCGTCGTGTCCAAGGACCGCACCCCATCGATCGTGTTCAGCAGAATGGGCCAGACCGTCGCGGCGGTGATCATCGCGATCTGAGTCAATGGCCCGATTCCGAGGATCAGGAGAACGATCGGGACCAGCGCAATCGCGGGTGTTGCGCGGATGAACTCCAATACCGGGCTGACGACGTCGAAGCCCCAGCGCCACACACCGAGGACTATTCCGCCGCCAACGCCGACCGCGATCCCTCCTGCGAGCCCGACGGCGAGGTGGGACATGCTGGCGCCCAGCTGAGCGAGCCCCGCTGGCGCCAGCCAGAACGTCGCCAGCGACTTCAGGATCTCCGAGAGCGGCGGAAAGTAGAGCGAGGTGCTCGTTCGGCTGACCAGCCACCAGACCGCGACGATCGCTACCGGAGCGATCGTCGAGATGGCTGTGAAGCCCCATCTCCTGCGGTTCATGAGTTGCCTCCTTTCCGATGTGCGGGGTGCCACGAGAGGATCTGCCGCTCAAGACGTCTGGTGCCAAGATTCGCGATGGTCCCGACGCACGCGATCACGACGACGAACGCATACATCTCAGGGATCTTCAGGTTCTGCTGCGCCAGCGCGACCTCATTCCCGAGCCCGGGCACTCCCGCGATCACCTCAGCGCTGACAGCAAGCAGCAGACCGACGGTCAACGAGATCCGGAGCCCGGTCGCGACAAAGGGTGCCGCCGTCGGCAGAATGATCCGAGTGAATCGGTCGCTCCGGCGAATGCGATAGCTCCGGGAGACGTCCCGCAGCGCCGCGTCGATCTGATGGAATCCGTACATGCTCTGCAGCAGGATCGGCCAGAGCGCACCGATGAAGACCAGGAGGATCGCCATCCGCGCCGTGACGCCGAGCAGCAGCAGCGCAAGCGGCATGATTGCGATCGCTGGGACCGTGCGCATGAACTCGATCGGCACCCGGAAGGCCGCATAGACGACTTCGTTCCCGCCGAGAGCCAACCCCAGGGGAATTCCGATGAGCGCCGCGAGCGCGACTCCGGTGAGCCAGTTGATCAATGTGAGACCGAGCCCGGTCCAGATCTGGCCATTGACGACGATGTTGCCGAGGGCAGCAATGACCGACGACGGGGCAGCAACCGCCAGCGGACTGAGGATCCTGACGGTGACCGCGAACTGCAGCGCCGCAAGAATCAGCAGGATGACAAGTATCCGGGCTGCGAGCAGGCCGCTCGCAGCCCGGAAGAAACGTACTCTCATCAGCCCGAGTACACCGCGGTGGACAGGTCGAGTTCCTTGTTTAGCGCACCGTACTTGATCATGCCCTGCTCGATCTCCTTGATCTTGGAGACATCGACGGCGTTCGGAACGTAGATCGGAAGCACCATCGACTTCGCCTCCTGATCGGACAGGTTTCCGAGCTTCGCCAGCGCGGCACGCGTCTGATCAGTGTTCGACGTGACCTTCTTGCTGGCCGTTCCGAGGTCTTTGATGAACGCATCGATGACGTCCTTGTGCCCCGCCACGTACTCTTTCGTGGCGATGTAGACATTGACGGGGGCACTTGCCGCGTTCGCCACGGCCGGCGCGAACAGCGATTTGAGGCCACTCTGCTTCGCCCTGGTCACAGCCGGCTCCTGAGTCACGGCCGCAGCGACGGTACCGTTCTGCACAGCGGGGATCAGATTCGCGGGCGGCAGCTCGACGAACTTCACCGACTTGGAGTCCCCGCCCATCTGGTCGATCCCCGCCTGCGCACCGATCTGCGCGCCACCGCCGAGCTTGGTCACGGCAATCGTCTGACCGCTCAGCGCCTTGACATCGGCCGGGCCCCCGTCCGCCTTGACGAGCAGCCCCGTAAGGTCGTCATCGGCGTTGGTGCCGCTGGTCATCGACGTTGCGACGATCTGAATCGGCACCCCCTTCGAGATGGCGATCAGTGCGCTCGCCGGATCCGTCGTTGCCAACTGAGCCTGGCCATTGAGGAGCAGTGCGGTCACGCCTCCGGGCGCAGAGACCTTCTGGATGATCTTGATCCTGTCGGAGGAGAAGGTTTCCTTCCCGAGGGGAAGCACCGCCATCTCGTTGCCGACGCCGACGGTGATCTCGACCGGACCTGATGCGGGGGTTGACGTCGTGGTGGTGTTGCTGCCTGCCGTGGAGCAGCCGCTCAACGCGACTGCTGCGATGGCCGCTGCCGCAAGTGCGGCGATCGATCGCCTGTTCATCGTGACTCTCCTTTGTGTCACACCGTGACGGGTGCTGGTTCGGGTCTGCGCGACCGGCCACGTAGGCCTCGTCGCGTTTGGCTAGAGCGTATATTCATAAAGAGACTTGGTCAACTGCTGACCCGTAGAATATCCTTGGCGAGTAGGTTGAACGGAAGATGCCGCAGCCTCTTATCGACGGGAGTCCACATGAGCCTTGGAAGCGCTTGGTCCGAAAGCGAACGTCTGAATGTGGCTGACCGCGTGGTCCGCGATCTGGAAGCGAACATCCTGTCGGGAGGACTTCCCCGCGGCTCCCGCCTCCCCACGGAGCGTGAGCTGGCCGCACACTACGGCGTGAGCGCTCCGACGATCCGCGAAGCAATCCGGGCACTGAGCGCCATGAAGCTCGTCGAGGTGAAGCACGGCTCCGGGACGACCGTGATCGTAGACGCCAACACGTTGATGGCGGCCGCAATGGGGTCGGTGGTGGAGCTCGAGGGTGTCGATCTTCCGAGCATCCTTCGCCTCTCCGAGACGCTCAACCTGCAGGCTGTCGAGCGGGCCATCGAGGTCGCCAGCGACGAAGAGGTCGCCGCTTTGCGCGAGGTCGCTGCGTCGTTCGACGAATCGATGCCCCCTGACACCTTCCTCGCAACGCTGCGTGCGTTCCTCGACGGACTGTTCGATCTTTCGCATGACCGCCTGCTGCAGGCCGTTGCCGCATACGTTGTGTCTACCCATCTCTCGCTCGCACAGCAGGCAAGAAGCACCCAGCTGTCGAGCTGGGCCCGTGATGTCGCCACGCTTCGGGAGCTGCGACTCAACATCGTCGACGGCATCGCCGCACGCGATCGGCACGCCGCGATCGACGCCGTCCGCGCGATGACGCAGCGAACCCTCGCGATCGACGCCGCCTCGGTCGCGCCGGCCATCAGCGGAGGCTGAGTAGCTGGCGTGACTCAGCTGGCCACGGCGCTCACAAGACATCGGAGAGAGCGAGCGTTCGTGCCGCGTAGTCCGAGATGAACGCATCGCCGTAGCCGAAGACGGCACTCCTGGAATGATCGTGGAGAGGCTCGACCAGATGACGGGGCAGTCCGGTTGCGCCTGCCCTCGCTCCCGCCCACGACCCTGCCGTGGCACCGATCGAGTCCGTGTCCAGCCCCGCCTGCACTGCAAGCCCAACGGTGGCGGCGAAGTCATCGCGTCCCCAGAGGATCGCGGCAGCGAGCGCCGCGGCGTTGTTGATCGTGTGAACCCAACTCATCCCCCGGCAGCGCTCGCCGATGCGATCCATCGCGACTTCCCAGCCCACGCCTTGTCCATGATCGTCGACGACCGCGCGGATCTGGGTCGCGAGCCGCGATGCCGCAGGCACCGCGGTCAGCGACTGAACAATTGACTCCTTCGGGCTCCCTGCAGTGAATGCGCTTGCGACCAGCGCTGCTACCCACATCGATCCATAGATTCCGTTGCCGCGATGGCTCAACGAAGCGTCCTCGTAGGCGAGCAGCGCGGCACGTCTCGGATCGCCTGCGGCAACGTATCCGAAGATGTCCGCACGGATGAGCGCGCCGATCCATTCGCGGTAGGGGTTGTGGAACTCCCCCACATGATCGAGTGGCACCTCGCGTATCAGGTTCTGATAGGTCGCGCGCTCCGCAGTGAAGAGCTGATAGGCGGGGAAACGGCGAAGCCACTCCTCAGCCACATTGCGCTTCGTATAGTTGGCTCCGTACGTCTCCAGAATGTGCAGACCAAGGATCGTGTAGTCGATGTCGTCATCTCTGACCTGGCCATCGATGTTCTCGCGCAAGGCATCTGGGTACCGGAAGTGTGGCGCCCGATGGCCCAGCACGTCCAGATCACCGGCTCCCGAGACGTAGCCTCGCAACGGGTACTCGCCTATCTGCTGCAGATACGTGCGGATAGTCTCGCGAGTGGGTCCAATCTCTACGGGCTTGCCCATCATGTTCCCGATCACGCGGCCGAGCCAAGCTCCTCGGACACGATCGGCCAGGTTTGCTACATCAACCGGCAACGGCGGATCCTCCAACTCAGCGGCGATGGATGCGAGGTCGGACCTCTCGAAATAGGGCCACGACACCGGCTCGGGAAGTGCGATGAGATCCCTGTAGAGGCAACGAAGCTCGGCATCATCGTCTTGCGTAAGCCCCGCAAGACGCTCGCGGAACACCGCGACTTCACGTCCGGTCTCTGCCGCTTGCTCAAGCTCGTTGCGGGCAAGGCCCCATGGCTCTTGGGTCATGCCCGCCGAGAGCTGCTCCTCCGAGATGTACTCGACCATCAGGCGCCGCCCGCTTCAGTCCTGCCCGGAGCCGTCGTGCTCCGGGAGTGGAAGCGCATCGATCATGCACCCGATCGTCAGCACGGGTTCCGTGCCGCGGTTGCTCCATCCATGGTTCGTGCCCTGGATGATGACCGAATCCGTCGCCTTCAGCAGGATCTCTTCCTCATCGAGGATCAGATACACCTCACCGCGCAGCACGGTGATGAAGTCGAGGGTGTCGGTACGGTGCATCGAAGGATTGCGCTTCTTCTCCTGCTCCGTGGCCTCCTGCTGATGCCCAACGAGCTTGTTCACGCGCGCGAAGTGTTCGCGCATGGTCTCCTCGTCCTGGTCCGGCCACAGTTCCAGCGAGCGGACCAGCATCCCGCCCGGGAATGGCGCGCGAGCCGCGCCTCCGTCGAGAGACCGATCGCCTCGGATGCTGTTGTCGACGGGAATCTCGCGCGTCTTCCACAGAGTCCCGCGCCACATGATGCCGGGGTCCTCCTGCTGATTGGTCACGCCCTCCATGAGTACCGAGGACTTGCCGTTCTCATCGCGCCCGATCACGTAACGCTTCAGATCTGCCACTGTTCTTTCCCTTCGTCAGACCCGCGCTCAGCGCGGGAAACCGCTCTTCTTCGCTGTCGGACGGCTCTTTCCTGGCGCGGCGGCAACCGCGCGGTTCACTGAGCCGACGATGTCTTCGCACATCAATCGGAACGACATGACGTCGATGCCGACGCACAGGATGGCGATCTCGTCCTGCATCGCACGCTGATAGTTCTCGACAGTCGTGTTGAACATGTCTCCGCCAATGACTGCGATGCCATGTGCGCGAGCAGCCGCGTGGACTTTCTCCTGCGCTTCACGAATGCGCGGGTTGAGCGGAGAGTATGGCCCCTCTCCCATCGCGAAGGACAACTCGCCCATTGCGAACACGGTCGCGCCGACCTGTTTGATGGCAAAGATCTCATCGACGTTCGCGAGCGCCTCGGCCGTCTCGATCATGGGGATGATGAGCAAGTTCTCATCGCTCTCGCGCATGTAGTCGTTGAACTCGGTGAGCGAGTATCCGGGGACCCTCAGCCCCGGGCAGAGACCGCGCGTCCCGTTCGGCGGATAGGTCAGCGCGCGTACCAATTCGCGAACGTCGGCCGCCGATCGGACCATCGGAGCGATGATGGCGTGCGCCCCCGCCTCGAGAGCACGGCGGGCGGCGGTGTGGTCGCCGGGCTCGGGAATTCGCACAAGTGGGAGCAGACCAGCGACTTCGCAAGCGCGCATCGTGTCTTCAAGTGAGCGGGGGTCGATGGGGCTGTGTTCGGTATCGAGCCAGACGTAGTCGAATCCTGCCGCACCCATGACTTCGACCAGGCCGGCGTTCGCGGTGAACGACTGCATCCCGATCGGGACGACGCCATCGCGGACCATCTCCAACAGCGTGGGACGGCGGTTCATGCTTTCTCCGTTTCCGGGCGGCTGTCCACCCCAGGGTCTGCGACCATGCCGGCCGCTGCAATGGCGTGAACCGCACAGTCCTCGTCATCGTCCGGCACTGCGCCGCTCACGCCGACGGAGCCGACGACAGCGCCCGAAGCGTCCCTGATGAGGACTCCGCCTGGTACTGGGATGAGTCCGCCATCCGCGACCTCTGCAACAGCAGTGATGAACGCGGGATGCTTCTCCGCACGCGCCTCAAGAGATCTGCTGCCGACGCCCATACCCAGTGCGCCGTGCGCCTTACCTCGGGCAATTCGCTCCCGATAGAGGCTCGATCCGTCCTCTCGGCCGAAGGCACACAGGTGACCTCCGGCATCCAGAACAGCGATCGTCATCGGCGGAAGGTCCAACGTTCGGGAACGCAACAATGCCTCATCAACGATCTTGCGCGCCGCCGCATAGCCGAAGCCTGCATGCGATGCTGCCCCGGCGAGGCTGTACAGACGAAGCGGTGTGCCATCCGGATCCGAAAGCCGAACCACCCGACCGATACGCCCACGCGAGATCGGCTCATGGTCGACACCGACGCGCTCGAGATGAGCAATCCAGCACTCCAGCGAAGAATCGTCCTCCACAGCAAAAGTGAGTGGATCATATCCGCGCACCGAGCTGTCGTCGCCTTGCGCCAGATGGAGCTTGACCGTGGAAGCGAGACCGGGCACCCGCAGCACGAGGGCGACCCGCAACCCTGAGGCGTCTCGATGATCGAGCTGCGGATCGTGGTGAGCTCCGAATGCTCGCGAGTACCACTCAGCGCTGCGCTCAAGGTCTGACACGGGGAGTGTCACGTGGTGCAGACCACGCAGTTCCGGCTCCAGCATCTGGCCTCTCCAAACCTCAGTATCGAACACTCGCAATCATAGTCACCAAGTCACCAAGTCACAAGTGATCCCAGCGCATACCTCTCACCGTGCCTCGCGCCCGTGTTTCGCATCGACAAGACGTCGCCCGTGGAGCCGCCTGCGACCGCTCCACGGCCGACTCTCTAGGCCTCGCGCTGCTTTGGTGACCGCTCCGCAGTAAGCGCGGGATTTCGTTCGATCACTGAGCTGAGCGCGACGTCAATGCGCTCGAGAAGCTCAGCCGGGATCTCCACGCCGGAGCCTTTGACGTTCTCAAGAACCTGCTCCGGGCGAGAGGCTCCGATGATCGCGGACGCCACGTTCTGGTTCTGCAGCACCCAGGCAACAGCAAGCTGAGGCAGCGACAAGTCGAGCTCCCTCGCAATGGGCAACAAGTCCTGGACGCGGCCGAGAACGTCAGCGGTGAGCCAGCGGGATACCGCCTGCGCCCCTCCACCTGCGTCGTCGGTCGCGCGGCTTCCGACAGGCAACGGCGCCCCCGGCAAGTACTTGCCACTGAGTGCACCCTGTGCGACGGGCGACCAAACGATCTGGGAGACTCCGAGTTCTCTCGAGGTGGGCACCACCTCGGCCTCGATGATTCGCCACAGTGCGGAGTACTCGGGCTGATTCGAGATCAACTGGATGTTGAGCTCCTTTGCCAACGCGACACCGTCACGCAACTGCTGAGGCGTCCACTCACTCACTCCGATGTAGAGGGCCTTTCCCTGCCGGACGACGTCGGCAAAAGCCTGCATCGTCTCCTCGAGCGGCGTGTGAAAGTCGAATCGATGCGCCTGATACAGGTCGACATAGTCTGTCTGAAGTCGAGTCAGCGACCCGTCGATCGACTCGAGGATGTGCTTGCGAGAGAGCCCGACGTCATTGTGTCCTTTCGGACCTGTGGGGCCGAAAACCTTTGTGAAGATCTCCACCGATTGACGGCGCTCGCCCTTCAGCGCAGCTCCGAGAACGCTCTCGGCCGCGGTGTTGGCATACACGTCCGCAGTGTCGAACGTAGTAATGCCCACATCAAGCGCAGCCCGGACACATGCGGTCGCCACGTCACTCTCGATCTGCGAGCCATGGGTGAGCCAGTTCCCGTAGGTGATCTCGGAGATCTTGAATCCGGAATTGCCTAGATATCTGAACTGCATGGTTTTCCTTCCAGTTGAATCGTGAAACCGACGACGCACGACGCACGACGCACCGACGTACTACTCGATGGCGGCAATGATCCCGAGGCCCACACTCAGCCGCGCTCGCTGCGTCTCGGCGCGCTGGCGTGCGGCCCCCAGAAGCGCCGTCGCCGTGTCCCCCGCCGACCGCACCGAATCGACGCCCAAAGACTCGATCCAGACGTCAGGCAGAGGCTCCTCGAGGGCACCGCACATCGCGCCGGCCATGCATGCGATCGTGTCGGCGTCGCGTCCGAAGTTGGCGCCGTACTCAACCGCCGTTCGTGCATCACCATCGGCCAAGATCGCCAACGCGAAAGCGGCCGGCACCGTCTCAAGCGCATCGCACATGATCGGTCGCTGGAATTGTCGGTTGAAGCCATCTCGAAAGGACACGTAGTCCTCAGACGCGTCGGCCAGGTCAACTGCTCGGAGCAGCGTCGAACGGAAAAGCTCTCCGCTCGCGGTCCGGAGTGTGGCCACTGCGACGTCGAGCGAACTTCGAATGGAGGCGCCCGGCAGAAACGCGGCCGATACGGCCGCCGCCACCGCAGCCGCGGCGTCCGTGCAGTGATCGGCCTCGCCCACATGAATCAAGCGGGCGAGTTCATAGGCCTCTACGGCCGCCTCGTGCGGCCGTCCCGCCAACAACAGCCCGATCGGCCAAATACACATCGCCGAACTGCTGGACGGCATGTTGCCGATCGCCGCCTCGGCTGGACGGTAGCCTGCACCCAGCTTCTGTGCCGTCTGCAGCAAAGAGACGAAGAACGAGTCCCTCTTCTCCCGAATATCCTGTCGATGGCGAACAATGTCGACCGCCCAGCTATCCGCATCCGGCCAACCCTGCGTGCGGATGATCGTCTCCGACAACACAGACGCCATCAGGCTGTCATCCGTTCCATCACCCTCGAAGGTCGACACCCACCCGAAGCGAGCCTCGATCTCTTCGACGGAGAGCCCTTCGGTCGGGGTGCCCATTGCATCCCCGGCGCGTGCCGCGATGACGACGTTCGCGAACCGCTGTTGCGCAATGGTGTTGTTGGTCATGAGCTTCCTCGTCCTGGTGCGTTGACTTCGAGATGTCCGGAGGGCGAGCACCTCGTTCCAAAAGCGCCGCACACGGCGTTCATGAATCCGTGCTCGAGGCTCACGAGTCACCTCTGGTGTTGGATTGCCAGGCACCCGTTCGGCTTCCCCTCGATCGGCGCCTCCGCGACATGGGGTCCCTGATCTGTGTGGTGCCTCGTCGGTGGGACGAAGAGAACGCCTGATCCCACCGACGAGGCACCCGGGTAGCTACTTCGTGGTCTTCACGTCGAGGAACGTGAACCCGTACCCCGCCAGGGTGACCGAATAGCTCGAGCCATCGATCTTGGCGCCCTTGCCACCGTTGTACAGATCCTTCGGATTCTGCTTCTGGTCGATCCCGGTGCCCGTGAGATCCACGGTCACGGTTGTCGGCGTCGGGTTGAAGTTGTACACCAGCAGGGCAGTCTGCTTGCCGTCTTCGCTGGTTCGTCGTTGGGCGAACACCTTTGTGTCCGAGCCAAGAGTCGCGACCCGGTCTCGGCTTGCTGCGGGCAGCAGCGCCTTGTTGTTGTTCACCGTGCTCAGCACACGATCCCAGTTGGCTCGCAGAGTCGGCGACCAGGTGAGGTACTGGTCATACATCGGCGAACCGTAGAGGACGCCCGACCCAGCAAGCAGCGCCGCCTCCTGTACGCGCATGACGTCGTCGTTCGCGTAGGTCGGATAGGTGTGGTTGGCGAAGTTTGCTTCGGGATCGTCGCCGCCGATGCTCCACGCATAGGTGGTCGCACCCACCGATCGCGCGTAGTCGGAGTTCTGCAACTCCGCTTCAAGACCGTTGACGTCGATGGTCCCGTTCACCAGGTTCGTGTAGTCGTTGGTCCAGTTGTCCTCGTCACGGTAGTTGAACCACGACGTCAGTCCGAACTCGGCGAAGGTCGGTGCATTGCTGCCGTTCGCCTTCTCAAAGGTGAGCCACTTGTCGTTGGAGGTGTAGGTCGTGGGCAAGGTGACGGCGAACTTCTGGAACGCCGGATCCGTGCTGCCCACGTCCCACATGAATCCATCGATTCCTGTGTCGAGCCAGAACTTCTCGATCCGCGTCAGTTCGGCCTGGCTGCCCGGAGAGTCGAAGTCGAAACCGGGTCCGAACCACAGCTTCCAGTAATAGGCATGCGCAGTCTCACTCCACTGCCACGTGCTCCACCTCGGGCTCGGCGGCATCTGCAGTCGCGGCTTCGGGCTGCTGGGGTCAGTCGTCCACACGAAGGACGACACCTCGCGCGACGTCCGATCGCCGGCGGCGTACTGCTGCTCGGCCTTCTGGAAGAACGGGGACTTCGCATCCATATAGATGTTGACGAAGTAGGACACAACCTTCATGCCGCGCTTGTGAGCCTGGGCGACCAGATTCTTCCAGTCCTCGATGGTGCCGTTCTGCGGCGAGACCGAGAAGAAGTCCAGCGGGTCGCACCCATCACACAACGTCTTGTCGCCGTTGTAGGGGCTGAAGAAGCCGAGGACGCGCGTGCCGTTCTTCTTCAAGGTGTCGAGGTTGTTGGTGATGTCCGTGTACTTGTAGTCGAAATAGGTGTTGTAGAACCACATGAATCCGTTGAGGTTCTGAAAGTCGGTGCTTTGGGGCTTGGACGATGCCGCCTTTGAGGCACTCGTCACAGACGCTGCCGTGGCGGGGTTCGCGATGGCGATGCCGCCGACTGTGAGGACGGACGCCACGATCCCCGCTGCTAGGGCGCGACGCAGTGTTCTGTGTTTCATGGTGATCTCACTTCATTGTTAGATTCGATTGCAGGATTTTCGCCGCGCACGTGGGCGTGCGTGGCGAAGCTTCTCGGGTGGGGATCTACTCGTGGGTGAGGAGACGCTCGGCGACCACGCGGAGCTGCATGCCTTTAGTCAGCGGCACGCCATAGCCTCGAAGGGTTTCGATGCGTTCGCGCCAGGTTGCAGGAATCGCAGTCGTACCCCCGGTAGCGCCAAGAAGCGCTCCCACCATCGCGGGCATCGTGTCTGCTTGCTTTGGAACCAAGTTGGCGATCCCGATCGCCTCCGCGAACGACCTCGACTCCCGAGCGATGATCAATGCCAGCGGCAAGGTCTCGGCCGCGACATTGCCGAAGTTGTACTCGAGGTTCGCCACCTCGTCGTTCCAACGCGGAATGGCGTCGATCAACGAGCCTGACTCGGTGTAGATGGTCTCAGCAAGCTGAAACTTGCGGCCGAGCCAGGAGTCCGAATGAATTTCATCGGCCCCGCGCGCCATACCCTCAGATGTTGTCCCGCCGCCCACGAGAACAGCGATCGCAGCGCCGAACGCGGCCGCGGCGTCCGCGCCTTCGGCGTCGTTTGTGATCGATGCGAGGTTCCGCGCGACCCGAACTGCGGCGCCCGGCTGTCCTGCATATCGGATCGCGACGGGCAGGCTTTTGGCGACCGCCGAGTCGTCGTAATAGTGCGGGTTGTCGGAGCCCGTAACAGGTGCCTCGAGTCCGCTTTGAGCGTTGAGGATAGCGGACCGGTCAGCGACCGAACCCCACAGCCTGTCGGCCTGCGGCATCACGATGTCTTTCCATGCGGCGAAGAGTTCGGCAGTGGTCGGCTC
The DNA here is from genome assembly GCF_042729315.1 of Microbacterium sp. NPDC060117. NCBI lineage: Bacteria > Bacillati > Actinomycetota > Actinomycetes > Micrococcales > Microbacteriaceae > Microbacterium > Microbacterium sp. NPDC060117. The sequence goes on from NZ_JBHWXR010000001.1 coordinate 501,928, forward strand.
GGAGGAGCCGCCGCGGAGAGCCCGAAGCAGCACCTCGGCCGACAGCACGGCCTGCTCGGCATCATCCGTGGCACTGAAGTCCTCGCTGCTGAGCGGCACAGCGTGCGTGTATGGCAGCGGGAACTTGTTGATGCGTTGGCCATCGAGTTCCGCCGCCTGCGACCACAGGAGTCCGCGACGGGATCCGGCCCGGGCCATGCGGTGGTAGCGCGACGGGAATCCGGACGCATCTCCTGCGGCAAGCCCGAGAAGCGCGCCGTGGGCACGATCGAGGAGCTCGAGGTTCAGGGGCTCAGTCAACTGCGTTCTCCTTGCGCTGTTCGACCGCGTCAGCGATCTGGTCGGCGAGCTGGCGAAGGTCGACGCCCGCCATGGCCTCGATACAGCTGCCCCGAAGCGGACCCAGCCGATCACTCCACCTGGTCGGAATAGCCTGGATACCCCCGAGGCCGCCGGCCATCGCTCCCGCCATCGCCGCGATCGTGTCTGCGTCGCGACCGATGTTGACGCCGCCGAGCACGGAATCGACGTACTCGCCCTCGGCGATGGCGAAGACACCGAATGCCAGCGCTGTCGCCTCGGGTGCGACGTCCGCCCAGGGATAGTGGAAGATCGCGACCTGGCGCTCGAGCTCGTCAAGCTTGGCTTCAGCGTCTCCAGGCCCGCGAGCAACCACGAGTGCCTTCTGGATCATCCGCCGCGACCATGAGTCCGCAGGAGTCGCCTCGATTCCGGCCTGCACGACATCGCGCCAGTCGTCGGTGACGATCGCGGCGGCGGTGGCGGCGGCCACGGCCTGGCCGCACCAGATGCCGTCCCGCGCGTGGCTGACCTCGGCGTCGATCTGGGCGAGGCGCGCGGCTTCCGCGGGGTTCCCGGCGGCGTAGGCACCGATCGGGGCGACCCGCATCGCGGATCCGTCACTCCACAGCTCGTGGTTGTCCGATCCGCTCGCCGGGGGGTTCAGGCCCTTCGCGAGGTTGTGGATGGCATCCATCTCTGAGAAGCCACCTCCATCGAAGGGCGTCGTCTGGTCGATGAGCGCCGCACGCCATTCGCGCGCCACGTCCTCGGATGTCATCGCCGGCCCATACTTCAGCAGCGTCAGCGCGGTAAGCGCGGCGTACTCGGTGTCGTCGGTGCCTGCGGGGTCATCGGACAGGAAGTCAACGACTCGGCCGAAGTTGTCGCGGATGGCCTGACGTGTCATTCCTTCGGTGGGCGCGCCCAAGGCGTCGCCGATGGCTTGGCCGAGGACAGCGCCTCGGATCCTGTCGCGGATGCTGTTCACAAGTTCGATTTCATTTCTGTGCGGAGGACGTCATCGATGTCCTGACGTGTCGGGATGGAGGGCACCGCTCCCGGAATCTCGACCGACAACGACCCGGCGACGCCTGCCCGCTGCGCGGCCACCTCGATGTCGACTCCTGCGGCGATCTCAGCCGCGAGCACTCCGACGAAGGTGTCCCCGGCGCCGGTTGAGTCCACGGCCACGGTGCGGCGTGCGGGGATCTGCACCGACGGAACGCCACGGCGTGCGAGCCGAGCGCCCCAGGGGCCGAGTGTCGTCACAACCGCCGGAATGTCCAGCGTGTCCACCTGGAGCTGCTCGGCCTCGTGTTCGTTGACGACGAGCACGTCGACGGCACTGAGGATCTCGGGCGGAAGATCCCGGACGGGAGATGGGTTGAGGACGACTGTTGTGCCAGCGTCCGCGGCAGTGCGAATAGCGTCCGCCACCGCTGTCATCGGGATCTCGAGCTGGCAGACGAGCACCGCCGCCGCGCGCACGACGGCGCGATCCTGATCGCTGAGACTGGTGACCACACCATTGGCGCCGGGCACCACGACGATGTTGTTCTCACCGAGAATGTCGGTGGTCACCAGTGCCAGACCGGTCTGCTGATCGGTTCGTCTCACGCGGTCAGCGGGGATCCCCGTCTCAGCCAGGACCTGGAGCAGGAGGGCACCATGGTCGTCGTCACCGACGGCGCCGACGAAGGTCGTCGTCGCTCCGGATCGCCGGGCCGCCACAGCCTGGTTAAGTCCCTTTCCGCCTGGGTGGACAGCGAACGACGTCGCCGTCACGGTCTCCCCCGGTCCGGGGATGCGATCAACTCCGCTGACCATGTCAACATTCGCGCTGCCGACCACGACCACGCCGCCGGTCACCCCTTGACCCCTGACGCGGCGAGCCCGTTGATGAAGTTGCGCTGCATGAACAGGAACAGGACGATCACCGGGATGATCATGATGAGGCCGGCTGCGTCGGTGACCCCGTAGAGCCGCGTATACCCCTGCTGGAAGTTGAGGAACGCCGTCGAAAGCGGTAGAAGCTCGGGCGACGACAAGAAGATCGTCGCGAAGAAGAGCTCCCCGTACACGGTCAGACCCACCACAAGACCTGCGGTCAGGAAGCCGGGTCGCGCGAGCGGCAGCATGATTCGCGTAGCGACCTGCCATTCGTTGGCACCGTCCAGGCGGGCAGCTTCATCTAGCTCTCTCGGGATTCCCTCGAAGAACGTCCGCATCAGAAGCGTCGCAAAGGGCGTGTTCAGCGCAATGTAGATGAGGGTGAGTCCGAACAGATTGTCGTACAGGCCGATGTTGCTCCAGAGGAAGAACAATGGCACCAGGAACATCTGCGCGGGCAATGAGATGACGATCAGCAGATAGAAGGAGATCGTCCTTTTGAACGGCACATGGAGTCGCGCAAGAGCATAGGCCGCCATGCCTCCGCATATCCAGACGCCCACCACGGACCCGGCCACGAGGATCGCACTGTTGGCGAACCCCTGTCCGATTCCACCTAGCGTCCAAGCCTGGGCGAAGTTGGAGAAGTCCCAGCGTTCCGGGAGGCCGATGGGGTTCGTTGCAAGCTCAGAGTCCGACTTGAACGAGTTGAGGAAGAGAACAAGCACAGGCAGAAGCGCGAACATCGAGAGCAAGAACAACACGATGAACGAGATCGGGGCGCGCCGAAGGCCACCCGGACGAGAGTCTTCGGCCTCGGCGCGACGCCGGCGGCGCGGATGGCGCGTGGCCTCCTCGCCGTGAAGGACCAGAGTCGTTGTCGTTGTCATGATTCGTCCTCTTCCTTGCGCCGCAGCAGGCCGATCACGAGGAGCAGCACGCCACCGAGGATCGACGTGATCAGCCCCATGAATGCGGCGTAGCCTGCTTCGTTCGCACCGAAAGCGGTACGGTTCACGAGCAGTGCCACCAGGTCACTGGCTCCGGCCGGGCCTCCACCGGTAAGGGCGTACGAGTAGTCGAATGCCAGCAGCGACCACAGCGCGATGATGGTCAGTCCGAACACGAGCGTGGGTCGGATGCCGGGAAGGGTGACGTGCCAGAACTCCTGCCAGGCGTTGGCGCCATCGATTCGGGCGGCTTCATATCGCGCGCCGTCGATGCTCGTCGTCGCTGCGAGGAACAACACCACGAGGAATCCCCAGAAGTGCCAGTTATCCACGAACATGACGCTCCCGAGTGCCAGATGCGGGTCGCCAAGGAAGTAGACGTTGTCAAGCCAGTGGATGCCGATCTTGTTCAACGCTGCAGCGAGCCCGGCCTGAGGATCGAGGATGTTCTTCCAGATGGCCGCGTTGACGACACTGGCGATCAGGTACGGGATGAAGAAGGCGACCCGGAAGAAGGTGCGCCCGCGCCGAACCCGCGACAGCGCAAAAGCGCCGTAGAGGCCCATGATGATCGGAACAGTGAGGAAGAAGGCCATATAGATGAAGTTGTGGCCGAGCGCGTTCCAGAACGACTGGTCCTGGAACAGCCGCACGGCGTTGTCAAGCCCGTTGAAGTGCGCGTCTCCGATGCCAGACCAGTCAGTGAAGGCGTAGTACAGGTTCGATATCGCGGGTGCGCCGATGACGACGAGGTTGAGCACCAGGGCAGGCGCGATGAAGAGGAGTCCGATCCACGCCCGCCGGCCCGGGCGACGGACCCCCCGGACGCGCGCTGCTGTCGCGTCCGGGGAGTGCGCCGCGGTCGGTGCGGGCGTGGTTGTAGCAGTCATCAGGCCGCTGGCTTTCCGGTCGAATAGACGGTCGGCAGGTTGCCCTTGGAAACGTCCTGCTTGAACGCCGCATCGAGGGCCTTCAGGAACTCCGTCGTGGACAGGCTCCCGCTGACGACCTTGTCGATGTTGTCGACGATGTACTGATCGGACTGCCCGCCCCAGGACGTCCACGTGGTGTATCCCACCGCGCCACTCTGGCTCGCCTCGGCGAGCGCCGTGTACTGGCGAGCCAGCCGCGGGTCGACCGCAGACGGGATATCGGACGGGTTGAACTTCACCGGCAAGGCGTCCTGCCCGTTCGCGACGACGTTCGCCCACATCGTCGCCGTGTCTTTGATGTTCCAGTCGAGGTACTTGCTTCCCGCGAACTTGTTCTGCGACTTGCTGTTCACCGAGAGCGCGTTGCCGATGGAGAGGGGGTATGCCTCAGGCACGCCGTCCGCGAGGGGCGGCACCGGCGCCCAGTCGAAATCGCTTCCTGCGCTCTTAAAATAGGAAGGCATCGTGACGAACTCCCAGGTTCCGGAGATGTACATTCCTGCCTCGCCCTTGGCGAGCTGCGTGTACTTCTGCGGGTCGGTCGTCGCGAAGTACTTGGTCGCACCACCACCGAACCATCCCTGCTGGAAGTAGGTCTTCAGCAGGTCGATCGAATCCACGAACACCTGATCGGTGAACGCAACCTTCTGCGTGAGTGCGTCATGCACCTTCGCAGGGCCGGCAATGCTGTTGAAGAAGGAGCTCACGAGCCATTCGGTTCCGCCCTGGTAGTCCGAGTTGCCCGCCGCGAAGGGCGTGATCCCCTTGGCGACCATCTTGGCGGCGAGGTCCTCCAACTCCGCGCGGCTGCGGGGCGGCGTCCAGCCGTTCTCGGCAAAAAGGGTCTTGTTGTAAAAGAGGATGAGCGTCTCGTAGGCCTGAGGGATCATGACGAGCTTGCCGTCGACCTTGGATACTTCCAGCGCCCAAGGGAGGAGCGTGTCACTCCAACCGTTCTCCGACGCGAACGCGGTCAGATCAGCCAGGTAGCCAGCCTTCGCGTAGAGCACCTGGCTCGCGACGCCGAAGGCCGTGACGATATCTGGACCCTTGCCGGCGCTGAGCGCCACCTGAATCTGCTGGTTGATCGTGCTCGAGCTCTTCTGAACGGCTTGAAGGGTGACGTCCGGATACTTCTTCGTGAACGGAGTGATGTTGTACTTCTTGAAGGAGGCGACCCCTGCCGCGTCCGCGGTGGCGGGCGTGAACCAGTATGAGAGCGTCCCGTTCGGAGTTCCAGACGTGTTTGCGGCCTTGCCCGTGCCCGGAGTGCAGCCGGCGAGGACCACGGGCAAGGCCATGCTGAACAAGCCTGCAGCGAGCACGCTACGACGGGACATGTTCGCGGAGAGGATTCCTTTGGAAGGGGTGTGCTGAGGCATCTTCGTCTCGTTTCTTTCGGGTTGGGTGAGCGGAGCTCGGTACGAGTTAGCCGAGCCCGTTGATGGCGAGCTGGGCAGTCCGGTCCGCCAGCTCGGATATGGAGGAGTTGTCGAAGCCGAACAGAGCCGACCGGGTTCGGTTCTGCAATGGCGTGATGATGTGGTCAGGCAGTTGCGCCGTTCCGACGAGAGCGCCGAGAACGGAGCCGACAGTGGCCCCGTTTGAGTCGGTGTCCCAGCCGCTCATGACGACGCGGCCGACGCCTGTGGTGAAATCGTCGTTCGACCAGAGCAGGGCAGCAGCGACGGCAGCAGCATTGTTGATCGTGTGCACCCACGAGTAGTGCCCATAGGTCGCTTCGATCTCAGCGAGAGCTTCCTCCCAGGTGCGCCCGGCCTCCTTGATCGCAATCACATGCCGTAGCGCTTCCGCCAGGCGTGAACGAGGGGGCACGACGGTGAGCGACTTGGTGAGGGCTTCCGCAGCCGTTTCAGCGGTGAAGGCTGCTGAAACCAGGGCTGCCGCCCACATCTCGCCATAGATCCCGTTGCCGACGTGTGAGAGTGAGGCATCTTGATACGACAGGCGCGCAGCGGACCAAGGATCGCCCGCGTACACGTATCCGAACACGTCTCCGCGAATCTGGGCGCCGATCCACTCCCGGTACGGGTTGCGTCTGCGGGCTGCCTCGGACACGGGGTGTCCGTCGACGAGATTCACGTACGCTGCCCTCTCAGCAGTGAAGACCTGCTCAATCGGGAAGAGTCGAGTCCAGGCGGAAGCGACATCTGCAGGGCGAAGCGACGATCCATGCGTCTCCAGGAGGTGCAGAGCGAGGATCGCGTAGTCGATGTCATCGTCGCGTGCGGAACCGCTAACGTTGCCGCGTGTCGTCTCCGGCCAGCAGGCGGTGAGCTCGAATCCCTCAGGCATGGGATCGAGCACCGGGACGTAGTCGGTCAGCGGGTATGCATCGGCGAGAGTGAGGTAATCGTGGATGTGCTGCGAGGTCCAGTGCAGCCCCCATTCGACCGGCTTTCCGATATTGCACCCGGCAATACGACCGAGCCAGGCGGCGTGGATCTTGTCGCGCAGGATGGGCTCTGAGAGGGCGACAGCTTCGCGCCACGGTGTGACTGCAGCCTCGATTTCGGCGAGCGTGTCGGGCTCCTCGTACTTCCATCCTTCCGCTCGGGGGGCTGATTCCATCGAGTCGAGAACAGCAAAGACGGCGTCGCGATCGGTCGGGTCGATGCGGTTCGCTTCGAGCACGAACGCGTCAACGTCGAATCCAGACTCCCGTCGCTGCGTTACCTCGTCATGAAGCAAGTTGGTCGGGGATTGCGAGTTGAAATTGACGATGTCGAAGGCAGCACTGAGCTGAGTCGCGCCTGAGGTCTCGGCCATGGTCATGCGAAGGCTTCTCTCTTCGTGCTCACGCAGATGCGCGCACGACAAGGTGGGTGGGAAGAGCGGTGTGTTCGAACGGCAGATCGGGGCGCTCGATGCGGCGAAGAAGCGCGTCCGCGCAGGCAGCGCCGACCAGCGCCGCGGGGTTCAAGATTGTCGTCAACGGCGGGCTGACATGGCGCGCCGTGGGGATGTCATCGAACCCGATCACCCGCAAGTCGACAGGCACGTTGAGCTGATAGTCGCGGGCGGCTTCGAGAACACCGAGTGCGATCAGGTCGTTCGCGCAGGCGATCGCCGAAGGTCGAGAATTGGCCGAGAGCATCCGCTCGGCAGCCGCATACCCCGCCTCGACGGTGTAGCCAGCGGCGTACTCCGTTTGAATCGAGTCGATCGATGCCTGCAGCTCGTCGAGCGCGCTCGTGATGCAGTCCAGGCGCCCAGTACCGGGAATCGACCCCGCCGGACCGCTGATGAACCCAAGGCGATCGGCCCCGACCACACGCAGATGCTCGACGAGTTCCCGCATGCCGACAGAGTCGTCCGTGCCTACCTCGTCAGCTTTGAGAGTGCGCTCGCCGTGTTCGGGCGTGATGAGTGGTTCGCCCGTCAACAGGACTAGCGGGAACGTGGGTCCCAGGACGCTACGGATTCGCTCGGGCGATAGCGCCATCGTCCCCATGATGACCCCGTCAACGCCCCGTGCGCGCATCTCCTCAAGCATCCTCAGTTCGGCATCGGGATCACCATCGGTGTTCCCGATGAACGAGGCGTACCCTCGGCCACTGACCCTGTCGTGGATCCCTCGGGCGACTGACGGGTAGTACGGGTTGGATATGTCGGCCACGAGCAATGCGATCGTGTGGGTTTCCTGCCGCCGAAGCCCTCGTGCGACGAGGTTCGGCCGGTAGTTCATCTCTTCGGCCACCGCGAAAACCCGCTGCCGAGTCTTCTCGGCAACGTACCGGGCGCCCGACAAGGCGTTCGACGCTGTCGCGGGGCTCACGCCGGCCCGCAGAGCCACATCACGCAACGCGACATCGACCATCAGCGCCCTCTCAATCTGATCTTGAACCGATTTATATAAATCGATATTTCCGATTGGCGTGGCGATCATGGAGGACATCTACGCGAATGTCAATAGTCGGATGGAGACTCCGCGCGACTGTCTGAGTTCCCACCCGCCCTGCCGGTTGCCGGCAATAGTGCACCCCGAACCCTCTCGAGATGATGGCCCCTTGCTTCAAGCCCGGGAGGCCGAGGGAGTCATCGTCCCGGGGCGGGGTGATCGATCCGTCTCCCCTCAAGTGAGCTCGGGGGCTCAGCCTCCTGGCGAGGTGTTGAATCTGTGCAGCAGGTCGGTCAGTGACTTCAGGTCGGCATCGGCCCAGGTGTTCGTGCGCGCGAAGTAGCTGGTGCCGCGCACATCCAGCGCCTCCTCGACGCGCGATCGCCCCGCCGGCGTGAGGGCGACGATCGTCCCCCGGCGGTCTGCGGGGTCGGGCGCGCTCGTTACGAGGTCGAGGCGTTTCATCTTGCCGATGAGGTGGCTGGTGGAGCTACGGTCCATGGCCACGGCTTCGGCGAGGGCGCTGGGGTTCGCCGGCCCGTAGGCAAACAGCCAGCGCGCGAGGTGGAACGCGGCGGGCTGCAGGTCGGGGTGGAAGGCGGCCGCGGTCCGTTCCGTCAGAGCACGGGACGCGCTCAGCAGCGCGTTCAGCTCGACGCCGAGCGCCAGTTCGATATCCCGTCGGGCGTCACCGGATGAAGTAGTGGACATTTCCCCATCACATCCCATATAGTTGGTAAATCCCAACTATATCTCGGAGGCGATCCGTGTCCACCCTCACTCCCTCACCGCAACCGGTGCTGTCCGCTCGCGCGGGGTGGCTGTCGTTGATCGCGGTCACGCTCGGTGCGCTGATGCCGGGGCTCGCCACCACAATCCTCGCCGTTGCGAACGGCGCGATCGCCACCGACCTGAAGATCGGGCTGGGTGACCTGCAATGGATCACCAGCGCGTACCTGCTCGGCCTCACGGGCTCGCTCGTGCTCGCGGGCAAGCTCGGGGACAGGTTCGGGCGCAAGCGGATCTTCCTGATCGGCATCGCCGGGTTCGGCCTCACCTCCCTCCTGATCGGCTTCGCCACCCCGGTCGTGCTCATCGTCGTGCTCCGCGCAGTGCAGGGCGTCTTCGGCGGCTTCCTCACCACCAACGCCCTGTCGCTGCTGCGCGCGAACGTTCCCGAACGGCGGCTGCCCACCGCGATCGGCATCTTCAACTCGGTGCAGGGTCTGTCGATCGCAGCCGGTCCTATCCTCGGCGGGCTGATCGTGCAGTACCTCGGATGGCGGTGGACGATGTTCGTCAACGTGCCCATCGCCGTCGTGTGCCTCATCCTCGGGCTCGTCCTGCTGCGGGAGGTGAAGATCCCGACGACCGGGCGATTCGACTACGCCGGCACGGTCTTGTTGATCGTCGCGCTGACCGCCCTCGTGTACGCGCTCATCGACGCCCCGACGGGCGGATGGGGCGCGCCCAGCACCCTCGTCCTGTTCGCCGTCGCGGTCGTGTCGTTCGTCGGATTCCTCCTCGTTGAGCGGCGGGCCGCCGACCCGCTCGTCCCACTGGCCCTGTTCCGGGATCGCTCGTTCGCGGCCGGGTCTGTGCTCAGCGTCCTGGCATTCTTCGCCCTCAACGGCGGACTGTTCCTGATCTCCCTGTTCTGGCTGCAGATCCAACACGTCCCTGCGACCACCGTCGGCGTCTGGCTGCTGCCCCTCGGAATCGCGATGCTCGTCTCCGCCATCCTGTCCGGCCGTGTCATCGGACGCATCGGAGACCGCTGGGCGCTCATGATCGGCTCCTTGCTCCTCGCCGCCGGCCTCGCGTGCATGTCGTTCGCGCGTGTCGAAGGCGGGTACCTCCCCGTCGCCGCAGGTCTCGCGCTGGTCGGTCTCGGCCTCGGGCTCCTGGTCACCGCGACTGTGAACGCCACAGTCGGCAACGCGCCCGTCGAACTTGCCGGCCCCGCCGCCGGCGTGCAGCAGACCGCCAGCCGGTTCGGCGCAGCCCTCGGCGTCGCTGTCCTGGGCGGCATCATGGCCGCCAGCACCGCGGCGGCGTTCGGCGCGAAGCTCGACGCCTCCGGACTTCCCGATGCGCTCACCGCCCCAATGAAGAAGCTCGGCAGCACCGCCGTCGCCGGCGGAGTCGCCCCCATCCCGCCCGGATCGTCCCGTGTCGTCGCGGACCTGATCACGAACCTGACGGATGCTGCGTTCCTCGCCGGGATGAGCACGACGATGCTGATCGCCGCGGGAATCTGCATCGTCGGCGCGCTCGTCGGCCTCCTCGTCCGCCCACGCGCCATCCACGAAGAGGATGCCGAGCTCGTCGAAGCCGAACACCCCTTCATCACCGACTGAGCCCGAAGACCACGAAGGACCGCACATGCCCTCCCATCCCACGATCGTCATCACCGGCGCGACCAGCGGCCTCGGACGGCTCGCTGCGATCGACCTCGCTACCCAGGGCGCACACCTCGCGCTCACCGCCCGCAGTGCCGAGCGCGCCGCATCCACGGTCGCCGAGATCCAGGCAGCCGCACCCGGAACCGAGGTCGACGTGTTCCTCGCCGACTTCACCCGCATCGGAGACGTCCGCCGCGTCGGAGCCGAGATCGCCGCACGCTACGACCGTGTCGACGTGCTCATCAACAATGCGGGGCTGCACGCTTTCGAACAGCGGATCACCCCGGATGGGCTGCCCGAGATGATCGCCGTCAACTACCTCGCCCCCTGGATCCTGACCCGCACCCTCCTGCCCGCGCTCGGCCGCGCCGAACACGCCCGGGTCGTGAACGTGGCATCCGAAGCATCCCGTCGGCATGGCACCCTTGTCCTCCCCGACGACCTCACGGACACGAGCCCGTTCACCACCCGCGGATCCTCACTTCGATACGGGAAGAGCAAGCTGCTGGACATCATGTTCACCCTCGAACTCGCCCGCCGCATCGAAGACAGCGGCATCACCGCCAACTGCCTCGACCCCGGATTCAACGTCACCGGACTCGGCCGCGAACTCGGATTCGCCGCCCCCCTCGAGAAACTCCTCACCCGCCTGCACATCGGCGACCCCGCCCGAGGCTCCGGACTCATCGTCCGCCTCGCCACCGACCCCTCCCTCGAGTGCCAGAGCGGCGGCTACTACACCGTCAAGAACGCCGCACGCCTAACCCCCGTCCACCCCGGCAACGACACCGACACCCAACGACTCCTCTGGGAGTGCACGGAGGAGCTCCTCGACGAAGATCGCCTCACATTCGCGAGATGAGCGAGCACAGAGCCAACCTGAGACCTGGCGCGCGGGCTCGACATCGATGCCCAGAAACGCGGTCAACGTATCTGGCGTGCCCACCACACCCTGGCTATCGCATGCGGCACTGACAAGCGCGGCGGACAGCCCGCGTGAAGACGCCCGGATGGGGCGCACCCGTATCCGCTGAGTGACAGGGCGTTCCTCCGCGTGGCAGGTCGCCGTAGCGTGATCGTCATGGAGAAGCAGAACGAGTTCGGCGACTTCCTCCGCAGCCGTCGTGACAGGATCGGTCCGGAGCAGGCCGGTCTCATCGGCGGCGGTCGCCGGCGCGTGCCGGGTCTGCGGCGCGAGGAGGTCGCGCTGCTCGCCGGGGTGAGCGCGGACTACTACGCGAAGATGGAGCGCGGTGAGCTCGGCGTCGTCTCCGCAGAGGTCCTCGACGGCGTCTCGCGAGCCCTGTGCCTGAACGAGACGGAGACGGATCACCTGCACCAGCTTGCGGTGGCTCTTGTCCCTCAGCCGCTCCGGGCGCGTGAACGCCGGGTCGGCCCTGGCGTCCAGCCTGGCCTACAGCGTTTTCTCGACGCCATCACCGGCGCCCCGGTGTGGGTGCGCGATCAGCGCATGAACTTCGTCGCTGCGAACGATCTCGGTGCTGCGCTATACGCACCGATCCTGGAGGATCCGGAGTCCCGTCGCAACACGGCGCGATTCACGTTCCTGAACCCGTCGGCGAAGGTCTTCTACCTCGACTGGGAGCGCAGCGCGGACGCCGTGGTCGCGACATTGCGCGGCTACGCCGGCCGCAATCCGCGCGACCGACAGCTCACCGACCTGATCGGAGAACTCGCCACCCGGAGCGACACCTTCCGAGTGCGATGGGCATCGCACGACGTACGGGATTACCGCACGGGGACGAAGCGGATCCACCACCCCGAGGTCGGCGACCTGGAACTCCCGTACCAGGCGATGGAGCTGTCTGCGAATCCCGGATGGCAGATGTTCGCGTACACGGCTGAGCCGAACACTCCGACCGCCGAGCGGCTCGCGCTCCTCGGAAGCCTGGCGGTCAGCACACCCTCAGCGGGAACCGCGCCACAGACCCACGACCGCGCCGTGCCCTAGCTCGCTCCGCCCCCGTACCCTGCTCACCCTGCCCGCGCGAGTAGGCGGATCCGTCGCGCCCATAAGCGTCGCGTTCGTCTGCTCTCGTCGTGCTGTCCATGCAATCCCACCGACTCCTGAGGAAGGCCCTCATGTCCACCAGCTATTCGTCCCGCGCCGCGTTCTTCGCGATCGCGGTCGGCGTCGCCTCGTTCTCACTGCTGCAAAGCCTCGTCTACCCGGTGATCCCGCTGATCGCAGGCGACTTCCACGTCACCGCCGACGCCGCATCCTGGACGGTCACATCCTGGTTGATCGCGGCGGCCGTGCTCACTCCGCTGCTCGGCCGCATCGGAGATCTCCGCGGGCGTCGCAACACCTTCCTGATCGTCCTCATCGTCATCGCGATCGGCGACCTCGTCGCCGCCTTCGCACCGAACCTCCCTGTGCTGGTCTTCGGCCGGGTCCTGCAGGGAGTCGGCGGAGCCGTCATCCCGCTCGCCGCAGGACTGTTCCGCGACGTCATGCCCCGCGAGAAGCTCGTGGGGGCGCTGGGCGCGATGAGCGCCATCGTCGGTATCGGCTCGGCCGCAGGCAGCGCCCTCGCCGGCCCGATCGCCCAGGCATTCGGATGGCACGGGATCTTCGGAGCCGTCTTCCTCGTCGCGCTGGCCGGCATCCTCTTGACCGTCTTCCTCGTCCCTCGGGTCGGGCATCGAGTGCAGGGGCGGATCAACGTCTGGTCGGCGCTGCTCCTCTCGGCGTGGTTGGTCGCGCTGCTCGTGCCCCTCAGTTCCGGGGCTCGTTGGGGGTGGACGAGCCCGCTCACGATCTCCCTGTTCGTCGCCGCCGCAGTCCTCATCGCGCTGTGGGCCATCAGCGAGCTCCGAACGGATGACCCCCTGGTCGATCTGCGGCTGATGGCACAACGTTCGATCTGGCCGGTCAACGCCGCGACCCTTCTCGTCGGCGCGACGGCCTTCGGCTTCTGGGGCTACCTGCCGCAGTTCCTGGAGACACCGACCTCGTCCGGCTGGGGCATGGGCCTCGACGCGCAAGCCGCTGGCCTCGCCCTGCTCCCGCTGCTCATCGGGATGTCCGCGGTCGGATTCGCCATCGGACGGCTCGCACGAGTCATCCCCATCCGCCTGCTCCTCGCGATCGGCGCGCTGCTGATGGCAGGCGGCGTGACGTTCGCGATCCTCGCGCACACCGAGTACTGGATGCTCGCGACGGCCGGAGGCGTGTTCGGAGTCGGCATCGGTCTCGCCTACGCATCCGCGTCCAACGTCATCGTCCAGGGCGTGCCCATCGATCAGGTCGGCATCGCGACCGGTGTGAACGCGAACCTCCGCACCATCGGATCCGGCATCGGATCCGCCCTCACCGCCGCTCTCGTGTTCGGGACCGTCAAGGCCGGTGAGGCCCCGGCCATCAGTGGCTACCTCACCGCATGGATCACCCTCGCCGCCGCCGCGGTGCTCGCAGCGGCCATCGTCCTCCTCGTCCGCACCGGTGCCGCACCGGGCACAAACCACGCCGTCGACCCGACCGAATCCGTACCGGAATCGTCGAACGCCTGACCTCTGCGGCGGGGAGGGCCAGCAAGACCGGCCCTCCCTCCGCCGCATGGGCGTCGCCCGTCTCGGACGACTACGCAGTAAGCACGCGGTTCATTCAGCGAGGAGACCGCACCCAGCCGAACCCGATCACCATGGCGACGAGCGTCATCACCGCCGCAGCCATCATGGCGACGTTGTACCCGTTCCGAATCCACGAGCCGGACTCGCACATGGTGGTTTGGTCCGAACAGCGCCTGCTCGCCGACGAGGACGCTCAGCGGTTCGGGCGCCGGTGCTGCGCTGGCGGCGACCTCGATGATCCGGTCAGCGGTCGCGGCGGCGGTGAAGCTCGAGGCGAGGGCGAGGTGCACCGGCCATGCCCGGCGGCTGATCGTCGTGCCGATCTCGAGCGGATCGAACAGTGCGACAACGGCATAGCTCCTCATGAGCCGACCCTTTGGCAAGCGAAGCGTCCCGAACGCGGATCGGTTTGCGGGCGCCGCGGCGTCAACCCGTATCCTCTGAGACTATGGCGGACGAAGCAGCATCCTGTATTGAGTGCGGTGCCAGCGGATGCCTTGGCAATTGCGGTGACCTCTTCCACGCCCTCCTGGCTCTGGATCACCAACGCTTGCAGCCGTGGGGCCGGTTCCATGGACTCAACGTCGCCTGCTTTCTTCTTCAGCATCCATCACAAGCGCCTGCCGGCGCATCGGACGGCCTGTGGCAGATGGTCACAACGTTCCTGGCCGGTGGCTTGGACGCGGTAAATCAACTCGAATCCGATCGTGTGCGTTCGAACCGGCGCGGTCGTAAGCCCCCGCTCGTGGTCGAGTCGCCTCCTCCGCGCACCTCGGCACCCTCTGTCACGATCGAGGATGTCTCAGTCGATGGCTCCTTTCCAGCGTCCGGGTACGAGAGCCGAATGTTCGAGTGGGCATCCTCGATTGCAGAAGAGAGAATGCAGCGGATTGAGTAAACATCGTGAGCCCGCTGGGCGATCGGGTGCGCGCATCGTTCATGTCAGAACCATCGCGACGCAGTCCGCGGCCAGCCCCGGGCGCAGGCCGGCGGCCCCGGGATGCCCCCAGGGCGGCTGCAGGTTCCTCCTTCCCCCGGAACATCGACAGATCTGCAGATATCTTGCCGCGAAACCAAGCGCCGGGCGGCTGGTTAGTACTTCACACGGAAGTTGCCGACGATCTGGATGGCGTTTCCGTCAGGGTCGCTGAGCGGACAGAGGCGCACACCCTTGTTAGCCTCGATGATCTCTCCCGGCTCAAGGCCCATTTCTCGGAGTTCCCGCGCACCCTCCTGGATGTCGGAGACGGCCAGGTTGAGCATGCTGCTGCCGGCGCGATGCCGATCCTCGGTCACCTGTACCCATCCGTTGTCGGTGACGTGCCATTCGATCAGGTTCGGCATCGGGTTGTTGTCGGGCGCCCGGCCGAACAGTTTGCTGTACCAGTTGTTGGCCGTCTTGATGTCGCTGACGGCGAGGACGGAAAGGACGTGCTCCACATGCGCCATGATCAGATCTCCTGTTCCTTGGTGGCTGCGTGGAATTCCGCAGCCAAGGTGTCCAATTGCTGTGCCGTTCCTAGTTCACGCCACGTTGGTTGCTCCTGCCCGGGAAGATAGATTCCGTGCTCGGTCAGCACAACGCGGGTGCCGGAACCCTCTGCTTGGAACTCGACGCTGGTGGCCGAGACGGTCGACAGTCGATCTTCGGTATGCAGGGTCGAAGTCGTGAGGATGCGTTCGCCTGGCACGATCTCGACATAGCGTGCCTCATAAATCAGAATGCGCCCCTCTCCATCGACCCCCCTCACCGTCTCAACACCGCCAAGAACGAAGTCTTGAGAATGCTCCGCTCCTTGAGCCATCCAGCGTTTGCGTGCATCGGGGTTCGCCCAGGCGTCGAACACCCGCTCCACCGGTGCCGGATAGTGCCGTTCTAGCGTGAAGGTCGAATGCGTTACACCCATCAGTTGCTTCCTTTCAGATAGTTATCGAGTTGGTCAAGCCGCAGTTCCCAGTCGGTGCGTTGAACGCTTAGCCAGCGCTCCGCCTGGCGCAGCGTCTCCGGTTCGATCCGGCAGTTGCGCACCCGGCCGACCTTTTCGGTGACGATGAGACCCGCCTTCTCCAACACCTGAAGGTGCTGCATCACAGCCGACAGAGACATCGCCAACGGCTCGGCCAAAGTCGTTACCGCCGCCGGACCACGAACCAGCCGTTCGATGATCAACCGGCGGGTGTCATCGGCCAGCGCTTGAAAGACGCGACCGACGACATCGGACTCAGATTGATGAAGCACGTACTTAACTGTTCTCGCCCAGTCAGCAAAAGTCAAGTGCCTTCTTAACTAACGACAGAGCCTAGTCCGAGCCTGCAATCGATCTGGAGCTCCTGCCCCTTCGTCGAATGCTCCCCGGGGGAATGTTTCGTGTCAGACGGCGGCCTGTTCGACTAGTGCCCGAAGCCTGCTCTCTGTAACAGCATCGGCTCCGGGGGCTTCGCCACGGGGATCGCCTCCCGGAGGATCCATTTTCCTGGTTCTTCACCCTGGTCATCGAGGCGCGTCGCGGGTGTGCCTGCGCAGACAGTCCGAAGCATCGCGTCGCCACGGCACCCTCGTCCTCCCCGACGACCTCACTGACGCCAGCCCGTTCACCGCACACGGATCCTCACTGCGATACGGGAAGAACAAGCTGCTGGACATCATGTTCGCACTCGAACTCGCTTGCCGCATCGAGGGCAGCGGCATCAGCACAAACTGCCTCGACCCCGGCTTCAACGTCACCGGACTCGGCCGCGAACTCGGATTCGCCGCGCCGGTCGAGAAGCTCCTCACCCGCCTGCACATCGGCAACCCCGCCCGCGGCTCCGGGCTCATCGTCCGCCTCGCAACCGACCCCTCCCTCGAGGGCCAGAGCGGCGGTTACTACACCGTAAAGAACACGGCGCGCCTCATCTCCGTCCACCCCGGCAACGACACCGACGCTCAACGACTCCTCTGCGAATGCACGGAGGAGCTCCCCGACGGAGATCGCCTCACGCCCGCGAGATGAGCAAGCACAGAACCAACCTGACACCTGGCACAGCTCGACATCGATGTCGGGGTACGCAGGGCGTGCGGGCAACGTATTTGGCGCGCCCACCACGTCACGAACCCTATCGGCGGCTACCGCTGTGACGACCGGGCAGACCAAGCCTCGTCGCCGATGCGCACCCGCCCGGACTTGTCGAGCGTGGGTACAGGAGCTCAGTCGGCGACCTTGATGATGGTCTTGCCCGGTACCCGGACGGTGGAGTTGAAGGCGGCGGCGGCGTCGTCGAGAGCTGCGACCGTACCGATCGAGCTGACCAGGCGCCCGTCGCGGACACGCTGAGCGATCTCGCCGAGCTGACCACGGTCAGCTTCGACCACGAAGAACAGTGCTCTGCCGTTCTCCGGCTGGCGGGCCGGGGGCCCTGCGATTGTGACGAGCGTTCCACCGGGGCGGACCAGATCGATTGAGGCATCCCCGATCGTGCCGCCGATCACGTCGAACACAAGATCAACCTGCTCGCGGCTCGCCCATCCGTCCTGACCCAGATCGATAAACTCGTCTGCTCCCAGTGCGAGGGCGGCTTGCTCGTCGGTCGATCGCCCTGTGCCGATAACGTAGGCGCCAGCCTGGCGGGCGAGCTGTGTCGCGATTGATCCGACACCGCCGGCGGCGCCGTGGATCATGACGGTGTGCCCCGTCTGGAGTCCGCCGTGCACGAAGAGCGCCTGCCAGGCCGTCAGGCCGGAGACGGGCAGGCTCGCCGCCGTCACGAACCCGATGTTTGCTGGCAACGCCGCGAGGTTGCGCGCCTCAACGGAGACGAACTCGGCGAGCGAACCGTCACGGGTCCAGTCGGTGAGCCCGAAGACGCGCTGACCGACGGTGAGCCCGGTCGTGCCGTAGCCCAGGCTGCTGACGACGCCGGCGACCTCGTGCCCCGGCACGGACGGAGTGCGGTTCTTGCCGGCCCGATCTTCCCACGTTCCCGGCCAGGCAAGCTCACCCGGCGTGAACCCGGATGCGTGCACTCGCACCACGACGTCGTTCTCAGCCGTGTGCGGCTCCGGCCGCTCAACGAGCTGCATGCCGGCTGTGCCGGCGTTCTTGTCGGTGACGATGATCGCCTTCATGAGATCCCTTCGGATAGTGCCGTCGATAGATTGACGACACAGCCTCAGAAGATGTCAGGCGATGGCGCCCCACTGCGTGAGCTTGTGGGGATTCCATTGGATCCACACCTCGACGACCGAACCGCCTGCGACGCGTAGAGAGAGCACGCCGCTCACCCCACTCCGCTCGACCAGAAGGATCACGGACTCGTCCGTCGCCTGACCGGTGCGCAACCAGACGTCCGGTCGCCGCTGGCGGACGCCGAGCACGAAACGTGCGACCTTGTCTGCACTGTAAATCGGGTTACGGGCGGCCCGGGCGAAACCGCCACCGTCAGAGGTGAGCACCACGGATGGATCCAACAAGGACGTCAGCCGGACGACATCGCCGTCATCGCACGCCTCGAGGAACGCTTGGACGACTTGCGCATGCGCCCGCTGATCCACCTCAGAGCGCCTCTCGGCGCGCAACCGTCGTCGTCCTGAAGACGCGAGCTCGCGTACCGCGCCGGGACTGCGCTGCATGATTTCACCGATCTCCGAGAAGCTGTGGCCGAAGACATCGTGAAGCACGAACGCCACCCGCTCGGGAGGCGTCATGTGCTCCATGACCCGCAGCATGGCGACGCTCAATGTCTCGGAGAATGCCACGCGCTCTCCAGGATCCGTGTTCGTTGACAATGCCGCGCCATCGGGAATCGGCTCGGGTAGCCAGGGCCCGACGTAGTCTTCGTGGCGATACCTCGCGGAGCTCAGCAGGTCGAGACAGATTCGAGTGGTCGCGGTCGTGAGCCAAGCGGCGATACTTCGCACCTGGGCTCGTGCCGGCTCATCCAGCCGGAACCAGCGCACGTACGCTTCCTGCACGGCATCTTCAGCGTCCGCGAGCGTGCCCAGCATCCGAAACGCGACACCGATCAAGCGCCGACGCTCGTGCTCGACCGCGCTCTCCCATTGTGACTTGGTGTCGATACCAACTGACTCAGACATACCTTCCGACCCCTGGCTCCGGATGTGCTCCGCGCAATCTCGCTCCGAGAAGCGCATACTACCGAGGCCGCCCCGCTGAAGAACCAACAGAACGTCGCCGAACGCGGGCGCACTACCTCCCTGGATGCATCGGATCGCCCCCTACGCTCTACAACGCCGAGCGTCGTCCCCTGAGTTTGCGATCGAAGAGAGTCATCAGCAGTACCAGGACGCTGGTGCCGACCAGGACGACGGCGATCGTATGCAGCCCACCGTCCGTCACGTCGTTGCGGAACACGATGCCGGTGACGGCGGAGGAAGCGATCGAGCCGAGGTAGCTGAACGTACGGAACAGGCCCGCCGCTGTACCCAGGTGCTCAGGGGGAGCCTGCTCGTACAGCGCCGTCTGGTTGCCGACTGTCGTCGTGCCGAGGGTGATCGCGAACAGCAGGGTGACGGCGACGATCAGCAAGACCGACGTGCTCGAGTCGAAGAACAACACCGATGCTGTCGCGACGACGAGCACGGATGCGCCGAGGATGAGCGGGCCACGGATCAGGTTCTTCGCCGAGATCGGCTTGGAGATCATCGCGGCCAGAAGTCCCATGGGCAGCATGACCAGTCCGGCGGCCTGGGGTGTGAGCCCGTGGCCGGCCTCGAGCCACTGTGTCAGTCCGTACAGCACCGTGTAGAACGCCAGCAGTGTGAGCGCGCCGCGGAGATAGGTGCGGGTCAGTGCGAGGTTGCGAACCAGCAGCCGCATGTCGATGAACGGCGTCCTGGCCCGGAGCTCCCAGATGACCAGCGCGGCAGCGAGGACGACGAAGAGCCCGAGGGCCGGCCAGACGAGCCCCGGCAACGTGAGCAGGAAGACGAGGAGTGCGCTCATCATGCCTGCGAACAAGACGATGCCGACGATATCCATCAACGACGCCGAGTCGCGCAGCGACCTTCGCTCGATGGCGGAGTCCTTCGGGATCCAGAGCACGGCGAGTGTGAGCGCGATCAGTGTGACGGGTACGTTCGCCCAGAATGCGGCGCGCCAGCTGAACAGTGAGATGAGCAGGCCGCCGATCGGCGGGCCCACGGCGACCGTGACGGTGCCGGCGATGGACAACCCTCCCAGGACATTGCCGGGCGGCTCAGTCAATCCGGCCCAGGTCGCTCGGCGCCGGATGATCACCATCGCCGCCGGATAGCCGGCCGAGGTGCCGACGCCGATCAGCACTCGGGCGACGGTGAGCCAGGTGAGACTCCCACCGAGGCCCCCGACGACGCCGCCGAGCAGCACCAGCGCGATTCCGGTGATGAAGACCCGGCGGGGCCCGTAGAGCTCGGCAAGTTTGCCTGCTGTCGGCTGCGCGACGGCACTGGCCAGGTACAGCGCCGACACGAGAACCGCGGCTTGGCCGACAGGTACTCCGAGCGCCGCAGCGATGGGGACCATCCCCGTTGCGATCAGCGAGCTGTTGATTGGATTCAGCGCTGAGCTGATGTAGAGCGGAGTGACGAAGCGCCAGGAGAACGGGCGGAAGCCGGGCCGGGCTTCAGGTTCGACTCGAGTGGTCACGTGCGGACCAGGTCTTCCAGGTCGTCGACGGTGATGACCTCAGCCTGTCGCGGCATGACCTTATCGATGAGCACACGATGGACTTCGGCATCCTGATCTGCGGTCGCATCAGCCAGAACGAACATCCGGTAGTCCTTGTCTGCGGCCTCTCTCACGGTGGACAGCACGACACCGGCCGTCGAAACGCCGCCTAGGACGAGGGTGTCGACGTCGGCGTCGCCGAGCAGGGCATGCAGGTGTGTCGTGCTGAACGATCCATATCGCGTCTTGCGCACCGCGTGGTCGTCCGCTCGGACGTCCAGCGAGGGTTCGAGCTGCATGCGGGGGTCGTCCGCGGCGAGCAGCTGATCGCGCTTCGCCTGAGCGAACGACTTGTGGTGATGAGGGATCGCCGCGTAGTCCTCCGGCTTGAACCCGACTCGGACGAAGACGACGACGACGGAGTTCTCGCGTGCCCAGCGAATCGCAGCGTGCGCGGCCCTCATGAGAGCGTCGGGGTCGGGAACGTGTTCGAGTACAGCAGGTTGAAGATCCATCAGCACGAGAGCGGCGCGCGCAGGGTTGATCTTGTTGGACATTGAGAGCTCTCCTTCCAAGAACTAGACAGGCAACCTGTCTATTATTACACAGGTAACCTGTTTAATAGAGCCACTGGAACGAAAGTAGAGTGATCTGCATGGGTACTCCGGATTCCGCCGACCTGGCACACTCGCTCCCGCAGGCGATGGTTCGGCTGCGGGCGCGCCTGCGCGCCGAGTCGGCACCCGAGAATCGCTCCTGGTCCTGGCCGCAGGTGTCCACGTTGAACAGGCTGGTCACTGAGGGGCCGCAGTCAGTGAGCGCCCTGGCTACCGCTGAGCATGTGAGGCCGCAGTCGATGGCGGAGACGGTCGCGGGCCTGAAGGAGCAAGGATTCGTCTCGGGACGAAAGGATCCCGCCGATGGCCGCCGCGTTCTCTACTCGGCCACCGATACGGGGCGGGAACTGGTGTCGCGAATTCCCGAGGAGCGGGAGTCATGGCTCGAGGGCGCCATCTCGACCTCACTCTCTGCAACAGAGCGCCGCACGATCGCGGCTGCGGTCGCGATCATGGAGCGACTCGCCGAGCAATAGCGCGGCTCAGGCGCGTACATGCCCGACTTTGGCGCGGCGCCGGAAGTCACGAGGGGTCTCCCCCTGCTCCCGCTTGAACTGCCGGTTGAAGTTGGAGAGGTTTCCGAACCCGACGGCGTAGCAGACGTCCGCGATGGAGTCGTGGCCGTGCTCGAGCATTTGTCGCGCATGAGCGACGCGCACCTTCCGTAGGGTGTCGGAGAAGTTCTGTCCGGTCGCCCTCTTGAACTGCTTGGAGAAGGTCGGAGCCGCGAGCCCAGTGAGCTCCGCTGCATCCGCACTGGTGATCGCGCTCGCATGGTTCGCGAAGAGGAACTCGAGCGCAATCTCCGCCAGCGCCGCGGCTTCATCGTCTCCCGTTGGATTCACCCACGCCTCCGCCAGATACCGTCGCTCGCCCAGCGGCGCTCGGGTGAGCACAAGAAGGAGCTGAATCACATGAGAAAGACGCTCAAGTCCGGATGACACTCCGATGGCCTCTATGTGACGCGCGGCCTGGCGAGCAGATCCGTCGATGAACTCGATGCCACGATGAGATTCGTCGAGCAGCCGCTGAGTCTCCCCGAGCTCCGGGATCAGCGTGGTGCTATCTCGGAGCCACTGCCCGTCGAACTGCACGACCGCGCTCCGGTCGGTGATCACCTCACCCTCGACGAGATCGCTCACCCAGTCATGAGGCAGACCGGACCCGATCAACGCGACGTGTCCAGCTTCGAAGGAGCCGATGTGATCGCCGACGATGAACCGCCCTGTGCCCTTGCGGATCAGATGGATTTCGTACTCGGGGTGATAGTTCCATCGGGCGGTCAGACAGGGGTAGTCGTGCATGTGCCAGCGCACACAATGCTCGGGATCCGGCGGAATCACTTCACGCGCCGCCTTCATCCCGATCATCCGCTCGGCCAGACGAGCCGAACCTCGCCAGGTGGTTTGTTCCATCCTTGCCTCCCTGACAGAACTACGACCGGTGTCATTCGCTGACCATCGGAAATTTTGTATCAGAAATCCCTCGTCTTGACGCTAGCATCACCGCTCGCGCCTTTCTAGCGTGGGAGTCACATCACCGAAGAGCTCGCACAGCAGACTGCTCGCCTCTTCGGCGTCCACGCAGAAGAACAAGGGAGTCCTTTATGCATTCGAGGCGCTATCTGTCCATCGCGGCTGTCGGCGCGCTGTCCGGAGTCATCGTGCTCGCCGGCTGCAGCGGAGCGGGTGCTGGCGGCACCGGCGACCAGAACAGCATCAACGTGCTGATGGTGAACAACCCTCAAATGGTGGATCTGCAGAAGCTGACCGCCGACAACTTCACCAAGCAGACCGGCATCAAGGTGAACTTCACCGTCATGCCTGAGAACGATGTGCGCGGCAAGATCAGCCAGGAGTTCTCCAGCCAGGCCGGCCAGTACGACGTCGCGACGCTGTCCAACTACGAGATCCCCTTCTACTCCAAGAACGGATGGCTCGCGCCGCTCTCCGACTACGTCTCCAAGGACAAGACGTTCGATCAGAGCGACATCCTGCCGGCGTACACGGCATCGCTGACCGGTGAAGACGGGAAGCTCTACGGTGAGCCGTTCTACGGCGAATCATCGTTCCTGATGTACCGCAAGGACGTTTTTGAGAAGGCCGGTCTGAAGATCTCGGATCACCCGACGTGGACCGAGGTCGCCGACCTCGCGGCGAAGCTCGACGGCGCGGAACCCGGCATGAAGGGGATCTGCCTGCGCGGACAGCCCAGCTGGGGCCAGCTGGGCGGCGCGCTCACGACCGTGGTGAACACCTACGGCGGGACGTGGTTCGACAAGGACTGGAACGCCAAGGTCGACTCGCCAGAGTTCAAGGCCGCGACCGATTTCTACGTGAATCTGGTGCGCGAGCACGGCGAGGCCGGCGCCGCCCAGTCGGGCTACACCGAGTGCCTGAACAACCTCACCCAGGGCAAGGTCGCCATGTGGTACGACGCCACTGCGGCCGCAGGCACGATCGAAGCCGACGACTCCCCCATCAAGGGCAAGGTCGGGTATGTCGCAGCACCGGTGGAGAAGACCAAGGCGTCGGGATGGCTGTGGACGTGGTCCTGGGGCATGCAGGCCGCGTCGAAGAAGAAGGACGCCGCATGGAAGTTCATCTCCTGGTCGAGCTCGAAGGAGTATGAGCAGCTCGTCGCCGACAAGCTCGGGTGGGCTCGAGTTCCCTCCGGGAAGCGCGCATCGACCTTCGACAACCCTGACTTCCAGGCCGCGGCCCCGTTCTACGCCGCCGAGCGGTGGGCGATCGAGAACGCGGATCCGAAGAATCCGGGCCTGCAGCCGCGACCTGCCGTCGGGATCCAGTTCGTCGGCATTCCGGAGTACGCCGACCTGGGCACGTCCGTGACCCAGGACATCAGCGCCGCGATCGCGGGACAGACCACCGTCGCCGATGCGCTGGCCAAGGGTCAGATCGCAGCGCAAAAGGTCGGCGACAAGTACAAGGCCGCGAAGTAGCGGATGGCAGGGTGGGGCGCCTCGTGATGTCGAGGCGCCCCGCCGCAGGAGCGATGACATGACTGCTACACAAGAATTGATCCAGATCACGAGGAGTCGAGGCGTTCCTCGCACATCGATGTCCCGTAGAGAGCGCACCAAGGCCTGGGCCCGTCGGGCCCCGTTGCTGCCGGCGCTGGTGTTCCTGATCGTGGTCACCCAGTTGCCGTTCGTGGTGACGCTCGTCATCTCGTTCATGAGATGGAACGCGCTACGACCCGATCAGATCGGCTTCGCGGGGCTGGACAACTATGCCCAGGTGCTCGGCGACCCCGACCTCCGTCAGGCGATCGGGACGACGGTTGTGCTCACGGCATCCGTGGTGATCGTGAGCTTGGTTCTCGGACTGGGACTGGCGCTGCTGCTCGACAAGAAGTTTCTCGGCCGAGGCATCGTGCGGACGATGCTGATCGCGCCGTTCCTCGTCGTCCCGGTTGCCGCGGCGCTGATCTGGAAGCACGCGATCCTCAACCCGACCTTCGGCCTTATCAATGGCGTGCTCACCTGGATCTGGTCGTTGTTCGGCAGCGACGCGCCGCCTCAGCCGGATCTGCTCACCCAGACGCCGCTGCTCGCGGTCGTGATCACCCTGATCTGGCAGTGGACACCGTTCATGATGCTGATCCTGCTGGCTGGGCTGCAGTCACGCCCGATGGATGTGATCGAGGCGGCGCAGGTCGACGGCGCAACGCCGTTCGCGATCTTCCGGTACCTGACGTTGCCTCATCTTCGTCAATACCTCGAGCTGGGTGGACTGCTCGGTGCCATCTATGTCGTGCAGAACTTCGATGCGGTGTTCACCCTCACCTCCGGCGGCCTGGGCACCGCGAACCTTCCGTATGCGGTGTACCGGACGTTCTACCTCGCCAACGAGTACGGGATCTCCTCCGCCATGGGCGTGATCGTCGTGATCGGCACGATCGTCATCGCGACCTTCGCACTGCGGACCGTGTTCACGCTGTTCAAGAAGGAGACCGGACGATGAGTTCCCTCACCACCGCCCGCCGTTTCAGCCGTCGCACACCACAAGACGGCACGCGGAACAAGACCATCACGGGAATCGTCGCCTGGGTCGCCGCGCTCCTGTTCGCATCGCCAGTGCTGTGGATGATCCTTACCTCGTTCCACTCCGAGACTGATGCCGCGACCAACCCACCCTCGCTCTTCGCACCCCTGACCCTCGATTCGTACGCGAAGTTCTTCGGGCTAGGGTCCGGAGTCGATCCCTGGCCACCGCTGATCAATTCGGCGATGGCATCGGTCTTGTCCACGGTGCTGGTCCTCGTGCTCGCGATACCCGCCGCGTACGCCCTCTCGATCCGCCCCGTACGCAAATGGACCGACGTGATGTTCTTCTTCCTGTCGACGAAGATGATGCCCGTGGTTGCGGCGGTGCTGCCGTTGTTCCTCTTCGCCAAGACCGTGGGCGTGCTGGACAACATCTGGTTCCTGATCCTGATGTACACGTCGATGAACCTTCCCATCGCCGTGTGGATGATGCGCTCCTTCCTCGCGGAAGTCCCTGTCGAGATCCTCGAGGCGGCTGAGCTCGATGGTGCCGGCCTGCTCCGAGTCCTCCGCAACGTGGTCGCCCCCGTCGCGATGCCGGGTATCGCCGCAACCGCGCTGATCTGTTTCATCTTCAGCTGGAACGAGCTCCTGATCGCACGCGTCCTCACCGGTGTCGCCGCAAGCACGGCCCCAGTGTTCCTCACCGGCTTCGTCAGTAGCCAAGGGTTGTTCCTCGCCCAGGTGTGCGCTGCCGCAGTGGTCGTTTCACTTCCCGTCCTCATCGCCGGGTTCGCGGCCCAGGACAAGCTCGTTCAGGGCCTGTCGCTCGGCGCCGTCAAGTAGCCCCCGGCCATCTACGCCCTCGATAGGAGTCACATGACAACCCACCTTCCCGCAGTCCCCGCATCGCCGGTACCGACGCGGATGCGCGCAGCCGTTCTGCTCGCCCCGCACCGCATCGAGATCCAGGAGCGCCCGACGCCGGCGCCGGCGCCGGATGAGGTGCTGATCGAAGTCGCGGCCGTGGGAGTGTGCGGGAGCGACGTTCACTACTACGAGGCTGGCAGGATCGGCGACTTCGTCGTCGACGAGCCCCTGATCCTCGGCCATGAAGTCTCCGGACGAATCGTCGCGGTCGGCGCAGACGTGGATCCTGGCCGTGTCGGTGAGCGGGTGGCGATCGAGCCGCAGCGCCCGTGCAGGCGGTGCGATCAGTGCAAGCATGGCCGCTACAACCTGTGTCCCCACATGGATTTCTACGCCACGCCTCCGGTCGACGGCGCGTTCTGCGAGTACGTGACGATCCAAGCCGACTTCGCATTCCCGGTTCCGGCCGAGATCAGCGACGAGGCTGCCGCGCTCGTCGAGCCGCTGTCCGTCGGCGTGTGGGCGTGCACACGCGCAGAGGTGAAGCTCGGCAGTCGGGTCCTCATCGCCGGCGCTGGCCCCATTGGTGTTATCGCCGCCCAGGCCGCTCGTGCGTTCGGGGCCAGCGAGGTCATCGTGAGCGACATCGCCGATGACCGGTTGGAGTTCGTCCGGGCCCTGGGCGCGACACGCACAGTAAACCCAACCCGTGAGAGCCTCGACGGGCTGGACGTCGACGCGTTCATCGACGCCTCCGGATCTCCCGTCGCCGTGCGTTCCGGGATCCAGGCCGTCGGGCCCGCAGGACGGGTGATCCTCGTTGGGCTCGGAGCGGACGACGTCACGCTTCCCGTATCGCACATCCAGAATCGCGAGATCTGGGTCTCCGGGGTATTCCGCTATACGAACACATGGCCGACAGCGATCGAACTCGTCGCGAACGGGAAAGTCGATCTGGATTCCCTCGTCACTGGTCGTTTCGATCTCGCGCACACCGAAGACGCGCTGAACCTTGGCAAGCAGCCGGGTCAGCTCAAGGCCATCGTCTATCCGGGACGATGACGCGCCCCATCTCGTCGGCCCTACCAGCGATCCGGAATCGATGATCTGATGACACCGAGCGCCAGTCCGCCGCACGGCAGCCCTGCGGGCTATGACGCGGGATGCCGTTCCCACGGCGGATGCCAGCACCACAACTCCGCGGAGTTTCTGACGTGCGTAGCGGCGAAGACGGCCTCCCGGCGGGACTTCGGGCTGCACAACCTGCCAGCGGACCGTCCCCTCCCCCGGTCTGTGCCAGCGGTGCCGCGGGAAGATCAAGCTCCGTTGTCCCAACCGGTGCCCGAGGCAGTTGAGTCGGTTCATGGGACGATGAGGGGATATCGGCGCGGCTGTCGCAACGCCCAGCAGTGCCCCAATTGGCGACGAGGCAGGCTCACCTGCGCCGACGCGCGGCGGCAATACTTCCGTGAGTACAACCGAGCCCGCATCACCGGTGAAGGCACTCCGATTTGCCACGGCACCTCTGCCGGCTATCTCACCGGTTGCACCGACGCTGCGCTCTGCCCGGGAGATGATGACGGTCTGACGTGCTCATCGGCGCGGGCAGAATACCGCCGACGTCGCAGCCGCGCGGCAGGTGTTCCCGAACGCGAGGTGCCCGTCCCCGCGCGCGATGCTGCCCAGGCAATCGAGGTGCTCACCGGGCAAGGGCTGTCTCTGCGCGCCGTCGCAACGCAGGCGGGCGTAGGCCACTCCACCGTGAACCGCATCGCTACGCACTACCAGCAGCACTCGGGTTCACCCTTTGACCAAGGGGAAGTCCTGCTCATCTCCCGGCGGACCCACGACCGTCTCACGCAGTTGCTGTCGGCATAGCGATCCGCAGAGATCCGTTCAGCTAACAGCGCTACTTGCAAGCAACCACAGGGCGGCTGTCGTCGACAGCCGCCCTGTGGTTGCGAGGGAACATTCAGTTCGTGCGTGATGCCAGCTCTCGCTGAACATCGGTCAGCAGCTGCTCCCATGAGGCGACGAACTTCTCGAGGCCTTCCCGTTCGAGGGTGGCGACGATGTCGTCGTAGTCGACGCCCACGCCAGCCAGCGCAGCCATCTGAGCTTCCGCGGCAGCAATCTCGCCAGTGATGCTATCTCCGTGCACCTGTCCGTGGTCAGCGAATGCCTCCAGGGTTGCAGCAGGCATGGTGTTCACGATGTCCGCGGCCACGAGCTCCGTGACGTAGAGCGTGTCGGGCAGTTGCGGGTCCTTCACTCCCGTCGATGCCCACAGCGGCCGTTGTGGGCGTGCCCCAGCCGCGGCGAGAGCCACGAACCGGGGCGAGGAGAATGCGTTCTGATACTCGCGATACGCCAGCCGTGCGTTCGCGAGGCCCGCCTTCGAGCGGAGCGCTGCAGCCTCGTCGGTACCGATCTCATCGAGTCGACGATCGATCTCGGTGTCGACGCGCGAGACGAAGAACGACGCCACCGAATGAATCGCGGCGAGGTCGTGTCCAGCTGCGAGAGCATGCTCGAGACCGTCCAAGTACGCGTTGATCACTGCGCGGTAGCGTTCCAGCGAGAAGATCAGCGTGACGTTCACACTGATGCCGGCAGAGATCACTTCAGTGATGGCAGCGAGGCCTTCTACGGTCGCCGGGATCTTGATATGCACGTTCGGGCGATTCACCTGCGCATGCAGGCGATGCCCTTCGGCAATCGTTCCTGCCGTGTTCCACGCCAGTCGGGGATCGACCTCGATCGAAACGCGGCCATCGATGCCGTGGGAGTTCTCGGCGACGGCGGTGAACAGGTCGCACCCGTCGGTGACGTCGGCGGTCGTGATCTGGAACACCGCGGACTCCGCGTCTGCTCCCTCAGTTGCCAGCCGATCCAGCGTCGCGTCGTAGCCGTGCCCTCGAGTGATGGCCTGGTGGAAGATGGTCGGATTGGTCGTGACTCCGACGACGTTCTTCTCCGCGATGAGCGCGGCCAGAGATCCGTCGTCGAGGCGATCGCGGGACAGATCGTCGAGCCAGATCGATACTCCGGCACGCGATAGTTCTTCAGTCTGAGTGTTCATGAGTGCTCCAGGTGAGTGATCGGGGTCATGACGGTGATCTCCATCACGGCAAGGTCGTCGTCAGGTGGACGATGAGATCGGCATGGTCTCGGGTGGACTCGATGATCGCGGCGTTGGGCTCATCGACGGCATCGACCCACGCGGCCGCATCCTGAGCGGTGTCGCCGTACTGCTGTCGGCGAGAGATTAGTCGCTCGGATCGCAGATCTGCGGAGATATCGACGTACCACCCCTCGTCGAGGATGTCCCTGACGCGATCCCACCCGAGCTCGCGATACAGCAGATAGTTGCCCTCAGTGATGATCAGCGGAGTGCCTGCGGGAATGAGAACGGCGCTGCCGATCGATTCCTCGAGTGCGCGGTCGAAGCGTGGTGCGTAGATCGCATTCGACGGTTGCTCCCGGAGCCGGCGAAGCAGATTGGCGTAGCCGTCGACGTCGAAGGTGTCCGGGGCGCCCTTGCGCTCGCGCCGGCCCAGTCGCACGAGTTCGTTGTTCGCGAGATGGAAGCCATCCATCGGGACGACAGCCGCGTCTTCGCCGAGCGCTTCGCCCAGAGCCGTGCAGAGCGTTGACTTCCCGGCTCCCGGCGTGCCTGTGATGCCCAGGATTCGCCGCTCCCCTGGCCGGATGAGCGTCCGGGCCGAATCGACGAGGTCCTCGAGGAACAGGGTCTTCGTGGCGACGTTCATCACATGGCCCCAACAGCGGGCGCCGCGACGGCAAGCCGCTGCAGCACGATACGTGCGCCGTCTGCGTTGAGGGCGGTGCGGGTGTGGATGAAGGCGGTCCGGAATCCGGGATCCGTGCTGAGCCCGCCGAAGAGGTCCTGATCGAGGAAGACGCCGGGATCGTCAAGGTCGGCGCGCGCGGCCGCCTCGACCTTGGCCGCTCGTGGATCCTTGATGATGATCGCCGCGCCCTGCTCATCGGTGCCCTGCGCGTAGCGCGCCCAGCTGGCGATGATCGCAGCGCACACGCTCGTGTCGTGACCCATCGCGACGAGGTCGGTGACCACGGGCAGTACGAACTTCGGGATCCGGTCGCTCGTCTCAGCCGTGATGCGTGCGACCGGGTCTCCGAGTTGCGGGTTCCCGAAGCGAGAGATGACGGTGCGTCCCCATGCACGGAAGTCGACGCCGGGGATCGGCTCGAGGGACGGCACCGCCTGCTCGTCGACGTACCGGATGAGCAAGCGGTGGATGTCCGGGTCGGCGATCGCCTCGTGTACGTACTCATGGTTCAGAAGCCGGCCGAAGAAGCACAGCGCCTGGTGCACGCCGTTGGCCAGGCGCAGCTTCATGCGCTCGTACGGGGCGACATCGGAGACCATGTTCACGCCGGCTTTCTCCAGCGCCGGTCGACCGCCGGCGAATCGATCCTCGACGACCCACTGGGAAAACGGTTCAGCGGTGACGGCCCAGGAGTCTTCGAGATCGAAGGCGTCTCGAAGGTACTCACGGTCGGCATCTGTGGTGCCGGGGACGACGCGATCGACCATGGAGCCCGGGAACGTGACGTTCTCCTGGATCCACTCGAGCAGATCCGGCGCCACCCGGGTGGCGAACGAGAGCACGGCTTCACGGGTGACGGAGCCGTTGTCCTGGATGTTGTCGCAGGACAACACGGTGACGGGACCCGAGCCCTGATCCTTGCGCAGACGGAAGGCCGCGACCAGGAGCCCCAGCCAGGAGCGTGCGGATCCCGGCTGGGCGAGGTCGGCGGTGATCGCTGGATCGTCTACGCCGCTGAAGAGCCCTGTGGAGTGATCGATTCCGTAGCCGCCTTCGGTGACCGTCAGGGTGACGATGCGCGTACGCGTGTCGGCGAGTCGCTCGAGAACCGCGCTGGTGCCGTCGGCTGCGCTGTCGAACCCGATGATCGAACCGATGACTCGGGTCTGTTTCGTTCCATCCGGGTGCTTCTCGGTGAGCGTGTAGAGGTGATCCTGGGCAGCGAACGACTCCGTGGCGGCGTCGGCGCGCATGCTGACTCCCCAGATGGCCCAGTTACCGTCCCCCTCACGCAAGAGGTGGTCCAGGTACATGGCCTGGTGCGCACGGTGGAAGTGCCCTATGCCGATGTGCACGATCCCGGCGGTGACCGTGTCGCGGTCGTACGTCGGCGGTTCCAGCGCGGGCGGCAGCGTGTCCAGGAGAGAAGTGTTCAGGGCGCTCATGTTCGTGGAAGTCCTCAGTGCTTGCTGGTGGAGAGTGCGTGCATCGCCACGCCCGGTCCGAGAGAATGCAGCTTCGTGCGCGCCCTCGTATAGGCGTCGATCAGCAGCGGGTCGTCGCGCAGGTCGCCGAAGATGGCCATACTCAGCAGCTCTGCACCTCGGGGGTTCTCTGCATGCACGGCGGCGATCACCTCCTCGCGACGCGAGTCAGCCAAGGCCTCGGGGCCACCAGACGCGACCGTGGTGCGGACGTATTCGGCCCAGGCAGCGAGGATCAAGGCGATGTGCTCGATCGGCTGATGTGCGGCGAGGCGGTCGCGGAGGACTGGAACGAGGAATGTGCTGATCCGGTCGGTTCCATCGGTCACCAGGCGTGCGAGCGTGTCGGCGATCGCGGGGTTCGCGAACCGCTCGAGCAGCTCGTGGCGGTACCGCTCGAGATCGATGCCTGGCAGAGGCGGAAGCGTGGGCGAGGCCTCGTCGGTCATGTAGCCAAGCAGGAACTCTGCGATCACCGGGTCGTCAACGGCCTCATGGACGTACTGGTACCCCGACAGCAGACCGAGATAGCCCACGCCCTGATGGGACGCGTTGAGTAGCCGCAGTTTCATCGCCTCGTACGGTCGGACGTCGTCGACGAGCTGGACGCCGACGCGCTCCAGTGCCGGACGTCCGTCGACGAATGAGTCCTCGAGCACCCACTGGGTGAACGACTCGGAGATCACTGGCCAGCGGTCCTCGATGCCGAACTTCTCGGTCACGAACTGGCGTCCGCTGTCTGTGGTCGCAGGGGTGATGCGGTCCACCATCGAGTTCGGGAATGCGCCGTACTCCTCGATCCAGTCGCCGAGCTCCGGATTGCTGATGCGTGCCATGCCCACAACGGAGCGCCGAGCGATCTCGCCGTTGCCTTGGATGTTGTCGCAGGACATGACCGTGAAGGGGGCAAGGTCTTGCTCGCGGCGCAGGCGCAGGGCCTCCACGATCAGACCGAATGCGGTCTTCGGGGAGCCGTCCGTACGAGCGGCGTCTGCCCGGATCACGCTGGCCGCCGGATCGAACTCGCCAGTGTGCTGGTCGATCGGATACCCGCCCTCGGTGATCGTGAGGGAAACGATCTTCGTCGACGCGTTCACGAGGAGGCCGAGTGCCCCATCCGGGTCATCGGCCGCGAGAACGTATCGTGCGAGTGAGCCGATCACCCGGGCCGTGTCGGTGCCGGCCGGGGTGCGGGTGACCAGGGTGTAGAGCCCGTCCTGCTCGTCCAGCACTTCCTTCATCAGCCGGTCGCCTGGCAGCATCCCGATGCCCGCGATCGCCCAGTTCTGCTGCCCGGGAACGCCTAGCACCTGGTCGACGTATTGCGCCTCGTGAGCCCGGT
Organism: Microbacterium sp. NPDC060117; assembly: GCF_042729315.1. Taxonomy (NCBI): domain Bacteria; kingdom Bacillati; phylum Actinomycetota; class Actinomycetes; order Micrococcales; family Microbacteriaceae; genus Microbacterium; species Microbacterium sp. NPDC060117. Next base: position 534,645 of record NZ_JBHWXR010000001.1, read on the forward strand.
GGAAGCCGCCGACACCGATGTGCACGATCCCGACGGCCACCTCATTCCGGTCGTACGCCGGCGTAGCAACGCCCGCCGACAGATGGGACAGCGTCTGATTGCTGAGCTTCGCACTGCTCATGCGGGGTCCGTCTTGAGCAGGCCCGTGATGGTGCCGAGCAGGCTTTCGGCGTTGAACTCGGAGGTGGGTGCGTCACGGACGATGCGTCCGAGCCGCAGCACGACGACCCGGTCGGTGACTTCGAGCACGTGCGGCAAGGTGTGCGAGATGAAGATGACGCCGAGGCCTCTCGTCTTCGCCTCACGGATCACGTCAAGGACTTCGTTCGACTGCCGAGCGCCGAGGTGGTTGGTGGGCTCGTCGAGGACGATGACCTTGCGAGCCCAGGTGACCGCGCGTCCGATGGCGACAGCTTGACGTTGGCCGCCGGAGAGTTCTGCGACGGTGCGTTCCGAGGCGGGGACACCAATGCCGACCTTCTCCAGCTCCGCGTGCGCGGCCTTGTCCATGCTGCGATTGGCGAGGAACCCCATCTTGCCGAGCAGCCCGCTCTTGACGATCTCGCGGCCGAGGAACATGTTGGCGCTGATGGTGAGGTTCGGGGCAAGACCGGAGTCCTGATACAGCGTCTCGATCCCGGACTGGAGGGCGTCATGCGGGGACTTCCAGCGCTTCTCTTCCCCGTCCAGCAGCAGCTCGCCACCGTCGGGCTGGTGTGCACCGGAGAGCACCTTCACGAAGGTCGACTTACCGGCTCCGTTGTCGCCAACCAGGCCGATCACCTCACCCGCTCGCAGGGTGAAGTTGACGTTGTCGAGCGCGACAACGCTTCCGTAGTTCTTCGAGATGCCGCGTGCCTCGTAGAGCACCGGTGCTTCCGTGTTCATGCTGTCCTCCGGTTCGACTTGCGCAGCATCTGCAGCGCGACCGCGATCGCGATGATGACGGCGACGACGACCTGGTTCCAGTTGGGGTCGATGTTGATGACGATCAGGCCGCTGGTGACGGTGGTGAGGATGAGGGAGCCCAGGACGGTTCCGCTCATGGTGCCGCTGCCACCGGACAGGCTCGCGCCGCCGATCACGACCGCGGCGATGGCGAGGAGCTCACGTCCTGCGCCGGAGCTCGGAGAGCCTGCCCCAAGGGTGAGGTAGACGACCATGCCGGCCAAGCCCGCGAGCATGCCGGAGAGCGTGTAGACGAACGTCAGCTGCTTCTTCACGCCGATACCCACGGCCTTCGCCGCGAACGCATTGCCGCCGATGGCGAAGACGTACCGTCCGAAGCGCGCCTTGTGCAGGAACAGACCCGCGATCACGATCACGAGGATCACCGTGATGCCCGGCCATGACAGCGGACCCAGCCACGGCACACTCAGCGCGATCGCCGAGGGCGGACCACCCGCGATCGGTGCGCCCTTGGAGAGAACGAGAGCCATGCCCGCGCCGGCCCCGAGGGTGACCAGCGTCGCGATGAATGGGACCAGGCCAGCGAGGTTGATCAGGGCGGCGTTGATGAGTCCGACGACTGCCCCGGTGGCGACGGCGACGACGACGCCGATGAGGATCGCTACCGGGTCGGAGACGCCCGACCCGGTAGCCCCCTGCATGGCGAACGCTGCCACGACGCCGGAGATTGTGAGGGTGGAACCGACGGACAAGTCGATGCCCCCGCTGACGATGACGAAGAGCTGGCCGACGGCGATCAGGGCGATCGGAGCCCAGTCCACGAGGATGTTGCCGAACACCCCGACGGAGAAGAACTTCGAGTTGAGAGCGCTGAAGAACGCGATCATCACCACCAGCACGATGCAGAGGATGAAGGTCTGATTCGTCAGCAGCCCGCTCAGGGGCCCTTTGGGTTTGGCGACTTTGGCGGCCTCTTCGTCGCGCGCTTTGATCACGCTCGTTTCGGTACTCATCTTGTGCTCCTGATCGATGCGGTTCTGAGTGGTCAGCCGGCCGACTCGACGTAGGTGTACTTCGCCAGGTCGTCAGCGCTCGTGTTCTTGTCGAGGATGATGTTCGGAAGGGTCTGCTGGTGCTTGACCTTGGCGTCGCTGTTCTTCAGCTTTTCCACGACCGCCTGGACGGCGAGTTTGCCCATCTGAGCGGGGTCCTGGGCGATGAGCGCGGTGAAGACACCCTGCTTGAGCAGATCGACATTCGCCTTGTACGCGTCATAGCCGACGAGGGCTACCTTGCCCACCAGGCCCTTGGCCTGCAGCGCGGCAGCAGCACCGGTCGCGTTTGTTCCGTCGATGGCGAAGATGCCTGCCAGGTCCGGGTAGGCGGTCAGCCAGTTGTTGACGTTCGTGTTGGCCTTAGCAGGGTTGGACTCGGAGTAGGCCGTCGCCACGACAGTGATGCCGGGGTACTTCTTCTTCAGCTGCGCCTCGAAGCCAGTCAGCCGTGCCACGTTGGTGGTGGACGTTGCGGAGCTGAGCCCGACCGCGACGGTGTAGCTCTTGCCGTCCTGGTATCCGATGCCCTTCGCGATGGCGTCAGCTGCCTTGGCGCCGCCGTCCTCGTTGTCACCGGTGATGAAGCTCAGCACCTTGTCGAGATTCCCCACGCTCGTGTCGACGTTGACGACCGGCATGGTCGCTGCGGCACGGTCGACGACCGGCTGCAGGGCAGTGGGATCGGTCGGGCCGATGATCAGGGCGTTGGGGGACGTCGCCAGTGCCTGGTTCACGATCGGGATCTGAGTGGAGGGCGAGTACGTGGTGGCGTCGCCCTGGAACTGGAGCTTGACTCCGAGGTCTTTGGCCTCCTTGTCGGCGCCGACCTTCATGGCTTGGAAGAACGGGTCAGAAGCAGCCCCGACGACGAACGCGACGTCGTACTGGGTGCCGGCGGTGCTGCCGCCGCCTGTACCGGAAGCGGAACAGCCGGTGGCGAAGGCCGCCACGGTGCCGAACGCGGCGACGAGGGCGAGGGCCCTGGACATCTTCTTCATGTGTGACTCTCCTTTGAGATCAACGCGCTGTGCGACGCGAAGTGTGACGATCTTCGATGACACCGGTATCATTTTCGGGAATACAACCGGTGTCATTGATTTGTATCACCGAGTATGGGAGACAATGAGACCGGTGTCAAGTAGTATCCGATCGAGCGAAGGAGGCGAGGCGACGTGGTCGACGAACAGCAGCAGATGGGTGCACGACGCGCGCCCCGCCTGGAGGATGTGGCGCGCATCGTCGGCGTGTCCAAGTCGACGGCGGCCAGAGCGCTACGCGACTCGCCGCTGGTGACGGAGGAGACCAAAGCTCGTGTTCGCCAAGCCGCCGCGGATCTCAACTACCGCGTGAACGCTCTCGCCCGGGCGATGTCGGCTGGCTCTACCCAGACGCTCGGGCTGGTTATCGCTGACATCAGCAACACCTTCTTCGACCAGGCCACCCGCGCGATCATCGATACCGCTGCCCGGCAGGGCTATCAGGTTCTGGTGCTCAACACGGGTGAGAGCCTGTCGGTCGAGCGTGACGCCATCCGGGTGCTGTGGGAGAAGCGCGTCGACGGCATCATCCTTGTTCCCTCCTCGCCGGATGAGTTCGCACATCTGCAGGGCGGATCCGGATCCGTGCCTCCCCTCGTTCTCTTGGACCGCTCGGTGCCGGAGCTGGGGGCCCCGACGGTTACCACCAACGACTTTCAGAGTTCGTACGAGGCGGTGTCGCTTCTTCTGGATCGCGGGCACCGCGAGATCGACATCATCGTCAACACCTCCGACCGCCGAACCGTCGTGGCAGGCAACCCCGGGTCCGCGATCTCCACGATCTTCAACCGCGTTAGCGGCGGTTGGGCCGCGCTCAGCGACAGAGGCATCGATCCCCAGGCGCGCCGTCCTCTGTATGTTCCGCCCGCGCATGACGAGGCGACCTCTGCGATCCAACACCTGCTGGAGAGCGCCGAGCGTCCGACGGCAGTGATGACAACGAACTCCGACGCCGCCCTCGCGGTCATGGACGCGGCGAGCAAGGTCGGGCTGAAGGTCGGATCCGATCTCTCGCTCATCAGCTTCGACGACACCCCTTGGGCGCCAGTGTTCAGCCCCGCACTTTCGGTCATCCGGCGGCCTATCGCGGACCTCGGGCGCACGGCGGTGGAGTTGCTCCTTGAGACCATGCATGGCGAGACGCTCACCCCCGGCACCATCGAGCTCGTCAGCACCGTCGTTGACCGCGGATCGGTCTCCTCCATCAGCGCAGCAGCCACGGCACGACACAGCTGAAAGGACTCGACATGACAGCAGACATGCACGGGCAGATCGCGATCGTCACCGGAACGACCAACGGGGTTGGAGCGGCAACGGCGCACGCACTCCTGGACGCGGGCGCCCACGTCATCGGAGTCGCCAGGAGAAGCCTGGAACAGGCAGGTCTGCCCGTCGACGAGTTCGACCGCGGACGCTATGTGCACATCACAGGCGACGCCGCAGACCCGGCCACCGCGGAGTCCGCTGCGGCCGCCGCACTGGCATCCGGGTCGCGAATCGACCTCCTCGTGAACAACGCTGGCATCGGGCGGTATGCAGACCTGGTCGAGACGAGTATCGACGACTACGACGAGATTATGAGCGCCAACGTTCGCAGCACATACGCCTTCACCCGAGCGGTCGTTGACACCATGATCGCTCAGCGCAGCGGAACCATCCTTCAGATCGTGTCGCAATCCGGCCTGAACGGCTATGCCGGCGAGGCGCTGTACTGCGCGTCCAAACACGCGCAGATGGGATTCACCCATGCGCTGCGCCAGGAGCTTCAGCCGTTCGGGATCAGGGTCGGCGCCATCTGCCCGGCGGGCATCCGCACGGAGTTCGCGATCGGGCACGGGCGCACAGCGGCATCCGCGCAGTCCGCGCGCTACCTGTCACCGGACGATGTCGCCCAGGCGGTGCTGTTCGCGGCAACACTGGAGGGGTCGGCAATGATGACCGACATCCAGCTGATGTCGGTCGCAGAGTACTAGGCATACGCCCCCTCCCCGCGCCTCGGGTGCTGCGCCACCCGCGTTCACTCCGGAGCGTGCGCGATCCCGAGCCCTGGCTCTCCGTATGTGGAGAGGACTTCGCCCAACACGACTCGGTAGGGGCCGATCCACCGGTCGTGGAGGCTCTTCGCCTCCCTGTGGACGGGCATGCCGATGAGCTGGTGCATGGCCTCCACGCTCTCCCAGTAGTAGACCTCGGAGTGCAGCCCGGTCAGCGGGTCAGTTCGCACGTGAGGGACGACGCTTTGCCATACTCTGTCCCATGTCTGGATTAGCGTGGGCCGTCGAGGTGGAGGAGGCTGCTCATGACCGCAAGCCATGACGCATCGGCAAGTGCGCTGGGCTACCTCTACCAGGTCGACTGGGCCCTCCTCGAGATCCTGCGCTCGGGGCCAGATCGGCCGGATCAAGCGCTCATGCTAGAGAAGCTTGACGACGTCTCGTGGCAGGTCGGAGATGCCCCAGAGGCATTGCTCCAGTTGAAGGACCATGGTGGGGGAGCTCCTGCGATCGGAAACATGAGCGACGACGTTTGGCGCACGCTCGGCGTATGGATGGACGACGCAAAGTTCGTCGACGACGAAGGACCATCATTCTGGTTGATCTCGACCGGCAGGTTCCAACCCGGCTCTGCCCTTAGCTTGCTCAGCACCGATACAAGAGACGAGCAGTCCGCGAAGAGCCAACTAGATGCGGCGGCGGAGGTCTCGACCGCGAGAACAACGGCCAAGCGAAGGAAGCAATGGCTAGCCCTCTCCGATGCAGAGCGGGTGAGCCTGATCGGCCGTATCACGGCCATCGACGCTGAAGTTCGGATCACCGCCATTGGCGACGAGATCAGACGCGTACTTTACTTCATCGCACCCGCAGAGGACTCTCGGTGGCAGGTCTTCGAGGAACGTCTCTTCGGATGGTGGCACGCGGTCTCCATCGACATGCTGTCGGGGTATCGCGGCCCCATAACGGCGCTCCAGGTGCGCAGCTTCATCGAGCGCCTAAGAGATGAGTTTTCGGCGGACAACCTGCCCACTTCCGTCGTGCTCGGGCCTGAGGAACGGGCAGCCGCCGTTAGCGATCACAAGGACCGAGTGTTCGTCCATCAGCTCGGCTGGGTGCGGGTTCACCCTCGCCAGATCGAGTTGGCAATTCTCGACTTTCATCGCGCTGTGGTTCAGACGACGGACTGGGCGGATAGGAGCTTGATCGAGATGACTGAGTTTGACAGCTTCAAGAGCAATCTTGCCGACGAGTGGGAGCAGGCGTATTATGCGATGCTTGCAGAGGTACCCGATGACGCATCGGAGGACGTCAAATCGGCCCTCGGACGCGGACTGTTCAACAAGCTCCGGGACGCAGTCGGCCCGTCGATTCGACGATCGTACAGCGAACCGTTCTACCGACGCGGAGTTCTGTACGAGCTGGCTGACGAAACAACCTGCGGTTGGCACCCGGATTTCGGCGAACTCATCAAGAGCCTGACGACGGGGGATCGATGATGATTTCCACCGACCATTTGATGGAGCTTCCGAACTGGTCCACGCGATCCAGCTCAGCCGCGTCGATGCTTAACCCCGCCCTAATATCACTGTGTATAGCGGCGGCAGCAATTCGATTCGAAGACGAGCGGGGCGAGCGCATGCCGTGGGAGCTCAGCTTCCTGGTCCCTCCGATGGCGCTCCATCGAGACACACGCGAGACGCTGCCCAACCGTATCGACTCGCACATGCCGCGATGGGTCGAGAGGAACCCAGTCCTGCACGCTGGCCTGTCTGCCCGAGCACAGAGCATGAGCCCATTTGTCAGAGAAGGCCTGCGCTTCGGGATTCGGGTAGAGGCGCTCAGGCTGCACGATGACGCCACGGTGTCCGGCCGCATCCTGGGCAAGGTGAATCGCGATGCGGATGCGGAGTTGAGTGCGATCATTAAGTCATCGGGCTTCCTCGGCCGGTGGTTCGGGCACATCGGCGATCAAGCAACGGTGTACGGCGTCTTGGGTGTGACACCATAACACCGTGCAGCTTCTGAGTATCGCGATCTATCACCCCGATGGACGGAACAGAACGGTCAACTTCCGTCCCGGCGCTCTGAACGTTGTCCTGGGGAACTCGCGTACCGGCAAGACGGCGCTACAGGACATCGTCGACTTCACACTCGGTCGGGACGACGTGAGGATGCCTCCTGGCATCATCGGACGCACGGTTTCCTGGTTCGGTACCTTGTGGTCTCTGACGCCCGGAGGCGCGCGTGTCTTCCTCGGCAGACCGGCCATTTCTCATGGGGCGAAAGAGACGTCCCAAGCATTCATCAGATTCGGGGGCACCGAGCTCGGCGTCCCCGACGCCGAGGACCTCGTGGTGAACACGGACTCGGAGTCACTTCGGGCACAGGTCGGAGCGCAGATCGGCCTCAGCGACGTGGAGATTGAACCCCGCGAGGGTTCGATACAGGGCTCGTTCTCGGTTGGTCTTGGAGCGAGCGCGTTCTACTGCTTCCAAGGCCAACACGAGGTGGCCAATCGAACGCTCCTGTTCCACCGTCAGGAGGATCCTGGTATTGCTCAGACGTTGCGCGACACCCTGCCGTTCTTCCTGGGCGCTATCGACGGAGATCAGGCGCGCAAGCGCTCGGAATTGCGGACAGCTAGCCGCGCACTCCGCGCGGTTGAGTCCCGCCTCTCGTCGACGCTGACAGAAGAGAGCGAGCGCGACGGTCAGCTCCGGTCACTACTGAAACAGGCGTATGCCGTTGGGCTCACGGATGTAGAAAGCGTCGAGTCTCGAGAGCTCCTAATCGGACTTCTGGGGAAGCTACGCTATGACGTCACACCACCGGGAGAACTGCAGGCGGCCGAAGAGGCCCAAGCGAGAGTGAAGGAGCTCCGTGACCGGCGCGCCGCGCTCCGCCAGGCGCTCGGGCAAGTGCTGGATAATCGCGCGTTCGTTCTGGACTCGGCCGCTGGGGCTTCCGGCTACGGCAAGGCCCTAAGTCAGCAGGCAGGCCGTCTTCGAAGCATCGGCCTAGTTGCAGAGGATCTAGACGGGATAGTTGCAGACGACCATTGCCCAGTTTGTAGCCAGGTGCTCCCCGGGAGTGATCCGACCCCCCGTCTACTCGCACAACGGCTGAGTTCGCTGCGGGACGAGATTGAGACACTCGCCCTCGCGCAGCCCGCACGCGAGGAAGCGCTACGAGACCTAAGCATCACCGCCGAAAATCTCCGTGGCCAGCTCCTTGAGGTCGAGTCAGCTCTGGCGGCAATGCAATCAGCGGGGGCCGGAGAAAGAAGCATTGACCCCGGACGGCGAGAGTTCGTACGTGGACGCATCGATGCGACCCTCGGGGACCACAACCCAAATGACACCGATGCGATCGACCGTCTGCGCACGTCAAGGGAAACACTTCGACTTCGTGTCGAGGCGCTGCAAAACGAGCTTGACGCGACATCGGCCGTCGACAGGCTCGGATCGCTTCTTGCGGCCGTCAATCGAAAGATCACGCTCTATGCGCAGCGACTCGAGCTCGAACACTCCGAGCGGAGCGTTTGGCTCGATAGCGCGCGCCTCACAATCATGGTTGATTCGGTTGAAGGTGCAGTCCCACTGGCGTCGATCGGCAGCGGCGCAAACTGGGTTGGTTACCATCTCGCGGCTCACCTTGGCTTACACGAGTTCTTCGTAGAGAACGAACGTCCCGTTCCCCGAGTGCTCATGATCGACCAACCCTCCCAGGTCTTCTTTGCCGCTAGCCGGGCGCGTGCGGAGGGCAGCGACGACGAGCGTGCGGTGCGTCAGATGTTTGAGTTGCTGTGGTCGTTCTGCGCCGAGTTGACGCCGAACTTCCAGATCATTCTGAGCGAGCATGCTGACGTCGACGAGCCGTGGTTCAGCGATTCCGTCGTCGAGGACTGGCGCGGAGATGATGGACTCGTACCGAGGGACTGGGCAGATGAGGCGACTTGGGCCGAACTCGAACGTGAAACGCCGCCGACAACGGCAAGCGAAGAAGGGCCGTAGCTGCCCGGACCGCCTGGCTCGGCAAGAGCCTCGCGTGATCGCGGTGGAGGACGAAAAGACATCGCGGGCGCTGCCCTCGCGCGGCGGCCGGCCCTCCAGTGCGATCATCAGACATGATCCCCGGTGCCAACGTGACAACGATGCCCCGGAGCGGAGCGGATTGGCAGTGCGCTTAGCGGCGTGGCGACCCGCAACGTCCGATCGAAAGCGACTATCGAGTCGCGGACGTTCGTATCCGTGCCGACACGGTCGACGTGCTTTTCAAACTACAAGATGGGCAGTGCGCGGATCGCCATCGTGTTGCCATCGGCCGGAGCGGCGCAGTCCGGGTTGTAGGCGGGAGCCCGAGATTCGGACGGCTGGATGCAGCAGTTCCAGATATGGAAGGACGAGGCGGTCCTGACCGGTGGCTGGCCGCAGCTCGTGCGAGAGAACTCGCGTACAGCGAGAGTTAGTGATCGTCGTCCCATACCATTCGCGGCCGAGCGGCCTCAGGGAGCACAGTCGCTTGATTGCCGCACTCGAAGGGATTGGCAGCCCAGCGCGTCCGTCACGTGCGCTAACGCCCCCACCCGGCATCTCGCACCGCACAATTTCCACGCCGCGGACAGATCGAGGTCAATGCGGTTGATCATGCTCCGTTGTGCGAGAGATACTGCGAGAGTGCTGCGTGCAGGAGCGGCGCCTCCTCGGCGTCAACGGCCTTGGCGGCTCGCTCAATGGTCGGAACGTCGTCAGGATGCAGCCGGAGCGCACCCGCGCCGATCTTCTCGACGCCGCGTAACAACGACAGAACGTACTCGAGGGCGGAAGCACCGCGCTCTTCGATGAACCAGGAACGCAATGCAGTCTCGATGACGGAGGCCATGTGTTGACTCTGCTGCTCTAGGTTGTCGAAGTGCAATTCCGTGCCTCGCGCGCCGCGCAGGATCGCGGCTTGAATGACAGGGTCATTGAATCGGTCGAAGTTGGCCGGCGACAGGACATGGCCGAACCCAGGCTGTTCAAACAGTGAGAACTTGGCATCCTTCGAGTGACGAGCGCGATGCAGCACCGACGAGATCGTGAAGTACACCTCCGCGTGGCTGGCGGTCGTCATGTCGCCGATCCCGGGATTCCAGAACGCGAAGTTCGGGTTGAGGGTCATCGGCAGCACCGAGCCCGAAGTCCCGTAGTTGCTCGGCAGGAACCCGGACCGGTCGCCAAGAGGCGCCTGCAGTTCGTCGATCCTCTCGTTCACGATCCGAACGACCTCGGTCGCATCGTCCATCTGTGCCTTGCCACCGAGCAACTTCAATACACGGAGCTCCAGTTCCCACGGGTTCGTCAGGAGCGTGTTCGACTCCATATCGATCCGCCACATTGATACGAGCGGGTATGGGCCACGCGTGTCGCCAGCCGTCTTCGATCGGAACGTGAGACTACTCTCAGTGGTACTCCACAGACCGGATCCTTCCGGGCGCACACACCCGATGACGTAGGCGATATCGCCGCCACCCTCGACGAGCGAGCGCAACTCTCGGCTGACGTTGAGCAGCTCATGGCCTGTGGCCGCGTACCCGGCGAAGATCACCGAAACTCCATCGGTCAGCGGCTTGGCATCGTGGAGGCTTGTCGCAGACATCACGTTGACGTGGTCAGGTCCCAAGCCTCGCATGGCGCAGAGCGCGCGCGCACGCTCCGCCAACGCTCGCGAGGTCGGATCGTCGAGGTGGATTAGGTACCGCGTGCGGAACGGAAGCTCATTCCCGAGACGCTCGTCAATGGTTCGTCCGACACCCGGGTCGTCGGCGATGAGATGGCCGAGGTGTAAGGACACGCCACGGACGGTCGACTCGGGCGCTGCATCATCGGTGGCGTTCAGGCGAATTACCCCTTTGCCGAAAACGGAACCGATGAAGGCCCGGTGTTCGGCATCGGCGTAGATCGACTTCAACACAATGGGTGTGGCGACGCCTGCGTCTGGAATGAAGGAGTCCCCTGCAAGCTGGATGACGTTCTGCCCGTTCTTGCATGGAACGCAATCGCTTTCCTTCCAAGAGTCGAACGGGTGCACGAGTTCGGGGTGACGGCCGTCTTCACGGTCCGTCATGTCGCACAGAATGCTGGCGTCGGCAGGATTCTTGCTGACGAAGAACAGCGTGCGTTGCCGGTCGAGAGGCAGGTTCTGACCTGCGATCTCCGCTGACAGTCCGCCGGAGGTTGTCGCCGAGATGAGTGCGACCGCGGGCGTGCTGAAGGATGCGCCCTTCAACCCGTCATACCCGCCGAAGCTGTCCACCGCAACGAGGGGTACGTCAAGGAGCCGATGTCGTAGTTCACTGAGTGCGTAGGCGACTCCGGCGATGGCGCCCGTGTCCACCCAAATCCGTTCGAATTCCACAGTGTCAGCCCAGCCCAGGAGCGCCGCAGCCACAAAATGCGCGTGCGGTGATCGTTGCACGGCAGGTCCGGCGCGGAGGAAGTGGCTGGAGTGCGATCCGCTCGGCTTCCGATAATGAAGTCCAGCATGGGCGGTATCCAGAGCCTTCCCATCCTTGAACAGACGTCGCATTCCGGCCTGCATGACAGCGGGCGCCGTCGCGGCCACTGGGAGGTCGCTGGGACGATCCGTCTGGACTTCTTCCCAAGTGCCGTGTCCGTCGAAGAGCACGACGCGGACGCACGAGAGCGCCGCAGACTGTCCCGCGCGTGCGCGGAGCTCAGGGTCCTGCCCAAGCGCCACCGCGTTCTCACGCAGGTTATGTGGGGCGACGATCCAGAGTTCCTCGGTCGTGGGTACCTTGGTGAACAGATCTCTCAGCCGGTCGGCGAGCTGGCGAGGTTTCGGGGCGAGGTTGGCGAAGAAGGCGACGGACACAGACCGCTGACGATGCTGGCCGTCACCGACATCTGCGGCGAAGACGAACGTGTCCTCGAAAGTCGAGGACGCGTTACTCATGGCGACCGCCCGTGACCGGGATCACCATCGTGACGGCGGTACCTCTGACACGGGGCTGAGGGCCCGGCAGTTGCACGCCGCCAAACCAATGCTCCTGAACGTCCTTGTCACCGGCGAACGGGAACCGGAGGAAATCGCGTGTCAGGCGATAACGCCCGCTGCGCACCATCGCGTAGCCGCCGACATTGGTAAGGTACCGCTGCACTCTGCTCAGGCCGAGCCCGCGCATGCCGCCTGCGTGCCCCGCATCGCTGCGCCGTAGAGTGTCCAGCATCGCTGGGAGTTCGATCTTCGCGGTCACGTCCCCGCGGTGGCCTTTGCCGTAGAGGTTCTTCGCGGCGATGCCCGGCCCACTGTCGAACACGGTGACGGCCACCAACCGCAGTCTGCTGGAGGGATCCCCAGTGCGGTATTCCTCGTCTGGCAGCGCCGCGAAGTACTCGGCCAAGTCGCGATGCGAGGTCGAGGCAATCCGAGATTCGCGAGTGCCGTTCAGCGCGCGCACATGCACACCGCGCACAGACACTTTCAACGGGTAGCCGGACGCGTCGGTGCGTGCGTGGTCATCGGTGTTTTGCATCAACTCGAACAGAGCATCCCCAAGCTCGGAGGCGCGCTTGTCGAAGCCCTCGACTTCGTTCTGTTTCCGCGTTTCGAACACCGGGCTCATGCCCAGCACGCGCCAACCGAGTGGCCACTGGTCACGTTGTTCGGGGTCCACCCCGTCGCGTGCGTACAGTTCATGCGCATCATCGTGCAGTGTGGGTTCCGCGCCCCCCGCCGGGTAATGGTAGAGACCGGCAGGGGCGCCGAACCCGTACACGTGATCTGCCGCGACGACTGTCCGTTCGGTACCCACCTCCACTCCGCTCGCCTGCGTCGGGATGTTCGCCGCTGTCCCCATCGCCCTTAGTGCCGCACGACGGGCGGCGGCCGTGACATCCACGGCGTTGTCTGTGATGACGGAGTTGGCGTAGAGGATAGCCGTCAGGAGAACGACGTTGCGGTTAAGTGAACGTGCCGCCGCGTCGATGTCGGCAAAGTCCATATACACGCGAATGACGTCGAAACGAGCACGCCAAGAGGTCAGCGCTAGAAGTGTTTGCGGGATCGTCAACGGGTCGTTGGCCACGATCTTCTCGGTTACCCAGAGCGGTTCCGCCTGCACGGTCAGCTCGTTCACTATCTTCGTCACGCCGTCCGGGGCGATGACCTTCGGGATGCGCAACGCGGCGGCCATGTTATGGAAGATAACAGAGGTATGCCCGGTGGTCCTCCGTAATGACGGCGCCCGCGGACCTTGCGACTACCGCTAGCTGAGCATGTCGAGCCAGGTCGCCACATGGGCGACGCCGCCTATCGCACCGCGAGGCGGTCCGCATCGAGATGAACAGGATCTGAATCATCCGTCCGATTCAGGATCCTCCTCGCGGGCCGGGGCGAGTTGTTCCAGCACGTGCGCGGAAGCCGCTTTGATCCGCCGATCCGGCTCGGCGTAGTGGGCACGCGTGGTGGCCGGCGTGGAGTGTCCGAGAACCTCGGCAGCCGTCTCGATGTTCACTTGGTGCGCAAGCAATGTCGCGCCGGTGCGGCGGAATGCGTGTGGCGAGATGTCGATCCCGTCCAGGCCGACGGACTTGAGCATCTCCCGGAGCGTGCGCCGCACGTTGTGGGGCGCCAGCGGCGTCGCGTTCCGGGTGAAGAAGATCAGGTGGTCGTCCGGTTGCTGCGCGAGCCTGACCAGCCGTCGCCGGAACACCGCTGCGGCGAACGGTGGAATCGCCACCACCCGCGACTCCCCCGTCTTCGTCTTGGGCTGTCGCAACACCCCGATTCCCTTTCGGACGACGATCGACCCGTTCACCGTGACGGTCGCCACGGCCGAGGTCACATCCACATCACACTTCCGAATTGCGAGCACCTCTCCGATCCGCGTGGCCGTGCCGAGCATCACCTCGATCACATCGCGCACCTGCCCATCCGGCCGCGGTCCGAGCGTGCCAGGCCCACTGCGCCACTCGCGCGCCGCCGTCCGGATAAGCGCGAGCTGCTCGGCCGTCAGCGCTCTCGGCACGTGCTTCGGCTTCTTCAGCCGCGACGTTTCGTTCACCGGGTTGCGTCCGACGATCTCACGACGCACCGCGAAGGCCAGCACCATGCTGAGGATGGTCCGCGAGTGTTTCGCACGCGCATACGAACGCGACCGCTGCTCCCTGAGGAATCGCTCGACCCGCCCGACCGTGACCTCACGAATGGTGAGGTTGCGGAAGGTCGGCAGCACGAGCGTTCGCAACTCGCGCTCGTACACCTCCTTCGTGCCGTCGGAACGGTCCGCATCCAGCCACAGGTCTTCCAACCACGCGTCGCTGAGATCCACGAAACACGAATCGGCGTTAAGGGCGCCGCTGGTGTCCCCCGCCCGCAACCGGTCGGCGATTCTCACTTTCAACGCGGACTTCGCCGCACTCGCCGACACCCCCGTCGCGGTGACCTGCCGTGTCTGCCCGTCCCAGTCTCGGAGTCGAGCCGACGCGCGGTACCGGCGCACGCTGATCTGGCGCGCCGCGATCTCCCCGAACGTGCCGATCGGCATCCGCGGCCGCCCGGGCATCAGAACTCACCCCCACGGGCGCCAGTAACGACACGGGAAGGCCGAACCGGCCAGAGCACGAGGCGAGCGTCTCTTCTCATGCCGGGTAGGTACGCCAGGCCAGCCGAGAGCAGTCGAGCCCGACCGAACGCCGGCTCCACAGGGTCCGCGCAAACACGCCAACCTGTGGATAACTCGCGAGTATGTGTTGAGCGCATCAGATTTCCGTCCCTTCATTCGGGACAAGAAAACCTGGTCAGACCATATTTCGAAGTAGCAGGAGCGGGGCTTGAACCCGCGACCTCACGATTATGAGTCGTGCGCTCTCACCAACTGAGCTACCCTGCCGCACGGCATCCGATGGATACTGCGAGCCCCGAGTCAGGATTGAACTGACGACCCCTTCCTTACCATGGAAGTGCTCTGCCACTGAGCTATCGGGGCGTGCCGCCCTCAGAGGGCAACCAGACGAGAATACCAAAGAATCGGCGCCTGGCCGAATCGAGGCGGCCCCGTCGTCACACGGGCGTGTCCGCGTCCGCCGACGCCGATCTCAGCGGGGTTCGAGGATCCGTCGCTGCAGCTCGGCGACGAGGTCCGCGCTGCCGGCGACGTTCAGCCGACGCGCGACGTCTCGCCCCTCGGGACGGACGAACACGCCACCCGCCTCCTGCACGAGCAGTGCCCCCGCGGCGAAGTCCCACGGGCTCAGGCCGCGCTCGAAGTAGCCGTCGAGGCGCCCCGCCGCCACGTACGCCAGGTCCGTCGCGGCGCTGCCTCCGCGGCGAAGATCACGCGCGATCGGCATGACCCTGCCCACGGTGGCGAGGTCGCCGGCGTGGGTGCCGGGGTCGTAGCCGAAGCCGGTGGCGAGCAGCGCACCGGCAAGCCCGGGCTCGGCGATGCGCAGGCGCTCGCCGTTCAGGAGTGCTCCCTCGCCGCGGGCCGCGGAGAACGTCTCCCCCACCACCGGCGACTGCACGACGCCGGCGAGCGCCGTCCAGCGGTCGGGGTCGCTGCCGCCCTCGACGACGGCGATGCTCACCGCGTACAAGGGGATCCCCGATGCGTAGTTGACCGTTCCGTCGATCGGGTCGACGACCCAGGTGATGCCCGTGGTCCCGTCACCGCCGCCGGTCTCCTCGCCGAGGAAACCGTCGCCCGGGCGCTCCGCGTCCAGGCGTGCACGGATCAGCGCCTCCACCTCGCGGTCCGCCTCGGTGACGATGTCAGCCAGCGACGACTTGCTCGCGGCGATCGACACGCCTTCCGCCCGTCGACGCCGGGCCAGCTCCCCGGCCTCGCGAGCGATGTCGATCGCGAGATCGCGGAGCTCGAGGGCGGTCACGAGGCGGCCGGCGGCGTCGCCCCCGCAGACGGAGCGGGCGGTGCGGGCGGGAACTCCGGAGTTGTCGACGGCGCCGACGGTTCGGCCTCGCCCACGGGCAGGTCCGAGTGCAGCGCTCCCGTCAGCCCATGACCGCCCGCAGTGCTGGTCGGCGCGATGGCGGACGGTTCGGCAGGGGGCGCCGCCGGAGCCATCTGCGGCGCCGAAGTCCCGGCACCGAACGGAGCTGCGGCGGCCTCGGCCGCGGACTGCGCAGGCAGCGCAGGCTGGACCGGAGTGGTCGCGGCCGGCCGGCCCGGGATCGTCGCCCCCGGCGAGGGCACGCCCGTGTAGTACGCGTTCCAGTCGGGGCTGCCGTCCGCGAAGATCGGCAGCGGCGTGCGGCCGTCGGCGTAGGTCGGCCACGGCTGCGGTTCGGCCGACGGATACGCGACCGCGGCCGGGGCGGCGTAGGCCACGAGTGCCGGCGCGCCGGGCGCGGGCCGCTTCGGGGCGAACAACGCGTTCAGCAGCGGGATCAGCATGGTGCCGACGGCGGTGAGGATCGTCAACGCGACCACGATCCGCCAGTACAGCTCCTGGTAGTCGAACGTGTGCGGGAAGGTCAGGTAGAACACCAGCATCGCGACCAGGCCCGCGAGGAACGCGTACGTCGCCCACACGATGCCCTGCGTGAACCCGGTGACGTGGCGCGCTGCGGCCTTCTGGAACAGCCGCACGTGCAACAGGGCGAGCTGCAGGATCCCGACGACGAGCACGAGCTGGAAGAAGCGCTCCACACCGCCGAAGTAACTGTCGTCGGGCAGCCAGATCTTCACGGCGCCGACCAGCAGCGCGAGGATCCAGGAGATCATGCTCAGCAGCGCCAACCAGTCCTCGCGGTTGGGTGCGAGGCTCGCCTCGAGGATCGCGATCGCCGCGAAGGCGGCGAGCAGCACGATCGTGAGGAACGCCCGACCGATCAGCCCCTGCTGGTCGCCGATGAGCACCCACACCACGCACACCAGGGCGGCGGCGATGAGGGCTCCGATCGCGATCCAGATCGCGCCGCGGATCAGCAGTGAGGTGTTCGGCCCGGACTTGGCCGGCGTCGTCGTGTTCGCCATGGGATCCCCCGTCTGTCGTGCTCTCATCCTCGCATGCGACGTCGCGCCTTCTGCGGGCGATGCACGATCAGGGGAGAACTCGTCGCGGCCAGTCCCTGTGCGGACGGATCTGACACAGTCGACCGGATCGCGCGGGGGAACGGGCGCCCGTCAGCGGCCGGACGACCGCTGCGCGAACGCCGCGATCAGGCCCTGCGCTTCGGATCCGCCGAACGCGGCGGCGATCGTGCGCGCCTCCTCGTCCAGCTGCTCCGGGAAGGTGCGTTCAGGGCGGGAGCGGATCAGGCGCTTCGCCTGGCCGTACGCGCCGAAGGCGCCCGCGAGCCAGAACCGCGCGACTTCCTCGGCCCGGCTGCGCGCGGCGGTCGCGACCGCCTCGGCGTCGCCCTCGCCGACGGCCTCAGCGGCGATGCCCCATTCGATCGCCTCCGTGGCCGAGAGCATGCGATCGGTGAGCAGGAGCTGCAGCGCGCGGCGCTGACCGACCGCGGCGGCCAGCTGTGCACTGACGGAGAGGTCGGGAGTGAGCCCGACATTGGCGTACAGGCTGCCGAAGCGCGAATCGGATCCGACGACCGCGTAGTCGCTCGCGAGCAGGATCCCCAGCCCTCCGCCGGCGGTGGTGCCGTGCGCCGCTGCGACGACGGGCACGGATGATGTCGTCAGGGAGGCGATGCCTGCGTGGATGACCTGCGCCAGCCGTTCGATCTCCTCGCGCCCGCCCATGCCCGTGGCCATATCGATGACGTCGCCGCCCGCGCAGAACGCACGCCCCTCGCCCTCGATCAGGATCGCACCCACCGCGCTGTCGCCGACGGCGGCCGCCGTCGCCTCCGCCCACGCGTGCGCGAGCTCGGCGTTGAAGGCGTTCAGCCGCTGCGGCCGGTTCAGAGTGATCCGGGCGAGGCCGTCTTCGACACGGTAGAGCAGGGGCTCGGACATGGTGCTCCTTCGGGATCAGCGGCGATCATGCGGCCGTGAGCCGCCCGTTCAGCCTACCCGCGCAAGGCATGTTCGTGACACGGAGTCTCAGCAGCGATGATCCTCAGGCTCACGGCCAACCCTCCGTCCGGGGACGTCAGGCGTCGCCGAGCACGGACGCGACGAAGGAGTAGACGCGACGATGGGTGCCGTCCAGGCGCCGGTCGGCGTGCTGGTCCGCACGGATCTCGTTGGGCGCGAGCGGGGGCACGATCCGCACGCTCTCATGGCAGGAGAGGTCGGCGCAGATGTAGGTGCCCACGACGGAGCCCTTGCGCCCCTCCGCGCCCGCACGGCGGGCGGCGAACAGCGCGACCTGGTTGCCGGGCTGCATCGTGTGGCAGAGGTTGCACATGCCGGAGCGCACCCGGGACGGATCCGCCGCACGCAGCACGATCCCGACGGGCTCGCCGTCCTGCTCGATGACGATGTAGCCGCTGCGTGAGGCGATCGGATCCCGCCATGCGAAGAAGTCGAGGTAGTCCCACTCGGCGAGCAGCAGGTCGTGCGGCATCGCGATCTCGGCGGCCTCGTCGGGCTCTGCGTTGCGGAACGACGCCCGGATCTGGTCTTCGGTGAGGGCACGCATGAGGACCAGTCTAGGAACGCCGCCGCTCGACGGACGGGCGATGTCGGTGGCCGCGTCCAGGATCGACACGTCGGGCCGCACCGGCCGACGGAAAGGACAGCATTGGACCTCGCATCCCTTCGGATCATCACCGACGACGTCGATCGTCTCGCCAGCTTCTACGAGAGGGTGACGGGGACGACGGCGGCCCGACCTGCCCCGGTGTTCGCCGAGCTGCGGACCTCGGCCGGAACTCTCGCGATCGGAAGCACCGCGACGGTCGCGATGCTCGGCGACCGCGCCCCGAGACCCGCGGCGAACGACTCCGTGATCATCGAGTTCCTCGTCGAGGATGTCGACGCGGAGTTCGCGCGACTCCGTGACGCGCTCGACGACGTCGTGCTCGAGCCGACCACAATGCCCTGGGGAAACCGGTCGGCCCTGTTCCGCGACCCCGACGGGAACCTCGTCAATCTCTTCGCCCGGCCCGCAGCGCGCTCCTGAAAGTCCCGCGAACGGCGGAAGGCCCCCGCATCGCGAGGGCCTTCCGTCTTGGGTGGCAAGTGAGGGATTCGAACCCCCGAAGCATGACGCGGCTGATTTACAGTCAGCTCCCTTTGGCCGCTCGGGCAACTTGCCAATGCACGCCCGTCCCGCTTTTCCAGCCGACCGGGGGCGCGGAGATCAAGCATACCCGGCGGATCCGATCACGAGAAATCGAGGCCGGCGAGGTCCCGTCCGCGCGTCGTTCAGACGCCGAGCGTCGACGCGCGCGCGACGAGTTCCGGCCGGTACAGGACCCGTTCGGCGGTCGCCGTGCCGCCATCGGACACCCCCAGCAGCAGGTCCACCGCCGTGGATCCGATGAGCCCGGCAGGCTGGCGGATCGAGCTCAGCGGGATCACCGCGGCTTCGGCGAAGTCGATGTCGTCGTATCCGATGAGTGCGATGTCCTGCGGCACGCGCGCATCGCCGGCCATCACCAGGCTCTGCAGCATTCCCAGCGCCAGCAGATCGTTCGCCGCGAACACCGCGTCCGGGCGCTCCGCGGCCGGACGCTCCATGAGGAGCCGGCCCGCACGACGCCCCTCCTCCACGCTGAGTGCACCCGTCGCCATGAATTCCAACCCCACCCCGGCCGCGGCGGCCACGGCCTGCGCTCCGCTCAGGCGGTCCGAGACCTGTCGCAGCGAGACCGGTCCACCGACGAAGGCGAGTCGGCGCCGTCCGCTCTCCAGCAGGTGTGCGGCGGCGATCCGCCCGCCCTCGACGTCGTCCACGGCGACGGAGGAGAACCCGGGATCGCGCGATTCGCGATCGACGAGGACACTGAGCGTGCCGCGATCGCGCATCTGCTGCAGCCGCGGCAGCGCGTCGGCGACCGGCGTGATGAGCACGCCCGCCACGCGCTGCTCCTCGAACAGGTCCAAGAGCATGCCCTCACGGTGTGCGCTCTCATCGCTGTTGGCGACCAGCACCGACATCCCGTGCTCGTCTGCGCGCTGCTCGGCGCCGCGCACGACCTCGGCGAAGAAGGGGTTGCGGATGTCGAGCACGACGAGCCCGATGGTGCGACTGCGGCCGGCGCGCAGCTGTCGGGCCGCATCGTTGCGCACGTACCCGAGGCGGGCGATCGAGGCCTGCACCCGGGTCACCGTCTCGGCGGAGACGCGCTCGGGACGGTTCAGGACATTCGACACCGTGCCCACAGACACGCCGGCGTCCTCGGCCACTTCCCGGACGCTCACGACCATCGCCGCCCCCTCTCCCGCACAGCGAGCCTAGGGCATGGGCAGGGCCACGCCCGGGAGCTCCGGGCGCGGCCGCCTCACGCGACGAAGCGGTGCTCGCCTCCGACGACCTCGTGCGTCACCCCGTCGGGCAGGACGATCTCCGCGGGGACGCCTTCGGGGATCCGGGCCTCGAGCACGAAGCCGTCGTCGCCGGTGCGCCAGTCGACGGCGATCTCGCCGGCGGCGGCGTCGTAGCGGGTGCGTGCCCAGGTGATGCCGGGGCCGGGAACCGGCTCGATGCGCAGCCTCGCGTAGCCGGGCTGGGCCGGACGGATGCCGCCCACCACCTGATGGATCCAGTCGACGACCGCACCGAGCGCGTAGTGGTTGAAGCTGGTCATCTCACCCGGATTGATGGATCCGTCCGGCAGCATCGAGTCCCATCGCTCCCACACCGTCGTCGCACCCATCGTCACCGGGTACAGCCAGGAGGGGTTCTCCTTCTCGAGCAGCAGCCGGTAGGCGTCATCGACATGCCCGGTCTCGGACAGCGCCCAGGTGACGAACGGGGTGCCGGCGAACCCTGTGGTGACGCGATAGCCGCCGGCGCGCACGAGCTCGGCCAACCGGTCGGCCGCCTTCGCGCGGTCGGCGTCCTCCAGCAGGCCGAAGCAGATGGCCAGCGCGTAGACCGTGACGCAGTCGGAGCGCACCCTGCCATCCGCGACGTAGTGCTCCTGGAACGCGGTGCGCGTGCGAGCTGCGAGCGCCTGCAAGCGCCCGGCATCCTCGGTGCGCCCCAGTATTCCCGCCGCCTCCGCGGCGAACGCGGCGGAGCGGTACAGGCACGCGGTGGCGACGACATGCGGATCCGCCTTCGCCGCGGCCGGATTCTCCGGCGGGGCGTCCGGGTCCAGCCAGTCGCCGAACTGGAAGCCCTGGTCCCACAGGCCGGTCGGCGAGAGCACCCGCTCGACCGACTCGAGATGCAGCACCATCGCCGGATAGTGCGCCGCGAGCCGCTCGCGGTCGCCGTAGGCGCGCCACAGCGCCTCCGGCACCCACACCGCCGCATCCCCCCAGATCGCTGTGGCACCGAGCTCCGGGAACGCGAAGTCCTCGTCGAAGTGCGCGTACTTCAGCACGTCGGGCACCACGATCGGGACGATCCCGGCGGCGGAGTTGCGCGTCTCTGCGTGCAGGTCCTCGAGCCAGTCGTGCAGGAAGTCGGAGGTGTCGAACTGGAACGATGCCGACGCCGCGTAGGCGGCGATGTCACCGGTCCAGCCGAGACGCTCGTCCCGCTGCGGGCAGTCCGTCGGGACGCTGAGGAAGTTGCCCTTCTGCCCCCACACGGAGTTCTGCACGAGCCGGTTCACGAGGGGCTCCGAGCACTCGAAGGATCCGGTGCGCCGCATGTCGGAGTGAACGACCACGGCCTCGAGGTCCTCGGCACGCAGCTCCCCCGGCCATCCCGCGACCTCGACGTAGCGGAAGCCGTGGAACGTCAGCGTCGGCTCGAACACGTCCCGTCCGCCGGACAGCACGAACACGTCGGTGGCCTGTGCGGCGCGCAGCGGACGCGTGCCCAGCTCGCCGTCCTCGAGCACCTCGGCATGCC
Source organism: Microbacterium sp. NPDC060117 (assembly GCF_042729315.1). Taxonomy (NCBI): domain Bacteria; kingdom Bacillati; phylum Actinomycetota; class Actinomycetes; order Micrococcales; family Microbacteriaceae; genus Microbacterium; species Microbacterium sp. NPDC060117. The sequence goes on from NZ_JBHWXR010000001.1 coordinate 556,541, forward strand.
GCAGCACGACCTCGGCCCCCTTCACACCCTGCACGCTCACCCGCACCCAGCCCACCAGGTTCTGACCGAAGTCGACGAGCGTGCGACCCGCCGGCGAGACCCAGATCCGCTGCGGTCGCAGCGTCTCCTGCCTCTTCACCGGCGGACCCGCCTGCGCGACGAGCCGGGATCGGTCCACCTCGACCGCCTGGACGGTCAGAGCCTCCCCCGGCATGCCGCGCAGGCGCGCGTCGATGGTCTCGCCGTTGTAGAGCGAATTGCGCAGCACCTCGGAGGTCTCCGCCGTCCATTGCTCGTCGGTCGCGATGGTCTGCACGACGCCGTCGGCGAACACGACCTCCAGGACCAGAGCTGCGGCGATCTGCTCGCCGTAGTTGGCGTTCGCGCCCTCGAATCCGAGGTCGCCGCGATACCAGCCGTTGCCGAGCAGGATGTCGAGGTCGAGGTCTCCGTCTCCCGCGCGCACCGCGTCCGTGACGTCCCAGCTCTGGAACGGAAGTCGCCATTCGTATGCGTTCCAGCCCGGGTCGAGCACGGACTCCGAGACCGCCGAGCCGTCGAGACGCGCTTCGTACACGCCCAGCGCCGTGGCGCTGAGCCGCGCGGAGGCGACCGCGCTGCGCGGCTGGGCGAGCGCAACCGTCCGTCGGAAGCGGATCGCGGCCTCGCGCGGAGCCGCTGCGGTGAGGAAGTCGGCGTGGTGGAGGGGGGAGGTCATCTCGGTCCTTCCGGATCGTGGGGTCTGCGTCTGGTCGGGGGTCAGGATTCGATCGGCGCCGCCGCCTCGGCATCCGCCTCGACGACGACGGTGCGCAGCGACTCCGTGACGAACTGGCTCTCGCCCGCATTGCGGAAGGCGAACCAGGCGACCACGAGGCCGACGGCGACGACCGCGCTGAGCACGCCGTACAGTCCCTGCGGGCTGACGGCGATGAGGGCGGGGGTGACGAAGGCGAGCAAAGCCGCGACGACACGGGCGATGGCGATGACGGCGCCCTGCGCGGTCGTGCGCAGCAGCGTCGGGAAGGACTCCTGCGTCCACACCTTCATGATCCCCTCGAAGGCGAAAGCACCGCCGACGCCCATGAACAGGTTCATGGCGATGATCGTGGGCAGGCTGAACCCGAGGACCGCGGGAGTCAGGTAGCCGAGGAGCAGCACGATCCCACCGAACACGAAGTAGGTCATCCGTCGCTTGCCGTCGACGATGCGCATGAACCAGAGGCCGGCCAGGAGTCCGATCGGGAACGATGCCAGACCGATCGCGGAGTTCAACTGGACCGGGATGCCCGCGACGTTGACCGCGAGGTAGGTGCCGAACTGGCCGCCGGTGTTCGCGCCGACGTTGGTCAGCGCGTAGAAGATCAGCAGCGCGGCGAACGGGGCCAGGTACGGCTTGCGCAGCAGGTCGCGCACCGAGGCGCGGTCGGCCCGCACGGTCACCACGCCGCGGCGGCGCTCGTCCCGGGCCGCCAGCCAGAACGGCGACTCCGGGATCGTGAGCCGTGCGACGAAGACGAGTGCGGCGACGATCCCGACCTGGCCGAACAGCAGCTGACCGCCGAGGCGCCCCAGACCGCCGGCGAACGTCGCGATGACGATCGTCCCGAGGATCCCGACCACCCACAGGATGTTGGAGAGCCCGATGATCGCACCACGATTCTTCTCCGACGCCGCCTCCGAGATCGTCGAGAGCGAGACGGGAAGGTCTGCGCCGGTGCCGAGTCCCGCCAGGACGACGCCGGCGAGCAGCACGGGGAACGACGCCCCGAACACGAGCAGGGCAATGCCGCCGATCACGATGAGCATGGTGACGAGGAACACGGTGCGGCGACCCAGCGCGTCGCCCAATCGGCCTCCGAAGATCGCGCCGACCGCGATCGAGAGCGTGAGCATCCCGGACAGGATGCCGATCTGGTCGGGCGTGATGCCGATCGTGTGCTGATAGATCACGAGGGCGATGCCGGTCGCGACGATCGTGGCGGCGTCGATGTACGACGCCATGCCGCACACGACGCCGACCCACCACGGGTTGGGGTGGCGGACGGAGGGAGCTTCGACGGTCATGGTTCTCCTTTGAACGTGAGCGATGCGGAGGGCGGCGGCCGGGGGCGCTGCGGATCCGGGGGTGCTTGCACGCTAGCAAGCTTTGAATCGATTCACAAGCGTTGTTCCGCGAAAGTAGTTGCTCGAGGTCGGCTACGTGGCTTAAGCCAGGGTTGACGACCACCCCGCAAGGCCGTATCGTCAATCACAGTTATTGAATCGATTCAGAGCGAAGGAGCCCCATCGATGCCTCTCGTCCTCTCCGACCTCCGCGCAGATCACCTCGAGAACCCGCTCGCGCTGCGCCGCGTCACCCCGCGGCTCACCTGGCGGGTGCGCGCTGAGGGAACGGCGACCGCGCCCCGCGCGCACCGGATCCGGATCACCTCCGCTGAGGGCCGGCACGCGCACGACTCGGGATGGATCGAATCGGACGAGACCTCCCTCGAACCCGACGGCTTCACGGGTGTGCCCGGCACGGACTACCGCTGGCAGCTCGACGTGCGCGATGCCGACGGCGGCGTGACCGAGGCGTCCGCCGGCTTCGGCATCGGGCTCGCCGACTGGGACGCGCCGTGGGTCGAGCCCGCGCAGGAGCGCGTGCTCGCCGAGGGTCCACTCGCGATCGGGCCCGAGACCTTCGCTCCCGCATCCGATGCCACGCCGCCCGGCGAGCGCCTGCACCCGCCACGGTATCTGCGGCAGGAGTTCGATCTGCCCGCGGCGCCTGTCTCGGCGCGACTGCGCATCAGCAGCCAGGGCGTGCACCAGCCGTCCCTCAACGGCGTCCCCGCGGGAGACGGCCTGCTGGCTCCCGGTTACGAGAGCTATCAGCACGAGATCTCCGTGATGACGCACGACGTGACCTCGCTGCTGCACGAGGGCGTCAACGTGCTCGGCGTGATCCTCGGCGACGGCTGGTACGCCGGCCGGATCTCCATCCTCGGTCGCAGCGCCCAGTACGGCGATGTCCTTCGTGCGACCTGGCGGCTGGAGGTGGACCTGTCCGACGGCAGCCGCACCGTGCTCCGCCCCGACGCGTCGGTGCGGAGCTCCCGCGGCCCGATCGACTGGTCCGACATCTTCATCGGCGAGCGCCACGACGCCCGCGCCGAGCGACCCGGCTGGGACGCCCCCTCCGCGGATGCCGAGCTCCTGGCCGGCTGGACGCCGTGCGCTCTCGTCCCCGTCGCCGTGCCTCTCGCGCCGTTCGTGGGAGAGCCGATCCGGCGGGTCCGCGAGCTCCCGGCGCAGCGCGTGCTGACCACGCCCGCCGGCGAGACCGTGATCGACTTCGGCCAGGTCATGGCCGGTCGGGTGCGGATGCGCGTCCGCGGCGAGCGCGGCACGGTCGTCCGCCTCGAACACGCGGAGGTCGTCGATGCGGAGGGCAACTTCCTCGACAACATCCTCGGCGTGAACAAGGACCAGGCCGACGAGTACGTGCTCGCCGGCCGTCCCGAAGGCGAGGAGTGGGAGCCGCTGTTCACCTTCCACGGGTTCCGCTACGTCAAGCTGATCGGATACCCCGGCGCGCCTCTGCCCGAGGACTTCACGGCCGTCGTCATAGCGAACGATCTCGAACAGACCGCCTCGTTCTCGTCGTCGCACCAGCGCCTGGATCGCCTGGTGGAGAACACCGTGTGGTCGCAGCGCTCCAATTTCCTCGCGGTGCCGACCGATTGCCCGCAGCGCGAGCGCGCCGGATGGACCGGCGACCTGCAGATCTTCGCGCCGACCGCCGCGACCCTGATGGGCGTGGCAGCGTTCCTCGACCGCTGGCTGCGCAACGTCCGCGTCGATCAAGCCGCCCACGACGGCATCGTGCCGATCATCGTGCCGATGCCGCCGGCCATGGACGATCCCGATCTGCCGAACGCGGGCCTCGGCGACATCCGCGACGCGGCCGGCTGGAGCGACGCCATCACGATCGCCCCGTGGGAGCTGTACCGCCACTACGGTGATCCGCGGTTCCTGCGCGACAACCTCGATGCGATGCGCACCTGGGTCGAGCATCAGACGGCCGATGCCGCCGCCACGCTGCCGGCTCGGCTGGATCCGACGACGCTCTCCCCGGAGCGCATGGCCAGGCAGCGCCTGCTCTGGAACGGGCGCATGAACTTCGGCGACTGGCTCGCGCCGTCGACGTTGGACGGGTCTCGACCTGAGGCCGAGGGCCTCGACGAGTTCGCGGCGATCATGCTCGCCCCGCAGCTGACCGCCGAGCTCACGGGACCCCTGTTCCAGATCCGCTCCCTCGACCTGTACGCCGCGTCGGCCGAAGCACTCGGCGATGCCGCAACGGCCGCGCAGGCTCGCGCCCAGGCGAGCGCGGTGCGCGCCGCCTTCGCCGCGGAATACGTGGGCGCCGACGGACGGATCGGCCCCGACATGCAGGGCATCGCCGTGCTCGCCCTCGCATTCGATGCCGTGCCCGACGAGGTCCGCCCGCAGGTCGTCGCCCGCCTCGTCGAACTCGTGCACGAGGCGGGGGTGCACCTGGACACCGGCTTCGTCTCCGTCCCCTTCCTCCTCGACGTGCTGTGGGACGAGGGTCACGCCGATCTCGCCCGCGCGCTCCTCGTGCAGGACACCGCGCCGTCCTGGCTCTACGAGGTCGATCACGGCGCCACCACGATCTGGGAGGCGTGGAAGGCGGTGCACGAGGACGGCACGGTCGAGCGGATGTCGATGAACCACTACGCCTTCGGCTGCGTCGTCGACTGGATGATGCGACGCCTCGCGGGGATCGAGCTCATCGAGCCCGGGTATCGCCGCACGCGCATCGCCCCCGACCTCGACGGCGTGCTCGATCACTGCCGGGCGCACGTGGATGTTCCGGCCGGACGGATCGCCGTGGACTGGCGGCGCGACGACCGCGGCGCGGATCTCACCGTGGAGGTCCCGCTCGGCGTCTCGGCGGACGTCGTCCTGGCCCCGGGCTGGGTCCTGGACGGATCCGCCGAGCTCGTCCCCGGCACGCACACTCTCCGCGCCACCCGCATCGAAGAAGGCAACGCATCATGACCACGCTCTCCCCCGAGATCCTCGCCGAGCTCGAGCAGCAGGCGATCGAGCTGCCCAGCTGGGCGTTCGGCAACTCCGGCACGCGCTTCCGCGTGTTCGGCACCCCGGGCACGCCCCGCGATCCGTTCGAGAAGATCGCCGACGCCGCCCAGGTGCAAGCGCACACGGCGCTCGCCCCGACCGTCGCACTGCACATCCCCTGGGATCTCGTCGACTCCTTCGAGGACCTGCGCCGGCACGCGGAGGACCTCGGCGTCACCCTGGGCACGGTCAACTCCAACACGTTCCAGGACGAGGACTACAAGTTCGGCGCTCTCGCGCACGAGGACGACCGGATCAGGCAGAAGGCGATCGACCACCACCTCGCCTGCATCGACGTGATGCACGCGACCGGATCCCGCGATCTGAAGATCTGGCTCGCGGAGGGATCCAACTACCCCGGTCAGAACGACATGCGCTCCCGGCAGGATCGCCTGCAGGACTCGCTGCAGCAGATCTACGCACGCCTCGGCGACGCGCAGCGCCTGGTGCTGGAGTACAAGTTCTTCGAGCCCGCGTTCTACCACACCGATGTCCCGGACTGGGGGACGAGCTATGCGCAGGTGTCGGCGCTCGGCGAGCGGGCGATGGTGTGCCTGGACACCGGCCACCACGCCCCCGGCACGAACATCGAGTTCATCGTGATGCAGCTGCTGCGCCTCGGCAAGCTCGGCTCGTTCGACTTCAACTCGCGCTTCTACGCCGACGACGACCTCATCGTGGGGGCGGCGGATCCGTTCCAGCTGTTCCGCATCCTCGCCGAGGTGATCCGCGGAGGCGGCCTGAACAACCCCGATGTCGCGTTCATGCTCGACCAGTGCCACAACATCGAGGCGAAGATCCCCGGACAGATCCGCTCGGTGCTCAACGTGCAGGAGATGACCGCGCGAGCACTGCTGATCGATCGGGAGGCCCTGGCCGCCGCGCAGCGCGCGAACGACGTGCTCGCCGCGAACGCGGTGCTCATGGACGCGTTCTACACCGACGTCCGTCCGGCGCTGGCCGCCTGGCGCTCCGAGCGCGGCCTGCCCGCCGATCCGATGGCGGCCTTCCTCGCGTCCGGCTACCTCGACAAGATCTCCGCTGAGCGCGTCGACGGCGCCCCGGCCGGCTGGGGCGCCTGACCACACCCCTCCCCCGCCGCTTTTCCGAACCCCCGCACGATCACCGCATCCTAGGAACCGACATGACCACCCCCACCGCCGCCGCCCTCATCGCGCGCAGCAACCGTCTGGGCGCCGACCCGGAGAACACGAACTACGCGGGCGGGAACACCTCCGCGAAGGGCACCGACGCGGATCCCGTCACGGGACAGCCCGTCGAGCTGCTCTGGGTGAAGGGCTCGGGCGGCGACCTGGGCACCCTCACCGAGCAGGGGCTGGCGGTGCTGCGCCTCGACCGTCTGCGCGCGCTCCGCAACGTGTACCCCGGCGTGGAGCGCGAGGACGAGATGGTCGCCGCGTTCGACTACTGCCTGCACGGCAAGGGTGGGGCGGCGCCGTCGATCGACACGGCGATGCACGGGCTCGTCGACGCGGCGCACGTGGATCACCTGCACCCGGACAGTGGCATCGCGATCGCGACGGCGGCGGATGGGGAGGCGCTGACGGCCGAGATCTTCGGCGGCAGGGTCGCGTGGGTGCCGTGGCGGCGCCCCGGCTTCCAGCTGGGCCTGGACATCGCCCGGATCAAGGCCGAGAACCCCGACGCGGTCGGGTGCATCCTCGGCGGGCACGGGATCACAGCCTGGGGCGACACGTCGGACGAGGCCGAAGCGAACTCCCGGTGGATCATCGAGACCGCTGCCGCCCACATCGCCGCGCACGGCAGGGCCACCCCGTTCGGAGGCGTGCGCGCCGGCTTCGAAGCGCTGCCCCCGGTCGAGCGCCGTGAGCGTGCCGCGGCCCTCGCCGGGACGATCCGCGGCATCGCATCGACTGACAAGCCCATGGTCGGCCACTTCACCGACGCCGACGCGGTGCTCGACTTCCTCGCCTCCGAGAAAGCGCCCGCCCTCGCCGCGCTCGGCACGAGCTGCCCCGACCACTTCCTGCGCACCAAGGTCAAGCCGCTCATCCTCGACCTGCCCGCGACCGCGACGGTCCAGGAGCAGATCGCGCGCCTGCACGAGCTGCACGCCGATTACCGCGCCGACTACCAGGCGTACTACGACGCCCACGCCGACGCCGCCTCCCCCGCGATCCGGGGAGCGGATCCGCTGATCGTGCTGGTCCCCGGGGTGGGCATGTTCTCCTACGGCGCCAACAAGCAGACCGCCCGCGTGGCCGGCGAGTTCTACGTCAACGCGATCAACGTGATGCGCGGCGCCGAGGCCCTCTCCACGTACACGCCCATCTCCGACGCGGAGAAGTTCCGCATCGAGTACTGGGCCCTCGAGGAGGCCAAACTGCAGCGGATGCCGAACCCGCGCTCCCACCAGGGACGGATCGCGTTCGTCACGGGAGCCGCATCCGGGATCGGCAAGGCCATCGCCACCCGCCTCGCGGCCGAGGGCGCCTGCGTGGTCGTCGCCGACCTCGACCTGGACAAGGCCCGCGCCGCAGCAGCCGAACTCGGCGGCACCGACGTCGCGATCGGCGTGGCCGCGAACGTCGCCGATGCCGATGCCGTGCAGGCCGCCCTCGACGACGCCATGCTGGCATTCGGCGGCGTCGACCTCGTCGTCAACAATGCGGGATTGTCGCTGTCCAAGCCGCTGCTGGAGACCACCGAGAAGGACTGGGATCTGCAGCACGACGTGATGGCGAAGGGATCCTTCCTCGTCTCGAAGGCCGCGGCGCGGATCCTCATCGACCAGAAGCTCGGCGGCGACATCGTCTACATCTCCTCGAAGAACAGCGTCTTCGCCGGCCCGAACAACATCGCCTACTCCGCCACGAAGGCCGACCAGGCCCACCAGGTGCGCCTGCTGGCCGTCGAGCTCGGCGAGCACGGCGTGCGCGTCAACGGCATCAACCCCGACGGCGTCGTGCGCGGATCCGGGATCTTCGCGTCCGGATGGGGCGCCAACCGGGCCGCCACCTACGGCGTCGCCGAGGAGGACCTCGGCCAGTTCTACGCGAACCGCACCATCCTCAAGCGCGAGGTCGTGCCGGAGAACGTCGCCGACGCCGTCTACGTACTCACCGGCCCCGAGCTCAGCCGCACCACCGGCCTGCACATCCCCGTCGACTCCGGCGTCGCCGCCGCCTTCCTGCGATGACCGCACCCCACCGGACGCGGCCGAGGCAGGCGCGCCGATGACCGCGCCGTCGCCGGCCCGCGCCTTCGCCGCGGTCGATCTCGGCGCCACCAGCGGACGCGTGATGATCGGCCGCGTCGGCACGGACGTGCTCGAACTCGAGCAGGTCGCGCGGTTCCCGAACGGACCCGTACGGCGCCCGGATGGTCTGCACTGGGACTTCGAGGAGCTCGTGGAGCACGTCGTCGCCGGTCTCGCCGAGGCGGTGCGCCGCGAGCCCGCGATCGAGAGCATCGGCATCGACACCTGGGCCGTCGACTACGGGCTGCTTCGCGACGACGCGCTGCGGGCGGAACCGTTCCACTATCGCGACGCCCGTGGAGCCCGCGGAGCCGACCTCGTGCATGCGCGAGTGCCGTTCGCCGAGCTGTACGCACGCAACGGCCTGCAGTTCCTGCCGTTCACGTCGCTGTACCAGCTCGCGACCGACGACAACGCAGCGAAGGCCGACACCATGCTGCTCATCCCCGACCTCGTCGCCCATCGCCTCACCGGTGCCCGCGTCGCCGAACGCACCAACGCCTCCACGACCGGACTGCTCGGCGTGCACGATCGGGAATGGGATCTCGCGCTCGCGGAGCGGATCGGCATCCATCCCACCCTCCTGCCGCCGCTGGTCGACCCCGGCGCGCGAATCGGACGACTGCTCCCCGAGTTCGCCGCGCGGATCGGCGCCGACCTGCCGGTCGTCGCGGTCGGCTCGCACGACACCGCCTCCGCGGTCGCCGCCGCCCCCCTCGCCTCCCCGAGCACGGCGTACATCTCCTGCGGCACCTGGGGATTGGTCGGGCTCGAGCTCACCGAGCCGGTGCTCACGGAGGCCGCCCGCACGGCCGGGTTCACCCACGAACTCGGCGTCGACGGGCGGATCCGATTCCTGCACAACGTGACCGGGCTGTGGCTGCTCAGCGAGACCGTGCGCGCCTGGGAGGGCGAGGACGGCACGCCGATCGACCTCTCGGAACTGCTCGACGACGCCGCCGCCGTCCCCCCGGACGTGGCGCTGTTCGACGCCGACGACCCGTCGCTGAGCAGCCCCGGCGACATGCCCGCGCGCATCGCGGCGGCCCTCCGGGCGACCGGGACCGAGCCGCCGTCCGCACGGGCGGCGTTCGTGCGCATGATCGTGGAGTCGATCGCGCAGGCGTTCGCGGATGCCGTGTCGACGGCGTCCGCACTCACCGGCATCGCGGTCGAGACGATCGACCTCATCGGCGGCGGATCCCTCAACCGTCTGCTCTGCCAGGCGACGGCCGACCGCACGGGCCTTCCGGTGCTGGCCGGCCCCGTCGAGGCCACCGCACTCGGGAACCTGCTCGTGCAGGCGCGAGCCGCGGGGGTGTTCGGCGACGATGCGACCCTCGAAGAGCTGCGGAGACTCGTGCGCCGCACGCACCCGCCGACGCGCTGGGCGCCGCACGGCTGACCGGGCGGCGGGCTCCGCGGCGCGCACGAGGTCACGCTCCGGACGTCACCGCACCTCGGGATCAGGTCGCGATGCGCGCGATCCATGCTTCGAGGCCGTGCCAGTCGGGCGCCGGTGCGTGCGCCGTGGGTGGTGCGGGCAGAAGCCGCACGGGAGTGTGCCGGTACGTCCCCGCGACGATCGGGGCGGGCAGGAGCAACGGGCGACCCGGAGCCTCGATGTTCGCCGGGGTCTCCGCCGGCGCGTCCGTGCGAGCCTCGCCGGAGCGGGCATCGACAGAGACCTCTCCGGCGGAGACCTCTCCGCCGGAGGCCGCTTCGACGTCCTGCGCCTCGGACGGCCGCGGCTGCCCGGAGGCCGGCGACTCCTCGATCGCGTCGCCCTCCCGCAGCACCGTGTCCGGCGGGGGCGCCGCCGACGCGCTCAGCCCGAGGGCTGCGAGCACCTCGTCGCGCGCCTCGGCGATCGTGGTGATCTCGCGATCGCGGAGGTCCACGATCACGTCGGCCTCGGCCTGCGCTGCCAGCGACCGGCGCGTGTCGGCGAAGGCGCTCCGGCTTCGACGCAGCTCGACCTCGACGCCTCCGCGGTCCCGCACGATCGAGCGGCGCAGGGTGCCCTCGGGCGCGGGCACCGCGACGAGGCGGATCCCGCGATCCTGCAGGGTGGTGCGGATCCGCTCCCCGTCGGCGTCCTCGGCCAGCGGCGCGACCACGGTTACGTCGAGATCGTGACCGCGCAGGGCGGTCGCGAGCTCCACGGCGTCGCCGGTCGCGCTCTCGCGCACCCCGCCCGGGTCGCGGATCTCGTCGACCCGCGCCTCACCCAGGATCACCACGCGATGCTCGGCCATGCCGCCCCCTTCCCTCCGGAGTCGCTCCGGAGGTCTCCCCAGGCTACTCCGGAGCGCCGCACCGACCCGCGAACCCCGGGCCCTATCCTGGCGCCATGAAGACACGCAGCGTCGCGGTCGCCCTCGCCACCATCGCCCTGGCCGGCGCACTGGCCGCATGCACCCCGACCGGCCCCGGCGCAGCCTCCGGCCCCTCCGCATCCGCCGGCGGCTCCGCGGCCGGATCCGATCCCGCGCACCCCACGAAGAGCCCGTCCCCGGGCACCAGCGCATCGCCGACGCCCAGCCCCACATCGACCCCGGTCGCGCTGCCGACCGACTGCAAGGCGATCCTGTCGGCGAACGTGCTGTCGCAGCTCGGCGACACCCCGCTGAACTCCCCCGTGTTCGGACCGAGCGGCGTGCAATCCGACGGCACCCTGATCTGCATCTGGGCGGATCCGAAGGCCGACACCACGAGCATCACGACCACGATCTCGCGCAGGTACCGCGGCGAGGCGCTGGACATGCTGAACGGTCTCGTCAAGACCGAGGGCTTCAGTTGCTACACGCCCGACAAGGGCACCCGCTGCGAGAAGGAATGGCCCGACGCCACGTATCCGGTCACGGACGGACGCACCCTGTTCTGGCGCGACGACGTGCTCATCGATACGAAGTACTCCAACCTCTCCCCGAACGGCTACACATCGAGCATCGTGGCGAGCATCTTCGGATCCTGACCTCCGGCGCATCTCGCGTTCGGGAGGAGAACTCGCGGATCGGCGGAGGAACGCGCGCGGATCCTCCTCCCGAACGCGAGTTCTCCTCCTCAGAAGGTGCGGGTTCGTGGATCCGGATACGCGAAGACCCCCGGATCCGTGTGGATCCGGGGGTCTTCGTCAGGCGATCAGTCCGTCACTCAGTTGTGTCGCGACTTCGTCGCTCGACAACGTCAATCGGCTCGGCCGATCGAGCAAGCTCGTCGGCTCTCGCCTCAATCAGTTGTAGGTGCCGGGCGTGATGTCGTCGGTCGAGAACGCGTCGAAGTCGACGTAGCCGAAGTCGCCCTCGGCGTACGCGCCGTCGGATGCGAAGATCCGGTTCGGGTAGCGCTCGCTCTTGGCCTCCTCGGTCGCCTCCACCGTGATGTCGCGGTAGCGGCGCAGGCCGGTCCCCGCGGGGATCAGCTTTCCGATGATGACGTTCTCCTTGAGGCCGACCAGCGGGTCGCTCTTGCCCTCCATGGCGGCCTGCGTGAGCACGCGGGTCGTCTCCTGGAAGGACGCGGCCGATAGCCACGACTCCGTCGCGAGCGACGCCTTCGTGATACCCATCAGCTCCGGGCGGCCGGACGCCGGGCGCTTGCCCGCCGCGACGGCCTCGCGGTTGACGTCCTGGTAGCGACGCGCGTCGAGCATCTCACCGGGCAGCAGGGTCGTGTCGCCGTGGTCGACGACGGTGACCTTGCGCAGCATCTGGCGCACGATGACCTCGATGTGCTTGTCGTGGATCGGCACACCCTGCGAGCGGTACACGTCCTGCACGCCGCTGACGAGGTAGCGCTGCACCTCGCGGGCGCCCATGACGCGCATGACCTCCTTGGGGTCGAGCGTGCCGACCTGCAGCGGGTCTCCGACCGAGACGTGCTGGCCGTCCTCGACGAGGAGCGTCGCACGCTTCAGCACCGGGTAGACCACTTCCTCGTCGCCGTTGTCGGGCGTGAGGATGACCTTCTTCGACTTGTCGGTCTCCTCGATCGTGATGCGGCCGTCGGCCTCGGCGATCGGGGTGGCGCCCTTCGGGGTACGGGCCTCGAAGAGCTCCTGCACACGGGGCAGACCCTGGGTGATGTCACCGGCCGACGCGAGGTGGAAGGTACGCATCGTCAGCTGGGTACCGGGCTCACCGATCGACTGCGCCGCGATGATGCCGACGGCCTCGCCGATGTCCACCGTCTTGCCGGTGGCCAGCGAGCGGCCGTAGCACTGCGCGCAGACGCCGACGGCCGAGTCGCAGGTCAGCACGGAGCGGACCTTGATCGACTCCACGCCCGCGGCGACGAGCTTGTCGATGAGCACGTCGCCGACGTCCTCACCGGCGGTCGCGACGACCTCACCGGCCGCGTTCACGACGTCGGAGGCGAGCGTACGGGCGAACACGGAGTTCTCCACGTTCGCGTCGCGCACCAGCTCGCCGGCGCTGTTCGGCGCGGCGATCGGCAGCTCCAGGCCCTTCGACGTGCCGCAGTCGTCCTCACGGATGATGACGTCCTGCGAGACATCGACCAGACGACGGGTCAGGTAGCCCGAGTCGGCCGTACGCAGAGCGGTGTCGGCCAGACCCTTACGGGTACCGTGCGTGGCGATGAAGTACTCCGCCACCGACAGCCCCTCGCGGTACGAGGAGATGATCGGACGCGGGATGAACTCACCCTTGGTGTTGTTCACCAGACCGCGCATACCGGCGATGTTACGGATCTGCAGCCAGTTACCACGGGCTCCCGACGACACCATGCGGTTGATGGTGTTGTCCTCCGGGAAGTTCGCCTGCATCTCGGCCTGGACCTCGTTGGTCGCCTTCGTCCAGAGCTCGACGAGCTCCTGACGACGCTCGGCGTCGGTGGTCAGACCCTTGTCGTACTGCGCCTGGATCTTCTCGGCCTGCTTCTCGTAGCCCGCGACGATCTCCGCCTTGTTCGGCGGGGTGATGACGTCGCTGAGCGCGACGGTCACACCGGAACGCGTGGCCCAGTAGAAGCCGGCGTCCTTGATGCGGTCCAGCGACGCGGCGGTCTCGACCTTCGGGTACTCCTCGGCGAGCTTGTTGACGATCTGCGAGAGCTTGCCCTTGTCGGCGACCTCGCGCACGAACGGGTAGCCCTTGGGCAGGGTGTCGTTGAAGATCGCCTGGCCGAGCGAGGCGTCCACGAGGCCGTGGCCCGCGTAGCCCTCGGGGGCCTCGCCCTCGAGGAAGGTCAGACCCGGGATGCGGATGCGGACCTTGGCCTGCAGGTCGAGGGTGCCCTCGTCCTTCGCCAGGATCGCCTCGCCCACGGAGCCGAACGCGCGGCCCTCGCCGAGCGCACCGTCCTTGACCGTGGTCAGGTGGTGCAGGCCGATGATCATGTCCTGCGAGGGCAGGGTGACCGGGCGGCCGTCGGACGGCTTGAGGATGTTGTTCGAGGCGAGCATCAGCACGCGGGCCTCGGCCTGAGCCTCGACCGACAGCGGCAGGTGCACGGCCATCTGGTCACCGTCGAAGTCGGCGTTGAACGCCGCGCAGACGAGCGGGTGCAGCTGGATGGCCTTGCCCTCGACGAGCTGCGGCTCGAAGGCCTGGATGCCCAGGCGGTGCAGGGTGGGGGCGCGGTTCAGCAGCACGGGGCGCTCGCGGATGATCTCCTCGAGCACGTCCCAGACCTCGGGGCGCATGCGCTCGACGGCGCGCTTGGCGGCCTTGATGTTCTGGGAGTGGCCCAGGTCGATCAGGCGCTTGATCACGAACGGCTTGAACAGCTCGATCGCCATCGTCTTCGGCAGACCGCACTGGTGCAGCTTGAGCTGCGGACCGACGATGATGACCGAACGGCCCGAGTAGTCCACGCGCTTGCCAAGCAGGTTCTGGCGGAAGCGACCCTGCTTGCCCTTCAGCATGTCGCTGAGGGACTTCAGGGCGCGGTTGCCGGTACCGGTGACGGGGCGGCCGCGGCGGCCGTTGTCGAACAGCGCGTCGACGGCCTCCTGCAGCATCCGCTTCTCGTTGTTGACGATGATCTCGGGCGCGCCGAGGTCGATCAGACGACGAAGACGGTTGTTGCGGTTGATCACGCGGCGGTACAGGTCGTTCAGGTCGCTGGTCGCGAAGCGGCCACCGTCCAGCTGCACCATCGGGCGCAGCTCCGGCGGGATCACCGGCACGACGTCCAGCACCATGGCGGCCGGGCTCATACCGGTCTCCAGGAACGAGTTGACGACCTTGAGGCGCTTGATCGCGCGGATCTTGCGCTGGCCCTTGCCCTCGGAGATCTGCAGGTGCAGCTTCTCCGACTCGGCGGCGAGGTCGAAGGCGGCGAGGCGACGCTGGATCGCCTCGGCGCCCATGTGCGCCTCGAAGTACTGGCCGAACCGGTCCTGCAGCTCGTGGAACACGTCGTCCTCGGGACGCAGGGCCCCGACCTCGAGGGTGCGGAAGTCCTCCCACACGCGCTCGAGCTTGACGATCGCCTCGTCGGCGCCCTTGCGGATCAGGGACATCTCCTTCTCGGCAGCGTCCTTGACCTTCTTCTTGGCGTCGGCCTTGGCGCCCTCGGCCTCGAGGGCCGCGAGCTCCTCCTCCAGCTTGGCGAGGCGCTCCGCGATCTTGGCGTCGCGGCGGTCGCCGAGCGTCTTCAGCTCGAGGCGGATGTTGTTCTCCTGGGTCGCCAGGTCGCGGTGACGCGCGTCCTCGTCGACCGAGATGACCATGTACGCGGCGAAGTAGATGACCTTCTCGAGGTCCTTCGGCGCCATGTCCAGCAGGTAGCCGAGGCGCGAGGGCACGCCCTTGAAGTACCAGATGTGGGTGACCGGGGCGGCGAGCTCGATGTGGCCCATGCGCTCACGGCGGACGGAGCTCTTGGTGACCTCCACGCCGCAGCGCTCGCAGACGATGCCCTTGAAGCGGACGCGCTTGTACTTGCCGCAGGCGCACTCCCAGTCACGGGAGGGGCCGAAGATCTGCTCGCCGAAGAGGCCGTCCTTCTCCGGCTTCAGCGTGCGGTAGTTGATGGTCTCGGGCTTCTTGACCTCACCGTACGACCACTTGCGGATGTCGTCTGCGGTGGCGAGGCCGATGCGAAGCTCATCGAAGGTTGTTGCGTCGAGCACTAGTTCTCCTGTGTCGAAATTCTCTTAAGAAAAGTGGGGAGTTCGAGGGATCCGGAGCGGATCCGGATCCCTCGAAGGCTCAGATCTCGTCGATGGATGCGGACTCGAAGCGGCTGGAGATGTTGATCCCCAGCTCCTCGGCGGCGCGGAAGGCCTCGTCGTCGGTGTCGCGGAGGTTGACCGCCGTGCCGTCGGCCGAGAGGACCTCGACGTTCAGGCAGAGCGACTGCATCTCCTTCATGAGCACCTTGAACGACTCCGGGATGCCCGGCTCCTGGATGTTCTCGCCCTTGACGATCGCCTCGTACACCTTGACGCGGCCGAGGATGTCGTCGGACTTGATCGTGAGGAGCTCCTGCAGCGCGTACGCGGCGCCGTAGGCCTCGAGCGCCCACACCTCCATCTCACCGAAGCGCTGGCCGCCGAACTGGGCCTTACCGCCGAGCGGCTGCTGGGTGATCATCGAGTAGGGGCCCGTCGAACGCGCGTGGATCTTGTCGTCGACGAGGTGGTGAAGCTTCAGGATGTACATGTAGCCCACGGAGATCTGCCCCGGGAACGGCTCGCCGGAGCGGCCGTCGAACAGGGTGGTCTTACCGGTCGAGTCGATCAGGCGCACGCCGTCACGGGTCGGCAGCGTCGAGTCGAGGAGACCCTCGATCTCCTCCTGGTGAGCGCCGTCGAACACCGGGGTCGCGACCTTGGTGCCGGGGGCGACGTCGAACGCCTCCTCAGGCAGCTGCGCGGCCCACTCCGGGTTGCCCTCGATCTTCCAGCCCTGCTTGGCGATCCACCCGAGGTGGGTCTCCAGCACCTGGCCGAAGTTCATGCGGCCCGGGATGCCGAGCGGGTTCAGGATGACGTCGACCGGCGTGCCGTCCGAGAGGAACGGCATGTCCTCGACGGGCAGGATCTTCGCGATGACACCCTTGTTGCCGTGGCGGCCGGCGAGCTTGTCGCCCTCGGTGATCTTGCGCTTCTGGGCGATGAAGACCACGACGCGGCGGTTGACGCCACTGCCGAGCTCGTCGTCGCCGTCCTCGGCGTTGAACTCCTTGACCGCGATGACGGTGCCCTGCTCGCCGTGCGGCACCTTCAGGGAGGTGTCGCGGACCTCGCGGCTCTTCTCGTTGAAGATCGCGCGGAGCAGGCGCTCCTCGGCCGACAGCTCGGTCTCGCCCTTCGGGGTGACCTTGCCGACGAGGATGTCGCCGGGGCGGACCTCGGCGCCGATGCGGATGATGCCGCGCTCGTCCAGGTCCTTCAGGAGCTCCGGGCTGACGTTGGGGAGGTCACGGGTGATCTCCTCCTTGCCGAGCTTCGTGTCGCGCGAGTCGACCTCGTACTCCTCGATGTGGATCGAGGAGAGGGTGTCGTCCTTCACCAGGTCCTGGCTGAGGATGATCGCGTCCTCGAAGTTGTGACCCTCCCACGTCATGAACGCGACGAGGAGGTTCTTGCCGAGCGCGAGCTCGCCGTTCTCCGTGGCGGGACCGTCGGCGATGACCTCGCCGACCTCGACCCGCTCACCGGCCGAGACGACGACCTTCTGGTTGTAGGAGGTGCCGTGGTTCGAGCGGTCGAACTTGCGCAGGTAGTACTCCTGGGTGCCGCCCTCGTCGAGCATGACCACGACGCGGTCGGCGGAGACCTCGGAGACCACACCGGCCTTCTCGGCGGTGATCACGTCACCCGCGTCGATGGCGGCGTAGCCCTCCATACCGGTGCCGACGAACGGCGACTCGGAACGGAGCAGCGGCACGGCCTGGCGCTGCATGTTGGCGCCCATGAGCGCGCGCTGCGCGTCGTCGTGCTCGAGGAACGGCACGAGCGAGGTCGCGACCGACACCATCTGGCGCGGCGAGACGTCGATGTAGCCGATCTCGGACGGGAGGAACATGTCGACCTCGCCGGATCCGCCCTTCGGACGCGCCAGCACGTGCGCCTCGGTGAAGCGACCCTCGGCATCGAGCGGGGCGTTCGCCTGCGCGATGTTGAAGTCGACCTCCTCGGCGGCGGTCAGGTAATCGATGTGCTCGGTGACCTTGCCGTCCTCGACCTTGCGGTACGGGGTCTCGATGAAACCGAACGAGTTGATCCGCGCGAACGTGGCGAGCGAGCCGATCAGGCCGATGTTCGGGCCTTCCGGGGTCTCGATCGGGCACATGCGGCCGTAGTGCGAGGGGTGCACGTCGCGCACCTCGACGCCGGCGCGGTCGCGGCTGAGGCCACCGGGGCCGAGGGCCGAGAGGCGGCGCTTGTGGGTCAGACCCGCGAGCGGGTTGTTCTGGTCCATGAACTGCGACAGCTGCGACGTGCCGAAGAACTCCTTGATCGCGGCCACGACGGGGCGCACGTTGATCAGGGTCTGCGGGGTGATCGCCTCGATGTCCTGCGTGGTCATGCGCTCGCGGACGACGCGCTCCATGCGGGACAGACCGGTGCGGACCTGGTTCTGGATGAGCTCGCCGACGGCGCGGATGCGACGGTTGCCGAAGTTGTCGATGTCGTCGGTCGCCAGACGGATCTCCGCCTTCTTGCCGCCGCGGATGCCCTCGAAGGTCTCGACGCCGGCGTGGATGCGCACCAGGTACTTGATGGTCTCGACGATGTCCTTGACCGTGAGCACCGACTCGTCCAGCGGCAGGTCGAGACCCAGCTTCTGGTTGATCTTGTACCGGCCGACCTTGGCGAGGTCGTAGCGCTTCGCGTTGAAGTAGAAGTTGTCCAGCAGCGCGCGGGCGGCCTCGGCGGCGACCTGCTCGCCCGGACGGAGCTTGCGGTAGATGTCGCGGAGCGCGTCCTCCTTGGTGAGGATCGTGTCCTTCGCGAGGGTCTCCTCGATCGAGGCGAAGCCGGCGAACTCGGCGAGGATCTCCTCGCTGGTCAGGCCCAGCGCCTTGAGGAAGACGGTGACGGACTGCTTGCGCTTGCGGTCGATGCGCACGCCGACCTGGTCGCGCTTGTCGATCTCGAACTCGAGCCAGGCGCCGCGCGACGGGATGACGCGGGCGGACACGATGTCCTTGTCGCTGGTCTTGTCGGCGGTCTTGTCGAAGTAGACGCCCGGGGAGCGGACCAGCTGCGAGACGACGACGCGCTCGGTGCCGTTGATGATGAACGTGCCCTTGGCGGTCTGCAGCGGGAAGTCGCCCATGAAGACCGTCTGGGTCTTGATCTCACCGGTCTGGTGGTTCATGAACTCGGCCTCGACGTAGAGCGGGGCC
This sequence comes from Microbacterium sp. NPDC060117, assembly GCF_042729315.1. NCBI lineage: Bacteria > Bacillati > Actinomycetota > Actinomycetes > Micrococcales > Microbacteriaceae > Microbacterium > Microbacterium sp. NPDC060117. The sequence continues at coordinate 575,265 of NZ_JBHWXR010000001.1, forward strand.
GCGTAGGTCTTGCCGCGCTCCTTGCACTCCTCGATGGAGTACTTCTCGGGCTCGAGGTACGGGTTCGTGAACGAGAGCTGCATGGTCTCGCTCAGGTCCTCGATCGGGGAGATCTCCTCGAAGATCTCCTCCAGGCCGCTGGCCTCGGCGAGATCCTTGCGGCCGGCCTTCTTGCCGTCGGCGACGCGCTTCTTCCAGGCCTCGTTGCCCACGAGCCAGTCGAAGGACTCGGTCTGCAGGGCGAGCAGGTCGGGGACCGTCAGCGTGTCGGAGATCTTGGCGAACGAGAGGCGGGAGTGGCCGCGTCCGTTCTTGTTGGTGGTGGGGGTGGATGCGTTGCGAGCAGCAGCCAAGGGAATAACCTCCGTGAGCCCCGAAGGGCGTCTCGATTCCTCGTCGTCAGGTGAGTGCGCCGCGTCACACGGCCGCACGCCGAAGGCGCTCTGTCGAGGAGCGAGGACGTACGGAAATCTGCCGACCACCATATGAGGGCAGGGAGGAGCGAGGCGCAAAGATCAACTATAGTTCCGAAATCGCGACATGGCAAGCGCGATTCTTGACCTTCTGCCCTGAGGGGGGTATAACCCCGGGCGCGGGACGCTTCTGCACCTCGGCCCGGCCCTTCTCGGCCCTCGCGACCGGCGGGGACGCCGCCACCATCCCCTGGATGCAAGTGCGGCACCGGGATCCGGTATCGTCGCGAGCGTGCCCGATTCACCGTTGATCGCCTGTTTCGGCGAAGGCCTGGTGGCGCTCGTACCCACGACGGCCGGTCCGTTGGAGAGCAGCCGCACGTTCCAGCGCTCCCTGGCCGGCGCGGAGTGGAACGTCGCACTCGCCGTGGCCTCGGCCGGCTCCCGCGCCGCCGTCGTCTCCCGTGTGGGCGATGACGGCTTCGGACGCTTCCTCCTCGGCGAGCTGGCCCAGCACGGCGTCGACGCGTCCGCCGTCGAGGTCGATCCCGCGGCCCCCACCGGGCTGTACGTGAAGGAGCTCTCCGCCGAGGGGCATGGCCCGGTGCAGGGCGTCATGCACTATTACCGGGCCGGATCCGCGGGCAGCAGGATCTCCCCCGCGACCCTGCACACGCCCGCCGCCGAGCGCGTGCTCGCCGAGGCGGCGCTCGTGCACACCACGGGGATCACTCCCGCGCTGTCCGACGGCGCCCGCGCCGCGCAGGACGAGCTGTTCGCGGACCGCGGCGGCCGGCTGATCGGCTTCGACGTGAACTGGCGCCCCGCGCTGTGGCAGGGCCGCCAGGACGAGGCGCGCGAGCTGCTCGGCGGATACCTCGCGGCGGCCGACGTGGCGCAGTGCAGCGCGCACGACGCCGAGGCCGTCTTCGGCACCGGGGATCCGGACCGGCTGCGCGCGATGTTCCCCGGCCCCCGCCACCTCGTCATCACGCGGGACGACGGCGCCACCGCGTTCGACGGCGCCGAGCGCGCCGACGCCCCCGCCGTGCCCTCGACCGTGGTCGAGACGATCGGCGCCGGGGACGCCTTCGCCGCGGGCTTCCTCGTGGGCGTGCTCAGCGGCCTGTCACTGAGTGGCTGCGTCGCCCGCGCCAATCGCATCGCCACCCGCGCCCTGGGCAGCACGCGAGACCACGTGGACTGAGCGCCCGGGAACAGGCGACGGGCGGCCTGAGCGGTCAGGCCCCGCGGACCGCACGGCGGGTCGTGCGCAACGGCTCGGTCACCGTCTCGCCCCGGTGCTGCACCACCCGCACGAAGAGCAGGTCGAGCACCGCCAGCTGCGCGATCCGGCTGGACATCGCGGCCATCCTCAGCGGCGATTCCTTGGCGCGGGTGCCGAGCACCAGATCCGCGACGGCGGTGAGCGGGGAACCCGGCACGTTGGTGAGTGCCACGGTGAAGGCCCCGGCCGCCCGTGCGACCTCGGCCGCACGGATCGTCTCGGCCGTCGCGCCCTCGTGCGACACCGCGAGCACCACATCCGCCGGCCCGAGCAGCGACGCCCCGGTGATCGCGACGTGCGGATCCGGAGAGTGCACGGCGACGCAGCCGATCCGGGCGAGTTTGAGCTGCATGTCCTGCGCGGTGAGCGACGAAGCGCCCTGCCCGAACAGGTGCACCTGCCTCGCCCCCGCGATCGCGACGGCGACGCGGTCGAGCGCGGCGAAGTCGAGACCTGCGACCGTGTGCTCGATCGCGCCGATCTCGCTCGCCGCGAGCTTGGCCGCGACCGTCTCGACCGGGTCGCCCGGGTCGATGGTCGCATCGTCGAAGCCGAACCGCTCCTGCTCGGCCTGTGCGCGCGCGACGGCGCCGGCGAAGGCGACGCGCAGCTCCCGGTAGCCGCTGAAGCCCAGCGTCTGGGCGAAGCGGGCGACGGTCGAGAGCGAGGTGTGACAGAGCCGGGCGAGGTCGGTGATCGCGAGGTCGACGACGAGGGTCGGATCCGCGAGCACCCGTTCGGCGACCCGCGCCTCGGCGGCGCTCAGCCGCGGCAGAGCGGCGCGCACGACGCCGAAGACATCCGCGTCCATCACACCCCCTCTGCCTCCCGAAGAGAGCGGATCATCGCCCGGCGCCGACGAGCCTCTCCCGGGCGAGCTCGGCGCCGATCCTGCTGGCGGAGCCCACCTCGATCACCGGCACGCCGACGCCCTCGGCGGGGAGGCCGACGTTCACGGCGACGACGTCGGCCGCGCGCGCGGCGACCTCGGCGACGACAGCGCGCTGCACCGGGTCCGTGTCGATCCGATCCACGAGCAGTGCGATCCGCCGGCCCCGGGCCTGCGCGACCGCGGCGTCGACCGCCGCGCTGCGCTGCACCTCGTCGAGGCGCGCCGTGTCGATGCGCACCGTCGCCCCGCCGCCGGCGAGCGCCTCGGACACGTAGCCGGCCGCGCTGTCGACGGCGAGCGTCGAACTGCGGCGGGCGTCGACCACGAACGGCGCGCCCGCGGTCGTGAGCTCCCCGCGCACGTGCAGTGCGCGGCGCACGATGCCGGTGCCGTCGTAGGACGCCGCGTCCGCCGGGGCGCCCGCCCGCGCCGAGGCGGCGAGCTTCGCCGCGAGCCGGGTCACTCGCGCGCCGGCCTCGACCACGCGGTCCCGGGACAGGGATCCGTCCCGCAACGCCGCGACGATCGCGTCCCGTGCGGTGCGGTAGTCGTGCTCGTCCTGATCCGGCAGCGCTGCCGCACCGGGGTTCGTGGGGTTGCCGATGCAGAGCAGGTCCGCCCCCGCGGCGAGCGCGCGGACCGCTCCCCCGCCGATTCCGACCGACTCGCGGATCGCGGCCATGTCCAGGGCGTCCGTGATGATGACGCCGTCGAAGCCCGCATCTCGCAGCATGCCCAGCACCCGCGGATTGAGCGTGGCGGGCTCCTCGCCCCACGCCGGCACCACGATGTGCGCCGTCATCACGGCGTCCACGCCCGCGGCGACCGCGGCGCGGAACGGTGCGAGGTGCACGCGCTCGATCTCGGCCGGGTCCACGCCGATGCGCGGCAGATCGTGGTGCGAGTCGACGTGCGTGTCGCCGTGTCCGGGGTAGTGCTTGACGCACGCGGCCACGCCCCCGGCCTGGATGCCCTCGACAGCGGCGACCACGTGACGCGACACCAGGTCCGCGTCGGCGCCGAAGGAGCGCACGCCGATGACCGGGTTGCGCGGATCCGTGTTCACGTCGGCCACCGGCCCGAGCACCACGTCCGCGCCCACGGCGCGCACGCGACGGGCGAGCTCCTCACCCGTCGCCGCGGTCGCGAGGACGTCGTCGAGTGCGCCGAGCTGCGCAGCCCCGGGCAGCGTGGATCCGGTCGCGGCCTCGAGGCGGGTGACGCTGCCGCCCTCCTCGTCGATGCCGATGAGCGCCTGCGGGCCCGCCGCGCGGATGGCCGCGCTCAGCGCGTCCAGGTCGGGGCCGATGTTCTGCGCGAAGTAGACCACGCCGGCGAGCCCGCGGCGCAGCGCCGCGTCCAGCCACGCGGGCACGGTGCGGCCGAGGAAGCCCGGCCACAGCACACTGTTCGCCAGCCTCTCGAACTCGACGTCGTCGTCGATCAGATCCGTCACGCTCATCCCTTCACCGCTCCGGCGACGAGTCCCGAGGACAGGCGCCGCTGCACGATCACGAAGAAGATCATGACAGGCAGAGTGATGAGGGTGGAAGCGGCCATGATGCTTCCCCAGTCGTTGGAGTACTGCCCGAAGAACGACTTCAGCCCGATCGAGACCGTGTACTGGTCGGTCGCGCCGCCCAGCATCGTCATCGCGAAGATGAACTCGTTCCACGCCGTGATGAAGCTGAACACGCTCGTGGCCACCAGGCCCGGCATCACCAGGGGCAGCAGCACCGACCGGAACATCCGCCACCAGCTGGCGCCGTCGATGTAGGCGGCCTCCTCGAGTTCGACGGGAACGGCCTGCACGAAACCGCGCAGCATCCAGATCCCGAACGCGAGCGAGAGGGCCACGTACACGACCATGAGGCCGAGGATGCTGTTCAGCAGTCCCAGGCTCTTCACCTGCAGGAACAGCGGGATCACCAGCGCCTCGAGCGGCACCATCTGCACGATGAGGATCATCAGCAGGATCGCGGTGCGGAACTTGAACCGGAAGCGCGCGACGGCGACCGCGGCGAGCAGGCATACGAAGCCGCTCACGAGCACCGTGACCAACGCCACGATCACGGAGTTGCGCAGGAAGGTGGCGAAACCGCCGTCGGTGAGGACGAAGGCGAAGTTGTCGAAGGTGAACTCCTTCGGCAGCAGCGACTGGCCGCCGCTGGACGCCTTCTTGTCGAAGGCGCTGGAGACCATCCAGTACACCGGGAACAGCGTGAACAGCAGCACGGCGGTGACCGCGATGGCGATGCCGATGCGGCCGAGAACGGGGTGACGCGATTTCACAGCTCGTCCTCCTTCATGAGGGAGCGGATGTACACGATCGTGATCCCGAGCAGGACCAGCGTGAGCAGCACCGCGAGCGCGGCGCCGAAGCCGTAGCGGTTCTGCCCGAACGACTCGACGTAGGACCACACGCCGAGGTTCAGCACGGTGCGGTTGCCGCCGTTGCCGCCCGGCATGAGATAGACCTGCGCGAAGACCTTGAAGTCCCAGATCGTCGACAGGATGATCACGACGGAGAACACCGGCTTGAGGGTCGGGAAGATGATCTTCCAGAACCGCCGCCAGGCGCCGGCGCCGTCCAGTGCTGCGGCCTCGAGCATCTCCCGGGAGACGCCGAGCAGACCGGCGAGCACGGTCACGGCGACGAACGGGAAGCCGTGGTGCACCACGTTCAGCAGCACGATCGCATAGAACGACCACTGGTTCGTGAACCAGTTCACCTGGCCGTCGATGAGCCCGAGGTCCTTCAGCACGGCGTTGAAGACGCCCTTGTCGGCGTCGAAGATCCACACCCACACATAGGTGCCGGTGACGGCGGGCATCGCCCAGGCGACCATGATGCAGCTGGCGACGATCGTGCGCCACACGTTCCCGAGCCGGGCCAGCAGCAGGGCGACCAGGGTGCCGACGGCGACGGTGGCGAACACGGACACGACGGCGAAGCCGACCGTGTTCGGCAGCACCACGGTCCACAGGGTCTTGTCGGTGAGGGCCTCGACGTAGTTGTCGAAGCCGATGAAGTTGGTCCGGCCCGTGTTGATCTCACGCAGGCCGTAGTCCTGCAGCGAGTAGATCACGACCTGGACGAGCGGCCACAGCATGAGTGTGGCCAGGATGAAGAGGCCGGGTGCGAGCAGCAGCCAGGGCCGTGCGGTCACCCAGCCGAGCTTCTTCTTCCGCGCCGGCGGGCCGCCGGCCGCGGCCCCGGAGCGAGACTCCGAGGACGCGGCCGACCGTGGTGCGTGCACCGTGGACATGGTGGATCCGGTTACTTCTTGTTCAGCAGATCGGTCATCTCGGCCGCGGCGTCCTTCGACGCCGTCGAGACGTCCTTCTGACCGCTGAGGATGGCCTGGATCATCGAGTTGGTCGTCTTCTTCGCCTGCACGGCGCCGAAGTTCGGGGTCACCGGCACCGAGGCGCCGCCTTCCACCATCTGCTTCGCGAACGGCGCGACCAGCGGATCCGTCGACTTCAGGGCTTCGGTCATGGCCGACTGCACACCCGGGAAGTACCCGGTCTCATCGGCCCACTGCGTGGCGAACTTGCCGGTCGTCATCAACTTGGTGAACGCCCAGGCCAGGTCGGGGTTCTTCGTGTTGTTGAAGATGGACAGGTGCGAGCCGCCGAGCACCGACGGGGCGATGCCGCCGTCCTTGCCCGGGATGACCGCCGCGCCGATCTTGCCCTTCAGCTCCGGGTTCTTCTCGATGAGCGACTTCGGCGTCCAGGATCCGGAGAGCATCATCGCGACGTTGCCCTGGCTGAACGCGTCGCGCAGGTCGGTCTCTTTCCAGGTGGTCGCACCCGCGGAGGAGAAGCCGTGCTTGAGCGCCAGGTCGGTGTAGAACTGGATGCCCTCCTGCGACTTCTTGCTGTCGAGCTGGCTCGCCCACTTCCCGCTCTTCTCGGTGGCGACCTCGCCGCCCGCGCCCCAGACCCACGGGTACACGAGGAATTCGGCATCGCCGGGAACCGGGAACGCCATCATCTCGGGGTGCGCGGCCTTGATCTTCTCCCCGGCGGCGACGATGTCGTCCCAGGAGGTCGGGGCCTTCAGACCGAGCTCGTCGAAGACGTCGGTGCGGTAGACGATCGAGCGCACGCCGGCGTACCAGGGCATGCCGTAGAGCTCCTTGTCGTAGGTGCCCGCGACCTTGAGGCCCTCGACGAGGTCCTTGGAGAGGCCCTTGTCGGCGTCGACGTACTTGTCGATCGGCAGCAGCGCGCCGGCGTCCGCGAACTCCGCGGTCCACGTCGTGCCGGTCTCGGCCACGTCGGGGGTGGTGCCGCCGGCGATCGAGGTCACGAAGCGGTCATGCGCGTCGGCCCACTGCACCTCTTCGAACTTCACCTCCGCACCGGTCTCCTTCTTGAACTCCGCGGAGACCGCGTCGTAGAACGCGGAGGAGTCGGGGTTGGTGCCCTTCATGATCCAGACGTTGAGCGTCTTGCCCTTGCCGTCGACGGGACCACTGGTGGCCGCGGGGGTGCTGCCGCCGGAGCAGGCTGCCAGGCCCAGCGTCGCCACGACACCGAGTGCCGCGACGGAGAGAATGCGCTTGTGCATCGGGGAATCTCCTCTTTGAAAATCCAGGGCGAACTCGCCAAGTAGGAAAAAGTATCCACGATGAACAAAACTCCTGCAAGTTTCTTCCAAAGCCGTGATCGAGCCGTGATCCGGGCCAGAGGGCGCCTCCTCTCACCGCATCCGTCCGTGGCGGCACGCCCGACGGCGCCGCCCTAGGCTCGTCCCATGGGCAGAGCACGCGCGAAGGACACCGAGCATCCGGCGGTGCGACTGGGATCCGGCGGGATCGCCCGCGTGGTCCCCGCGGAGTTCGGCGGCGGCTTCGAGCTGCTCATCGACGAGACCCCGCAGTCGCATGTGGACCTCGGGGACCCGACGCATCTGCACTTCGAGTACATCGTGCGCATGGGCGCCCTCATCGACCAGCTCGCCTCCCCCGGCGCGGCGATCACCGCGGTGCACCTGGGGGCAGGCGCTCTGACCGTCCCGCGCTACATCGCGGCCACCCGTCCCGGATCCCGGCAGCAGGTGATCGAATTGGAGGCGCCGCTGGTCGAGCTGGTGCGCGAGCACCTGCCACTGCCCCGCGGCGCCGCGATCCGGATCCGCATCGGCGACGCCCGCGAAGGCGTGCGCCGTCTTCCGCCGGCCCTGACCGGAGCCGTCGACCTCGTCGTCGCCGACGTCTACTCGGGCGCGCAGACCCCCGCGCACCTCACCAGCGTCGAGTTCTACACCGAGCTCGCACAGTTGCTCGGGCCCGCCGGCGTGCTGCTCGTGAACGTCGCGGACGGCCCGGGGCTCGCGTTCGCACGCCGTCAGGTCGCGACGATCCGCGCAGTGCTGCCGGAGGTCGCGATCCTCGCCGACGCCCAGATCCTGAAGGGTCGCCGGTTCGGCAACCTCGTGCTCGCGGCGTCGAATGCTCCGCTTCCGGCCGACGCCCTGCCCCGCATCCTCGCCGCCGGCCCGCATCCGGCCAAGCTCGCGAACGGCGCCGAGGTGATCGCGTTCGCGAAGGAGGCGGCGATCGTCACCGACGCGACCGCGGTGGCCTCGCCCCGACCGGACGCCGGGCTGTTCCTGCGCTGAGTCCCGGCGCTCACCGCGCCGACCTCCTGCGCCGAGCCACCCCCTCACACGCGAGCCACCCCTGTTCATGCGGCGCGCAAGCGGGTGGCTCGCACACAAAGGGGTGGCTCGCGCGGTTGGACCCGTCGTCGCACCACCCGGCCCGAGACGCCGGTTTCTCACGGCACGCCCTGGGGCCTTCCCGGATGCGCCGCAGACGCGGGCAGACTGGAGGACACGGCGAGGCAGTGCAGGAGGACGGGCGCGTGAGCTACATCAAGGGGTACGACCCGGACTCTCTGCGCGAGCTGGTCGATCCGGCCGAATGCGACGCGCGACTGGTCGAGATCTCCGACCTGCGCAGCCTGCCGTCGATGCTCGAGCGGGTGTGGCTGCTGAAGGTGCTCGGCCGCCTGGACGACGCGCTCGTGCTGGCCGACGAGGCCGTGCGCCAGGCCCGCATGGCCGGAACGCGCAAGGATCTGCTGCGCGCGCGCGTGCTGCGCGCCACCGTGCAGCAGTATCGCGGCGCGCACGCCGCCGCCGACCACGAGCTGGCGGCCTGCGTGGCGGAGGCCGAGGGCCAGGGCTGGGTGCCGATCGCCGCGTTCGCGCACCAGCACCGCGGCCGCAACGCCTTCGAAGCCGGCGAGTTCGACCAGGCCAGGGACAGCTTCAAGCGCACCGTGTTCCTGCGTCGCGAAGCCGGCGCCGACGACGCGACGCTGGAGGCGGCCCTGCTCGCGGTCGACACGGTCGAGCGCCGGCGCGACCCGGTCGCCGTCAACGGCTGATCCCGACCCCGGGGCTGCCGCAGAGACGCACCTGTCCGGCCATAGCGCGTCTTCGCGTGCTCCGCGCCGGAGTGTCCCCGGCATCGCCTAACGTGAGTGCATGGCCGAGTTGGAGCGAGTGCGGATCTGGGGCGAGGCCCTGATCCGGCTGCATCTGGATCCGACGTGGTCGTTCGGCTTCGACAACGCCAAACGCCGCGCCGGCGCCTGCAACTACCGCGACAAGCGGATCACCGTCTCCCGCTATCTCGCGGCCCGGTTCGACGACGACGAGATCCATCAGGTGCTCCTGCACGAGGTGGCGCACGCCGTCGCCGGCCACGACGCCGCGCACGGCGCCGCATGGAAGCGGACGGCCCGCGCGCTGGGCTACGTGGGCGGCACCACGCACCACGGCGAGACGGCGACCGACCTGGCGCCGTGGGTGGGCCGCTGCCCGACCGGCCACGTGACGTACCGGCACCGGCGCCCCACCAGGGCGTCCTCGTGCGCACGCTGCTCCCGGCGCTACGACGAGCGCTTCCTGCTGATCTGGACCCGCCGCGAGATCACGGCCGCAGACCGCAGGGCGGCGGTGCTGCCGCGATGACGACGACCACGCTGACGCTGCGGCATGTGCAGCTGAAGTTCCGGATCTCCGCGAGCGCGGACGACGCCTGGGCGGCCCTGCACTCACCCGCCGTGCTCACCGCGCTCTACGCCCCGGTGATCGTCGTCGAGCCGCTCACGCACGCCGACGAGGGCTCTCTGCTGCACAGCGCGGTGCGGCTGCGCCTGTTCGGCCTGATCACGGTCGGCACCCAGCTCATCGGCGCGTACGACGAGGTTCGCGAGCACAAGGGCGAGACCGTGCGGATCCTGCGCGACAGCGGGATCCCGCTCACCGGACCGCTCTCGTCGCTCGACGTCTGGGACCACCGCATGGCCGTCTCCGCCCTGCCGGACGGCCGGGCGCTCTGGCGCGACCGGCTCGTCTTCGGCGGTCCCGGATCGCTCGCCCTGCTGCCCGTGCTCTGGGCGGCGTGGCAATGGCGCGGATGGCGGATCCGCCGTCTCGCGCGCGGATGGGGCGGGGCCGCGGAGCACGCCCGCGGCCCCGCCTGACTCAGTCCGCGGCGAGCGCCTCGACCGGTGCGACACGGGTCGCGAGCCGGGTCGGAGTGGCGGATGCCACGAGCGTGAGCACGGCTGTGCACGCGACGATCGCGACCACCGGAACCCACGGCACCACCGGCGGGATGAGCCCCGCCGGCTGGAAGTCGGGCATCGACGGGACGGATCCGAGCAGCGACTGCGCGGCGATCCAGCCGTAGGCGACGCCCAGCACGAGCCCTGTCGCGGTGGCCGCGATCGTGACGTGCGCGGCTTCGAGCAGCACCATCCGACGCACCTGACGGCTGCTCAGTCCGATCGCGCGCAGCAGGCCCAGCTCGCGCCGCCGCTGCACGACGCCGATGGTGAGCAGGTTGACCAGCCCGACCGCGGCGATCACGGCCGACACCGCGACCAGCACCATCATCACGGTGCCGAAGGCATCGAACGGGGCGAAGAACCCGGGCGGCAGCTGCTCGGCGCTCGTACGCACCATGAGCGCCTTGGCCGACTCCAGCGCGACGGCGAACATCGTCACGAGCGTGACCCCCATCACCACGCCGATGGCCATCCGGCTGGACCGCTCGGGGTGGCGCAGCGCGTTCTCGGCGGCAAGCCGGGCGGTCGCGCCGCGGCCGAACAGGCGACCGACGAGCCGCAGCACGGGCGGCATCACCAGCACCGATCCGATCGCGAGCCCGCTGAACGAGAACACTCCGCCGAAGAAGGCCACCACCACGCCGAGCGGCGAGGACAGCCCGACCACGACACCGCCGGCCAGCAGCGCGCCACCGAGCACGAACATCGTGATCGCCCCGAGATGGCGCGAACCACGGGCTCCGGTCTCGGCGACCGTGCGCTCGGCGGACCCCGCCAGCGCCTGCAGCGGAGTGACCGTGAGCACCCGTCGCGACCCCGCCCAGGCGGCGAGCCACGTGGTCAGCGCCACGCCGACGGCGGGGATCAACACCCCGGGCTGCAGCGGCGAGAGACCCTGCGGCGGGTGCGCGAACGCGAGGGATCCGATCGCCATGCCGCCCCAGCTCAGCAGGACGCCTCCAGCAAGCCCCAGCACGGCGCCGATGATGCCGACGGCGAGGCCCTGCCCCGCGACCTCCGACCGCTGCGCTCTGGCGGAGGCGCCGATCAGCCGCATCAGCGCGATGCGACGGGTGCGGCCGGCCACGATGGTCGAGAACGTGTTGGCGGTGACGATCGCGGCGACGTACATCGCGACGGCGGTGAGCAGCACCGAGAGGATCTGCACGACGTACGCGAGGGTCTTGCTGTCGCCGAGGAACGGATCGTTCTGCAGCAGAGCGCCCAGATAGAGGGTGGTGTCGACGAGGATCACGCCGAACGCGGCGGTGAGAGCGGCGACGAAGACGCTCGAGCCCATGCCGCGCTCCCGGAGGAAGGCGAGTCGCGACGGGGTGAGCGGCGTCTCGAGCAGCGTCGGGGCGATGGCGGTCATGCCGGCACCCCTGCCGCGTCTGCCGCCACAGTGGCGGCGGGGGTGCCCCCGGAGAGCATGAGCCCGGCGATCTCGTCGGCGCTGCGGCGGGGGTGGTCGGCGACGATCCGGCCGTCGCCGAGGAACAGCACGCGATCGGCGTAGCTGGCCGCGACGGCGTCGTGCGTGACCATGGCGATCGACTGGCCCTGCTCGCGGCTCGCGGTGGACAGCAGCTGCAAGACCTCGCGGCCGGAGGCGGAATCGAGGTTGCCGGTGGGCTCGTCGGCGAAGACGAGATCTGGCGCGGTGGCCAGCGCGCGGGCGATCGCCACGCGCTGCTGCTGGCCGCCGGAGAGCTGGTGCGGGCGATGCCGCAGGCGCGGGCCGATCCCGAGGATGTCGACGAGGGAGTCGATGCGCGCCCGCTCGATCGCGGAGGGACGGCGTCCGTCGAGCTCGAACGGCAGCAGGATGTTGCCGAGCGCGTCGAGGGTCGGCACCAGGTTGAACGCCTGGAAGATGAAGCCCACGCGGCGACGGCGCAGGATCGTGAGGTCGAGATCGCCGAGCCCGGTGATCTCGGTGTCACCGATCCACGCTCGCCCCTGCGTAGGCGTGTCCAGCCCCGCCATGATGTGCATGAGCGTGGACTTGCCCGAACCGGAGGCGCCCATGATGGCCGTGAACTGGCCGCGGCGGATGCCGACGCTGACGTCGTCGAGGGCACGCACCGCGCCCTCGCCGGATCCGTAGGTCTTGGTGAGGTGCTGGACGCGGGCCGCAAGGCCCAGGTCGGTCGTGGTGATCTCCATGTCTCCGACGCTAAGGATCCGCCCCTGTCCTTCGCGTCGCTCTGTGGATCCATCCGCGTACATCGCAAGGATGATCCGCGACGCGCTTTCCTCAGCCGACGGCGGCGACCGCGACCCCGCGCCGGGTGAAGCGCGCCAGGAGCACGAGGGCCACGACGCCCGCGACCAGGGCGATCGCCCCGTCGCTGAGGCGCACGCCGACGCCGGCCACGGCGAGGCCTCGCACGAGGTCGAGGATGATCGAGAGCGCGCCCCAGCCGAACCCGACCAGGCCCACGCCGAGGAAGGCCACGGCGCTCGCGAGGAGCAGCATGCGCCGGTCCTCGCGAGCGATCGGCACGGCGCCGCGGAGGCGGCGCACCAGCAGCCAGACCGCGAGCAGAAGCACGCCGAGCACGCCGGCCGCCAGCCTCTCGGAGACGATCTCGTCGGAGTGGTGCATCGCCGCCGCCGCCGCGCAGCTGCCCGCCTGCGGGAAGAACCCCAGGAAGTCGGCGCACCGCGCCGTGGTGTAGGTCACGCCGTTCACGTCGCCCGCCAGGAAGGCCGGCCCCCAGATCGCCTCGAGCACCCAGGACACCAGCCCGCTGAGCCCGATCACGACGAGCCCCAGCGCGACGACGAGCCACCCGCCGCTGAGCAGACCCAGAACGCGACGCCGTGGAGAGCGCGTCCGGGCCACGGCGGCCGGGTCTCCGAACCGCTGCACCGCGACCTCTGCGGCCTCGGCGGGATCCATCCCCTGGGCCAGCAGGGCCGCCTCCGCATCGCGCAGGTGCCCGTCCGTCTCGGCCAGCAGGCGCCAGGTGTCCTCACCCGCGCCGAGGCGGTCGGCGAGCTGCGCCACGTAGCGATCGATCGCGTCGGTCATCTCACACCCCCTGCACGGCCGGACGGATCGAGGGTGCGGCGAGGGTCGACGCCACGCCGTCGGCGAAGCGCTGCCAGGCGCCGGTCTCCCGGGACAGCTGCGCCGCGCCCGCGGCCGTGATCGCGTAGACCCGGCGCCGGCGCCCGTCATGCACCCACTCGCTCGTGATCGCACCGGATCGCTCCAGCCGGTGCAGTGCCGGGTACAGCGAGCCCTCCGGCACATCGAACTCACCGCCGCTCGCGGTGCGCAGCGCCTCGGCGAGCGCGTAGCCGTGGGCGGCCCCGCGCGCGAGTGTCGCCAGGATCAGCATCTCGAGGTTGCCTCGGAGTCGGTCGTCTGCCATGAGGCGACTTTACCCAGACAATCGATGCATAGACAGCCTTTGTTGCTGTGAGTTCGCCGAGGCTGGATGTCCCTGGTCGGTGCCGGGGCGGCGCTCGTTCGCGGCATCGCCCCGGCTGACCGCTTACATCGATCCGGTCCAGGCGTGCGTGGAGACGCCGACCGCGTTCCACGCGTTGATCACGACGATGAGCGAGACCAGCGCACCGAGCTCCTCCGGCGAGAAGCGCGTGGCCGCGGCCGCCCAGTCCGCGTCCGGCACATGGGTCTCGGACAGACGGGTGATGCTCTCGGTGAGCGCGAACGCGGCGCGCTCGCGCGCAGTGAAGAACGGGGACTCCTGCCACACCGCGACGGCGGCGATCCGGGCCGCCGTGTCGCCGGCCTTGGCGGCGTCACCCGCGTGCAGGTCGACGCAGTAGCTGCAGCCGTTGATCTGCGAGGCTCGCAGGCGCACCAGCTCGCGCAGTCGGGCGTCGATGCCTGCGGCATCGAGCTCGCGCACCATCGCGGCATCGAGCCCGGCGAGCGCGCGGGAGAAGCGCGGCGCGACCGTGTCGATGTCGAGGCGGACGGGGATCGGGACGGTCTGCTCGGTCTGGGTCGAGGTCTCGGTGAGGGTCATGGTCTTCCTTTCGTCCCCTTCAGCCTGGGCGATCCGGATCCATCCGTCCAACAGCTGATCCCTATCGCTATCATCTGTCTCAGAGATGGAACTTCACCAGCTGCGCTACGTCCTCGCCGTCGTCGAGACGGGGTCCTTCACTGCGGCCGCGGCACGGGTGCGCGTCAGTCAATCCGGAGTGAGCACGCAGGTGCAGAAGCTCGAACGCGAGCTCGGCGTCGCCCTGTTCGACCGCACGTCGCGCCGCGTCGCCCTCACCCAGGAGGGCGAGCGTCTGCTGCCCGTGATCCGCACGGCACTCGAGGCGATCGGCGAGATCGGCGCCACGGCGGCCGACCTGCGCGGGCTGCTGCTCGGATCCCTCCGCGTCGGCACCGTGTTCGGCCTCACGTGGCCGCGGTTCTACGACGCGCTCGCCGAGCTCAGCGCCGCGCATCCCGGGCTCGAGCTGCGGCTGCGTGAGGACACCTCCGCACGACTGGTCGGCGCGGTCCGTCGTGGCGAGGTCGACCTCGCGCTCGTCGCCTGGGCCGAGCGCGCGCCGGACGACCTCGGGTCGGAGGTGGTGTTCGACGATCCGATGGTCGCCGTGGTGGCACCGTCGCACCCGTGGGCAGCGCGTCGCCGCATCCGCCCTGACGAGCTGATCGGCATGGACCTCATCGCACTCCCGGAGGGCACGGGCGACAGGGCGGCGCTGGACGCCCTGCTGGCCGGACGCCCCGGTGCGGGCGCCCCGCACTGGGAGGTGTCCACTCCCTCCGCCATCGAGAAGCTCGCGGTGCGCGGGCTCGGGGTCGGTGTCGTCAGCGCCGCGACCTGCCGGCGCTGGGAGGGCATCAGGGCGATCCCGATCGATGCACCGCACGTGCGCTCGCGACTGGGAGTGGTGTGGCGGGCGACGCCGACCCGCGCCGCACGCGCGCTCCTGGAGCTGCTGCGCGAGCAGGGCTGAGGCGAGGCGGCCCCGACACGGAGGCTCCGTGGGCGGGTCAGTTCAGGCCGTGCTCGAACGCGAACACGACCAGCTGCACGCGATCGCGCAGGGCGAGCTTGGCGAGGATGCGGCTGATGTGCGTCTTCACGGTGGCCTCGGAGAGGAACTCGCGGGCGGCGATCTCGGCGTTGGACAGGCCCCGCGCCGCCAGCGCGAAGATCTCCTTCTCGCGTTCGGTGAGGTCGTCGTAGCTCGGCGGCACCGGGGTCTGCACAGGCGCCGCGAAGTGCGCGAAGAGGTCGCGGGTGGCCGATGCCGCGATCACGCTGGATCCGGAATGCACCGTGCGGATCGCCGCGAGCAGGAACTCCGGATCCGCGTCCTTCAGCAGGAACCCGCTCGCCCCTTGACGGATCGCCCGCGCCGCCGCCTCGTCGAGGTCGAAGGTCGTGAGCATCACGATGCGGGGCGGATCCGCCTCCTCCAGGATGCGCGCGGTGGCGGTCAGCCCGTCCATGACGGGCATCCGGATGTCCATCATCACGACGTCGGGCCGCGTCGCGCGAACGACCTCGATGGCCTCCTGCCCGTCGCCCGCCTCGCCGACGACCTCGAGATCGGGCTGGGACGCGACGAGCATGCGTATCCCTGCGCGGAACAGCGCCTGATCGTCGACCAGCACGACCCGGATCATCCTGCCTCCTCGTTCCGCGCGATCGGATCCGCGCCTCGTGAAGAGTCTGTCATCCTCCGGATCGCGCCCGGGACGAGGATCAGACCACGCTCGGACCGATCGGCAGCACGGCGCGGACGATGAAGCCCTCCGCCTCGAGCTCCGCCGAGAGCGTCCCTCCGACCAGCTGCGCGCGCTCGCGCATGCCGATGAGGCCGTGTCCGCGCTCGGCATGCGCCTGTCGCGGTGTCGTCGGCACCGCGTTGCGGACCGTGATCTGCACGCTGTCGGCGTGCCACCCGAGCCAGACGTCGACGTCGCCGTCGCCGTGCCGGATCGCGTTGGTGAGCGCCTCCTGCAGGATGCGGTACACCGCCAGCTGGATGCCGGCGGGCGGCTCCCCCGGCGGCATCGGGTCGACGGTGACACGCGGCTCGATTCCGGCGGCTCGCACCTGGGCGTACAGCGTCTCGAGGTCGGCGAGCGTGGGCTGCGGCCCCTGCCCCTCGCTGTGCCGCAGCTGCGCGAGCAGCAGCCGCACATCGGAGAGGGCCGCCCGCGCGGTCTGCCCGATCGTGGTCAGCGCCGCGGTCGCCTGCGCCGGATCCGCGGCCGCGGCGTAGCGCGCGCCATCCGACTGCGCGATCACCACCGCGAGCGAGTGCGCGACCACGTCGTGCATGTCGCGGGCGATCCGCACCCGCTCCTGCTCCGCGACGGCGACCGCCTCGGCCCGCACCTGAGCGTCGCGCGTGCGGCGGCCGTGCAGCACGACCCGCCACAGCAGGCCGGCGCCCCAGGCCATCACGAGGGTGAGCACCGACACCGTGCCGAGGAGCACCGCGACCAGCGCCAGGCGCAGCCCGGTCTCGGTGTCCTGGATGAGGGCCCCCTCGTTGATCAGCGACATGTAGCCGCCCGCCAGGAGCCCGCCACCCAGGGCGGAGGCGCCGCCGATCCACAGGAGCCTCACCGATCCCCAGGCCGAGGTCGCGAACACCACGGCGAGGATCGCGAGGTTGTAGGCGCCCGGCGAGAAGCCGCACGCCATCTGCAGCAGCGCGCCGAACCACGCCACGATGAGGGCCAGCACCGGGGAGAGCCGACTGATCGCCGCCGCGCCCCACTGGATGACCGCGACCAGCAGCACGAGCACGATCGACACCGCGCCGTCCGGGATCCAGCGGCTCATCGTGCCCGCCTCGAACGTGTACGTGAGCGGCAGCGTGAGGAGCAGGCCGACGACGCTGCCCACGATGTCGAACACGAGCCAGAAGCGCGGGATGGGGCGGATCACCCCCTCACGGTACGCGACCGGATCCGGCGCGGTCATCCGCCGGGAGATGTATCCGCGGCACGCGCGTCCTCGGACCCCGCAGCGCTCGGCTCGCGGGCTCAGCGCCCTGCGGCGAGCGCGGCGATCGCGCGCCGGTCGGGCTTGCCCGACGCCAGCAGCGGGAGCTCGTCCAGCGGAATCAGCGTCGCGGGGCGCGCCGCCGGCCCGACCTCTGCGGCCACGCGTTCCCGCGCGGCGCTCAGCAGCCGCGCTCCGACCCCGGACGCCTCGAGCGGATCCGTCGACCCGGTCTCGCGCCGGCCGCCGACCACGATCGCGGATCCCTGACCCCAGCGATCGTCCGGGATCGCCACGACGACGGCGCCCTCGAGCCCGGGGACGGCGCGAACGGCGCGTTCGACCCGGTCCAGCGAGATGTTGATGCCGCCCGACACGATGACGTTGTCGACGCGGCCGGTCACCGCGATCCGGCCGCCGGAGACGTCACCGGCATCACCGGTCCGGTACCAGCGGGCGCCGGCCTCGTCCGCGACGAAGGTGCGCGCGGTCAGCCCGGGGTCGCCGAGATAGCCCTCGGCCAGGGTCGGACCGGCGATGCGCAGCTCGCCGTCGACGGACGAGACGCGCACCCCGTCCAGGGGGACCCCGTCGTAGACGCAGCCGCCCGCGGTCTCGCTGGATCCGTAGGTGCGCACGACGCGGGCGCCGAGATCCGCAGCGCGCTGACGCAGTGCCGGCGGCAGCGCCTGACCACCGAGGAGCAGCGCCTCGTACGAGGCGAGCGCGGCGCGCACGTCCCCGTCGCCCGCCGCGTCGAGGAGCGTCGCAAGCTGCGCGGGCACGAGCGAGGCGTACCTCGCCCCCGCCCGCATGCCGCGCGTCGCGGTCACGAACGCGGCCGGCGTGAACCGCCCCTCGATCAGTACGGGCGTCGTGCCCGCGAGATGCGAGCGCACGAGCACCTGCAGACCGGCGACGTAGCCGGCCGAGAGCGCGAGCATCCACTGCCCGGATCCGATCTGCCGCGCGGTCGCCTCCGCGCTCGCGCGCAGGGCTCCCGCGGAGAGCACGACCTTCTTCGGCACGCCCGTGGATCCGGACGTCGCGATGACGACCGCGGTGCCCTCGGCGACCTCGTCATCCGGACCCGGCGCGAATCCGAGCGCGAGCGGGGCAGCGCCGTCGAGCGCCGCCGGGACCGCCGCCCCGATCGCGCGCGGATCCGTCCCGTCAGCGGCCTGCAGTCTCACGGCCGGCCGGCCGTTCCACCCGGTTTCGAAGCGCGCAAATGACCCCATCCGCGGTGCGGATCGAGCCATTTGCGCGCTCTGAAACCGGAAGGCATGGTGCTCAGAAGTGCCAGGGGTACGGCGACCAGTCGGGTTCGCGCTTCTCGAGGAACGAGTCGCGACCCTCGACGGCCTCGTCCGTGCCGTACGCCAGGCGGGTGGCCTCGCCCGCGAACACCTGCTGCCCGACCAGCCCGTCGTCGACCGCGTTGAAGGCGAACTTCAGCATCCGGATCGCGGTGGGCGACTTGGTCAGGATCGTCCGCGCCATCGCGATCGCCTCGCGTTCGAGCTCGGCGTGCGGCACGATGCGGTTCACGGCGCCCGCCTGCATCGCGCGCTCGGCGGAGTACTCCTCGGCCAGGAAGAACACCTCGCGGGCGAACTTCTGCCCGGTCTGGCGGGCCATGTAGGCGGATCCGTAACCGGCGTCGAAGGATCCGACATCCGCGTCGGTCTGCTTGAACCGGCCGTGCTCAGCGCTCGCGATCGTCAGATCGCAGACCACGTGCAGCGAGTGCCCGCCGCCGGCAGCCCATCCCGGCACGACCGCGATGACGACCTTCGGCATGAACCGGATGAGCCGCTGCACCTCGAGGATGTGCAGCCGGCCGGACCTGGCCTGAGCCTCGGCCGGCACCGTCTCCTCGTCCTCGGAGTACTTGTAGCCGTCGCGACCGCGGATGCGCTGATCGCCGCCGGAGCAGAACGCCCACCCGCCGTCCTTCGGACTCGGGCCATTGCCGGTGAGCAGCACGACGCCGATCCGCGGGTTCTGACGCGCCTCATCGAGGGCCCGGTACAGTTCGTCGACCGTGTGCGGGCGGAAGGCGTTGCGCACCTCGGGGCGGTCGAACGCGATGCGGGCGATCCGCCCGTCGTTCGAGACGTGGGCCGTGATGTCGGTGTACTCCCCCGCGCCCGGAGCGAGCGTCCACTCAGCCGGATCGAACAGGTCGGAGACGAGCTTGTCAGTCACGGATCCAGCCTATTCCGGCTGACGTCCGCAGCCGACCCGCTCACGCCTGGCGAGAGAGGCCGAGCTTGCGGTAGGCGTCGAACAGCAGCCCGATGAGGATCCCGCCCAGCACGGCCGTGATCGAGATGTTCACGATCTGCACGATGTCCGCGGTGGGGGTGCTCGCCGCGCGCATCTGCGCCATCAGGCCGGGGTCGATCACGGCACCGCGCCAGATCAGCACGATCGCACCGAGCATCGCGACCAGGCTCGCCGCGATGCTCACGGCGGCGAGCAGCGCGTTCCACCGTCCGCGCACGGCGACCAGCGCCTCGACGACCAGCCCGATCACGAGCAGCCCGATCACGAGCAGCCCGAACCAGGCCAGCATGACCCAGGGCCAGAGACCGGGTGCCAGGACGTGGACGTGATCGTCGCCCCAGCCGATGGCGCGATCCCAGACCACGGAGCCGATCAGAGTCGCGGTCAGGACCGCCGTGCCGATCAGATCCGACATCCGCGCACCGAGGTTCACGGTGCGCGGCAGCTTGTCGGGAGTCCAGTCGAGCACCGTGTCCCCCGTGGATCCGAGGCGCTCCAGCGCGGCGAAGACGAGGGTCGTCCAGAACGCGACCTGGACGCCGGACATGAGGATCGCGGGGATCATCGCGCCGATCACGGCGCCGACGTCACCGCCGCCGAGCGCGCGGACCAGTCCGGCGATCACGGCGGCGACCGGTACGACGATCGCCAGCAGCAGGCGCAGCAGCCGCAGCCATGCGGCGTAGTAGCGGGGTCCGATCAGCACGAGCGGCCGCCCGGAGAGCGAGGCCGCGTAAGCGATCGGGTCGCCGAGTTCCGCGATCACGGCGTACTCCGCGGCCCCCGCTTCCTCGCCTGCGGCGATGCGGCCGTCGAGTTCGTCCGCGATCGACGCGCGCAGCTCGGCCGAGACCTCTGCACGATCGGCGGCGGGGACGGATCGCGCCACCGCGGTCACATACCGCTCGGCGAGAGTCGTGTCGGTGTCCATGATGTTCTCCTCCAGGAGGTCAGGGAAGATTCTTGGCGGCGGCGGCGATCGCCT
The DNA here is from genome assembly GCF_042729315.1 of Microbacterium sp. NPDC060117. Lineage (NCBI taxonomy): Bacteria > Bacillati > Actinomycetota > Actinomycetes > Micrococcales > Microbacteriaceae > Microbacterium > Microbacterium sp. NPDC060117. The sequence continues at coordinate 595,708 of NZ_JBHWXR010000001.1, forward strand.
GCACGTCGCGGGTGAGGGTGTCGGCCAGGCGGAGTCCGGCGTCCGAGGTGCGATAGAACTTGCGCGGCCGCGCTTCCTCGGTGTTCCACTCGCTGGTCAGGAAGCCCTGCTTCTCGAGGCGACGAAGCAGGGGGTAGAGCGTGTTGGAGTCGGTGGGGAAGCCCGCGGCGCTCAGCTGCTCGAGCAGACCGTAGCCGTACCCCGCCTCGCGCAGCAGGCGCAGGCTCGCGAGCACGACCGTGCCGCGCCGCAGCTCCTGCAGATGTCCGTCGAACTCATCTTCGCTCACGTCCATCACTATATTGTGCGCCGCACACTATTGTCAATGACACGATCCTGTTCATCGCACTCCCGTAGCGTGGAGGCATGACGATCGAGATCGGGCCCGTCGACCCCTTCGACGATGCGGCGGTGGACGCCTGGTGGACGGTCTACGCCGCCGCGCTGCGCGCCGATCGCGCCGACGACGCGGTGCTGTGGTCGCTCGAGGAGACCCGGCAGGAGCTGCAACAGGCTTCCGCCATGTTCGAACGGCACGTCTTCATCGCCCGGCTCGACGGCCGTCCCGTCGGCGCTGCCGGACTCGGTCTGCCGCTCAAGGACAACCTCCACCTCGCCGACATCGCGGTGTACGTCGCGCCCGAGGCGCGGAGGGCGGGCGTCGGATCCGCACTCCTCGCCGAGCTGGAGACACGTGCGATCGCGCGCTCCCGGCGGACGTTCCTGGCCGAGACGAGCTGGGCCGCCTCCGCACCCGCCGACGGAACCGGACATCCCGGCGTGGAGTTCGGCCGCAGGCACGGCTACGCGCTCGCCCTGGGCGACCGTGAGAGCGTGCTCGAACTGCCCGTCGCCGAGGACCTGCTCGATCGGCTGGCCGAGGGAGCACCCGACGACGGCTACGTGCTGCGCAGCTGGACCGGACCCGTGCCCGAGGACATCGTCACCGGATGGGCCGAGCTCTCCAGCTCGCTCGACACCGAGGCGCCCATGGGAGACCTCGACATCGAGGCCGCGACCCCCGATGTCGCGGAGATCCGTGAGAGCGAGGAGCTCGTGGCCGCGCAGGGCCGCACCTCGTTCTGCGTCGTGGCGCTCTCCTCCGAAGGAGAGGTCGCCGCCTACTCGCAGCTCGTCGTCTCGGGAGACGACAGCTCCGCGTACCAGTGGGGCACACTCGTGAGGCGGAAAGACCGCGGCCATCGCCTGGGCATGAGGGTGAAGCTGGAGAACCTGCGGCGGCTGCAGCAGGAGCTGCCGCGGACGCCGCGGGTCGTGACCTACAACGCCGAGTCGAACGAGCACATGCTGGCCGTCAACGTCGCCCTCGGGTTCCGCCCGTCCGGGCGCCTCGCCGAGCTGCAGAAGCGGATCGGCTGATCCGCTGCGACCCGTCGGCCGAGCCCGCCGCGGCGGAGTCGATCCGCGGGTGCATGATGGGGGCATGATCCCCGCCGCCGTGCCGCCGCTCGCCGAGATCCTCGATTCCGCGCGGGTGGTCGCGCTGCCGATGCATACGCGGTTCCGCGGGGTTGATGTCCGCGAGGCGCTGCTGTTCGAAGGTCCGGAGGGCTGGGCCGAGTTCTCGCCCTTCGTCGAGTACGGCGACGTCGAGGCATCCACCTGGCTCTCCGCCGCGATCGCGGACGCCTGGCATCCGCGTCCGGCCGCGGTGCGCCACGAGGTCCGGGTGAACGCGACGATCCCAGCCGTCCCGGCAGACCGGGTGGCCGACGTGCTCGCGCGCTTCGACGGCTGCCGCACGGCGAAGGTCAAGGTCGCCGAGACCGGGCAGAGCCTGGCCGACGACGTCGCACGGGTGCGTGCCGTGCGTGCGGAGATGGGGCCGGAGGGGCGGATCCGGATCGATGCGAACGCGGGCTGGAACGTCGACGAGGCCGAGCGCGCGATCCATGCCTTGGCCCCGTTCGACCTGGAGTATGCGGAGCAGCCCTGCGCGACCGTCGACGAGCTCGCCGAGCTGCGCGAGCGGATCCGCTACCTCGACATCCCGATCGCGGCGGACGAGAGCGTGCGCAGGGCGGAGGACCCGCTCGCGGTCGCCCGTGCGGGCGCGGCGGATCTGCTCGTCATCAAGGCGCAGCCGCTCGGCGGCATCGAACGCGCGCTGCGGATCGTCGCCGAGGCGGGGCTGCCCGTGGTCGTCTCGAGCGCACTGGACACCGCGGTCGGCCTGTCGCTCGGCGCCGCGCTGGCCGCAGCCCTGCCCACGCTCGAGCACGACTGCGGCCTCGGCACCGCGTCGCTGTTCGCGGACGACGTCGCGGACGCCCGCCCGCGGGGCGGCGTCGTCTCAGCCGCTCGGGTGACGCCGGATCCCGCCGCACTCGCACGCCTGGAGGCTCCCGCCGAGCGACGGGAGTGGTGGCTCGACCGGTTGACACGCTGCCACGGGCTGCTCGCCGCGGACGGTCGCTGAGGTCGGACGCGGTCCGGCCGGCGCAGTTCGGGGCGCACTCCGCCTGGTTTCAGGGCGCACTCGGCCGTTTTTGGGGCGCACTCTGCCGGTTTGGGGCGCGCCACGCCCGGAATCCGTGCTGTCACGCGCCCCAAAACGAGACCGCGCGCCCCAAAAACAAGAGCCCGCACCCCCAAAAGCCGCAGGCCCGCCGCCTCACCCGAGCAGCAGTGACACCATTCGGCCGAGCTCGACGCTGCCGGTGCGGCGGAGCTGGGCGTCGTCCTTGCCTGCCATCGCGCCGCGCACGGTCGTGCCCTCCCAGATGATCAACAGCATGCGCGCCGCGACCTCGGAGTCCACCCTCAGCGAGATCGTGCCGGTCGCGGCGATGTCGTCGATGATCCGGGCGATGCCGGCCACCATCTCCTGCTCCTGCTTGAGGTAGGCCTTGCCCCAGGCGTGATCCCGCAGGGCGCGGAGGCGGATCTCGCTGAGCAGCATGACGCCGAGGCGGTCGTCACTGCCAGTGTCCATGACCTGCTGCACGAGGGTGGTGGCGTCGCAGTCCTGGGCGAGCGCACCGGCCTCGTTCAGCTCCGTCACCCGCGCCCGAACGGCCGTCAGCCGTTCGGCCGAGACGGATCCGGCGAGCTCGAGGAACAGCTCGTCCTTCGACTCGAAGTTCGAGTAGAACGCCCCGCGCGTGAAGCCGGCGCGCTCGCACACGGCCTCGACGGTCGCACCGTCGAGGCCCTCTTCGGCGAACACCAGCGCCGCCGCCTCGAGCAGCCGCGCACGCGTGTTCTCCCGGCTCCTGGTCGCACTGCCGGTCATCCCGCACCTCCTGCGGACTCTGCGCCCGCGATTCACATCCCGCGCACAGACTATCCCGGCGCCGTCGTCCTACGATACAGAGACGTATCGAATACACGAGTGTATCGAACCCACCTGAACTCCCTCCGGAGGAAACCCGTGTCGACTCTCCTCTCCTCGCTCGGCCGCTGGTCGTTCCGGCACCCCTGGCGCGTGCTCGTGGCCTGGCTGCTGGTGCTGGGCATCGCCGGCGGCGCGGCGCTCGCCCTCGGCAAGGGCACGGACAACGCGTTCACGATCCCCGGCACCGAGTCGCAGGCGGGCCTGGAGCAGCTCGAGCGCACGTTCCCCCAGGTGAGCGGCACGAGCGCGCAGTTCATCGTCGTGGCGGCGGACGGGGACCACGTCACCGATGCGGACTACAAGGATCCGATCGAGCAGACCGTGCGCGACCTCGGGAAGGTCGACGGCGTGCTCGCCGCCACGAGCCCTTACGACGAGCATGTGACCGGCATGGTGTCAGACGACCGCTCCGCCGCGATCGTGCGCCTGCAATTCGACGGCCAGGCCTCCGACGTCTCGGCCGCCACCAAGGACACGCTGCGGACCGCCGTGAGCGACCTCGAGAAGGACCTGCCGCAGGGCTCGCACGCGGTGATCGGCGGCGACCTATTCTCGATGTCGATCCCCGCGATCTCGATCACCGAGGGCGTCGGGCTGGTGATCGCCCTGCTCGTGCTGATCGTGACGTTCCGCTCGTTCGTCGTCGCGGGCATGCCGCTGCTCACCGCCGTGCTGGGAGTGGGCGTCTCGATGGCCGCGATCTTCGCCGCCACCGCCTTCGCCTCGGTCTCCTCGACCACGCCGCTGCTCGCCCTCATGCTCGGACTCGCGGTCGGCATCGACTACGCGCTGTTCATCATGGCGCGACATCAGGATCAGGTGCGCGCGGGAGTGGACCCGGAGGAATCGGCGTCGCGGGCGACCGGCACGGCCGGATCCGCCGTCGTCTTCGCGGGCATCACCGTGCTGATCGCTCTCATCGGTCTCGGATTCGCCGGGATCCCGTTCCTCACCACGATGGGCATCGCGGCCGCGGTCGCGGTCATGATCGCCGTACTGATCGCCGTGACGCTGACGCCCGCCATCCTCGGCTTCCTCAAGGGCCGCGTGGCGGGCCGTCCCGCCAGGCCGCGTCGTGCCGAGAAGGGCGAGGGCGAGGCCGCCCCGCGCCGCCGGTTCTCGGAGCGCTGGGTGGGCGGCGTCACCCGGCACCCCGTGCTCGTGGCCGTCGCGATCGTCCTCGGGCTCGGCGTCGTCGCCGTCCCCGCCGCGAACCTCGCGCTCGCCCTGCCGAACTCCGGCGTGCAGCCGAAGGGATCCGAGGCCCGCGAGAACTACGACCTCACCGCCGAGCACTTCGGCCCCGGGTTCAACGGCCCGCTCATCCTCACCGGCACGATCGTGACCTCGACGGATCCGGTCGGACTCATGAAGGATCTGGGCGATGCGGTCGCGAAGCTCCCCGGCGTCGCCGAGATCGCCCTGGCGACTCCGAACCAGACTGCCGACACCGGCATCGTCCAAGTGATCCCCACCACCGCGCCGGACGCCCCCGCGACCGCCGATCTCGTGCGCGAGCTGCGCTCGCACCATGACGAGTGGCTCAAGAAGTTCGGCATCGACGTGAAGGTGACGGGCTTCACCGCCGTCGCGATCGACATCTCCGACCAGCTCGGCGCCGCGCTGCTGCCGTTCGGCATCTTCGTGATCGGCCTGTCGCTGGTGCTGCTGACGATCGTGTTCCGCTCGATCTGGGTGCCCATCACGGCGGCGCTCGGCTATCTGCTCTCGATCGTGGCCGCGTTCGGCGTGGTCTCCGCCGTCTTCGAATGGGGCTGGTTCGCCGACGCCCTGCACGTGGCGCGGGTCGGACCGATCATCAGCTTCATGCCGATCATCCTGATGGGCGTGCTGTTCGGCCTGGCCATGGACTACCAGGTTTTCCTCGTCTCCCGGATGCGCGAGGACTACGTGCACGATGCAGGCTCGCGCAGCGCCGATCGGGCCGAGCGCCGGGCCGCCGCACTGCGCGCGGTGCGCGGAGGCTTCGCCGGATCCGCGAAGGTCGTCACGGCCGCGGGCCTCATCATGTTCGCCGTGTTCGTGGCCTTCGTCCCGGAGGGCGACTCCTCGCTCAAGCCGATCGCCCTGGGCCTCGCCGCGGGCATCGCGATCGACGCCTTCCTCGTGCGGATGACCCTGATCCCCGCGCTCATGGCGATCCTCGGCGAGCGCGCGTGGGAGATCCCCGCCTGGCTCGAGCGGATCCTGCCGAGCGTCGACATCGAGGGCGAGGCCGTCGAGCGCGAGCGGCACCTGGCCGACTGGCCCGGAGACGACTCCGTGATCGCCGCAGACGGCGTGACCGTCGCGGGCGCGATCGACGGGCTCGACCTGCGTGTGCCCTCCGGATCCGCGCTCGTACTCACCGGCGCCGATGCGGCCGTGCGCCGCGCCACCGCGCTCGCCCTCTCCGCGCGCGTGCCTGCCGAGGGGCGCCTGCGCGTGGCGGGGCACCTGCTGCCGGGACGGGCCGCCTGGGTGCGCGCGCACGTCGGCTGCGTGATCGTGGAGGACGGCACCGCCGAGGGCGATCCGCTGCGCGAGCTGCGCGACGCCCTGCGCGGGCGCACCACGCTCGTCGTGATCGACGGCGCCGACCGCCTCACGCTCGCCCAGAGCGAGCAGGCCTCGGCCATGCTGCGCGACGCATCCCGCCGCGGCACCCTCGCCGTGCTCGCCACGGCCGACGACGCCTCCGCCGCCGCGCGGTTGCTGGCGGACGCCGGGTGGGCGGATCCGCAGACGAGGGACCTCGACCACCCGCCGGTTGCACCCGAACCGCCCGCCGACGCCGACGCGCCCACCACCGACCTCGACGAGGTGACCGCATGACCAACCGTCTGTCCGCACTGATCGAACGCGCCCGCTCGCACAAGCCGATCACCGCTCTCACGCTCATCGGCGTGCTGCTGCTGCCCGCCGTCCTCGGCGGCGTGCTCGTGGCCGCCCTCCAGGACCCCACGCAGCGCCTCGACACGATGACCGCCGCAATCGTGAACGACGACGAGCCGGTGACCGTGAACGGCCAGCTCGCCCCGCTCGGGCGTCAGCTCTCCGCCGGGCTCGTCGACGGCACCGGAAAGAAGGACGAGAACCTCACCTGGGTGATCTCCAACGAGAAGGACGCCGCCGCGGGCCTCAAGGACGGCACGTACCAGGCCGTCGTGCGGATCCCGAAGGACTTCTCCGCCGCCGCGGTCTCGGGCGGCAGCGCCGTGCAGGATCCGGCGAAGTCCGCCGAGAAGGCGACGATCTCCGTGACCACGGCCCCGCAGGCCCGCGCCGCGGACGGCCTCATCGCGAACCAGATCGCCGCGACCGCGGCGTCGACCATGGGCAGCGAGATCTCCAAGAACACCCTGCAGAACGTGCTCGTCGGCTTCGGCACGCTCGGCGATAAGATCGGCGAGGCGGCGGACGGCGCCGACAAGCTCGCCGCGGGTGCCTCGTCCGCCGCGACCGGGGCGGCTGCGCTCCCGGACGGCGCGACCAAGCTCGCCGACGGCGCAGGCCAGCTGGCCGATGGCGCATCGCAGCTGTCGAACGGCCTCGGCACGATCGCGAACGGCATCACCTCGGCCCAGACCGGCGCAAACCAGGCCGGGGCGGGACTCGCTCAGGGTGCGGATGCACTGCAGGCGCAGGGGCTCGTTCCGGGTGGGGTCAGTGGTCTCGCGAGCGCGACGGCGGCCAACGCAACGAAAGCCGCGGGCGACACACTAACGGTCGCGACGTCGCTGGGCGCACTTGTCGCAACCTGCTCGGATCCGGAGAAGGGTATACCGGCGGCGTTCTGCGATCAGGTCAAAGCCGCCGAAGGGCAGGCCGGTACCGCCGCGACGAGCGCCGGCACCGCCTCTGGTTATGCCGACGGAACCGTGACCGCCCTGAGCCAGTTCAATACCGCAGCCACTTCCACCCTCGCCAGCCAGTTCCGCGCCGCCGCGGACGGCGTCAATCAGCTCTCGGCGGGGCTCGGCCAGCTCGCCGACGGCACGTCGCAGAGCGCGACCGGCGCGGGCAACCTCGCCACCGGCGCCACCGGGCTGCAGACCGGGGCGACGCAGCTCGCCGACGGCGCATCCCAGCTCAGCACCGGCGTCGGATCCCTGGCGACCGGCACCTCGGGCCTCGCCTCGGGCCTGCATCAGGCAGCGAACTCGCTGCCGAAGCGCACCGACACCGAGGCGTCGTCGCTGGCGTCCGTCATCGCCGATCCGGTGAAGGCCGATACCTCGGGCGGGATGTTCGGTCCCACCGCGATCCCGCTGCTCGCGGCGGTCGTGCTGTGGTTCGGCAGCCTCGTGACGTTCCTCGTGATGCGGGCGTTCACCGCGCGCGCCCTCACCTCGCGCCGGGCCTCGGGCTCGCTCGCGCTGCGGGCGTTCGCCCCGGCGGCGGCGATCGGCGCCGCACAGGGCCTACTCGTGGCTCTCGTGGTCGAGATCGTCGCGAAGTATGACCCGTCGCGGTGGTGGGGCTTCGCGGGCGTCGCCGTGCTCGCCGGCATCGCGTTCGCCGCCGTGAACCAGGCGCTGGTCGCCGTGCTCGGCGGGATCGGGCGCTGGATCTCCGCGGTCGTCGGCGTGGCAGCGCTCGGCGCGGGGATCATCTCGACGCTGCCGGGGTGGCTCGCTACGATCGCCGGCTTCCTGCCGACGTCCTCCGCGGCGACCGCGCTACTGGGCGAGGACGGCGTCGGATCCGCGATCGCGGCGCTGCTGGTCTGGACCGTGCTCGCCCTGATCGCGACGACGCTGGCCGTCACGGCCCGACGCACGACCTCGGTCCGGGCGGTGCTGGCACCCGCGATCTGAGTTCGGAAGCGGCAGGCGCGACCCCACCTCGCCCGGGGTCGCGCCTGTCTTTCCGTTCAGGCGCTCACGCGGTGCGCGCGTCCTCCGGGGCGACGACCTTGGCGTCCTGCGCGGGGAAGAGCACCTTCTGGATGATGATGATCGCGCTCGCTGCGACCGGGATCGCCACCAGTGCACCGAGGATCCCGCCGAGCGCTCCGCCGCCGACGGCCGCGATCACGACCAGCGCACCGGGAACGGCCACGGCCTTGCTCATGATGCGCGGGCTGATGACGTAGGCCTCGATCTGCATGTAGACGAGGTAGTACGCGAAGGCGATCAACGCCGTCACGGGCGAGACGAACAGGCAGATGAGCGAGTTGATGATGGATCCGGACAGCGTGCCCACGAGCGGGATCAACGAGCCGATGAAGGCGATCAGCGCGAGCAGCGCGGGCAGCGGGGCTCCGATGATTGTGAGGAAGATCAGACTCAGCACGCCGTTGATGAGGGCCAGGCTGGCCTGGCCGATCACGTAGCGGCCGACCGCACCCGACACGTCCTCGACGATCTCCGTGAACCGCGGGCGGCGGTACGCGGGCACGAATCGGGCAGCGGTGCGCTTCATCGTGCGCAGCGATCCCATGAAGTAGAGCGTCAGGATCAGCACGATCGTGAAACCCGTGAACCCACCGGCGATGCCGGCGCCGACCGCGAGCACTCCGCCGCCGATCTTGGTGAGATTGCCCGGATCCTTGAAGAACGTGGCGATCCCGTCCACGGCCTGGCTGAACGAGTCGCCGTACTGGGCGGCGAGCTGCCGGTACCAGGCGCTGTGCAGCATGTCGTCGATCATCTTCGGCCCGGTCTCGACGAGATGGGCGATCTGCTGCACCACGATCGGCACGATCGCCAGCAGGATGCCGGCGAAGGCCAGCACCACGACGATCACGACGATCGCCACCGCCGCTCCCCGCGGCAGCTTCCGTTCGATCAGGCGCACGATCGGGTCGAGTCCGAGTGCGAGGAACAGCGCGATCCCGATGTAGACGAGCACCGTCGACAGCTGTCCGACGATCGCGCCGATGAGCAGCGCGACCAGAACGCCGAGCGCGCCGACCAGGCCGAACGTGAACGGCTCGATCCGCACGCCGCCGGCTGAGGGGCCGGGCTCCCCCGTGATGATCGTCACCTGGCGTCTGCGCATGATGCCCCCTCCGTCATGATCGTGCTTCTCGTCGAGCGTATGTCACCGGATCCCGAGAACGCGAAGACCACCGTCGGCGCGGATCCGTCAGGCGCTCGCGGTGCGGATCCTGACCTCGCGCTCCATGCGCTTCTCGTGCCTCTGCCGCCCCTTGATTGCCTCGGCCTCGCGGGTCTTCGGCGGGGCGTTGGTGACGAGCTGGTCGAGCATGCGGCGGGTCGCCAGCGCGATCTCGTCGATCGCCTGCTCGAAGGCGGGGGTGTTCGCGCGCGACGGATGCGTGGATCCGCTCACCTTGCGGACGAACTGGAGCGCCGCCTCACGGACCTCGTCATCGTTGGTCGGCGGCTCGAAGTTGTGGAGGCATCGAATGTTCCGGCACATGCCGTGACGATAACCCGGATCCGCGATTCAGGAAACGGCGGCGAGTGCGAGGACGGCCGCGCCCACCGTGGCCACGGCGGCGACGAGGCCCCAGAGCGCGAAGCGCCCCCACGAGATCGACACCCCGAGTGCGGTGACGCGGTGGTGCCACAACAGGATCGCGAGCGACGCCCACGGCGTCACCAGCGGACCGAGGTTGACGCCGATGAGAAGCGCCATCAGAGCGACCGGATCATGGGCGGCGATCGGCTCGAGCACGAGGTACGCGGGAAGGTTGTCGATGCCGTTGGCCGTGAGCGCCCCGATGCCCGAGACGCGCAGGAGCTCCAGGAGACCGTGTCCGCCCGCGGCGAGCGGCGAGAGGAGTGCGGCGAGCCCCCGCACATGGGCTGCTTCGACGATCACGAAGAGGGCCGCCGCGAGACCGAGCGCCTGCCACGGCACCAGCGAGAGGCGCAGCACGCGGCGCCGGCGGAACGCGAACAGCACGATCAGGATCAGGGCGGCGGCGGCAGCGGGGATCCACACGTCCCGCACGAGCGCGAGCAGCGGCAGCAGCGCGACGAGCACGACGGCCGCGACGAGGAACAGCACACGGTCGGAGGGCTCCGCCCGCACCGGTGACGAGTACCGCCCGAACAGCGTGCGCCGGTGTGCGAGGGTGAGGATCACGACGGGAACGAGCACACCCGCGAGTGCGGGCGCCCAGCTCAGCGCGAGGAAGGCGAGCGGATCCGAGCCCATGATCGGCGCGGCGAGCAGATTCGTCAGGTTCGACACCGGCAGCAGCAGCGACGCGGTGTTGGCGAGCCAGACCGTCGCGAGCGCGAAGGGCAGCGGAGAGACGCCCACGCCCTGTGCGAGGAGCACGACGACGGGTGTGACGATCACCGCGGTCGTGTCGAGCGACAGGAAGATCGTGCTGACCACGGCGAGGAGGATCACTGCGCCCCAGAGCGCGATCACCCTGCCACGCCCCCAGCGGGCCAGGTGCTGCGCGATCACGTCGAACACGGCCGCATCCCGCGCGAGTTCGGCGACGATCGTGATCGCGATCACGAAGCCGAGCACAGGAGCCGTGCGGCCGGCCAGCGCGCCCGCGTCGGCGAGCGGCAGGATTCCGCTGATCACCACGCCCGCGGCGACGAGTGCCAGAGCGATCACGGCGAGCGCGCCGGGGCGCCGCCAGGCCTGCCGCGCGCTCATCGCCGAGCGCCCGAGGTCGCGCCGATCAGCTCAGGCCCGAGTAGACGTGCAGGCCCTTGAAGAACAGGTTCACGATGGTGAAGTTGAACAGCACCGCGGCGAAGCCGACGATCGAGAGCCAAGCCGAGCGGGATCCGCGCCAGCCGCGCGTCGCGCGGGCGTGGATGTAGCCCGCGTAGAGCACCCAGATGATGAACGTCCAGGTCTCCTTGGTGTCGAAGCCCCAGTACCGGCCCCAGGCGTCGTTGGCCCAGATGGATCCGGCGATCAGCGTGAACGTCCACAGGATGAATCCGACGGTCGCGAACCGGTAGGCGAGGCTCTCGAGCCGATCGGCCGTCGGCAGCGTCGCCAGGAAGCGGGGGCCCGGCTTGGGCGCCTCGGCCACGATGCGGGACTCCCGGCGCGCCTGCATGAGCTGGAACACGCTGAGCGCGAAGGCCAGCGCGAAGAACGCCGTGCCGAGCGACGCCACGAACACGTGGATCACCAGCCAGACGCTCTTCAGCGGATCCGCCAGCGGCACGACCTCGACGTAGAAGCCCGTGGCGGCGCCGCCGAGCAGCACCACGACCAGGCCGACGATGAAGGTGCCGAGATACTTCAGGTCGAACCAGATGTTGACCGCGATGTACACCGCGATGATCAGCAGTGTTCCCGTCATTGAGAACTCGTACATGTTCGACCACGGCACCCGGCCCGCGGCGATGCCGCGCAGCACGACGCCGGCGAGGTGGAACAGGAAGCCGAGCGTGGTCAGCGCGGTGCCGATCCGCGCCATGACGAACCGCTGCGGGGCAGCTGACCCCGTCCCGGTCCCGGCGAGGTCCCCGGCGCCCCGCGACGACGATGCGCCCACGGTCGCGCCGACGAGTTCGCGCTCGGGCACGGCGGCCTTGGCGTCGGCGGCGACCTGCGAGCGCTTGGCGAGGTCGAACGCGTAGGCGATGAAGGCGGCGGCGTAGATCGCGACGGCGGTCCAGATCGTCAGGATCGACATCGAGTCGAAGTTCATGGCCTCCATCGTACGTGGCGCACCAATGACTCAGGTGAGACTCGGAGCCCGCCCCCAGGGCGCTCACGGCTCCGCCGCAGGTGCGTGCGGCAACGACTCCGTGCCGCTACTGCCCGTCGGCTCGCAGCATCACGGTGATCCGGCCGATTCCGCCGGCCGGCGCGTACCAGGCGTGCAGGTACCGCTGCGCTCCGAGGCGCCACAGGTCACCGTCCCTGGACTCCTTCTCCGGGGCGCCCAGCACGCCGCGCGCCTGATCGCGCGTGCTCGACGCGGTGAGCCCCGGCACCAGCCGCTCCGGATGCGGATACGGCGCCCAGCCGGTCTCGGGCTGCAGCCGCACCACGATCTTGCAGAGCTCGTCGTCGCCGAAGGACATCATCGCGCCGGCGTGCCAGTACTCGAGGGTCAGCCAGGCCTTCTTCAGAGCCCCACCCTTGGGAGCCAGTCGGCTCTCGCCGAGGTCGCCGAAGAGCGACTGCGCCGCGACGACCTCGGGTGCCTCGGGGCCGCCACCCAGAGCCGTGAAGAGCGTCTCGACGACCGCTCCGGGTTCGTCGTGCGAGCCGCCGACAGCGGGAAGCGATTCCGCGGAGTCATCGCCCCGGTCGGCCTCGATACGCGCGTCGAGTTCGGAGCGCAGCTCATCCGCCAGGCCCCGCGCCTTCTCCGCCTGCTGGGCGAAGAAGTCCGCCTCGGGATCCTGCTCGTCCTCGTCCCTGGGCTCGACGTCCGCGTACTCCAACGTGAACGAGCGCAGCACCCGCAGCACCGCGTCGCTGACCACGAGCTCCGTGCCGTCCTCGAGGGCGACGTCGTCGCCGGCCGTGACGGATCCGGTCGGGATCAGCCGCAACCAGGAGGACGGGAGCCGGTGCCGCGCGGCGAGCTCGTACTGCGGTCCCTCCGACACCCGGGCCGGGTCCAGCTCGAATCCGGTGGCGCCGGACTCGCGGAGTGCGTCAGCGAGTCGTTCGGTCACGAACCAGAACGGCACGGTGGTGACGATGTCGTCACCCATCCAGCCGTCGAAGACCAGGTGAGCGGGCCCGGCGTCGGCGGCCCTCCGGGCCGTGTCGCGGACGGTGTCGGGACCGAGGGATCCAGGGACCTCTGCGTCGACGTAGTAGTACATCTCTCACCTCACCGGCGGGTCGAAAAGGTCGCCGAAGGCGTCATCGATCAGGGTAGCGTAATCGAGCATCTCGGCCTTGGTCGGCGGGTGCCCCAACCGCTCGTAGTGCGCGTAGAACTGATTCCACATCTTCCGGATCGCGCTCAGGTGCACGTCGCGGTTGATGCCGTCGGGGATGCCGCGGAGGTTCTCGGGCGAGTTCATCTGACCCGGGGTGATGCCGGCCTCCGGATAGTTGCGCATCGTGTTCTGCTCGACCGCGTGATGCACCCAGTCGGAGGGATCCGCGGAGGGATTCTCGCCGAAGAAGTTCCCGCGGTAGTCGTTGCTGTCGGCGTGCCCGAAGCTCGCGGGCCGGCGGACGTCGACGTCCGGGGTGCGCACGCCGTCCGCGTCGACGTGCGCGTTCGGGCGGTCGACGTTCGGACGGTCGACGTGATGCCCGCGCTGCTGGTGGGCGAGCACTCGATCGCGCTCCCTCGTCTCCTGCACGATGTCCAGGAGTGTCTGCCGCTGCCGGCGGGACCGGGTGTGCATCGACGAGGCGAACCTGTCACCCGCTTCCTTGAGGGCCTCGACGACATCGTCGCCGAGCTTGCGCATCGCGTGGGACATGTCAGCCTGCCGTGAAGATGTCGAGCGCAGAGATCTGCGCGATGAAGTCGTGACCCAGCCGCTCCTGGTCGTTCGCGGTGCGGTTCAGATCGCCGGCGGTCCGCTCCAGGGCGTCGAGGTCGGCCTTGTACTCGGCGACGTCTCCCATCGCGCCTTCCACGAGCGGGGCGTCCAGGATCGCGGTGGCCAGCGAGGAGGCCACGTTCGTGAGCGGGTCGGTGACGAGCTCCAGGAGCTTGCCTGCCAGCTCTCCGACGGCCAGATCGGTCGCGATGTCGAGCGCCTTCTTGCGCAGGGCGATGATGCCGGCGTTCACGGCGGCGCTCGCGCCGAGCGTGACGACGGCGGTGGCGGCGGCCTCGGCGATCTGCGCCGCGGTGATGGTGAGTTCGGCGATCACCTTGATCTTCAGCGCGACGACCGCATCCGCGAAGATCTCGATCCCCTGCGCCGCCGGATCCAGCAGGCCCACGAGCTGGTTCATGTGCGACTCGCGGGTGGTGTTCCATGCGCTGACATAGCTCTGCGCGGTCTGGGCGGAGAGGGCACCGGTGACGTCATCGCTGATGTAGCGGTGCGCCTCCTCGATCGATCCCTCCAGATCGGTCTTGAACTGGCGCACGATCGCGGCGGCCCGCCGGATCTCGTCCTCGTCCAGCTGCGGCCACTCATAGCCGAGCATGTCGAGCACCCATGCGAGCTCGCCCGGAATGTTCATCGCCATGCGCGGACCCCCCTTCCGGTTCCACGCTAGGAGCGAGACCCGTGGGGGTCGATGGGGAGAACTCCCCATCGGGGGTCAGCGCTGCGGTTCCTCCGCCGCGTCTGCGGCCTCGTCGCCCGTGTCATCGGCGGCCGGTCGCGCCGCGGTGCCGCCGTCGGCGTCGAGCAGGCGGGCGTGCCCGTCGCGCAGGTCCTCGACGGCGGCGGCAAGGGTCGGATCCTCTCCGCGCGCGAGTCCCGCGTACTCCAGGCGCACGGTCGTCCCGCTGCCCGGGCCGTCGACCACGACGGCCTTGACCCACATCCGCCGGCGCGGCACGAACAGCGCGAGCACGAGGCCGACCAGCGCGAGCGCCGCGAACACCAGCACCCACTGCTCCGAGGGGTCGTGGTGGATCTGCAGCGAGACGTAGCGCTTGACCGACTGCGTGTAGTCCTTCGCGTCCTTCGGGGCCTCGTTGTCGAACGTGATGGTGCCCATGCCGTTGGGCAGCGCGGTCGTCTCGCCCGGGGCGAGCTCGATCGACTTCACCCCGGTCTTGCCGCCGGTGAGCTGGGTCATCGAGCCCGTGTCCAGCACGTACACCGAACGCGGGGTCCCGTCGTCGATGCCGAGATCGCCGGCGAACACGTTCAGCGTCAGGGTGGGGTTCACCAGGGCCGGGTAGACCGAGGTGAGCGCGCCGGTGGCCAGCTTCGCCGAGGTCGGGTAGAAGAAGCCCTGCAGGCCGAGCTGCTGGGGCAGGCCATCAGCGACCTTGACGATGCCGATCGACATCATCGTGCTGTTGTTCTGCGGCAGGAACGGCACCGAGTCGTGGAAGACCACGTCGCCCTTGGCGTTGTGGACCGTGATGGTCGGGGCGTACCCGTTGCCGAGCAGGTAGACCCTGTCCCCCGCGATACCGAGCGGGTGGTTCACCTTCACCTCGGCCTTGTGCGGATCCTGCCCCGGCTCCGAGACCGTGACGTTCGCGGCGAAGTCACCGGCCTGCCCCGAGGACGACTTGCCCTGCTCGAACGGCTGGTAGGTGACGTCGAAGGAATCCAGCGTCATCCGGTAGGGCGCGAGCGCATCGTCGGAGACGAAGCGGCCGCGATTCATCGACGAGTAGTCCAGCAGTGTGTTCACGAAGCTCGTGCCCTGCACGACCACGCGCTGACCGGTGTAGGCGAAGCTGCCTCCGACACCGACAGAGACCAGCACCCCGAGCAGGGCGAGGTGGAACAGCAGGTTCCCGGTCTCGCGGGCGTAGCCGCGCTCGGCGGAGACCGAGAAGCCGCGCTTGTCGTCATAGCGTTCGACGCGGTAGCGCAGCGCGCGCAGCTGCTTCTCCGCGATCGCGATGCTCTGCTCCGCCGCTGCCCGGGGGTCGTCCCCCACGACCGTGCGATCGAGGACGCGGTGGTCGTCGAGGCGAGACAGGCGCACCGGGGTGCGCGGCGGACGCGAGCGCAGCGCCTTGAGGTGATGCTTGATGCGCGGGATCACGCAGCCGACCAGCGAAAGGAACAGCAGCAGGTAGATCGCTGAGAACCAGGCCGACAGGTAGACGTCGAACAGCTGCATCGAGTCCATGATCGGGAACAGATCCGGATGGTCGACCTTGTACTGCGTGACGCCGTTCGGATCCGCCATCCGCTGCGGGAAGATCGATCCGGGGATCGCGGCGATCGCGAGGATGAGCAGCAGCACGAGGGCCGTGCGCATGCTGGTGAGCTGCCGCCAGCCCCAGCGCAGCCAGCCCACGACGTTCAGCTTCGGCGCGTCGACGCCGTCGCCACGGGAGTCCCCGTCGCCGTCGATGTGGTCGCTCGGGCGGAGCGGATCGGTCGAACGATCGGCGCCCGCCTTCTTCTTCGAGCTGTCCTTGTTCATTCTCGGTCCCTGAGGCTCTCGAAGGGTCGTGGTCGCGGATGCCTCGCGCTGGTCGCGGTCCTCGGCAGCCGGGGAGTCAGAGCGGGAGTTCGACACTGCCGACCACCGCCCCGATGCTCGACATGATCGCCTTCCAGACGCCGGTCACCATGAGCAGCCCCAGCACGATGAGCAGTGCACCTCCGACGATGTTCACGACCCGCACGTGCCGGCGCAGGAACGACAGCGAACGGGTCGCCCAGCCGAAGCCCAATGCCACGAGCAGGAAGGGGATCCCGAGGCCCAGCGAGTATGCGACTCCGAGCCAGACGGCACGGCTCACGTCGCCCACGTTGACCGACAGCGCGACGATCGCAGACAGCGTCGGGCTCAGGCACGGGCTCCAGCCGATGCCCAGCGCGACGCCCAGCAGCGGGGCGCCGACGAGGCCGGCACGGCCGGACACGTTCATCCGCACGGTGCGCTGCGCGAAGCCGAAGACACCGATGAAGACGAGGCCCATGACGATGATGACCGCGCCGAGGACGCGGGTGATCAGATCGCCCCAGCGCAGCAGGAACACGCCCGCCGTGCCGCCGACGACCGCCATGAGGATGAACACCAGCGTGAAGCCGAGGATGAACAGCAGCACCCCGAGCACCATCTGGCGTCGGGTGGGTGCCTTGGACGTGCCGTCCTGCGCGGGCGCGGATCCGCCGACCGCTCCCCCGACGAAGCCGAGGTAGCCGGGCACGAGCGGCAGCACGCAGGGCGAGAGGAACGACAGGAGACCTGCGAGCATGGCCACCGGAAGGGCCGCCCAGAGGGCGCCGGATCCGACGATCGCGTCGACGTTCACGCCCTCGCCCTCCGCGGGGCGGGAATCGCCGATACGTGTGTCGCCACGTCGGGAACCGCCGGGGCCGACATCGCCGCGTCGACCGGCGTGCGGGGTGTGCGCGCGCTCATGCCTTCTCGTCCAGCGCGTCCTGGACCAGGGTCTCCAGGATGGAGGCCGAGCCGATCGGTCCGATCACGCGCGCGGCCACGCGGCCCTGCTTGTCGAGGACGAGCGTGGTGGGCGTCGCCTGGATCGAGGTGACCTCCGCGAACGCGAGCTTCGCGTCACCGGTGTTCACGTCGATGATGCTGGGGTAGGTCACGCCGTACTTGTCGTTGAACGCCGTGGCGGTGCCGGCCTGGTCGTAGGTGTTGACGCCCACGAACGAGACGCCCTTGCCGTCGAACTTCTGCCAGACCGACTGGAGGTCGTCCGCCTCGACCCGGCAGGGCCCGCAGGCGGCGTACCAGAAGTTCACGACCGTGACATCGCCCGCGATCTGAGTGCTGCTGAACTTCTTGCCGCTCTCGAGCGTGCCGCCGAAGCTCACCGGCTTGCTGCGGTCGGCCGGCTTGATCTCCTCGACGCGCATGCCGTCGGAGCCGATGTACCCCTTGTTGTCGCCGTTGCGATACTGATCCGCCACGGGATCGCTCGAGCAGGCGGCGAGACCGCCGGCGAGCGCGACGCCGAGCACGGCGGCCGTGGTCCGGGTGAGGCGGGAGCGACGGGAGGAGCGTGCGGCCCGCCGGTCGCCGAGAGCGGCCTCACCGAGAGAGCCGGTGGACGCGGACGGGCGCGACGAACTCAGAGGCATGCTCCGAATCCTACGAAAAGACTCTATGCACACGGTGGGCGGGCGCCGGACGGTCATCGCGAGCTCGGACTCCGAACGCTCACACCGTGGGCGAGATGAACGCCCAGAACAGCGCCCCGGCGTACGCGAGCGTGCCGAGCGAGGTGAGCGCCAGCGCGACGACGAGCTCCTTCGGCTCCCGGTACGCCCACACGATCACGAGCGCCGGCAGGAACGCCAGCAGCGCGAGCAGCCCGACCCAGGCGACCGGGTAGAACAGGGCGAGCAGTACCAGGGCCAGGAACGGCAGGATCACGAACAGCGTGTACATGACCTGCGTGGCTCTCTTGCCGATCACGACGGTCAACGTGCGCTTGCCCACGACGCGGTCCTGGTCGATGTCGCGCAGGTTGTTGGCCAGCAGCACCGCGCACGCGAAGAGTCCGACCGCGATGGCGCCGATCCACGCCTCCTGCGGAAGCTTCAGCGACTGCACCCAGGTCGTGCCGAGAGTGGCGACCAGTCCGAAGAAGACGAAGACGAAGACCTCACCGAGTGCGTTGTAGCCGTAGGGGCGCTTCCCGCCGGTGTAGAACCAGGCGGCGACGATGCACACCACGCCGACCGCGATCAGCCACCATTGCTGGGTGCGGATCGTGATGCCGAGGCCCGCGATCGCGGCGAGCGCGAAGAAGGCGAGGCCCGTGTACAGCACGCTCTTGGCACTCACCCGGCCCGAGGCCGTGAGACGGGCCGGGCCGACCCGGTGCGCGTCGGTGCCGCGCACGCCGTCGCTGTAGTCGTTCGTGAAGTTCACCCCGATCTGCAGGCACACGGCGACAGCGAGGCACGCCAGCGCGATCACCCAGTGGAACTGCGGATCCCCCAGCCGCGCCGCACCGGTGCCGACCAGCACCGGGGCGATCGCGAGCGGCAGCGTGCGGGGGCGGGCGGCGCCGATCCAGTCGCCCAGGGTGACCGGCGGCAACTGCTCGATCGGACGCTTCGCGGGGTTGCCGGAGCGGGCGCGCGACACTGGGCGCGCGGACGCGGGTGCGGTCTTCTTGGTCTTGCGGTTCGCCACGCAGGAATCCTAGCGGCGACGGCTATCCGCACCCGCGCCGCAGCCGTGCCGTCGCCTCCCGTCTCATTTCCCGCGAGACTGCACTGACGTCGCGAGACGGCACGATTGTCGTGCAGTCTCGCGACGATCATGCAGTCTCGCGGTCGGGACCGCGCGGCGGCGCGGATCCTCTCAGCGCCGTCGGGCGTCGGCGATCGCGGCCCGGAGGTCGTCGGCGAGCATGCGCAGCTCGGCGTCGCCGAGGGTGTGCGCGGTGAGGCGGATCTGCGGCGAGGCCTCATCCGGCTCGAGCAGGAAACCGCCGCCCGTGCGCACCAGCCAGCCGCGTCGCATCATCGCCTCGGACACGGCGCGGCCGTCGGCCCCGCACTCCACCCACACGTTCAGTCCGTCGTCGCCGCGCACGGTGATGCCGCGCTCGCGCAGCAGCGCACGCAGAGCATCCCCGCGCTCGGCATAGTGCGCCCCGGCGCGCTCGAGCGCGGCGGGCGTGTCCGGATGGTCGAGCATGCCGACGGCGACACGCTGCAGGATCCGGCTCACCCAGGTCTTGCCGGGCGACAGACGGGTGCGCAGTTGGGCCGCGGTGTCCGGATCCGAGGCGAGCAGGGCGAGGCGCAGATCCGGACCGAGGAACTTCGACATCGACCGCACCAGCGCCCAGCGCGGATGCCCGTCGGGGATCACCGAGTGGTAGGGCCGTCGCGAGAGCAGCGAGTAGTGGTCGTCCTCGATGATGAGCACGTGCGGCGCCTCCGCGAACACCGCGCGCAACTCGGCCGCCCGCTCGGCACTCAGGCTGATGCCCGTGGGGTTGTGCGCCCGAGGAGTGCATACGACCGTGCGCGCACCTGCGTCGATCGCCGCCCGCAGGCCCGCGACGGTAATGCCCTCCTCGTCGAGGGGGATGCCGACCGGGCGGTATCCGCCGAGCCGGACCACGTTGATGCTGGACAGGAAGCACGGATCCTCGAGCCCGACCACGTCGCCATGGGCGAGCGAGGCCACGAGGAGCCGCTCCAGCGCGTCGACCGCGCCCGAGGTCACGGACAGTTCGAACGGACGCGGTTGGGCCGCGGCGAGCCATCCGGTGGCCCAGGTGCGCAGGCCCTCGTCGATGAGCGCGTCGCCGTAGAGCGCCGGCGTGCGCAGGTCGACCTCGGCGAGCACGGGCAGCGGCAGGAGGTCGGGATCCGGGTTGCCGCTGCCGAGGTCGCGCAGCACGGTCTCCGCCGCGAAGCCCTCCTCCTCGGTGCGCACGGGCCCCGCGACCACGGTGCCACCACGACCGCGGCTCTCCACGGCGCCGGCACGGGCGAGTGCCCGGTAGGCGGCGGCGACGGTGTTGCGGTTCACGCCGAGACGGTCCGCCAGGCCTCGCACGGTGGGCAGTCCCTCCCCCGCAGCGAGCGCGCCGGATCCGATCAGGGCGCGGATCGAGTCGGCGATCTCATGCGCCGTGCTGCCCTGGATCGCGGTGTCCGTCACGGATCCAGCCTAGGGTGCGCCTCGACGGCACGGGCGGAGAGGGATCCGTGGCGGTCTCGCGATGCACTGCTGCTGCGAACAGCGGCCTGAGGTCGCGTCGGATGTGCGGCCGCCGTCGATCGCCCGAATCGAAGAATGCTCTTGATCCACACGACTCGAACAACCGACGATGTGGAGATGGTCTACTCGATGATCGTGCGAAAGAAGGTGCGCGACACCTTCGATCAGATCAACGCGGGAAACTACGCACCCATGGTCGAAGGCCTCGCCTCCCCCTTCGAGTACGTCTTCCACGGCGTCCACGCGCTGGGCGGGCGTCGGGTCACGAAGGAGGCGATGAACCGGTGGTGGGAGCGAACACTCGCTCTTCTTCCCGGAGCCCGGTTCGATGTCCAGGACGTGCTGGTGCGCGGCGGACCCTGGAACACCCGGATAGCGGTTCGCTCGCGCGTGACCGGGCCGCTCCCCGGCGGCGAGGTGTACGAGAACATCGTCTTCCAGTTCATGACGCTGAAGTGGGGGAAGGTGACCTCGGTCGAGACGGTCGAAGACCTCCAGATCCTCGAACGTGCGCTGAAGATCGTGGCCGATGCGGGTAACGCCGAGGCCGCCGCGGCACCGATCGTCGGCTAGACGGAGGGGATGCTTCCTGCGGATGAAGACGACGAGACGGCCGGCTCGTGGGAAAGCTGGACCGCGGTTCTCGAAAGGACTGCTCACCCTCTTCGGGTTCCACAGTTCGCTGACTGGTCGGCTGATCCGGGAGTCGCGAACAGCAGCGCTGGTCCCTGGGACTACTTCTGGGGTTCGTCACGATCGCGCGTGTGTCCGCGATGCTGACAGGAATCATTGCCGCGACGGGGGCGTTCTTCGTAGCTTCGCTTGCACCCTGAGGGCAGGATCCGACTGCCAGAACAACCGTGACCTACTTGTAATTTTTTCTCGGTCTGATCTGGTTCTTTCAGGGTCGGGAATGTCGGTGGCCCCGGGTTGAATGGGGGTATGACGAGCTCGACCGGCACGGTGGTGGATCCTGGGGTGGACCCGGTGGATCCGGTCGTCGTGCTGGGCGCGTTGACGTCCATGGTGCAGGACACGGAAGCGACGATCATCCGACTGCAAGCGGTGCGGGAGGCACAGCTCGCGGTCGCGCAGCGCCTCGCCGAACACCTCGCGTCAGAGTCAGGGTCGGGTGTACGGGGCGAGGCGGTGGAGCTTGCGTCCCGGTCCGTCGCGGCGGAGTTGGCGGGGGTGCTGCACGTGTCGGACCGGGTCGTGCAGGCACGGATGGCCCGCGCCGCAGAACTCGTCACCCGGTACCCGGTCACGATGCAGGCGTTCACGGAGGCGCGGATCGGCCCGGCGCATGTGCGGCAGATCCAGGACGCCGGAGCCCGCCTGGACGACACTGCGCGAGGGGAGTTCGAGCAGGTCGCGGTCGCCGCATCCGTTGGTGAGACCCCGCACCGGGCGAAGCGGGTGATCGAGCGGATCGCGGAACGCCTCGCCCCGCGCAGTCTGACCGAACGGCACCGAGACGCGCAGGAGAACCGTCGGGTGTGGCGGGAGGACCTCGGCGATGGGCAGAAGATGCTCGGGCTGATCCATGCCGCCGCGATCGTCGACGGGATCTACGACCGACTCACCCAGCAAGCCCGGACGGTCCACATCGCGAACACCCGGGCGGGGAAAGACGACGCGGGACGCGACATCGACGCGGACGCGCTCGGGGGTCCGGCCGACGACCGCCTGATCGATCAGTTGCGCGCGGATCTCTGCGCGGACACCCTGCTCACGGGGGCGCCGTCCGGACACGACACGGCGGACGGGCTGCTCGGCGCGATCCAGGCGCGGGTCGAGATCACTGTGCCCGTACTCACCCTCATGACCGCCGGCACCGAGACGAACGGTTCACTAACGCACGCGACCCGATGGACAGCAGGTGCGAGCGGAGCGGCGGCTGGCGCGAGCCCCGCGCTCGGCGTCCACACCGAGCAGCCCCTCGAGCTCACTGGCACGACCGACGGCGTAAGCGGCTCGAGCACGAGCACGCCGTTCGGTGTCCGTGTCGAGCAGCCCGGGGAACTCGCCGGTGGGCAGCCCATCGACACCGACACGGCCCGGATCCTCGCCGGCGGAGCTACCGCCTGGGAACGGGTGCTCACCCACCCGGTCACGGGGGCGGTCCTCGCCGTGGATCATTACCGGCCCAACACCGACCTGCGGCGGCTGCTGCATGCGAGAGATTCCCGGTGTCGGTTCCCGACCTGCGGGCTCCCGCCCACAGCCCACGACCTCGACCACACCGTGGACGCCGCATGCGGAGGCCCGACTGAGGAAGGCAACCTCGGCGGGCTCTGCCGAAGGCACCACGTGTTGAAGCATCAAACGGCGTGGAAGTTGAAGCAACGCGGCGCCGGGGTCCTCGAGTGGACCAGCCCTACCGGAGCGACCTACATCGACCGGCCTCCCGCGCCCGTGACCTTCACCATCGACGAACCTGATCCACCACCGGCCCGAGAACCGGCGCCCTTCTGACCCACCGGACAGATCCGGACCGTCGCCGCCCTCGCGCGGGCATCGCTCGATCCCCGACCGCTTGCGCCTCGTCGTGAACCCGGCCGAGACCATCCGGCGGCCCCGTCCGCGACCTACCCTGGAGCCATGCCCGACATCCGCGATCGCGACGACATCCTCGTGCTGGTGCGCACCTTCTACGAGACCGCGTTCCAGGATCCGATGATCGGTCCGATCTTCACCGAGGTCGCGCACATGGACCTCGAGCACCACCTGCCGATCATGGGCGACTTCTGGGAGAGCGTGCTGTTCCAGTCCGGGGGTTACCGCCGCGACGCACTCGCGCTGCACTCCGCGGTGAACGCGAAGCAGCCCCTCACCGCGGAGCACTTCGACCGATGGCTGCAGTTGTGGACCGAGACCGTCGACCGACGGCACGAGGGACCCGTCGCCGACGCCGCCAAGACGCAGGCGGAGCGCATCGGGCTTTCCATGCAACGCCGGTTGCACGGGCTGTCCGGCAGCCTGCTGGACACGATCAGCATCCGCCCCGGCGCCGCGACCGCCTGACGCCGCCAGCGGTCGACGACCTCGCCTGCGCTCAACGATCGGCGAGCACGGTCAACGATCGGCGAGCACGGCCGGCGAGCGCGGCCGGCGATCGGCGCACACGGCCGGCCGATGGCGAGCACCGTCAGCGACCGGCGAGCACCGTCAGCTACCGGCGAGCACCGTCAGCTACCGGCGAGCACGGTCAGCCGATGGGCGAGCGCGATCAGCGATCGGCGAGTGCCGGCACGACCGGACGGTGCTCGTAGAACGTCTGCAGCACGACCGTCGTCCTCGTGCTGACGTTCGCAGCGAGGCGGATGTCACGGACCAGCTGCTCCAGATGCCGCGGCGACGCGACCCTCGCAAACAGCATGTAGCTCGCATCGCCCGCGATCGAATGGCACGCCTCGATCGCATCGAGGTGCTCGAGCAGCTCCGGTGCGTTGTCGGGCTGGGCGGGGTCGAGCGGGGTGATCTCGATGAACGCAGCCAGCGGCTTGCCCACCGCCTCGGCGTCGATGACGGGGCGGTAGCCCGAGATGACGCCGCGCGACTCGAGCCGGCGCAGCCGCGCCTGCACGGCCGACACCGACAGCCCCACGGTCTCGGAGAGCTGCGCGAGCGTGGCCCGCCCGTCCTGCGAGATGGCGGCCAGGATAGCGAGGTCGACAGGATCGTCCATGCATGGAATAATATCGGAGTCAGCGAATTTCTGCAGGAATATTTCCTGCGCAATCCACGATCGGAGGTCCCGATGTCCCTCATCACCACCCACAGCAACGCTCTCATCGGCGAACCCGAGGTCGTCGAGGACGCGTCCGTGGCCGAGACCAGCGCCGCGTGGACGCTCCTCAAGGATGCCGCGATCGCGCTGCGTCCGCTGCAGATCAAGGATGGATCCGTCCCGAACGCGGACGACCACGATGCCGCCCGCGCCCACGTCGCCGCGATCGTCGCCGGCATCCGCGCGCTCGCTCCTGCTTTCCCGCACGACGCCGAGTACCTCGCCGCGTCCGTCGTGGACTTCGAGCGCTGGGCCGGCGAAGGCTTCGGCGTGCCCGACTTCCTCGACTCGCTCATGGCCTTCCAGCCGCAGCAGCACCGCGTCGACGGCATCCGCCACCTCGTCGTGTTCCCCATGTACACGCAGAACGGCTCCAGCGACCGTCTCGTCGAGGCGCTCATCGTCGAGACGATCTGGCCGGAGTTCATCGCCGACCTCGAGGCCGGCGACTACGGCAACAAGCTGTTCGTCTCGCTGCGTCTGATCGACTTCACCCCCGGTTACGACACCAACTCGGCCGTGCTCTTCCCGGAGACCGTCGCGATGCGTGAGATCCCCTCCTTCACCTGGGGCGCGATCTTCCAGGACCGCGAGGCGGCGCGCTACCGCCGCGTCGTGCGCGCCGCGAGCGAGATCACGAACCTGGATCTTCCCGAGCGGGCCGCCGCGATGCTCGACGACCAGGAGCTCGCCGAGAAGACCTTCGTGATGTGGGACATCATCCACGACCGCACGCACATGCGCGGCGACCTGCCGTTCGATCCGTTCATGATCAAGCAGCGCATGCCCTTCTTCCTGTACTCGCTCGAGGAGATGCGCTGCGACATGACGGCGTTCCGCGAGTCGGTCAAGATCGAGCGCGCCTTCGACGCGCGCATCGCGGCCGGCGAGCAGCTCACCCCGAGCGAGCAGGAGATGCACGACTACGCACACCTCGTGCAGTACGCGGTGATCTTCGACCGCATCTTCCGCTTCGCCATCACCGGCAACCGCACGCGCAACTACGACGCCGTCGGCGGGCAGCTGCTGTTCGCCTGGCTGCACCAGCGCGGAGTGCTGCACTGGACCGACACCGCACTGGCCTTCGACTGGGACAACGTGCCCGATGCCGTGGTGGCCCTCGGCGACGCCATCGACGACCTGTACTGGCACTCGATCGACCGGCCCAAGACCGCCCACTGGCTCGCCGCGTACGAGCTGGTCCGCGGCACGCTCACCCCGCACCCCGCATCGCAGTGGGCCCGCGGCCTGTCCGACGAGATCCTCGCCGGCGCGCCCAAGGGCTACACCGATGCGGTGCTGGACGACGAGTTCCCGCTGTCGATGTTCTTCGAGACGCTCGACAAGAAGATGAAGCCGGTCATCGAGTCGACCGTGGGCATCCGCGGCACCGACGGCTGAGCCCCACCCACTCCTACCGAGCCACCCCTTTTCGCGCGAACCACCCCTGTGTGACCCGCGCGAAAAGGGGTGGCTCGCGCGGAAGAGGGTGGTTGGATGAGGGCACACGAGACTCAGGGAGACACCATGACCGCCGCAGGACGCACCGTCCTCCTGGCCGGGGCGACCAGTCCGTCCGGCCTCGCCATCGCACGAGCCCTGATCACCGCCGGGGCGCGGGTGATCGCGGTGGGGCGCGATCAGGGCAAGCTCGACGCGCTCGCGGCGGCGGCGCATCCGAGCGGGACGAGCGGCGCGGGATCGATCCGCACCGAGCGGTGTTCGCTCACGAACGAGGCCGAGGTCGCGGCGCTCGCCGCGCGCCTCGCCGATGACGGCGAGCATGTCGACGGACTGGTGCCACTGGTCGGAGGCTGGCGCGGCGGCGGCGGCCTCGCCGGGCAGACCGAGGAGGACTACCGCGCCCTCGAGCAGGCCTTCACGGCGGTGCGGGTGACGAGCCGCGCGTTCGACGCCGACCTCCGCGCCTCCGAGGCGGGCCGGTTCGCGATCGTCTCCTCCATCGCGGTGGCGCGGCCGCTCGCCGGCGGCGCGAACTACGCCGCCGTGAAGGCGGCCAGCGAGGCCTGGACGCGCGCCGTCGCGCAGGGCTTCGCCAAGGCCGCCCGCGATGCCGAGCAGCCGCTGCGCGCCGCCGCCGTGGTGCTGCGCGTGCGCGGCCTGGACGACGTCATCGATGCGGTCGCCGCGCGGATCGTCGCTCTGTGGGACGAGGATGCGTCCGAGCTGAACGACCGCGTCATCGACGTGGCCTGACCAGATCCGGCCACGCGGTCGCCCTGGTCGCGCGCGGCGCGGTTCAGCCGCGTTCGGCGCTGTCCTGTGCGGTACGGCCCTTCCGGCTGACCCTGCCACGGGCGAAGAGCGCCTGAACGGGCCCCGAGAGCACCAGCAGGAACATCGCCCCGTAGCCGATCGCCGGCACCAGCACGGCGATGAGGAGGGCGATCGCGAACATCGCGCTCGTCACGATCTCGGCGATGATGCCGCGGCGCAGCGATTCCGGGTCGATCCGGTGGAGCTCCGGGCGGCGGCGCAGATACAGCCGGGTCGCCAGCATGAACAGCGACGACGCCAGCAACGCCCCGATGTAGAGCAGCTTCTGGGCGGTGTCGGGATCCATCGCACCGAGCAGCGCCGTCGACACCGGCAGCCACACGATCGTGAGCATCCAGCCCACCTGAAGCCAGACGAGCGGGGAGGTGACCTTCTCGACGCGGTCGAAGACACGATGATGGGTCATCCAGAAGACGGCGATGATGAGGAAGCTCAATCCGAAGCTGAAGAGCTGGCTGTGCTCCTCCTGCACGAACTCGAGCGAGCTCTTGCCCTCGCGCGCGAACTCGGAAACGCTCTCCAGCAGCGGCAGGATCAACAGCGTCATCGCGATCGCGACGACCGCATCCTCGAAGGCCTTCAGCCGTTCGGCGGAGAGCAGAGGATGGCTCGGCTCTGGCGTCGGTGTCTCGGCATCCGCGGCGGGCTGGCTCACTCCCGCATGCTCCCGTACTCGCCGGATCCGGTCAAGGCGCCGCGCCCCGGCGACTCCGGGTCAGCCCCGGTCTTCGATGTCCGCGGGTGCGGGCGCATCCGCGGACGCATCCGCCGCAGAAGTCCGTTCCGGCCCGTCCCGACCGTCGGGCGCTGCGACCCGCTCCGCCGGGACGGCTGCGCCCCCGGTCGCGAGATCGTCCAGAGGGGTCTGCTCGGCGACGACCTGTTCGGGAGCGTGCGCGTAGAGCTCCGTGAGCCTGCGGTACGAGCGGGTGAAGAACGCAAGACCCCCGACGAGCACCATGATGAGCCCGGCCCACAGGCAGATCAGGGCGATACCGCGCGCCTCTCCCTCCCCGAGCAGCCACCCCCACTGCCGCTGCCCGGCGTCGCCCTTCATGTAGGGGATGATCAGGAACTCGGCGAGCGGGGCGATGAGGAACGCCGTGACGGGAGCAGCGGCCGCCTCCATCGCCGCCGCCACGCCGAACACACGCCCCTGCCGCGCGAACGGCACGACCTTCTGGATCACGGTCTGCTCTGCCGCCTCGACGGGCGGAACCAGGGCCATGTAGATCCACATGCCGACGACGTAGAGCGGCCACCACTCGCGCAGCATGAAGATCGCGCCGAGCAGCCCCATCGCCATCACGACCAGCAGCATGGTGCGCATCGGCTTCGCACCGAGCCCGTACTTCGCCACGACGGCGCCGCCGATCAGGAACCCCGTGGAGGAGAAGGCGAGCGCGAAACCCCAGGTCTGCGCGTCGAACAGGGTCAGCCCGTAGGGATCCATGAGCGCCAGGTAGACGCCCCCGATGAGGTTGTTGAACGTCGAGAACACGATCAGCGCGAACAGCCCGGGGGCCTGCCTGATCGCCCTCGCACTGCCGCGGAGGTCGAGCGCGCCGGGTGCGTCGGGATCCCGCTTCGGGCGCCCCTCGGGGATCCGCAGGAACAGCAGATGGAGCAGGGTGAGGATCATCGCCGCGATGGCGATCGCGAGGGTCCACCCCATGCCGAGGAAGCCGATCGACAGGCCGGAGAACACGCTCGTGACCAGGAAGGCGATGCCCTGCACGGTGCCGACCAGACCGTTGGCGTTGGCGTGCTTCTCCGTCGGCACGAGCAGCGTCACCGTGGTGGAGAGCGCGATGTTGCGCAGCTGCTCGATCACTCCCCCGAACAGGATCACCGCCGAGAACAGCCAGAACCAGGGTCCGCCGAGATCCAGCAGCGAGGCTTCCGGGCGCGCCAGGTAGATGCCGCCCGCGACGAGGAAGGCGGCGGCGGAGACCACGCTCGACAGCACCATCACCGTGTGCTTGCGGCGCCGGTCGACGATCGTGCCGAACACCATGGCGAAGAACGCGATGAAGAGCATGTAGGCGCCGCCGATGACACCCGTGGCGAGCACCGAATGCGTCTGGATGTAGACCCAGAACGTGAGCGCGAACCAGAGGAAGCTCGTCGTCACGTTGGCGATCAGCGTGTTGACGAGCACGCCGACGAATGCCCGCGAGGCGACGGTGCCCTTCATATCCTCGAGCGTAGGACGGGGTGGGGACATCCGGAACCCGGGCGGGGCTTCCGCGAACGCGCCCGGCGGCCCCGTGAGCGGACCGCCGCAGAATAGACTGGACCGGTGAGCGTTCTGCACGATACAGCCCTGCGCGGCTTCGCGTCCGACAACTATTCCGGCATCCACCCCGAGGTGCTCGCGGCGATCGTCGAGGCTAACGACGGCCACCAGATCGCCTACGGCGAAGACCAGTACACCGAGCGGCTGCAGGAGGTCTTCCGGCAGCACTTCGGCGAGGGCGTGGAGGCCTTCCCCGTCTTCAACGGCACCGGCGCCAACGTGACGGGTCTGCAGGCGATGCTGCCCCGCTGGGGCGCCGTGATCTCGGCCACGACCGCGCACATCAACGTCGACGAGGGCGGAGCGCCCGAGCGCATCGGCGGCTTCAAGATCCTGTCGGTGCCCACCGAGGACGGCAAGCTCACGCCCGAGCTCGTCGACCGGGAGGCGTGGGGGTGGGGCGACGAGCACCGCGCCCAGCCGCTGGTCGTCTCGATCACGCAGTCCACTGAGGTCGGCACGCTCTACACCGCGGACGAGATCCGAGCGCTGGCCGACAACGCGCATGAGCGCGGCATGAAGCTGCACCTCGACGGCGCCCGCCTCTCGAACGCCGCCGCCGCCCTCGACCTGCCCCTGCGCGCCTTCACGCGCGATGCCGGCGTGGATGTGCTGAGCTTCGGCGGCACCAAGAACGGCGCGATGCTCGGCGAGGCGATCGTCGTCCTGACCCCGGGCGCCGCCGACGGCCTGGTCTACTCCCGCAAGTTCAACATGCAGCTGGCCTCCAAGATGCGCTTCGTGTCCGCGCAGCTCATCGCGCTGCTCGAAGGCGACCTGTACCTGCGCAACGCACGGCACGCGAATGCGATGGCCCAGCGGCTGCGCTCCTCGCTCGAAGCCGGCATCGCCGACGGATCCATCCAGGGCGTGGGCTTCACCCAGCAGACCCAGTCGAACGGCGTGTTCGCGACTCTGCCGAACGGCGTCGCCGACCGCCTGCGCGAGACGTTCCGGTTCTACGACTGGGATGCCGCGCGCAACGAGGTGCGCTGGATGTGCGGCTTCGACACCGCCGAGTCCGACATCGACGCGCTGGTCGCGCTCGTCGCGCAGGAGACCAGCCGGTAGGGATCCGTCCTCCGGATCCCCGATCCCGCGTCAGCGCAGCAGGCCGAGGTGCGCGAGCGCCTGGCGGATGAGCGTGCCCCGGCCGCCCTCCATCTCGGCGGCGAGCGCATCGCTCGCGGCGTCCTCGGGGCTGAACCAGGTCACCTCGAGCGCGTCCTGACGTGGCTCGCAGGTGCCTGTCACCGGCACCACGAACGCCAGCGACACCGCATGCTGGCGGTCATCGTGGTACGCGCTCACGCCGGGGATCGGGAAGTACTCGGCGACCGTGAACGGGGCGGGCGACGGCGGCAGCATCGGGAAGGCCATCGGGCCGAGGTCGTTCTCCAGGTGCCGGAACAGCGCATCGCGCACGGTCTCGCCGTAGCGCACCCGACCGGACACGATCGTCCGCGTCATCTCCCCCAGCGGTGTCGCGCGCAGCAGTATCCCGATGTCCGTGACCACGCCGGATCCGTCGGTGCGCACCGGCACCGCCTCGACGTAGAGCATCGGCAGGCGGCGTCGCGCCTGGGCGAGTTCGAAGTCGGTCAGCCAGCCGGGATTCGCCCCGCCCGACGCGCCGAGCGCGTCGAGTCCGCCGGACAGCCCGGACAGCGCGTCGGGGAGACCGTCGTCGTCGGCCGGATCGGGGTCGGGTGTGCGTACCGCCATGGTCTCTTTCTACCAGCGTCTCCCCCAGCGCGTCTCCGCGCCGCGGTTTCCCGGCCCCGCAGACGGCCGGGTCCGCCCACGGACGAACCGGGTCCGCCGTGGCGCACGCTGAGGCAGGATGGAGGCATGGCCGAACCCGTGGAGATCGATCGCAGCGCGGTGCACTGGGCGCGACAGGGCGAGGAGCTGCCGCTGCTCCTGCTGCTGCACGGCTACGGATCCGATGAGCGCGACCTGTTCTCGCTCGTGCCGTTCCTGCCCGAGGGAGCGACCGTGGCGTCGCTGCCCGCGCCGCTGCCCGCATCGTGGCCGATGCCCGGACGATCCTGGTACCCGATCGACGAGCTGGAGCGCCGCGATCCGGCATCGGTGACCGCCGCTGCCGATGCCGTGTTGCGCTGGATCGACGCCGAGGCCGCGGATGCCTCCTCGATCGCCCTCCTCGGGTTCTCCCAGGGCGCCTCGGTGGCGCTGCAGGCGGCCCGCAGGGATCCGGAGCGGATCGCCGCGGTGGTGAACCTCAGCGGCTACGCGGCCCCCGGGGACCTGCCCGGCGACGCCGAGCTGCGGGAGCGCCGCACCCCGGTGTTCTGGGGGCGCGGCTCGCGGGATGACGTCATCCCGCCCGCCCTCATCGTGCACACCGCACAGTGGCTGCCGGATCACGCGGAGCTGACCGGGCGCGTGTACCCGGGTCTCACGCACAGTGTGTCCGAGGAGGAGCTGGCCGACGTGCGCCGGTTCCTCGACGGATGGCTGGAGAGCCTTCAGGATCCGGCGCCGCCGGAGTCCGCGGAAGGCTGATCCGGCTGCTCATCCGTGGCGGCGCGGCGCGGAAGGTCGGCGCCGTGGCCCGGACGGTCGGTGTCGCGGCCCGGGCCGTCGGCGCCGGGGTGGTCCACCGCTTCCGCCGGGGAGGCGCCTCCGGCTTCGGCGCGGCGCCGCTGCTCCTCGCGCTGCATGCGCGTGCCCGCCCAGGTGAACAGCACCATGACGGCCGCGCCGATCACGAGGCCGAGGGCGATCCCGGTGCCCATGTTGTGCAGCCCTGCGCCGAGCGCCACACCCACGCCCATGCCGATCGCGAGGCCGGCGCCGAGGCCCACCCGCCGGAACGTCTCCCCGGATCCCGGCCGCTGTTCTTCCATGCCTCCAGGCTAGAGCCCCTCCCGAGAGCCGGCATCCGTCTCGCGACGGACCCGGCTTCCGGCGCAGCGGAGGCACCGTCGACGGCGCCAGGCGCTCGCGACACGCCCGGGTTGCACGATTCCCGGACGCCCGGTATCGTCGTCCGGGTCCTGTCCGCCGTGTAAGGAAGTCCCTTGATCTGAGTCGTCGCCTCCGCGTTCCATCCACGCGCTGATCCGACACTCCTTCCTGCCCTCGCACCTTCGGCACAGGCATCTCCGGTCCTCTGGATCCGTCCCTCCGCGACGGTCCCGCCCCTCGACGGGCTCACGAACCGGTCCGGCATCAGCGCACCCGAACATCTTCAGGGAGCCGCCCATGTCATTGCTCACCCCCACCTCCGCGGTCGTGCTCGACCGCGTCACCTTCACCTGGCCCGACGGGTCCACCGCGCTCGACGCGGTCTCCGGCGCCTTCGGCGCGGGCCGCACCGGCCTCGTCGGACGCAACGGATCCGGAAAATCGACCCTGCTCCGCCTCATCGCGGGCGAGCTCGCGCCGAGGTCCGGTCATATCATCGCGACCGGCGACGTGGCATACCTGCCGCAGCGCCTCACGCTCGACACGCACGCCCGCGTGGCCGAGCTGCTCGGCGTGGCCGGAGCGCTCGACGCCGTGCGCGCCATCGCCGCCGGCGACGTCGACCCCGCCCGGTTCGACCAGGTCGGCGACGACTGGGACGTCGAGGCCCGCGCCGAGGCGGCGCTGGCCGAAGCGGGTCTGGATCCGTCCTTCCTCGACCGCACCGTCGGCGAGCTGTCCGGCGGCGAGGCGGTGCTCGTGGCGATCGCAGGGATCCGCGCCCGTCGAGCCCCGATCACGCTGCTCGACGAGCCGACCAACAACCTCGACCGCGACGCGCGGGCGCGGCTCGGCGAGATGGTGCGCTCCTGGCGCGGCACGCTCGTCGTGGTCAGCCACGACGTGACGCTGCTCGAGCTGATGGACGACACCGCCGAGCTGTACGGACGCGAGCTCAGCGTCTTCGGCGGTCCGTACTCGCAGTGGCGCGCGTGGCTGGACACCGAGCAGGAGTCCGCCCGGCAGGCCGAGAAGGATGCGAAGCAGGCGTTCAAGAAGGAGAAGCGGCAGCGCATCGAGGCCGAGCTGAAGCTGGCGACCCGGTCGCAGATGGCGAAGAAGGCCTTCGAGGAGAAGCGCGTGCCGAAGATCGTCGCGAACGGTCGCAAGATGGCGGCGCAGGTCTCCGCCGGCAGACTCCGCACCGAGGTCGCGGAGAAGGAAGGCGCCGCCCGCGCCGCGCTCGACGAGGCCGGGCATCGGATCCGTGCCGATGCCACGATGAAGATCGAGCTGCCCGATCCGGGCGTCTCCCGGAGCCGCCGCATCGCGACGATCGGAGATGCCGAGCGGTCCTGGACGATCCAGGGGCCGGAACGGGTGGCGCTGATCGGGCGCAACGGGGTCGGCAAGACCACGCTGCTGCGGCGGCTCGTCGCGGCCGCAGACTCGACTGCCGCCGACGCCGCGCCGAGTTCGGGCTGGATCACCGTCCCGACCGAGGATCCCGTATCCGTTCCGCACTCAGGATCGATGGCCGAACCGACGCCCGAAACCGCCGATCTCCGCGGATCCGCGGAATCCATCCTGCGAACGGTCGCGCACACCGACCGCATCGGGTACCTGCCGCAGCGGATCGACGGCCTCGACGAGACCGCGACCGTGGTGGAGAACGTCGCGGCGCGCGCCCCGGAGATCCCCGAGAAGGAGCTGCGCAATCGGCTCGCCCGGTTCCTGATCCGCGGCGCGGCCATGGACCGTCAGGTGGGTGCGCTCTCCGGCGGGGAGCGCTTCAGGGTCGCGCTGGCGACGCTGCTGCTGGCGGACCCCGCACCGCACCTCGTGGTGCTGGACGAGCCGACGAACAACCTGGACCTCGACACCGTGGACCAGGTCGTGCAGGCGCTGCGCGCCTACCGCGGGGCCGTGCTGATCGTCAGTCACGACGACGCGTTCCTGCGGCGCCTCGACCTGGATCTGACGCTCGAGCTCGACGCCGAGGGCGCGCTCTCGGAGGTGGCGCTCGGCGCCTGACCCGCACGTCGCGCACCTGGCCGGATGCCCATCGGGGCCGGCCGGGTGCGCGCCACGCACGTGTCTCCGACGCATCGGGAATGCGGTCGTGCGATCCCGCTGTTGCGCACGTCATGACGACAATCGGAATCATCGGAGCAGGACACATCGGCAGCGCGGTCGCAGAAGCCCTCGCGGGTCTCGGCTACGACGTCGTGATCGCGAACTCGCGCGGTCCGGAGTCGCTCGACGGGCTCGTCGCGCGACTCGGGCCCCGCGTGACCGCATCCACCGCGGCGGGCGCCGCCGAGGCCGCCGACATCGCCGTGGTCACCGTCCCGCTGAAAGCGGTGGCCGACCTTCCCGTCGCGCCGCTCGCAGGGAAGATCGTGCTCGACACGAACAACTACTACTTCGAGCGGGACGGCCACATCGAGGCTCTCGACCGCGGAGAGACCACCACGTCGCAGATCCTGCAGGACCACCTTCCGAACTCGAAGGTCGTGAAGGCGTTCAACCAGATCAGGGCCGCAGAGATCCTGACGACGGGGTCTCCGGCGGGGTCGCCCGATCGGCGCGCCCTCGGCACGGCGAGCGACGACGATGACGCGGTCGCACTCGTGACCGACCTCTACGACCGGCTCGGGTTCGACACGGTGAGCGCCGGCCCGCTGAGCGAGTCCTGGCGCCTCGAACGCGACCGCCCCGCATACGTCACACGGCAGAACGCCGAGGAGCTGCGCGCCAACCTCGCCGCCGCGAACCGCCTGCCCTGACAGCGGACGGGTCGGCTCGCCCCTGATCGGTGGCCCGTTTTCGAAGCGCGCAATTGGCTCCAGTTCACCTCGAAACACGACCATGTGCGCGCTTCGAAACCGGGCGTGGATCCAGCGGGCGTCCAGGGCCCGAGGGCAGGATGAGGGCATGAGCACCCTCGTCCGCCCCCGCAAGGGCCGCATCATCGCCGGCGTCTGCGCTGCGCTCGCGCACCGGTTCCGCTGGCCCGTCCTCCTCGTGCGCCTGCTCGCGATCGTCCTCATGGTGTTCGCGGGCCTGCCGCTGTGGGTCTACATCGTGCTGTGGATCCTCATCCCGAAGGAGAAGTGACCCGCCGGATCCGGTGGCTCAGGCGCGCTTCGACCGCATCGCGCGGGTGTGCCCGAGCGCCGGATCCGCCGCGAGCAGGGCGTACTCCTCGGACTCCCGCGGCACCAGCGTGACCCTTCCCTCGGCGTCGCTGAGCACTCCCCAGCCGTAGCGCTTGCCCAACGGCGACGCGCGCAGGCAGGCCTGCCCCTTCGAGAAGAAGTCCTCCCGCGCCTGGACGTCGTCCGGATCGATGCCACGGCGCAGCGCCCAGGTGGCGAAGATGACGTCATCGGAGGTCCGCTCGAACGGGTGCTCGGCGATCATCCGGTAGTGCAGCGCGCCGATCGTGGGGACGGACTCCGCGCTCGTCGAAGGGCTCGCGGGCGGTTCCTGCGCGTGATCCGTGGGGCAGTCCTCGGCCACCTCGATGAACGTGCTCGTGTAGTT
Source organism: Microbacterium sp. NPDC060117 (assembly GCF_042729315.1). Classification (NCBI taxonomy): domain Bacteria; kingdom Bacillati; phylum Actinomycetota; class Actinomycetes; order Micrococcales; family Microbacteriaceae; genus Microbacterium; species Microbacterium sp. NPDC060117. Next base: position 631,150 of record NZ_JBHWXR010000001.1, read on the forward strand.
GGTCGTGTGCTCGGCCATGGATCCATGCTCGCATCGGTCGGCGACGCCGGGCTTGGAGATCCGCGACAGATCCGCCGGCCATTGCGCCCTCGGCGGATCCACGCCGAATGTCGGCGGCACCGGCGAAGATGGACGGATGGGCGATGTGCTCGACCGCTTCACCCCCGCGACCCAGGACTGGTTCCGCGGGGCGTTCACCGCACCCACCGCGGCGCAGACGGGAGCGTGGGAGGCGATCTCCGGAGGGAAGCACGCGCTCGTCGTCGCGCCGACCGGGTCGGGCAAGACGCTCTCGGCGTTCCTCTGGGCGATCGACCGGGTGTTCCGCGAGCGCGTCGCCGAGGGGGTCGCCCCGGATCCGCCGACCCCAGGGCACGCCTCGAAGGGACGCGCACCGCGGAACGATGCCGAACGCCCCGGCCGCACCCGCATCCTCTACATCTCGCCGCTCAAGGCCCTCGGCGTCGACGTGGAGCGCAATCTGCGCTCACCGCTCATCGGGATCGGGCAGTCCGCACGGCGGCTCGGGATCCCCGCGCCCGCGGTGACGGTGGGCGTGCGCTCGGGCGACACGACCTCCTCCGACCGGCGGCGGCTCGTCACCGATCCGCCGGACATCCTGATCACCACGCCCGAGTCGCTGTACCTCATGCTCACGAGCCGCGCCGGCGACACCCTGCGCGACGTGCACACGGTGATCATCGACGAGGTGCACGCCGTCGCCGCGACCAAGCGCGGCGCCCATCTCGCGGTCAGCCTCGAGCGGCTCGACCAGCTGCGCCGCGCGGCCGGCGCCGAGGCTCCCGTGCAGCGGATCGGGCTCAGCGCGACCGTGCGCCCGATCGACGAGGTGGCGAGGTTCCTCGGCGGCGCGCAGCCCGTCCAGATCGTGGCGCCGCCTGCCTCGAAGACCTTCGACCTGCAGGTCGTGGTGCCGATCGACGACATGCTCAACCCGCCGCCGCCTCCGGGCACCGAGCAGACGCCGCGGCCGTTCGGGGCCGACCGCGTCGACCAGGCCGTCGGAGGGGCCGACGCTTTCGGCGAGAACACCGAGATGACCGGATCCGTCTGGCCGCACGTCGAAGAGGCGATCGTCGAGAAGATCCTGCAGAACCGCTCCACGATCGTGTTCGCCAACTCGAGGCGCCTCGCCGAGCGGCTGACGGGGCGGCTGAACGAGATCTACAGCGAACGGATCGGCCTCGATCTGCCGGCCGCGATGGTGCCGGCCGCGATGATGGCGCAGGCCGGGTCCACGGCCGGTGCGGATCCGGTGCTCGCGAAGGCGCACCACGGCTCGGTCTCGAAGGAGCAGCGGGCGATCGTCGAGGAGGAGCTCAAGTCGGGCGTGCTGCGCTGCGTCGTCGCGACGAGCAGCCTCGAACTCGGCATCGACATGGGCGCGGTCGACCTCGTGATCCAGGTGGAGGCGCCGCCGTCCGCCGCGTCGGGCCTGCAGCGTGTGGGTCGCGCCGGTCACCAGGTGGGCGAGATCAGCCGCGCCTCGCTGTTCCCCAAGCACCGCGGGGACGTGCTGCACACCGCGATCGTCACCGAGCGCATGCTCGCCGGACAGATCGAGGCGATCAGCGTGCCCCGCAACCCGCTCGACATCCTGGCTCAGCAGACCGTCGCCGCGTGCGCGCTGGACCCGCTCGACGTCGAGCAGTGGTTCGACACCGTGCGCCGCAGCGCGCCCTTCGCCGCGCTGCCCCGTTCGGCGTACGAGGCGACGCTCGACCTGCTCGCCGGCCGCTTCCCGTCCGACGAGTTCGCCGAGCTGCGCCCGCGCCTCGTCTGGGACCGCGATGCCGGCACCCTGACCGGGCGCCCCGGGGCGCAGCGGATCGCCGTGACGAGCGGCGGCACGATCCCCGACCGCGGGCTGTTCGGCGTCTTCGTCGCCGGCGAGACCACGGGCGCGCGCGTCGGCGAACTCGACGAGGAGATGGTCTACGAGTCCCGGGTCGGCGACGTGTTCACGCTGGGCACGACGAGCTGGCGGATCGCCGAGATCACGCACGACCGGGTGAACGTGATCCCCGCGTACGGGCAGCCCGGCAAGGTCCCGTTCTGGCACGGCGACGGTCTCGGGCGCCCGTTCGAGCTCGGCGAGGCGCTCGGCGTCTTCAACCGCGAGGTGCAGGGGGCTGCGCCCGACAAGGCCAGGGAACGGCTCAGCGCGGCCGGGCTCGACGAGCGCGCGCAGGCCAACCTCCTCGCGCATCTGAACGAGCAGAAGGAGTCGACGGGCACGCTTCCCACCGACCGCGCGCTGACCGTCGAGCGCAGCCGCGACGAGATCGGCGACTGGCGGGTGATCCTGCACTCCCCCTACGGGCAGATGGTGCACGCGCCGTGGGCCCTGGCCGTGAACGCGCGGATCCGCGAGCGCCTCGGCGTCGAGGGATCGGCGGTCGCGAGCGACGACGGCATCATCGTGCGCGTCCCCGACGCCGACGCGGAGCCGCCCGGAGCCGAGCTGTTCGTCTTCGAGCCCGAGGAGCTCGAGCGGATCGTGACGGACGAGGTGGGCGGATCCGCACTGTTCGCCTCGCGCTTCCGGGAGTGCGCGGCGCGCGCCCTGCTGATGCCCCGGATGAATCCCAACCGCCGCACGCCGCTGTGGCAGCAGCGGCAGCGCTCGGCTCAGCTGCTCGAGGTCGCCCGCAAGCATCCGACGTTCCCGATCATCCTGGAGACCCTGCGCGAGGTGCTGCAGGACGTCTACGATCTCCCGTCGCTGCGACGTCTCGCGACCGGCATCGCGGAGCGGCGCATCCGGCTCGTCGAGGTGCAGACCGCCCAGCCGTCGCCCTTCGCCCGCGACCTGCTGTTCGGCTACGTCGGCGCGTTCATGTACGAGGGCGATTCCCCGCTCGCCGAGCGCCGGGCGGCCGCCCTGTCGGTGGATCCGGCCCTGCTGGGCGAGCTGCTCGGCACCGTCGAACTGCGCGAGCTGCTGGACCCCGAGGTGATCGCGCAGTTCGAGCGCGAGGCGCAACGACTCGACCCCGCCCGTCGCGCACGCGGCATCGAGGGCGCCGCGGATCTGCTGCGCATCCTGGGGCCGCTGGATGCGGGTGAGGTCGCCGAGCGGCTGGAGCCGACCGCCGACCTCGCGGAGACGGAACCATCGGGGTCGGGCGCGTCGGCAGCCCCGACGGCCGAAGCCGCCGCCCACCTCGCCGCCCTCGTCGACGCCCGCCGCGCGATCGAGGTCACGATCGGCGGCGTGCGCCGGGTCGCGGCGATCGAGGATGCAGGGCGCCTCCGCGACGCCCTCGGCGTGCCGCTCCCCGTCGGCATCCCCGTGGCGTTCCTGGAGCCGGTCGCGGACCCGCTCGGCGACCTCGTCGCCCGGCATGCGCGCACGCACGGCCCGTTCCTCGGCTCCGCCGTCGCCGCGCGCTTCGGTCTCGGCACGGCCATCGTGCGGCAGACGCTGCAGCGGCTCGAGGCCGACGGGCGCGTCACGAGCGGGTACTTCCTCCCGGATGCGGGACCCGCCCGGGCGTCCGCGACATCCGCGGGCCCCGACGAGACGGAGTGGTGCGACACCGAGGTGCTGCGTCGGCTGCGGATGCGCTCGCTCGCGGCGATCCGCGGCAGCGTCGAGCCGGTGTCGCCGGCCGCGTTCGCCCGGTTCCTCCCGGAGTGGCAGCACCTGTCGCGGCCTCTCGAGGGCATCGACGGCGTCGCGACGGTGATCGAGCAGCTCGCCGGCGTGCCGATCCCCGCGAGCGCATGGGAATCGCTGGTGCTGCCGCAGCGCGTGCGCGACTACTCCCCGGCCATGCTCGACGAGCTGACCAGCTCGGGCGAGGTCGTCTGGGCCGGGCACGGAGCCCTCCCCGGCCGCGACGGGTGGGTCTCGCTGCACCCCGTGGATCTCGCGCCGTTCACGGTGCCGTTCGCCGAGGAGGCTCCGGAGCCCGGATCCCTCGAGGCCCAGCTGCTCGCCGCCCTGGCCTCGGGCGGCGCATACTTCGCCGCTCAGCTCCGAGAGTCGACGGGCGCCGAGAACGAGGCTTCCGTGGTGGAGGCGCTGTGGAACCTCGCCTGGTCGGGCCACGTCACGAACGACACCTTCGCCCCGATCCGGTCGCTGCTGAGCGGCGGCAACCAGGCGCACAAGGTGGCCCGCCGGGCCCCGCGCACCCGCACGTTCCGCGGCATGTCGCTCGCGCGGCCCGCCTCCGCGCCCCGGCCGCTGAACGTCGGCGGGCGCTGGTCGCTGCTGCCGGAGGCCGAGACGGATCCGGCCCGTCGCGCCACGGTCGCCGCGGGCCTGCTGCTGGACCGCTATGGCGTCGTCACGCGCGGATCCGTGCAGTCGGAGGGCATGCCGGGAGGCTTCGCCCAGGCATACCGCGTGCTCGCCGGCTTCGAGGAGGCGGGGCACTGCCGGCGCGGCTACGTGATCGAGCGGCTCGGTGCCGCTCAGTTCGCCGCGTCCGCCACGATCGACCGCCTCCGCACCTTCGCCGGACTCGCCGATCCGCCGCCGCGCACCGCCCGCACCCTCGCCGCGACGGATCCGGCCAACCCGTACGGCGCCGCGCTCGGCTGGCCGCGCCGGGACGAGGTCTCGCACCGCCCCGGCCGCAAGGCGGGGTCCCTGGTCGTCCTCGTCGACGGCACGCTCGCCCTCTATCTCGAACGCGGCGGCAAGACCGTGCTCGCCTTCACCGACGACGAGGACGAGCTGCGCGCCGCGACGGCGGACCTCGCCGCGACGGCGAAGGCACGGCGCCTGGAGACCCTGACCATCGAGAAGGTGAACGGCGAAGGCATGTACGGCACTGCCGCGGGATCGCTGCTCGGGCGGCTGCTGCAGGAGGCCGGATTCGTCGCCACCCCTCGCGGCTACACCCTGCGGAAGACGTTGTGATCCGACCCGGATCCGCTGCGCATCGACAGGACGCCTACCCTGGTGGCATGATCCGTGAGTTCGCCGCCGGATTCGGCACCCTCGTGCGCGGATTCGGCCTGTGGCGCACACACCCGCGCCTGCTCGCACTCGGGCTGATCCCCGCTCTGATCAGCGTCGCGGTACTGGCTGCGGCCCTCGTCCCCTTCGGCCTGTCGCTGGGTTCCCTCACGGCCTGGATGACGCCGTTCGCCGACGGGTGGCTCACAGGATGGCGCGACGCGCTGCGCATCGCGATCGGCATCGTGCTCTTCGTCGCCGCCGCCGTGCTGTCGGGGCTCGTCTTCACCGCACTGACGCTGACGATCGGCGATCCCTTCTACCAGCGCATCTGGCGTGGCGTGGAGTCGTCGCTGGGCGGGGAGGAGCCGACGGGCGAGACCGGGTTCTGGAGCACGGTCGGCGAAGGCCTCCGGCTGATCGGGCTGGGCGTGCTCGTGGCGCTGTTCACCCTGCTCCTCGGCTTCATCCCGCTCGTGGGCGGGCCGCTCGCGACCGTCGCCGGAGTTCTGCTCTCGGGGCGCCTGCTGGCACGGGAGCTGACCGGGCGCGCCTTCGACGCCCGGGGACTCGGCCACGACGACAGGCTGCGGCTGCTCGGCTCCGGACGGGCGCGCGTGCTCGGCTTCGGCGTGGCCACGCAGCTCTGCTTCATGATCCCGCTCGGCGCGGTCATCACCATGCCGGCGGCGGTCGCCGGATCCACGATGCTCGCCAGGGCGCTGACCGAACGTGCCGCGAACGGCATGAACGGCCGCGGGCCCGGCGACGGGGCCCGATCCGTCGGCAAGGTCCGGCCCACCGACGAGGCTCGGCCCGTCGAACCCACCGGGGAGGCGTCCGCGCATGCCTGAGGGCGACACCGTCTACCGTGTGGCGCAGCGCCTCGACGGTGCGCTGCGGGACGGCATCGTCACCCGCTTCGACCTGCGCGTGCCCGAGCTGGCGACCGCCGACCTCACCGGATCCGTCGTGCACGCCGTCGTGCCGCGCGGCAAGCACATCCTGATGCGGATCGGCGACTCGACGCTCCGCTCGCACCTGCGCATGGACGGCGCCTGGCACCTCTACCGCCCCGGCGAGCGCTGGCGGGCGCCCGGCTACACCGCCCGCGCGGTCGTGGGCACGGCGGAGGCCGAGGCGGTGGGCTTCGACATCTCGATGCTGGCGCTCGTGCCGACCGCGCTCGAGGAGACCCTCGTCGCCCACCTCGGACCAGACCCGCTCTCCGCCGACTGGGACCTCGCCGAGGCCGCACGGCGCCTCGGCAAGGATCGACGCGCGATCCACGTCGCCCTCCTCGACCAGCGCAATGTGGCCGGGTTCGGCAACGAGTACGCCGCTGAGCTGCTCTTCCTGCGCGGCGTGCGGCCCACGACTCCCGCCATCGATGTCGACGTGACGGCACTGCTGGAACTGGGCGCGCGCACGATCCGGGCCAACCGTGACCGTCTCGACCGCACCTTCACCGGCGTCGCCCAGCGCGGCCGCACGACCTGGGTCTACGGGCGCGCGCACCGCACCTGCCGCCGCTGCGGTGCCCTCATCGAGAGCGGCGAGCTCGGAGCGGACCCCACCGAGGAGCGCCGCACGTTCTGGTGCCCCCGCTGCCAGCGCTGAGCACACCACCCGCTCGATTCCCGGATCCTCTGCAGCGGCCCGCCGACCGGAACGCGAAAGACGCGCACCCCATCCGGGGTGCGCGTCCTGTTCCTGCGATGCTGCGGTCTGCTCTTACGCCGGTGCGGCCGCGGCGTTCACGCCGCGAGCCACAGGCCCTTTCGATCGGTGTCCAGCGTCATGCCGGCGGCGACGGTCTCGTCATCGCCGATCTTCGCGCCGCGCGCGATGTGCGCGCCGGCCCCGACCTCGGTGCGCACGCCGATGGTGGCGCCGTCGCCGATCACCGACCCCTGCCCGATGTGGGCATGGGCCTCGATCCGGGCGTTCACGCCCACGATCGCCTCGGGCTCGATCCAGGCGCCGCGCGCGACATGCGCGCCGGCCCCGACCTTCGCACCCGGTTCGACATAGGCGCCGGCCTCCACGACCGCCTGCGGGTGCACCTTGGCACCGTGCGCGATCAGACCACGGCCGTTGGCGTGCTTGCGATAGCGCAAGGTGCCGCCGTGGCCGTCCTCGATGTCGACGTAGTTCTTACCCACGAAAACCTCCCGTGCCCGGGACTTTCCCCGGATACATCTGCAACCGCGAACGAGCCGGATCTATTCCCGTGCACGCAGTTCGCGCGTGTCGTGGCGTCGCGTCGACCACCCGCCGGGCAGCGGCCCCCGCGCACCGCGACGGCGCACCCTCCCCCACGCGCCATCGCGGTCTCCAGGTCCGCGGAGGCCCGGTCCGACTCAGCGGCCCGGATCGCCCTTCCGCCCGGCGGCCAGGCTCGACAGTGCCAGAGCGCCGACCAGCAGCCCGAAGTCGCGCAGGGCGATGTCGAGGTATCCGCCGACGCTGACGAGACTCACGATGATGCCGAGCAGCCAGAGCCCACGACGTATCCTCCGATCCGGGGAAGGACCGCGACGAGGATGCCCGCAACGATCTCGACGGCTCCCACGACGTACATAAAAGTGTGCGCGTCCATGCCGATCATGCCGTTCATCCACGGGGCGAGGTACGCCTCCCAGTCGGGCTTGAGCACGCGCACGAACTTGTCCAGTCCGAACAGGATGGGCGCGACGGTGAAGACGGTCCGCAGCAGCAGGAAGGCCTGCCGGTATCCGTCCTGCAGCAGCGGAGGACGGGCCACGGTCTTGGTCTGGGTCGAGGTGGTCATGACAGCTCCCTTCTAAATGTGTCTTTTCTTTAAATTAGAACCGGAGCCCTCTAAAATCAAGAGGATCTTCAGTTAGAGTGTGACCATGAGCATCTCGGAGCAGGCGGCGGGGATCGGCGCCCTCGCCGATCCCACGCGGCGAGCGCTGTACGAGCATGTGATCGCTCAGCCCGACGCGGTGACCCGGGAGAGCGCTGCCGGTGCCGTCGGCGTGCCGGTGCACGTGGCGCGCTTCCAGCTCGACCGCCTCGTCGATCTCGGACTGCTCGACGCGGAGTTCCGTCGACTCTCCGGGCGCAGCGGCCCCGGTGCGGGGCGTCCGTCCAAGCTCTACCGGCGCACGGAGAAGACGATCGCCGTGTCGCTGCCGCCGCGGCGGTTCGACCTGGCGGGGCATCTACTCGCCCGCGCCATCGAGCGCTCGGCCGACGGCACCCCGATCGATGCCGCGCTCCGCGACGCCGCGTACACGGAGGGTGACGCGTACGGCACCCGGGTCCGCACCGATCCCGCGCCGGATCCGGCAGGAGGCGGAGCCCCGGAGCGCACCCTGCCCCGCGACGGGAGCGCGGCCCCCGAAGACGACGCGGAGGAGGAGCTGGAGCGGATCCGCCACGCCCTGGCCGGCCAGGGCTACGAGCCCCGCCCGGTGGACGACGAGCTCGTGCTGGCGAACTGCCCGTTCCACGACCTCGCGCGCGCCCACACCGACCTCATCTGCGGCATGAACCAGGCCTACGTCGCGGGGGTCGCCGAAGGACTCGGCTGCCGCCACCTCGAGGCGCGGCTGGAGCCTGACGTCACCCGGTGCTGCGTCGTGATCCGCGCGGAGGATCCGACGCACCCGCCGGTACGCTGAACGCATGAGCAGACGAGGCGCATCCGGCGGACGCAAACCCGCGGTGCGCTCGGCCAAGGGCGGCGCCCGCAGCACCGCCGGGGGTCCTGCTGCCAAGGGCAAGAGCACGGGCAAGGGAGCCGGCAAGAGCGCGCCGCGCGGCAAGAAGGCGGAGAAGGTCGTCTTCGACGCTCCGACCCCTGTCGCGGAGGAACCCCGCACCCTGCGCCTCGGCGCGGTGCCGGGCGCCACCCCGGGACGCTGGATCGACACGTGGAACGAGCGGATGCCGCTGGTGACGCTCGAGCTCGTGCCGATCGCGTTCGCCGGGCAGCGTACGGCGATCACCGAGGGCGCCGTCGACCTCGCGCTCGTGCGCGCACCGTTCGACAAGGACGGCATGCACGCCATCCCGCTCTATGAGGAGCTTCCGGTGGTGATCACCTCGACCGAGTCTCACCTGCTCGCCGCGGAGGAGCTCTCCCCCGCAGACCTGGAGGGCGAGACGCTGCTCACCACGCGCGAGGACGTGCTGGGCCCGCTCGACCTGCCGACGACGCCGTCACGGATCCCCCCGCTCGACACCGTGGAGGACGCGATCCAGACCGTCGCCTCCGGCGTCGGGATCCTGGTCGCGCCGATGTCGCTGGCGCGTCTGCACCACCGCAAGGACATCGAGTACCGGATCCTGCGCGATGCGCCCGTCTCACAGGTGCTGCTTGCCTGGCCGGCCGACGCCACGACGCCCGACATCGAGGCTTTCGTCGGGGTCGTGCGCGGCCGCCGCGCCAACTCGTCCCGCTGACGGCGCGCTCGGACCCGGTGCTCCGCCGGCCCGTGAACGAGGGCCGGGACCCCGTCGGCCCCGGCCCTCGCCCTGCGGTCAGGCCGCCTGCGCCATCTCCGCGGTCGCGGTGACGAGCAGCAGGCCGCCCGCCGCGTCCACGACCACACGACCGCCGTCGCCGAGCTCGCCCGAGACGAACAGGTCCGCGATGCGGTCGTCCACCTCGCGCTGGATCAGGCGGCGCAGCGGCCGTGCCCCGTACTCCGGCTCGTAGCCGTGCTCGCCGAGCCAGTCCACCGCGGCATCGGTGACGTCGAGCGTCACCTCGCGCCCGGCCAGGCGCCGAGAGGTGGCCTGGAGCAGGAGCCGCACGATGCGGCCCAGCTCTTCACGGCCGAGCTTGGAGAACAGCACGATCTCGTCGATGCGGTTCAGGAACTCGGGCCGCATGGCCTCGCGGAGCTTGCCCATCACGCGCGCCCGCAGGTCCTCCTGCGAGGCGAACCCGTTCGCGGAGGCATCCTGCGACGCCACGAACCCGAGCGCACCCGACCGCGAGGCGAGGAACTCGGATCCGATGTTCGACGTCATCACGATCACGGTGTTGCGGAAGTCGACCGTGCGGCCCTGACCATCGGTCAGGCGGCCGTCGTCGAGCACCTGCAGCAGCAGGTTGAACACGTCGGGGTGCGCCTTCTCGATCTCGTCGAACAACACGATCGCGTAAGGGTTGCGCCGCACGCGTTCGGTGAGCTGGCCGGCCTCGTCGTAGCCGACGTATCCCGGAGGGGCGCCGACGAGCCGCGACACCGTGTGCCGTTCGCCGAACTCGCTCATGTCGAAGCGGATCACGGCGGTCTCGTCGTCGAACAGGCGATCGGCGAGGGCCTTGGCGAGTTCGGTCTTGCCCACGCCGGTGGGACCGAGGAACAGGAAGGATCCGACGGGTCGACGGGCGTCGCCCATGCCGGTGCGGCTGCGGCGCACGGCCCGTGCCACGGCGGCGACCGCGTCGTCCTGCCCGATCACCCGGGCGTGCAGGTCGGACTCGAGGTCGGCCAGGCGCTCGCGCTCGCTCTCGGACACCCGGCTGACCGGGATGCCCGTGGCGCGCGCGATCACCGCGGCGATCTCGCCCTCCCCCACGACCGCCGACTCGACATCCGCCCGGCGGGCGGTGCTGCCGGCGTCGTCGATCCGGGCCTGCACGGCGGCGATCTCGTCGCGGATCCGCGAGGCCTCCTCGTAGTGCTCGGCGCCGACCGCGGCGTTCTTGCGTGCCTCGAGGTCGGCCAGCTCGGCGAACAGGGCCGCGACGTCGGTCACGACGCCGAGGCGCAGCCGCAGTCGGGCGCCGGCCTGATCGATGAGATCGATCGCCTTGTCGGGCAGCACCCGATCGGGCAGATACCGCGCGCTCAGCTCGACGGCGGCTCGGATCGCGTCGTCCGTGTACTCGACGGCGTGATGCTGTTCGTAGGCTGGCTTGAGCCCTTCCAGGATGCGCACGGCGTCCTCGATCGAGGGCTCGGCGACCTTCACGGGCTGGAAGCGACGCTCGAGGGCCGGATCCTTCTCGATCCGGCGGTACTCGGAGAGCGTGGTCGCCCCGACCAGGTGCAGGTCGCCCCGCGCGAGGCGCGGCTTCAGGATGTTGCCCGCGTCCATGCCGCCGCCCTCGCCGGATCCGCCCGCGCCGACGACGGTGTGCACCTCGTCGATGAAGACGATGATCTCGCCCTTGTGTGCCGCGATCTCGTCCATCGTCTGGGTCAGACGCTCCTCGAAGTCGCCCCGGTAGCGGGTGCCGGCGAGCATCGCCGGCAGGTCGAGCGCCACGACACGGCGTTCGGCGAGCTGCGCGGGCACGGCGCCGTCGACGATCGCGCGGGCGAGACCTTCGACGATCGCGGTCTTGCCGACGCCGGCCTCGCCGATCAGCACCGGGTTGTTCTTGGTGCGACGGCTGAGGATCTCGATCGTCTGCTCGATCTCGGAGGCCCGGCCGATCACCGGATCCAGCTCGCCCGCACGCGCACGTGCGGTGAGGTCGAGGCCGAACCGGTCGAGCATCGGCGTCTCCGATGCGGGCTGCGCGGCCGCCCCGTCCTGGTCGGGCGCCGCACCTGCGGGCAGGGGCTCGCGCAGACCCTGGGTCAAGGCCTCGGCGGTGACGCCGGCGCGGGCGAGGATCTGGCCCGCGGGGGCGTCCTGTCCGAGCACGAGCGCGAAGAACACGTGCTCCGGCTCGATGTAGGTCGCACCGGACGAGCGCGCCACCTGGTAGGCGTGGAACAGCGCGCGGCTGGCGCTCGGGGTGATGGTCGCGGCGTCGATGTCCGAGGCGTCACCGGGTGCGGGGAGGCGGGTGTCGACGGCGTCGACGATGGCCTGCGGCGTCACGCCGATGTTGCGGATCGCCTGGTCGACGGCGTCGTCCTCGACGATCGTGCGGAGGACGTGGAGGGCGTCGAGCTCGGTCTGGCCGCGCTCGAGCGCGAACCGGCCGGCGCGCTGCAGGATGCGCTGAGTGCGCACGGTGAGGAACCGGCTGAGGTCGATGGACCGGGTCTGCCGGGCCTGCTCACCGGCGAGGTAGCGGGCGAGGAACTCGTCGAACGAGCCCGAACCCGCGTCGGTGAAATCGTTGGGCATTTCGCTTCCTCTCAAACTTGAGCGTTGTGCTGTCAAGTTCAACGCGAGTCCCTCTCGGGTATTCCCGACTCCGCTTCCCGACTGTTCCGGAGCGTTGCATCGCGACTCGGCGGCGCCGCTCCCCTCCCCTAGAATCCAGGGATGGCCTCGCTTCTGTATGTCGGCGTGCGCCCTGAGCTGGATGCGGCGACGGCGGAGCGCGCGTCGTTCCGTGTCGCCCTCGGCGTCGATGCCGACGGGCTCGACCGCATCGACCTCACCACCACGGCCCTGCCCGACGACGTGTTCGACCGCTACGCAGGCTTCGTGATCGGCGGCTCGCCGTTCAACGTCACCGACGTCCGCAAGTCCGAGACGCAGCGACGGGTCGAGTCGGATCTGGAGCGGATCGCGGAGCGGGCGATCGACGGCACCACCACCGCGTTCTTCACCTGTTTCGGGATCGGCGTGATCACGCGCCTCCTCGGCGGCGAGGTCGGCATGGACAGCCCCGAGGAGGCGACCGCGGCCGAGATCCGCACCACGGCCGATGCCGTCGCGGATCCGCTCTTCGGCCCCGCCGGGCCCGTGTTCCACGCCTTCACCGCGCACAAGGAGAGCGCGGTGACCGTGCCGCCCGGGGCCGTGCTGCTCGCCGGCAACGACACCTGCCCGGTGCAGGCGTACCGCGTCGGGGTCGATCTGTACGCGACGCAGTTCCATCCCGAGCCCTCGCCGCGGGACTTCGCCGATCGGATGGTCTTCTACCGCACCACGGGGTACTTCGACCCGGACGCCTTCCACACCGTGCAGGAGGCGGTGCTCGAATCCGTGGTCACCGAGCCGGCGCGGATCCTCCACCGCTTCGGCGAGCGCGCCCTCGCCCGCTGAGGCAGGGCCTCGAGCGAGCGCCCGAGGCGGGCGCTTCGCTCAGTCGCCGAGCCCCTGCCGCAGCAGCGCGATCCGCTCCTCCAGATATCCGCTGAGCGGCGTGAACCCGCCCGCCGCGGACCACCGCACGGACGGCACGCCGTCGATCAGCGCGAGGGGGCCCGACGAGCCGCCGGCCGACACGGTCGCGACGTCGATCGACGTCCATCCCACATGCACGGTCTCACCGTCGCCGAAGCCGCCGCGGGAGGCCTCGGCACGTCTCTCGGCCCTGGCCCGCGCCGACTCCGCGGCATACCCTCGGCGCACCGGCGCCGCGGCGCGCAGCACCTCGGCCGTGGCGTACACCGCGTCGTCGTCGATGAGCAGCACGCCGACGTGCCAGGCGGATCCGGCGCGCACGATGCGCGGCGCCCGCCATCGCGGGGTCTTCTCACGCCCGAGCGCCTCCCGCGGCACGCCGGAGAGAGCCGTGCGCGCACGATCCAGGAGCGCGCCGAGCGGGTCACCGGGTTCCGACGAGGTCACGGCTCAAGGCTATGCCCGCGCGAAGACCGCCGCCCGGCATCACGCGCGTCCGCGGATGTGATCGATATCATGCACGTGTGCCGGGCGACTCCCGTGCGCCCGCCGACGATCGGAACCCATGACCACCGCCATGACACCGGATCCTCGCCGCATCCCGGGGATGGCGGATGTCGCGCGCCTGGCGGGAGTCTCCGCACAGACCGTCTCCCGCACGCTGAGCGGCAACCCGAGCGTGCAGCCGGAGACCAGGGCGAAGGTGCTCGCCGCGGTCGAACAGCTCGGCTACCGCCGCAACAACGCCGCCCGCGCCCTGTCGTCCGGGCGGAGCAGGGCGATCGGCGTCGTGTCGCTGCGCACGGGCTTCTACTCGCGTACGGCGGTGGCCGTCGGCATCGAGACCACCGCATCCGAAGCCGGCTACATCGTGAACTCCGTGACGACGCCCTCCCTGGACGCGGGCGAGATCGAGCAGGCGATGTCGCGCCTCGCCGACCAGGGCGTCGAGGGGATCGTGCTCGCGGTCCCGCTGATCTCGACGACACGCGCGATCGACGAGCTGACGCGGACAGTGCCGACCATCACGATCGACGGATCGCGCACGGCGTCGACCCAGGTGGTCGCGGTCGATCAGCGCGAGGTGGGCCGGATCGCGACCCGTCACCTGCTGGACCTCGGCCACGAGACCGTGTGGCATGTGGCGGGACCCCCGCAGTGGCTCGACGCCTCGAGCCGCACCCAGGGCTGGCGCGAGGCTCTCGCCGACGCCGGCCGAGAGGCGCCGCCCGAGATCGTCGCGGATTGGTCCCCCGAGTCGGGCCACCGCGCCGGCCGGATCCTGGCGCGCATCCCCGAGGCGACCGCGGTGTTCGTCGCGAGCGACGAGATGGCGTTCGGTCTCTCGCGCGCCTTCGCCGAGCGGGGTCGGGCGATCCCCGAGGACGTGTCGATCGTGGGTGTCGACGACATCCCGCTCGCGGAGTTCTGCTCCCCTGCGCTCACCACCGTCGCCCAGCCGTTCGGCGAGGTGGGCCGCATCGCCGTGGAGCACCTGCTGCACGCGATCTCGCACCCGGGGGCCTTGCCCCCCGTGGAGTCGATCACCCCCCGACTCGTCGTGCGCAGCTCGACCGCCGCTCCCCGTCGCTGACCGCGCCAGGGCCGCCTCTCCGCCTCGCACACGCGGCCACCCTCGGCGCCATCGACGATGTTTGCGATATCTCGTGATGGCGATCACGCGTTGCAATTCGCGGAATCTTCTTGATGTTAGCGATAACTTGGGGGTACCGTGGCCGATGTTCTCCCCGCCTCAACGACGCAGCAAGGAAGACCGATGCCTCCACAGATCCTGTCCCTCCCCCGCACACCGCGGGGCCTTCTCGCCGGGGGCGCAGCGCTCGCGATCGCCGCGACGACGCTGAGCCTCGGCGCCGTGTCCGCGGCCCATGCCGACGCCGCGCCGCCCGCCGGTGCCGCGATCCCCGACACGGGCTACACGCTGCTCGACGTCGACTCCGAGTCGGCGCCATACCCCGCACCGCCCTCGCTCGACGGCACCGCGAAGGGCGCGTTCGACGGCGACTACTCGACCCAGTGGGCGTCGAACTACAACGGCGGCACGCCGGATCCGATGCCGCACTACCTCACGTTCGACATCGGCGCCCCGCACCTCCTCACCGGTCTCGGCTACTCCGTCAAGGTGCAGGGCAACGGCCCCGCCAAGGACGTGCAGGTGCTGACCACGAACGACCCGGCGGTCGCGAAGGACGGCAGGAACAGCGGCTGGACGCCCGCGGGCGCGGCGACGTTCTCGCAGCCCACGAGCAACACGCAGGTCCAGTACGTCACCTTCGCCCAGCCGGTGTCGGCGCGCTACGTCGAGTTCAAGGTCCTGGACGCCGTGAACGGGTCGAACAACGCCTCGGCCTCCGAGATCGTCGTCTACACGACCGACCCGATCGTCACGCCCACCCCGACCCCGACGCCCACCCCGACGCCCAAGCCCGCAGCGGCGACGGTCACGACCGACTCCGTCGACGACAGCACCTGGCAGTACCCGGACGACACCCCGGCCAGCCCGTTCATCGACGCCGACGGCACGTTCCACTTCGGCGAGTCGCACGCGAACTACTACAACGAGCCCGACGGCAGCAACGGCGACATCCGGCAGTGGAACTGGTACACCGGCTCGAACTTCGACACGGCGAAGCCGAACGATGCGCTCAACGCCGCCGGCACCAACCCGGATACGACCGACTTCTGCAACGCCAGCCCGACCGGCGTGGAGTCGACGAAGGCGCCGGCAGGATCCAGCTACACGCAGCCGAACTACTGCGACATCACCCAGATGTGGGTCGACCCCGACTCTGGCGACTGGTACGGCCTCGTGCACAACGAGTTCACCCCCAAGCCCTTCGGCGACGGGCTGCACTACGACGCGATCGACTACGCGGTCTCGACCGACAAGGGCAAGACCTGGACCATCCCCGGGCATGCGATCACCTCGCCCTACAGCACGACCCGCGGCGACACCACGGCGTTCCCGCAGCAGACGTACTACTACGGCGACGGTGACCCGCGCCTGTACGTCGACCACGCCTCCGGCTACTTCTATGCGTTCTACGGCTCCCGCGTCGTGAACAAGACCGGCAGCTGGGTGGCCTTCTACGAGCACGTCGCCCGCGCCCCGATCTCCGGCAAGATGGCGACCGGCACCTGGCAGAAGTGGTACGACGGCGCCTGGACCGAACCCGGCATCTCCGGCAAGGAGAGCAACATGGTCCCCGTCGCCGACGACACCGAGACCGGCTACACACCGGTCGAGAAGGAGTACGACCCGAACACCCCGGGCACGGCGCAGCAGCAGATCAAGAACGGGCAGATGCCGGCGACCTCGCCGCTGTTCGTGATGGACGTCACGTACGACGCCTACCTCGGCCTGTACATCGGACAGCCGCAGAACCCAGACCAGTCGGGCAAGGCGCCGCAGGAGTTCTACGCCACGAAGAACCTGGCGACGCAGAAGTGGTTCCGTCTCGGTGACACCGGTTCCGCGTACACCACGGCCTCCTGGTACCGGTGGTTCGTCGATCCGGCCAACAAGACGAGCTCGGCGATCGTCGGCAAGTCGTTCCGGTCGTACTGCTCGTTCGGCTGCATGGGCGATGCCTATGCGCAGCTCGCCAACATCACGATCGACGCCGGCCCCTCGGTCTCGCCGGCCTCCGCGGTCGACACCACGAAGGCCTACACGATCGCCAACGCCGACGGACGCAAGCTCTCGGCGTCCGGCAACGGCAAGAAGCTGACGACGGCCGGATCCGTGAACCGCAAGAACGGCGCATGGACGTTCACGGCGACCGGCGACGGCGCGTACACGATCGCAACCCAGGCCGGGGCGCTCCTCGGCGTCGACGCCTCGTCCACGGCCGGTCGGGCCTGGGGCGCGGGCCTGACGCTCACGGACAAGGCATCGGCCGGCGTCGGGCAGCAGTGGTTCGTCGTGCCGAACACCGATCCGACGAGCGGTGAGGCGACCGGATCCGTCCGGCTCGTGAACCGCTACTCGGGGCTCGTGCTGGGCATCGACACGTCCACGGCCGCGACGACTCCGGGCCGCACCTGGGACAAGCCGGCGTCCCACGGAGGCTCGAGCAGCGGGCAGGCGGGCCTGTTCACCCGGCCCGGCGACCAGACGCTGAGCCTGGCGGAGTTCTCCGGGAACTGATCGCAGCGGATCCGACCACGGATCCTCGACGGAAGGGATCCGGGCCCCGCGCCCGGGTCCCTTCCGTCGTCTGCGCGCACGAAGCCCGCGGCCGACCCGCAGGTTGCGGTCGCGATTCGCCTCGTGCGCCGGGGCGCGGCAGAATCGACGCACACCCCCTTGCAAGGAGACGACGCCATGGCGCAGCCCGACACCGCACGACTGCTGATCGCGTGCGACGACCAGCCCGGCATCGTCGCCGCCGTCGCCGGAGTGCTCGCTGCGCACCAGGCCAACATCATCTCCCTCGATCAGCACTCGACCGACGCCGCCGGCGGGCGCTTCTTCCAGCGCACGGTCATCCACCGCGACGGCCTCGCCGCCGCACGCCCGGCTCTCGAGGCCGACCTCGCCGCGGTCGCCGAGCGCTTCGGCATGGAGTGGTCGCTGCACGACGCCTCCAAGCGCAAGCGCGTCGCGATCTTCGTGTCCAAGTACGACCACTGCCTCATGGAGCTGCTCTGGCGCACCCAGCGCGGCCAGCTCGACATCGATGTCACCATGGTCGTCTCGAACCACCCGGATCTGGCCGAGTCGGTGCGCTCGTTCGGGGTGCCGTTCGTGCACATCCCCGCCGGTTCGGGCGCCGAGGGCAAGGCCGAGATGGAGCGGCGCCAGCTCGAGCTGCTGCAGGGGAACGTGGATCTGGTCGTCCTCGCGCGCTACATGCAGATCCTCACCGACGAGTTCATCGGGAGCCTCGGCGCTCCGGTGATCAACATCCACCACTCGTTCCTGCCGGCGTTCATCGGCGCGAACCCCTATGCCCGTGCCAAGGATCGCGGGGTGAAGCTGATCGGCGCCACCGCGCACTACGCCACGGCGGACCTCGACGAGGGGCCGATCATCGAGCAGGACGTCACCCGCGTCACGCACGCCGAGTCGGCCGCCGAACTGCAGAGCCGCGGCGCCGACGTGGAGCGCCTCGTGCTCGCGCGGGCCGTGCAGTGGCACGCCGACGACCGCGTCATCGTGCACGGCCGCTCGACCGTCATCCTCTGAGGCCGGACGGCGACCCGGCACCTCGGGCGCGGTACCGCCTCAGGCGCTCGGAACGCCCGCGGCCAGCTCCGCGAAAGCCGCGGCGGCGGTCTCGTAGCGGGCCAGCGGCGCCGACTGCCCCATCCACAGCGACTGCAGCTCGCCCCTGTTCTGCTGCCCGGCGGGGGTGCGGAAGCGTCCGGTGATCCAGTTCTGCGCCGGGAACGGGGCGATCGATCCGGCCGCTTCGATCTCGGCGACCACCCGGTTGCGTGCTCCGCGTGCGAGCCGGCTGCTCATCGCCCGAGTGAGCACGGTGCCCTCGGCGGGTGTCGCGCGGATCGCGGCGCGGTGCGCGTCGTTCGCCGCCGACTCCGCCGTGCCGAGGAAGGCGGTGCCGACCTGCACGCCTTGCGCGCCGAGCGCAAAGGCAGCGGCGACGCCGCGCCGGTCCGAGACCCCGCCTGCGGCGATCACCGGCACGTCGACCGCATCCACGACCTGCGGCAGGAGCGAGAACAGCCCGACCAGCGACTCCTCGGCCGGCCGCAGGAACGACACACGATGCCCCGCGGCCTCGGCGCCGGTGGCGACGATCGCGTCCACCCCGCCCTCGGCGAGGGCGCGCGCCTCGGCGACGGTCGTCGCGGTGCCGATCACGCGGATCCCGCGGCGATGCGCGTCATCGACGAGTGATGCCGAGGGCACGCCGAACACGACACTGAGCACGGCCGGAGCCGCCTCGAGGATCGCGGCGAGCTGCTCCTCGAGCGACGGCAGATACGCCACGGGCCGGGCCGGCACCTCGGCTCCCACGTCGGCGAAGAACGGTGAGAGCGCCGCCGCATAGCCGTCGTGCTCGGCCCCGGGCTCGACCTCGTCGCCCAGGGGCAGCCAGATGTTCAGCGCGAACGGCCGGCGGGTCGCCGCCCTGATCCCTGCGACGGTCGCGCGGATCCGCTCCGCGTCGTAGCCGTAGAGCCCGTACGATCCGAGGCCTCCCGCCGCACTGACCGCCGCGACGAGCGGGATCGAGCTGAGCCCGCCGAACGGCCCGAGGACGACGGGGGTGCGGATGCCGAGGAGGTCGGTGAGCGCGCTCATGCTCCCGAGGCTACGCCTGGCCGCGATACGGTCGGCGCGTGTGACGAGCGATGCCGACGGTGGGCCCACCTGTCAGTCCGGCACGACCGGGATGGATCCGGTCAGCGGCGACGGCGGCTCCTCGTCGGGCCCTGCACCGCGCCGACGCCGCGCTCCTGCGGTGACGCCGATGCTCGCGATCACCACCAGCGCGATCGCGGCGAGCCGCAGCGGCGACGCCTGCTGTCCGAGCACCAGCAGCCCCGCGATCGTCGCGAAAACCGGCTCGAGGCTGAGCAGGATCCCGAACACCCGCTGCGGCAGCCGGCGCAGCGCGGCCAGCTCGAGGATGTACGGGATCACCGAGGCCAGCAGCGCGGTGAGTGCCGCGAGCCCCAGCACCCGCGGATCGCCGACCGCGGTGACGGCGGCAGGCACCCCGAACGGCAGCAGCAGCACGGCGGCCACGGCGAGGGCGACCGCCAGCCCCTCGGTTCCCGTGGTGAGCGCGCCGACGCGGGTGCTCATGCGGATGTACATGATCCAGAATCCGGCCGCGATGAGGGCGAACAGCACGCCCCAGGGGTCGAGCGCCTCCGCGCCGGTGAGGCCGTCGACGCCGAGCAACGCCATGCCGATCAGGGCGATCCCCACCCAGACCGCGTCGGCCAGGCGCCGTGTGAGCAGGGCCGCCAGCACCAGCGGGCCGAGGAACTCGATCGCGACCGCGGGCCCGAGCGGGATGCGGTCGATCGCGGCGTAGTAGGTGCCGTTCATGGCCGCGATCGAGACGCCGAACAGGACGGCGGCGGTCCACTGCGCGCGGTTCCACCGGCCGAGGCGCGGGCGCGCGATGATCCACACCACGATCGCGGCGATGAGCACGCGCAGCCCGGTGACGCCCCACGACCCGAGGGCCGGGAAGATCGTCGTGGCGACGGCCGCGCCGAAAGGCAGGGACAGGCAGGATCCGACGACCAGCAGCACGCCGAGAGCGGGTTGCTGCCGCGGTTCCTGGGAGTTCACCCCTCAAGCCTGGCACGTTCCGAGGGCTCTTCACACGGGGTCGTCGAGCGAGCACGGCCGAAGGCCGAGCGAAACGAAACCCGGCTCGCGAGAGCACCCCGTTTCGTCTGCCTCGCGCTGCGCGCGTCGTCGATCGACGCCCCCAAGCCGTGGCCGGGGCTCAGCGCGGGGTGAGCCCGACCCGCAGCGGAGCCCCCGGGGCGGCCGCCTGCACGAGCGCCGCATCGACGGCGGCGAGCGGATGCACGGCGCCCACGGCGTCCGCGAACGGGTGCGCGCGCCCACGGCCCGCCATGAATGCGGCCGCGGCGTGCAGCTCCGCGCCGGTGTAGTTGTGCACCCCGGCCACGGTCACCAGCCCGCGCACGATGCGCTCGGCGTCGAGCGGCACCGGATCCGCGGGGAAGACGCTGCCCAGCAGCACCACGGCGCCGCCCACGTCGACCGCGTCCAGGGCCCCGCGCACCGCGTGCCCCGAGGCCTCGATCACGAGATCGAACGCCTCCTCCGCGACATCGTCCGGGGCGATCGCGGTGAGCGCGAACCGCTCCGCGAAGGCGCGGCGAGCCGGGTCGGGATCCGCGATCTGCACGCGTCCGCCCAGTTCCGCGGCGATCACCGCCGCGGTCAGGCCGACCAGTCCCGCACCGAGCACGAGAACCCGCTCGCACGCGAGCACTTCCGCTTCCTGTCCCGCGGACGGGGACGGATCCGGCAGCCGGCGACCCCGCAGCGCGGCACCGCGCGCGACGCCCGCCCAGGCGGTCGCCGTGGCGCAGGAGACGGGCGCGAGCGCGGCGGCCGGCAACGCCTCCGGCACGCGCACGATCCCGGTGCCGGCACGCAGGTGCACGTGCCCGGCGAAACCGCCGGTGAGCTCCCAGCGCGGCTCGATGCGCGCATGCCCGTACTTCGCGAGCTGCCGGCACTTCTGCGCGATCCCCGCGAGGCAGCGGTCGCAGTGCCCGCACGAGACGGTCACCGACCAGACCACGCGATCGCCGACGTGCAGCTCCCCGCCGTCCACCGAGCGCGCACCCTCGTCGCCGATCGCGATGATCCGGCCCACGCTCTCGTGCCCGAGCACGAGAGGCGTGGGCGCATGACGGCGTCCCTGCACGGTGTGGATGTCGGATCCGCAGATCGTCGACATCTCCACCGCCACGAGCACATCGTGGGGCGCCAGAGCGACGCCCGGCACCGCGAGCGCCTCGTGCGGGATCCCGACGCCGAGCCAGGCCATGGCGACGGCGGCCGGCCGCAGCGGCACGTCGTGCCGGTGCACCTCCTCGGCGGGGCGGACCAGCGCCGCGCGCATGTCAGCCGGCCGCGATCGGCGCAACGGCGGGGGCCGACACGGTGTCTGCGGGCTCCGGCGCGAGCGCGGGGACGAGCCCACGCTCGGCGAGCGCGCCGAGCAGGGCCGTCACGTCCGGCAGCACCGCATCGGGGCCGGCGGTCTCGAGCGCCACCGCGTCGTGCGCACCGCTCAGCACACCCGCCACGAAGCCGGCACCGGCACGGCGGCCCGACTGCACGTCGCTCACGGTGTCACCGGCGACGGCCACCGCCTGGACCGACGACGCTCCGGCGCGCAGCAGCGCGGTGAGCACGAGATCGGGGGTGGGACGTCCGCGACCCGCGTCGACCGGGCTCAGCACGCCGTCGACGAGGTCGTGCCAGCCCAGCGCGTCCAGGAGCGCGTCACGGGTGACCGGGGCGAACCCGGTGGTCAGCCAGACCTTCAGGCCGGCGTCGCGCAGCGCGCGGATGGCATCGGCCGCGCCGGAGATCTCCGTCGCGCCCTGTTCCGCCACGATCTCCGCGTAGGCGGCCTCGAACTGCGCGGTGGCGCGCTCGGCGGCCGCCACGTCGCCGTCGGCGAGGTGCGTGAACACGTCGATCTTCGACTGCCCCATCGTGTCGCGCACGTACTGCAGCGCCGCGTCCCAGCCGATCCGGGTCGCGACCCCGGTGCGCTCGGCCGCACGCTGGAACGCCTGCTCCACGATGCCGTCGTCGAGCACGGTGGTCCCTGCCATGTCGAGCACGACCAGTTCGATCGGGGTGTGCGGGTTCATGCGTTCTCCTCCTGTGCGATGCCGCCGACGGTGGCGGTCGTTCCTGTGCCGCCGACGATGGCGGGTGTCTGTGCGCCGCCGACGAAGGCGGACGTCTCGGCGCCGACGGATCCGGATCCGCCCCAGCCGAGGACGCGGGCGGTCTCGATCTCGGCGAGGCCCAGCCCCGTGGTCATGCCGATGCCCGTGGTCGCCGCGAGCGCGAGCACGCGCGGGGCGACCTGCTCGATGAGGAACTCCTCGCCCGCGGCGGCGTACACGCCCTGCCAGCGCTCGAGCACCCTCATCCCGCCGACATCGAAGAGCTCTCGCGCCTCGGCGAGGAACGCGTCGAACGCGGCCTCGGGCTGGAACGGACCCGGCTGCACCGCCTTGTGGTGCGAGTCGCCGAGCAGCAGCGTCCCGTCGGGCAGCTGCGTGTACATCTGGTTCAGATCGAGCGCAGCCAGCTCAGGGCGCTCGGCGTGCAGCCGCTCGCGCAGCGCCGTCGCAGCGCCGAGGCCCGCGAACCGGCGGTAGCGCACCAGCGACCAGCCGGTGAGCAGGGGCGCCTGCAGCGGCGACGGCAGATCGGCCGAGACGCGCATCATGTCCAAAGCGCAGCGGATCACGCCCGCGCGCTCGGCGAGTGCGGGCAGCAGCTGGTCGACGTCGTGATTCACGGCCACGACCACGTCGCTCGCCTCGATGTCGCCGCGGGTCGTGCGGACGAGCCCCGTGCCGACCTCGGTGACCGCGGTGCGGAAGCGGAACTCGACGCCGAGCGCGACCAGGTGCCGCACGATCGCGCCGGCGGCCTCCCGCGGGTTCACCTGCAGATCGCCGGCCACGAGCGCGCCGGCGTGCACGACCTCCGCGCGCACCGGGGCCAGCGCGGTCACCTCGGCGGGCGAGAGCAGGCGGATGCCGCCCTCGGCCTCCGCCTCGGCGCGTGCGGCCTCCTCCAGCAGCGTCCGCTCGTCCTCGGCCCGGGCGACGACGAGCGTGCCGCTCTCCCGCGCCCAGAAACCGGCCTCGGCCGCGAGGCGGAGCCAGATGCCGCGGGACGCCTCGCCGTAGGCGCGCGCCGGTCCGTCCTGCGCCCCGATGCAGAGGTGGCCGAAGTTGCGGATCGTGGCGCCCACGGGGCGGTCGGTGCGGTCCACGACCACGACGCGCAGCCCTCGCCGCGCGGCCGCGTATGCCGCGCCGAGTCCGACGATGCCGGATCCGACGATCGCGACGTCGAACCGATCCAGGGAAGAAGCCGTCATCGGAACACCCTCCGCATCCACATCGCCAGTCCCTCGACCACGAGCACCGTGGCGAGGATCATCAGCACGATCGCCGTGACCACCTCGTATCGCGAGCCCTGCCCGGCGTTCAGCAGGTAGTAGCCCACCCCGCCGCCGCCGACGATGCCGAGGATCGTCGCCGCGCGGATGTTCGTGTCGAGCATGTAGAAGCTGTGCCCGATGAGCGCGCGCGTGCCCTGCGGCACGGTCGCGGCCGAGTAGGTCTGCAGCCGGGTGGCGCCGACCGCGCGGAGCGCCCGCTCGGGACCCCGGTCGACCTCTTCGAACGAGTCGGCGACGAGCTTGCCGAGCAGGCCGATCCCTCCGATCGCGAGCGCGACGATGCCCGCGGTGGGACCGAGGCCGGTGACCACGATGAGCACGATCGCGAGGATGAGCTCCGGGATGCCGCGGATGCCGACGAGCAGGAACCGGGCGATGCCGCGCACCGTGCCGTTCGGGGCGACGTTGCGCGCCGCGAACGACCCGAGCAGCAGCGAGGGCAGCAGCGTCAGCACGGTCGCGGCGAGCGCGATCGCGATGGTGTCGCGCATGGCGCCCAGCATGACGGCGGTGTCGTAGTTGCCGAAGTCGGGCGGCCAGAACTTCGCGGCGGTCTCGGGGATCTTCGCCCACACCGTGATCAGGTCGCTCCACTGGATCTGGCACACGATGAGGCTGCCGATCACGATCGCGACGGCGACCCAGCCGGCGATCGTGTTGCGGCGGCGCTCGCGGGTCCAGGGCCGGCGCACGGCTGCGGCGGGAGACGCGGCCCAGGCCGGCTTCGCGGCCGCGGCCCTGCCGCTCGCGGCTTCGGCGGTGCGGCGGAAGCGCGGGTGCAGGATCCGGTCGATCCACGAGCGCGTCTGCGCGGTCTCGCCGAGCATCGCGCCGCGCACGGCACTCGAGATGATCTCCATCACGACGCAGAGCACGAAGATCACGACCGCGATCCCGAGACCTCGTCCGTAGTTGAGCGCCTTGAACGCGTACGACATCTCGAGGCCCAGGCCCGCGACGCCGACGTAGCCGAGCACGACGCTGCCGCGCAGGTTGATGTCGTTGCGGTGCAGCACGGTCGCGACCCAGCTCGGCAGCACCTGAGGCAGCACACCCGCGGTGAACTGCTGCAGCTTCGTGCCGCCGGCCGCGCGGATCGCGAGCCGCGGCCCCTCGTCGATCTGCTCGATGGCGTCGGCGAACATCTTGGAGATCATGCCGATCGAGTGGATCCCGATCGCGAGGATGCCGGGCAGGGTGCCCAGCGAGAACATGAGCACGAACGCCATGGCCAGCACGACGTCGGGGATCGAGCGGGTGAGCACGCCGATGAACCGGGCGATCCCGCGCCACACGGGTCCGGGCGTGGTGTTCGCGGCGGCGAGGTAGGCGATCGGCACCGAGAGGACGGCGGCGACGAGCGTGCCGACCAGCACCAGGCCCACCGTGAGGGCGATCAGCCAGAGCAGGTCGAGCGGCGCGGGGAAGGTCAGGGCCCCCACACGGGTCATGAAGCGCTGCGCATTGCCCCAGCTCTGGAACACGCCCGCGAGCGAGAAGCCGCTCTGCACAAGAGACGCGATGCCCAGCGCGACGAGCGCGATGAGCGTGAGCGATGCCGCGATCCGCTCGGGTGACACCCGGCGCTTCGGCGCCCGCGACAGCAGACCGCCGACGTAGCCCTCGCGGCGAGGGGCGGCGACTGCGGTCACGAGCGCGCCCCGGAGGAGGCGGCGATCCCGTGTCCGGTGGATGCGTCCGCCGGCGCGGCGGTCTCGGCGGGGGCGGCGATCCCCTGCGCGATGAGCTCGGTGGTCACCGCGGTGAGGTCGGCGGTGGTCGTGGCGACCCGGCCGTAGATCTCCATGACCTCGGCCTTGCTGAGACCGGTGGTGGACGTGTTCAGCACGACTTCGCCGTGACGGAGGCCCACGATGCGGTCGGCCCAGCTGATCGCGAGGTCGACCTGATGCAGGCTGCACACCACCGTCAGACCCTGATCGGCCGCGATCTCGCGGATGAGCGCCATGACCTGGTCGCTCGACTCGGGGTCGAGCGAGGCGACGGGCTCGTCGGCGAGCAGGATCTCGGGGCGCTGCATGAGCGCGCGGGCGATGGCCACGCGCTGCTGCTGGCCACCGGAGAGGGTGTCGCTGCGCTGGTAGGCGCGGTCGAGCAGGCCCACGCGCTCGAGGTGGCCGAGGGCGCGCAGCTTCGCATCCTTCGCGTAGCCCCAGAGGCCGAGGCGCGGGCCGCGCACCGACGAGAGCGACCCGGTCAGCACGTTCTCCAGCACCGTCAGCGACGGCACCAGCTCGAACTGCTGGAAGATGAAGCCGACTCGGCTGCGGAGGCTGCGCAGCGCCTTGCCCTTGAGCGCCGGCACGGAGGAGCCGAGAACCTCGACGGAGCCCGATGTCGGGGTCTCCAGGCCGTCGAGGTGCCGCAGCAGCGTCGACTTGCCGGATCCGGAGAGCCCGAGGAGCACGACGATCTCGCCGCGTGCGACCTCGAGGTCCGCGCCCTTGAGCGCGGTGGTGGCGCCGAACTGCTTGGTGACGGCGGCGAGGCGGATGACCGGCTCGGACGAGGCGGGGGTGCTCATGGTGGGTGCGCTCCTGGTTCGGGGTAGGCAGGAGGGCCGCCGGACGGTGCCGGCGGCCCGGGAAGGGATCAGTCAGATCACTTCTTGCACTGGTCGGCCTTGGTCTTCTCGCA
The DNA here is from genome assembly GCF_042729315.1 of Microbacterium sp. NPDC060117. Classification (NCBI taxonomy): domain Bacteria; kingdom Bacillati; phylum Actinomycetota; class Actinomycetes; order Micrococcales; family Microbacteriaceae; genus Microbacterium; species Microbacterium sp. NPDC060117. The sequence continues at coordinate 657,487 of NZ_JBHWXR010000001.1, forward strand.
GATGTCGCGGATGATGTCGTAGTACTTGTCGTCGACCGGCTTGGTGGCGTAGAAGGTCGCCTTGAACGCGTCGCTGTCCGCGTTCTTGATGCCGGCCTTCACGATGTCGTCGATCGTGATCTCCTTGAGCGCGGACACGACCTTGTCGCTGGTCTCCTTCGGCAGCGCCGAGGAGTAGACGAGCGGCGCGCCGGGGACCATCGTCTTGTCGACGACCGTGACCTTGTCGCTCTTGGCGACCTCGGAGTCCTCGGCGAAGCCCGCCTCGCACTCCTTGCCCTCGCCGACCTTCTGCACGCTGACGTCGTGCTTGCCCGCGAAGACCGGGGTGACACCCGTCTTGGGGTCGATGTCGTCCTTGAGGAGGTTGTAGCTCGGGAACAGGTAGCCCGAGGTCGAGGACGGGTCGACGAAGCAGACCTTCTTGCCCTTGAAGTCCTTGATCGAGGTGATCGAGGATCCCTTCGGCACGATCGCCTCGGAGTAGTAGCCCGGCTCCTGGCCCTGCTTGGTGACGATCGAGGAGATCGGGGTCAGCTTGGCGCCGGCGTTGGTGGCGGTGATGTAGGTGAAGCCGGAGAAGGAGGCGACGTCGACCTTGCCGGCGACGGCGGCCTCGATGAGGGCGGCGTAGTCGGTCGACTCGTGGTACTCGACCTTCTTGCCGGTCTCCTTGGCGAGGTAGTCCATGAGCGGCTGGTAGTTGGTCTGGGTGTCGACCGAGTCGGGCACGACGCCGAAGACGAGGGTGTTCGCGTCGACGGCGTAGCCGCCGTTCGCTGCGGCGGGCGCGTCGGTGCCGGTGGCGGCACCGGCGGCGCCGGAACACGCTGCGAGGCCGAGGGCGAGCACGGCGGCGCCGGCTGCGACGGTGAGAGCGCGAAGCTTCATGAGGACCTTTCGGGTTTCAGGTGCGGAGGGAATCCTCGAAGACTCTCTCAAGCTCGAAGCCGAGATGTATACCTACCTCGGCACTGTTCCCCGACTGTTCACCCGAGCTTCGCCTGAATGAACACCATGGGAACAGGGGTGCGCCCGAGCGGAGCGACGAAGTAGTATGCCTATGTGCCCGAAGTTGTCTACACCCAGATCGCTGACGACCTGCGCGCCAGGATCGCGTCGGGGGCACTGCGCCCCGGCGACGCGGTGCCGACCGAGGCCGAGCTCGCCGAGCGCTGGAGCACCTCGCGCGGCCCGATCCGCAACGCTCTGGCCGCGCTCCGCGCCGAGGGGCTCATCGAGACAGCCCGCGGAAGGCCCGCACGCGTCGTGGAGCGCAAGGCGACGCAGGCCGTCGACGTGTCCGTGCCGTTCACCCGCTGGGCCCGCGAGCTGGGCGCCCGCCCCGGCGCGCGCACCCAGGAGCTGAGCCTGCGCAGAGCGGGGGCCGAGAAGGGGCAGGCGCTCGGCGTGGATCCCGGCGACACGATCGTCAGCGTCGTCCGGCTCCGGTTCCTCGACGATCGCCCCACCATGCTCGAGCGGCTGTTCTACACCGAGGAGGTCGGTCGCCTGCTGTTCAGCGTCGACACCGATGCGATCTCGATCACCGAGTTCCTGGCCTCGCAGGGCCACCCGATCGTGGGTCTGCAGCACGAGATCGACGCGGTCGCCGCCGACGAGCAGGATGCCACGCTGCTCCAGGTGCCCCAGGGCACCCCGATCCTGCGCCTCAGCCGTACCTCGCGCGACGCCGACGGTCGCGTCTTCGAGGCCAGCGAGGACCGCTACCTCTCCAGCATCGTGCGGTTCACCGTCTCCGGATCCGGCATCTCGTCCGACGGGCAGTACCTCCGCGCGGTGGGCGGCTGAGCCCCACCGCACCGCTGCACTCAGACCGCGAGCAGCGCGATCCCGGCCACGACGACGGCCGAGGCGCCGACCCGCAGGGCCGGACGCCCTTCGCGCAGCACGAACGCGCCGAACAGGCTCACCAGTACGACGCTCACCTCGCGCAGCGGCGCCACGAGCGCGACCGGGGCGATCCGGATCGCGTACAGGACGAGGATGTACGACAGCGGTGAGAGGATCCCGAAGGCCAGGATCCGGCGCCACTCGAGACGTCCGAACGCTGCGAGCGCCGCCCAGCGCCCGCGCACGGCGACCGAGTAGAACGGGATCTGCATCGCCGCCGTGCCGACCATGAATGCCACCGGCGACAGGCCGTGCGCACGCACCACGAAGGCGTCCCAGATCGTGTAGACCGCGATCGAGACCCCGGTGAGCAGACCGAACAGCAGGCCGGGATCCATCCGGGGACGTGCGGCGGCGCAGCCCGAGCTCTCGAAGTCGGGCGCCCCGGCCCGGTCCACGAAGCCGATCGCGACGATCCCCGCGATCACCACGGCGACGCCGACCAAGGCGATCGGTGCGGGGCGCTCACCGAAGAGGACCATGGCGATGATGACCGAGAGGAACGGTCCCGTTCCCCGAGCCGTGGCGTAGACCGTCGAGAGGTTGCCGACGCGGTAGCCGTGCTGCAGCACCACCATGTATGTCACGTGCAGCACGCTCGACACCAGCACGCCGAGGACGAACCCGCCGATGTCGCCCGTGCCGATGCCGCCGGTGAACGGCACGGCGCCGATCCAGACGAGGGTGCTGGAGACCGCACCCCACCACAGGAACGGGTAGCCGGCGCGGCTCACGCCGTGGGCGAGCACGTTCCAGCTCGCGTGGGCGACAGCGGCCGAGAAGACGAGGACGAATGCGAGAAGCGACATGGGAACCTCCGGTCCGCCGCGGGCGCGACGGACGTGGTTCCTCCAGGCTTTTGTCCGTTCAGATGACGCCCGGCCTACGAAGGCCCGACGTGGCGCCGCTCGGACCAGTCGGGCGAACCCCGGAACCCTAGGCGCTGTCGATGATCAGCCTAGCCCGGTGGTCGAGTCCTCCGAATGCGCATCGCGACGAATCCTGGGACGCAGTGTCGGCTCCGATCACAGACGCTTCCGAAGCGCCGATGAAATACTGGACATGTTCAACGACAAGGAGGTCGCCTGTGCCGGACAACACGACCGCGAACGAGCGGGCGCTCGAAGAGGGCATCGTCACCGATCTGAAGGATCGGATGACCTACGGGTCGTACCTCGACCTGGATCGGCTCCTCAGCGCACAGCACCCGGTCAGCGTGCCGGAGCACCACGACGAGATGCTGTTCATCATCCAGCACCAGACCACCGAGCTGTGGCTGAAGCTCGTGCTGCACGAGCTGGGCACCGCGCGCGACCGACTCGCCGAAGACGACCTGCGTTCGGCCCTCAAGCACATGGCGCGCGTCAAGCACATCCAGGAGGTGCTCACGCAGCAGTGGTCGGTGCTGGCGACGCTCACCCCCACCGAGTACGCGCAGTTCCGCGGCGACCTCGGCAACTCCTCGGGCTTCCAGTCCGTGCAGTACCGCGCCGTCGAGTTCGCGCTCGGCAACAAGAACGAGCGGATGCTGAGCGTGTTCCGCTCCCACCCCGAGAACCTCGCGATGCTCACGGCGGAGCTCGAGCGGCCGACCCTGTACGACGAGTTCCTGCGGTTCGCCGCACGCCGCGGCCTGCCGATCCCCGCGGAGATCCTCGACCGCGACGTGCGCCAGCCCTACCGGATGCACGATTCGCTCGTGCCCGTGCTGACCGAGATCTACGAGAACCCCCACGACCACTGGGACCTGTACGAGGCGTGCGAGGAGCTCGTCGACGTCGAGGACAACTTCCAGTTCTGGCGCTTCCGGCACCTGCGCACGGTGACCAGGACGATCGGCCGCAAGATCGGCACGGGCGGATCCAGCGGCGTCGACTTCCTGCAGCGCGCCCTCGATCTGACCTTCTTCCCCGAGCTGTACGCGGTGCGCACCGAGATCGGGCAGTGACGGCGTGAGCGTGACGAACGGCAGCGTGATCGGCGGATTCACGGACCACCACGTGCATCTGCAGCTCGTGGACCCGGCGCGCCTCGGGACCGCATTCGTCGGCGTCGCCGACCGGGGCGGCCTGCTCGGCCGAGTGCTGGATCTCGGATCCGCTCCCGCAGCGATCGCGGCCATCGCGGCCGACCCCCCGGGCATCGCGGTGTCCTTCGCGGGTGCGTTCCTGACCCCGGTCGGCGGATACCCCTCCGATCGGAGCTGGGCGCCCGAGGGATCCTTCCGCGAGATCGCCGACGCGGATTCCGCGGAGGCTGCCGTCGCCGAGATGAAGGCGGCCGGAGCCTCGGTCATCAAGATCGCCAGCAACAGCACGGCGGGGCCCGTGTTCGGCGATGACCTGCTCCAGACGATCGTCCGCATCGCCGACCGTCATGGCCTCCCGGTGGTCGCTCACGCCGAAGGCCCGGGTGAGGCGCAGCGCATGCCGCGGCTCGGCGTCAGGGCACTCGCGCACACGCCGTTCACGGAGAGACTGAGCGACGCCGAGGTCTCCGCCCAGGCGGGGCGGATCGCCTGGATCTCCACGCTCGCGATCCACGAGGGCGACGCCCGCGGGATCGCCCTGGACAACCTGCGCCGCTTCCACGCGCACGGAGGGACGGTGCGCTACGGGACCGATCTCGGCAACGGCGATCAGCCGGTCGGCCTGAACCCCGACGAGGTCGAGGCCCTGCGCGAGGCCGGTGTGCGCGGGGCTGCGCTGATCCGCGCACTCGTCCCGGTCGCGGCGACCGCCGAGCGCCGGTACCTGCTGCCCGCTCGCGACGCGGATCCCTTCGACCTCGAACCCCTGCCGCACCCGCATGGGACCACACGGACGCACGGGCGCACGCACGCATCCGGATCCACGCGGCCCGCACATCTGACGTCGCCGGAAACCGCCCGATAGGCGCCGACGGCGTCAGACTGCGCCCAGGTCGATGCCCGCCGCGGCCGGTTCCGCGTAGGCCACCTCGCGCCACACGTCGCCGACGCGCTCGAACGAGGTCACGCTGCTCAATGCGCAGCGCCGGGTGCGAGGGTCGTGCCGGAGCCGCAGACCCGCGACCGACAGGTGCGTGATCCAGATCGGCGCCTGGTGCGAGACGAACACCACGTCGCCGTCGTCGGCGCCGTGCCAGGCCTCGTCCATGGCGTCGCGCATGCGCGCGGCGACGGAGGCATAGGGCTCACCCCAGCTCGGCACCGAGGGGCGGCGCAGGTGGCGCCAGTTCCACGGATTCATCAGGGCACGGCGCATCTGCGTGCCCTCGAACACGTTCCACGGCTCGATGATGCGCTCGTCCAGCTCCGGGGCCAGTCCGAACAGGGTGGTGAAGGGCTCCGCCGACTCCTGCGTGCGCTCGAGCGGAGAGCACCGCAGGGCGCTGACCGGCCGCTCGAGGCTCAGCACATGGTCCGCGGCCGCCCGCGCCATCGCCCGCCCGGCTTCACTCAGGTGATAGCCGGGCAGGCGACCGTACAGCACGTGCTCGGGGTTGAAGACCTCGCCGTGCCTGACGAGATGCAGTCTGGATGCGGGCATCGCTTCAGTGCAGGCGTCCGCTCAGGCGCGGCGGTACTGAGCGGATCCGAACCCGAGGATCAGGTATCCGATGAACGAGAACAGCCAGAGCAGGAAGAACGAGAACGCACCGCCCTTACCGAAGTTCTTGCCCAGCTTCACCGCCACCACGATCGCGAACACGATGTTCACGATCGGGATCAGGTAGAGCAGGACCAGCCAGCCGCTCATGCCGGCGATCTTGATGAGGAAGATGACGTTCACGATCGGGATGATCGCGAGCCAGCCCGCGTGGCCGGCCTTCGTGAACACCCGCCACAGCGCGATCGCCGTGATCACGTAGAAGATCAGCGAGATCGTGATGTTGGTGCCGGAGAACAGCGCGGCGTAGACGTTGCCCGCGGCGTCGGTGGGGTCCTCGGTGGCGATGAGGCTCATGGTTGCGAGGTTCATGGTGTCGCCTTCCTGAATACGTCGATGGATGCTGCTGCCGTGAGTCTAGTGATCCGCGTGCGGCCCCCCGCGAGGCCTTCGGTGCGTCCCCGTAGAATGGCTGGGATCCCTTACCCCCGAGCTGGAGGCTTCTTCCGTGCTTCGCACCCACACGGCAGGCGCATTGCGCGCCGAGCACATCGGTCAGACCGTCACCCTCGCCGGGTGGGTCGATCGCCGTCGTGACCACGGAGGAGTCGCCTTCATCGATCTGCGGGACGGATCCGGCATCGCCCAGGTCGTGATCCGCGACGAGGAGATCGCGCACCCGCTGCGCAGCGAGTTCGTGCTGCAGGTCACCGGCGAGGTGTCCCGCCGCCCCGCCGGCAACGAGAACCCGAACCTGCCCTCGGGTGAGATCGAGATCGTCGCGCAGGACGTGGTGGTGCTGAACGAGTCGGCGCCGCTGCCGTTCCAGGTCTCCTCGGGCCTGGCCGAGACCGACCCGGTCGGCGAGGACGTGCGCTTCAAGCACCGCTACCTCGACCTGCGCCGCCCGGCCGCGATCGCGCCGCTGCAGCTGCGCTCCAAGGTCTACAAGGCCCTCCGCGATGTGCTGCACGAGCGCGAGTTCGTCGAGGTCGAGACCCCGACGTTGACCCGCTCGACCCCGGAGGGCGCCCGCGACTTCGTCGTGCCCGCCCGGCTGCACCCCGGCAGCTGGTACGCCCTTCCGCAGAGCCCGCAGCTGTTCAAGCAGCTGCTCATGGTCGGCGGCGTGGAGAAGTACTTCCAGATCGCGCGCTGCTACCGCGACGAGGACTTCCGCGCCGACCGCCAGCCCGAGTTCACCCAGCTCGACATCGAGATGTCCTTCGTCGACCAGGAGGACGTCATCGAGATGATGGAGTCCGTCATCCGCGCGATGTGGGCGACCATCGGCGTCGAGGTGCAGACCCCGCTTCCGCGCATGACCTACGCCGACGCGATGGCGAAGTACGGATCCGACAAGCCCGACCTGCGCTTCGGACTCGAGCTCGTCGAGGCCACCGAGTACTTCTCCGAGACCACGTTCCGCGTGTTCCAGGCCGACTACGTGGGCGCGGTCGTGATGCCCGGCGGCGCCTCGCAGCCTCGCAAGGTGCTGGACGCCTGGCAGGACTGGGCCAAGCAGCGCGGCGCCCGCGGCCTCGCCTACGTCCTGTTCAACGAGGACGGCACGCTCGGCGGTCCCGTCGCGAAGAACCTCAGCGAGGCCGAGCAGGCGGGCCTCGCCGAGTTCGTCGGTGCGAAGCCGGGCGACTGCGCCTTCTTCGCCGCCGGCTCCGCGAAGGACTCGCGCGCGCTCCTCGGCGCCGCGCGCGTCGAGATCGGCCGCCGGCTGGGTCTGCTCGACCCCGAGGTCTTCGCGTTCACCTGGGTCGTCGACGCCCCGATGTTCGAGCCGGCCGCGGACGCGGTCGCCTCGGGTGACGTCGCCGTCGGCGCCGGCGCCTGGACTGCGGTGCACCACGCCTTCACCGGCCCGAAGCCGGAGTTCGAGGCCACCTTCGACACCGACCCCGGGTCCGCTCTCGCCTACGCGTACGACATCGTCTGCAACGGCTCGGAGCTCGGCGGCGGATCCATCCGCATCCACCGCGAGGACATCCAGAAGCGCGTCTTCGAGGTCATGGGGCTCTCCGATGAGGTCGCGCAGGAGCAGTTCGGCTTCCTGCTCGACGCGTTCAAGTTCGGCGCCCCGCCGCACGGCGGCATCGCGCTCGGCATGGACCGAGTGCTTCAGCACCTGTCCAAGACCGAGTCGATCCGCGAGGTCATCGCGTTCCCGAAGACCGGCAACGGCTTCGACCCGCTCACCGCCGCGCCCGCCCCGATCACCGCGGAGCAGCGCAAGGAGGCCGGCGTCGACGTCCTCGCAGACGACGAGGAGCTCGAGGCCGTCGAGGCCTGACCGAGTATGCTCACCGACCTCGCCCTCCCCGTTCCGCTCGAGACCCGGATCGGGGAGGTGACGCTGCGCCGAGCGCGCGTCGAGGACACCGCGGCGATCGTCGCGCTGCTCGCCGATGACGCGATCAGCGCGGCACGCGGCGACACGGCCTCCGACGACGACCTGCCCGCCTACGCCGCGGGCCTGGAGTCGGTCCTCGCCGACGGATCCAACGACCTCCTCGTCGCCGAGCACGACGGCCGGATCATCGGCACGTTCCAGCTCACCCGCATTCCGGGGATGTCCCGCCGCGGCTCGACCCGCCTCCTCGTCGAGGCGGTGCGGGTGAGTTCGGATCTGCGCTCGAGCGGCGTCGGATCCGCGCTCATGCGCTGGATCATGGAGATCGCGACCGCAGACCTGGGCAGCCCGTTGGTGCAGCTCACCTCGGACGCGCAGCGCGTCGAGGCGCACCGCTTCTACGAGCGCCTCGGCTTCACCGGATCCCACCGCGGCTTCAAATACCAGGCGCCCGCCACCGGTCGCTGACCGAGCACGCCCGCAGGCCGCGCTCAGACCTGCTCAGACGTCGTCCGGATCCGACAGGTCCTCGACCGCGACCGGGGTGCGGCCGGCGAACATGACGCCCACGCCGTACTCGTCGCCGATCTCGAGACCGCACTCCGCGAAGCGCATCATCCACGTGCCGTCCTGCCAGACCACGGCCTCGGGTGCGCCGAACGGCGGCTCCTCCCCCGAGAGCCGCGCCAGGTCGACGTCCGACAACTCGCGGTGCGGCCCTGCCAGCTCGTCCACGAGGTAGCCGATCGCGGCCTCGGTGAGCGCCGCGAACTCCGTCACCACGCCCTGGGCCGTCTCCCGCGCCTCCGCGCTGGGCTCCTCGGCCGGATCCGCGATGATGCTCACGGTCCAGCCGCCGTCCCCGCCCTCGACGCCCGCGGTCCAGCAGGCGATGTCCTCCGGCGCGTCGATCCGGATCAGGGTGACGCCGTCGAGCTCGATGTCATCGGGAAGGGTGCTCATGCTCCGATCCAACCAGACCTCGCCGCTGCCACACAGCACGCGAGCCGTGCGATCGATCGGGATCCCGTCCGCCCTGGACCCGAATCGTTCACCCCGCATTCACCCCCGTCGGCCTCATCGGTAACTCCGCCGCCGTACATTCCCTCTCGACCCGACCCCGGCGGCAGCGCCGGACACCGAGAGGAAATCATGCTCATCAGCAACCGTCGTGCGCGCATCGGCGCCGGCATCGCGCTCGCGGCCAGCGCCGCGCTCCTGCTCTCCGCCTGCTCCGGATCCGCCTCCGCCGACCCGACGAGCTCTTCCGGAGGCGTCAAGGCCGCGACCGCCACCTCGCTCAAGGACTTCGGTTCCCTGGCCGACCTCGAGAAGGCCGCCGAGGCCGAGGGCAAGCTCAACGTCATCGCCCTCCCGCACGACTGGGCCAACTACGGCGAGATCCTCGCCGCCTTCACCAAGAAGTACCCGAAGATCACCGTGAACGAGGCCACTCCCGACGCGTCCAGCGCCGAGGAGATCCAGGCCGCCAAGACGAACGAGGGGCTGGACACGGCTCCCGACGTGTTCGACCTTGGCCTCACCGTGACCCTGCAGAACACCGACAAGTTCGCCGCCTACAAGGTGGAGAAGTGGGATGAGATCCCGGTCGAGCTGAAGGACAAGGACGGCCTGTTCACCGGCGACTACGGCGGGTACATGTCGATCGGCTACGACTCCTCGAAGTTCCCGGAGCCGAAGTCTCTGGCCGATCTGAAGAAGTCCGAGTACAAGGGCGCCGTGGCGCTGAACGGCGACCCGACCCAGGCCGGCGCCGCCTTCGCCGCGGTCGGACTCGCCACGGTGCAGTCGGGCGGCAAGCTCGATGACTACCAGAAGGGCATCGACTTCTTCGCCGACATGCAGAAGGCCGGGAACCTCCTCAAGGTGGACGTCACCACGGCGACCGTCGCGAGCGGTGAGACCCCCGTCGTCTTCGACTGGGACTACCTGAACGCCGCGCACGTCAAGGACAACAAGAACTGGAAGACCGTCGTCCTGCCCGGCACCGGCTACGCCGGCTACTACAACCAGGCGATCAACAAGGGGGCTCCGCACCCGGCCGCCGCGCGCCTGTGGCAGGAGTTCCTCTACAGCGACGAGGGTCAGAACCTCTGGCTCAAGGGCGGCGCCCGCCCCGTGCGCATGGACGCGATGACCAAGGCCGGCACCGTGGACAAGACGCTCGCCGCCGCCCTGCCCGCCGCCCCGAAGGAGACCGTCGTGCCGACCGAGGCGCAGAGCACCACCGCCGGCAAGCTCCTCGGCGAGAAGTGGGCTGCGGCCGTCCAGTGATCTCCGACACCGCTGCGGCACCCGCCGCATCCCGTGCCGGGTCGGAGCTTCGCGCTCCGGCCCGGCACGGGTCGTCCGGCAGGCACTGGACGGATCGGATCCGCGGCGGTCTCGCCGCCATCGGGCTCGTCCCCTTCGCCGCCTACCTGCTGATGTTCCTGGTGCTGCCGACCATCCTCGCCGTCGCGACGGGATTCTTCACCCGGGGCGGAGCCTTCACGTGGAACAACGTCTCCGCCCTGTGGGATCCGACCGTGATGCTCACCTTCGCGAACTCCGCCGGGCTCTCGCTGCTCACCGCCGCCATCGGCGCGGTGGTCGGCGCCCTCGTCTGCTACGCCCTGCTGGGTCTGCGGACCGACAGCGGAGTGCGCACGGTGGTCGACGCCGCGAGCGGCGTGCTGGCGCAGACCGGCGGGGTGATGCTCGCGTTCATGTTCATCGCCACCCTCGGGTTGCGCGGCGTGGTCACCGGACTGATGAAGGACGCGTTCGGCATCGACCTGTTCGCCCGGGGCCCGTGGATCTACGAGCTGCCCGGACTGATCCTGCCCTACCTCTACTTCCAGATCCCGCTGATGGTCATCACGTTCATGCCCGCCCTCTCGGCGCTGAAGCCGCAGTGGGCCGAGGCCAACGTCACGCTCGGCGGCACCCGCGCGAGCTTCTGGCTGCGCATCGGGATCCCGGTGCTCGCCCCAGCCTTCCTCGCCAGTTTCCTGCTGCTGTTCGCGAACGCGTTCTCCTCGTATGCGACCGCGGCCGCGCTCGCCAGTCAGGGCTCGCAGATCGTGCCGCTGCAGATCCGGGCCGCGCTCACGAGCGAGACGGTGCTGGGCCGGGAGAACCTCGCCGGCGCCCTCGCGCTCGGCATGATCGTGGTGGTGGGGATCGTCATGTGGCTGTACTCCCTCGTCCAGCGCCGAGCGGCGAGGTGGCAGGCATGAACCGGCTCGCCCCGGCGCCCCTCACCCGCTGGATCATCGGGATCCTGGTCGGGCTCTTCTTCCTCGTCCCGCTGGTCGCGACCCTCGCCTACACGTTCCGCGGCGAGGACGGCGGGTTCACGATGGCGCACTGGGCCGGTCTCGGCGACCCCGCGAAGGCCGCGGTCTACCAGCCGATCTGGACCGGGCTCGGCAACTCGCTGATCCTCGCGATCGTCACGGTGCTCATCGTGCTGCTCGTGCTCGCGCCGACCATGATCCTGGTGAACCTGCGGTTCCCGCGCCTGCGCCCGGTCTTCGAGTTCGTCGTGCTGCTGCCCATCTCGATCCCCGCGATCGTCCTCGTGGTCGGCCTCACCCCGATCTACCTGCAGATCGGCCGCGCGTTCGGCACGGGCGCCTGGACCCTCGCGTTCGCCTACGGCATCACCGTGCTGCCGTTCGCGTACCGCTCCATCCAGGCGTCGATCGACGCGGTCGACATGACCACCCTCGCCGAGGCCGCCCGCTCGCTCGGCGCCGGGTGGGGGACCGTCGTGCTGCGCGTGCTCGCGCCGAACCTGCGCCAGGGGCTGCTCGCCGCGTCCCTGCTGTCCATCGCGGTCGTACTCGGCGAGTTCACGATCGCCTCGCTGCTGAATCGCGATGTGCTGCAGACTGCGCTCGTCGTCGTGCAGAAGCAGGACGGCTGGGCGCCGGCGATGTTCGCCCTGATGGCGCTCACATTCAGCTTCCTCCTGCTCCTCATCATCGGACGGGCCGCCCGCGGCCGGTCCGGAAAGGCCGACTCATGAGCGACATCGCGCTCCCCCGCACCGCGGACAACTCCCTGCTCGCGGACCGGTCGGACGGGACACGGGTGCAGTTCGACGGCATCGTCAAGAGCTACGGGCGGACTCAGGTCCTGCACGGGATCGACCTCGACATCGCGCCCGGCGAGTTCGTCTCGCTGCTGGGTCCCTCCGGCTGCGGCAAGACCACGCTGCTGCGGGTACTCGCGGGCCTCGAGGACGCCGACGGCGGCGCCGTGCTGCTCGGTGGCAAGGACGTGTCCGGCGTCCCGACGAACAAGCGCGACCTGGGCATGGTGTTCCAGTCCTATTCGCTGTTCCCGCACCTGCGGGTGGTGGACAACACCGCGTTCGGGCTGCGCCGGCGCAGGGTCGCCACAGCCGAGGCCCGGCGGCGCGCGCTCGACGCGCTGGCGCTGGTCGGGCTCGACGCCCACGCCGACAAGTACCCGCACCAGCTCTCGGGCGGCCAGCAGCAGCGCGTGGCACTCGCCAGGGCACTCGTGACCGAGCCCCGCGTGCTGCTGCTGGACGAGCCGCTCTCGGCGCTGGATGCCAAGGTGCGCGTGCAGCTGCGCGACGAGATCCGTCGTCTGCAGCTCCGTCTGGGGATCACGACGGTGTTCGTCACGCACGACCAGGAGGAGGCGCTCAGCGTCTCCGATCGGATCGCCGTGATGAACGCGGGCCGGATCGATCAGATCGGCACGCCGGAGGAGCTGTACCTGCGGCCCGCCACGGCGCATGTCGCTTCGTTCGTCGGGCTCTCCAGCGTGGCGCGCGGCATCGCCAACGGCGCGACCGTGCGGGTGTGGGGCAGCGAGCTCCCGCTGCAGCTCCCGGCGACCGGCGAGGTCGACGTGCTGCTGCGCCCGGAGAACGTGCGCCTGGTCGAGCCCGCCGGGGCCGCCGTGACCGGAACGGTCGAGGAGAGCATGTTCCTCGGGAGCATGCGGCGCACGCTGGTGCGCACCGAGGACGGCCTGCTCGTGCGCGTGCAGCACACGGCGCGGATCCACCCGCAGTACGGCGACGTCGTGGGGCTCGCGGTCGATCCCGAGCCGGTGGCGGTGCGCCAGGCCGGCTAGCCCGCGGGCGGGGCGAGGCCGAGGTGCGGGAAGAGGGCGCCGAACGTCATCAGCAGCCCCTGGGGGAGGGACCCGACGTGGTCCTCCCCCGGGACCGTGAACACCTGCGTCTCGAACCCCGCCGCCTCCGCGATCTGCGCGGACAGCTGCACCTGGGCGGTGAAGAACGCGTCTTCGTCACCCGCCGCGAACAGCGCCACGTGCCCGCCGAATCTGCCGCTGTTCTGCACGGCCTCGGCGGCGGGTTTTGCGGCCTCGTAGGCGCTCTCGTCGCCGTCGAACACCTGCTGCAGCACCTCGTCCGGGAACTCGGTGCCCTGATACGACTCCCCCGCGATGCTCACGATGCTCCCCCACAGTCCGGGATCCTCGAGGCCCCAGTCCAGTGCGCAGCCGCCGCCGTTCGAGAACCCGGCGATCGTCCACGCCGCCGGGCTCGGCTGCAGCCTCAGGTGGCTGCGCGCCCAGTCCGGGATGTCCTTCGTGAAGTACGTCGCCACGCCCCCGTACGCGGCCGAGTCCACGCAGGCCGGGTTGGCGTCCTCGGATCCGAGCTGATCGGCGACGATCACGATCGGGGCGAGCCCGTGGTGCTCAGCGGCGAGCCGATCCATCGCGGCGGCGACGAACGACGGATCCGGATCCCCGGGCTGCCCCATCATGAACACCACCAGGGGCAGTTCGGGCGCATCGGGAACGAGTGCGGCCGGAGGCAGGTAGAGCGAGGCGTCCCGCGGCGCGAATCCAGCCGAGGACGGTATGCGCTCCGCCCCCGTGAGCGACGTCACCGACCCCTTCTCGGGCAGATCCGCGGGTGGCCTCCAGGTCGCGAAGAGAGGCCCCGCGGTACCGCCGGTCGCCGGCGGCATGGCGCCCGCCCCCGCCGCGTGCGGCGGAGGCGACGGCGACCACGGCCGCCCGACCACCCCGAGCAGGACGGCCAGCGCCGCCGCTGCCAGCAGGACGGCGAGCACAACGGCGCGGCGCCCGGCACGCGTCCTGGAAATCGGCATCCGCACTCGCCTCCTGACCCCGCGTCCGCCCATCGTAACCACCCCCGGCCGGAGCTCGTCGACACACGGGGAACACATGATCCGGACGCCTGAGGACGGGCTCTGGGCAGCGCCCATCGCGTCCGTCCTGCGACCGCGGAGACTCAGCCGGCGAGCGACCGGGCCAGCGCCATGTACTCGGCCGGCGACGCGTTCGGCAGATACGCGCGGCCGATCGCGAGACCGATCGCGGGCAGCTGTCCGTTGTCGGCGTAGAACAGGTGCATCGGGCGGTACTCGGGGTTGAACTTGCCCTTGTACCGCAGCAGTGAGGCGAAGCCGTACGCAGGCTCGAGCACCCGGCTCAGCCAGCCCAGCAGCCGCGTGATGTCGGGGTCCGCGTCGACGTCGCCGCCGTCCACCGTCTGCGCCAGCGGCGCGCCCGACAGGCTCATGACCGCGAGTCCCTGCTCCTTCATGTGCAGCGCCGCCGAGGCGATCGCGAACTCCATCACTCCGGGCATCGCGCCGTCGGCGCGACGCATGAAGTCGAGCGTGCGTCCGATGAGCTCGCCCTCGCGCCACACGGGCATCCAGCTTGTCACCGCCTGCAGCTCCCCCTCGGGGCCGATCGCGAGCAGGATCTCGACATCCGGATCCCTGAGCTCCTCCATACCGCCGAGGGTGAAGCGCATCTCCGGCAGCGCCTTCTCCGCGATCCACTGCTCGCTGAGGGCGTCCAGCTGGGCGACCAGGCCGGCGGGCAGCTGCTCCCAGGTGGTCCAGAGCGTGGTGAGCCCGTCGCGCTGGCCGCGGTTGTACGGCTGGCGCACCTTGGTCCACACCTTGCCCGTGAGCTCGAACCGCTCGAGCGGCACGACGGTCTCCTCTGCCACCGAGATGCTCTTCCAGCCGAGGTCGCGGAAGGCGGGGGCGAACTCCTCGTGCGTGCTGTAGAAGACGGGTGTCCAGGCGTTCGCGTCGCAGAAGTCCAGGAAACCGCGGATGGTCTGGACGGTGTCGCCGGCGGTGCAGACCGGATCCCCCACGGCGATCGCGATGTCGTTCACGACTCGGTAGGCCACCGCACCGCGGCCGTCCGCCGTGAACCAGTGCTCGTTGCCCTCCCACGTGCCCATGAACCCGAGCGTGCCGCCGTCGGTGGTGCGCAACTGGGTGCGGAAGCGCTCCGCGTGGTCCGCCGTCCTGCGCGACCGGCCGAGCAGGAGCCCGATCATGGCGACCGCGAAGACGAGCCAGAACAGCGCTCCCACATCGCGGTGCAGCGCGAGCGCGATACCGGTGAGCGGAGTGCGCCCGCCCGGGTGGCCGATGATGGTGGGCAGGAAGCGGCGCAGCGTGGTGGCCAGGGCGGACCAGAACGACGGCGAGTGCGAGACGGCCGACACCAGGATCATGTTCGTGGTGGCCAGCACGACGAACGCGATCCCGATCGTCAGCGAGAACCGCCGCACCGCCCGGCGCGAGGCGCGCACCGCGAACCGGCGATGGGTGATCGCGAGCAGGATGCACATCCCGACCGGGATGAGGATCGCCAGCACCGAGAAGCCGGGGAACTGACGGTCGATCTCGACCACATCGGTCGGCTCCTTGAGCGAGTGCGCGGCCACGCTGAGCCCCGTGAGCAGCGCCATCACGGCGTTCACGCCGATCGCGAGGAACCAGGCGGCGCGGCGTCCCGCGCGCAGACCCCATGCGGCGATGAGGCTGAGCAGGAGCGGCACCAGGCTCATCAGCACGACGCCGGTGCCGGCGGCGACCGCCGTGCTCACCCCGGCGACGCAGTGCGCGGACGCGTTGTTCTGGGCGCAGGCGTCGGTGATCCCGGAGATGTCCACGCCGCGCAGTCCCGCCACGACCGGTGCCAGTGGCCCGATGCCCACGCCGGTGAGCAGCACGATCAGCGGGCCGAGGCCCGTGACGGCCACCATCGCCGCGATGAGGGTCCTGGTCTCGTGATAGGAGCTGCGATACCACGCGGGCCGGGGCCGGCCGCTCGTGAGGATCACGCCCAGCACGAGGCCCGTGAGTCCGGCCAGCAGACGGTACACGCTGTCCGCGTCGCCGCCGTAGAGCGTGTAGGTGACCAGCAGCGAAAGGCCGAGCAGGCGGATGCGGCGCCGGTACAGCGCAGGGGCGAAGGCGCTGCCCGCCATGATCGCCCCCAGGATGCCGATCGAGGGGTCGAGCACGGCGCCGCGGGCGTCGACGCGCGCCCACACCTGCCCCCACGACCAGGCCAGCGACTGGATGCCCAGGCCGAGCAGGCTGCCGAGCACGCCGGTCACGAGGAACGCCCCGACGGCGCGCCAGGTGCCCATCAACCGTTCCGCGTAGGCCAGCAGCGTGAGTGCGAGCAGCACGGCCAGCAGCAGCCCGCCCCAGGAGTCCGGCACGAGCAGCGCGGTCAGCGGTGTCCACCACTCGCGCTCGCGCCCGAACGCGAGCGGGCTGAGCCCCACTCCGACGGGGCGATGCCCCCGCAGCGTGCCGAGCGCGAGCCCGCTGACCAGCAGCAGGATGCTCAGTCCCACGGCGAACGGATGCCGGCGCGCGTAGCGCCCTGCCCGGCGGGCCACGCCCATGGTCGTCTCACGCCAGGCGGTCATCGGGACAGCCCCAGGTGCGGATACAGCACGTCGAACGCCTTCTCCAGGCCCCCTCGCAACCCCGGACCGGTGTGGGTGGCGTTCGGCACGAGGTAGTAGGTCGTGGTGAACCCGGCTGCTTCGGCGAGGCCCGCCGACACCTTGTTCGCGGGTCCGTACTTCTTGTCGAGCGCTCCGGCCGCGAAGATCGCGTAGTGCCCGTCGTAGGCGCCGGGGTGCTCGGCGAGGATCGCCTGCGGCTTGTTCGCGTCGAACGCGGCCTGGTCACCGCGGAACACCTTCTCCACCGACTTCGGATCACCGAAGCCCGACCACGGCTCACCGGACGCGGTGGCGATGTTGCCCCAGATGTCGGGGTGCCGAGCACCGTAGATGAACGCGCACGCGCCGCCGTTGGAGTATCCCGAGATCGTCCAGTGCTTCGGATCCGGCAGCACGCGGAGGTGGCCGCGGATCCAGTTCGGGATGTCGGTGTTGAAGTACGTCTCGACGCCGCCGTAGGCCGCCGAATCGATGCAGCCCGGGTTCTGGTTCTGCGCGCCCAGCTGGTCGGCGATGATCACGATCGGCGCGAGGCCGTCGTGCTTCGCTGCGAACTCGTTCATCACATCGACCATGGGATGCGGGTTGGGGTACCCGGGCAGCCCCATCATGAAGACCACGACGGGCAGCGCGGGCGGATCCTTCACCAGCGCGGCCGGCGGCAGGTAGATGGTCGCGTTGCGGGGCTTGAAGCCGGCGGTGGAGCGTGGCGCGTTGTCGCCGCTCAGGGTCCCGAACCGGCCGCGCTCGGGCATGTCGGCAGGAGCCTTCCAGGTGTCCACGAGCGAGGCGGGCGGATCCTGGCCGGGCTTCAGCGGAGGCGCGAAATGATCCAGGGGACCGAGCGTGTTGACGCCGAGGATGTCGCCGAGGGTGCGGTCGAGCCCGAACGCCTGGTTGATGCCGATGCCCATCGACAGCACGGAGGCGATCACGGTGAGGATCGCGACGGCCTTGCGCCACCACCGCGAATCCCACAGGCTCACGATCGACAGCCCGATCGTCGCGAAGCCTGCGATCGTCCACCACTTGACCGCCGCGGGCAGCGGCAGTTCGAACGCGTTGGTGGCATCCGACCATGCGGCGAGACCCCAGCCGATCGCCGCGCCGACCACGAGGCCGATGAGCGCGCGCACCACCCATCCGCGACGCAGCGGACGCAGCAGCAGCGCGATCACGCCGGCGACGGCGATCCCCCAGACGATCCACGGGACAGGACCGTCGGCGAGATTCAGCTCCAGCAACCAGCGCGGCATGAAGGGCGTGCTCCGTTTCCCGCCTCCGGACGGGGCGACGACCCATCGTATCCGGGCGGGCTCAGCGCTCCCCGTGCCCGCGCTCTGACCGAGCTTGGAGAAGGCTATGAGACGCGCCGGGGACGAATAAGTCCCCGGCGCGTCTCAGGTCGTCCGACTCACGTGCTCAGAGCACGCGCGCGAGGAAGTCCCTCGTGCGCTGGTGCTGCGGGTTGGCGAGCATCTCGCGGGGGTCGCCCTCCTCGAGGATGTGCCCGCCGTCCATGAAGATCAGGCGGGAGCCGACCTCCCGGGCGAAGCCCATCTCGTGCGTGACCACCATCATCGTCATGCCCTCGTCGGCGAGCGTCCGCATGACCTGCAGCACCTCGCCCACGAGCTCGGGGTCGAGCGCCGACGTGGGCTCGTCGAAGAGCATCATGTCCGGGTTCATGCAGAGCGACCGCGCGATGGCGACACGCTGCTGCTGACCGCCGGAGAGATGGCTCGGGTAGGCGTCGGCCTTGTGCGCCATGCCCACCCGCTCCAGCATCGCCTTGGCGACCTTCTCCGCCTCGGCCTTGCCGCGCTTCTTCACCTGGCGCTGCGCGAGGGTGAGGTTGCCCAGCACCGACATGTGCGGGAACAGGTTGAAGCTCTGGAACACCATGCCGATGCGGGCGCGCACCCGGTCGAGGTCGATGTCGGGATCCGTGATGTCGATGCCCTCGATCACGATCTTCCCGCCGGTCGGCTCCTCCAGCATGTTCACCGAGCGCAGCAGCGTCGACTTGCCGGATCCCGAGGGTCCGATCACGCAGACCACTTCGCCCGCCTGCACGGTCAGGTCGATGCCCTTGAGCACCTCGTTGTCGCCGTAGTGCTTGACGAGGCCCTGGATGTCGATCGCGGGCGCGTTCAGGTTGATCAGGTCGGTGCTCATCGTTCCTTCGCCATCCGTCGCTCGAGCCAGGCCGTCAGCCGCGTCAGCGGGAGCGTCACGATCAGGTACAGCAGCGCCGCCATCACCAGCGGCGTGGCGTTCGCATAGGTGGACAGACCGTTGCGGGCGAACGTCGTCAGCTCATAGGTGAACGGGGTCGCGCCGATGACGAAGAAGAGCGACGTGTCCTTCAACAGCAGCACGAACTCGTTCGTGAGCGGCGGGATGATGATGCGGAAGCCCTGCGGCAGCACGATGAAGAACATGGTGCGCGACGACGACATGCCCAGCGACCGCGCCGCCTCCGTCTGCCCCTTCGGCACCGCTTGGATCCCCGCGCGGATCGTCTCCGCCATGTATGCCGACGACACCACGATGAGACCGAGCACCGCGGCACCCACCGGTGCTCCCGGGATCGTGACCTTCGTCGCGATCGGAAGCATGATCCCGAAGCCGAAGATCGTGATCAGTGCAGGGATCCCTCGGAAGAACTCGATCCACACGGTGGCCGCCCACCGGAACGGCGGGATGTCGCTCAGCTTCATCAGGGCGAGCACGATCGCGAGGATCAAGCCGCCGAAGAACGAGTAGATCGTGAAGAGAATGGTGTTCTTCAGGCCGACGGTGATGATCCCGGGCAGCAGCTTCAACGCGACCTCGGGGTTCGCGAACTGCTTCAGGACCGTCGGCCAATCGGTGGCGACCACCGCCCACAGGATGAGGGCGATGATCACCGCATAGACGGTGTAGTGATAGACCCGCGTGCGGGTCCGCTTCTTCAGAGCCATCGGCGTTGATCAGACCCCGGTCACTGCGCCGCGGCGAAGTACTTGTCGTAGATCTTCTTGTACTCGCCGTTGTCCTTGAGCGCCTTCAGCTGCTCGTTGATCGCCTTGCGCAGTGCCTCGTTCTTGCCCTTCGCGAACGCGAAGCCGTACTGCTCGTCGGTCTTGTAGGTCTCGACGACCTTGTAGGACGGGTCGTCCTTCTCGTGCTGCAGGTTGACCGGCAGATCCTGCAGGATCGCGTCGATCTGCCCGCCCTGGAGGGCCGGCCACAGCACACCGTCGTCGGAGAACTGCACGAGGTTGGCGCCCTTGGCGTGCTCCTTCGCGTAGTTCTCACCGGTGGTGCCCTGCTGCACACCGACGTTCTTTCCAGAGAGCCCGTTGATGTCCTTGATGCCGGAGCTGGTCTTCACGAGCAGCGACTGCAGCGAGTCGTAGTAGCCATCGGAGAAGTCGATGTTCTTCTTGCGGTCGTCGGTGATCGTCATGGCCGAGGCGCCCATGTCGCACTGCCCGGCGAGCAGCGCGGTGCCCGACTGCAGCGTGTCGAAGTTGGTGACCTGGAACTGGGTCTTCAGGCCCAGCTTGTCGCCGATGGCGGTGAGCAGGTCGACGTCGAAGCCGGTGTACTTGCCGGATCCGGCGGTCTCCTCGTACTCGAAGGGCTTGTAGGGGATGTCCGAGCACACGGTGAGCGTGCCCGCGGTGATCAGACCGTAGTCCGTGCCACCGGCAGCGGCAGATCCGCTCGCGGTGGGCGTGGCGCCGCCGCCGGAGCACCCGGCGAGGGTGAGGGTGGCGACCGCCGCGAGGGCGAGTCCGTAGGCGATCTTCGAGCGACGGTGCATGGTTCGACTCCTGTGTCGAGGACGCGGGCGTCCTGGTGCGGGTTGCCCATTATCTTGACACGGTGCGGTTACCGCCGTGTAACAGCACAGGGCCCGCGGGTGTCTCGGTTCGGTATCGGCCTCCGCGCTGCCGCGGATTCTCGCGGTTCCCGCCTTCGCTGGAGGCCGCAGAACGTCTGAGATCCGAGACGATGATGGGAACAACCGATCGAAGGCGTCGGTTCCGCCTGCGACTCGCGCCTTTCAGATCTCGAAGTCGACGGCCGAGCGCCCACCCGATACCGAGCGCACGTAGCCCACGACCTCCTGGTGCGCGGGATGGACCTGGTACGCGTCCAGGCCCGCCGCATCGTCGAAGTCGGCGATCAGGGTCACGTCCCAGTTGCCGTCGATCGCAAGCGCATTCACGCCCGTGGTGAGCGCGCGGATCGACGGCACGACGCCGACGAGCCCTTCCAGCCGCGCGGCGACGCCGGCGGCATGCTCCGCACGCTCGGCGGGATCCGTCGCCGCCATCTTCCAGGTCACCACATGGCGCAGCGTCATGGCTTCTCTCCCTCTGCCGCGTCCGCGGCTCGTCCCTTGTCTTCCGCTCCTCCGGCCTTCTCGGCGAGTGCTTCGCGCAGCCGTTCCGGCGAGATGCGCCAGTGGCCGTGCAGCTCGCCGTCGATGAGGAGCACGGGGATCTTCTCCCAGTACTTCTCGTAGAGGGCCGGGTCGTCCAGGATCGACAGCTCGGTGATCTCCATGTCCTCGGCGAGCGCATCAGGCAGCTCGGCGACGACCGCGTCGACCACGTCCGATGCCACGTCGCACAGGTGGCAGTCGGGCTTGCCGATCAGGGTGAGTGCGATCACGGTGCAGGGGTCTCGATCGCGCGCCCATCCGCGATCCATTCGGCGGTGCCGCCCTCCACATTCGTGGCGTCGTAGCCGCGGGCCTCGAGCGCCTCCACGACGCGCGCCGAGCGACCGCCGAGCTGGCAGATCACGTCGAACGCGCCGTCCGGAAGCTCGTGCAGCAGGTCGCCGAGTTCGGACATCGGAAGGTTCACCGCGCCGGGCACGTGCCCCGAGGCGAACTCGCTCCTCTCGCGCACGTCGATGAGAGGCGTCTCGGTGCGCTCGGCCAGCTGGGCGACGGTGATCGTCTTCATGGATCCGATTCTTCCAGACGTCGGACGCCCGGGCGCGCCGGACGGGTGCCCCGTGGAATGCACGAAGCGCCCCGACGATCGCGAGATCGGGGGCGCTCAGTGACTTGCGCGTTGCGCGCGGCCGCTTACTTCTTGTTGCGGCGCTGGTGGCGAGTCTTGCGAAGCAGCTTGCGGTGCTTCTTCTTCGCCATGCGCTTGCGGCGCTTCTTGATGACAGAACCCACGGAAACCTCACTAAGTCAGGGGCTGGGCGTCGCACACGGACGACGACCGGGATCGGGGCATGGAAAAATGCCTCGCAACAGTCTAGCGCATGGCACCACCCGCGCTGACGCGCGAACCCAGCGGCCGCTCCAGGTCGGTCCGCATGGAGGTGAGCGCGCTCAGCCGACGTCGGCGATCGGCGTCTGCAGAGCCGCTGTGACGGCGGACTCCGGCACGCGATAGCTGCGTCCGAAGCGGATCGCCGGCAGATCCCCGGCGTGCACCAGCCGGTACACCGTCATCTTGGACACGCGCATGATCGCCGCCACCTCGGCGACGGTCAGGAACTTGACGTCCGGCAACTGCTCGGGCATCCCCATCTACCCCCTCACCCCTCGCGCGACCTGCGCGGCGGGATGCGACAACTGTAGGGGCTGGTGGCGACGCGTGTAAACCCATGTGAACGCTGTGACGGAGGATGCTCAGACCGCCGCAGACTTGGCCAGGCGCTCCGCCGCATCCTTGCGCACCTGGCGCGCGTTCTTCTGCGCCGCCCGCAGCGCCTTCTCGGCATCGCGCACGCTCTTCGCCGCCGCGCGCACGCGCTTGTCGGCAGCGAGCGCCGGATCCTCGGGGACGAACGCGGGAGGAGTCCGAGGATCGCCCGGCCGCGCGGTGGCGAGACGATCGATGTGCGCGGCGATCCCGTCCAGGACGCGCTCGATGCCGAACACCATGGGGTCTCTGTCGCCGTCGATCGCTCCCGCCTCGAGCGCGGCACGCGCATGGGGATAGGCGTCCGCATCGATCAGGGCCCGGAACAGGGCCGCCTCCTGCGCGCCGACCTGTGCGAGCGTCCGCCCGGTCGCTCGCGCCGCCTCCGCATAGCCGGCCGACACGGTGCCGAACCACCGGGCCTGCCCCATGACCGCGAGCATCGCCCCCATCCGCTCGTCCTGATCGAGCGGAGTCTCGGCGAAGGCCGCGAGGTACGCGTCCATCCAGGCCGCCGTCCCGGGCGTGACCGGGGTACCGCTGATGGGCAGGCTGAGCAGCCAGGGATGCCGGAGATAGACGTCGAGATGCGCGCGGTACAGCCGCGCGGCCTCCTCCCGCCACCCCCGTTCCGCGGCACCGGATTCCGGGAGCGGCGGGAGCCCCGACGCCTCCTCCTGCATGAGCAGCAGAAGGTCGTCCTTCGCCGTGACATAGCGGTACAGCGACATCGGGGTGAAGCCGAGCGCCTTCGCCACGGCCGCCATCGACACGGCACCGAGACCCTCGCCGTCCGCGAGCGCGACGGCCGCCTCGACGATGCGCTCGACGCTCATCTCGCGCTTGGGCCCGCGTTGCGGGCTGGCCGCCATCCCCCAGGCCAGCGCGATGCCGCGCGGCAGATCGGGCAGCTCGGCGGGATCCGGTTCTTCGGTCATGACTCCAGAATAGGACTGTTTACGATATAAACAGTGCGTTACTGTCATAAACAGTTTCATCCGTACACAGAAAGGAACGGCGATGACCACGGCCATCGAAGTCGCAGGACTCACCAAGCAGTACCGCGGCACCCCCGTGCTGAGGGGCGTCGACCTCACGGCCGAGCAAGGCGAGATCGTCGCGCTGCTCGGTTCCAACGGCGCCGGCAAGACCACGACGATCTCGATCCTCACCACGCTGACCCGTGCCGATTCCGGCACCGCGGTCGTCGCCGGCTGCGACGTGCGCCGCGATCCCGGGGGCGTGCGGCAGCGGATCTCGCTCACCGGCCAGTCCGCCGCGGTCGACGACGCGCTCACCGGCGTGGAGAACCTGGTGATGCTCAGCCGACTCTCCGGTCTGAGCCCGCGCGCCGCCCGCCGCCGCGCGGACGAGCTGCTCGGGCAGTTCGCGCTCGCCGATGCGGCAGGACGCAAGGTCAAGACCTATTCGGGCGGCATGCGCCGTCGACTGGACCTCGCCCTCAGCTTCGTCGTCACGCCGCAGGTGCTCTTCCTCGATGAGCCCACGACCGGCGTTGATCCGCGCAGTCGCCTGGACCTCTGGGAGGTCATCCGGGGTCTCGCCGACGCGGGCACCACCGTCTTCCTCACCACCCAGTACCTCGAGGAGGCCGATCAGCTCGCGGATCGCATCGCCGTGCTGCACGAGGGGCTCATCGTCCGCACCGGCACCGCGCCGGCGCTGAAGGCGCAGTTCGGCAGCGACGTGCTCGTCGCGGAGGACGCCGACGGATCCCCTCTCGCGGAGATCGCCACCGACGGCTCGATCGACGGCATCCGCCGCGCCCTGGACGAGCTCGAGGCCGCGCATCCGGCCGCCCGCGTGCAGCTGCGCCGCCCCACGCTCGACGACGTCTTCCTCACCCTGACCGCGACCGGCGACGCCGACCGCACATCCATCCGGGAGTTCGCATGACCGCTCTGTCCGCCCCTGTCGCCCCGCGCCCGCTCGCGCCGGTCCCGTCGCCCCGTTCGGGGATCCGCCCTCGCCTGCGGGGCTTCGCCGCCGAACGCGTGTTCGTCCGCCGCAGCCTGATCCTGTCCCTTCGCGACGGCGAGACCCTCTCGATGTCGATCATGCTGCCGGTGACGCTCATGCTGCTGTTCACCTTCGTGTTCGGCGGAGCGATCGAGAACGACGGCAGTTACGTCGACTACGTCGTGCCGGGGATCATCCTGCTGTGCGCCGGCTTCGGCGCCGCATCGACCGCGACGTACGTGTCGCGCGACATGTCCACGGGGATCATCGACCGGATCCGCACCATGCCGCTGCGACCGGGATCCGTGCTCACCGGTCACGTCGTCGCGAGCCTGGTCCGCAACCTGGTCTCCACGGCCGTCGTGTTCGGCGTCGCTCTGCTGCTCGGCTTCCGTCCGAGCGCGGGCGCTCTGCAGTGGGTCGCCGCGTTCGGCGTGATCGCCGTCTACATCCTGGTGATCACGTACCTCTACGCGGCCATCGGCCTCGCCGCGGGCAGCCCGGAGGCCGCGGCGGGGTACGGGTTCATCCTGATGTTCGTGCCATATCTGTCCAGCGCGTTCGTCCCGGTGCACACGATGCCGACCTGGCTGCAGTGGGTGGCGGAGAACCAGCCCATCACGCCGATCATCGAGACGATCCGGGGGTTGCTCATGGGCACTCCCCTGCACCTCCAGCCCTACTGGGCGCTGGGCTGGTGCGCGCTCATCCTGGCGATCTCCGTGCTGTGGGGTCGCTGGCTGTTCGGCCGGGCTCGGCGCTGAGCCTCGTCGGCTCCTTCCGCGCGACGTGCGTGCGGCGCTCAGGCTCCGAGGCGCTTGAGCGCCGTCTGCACGACGTGCTTCGCGCTGGCGGCGGCCCGGCCGACGACCTCGGCCGCGTGCGCAGCGCCGTCCGGCAGCGGCGGAACCCCGATGACGCCGGAGATGTCGGGGGCCGAGTCGCCATAGGCGTCGGCGAGGAACGGGACAAGCCAGTCGTCGACCTGTTCCAGCGGCGCGGCCTCGATGCTGTAGAAGCGCCGCTGGCCGTCTTCGCGCACCGTGACGAGCTCCGCCTCGCGCAGCACCTTGAGGTGCTTCGAGACGGTGGGCTGGCTGATCCCCAGCTCGCTGACGATCTGCGTCACGCTGGTGCCGGCATCCCCTTCCTCTGACCGCTGGCGCAGGAGCTGCAGGATGTCCCGTCTCGTGCCGTCGGCGATCACGTCGAAGATGTCGGTCATGCCTTCACAGTAGCCGCGCCACGGGCGGAGTACCATGACGAAGGCTTGGCGGACGGAGGATCGGAGGGGCTCGACCATGGCGCGCACCGCTGCCCCGCGATCCTTCTCCGAGATCGTCCGACGCACCATCCGTCTCGGCAAGACATTGACGACATCGTCGCCCTCGCGGTTCGCGATCGTCGTGTTCTCGGCGCTCATCCTGATCACGACCGCGCTGCTCTCGCTGCCGATCGCGAGCGCCGACCGCACGGTGACCCCGCTCGCCGATGCCCTGTTCACGGCCGTCTCCACGATCTGCGTCACCGGGCTGTCCACCGTCGACATGTCTACGCACTGGTCGGGCTTCGGGCTCGGCGTGATCTTCGTGGGCGTCAACATCGGCGGTCTCGGCGTGCTGACCCTCGCGAGCGTGATGGGCCTGGCGATCTCGAAGCGACTCGGGCTGCGCGCCAAGCTCATCGCAGCGGGCGACACCAACCCGATGCGCGCGCACGGCGGCCCCGTGAACGAGAGCCAGACCGTGCGTCTCGGCGAGGTCGGATCCCTGCTGCGCACCGTGGCCATCTCGGCGTTCGCCATCGAGGCCGGACTGATCGTACTGCTCTACCCGGCACTGCTGACGGCGGGGGTGGATCCCGTCACCGCCCTCTGGGAGGCGCCGTTCTACGCGGCGATGGCGTTCACGAACACCGGCTTCACCCCGAACCCGGGAGGGCTCGCGCCGTTCGCGCAGAACTACTACGTGCTCAGCGTGCTCATGCTCGGCGTGTTCCTGGGCAGCCTCGGCTTCCCCGTCATCTACACGCTCGCCCGGCAGCGCTGGCACGTGCGGCGCTGGTCGCTGCACGCCAAGCTCACGGTGCTCACCACGATCCTGCTGTTCGTGGTGGGAGCCGCGGTCTTCCTGCTGCTCGAGTTCGACAATCCGAAGACGTTCGGATCCATGGACGCCGGCGACACCACGTTCCAGGCCTTCTTCCTGTCCGCGATGACGCGCTCGGGCGGCTTCAGCGTGGTGAACATGGGGGATCTGAACGGATCGTCGATGCTCGCCGCGTCGATGCTCATGTTCGTCGGCGGCGGCTCCGCGTCCACCGCCGGCGGCATCAAGGTCACCACGCTCGCCGTGCTCGCCCTGGCCGTGATCAGCGAGGCCAAGGGGCGCCCCGCCGTGCAGGCGTTCGGGCGCCGGATCCCCTCGGACGTGCAGCGCGTCGCGCTCAGCGTCGTGGCGTGGGGCGCCACCACCGTCGCGCTCTCCACGATCGCGATCAGCCAGATCACGAAGTACCCCGTCGAGGAGGTGCTCTTCGACGTGGTCTCGGCCTTCGGCACCGTGGGCCTGTCGACGGGCGTCACCGAGAGGCTCCCGGACGCGGCGACGTACATCCTCGCCGCGACGATCTTCATGGGCCGCGTCGGCACCGTCACCCTCGCGGCCGCCGTGGCGGCGACGTCGCGCACTCAGCTGTACTCGCTGCCCGTGGAGCGGCCGATCGTCGGCTGACCGCGGGCTCGGCGGACCGGAAGTCGTCGGACAGTAAAGTGGGCGGCATGGTTGAAGTGCTGCGCAACGACGCTCCGGTGCTCGTGATCGGGCTGGGCCGCTTCGGCGCCGCCTGCGCCGGAGAGCTGGACCGGCTCGACCGTGAAGTGCTCGCGATCGACACCAACCTCGAGCTGGTGCAGAAGTGGTCGGAGCGCGTCACGCACGCAGTGCAGGCGGACACCCGCAACATCGACGCGCTGCGTCAGATCGGCGCGCAGGACTTCC
Source organism: Microbacterium sp. NPDC060117 (assembly GCF_042729315.1). NCBI lineage: Bacteria > Bacillati > Actinomycetota > Actinomycetes > Micrococcales > Microbacteriaceae > Microbacterium > Microbacterium sp. NPDC060117. The sequence continues at coordinate 684,789 of NZ_JBHWXR010000001.1, forward strand.
AGGTCGCCGTCGTCGCCGTCGGATCCTCGATCGAGGCCTCCGTGCTCATCACCGCGAACCTGGTGGACCTCAAGGTGCCGCAGATCTGGGCGAAAGCGGTGTCGCAGTCGCACGGCAAGATTCTCGCCAGGGTCGGAGCCAATCACGTCGTCTACCCCGAGCGCGAGGCGGGCGAGCGCGTCGCGCACCTCGTGTCTGGCCGCATGCTGGACTTCATCCGCTTCGACGACGACTTCGTGCTGGCCAAGATGTACCCGCCGAAGTTCATCCGCGGCGTGGGCCTGAACCAGTCGGGCGTGCGCAGCAAGTACAACGTGACCGTGGTCGGGGTGAAGAGCCCCGGCAAGCCGTTCCGCTACGCCGAGGCCGACACCGTCGTCACCAACCACGACCTCATCATCGTGTCGGGCACGAACAGCGACATCGAGCGGTTCTCCTCGCTCGATCGCTGACGCCCTCGCATCCGGCCCCTCTGGCGACCGCGAGACCGAACTCTCGTCCCGAGACCGACGTTCTCATCTGCGGTCTCGGGACGCAGGATCGGTCTCGCGGTCGTCGGCAGTGGCGGCGGGATGTTCGGCGGGGATATCCGCCTCGCGACGGATGCCGGCCGCGCCGCGGCATGGTCGGATGGAGGCATGACCGACTTCACAGCGCCCTTCGCCGCCGCGCCGCCGGTGCTCTCGCTGCAGGGCCTTCGCAAGCAGTTCGGGCAGAAGGTCGCCGTCGACGACCTCTGGCTCGACGTCCCCGCCGGATCCATGCTCGGACTGCTCGGGCCCAACGGCGCCGGCAAGACGACGACACTCGCGATGACCACGGGGCTGCTGCGCCCCGATGCCGGCACCGCCCGGGTGCTCCGCGCGGACGTCTGGCAGGATCCGGCTGCGGCGAAGGGCCGCATGGGCGTGCTCCCCGACGGCGTGCGGATGCTCGATCGTCTCACCGGCGCCGAGCTGCTGCGCTACACGGGTCTGCTGCGCGGAATGACCGAGGCCGAGGTCGTCGGCCGGACCGGCGAGCTGCTGGACGCGCTGGGCCTGGCCGACGCCGGCAGCACGCTGGTCGTGGACTACTCCGCCGGAATGCGCAAGAAGATCGGGCTCGCGTGCGCGCTCATCCACGCGCCGCGCCTGCTCATCCTGGACGAGCCGCTCGAGGCCGTCGACCCCGTCTCCGGCGAGACGATCCGGCAGATCCTGCGCGCGTTCGTCGCCGGCGGGGGCACGGTCGTGCTCTCCAGCCACGTCATGGAGCTCGTCGAGTCCCTCTGCGACCGGGTCGCGATCGTCGCCGAGGGGCGTCTTCTCGCGAACGGCACCCTCGACGAGGTGCGGGCGGGCGAGACCCTGCAACAGCGCTTCCTCACCCTGGTCGGCGCGCACGAGCTCGGATCGGAGACGCTCGCATGGTTGCGCTCCTCGTAGGCCTGCGCTGGCGCCAGCTCGGCCACCAGCTCGGCCGCAACCCGTGGATGATCGTCTCGGTCATCATCTCCGGGTTGATCGCGCTCGGCCTGCTCACCGCCCTCGCGGCGGGCCTCGTCGCGCTGCGCGTGGCCGCGCCCGACGCCGCCGTGCGCACCCTCGTGCTGGTCGGCACCGGCATCGTGCTGGTGTGGTGGATCGGATCGATCGTCGTGAGCGTCGACGACTCGCTCGCCCCGGAGCGCTTCGCCCTGCTGCCGGTCACCGCCCGATCGCTGCTGCCGGGGCTCGTGATCGCGGGCGCCACCACCATCGGCGGGATCGGCACGACCGCGGCGCTGCTGCTCATGCTGGTCGGATGGTCGGTGAGTCCGCTCGCGCTGGTGGCCGCCGTGCTCCTGATCCCGCTCGCACTCGCGACCTGCGTGCTGGGAGCCCGCGTGGTCAGCGGCGTCCTCGCCGGGTGGCTCGCCGGACGCCGGACGCGGGATCTCGTGATCACGATCGGCGTGCTCCTCGTCGCGTGCTCGGGGCTGCTGATCAACGTGCTGGTGCGTGCCTTCGCACGCGTCGCGGATCCGACCGCGGTGCTGCCTGCGATCGCCGATGCGGCCGGATGGACGCCGCTCGGCGCCGTGTTCGGCGTGTCCGCATCGCTGGCCCGAGAGGATCTGCTCGGCGCCGGCCTGCGGCTGCTGGTGGCGATCGCGACGGTCGTCGTGCTGTGGTTCGCCGCACGCGGACTGCTCGCCGCACGCCTGGTCGCGCCGATCCAGAGCCGCGGAGGCGGACGCGTGCGCTCGGGCGGACTGCTCGATCGTGCGCTTCCGGCCACGGCCGTCGGAGCGATCGCGGCCCGCACCCTGCGCTATGCCAAGCGCGACCCGCGCCAGGTGATCAACACCGTGATGATGCTGCTGCTGCCGGCCCTGTTGATCGGGCTGACCCTGATGAACGGGCGTGGCGGCGGCTCGTTCGCCCTGGGCCCCGCCGCGATCCTCATCCCGGCGATCAACGCGCTGCTGATCGGGACGATCCTGCAGATGGGTATCGCGTACGACAACGACGCCATTGCGCTGCACATCCACACCGGCGTGCCGGGCCGGGCCGACCGTGCGGGTCGCCTGCTCGGGTTCGGCATCATCGCGGTTCCCGTCACGGTCGTGCTGTGCGTCGCCGCCAGTGTGCTCGCGGGGCGGGTCGACCTCATCCCGGCCAGCCTCGGTGCGGCTCTGGGCCTGAGCGCGGCATCGGCCGGGCTCGGATCCTGGGTGGGCGCGTTCCTCCCCGGCCGCGCGCCGGCCCCGGAGGCGAATCCGTTCGGACGCGGATCCTCCGGCGGGGTTCAGTCGATGATCGCCATGATCATCATCGCGCCGCTGAGCCTGCTCATCGGGGGGCCCGCCTTCGGCCTCGCGATCGCGGCCATCTGGACGCCGTGGCTCGGATGGCTGAGCCTGGCGTGCGGACTCGTGCTCGGCGGGCTCGCCGCGTGGGGCGGGACGGTGCTGGGCGGGCGGATCCTGGATCGGCGCTGGCCCGAGGTGCTCGCGGAGGTCGCGAGCGAGGCGTGACCCGGACCGCCCCAGAGCTCGAGGATCCGGCCGCGGATACTCGAGCTCCGGGGGCGGGCTCCGGGTGGTCGGGCTCCGGGTGGTCAGGCTCCGGCTGCGAGTTCGCGCGCCCGGGCGAGGGCGGCGTCGGTGGCCCGGGCGAACAGGCCGTCGAGGTCCGCGTCCTGCAGCACCGCGACGGCGCGCTCGGTGGTCCCCTTGGGGCTCGTCACGCGGCGGCGCAGCTCGGCGGGGTCCTCGCCCGAGGCCTCCAGCAGCGCGGTCGCTCCGATGAAGGTCTGCTCGGCCATGAGCCGGGCCTCGGGCTCTGCGAAGCCCTTGCCGATCGCGACCTTGGTGAACTCCTCGATGAGCAGGAAGACGTAGGCGGGACCGGATCCGGAGATCGTGGACAGCGGGTCGATCTGCCCCTCCGCGACCTCGATCACGGATCCGACCGTCTCGAACAGCCGACGCACGAGCGCGCGCTCGTCGTCGCTGACGCCGGCGGCCGCTGCGAGACCGGTCACCGCGCGGCCCACGGTGGCGGGGGTGTTCGGCATCGAGCGCAGCACGCTCGTGCCGTCCGGCAGGTGCGCCGCGAAGGTCGCCAGGGTGACTCCGGCTGCGATACTCACCACGATCGCGTCCTCGCGGAGGTGCGGCGCGATCTCGTCGAGCAGGTCGGGCACCATGGCGGGCTTCACGCCGACGACGACGATCCGAGCACCGGCCGCCAGGTCGTTCCCGTCCGGCTGCTGCTCGAGCGCGATCGAGCGCACACCCGGCAGACCCTCCAGCTCGGCGGCGCGCGCCGCCGTGCGGTTGGTGGCGGTGATGCCGCCGTCGACGGGGATTCCGCTGGAGACGAGGCCGCGCAGGATCGCACCTCCCATCGAGCCGGCACCGAGGAACGCGACAGAGGGCAGAGCATCGACCATGCGGCCATCCTACGAGCCCCATCCGTGCGGCGGCAGGGCCGACGTCCGACCGCGGTGTCGTCGAGGGCCGGGCCCGTCATGCGCCCCGCCGCCCCGCATAGACTCGTGACATGAGTGCATCCGGTGGCGGCAAGGCGATCCTGGCGGCGTTCCTCGCGAACATGGGCATCGCCGTCGCGAAGCTCGTGGCCTGGCTCCTCACGGGGTCCGCGTCGATGCTCGCGGAGGCGATCCACTCGGTGGCCGACTCCGGCAACCAGCTGCTGCTCATGCTCGGCGGACGCAAGGCACGCCGTCGCGCCGACCGCGAGCACCCCTTCGGCTACGGGCGCGAGCGCTATGTCTACGCGTTCGTCGTGTCGATCATCCTGTTCTCGGTCGGAGGTCTGTTCGCGATCTACGAGGGCGTGCAGAAGCTCGTCGAACCGCATGAGCTCGACAAGACCTGGTGGTGGGTGCCGATCGCCGTGCTGGTCGTCTCGATCGTGCTGGAGTCGTTCTCGCTGCGCACCGCCATCCGCGAGAGCAACCACGTGCGCCCGAAGGGGCAGTCGTGGGTGTCGTTCATCCGCCGCGCCAAGGCGCCTGAGCTTCCGGTCGTGCTGCTGGAGGACACCGGGGCACTCGTGGGCCTGCTCTTCGCGCTCCTCGGCGTCGGTCTCACGCTGATCACCCACAACCCGGTCTTCGATGCGCTCGGCACGCTGATGATCGGACTGCTGCTCGTGCTCATCGCGATCGCGCTCGGCATCGAGACGAAGAGCCTGCTCGTCGGCGAAGGCGCGAACGAGGCCGACTACGACCGGATCGTCGACGCGATCCTGGCGGGTGGCGAGGTCGAGAAGCTCATCCACATCAAGACCCTGTACCTCGGCCCTGACGAACTGCTCGTCGCGGCGAAGATCGCCCTCACCTCGGACAAGACCGTGCGCGCGGCCGCCGACGACATCGACGCGATCGAGGTCCGCATCCGCGAGTCCGTGCCGGCGGCACGGGTGATCTATCTCGAGCCCGGCATCTACCGGCCTGCCCTGGATCCGTCCCCGTCCACCGACGCGTTCGTGCTGCGTTCGGCCGACTGACCAGGCGGATCCGTCGTGGTCGATCCGCTCGCCGAGGCGCTCGCCGATCCCACGGTGTCCGCAGACGCGCGCAGCAGGCTGCAGCACGTGCAGGACGTGCTGCACGCGGATCCGCAGGCGCAGCTGATCTCGCTGTTCTTCGAGGGCGAGGAGCCCCGCGCCGCCGTGGCGTTCGGCGATTTCGACGCGGCCGAGCTGATCGTGGTCGTCCTGCACGGGATCGACACGGATCTCGCCGCCTTCCCGGGCTGGGCAGGCATCGCCCAGCGGCTGTGCGCCGACGTCATCCGCGCCAGTGCGCTGCGGGGCGGATCCGTCCGCATCGCCACGATCGCCTGGTTCGGGTACGACTCCGGCACCCACCTGTCGGCGCTCGCGACCAAGCACGCGACAGTCGGCGCGGCGCGGCTGGCCGGCGACCTGGTGCGGATCCGGCATCGCCATCCCCGGGCGCACATCGCGATGCTCGCGTACTCGTACTCGTCCACCCTCTTCGGCGAGCTCGTGCTCATGGACGGCGCGGGCCCCGTCTCCATGGCGTTCTCCATCGCCTCGGCGGGGATGACGCGCATGGCCGCCGACGCGGTGGCGGAGGCCATCTCGAAGCGCTCCTTCTCGTTCTACGCCACGGAGTCGTCGAGCGACGCCACCGCGCCTCTCGGACGGCTCGGCGCGCACCCGGTCGACCCCCGCGACATCGAGGGCGCGATCGTCTACTCCTCGGACGGCGGCTCCATCCCGGGGACGGATGAGCAAGGCGAGGCCACCGAAGGTCACGCGTCCCAGACCGAGGTCGACGAGCACGGCGAACGGCGCCGCGGGTACTTCGATCCCCGCGCGCAGGCGTATCTGTTCGCCGTGCAGCGCCTGGCCCGGCTGGCATCGCGACGTCCGAAGGCCTGACCGCGGCCGTCAGCACCCCGGGGTCGTTGAGCGAGGACGCCGGAGGCGACCGAGACGAAACGCCGTCATCCCGAGATCGCCGCGTTTCGTCTCGCGCGCTTCGCGTGCTCGCTCAACGACCTCAGGACAGCAGCGGCCGGAGTCAGCGCCGTTCGGCGAAGAACGCGCGCAGCTGCGTCACGGCCTCGGCCTCGCGGAGGCCGCCGACGACCTCGGCCCGATACGGCAGCCGACGATCGCGCAGCACGTCGTAGAGCGAGCCGGCGGCCCCCGCCTTCTCATCCCAGGCGCCGAACACCACGCGAGCGAGCCGGGACTGCAGGATGGCGCCGGCGCACATCACGCATGGCTCCATCGTGACGACGAGCGTGCAGCCGGTGAGATTCCAGGATCCGTGCGCCGCAGCGGCCGCGCGCAGCGCGACGATCTCGGCATGACCGGTCGGATCCGTCGTCTCCTCGCGGTTGTTGCGCCCCTCGGCGATTGGCCGTCCCTCCGGGTCGAGCACGACGGCGCCCACGGGGATCTCGCCTGCGGCGGCGGCCTCGGCGGCGAGCGCGAGGGCGCGGTCCATCGCCGTGTCGTCCGTCACGGATCCTGCTGCGCTCACCGGTCCTCCCGACGGTCGAGCCTAGCCGCAGGGCCGCGTCGCGTCGCCGTTGGCCGCCTCGGAACCCGCCCCCTCCCCGGCGTCGCGTGAGTAGCATGCGGAGGAGGGGTGTCATGGGCGCTCAGACGGATGCAGACCCGGGGGCGGCGGGCCGCCGGTCTCGCGCACTGCCCTGGCCCGTCCTGTGCTGGGTCACGGTGCTGGTGCTGATCGGCGCGGTCCAGATCGTGCGCGCCCAGTGGTTCGACGCGATCGTGTTCTTCGGCGCTGCCCTGCTCGTCGTCGCAGCCCGGTGGGCTCCGCCCACCCGCACGCGCCGCGCGCCGCTGCGGATGATCGTGGCAGGGGCCGCCCTCGCAGGACTCGTCGTGGGCCTGCTCCCCCGCCACGGCAGCGGCATGGTGGCCGCCGTGACCGCGATCGGGATCGCCGCCGTTGCTCTGGCCTGGCCCGGCGCGCCCGCAGGACCGCCGCCTTGGACGCGCGACCTGCGCCGGCTGGCCTGGCTGTGGAGCGGGCTGGTGGTCGCCGGCTGCCTGTGGGAGCTCGTGCAGTTCATCCTCAGCCGGATCCACCCCGATGCGCCTTCGTCTGCGCTCAGCGATCTGATGGATCCGCTGCTCGACGGCGCGCCGGGCAGGATCCTGTTCGCGGCGGTCTGGCTGGCGGGCGGCGTCTTCCTGCTGCGGGCGGGGGCCCGGCGATGACACTTCTCAGCGTCGCCGCTTTCGGGCTGTGCGCCGCTCTGCTCGTGCTGGCGACGTGGCGGATCCGGCGCGCGGATGCGGAGGCGACCACCACCGCGCTGTTCGACCGGCTGCTCGATGACCGCTCCGTGCGCATCGCAGTGATCGTCGTCTGGTGGTGGCTGGGCTGGCACTTCCTCGCCGGCACCACCCTGTGACGCGCACGCGCGCGCCACAGGCGCGCGATCGTCGTGCGCCGGAGAAGCCCGACCCGATCGAGCGCTCCCCGCTCCACCGAGAATCCGCGCAACGCACGGCGGCCCGGGCGAAGTAGCCTGTACCTATGCGTGTGCACGTCGCCGACCACCCCCTCATCACCCACAAGCTGTCGGTGCTGCGCGATGCGCGCACCCCGTCGCCGGTGTTCCGCCAGCTCACCGAGGAGCTCGTGACGCTGCTCGCCTACGAGGCGACGCGCAACGTGCGGGTGAGTCCCATCGAGATCACCACTCCGGTCACCACGACCATGGGCGTGAAGATCTCGGAGCCGCGACCGATCGTCGTCCCGATTCTGCGCGCCGGTCTCGGCATGCTCGAGGGCCTGGTCAAGCTGCTGCCCACGGCCGAGGTCGGCTTCCTCGGCATGGTCCGCGATGAGGAGACCTTCGAGCCGACGACCTACGCCGAGCGCCTGCCCGACGACCTCAGCGGCCGCCAGTGCTTCGCGATCGACCCGATGCTCGCGACCGGCGGATCACTCGCCGCCGCGATCCAGTTCCTGTTCGATCGCGGCGCGGACGACGTCACGGCGATCTGCCTGCTCGGCACGCCCGAGGGCGTGGCGGCGATCGAGAGCCTGGTGGGCGACCGCAACGTCACGCTCGTGCTCGGCGCCCTCGACGAGCGCCTGAACGAGAAGGGGTACATCGTGCCCGGCCTCGGCGACGCCGGCGACCGCCTCTACGGCACCGTCTGAGCCCCCGCCGTCACACCGTCAGCACGAAGGAGCGGTCCTCGCCGTACGGGGTGAAGCCACAGCGTGCGAGGATCGGGGCGGACGTCGCGACGCGCCCCTTGACGAGCGCAGTGGTGGCCCCGAGCTCGGCGCCGTGCCGCAGCCGCTCCGCGAGCACGGCCCGATAGGCGCCGCGTCCGCGGAATCCGGGCAGCGTCGCCGCACCCCAGAGTCGGAGGAAGCCGTCGACCACGGTGCAGCCGCCGGTGCTGACGGGACGCCCCTCGAGACGGGCGAGCGCCCTGGCCCCGGTCCCGGCCGCGAGCTCCGTCGCGACTTCGGCGAGCTGGTCGGCGAGCCCCTCCTCATCCAAGGGAAGCTGGTCCCATACCGGCACGCTCACCGCGTCCACGTCCCGCACGTCTGCGAGAGTCCGCACGATCACGGTGTCGATGCCATCCGGCACCGGGATCCGCTCCCCCGGGATCGGGCGGGCGAACACGGTCACGGTGTCGTCGTGCACGGCTCCGCGCCGACGCAGCTCGTCCTCCAGGTCGGGGCTGTCGGCGGCGTTCGTCCAGAACACGAGCTTCTCCTCTCCCCAGGAGCGCGTGCGTGCGACCGCGTGATCCAGCACCGCAGCCGGATCGAGGTCGGACGCGACCTGCGACCCGCGTACCCCGCCGCCGAATCGCGGCGGGTAGCGGACCAGCTGCAGCTCGGACCTCTCCTGTTCGCTGCCGTTCGGGAACCAGACCCACGCGGCGGACGCGCGAGCGATCTCGGCCTCAGAGTGCATCGTCTCGGGTTCCCGTCGTGACCAGCAGGTCGTCCGCCGGATCCTCCTCCCGATCCGCCCCGACGAGGTGCGCGAACGCGCTCAGCCGAGCGACGCCCTCGGGCGTCCACGGCAGGTCGTCCAGCAAGGCCGGCGAGTGCACCAGGTACGCGGCGACCTTGGCGCGTGAGATCGCCACGTTCAGCCGATTCTGCAGCAAGAGGAACTCCGGCCCGCGCGGGGCGTCGCGCCCGCTCGATGCGGCCAGCGACGTGATGGAGACCACCGCCTCCCTGCCCTGGAAGTTGTCGACCGTGCCCACCGCGACGTCGCCGAAGCCGGCGTCGGCGAGCGCATCGAGGATCAGCTGCTTCTGCGCGTTGTACGGTGCGACGACGATGATGTCGGCCTGCGCGAGCGGGCGCGGTGACGCGCCCGCCATGCCGTCGGTGTAGTCCCGCCCGACCAGCGCGCCCACGATGCGGACGACTTCCGCGGCTTCCTCCGGCGACTGCGTGGCGTTGCCGCGATGACGGATCGGCTGCACGTGAAGCCCCGGGTCGATGCCGTCGATCATTCGCCGCTCGGTACCGGGCGCCGACGCCAGCGCGCCCGCGTACGCGAGCCGCGAGACCGGGGCCGCGACCTCCGGATGCATCCGCCAGGAACGGGCGAGGAACACTCCATGCGCCGGGTCGATGACCGCCTTGTCGTGCATGACCCAGCCGAGCGCCGACGTGTCGACGGGTTCGGGGTGCGTGCCCTGACTTACCTGAGGCAGCTGTTGAGGATCGCCGAGCAGCAGCAGCCGCTGCGCCGACACCGCCACCGCGATCGTGGAGGCGAGCGAGAACTGCCCCGCCTCGTCGATCACGAGCAGATCGAGCTCGCCGCGCTGGACTCGTCTGGTGCTCGAGAAGTCCCAGGCCGTGCCTCCCACCACGCAGCCGAGGCCCGCCGCGCTCTGCTCGGCGAGATACGCGGCCATGCCGTCCTTGCGGATCCCGGTGAAGACGGGTTCCGATCCGTGCGGATCCTTCGGCGCCTTCGCCACCTGCGCGGCCGGAACACCCGCCGCGACCACCCGCTCGAGCAGGTTCTCCACGATCGCGTGCGACTGCGCGACCACGCCGATGCGGTACCCGTGCTCGTTCACGAGCCGGGCGATCACGTGCGATGCCGTGTAGGTCTTGCCCGTGCCCGGGGGGCCCTGCACCGCGAGGTAGCTGCGGTCGAGGTCGAGCACACCCCGCACGATGCCGTCGGCGGCCTCGGGAAGATCGGAGTCCGGCGACGTGGCTCCGTCAGCGGCGTCGGAGCTCCGGTCCGAGCGCCCGTCCGGCCCCGTCTCCAGAACAGGCAGCGGCGCACCCGACACGGTCCGCGGCACCAGGCGGCGCAGCACGTCGGTCGCCGCGTCCTGCGGGAACGCCGGGGCCGCCGACAGCACGGATCCGGCCCACTCCTCGATCGCACCCTGCAGGGAGTTTACGCGGGGCGGGGAGGCCGGGGTGAGGGCGAGCGGCAGCTCGTCCCAGGTCTGCCCGCCGATCGAGCGCTCGCGGATCCGGTAACCGTCGTCGAGCACCTCGACGACCTCCACCTCGTGCGGCACGTGGATCACGCGCGCGGGGAACTCCCCGAAGAACGGCGCAGGGGCCTCGTACAGGGCGAACGGACTTCCGCCCGCGTTCAGAGTGCTGCCGGGCGCGACCTCTCCGTGCAGGTCGATCAGACGCGTGACGGCGCGGGCGCCCTCCTCCGTGCCCCAGTCCTGCACGACCGCCGAACGGTCGGGATCCACCCGCAGCACGTCGCGCGTGGACTCCCACAGGGTCACCGGCTCGCGCAGACGCTGGAAATGCGAGATCCAGAAGCTCTTCGCCTCGCGCGGGAAGTAGTCGATCGCCGCGGCGGCGACCCGGTGGGACTGGCCGGCCTGCTCGAGCGCGGGCCCGGTCGCACCCGCGCTCCGCGCCTCATCCTGCACGCGCTGCCCCTCGGCCTGCAGCGCGAGCGAGAGCGGCGCGGGCTCGTAAGCGCGCGTCTCGGGCTCGTCCGGCGGCGCCGGCAGGACCCCCGCCTCGCGGGCGAGGCCCACGAGCCAGTTGCGCAGCCGCCGGGTCGAGACGCAGTCGTAGCGGTTGTAGTCCGCGAGGTCGGCCAGGATCCCGTCCGCCTCGGCCGTGCGACCCGACGCGGCGAGCCCCCGCGCCTGCACGTACTGGACGATCGAGTCGTCGCCCTTCTGCACGTCGCTCGTGCGCACCTCGGCGCCCATGTAGAGCGGCTCGAGCTTCTTGATCGAGTACGACCGCGACCCGATCCGCACGGTCCGCAGCACCAGTGGGTACAGGTCGACGAACACCCCTTCCCGCAGCAGCCGGTCGACCGCGGCCTCGCCCACGCCGTAGCGCTCCGCCATGTTCTGCAGGTGCGAGGTCTCGTAGGGGGCGTAGTGGTAGATGTGCATGTCGGGGTGCGCCGCTCGCCGCGCGGCGACGAAATCGAGGAAGTCCAGCAGCGCCCGCTTCTCGGCCGCGAAGTCGTGCGCCCAGAGTGCGGTGTACTGCTCGGCGTCGTCGACCCAGCCGAACAGGTAGTCGAGCCCCCAGGGCTGACCCTCGCCCGGCTCGGTGTAGAGCGGATCCCCCTCGAAGTCGAAGAACAGATCGCCACGGCTGGGCCGCGGCATCAGCCCGATCGCTGCCGCGGAGACCATCTCGAACGGCGGCACCGGATGCGCGGCGGCGTCGCCGTGCCCCTGCGCGGCGTCCTCTGCGGCCGCCTCCGCCGCCATCGCGGCGAGCTGCAGCCGGGCCTGGGCGCGGAGCGCTTCGAACGTCTCGACGTTCATACCCTCCGGCGCATCCTCTGTCACGGCGAGGTCGTCGATGGTCCTGATCCCCGCCGCACGGAGCCGGGCGCGCTGCACCGGGCGCATGCGCGCGACGAGCAGCAGGTCGCGGTGCGCCACCACCTCGAGCTCGCACGTGGCGCAGCGCCCGCACGCGACGATCTGCAGGTCGCCGCGGTCGTCGCCCCAGGCGAGCGGAGCACCCGCCGCGCCCTCGTCGATGCGACGGTCGGCGATGAGCGCGCGCAGACGGGCCCTGCGCACATGGAACAGCGGCAGCAGATCGCTCACCGCATGCGTCGAGATGCTGCGATCGCCGAGGATCAGATCCACCTCGTCGGAACGGGGGATGCCTGCCCGGTCGAGCTGATCGACGTATGCCGCCAGCTGCATGAGCGCGGTGACCCGCGCGGTGCGGGCGAGCTTCGAGTCCTGCACACGCCAACGCCCGTCGGGATCGCGGAGCAGGAAGTCGGCGAACCCGACGAACTCGGGGGTGGAGAACGCAGCCTGGTAGATCACCGTCGCATCCGACCGCAGCGCGCGCAGCGTGTCCTCGACCACGCCGGCGAGAGCCTCGGCATCGGTCGAGGAGACCTTGGGCAGCTCGATCACGCCCGGTCCGCCGTCGACGGAACGCCCCCGCTCCGCGATGTAGTCGTCCAGCACCACGAGCTCATGCGCATCGCCCATCGCCGCAGCGCGGGCGAGCGTGGCGTCCTCGGGATCCTCGACCGGTTCGACCCGCCCGAGCTTGGCATCGACCGCGCGGACCCAGGCGAACTCGCACTCCGCCGCGAGCTTCAGATCCGTGGCGCTCCAGATCACGCGGTTCCGGTCGGATCCGACGTTCTGATCGGATGCGGAAGCAGTGATCACGCGCACGAGGGCTCCTGTCGTCGGGGGGGGCGACCGATCGGGCCGTCGCTTCGACCCTAGACGGGGGCGGGGACACCACCGATCTCCGACGTTTCCCTCCTCCCGCCGTCTTTCCCTCCCCGCAGCAACGCCCACCAGGGGAGGGAAAGCCGGGCAGAGGAGGGAAACGCGCAGCAGGGAGCGGGAGGGAGCCGGAGGGGGGACGCGCTCAGCGCCACCAGGTGTCGTCGGGCGTGACCGGCTGTCGGCGCTTGTGCGAGGTCGCGAGGTAGCGCGCCTCGATGCGCTCCGCCGCACCCGCCTCGACCTGCCGCCCCTCGAGGAAGTCGTCGATCTGCTCGTACGTGAGGCCGAGCTCATCCTCGTCGGCCCGGCCCGGTGTGCCGTCGAGCAGGTCGGCCGTCGGCACCTTGTAGGCCAGGCGATCCGGAGCCCCGAGCGCCAGCAGCAGCGCCCTCCCCTGCCGCTTGGTGAGCCCGGCGAGCGGCGTGAGGTCGGCCGCCCCGTCGCCGAACTTCGTGAAGAAGCCGGTCACCGCCTCCGCCGCGTGATCCGTGCCGATCACGAGCATGCCGCGCTGTCCGGCGATCGCGTACTGGGTGACCATCCGCAGGCGCGCCTTGATGTTGCCGCGGTGGAAGTCGGCGACGTCCTCCAGGCCCGCCGCCTCCAAGTCGTTCTCGAGGCCGTCGACCCCGTGCTCGATGTTGACCTCGACGCCCTCGTCGGCGGAGATGAACGCCATCGCGGCGGTCGCGTCGTCGGCATCGTGCTGCACCCGGTAGGGCAGGCGCACGGCGATGAAGGTCGCCTCTCCCCCCTCGGCGCGCACCTTCTCGACGGCGAGCTGTGCGAGGCGCCCGGCGAGCGTCGAGTCTTGTCCGCCCGAGATCCCCAGCACGTATCCCTTGGCGCCGGTGTGCCGGAGGTAGTCGACGAGGAAGCCGATCCGGCGGTCGATCTCGGCGGCGGGGTCAATGTCGGGGCGCACCCCGAGATCGACGGCGATCTCCTGCTGCAGGCTCATGCTTCTCCTTCGGTCGTGGAACCAGTATCCAACGGCCACGTTTCGCGCGCGTGAACGCCGACGCGGCCCCGGCGGCGCCTGCGAGGATGGAGGCATGAGACTCCTCGTCGCCGCCCTCGCGTCCGAACTGCAGGCCTTCCCCGAGGAGCTTCCGGGCTTCGACCGGCTCGTGACCGGCCCCGGCAAGCTCAAGGCCGCCTACGGCCTCACCCGCGCACTGGATGCCACCGCCTACGAGGAGATCGTCGTCGTCGGCACGGCGGGCGGCGTGGATCCCGCCCTCCCCGGCGGCGTCTACGAGATCACCGCCGCGATCCAGCACGACGTGCAGGACCTGGACGGCGTGATCGGGCAGCACGTCTCGCTGCCGCCGCGCGTGGCGACCGGTCGCGACGGCCTCGTCATCGCGACCGGCGACAGCTTCGTCGACGACGTCGCGGTCGTCGAGCGGATCCGCGGCCTCGGCGGGGTGCTCGTCGACATGGAGACCTACGCCTACGTCTGGGTCGCCGACCAGTTCGCCGTGCCGATCCGGGTGCTGCGCGCGATCTCCGACACCGCGCAGGACGGCGCGACCACCGTCTGGGACGAGACCGTCGCAGCGTGCAGCGTGCAGCTGCGCGAGCGGATCCGCGAGGAGTACGGCGTCTGAGAGCGCACACCCGTCCGTGACCGGTCGTGGACATTTCAGTTAACGCTCGCTAATCTGAATCACGAGTCCACGACCACTGCGAAGCCGCCCAACGGAGGGTGCTGTGTCCGAATCAATCGCGCCGAGCGTCAGCACGCCGACCTATCGGGAGCTCGTCGACGAACTCCGCGTCCGCCGCGCCGAGGCCGCGCTGGGCGGGCCGGAGAAGGCGCGGATCCGGCACACCGAGCGCGGCAAGCTCCTCGCCAGGGATCGGGTCGACCACCTGCTCGACGTCGGCAGCCCGTTCCTCGAGGTCGCACCGCTCGCCGGCTACGGCCTGTACGGCGGCGACGCCCCCTCGGGCGGCGTGGTCGCGGGGATCGGACTCATCCACGGTCGGCACGTCATGGTCGTCGCGAACGACGCCACGGTCAAGGGCGGCACCTACTACCCGATCACGGTCAAGAAGCACCTGCGCGCGCAGGAGATCGCGGCCGAGAACCGGCTGCCCTGCATCTACCTCGTCGACTCCGGCGGCGCGTTCCTGCCGATGCAGGACGAGGTGTTCCCCGACCGCGACCACTTCGGCCGCATCTTCTACAACCAGGCCAGGATGTCCCGCGACGGCATCCCGCAGATCGCGGCAGTGATGGGATCGAGCACAGCCGGCGGCGCCTACGTCCCGGCGATGAGCGATGAGACCGTGATCGTGCGGAACCAGGGCACGATCTTCCTCGGCGGGCCCCCGCTCGTGAAGGCCGCGACCGGCGAGGTCGTCACCGCGGAGGACCTCGGCGGAGGCGAGGTGCACACCCGGATCTCGGGCGTCGCCGACCACCTCGCCGAGAACGACGAGCACGCGCTGCAGATCGTCCGGGACATCGTGGCGACACTGCCGCCCTCCCCGGCGCTGGCGGATCCGATCGCCGCGATCGCGGATCCTCCGGCCGTCGACCTGCTCGACGTCGTCCCGGTCGAGTTGACGGTGCCCTACGACGCGCGCGAGATCATCCGCGGCATCGTCGACGGCGGGGCGTTCACCGAGTTCAAGCCCGAGTACGGCACGACCCTGGTCACCGCGTTCGCCCGCATCCACGGGCACAGGGTCGGGATCATCGCGAACAACGGCGTGCTGTTCGGGGAGTCGGCGCTCAGGGGCGCCCATTTCATCCAACTCTGCGAGCAGCGGCGCACGCCGCTGCTGTTCCTGCAGAACATCACCGGCTTCATGGTGGGCCGGGAGTACGAGGCGGGCGGCATCGCGAAACACGGGGCGAAGATGGTGAACGCCGTCGCCACCGCGACGGTGCCCAAGCTCACGGTCGTCGTGGGCGGATCCTTCGGCGCCGGCACGTACTCGATGTGCGGGCGGGCCTACTCGCCGCGCTTCCTCTGGCTCTGGCCGGGAGCCAGGGTCTCGGTCATGGGCGGACCGCAGGCCGCGTCGGTGCTGTCGACGGTGCGCCGCGATCAGATCGAGGCGGCCGGCGGATCCTGGTCGGCCGAGGAGGAGGCCGAGTTCCAGGCGCCGATCCGCGCCGCATACGACGAGCAGGGCAGCCCCTACTACTCCACCGCTCGCCTGTGGGACGACGGGATCATCGAGCCCGGTCAGACCCGCGACGTGCTGGGCCTCGCGCTCGACGTCGTGATGCGAGCACCCTCGACCGACGCGCCCGCCACCGGCGCAGCGACAGATCAGCGCCGGTTCGGCGTCTTCCGGATGTGAGCGAGATGCACCGCACTGAGCCCGTCGACCTGTTCGACACCGTCCTCATCGCCAATCGCGGCGAGATCGCCTGCCGCATCATCGCGACGCTGCGCCGTCTCGGGATCCGCTCGGTCGCCGTCTACAGCGACGCCGACGCGGGCTCCCGCCATGTCGCGCTCGCCGACGTCGCCGTGCGGATCGGCCCCGCCCCCGCGGCGCAGAGCTACCTGAGCATCGAAGCCGTGCTGGACGCGGCGCGGGCGACCGGCGCCCAGGCGATCCACCCCGGCTACGGCTTCCTCGCCGAGAACGCCGCGTTCGCGCAGGCCTGCGCCGACGCCGGCATCGTGTTCATCGGCCCCACCGCGGACGCGATCCGCACCATGGGCGACAAGATCACGGCCAAGCTCGCCGTCGCCGAGCGCGACGTGCCCACCGTGCCGGGGATCGCGCGCCCCGGCCTCACCGATGCCGATCTCATCGCCGCAGCGGCAGGGGTCGGGTACCCGCTGCTCATCAAGCCCTCGGCGGGCGGCGGCGGCAAGGGCATGCACGTGGTCGCGGACGAGGCGCACCTCGCCGAGGCGATCTCCGCGGCGCGACGCGAGGCCGCCGCGAGCTTCGGCGACGATGCCCTGTTCCTGGAGCGCTACCTCACCACGCCGCGGCACATCGAGGTGCAGATCCTCGCCGACGCGCACGGGAACGTCGTGCACCTCGGCGAGCGCGAGTGCTCGCTGCAGCGCCGGCACCAGAAGGTGATCGAGGAGGCTCCGTCGCCCCTGCTCGATGCGGCGACCCGCGCGGCGATCGGCGCGGCCGCCTGCGAGACCGCCCGCAGCGTCGACTACCGCGGCGCCGGAACCGTGGAGTTCATCGTCGAGGCGACCAGGCCGGACGAGTTCTTCTTCATGGAGATGAACACGCGCCTGCAGGTCGAGCACCCCGTGACCGAGCAGGTCACCGGACTCGATCTCGTGGAGCAGCAGCTGCTCATCGCGGCCGGCGCTCCGCTCGGCTTCGGGCAGGACGACGTCGTGCTGCGCGGGCACAGCATCGAAGCCCGCGTATACGCCGAGGACCCCACCGCCGGGTTCCTCCCCACCGGCGGTCGCGTGCTGCGCGTGCTCCACCCCGAGGGTGACGGCATCAGGGTCGACACCGCGATCGCCGACGGTCTGGACGTCTCGATCGACTACGACCCGATGCTCGCGAAGATCATCGCACACGGCACGGATCGCGACGAGGCCCGCCAACGCCTGGTCCGTGCGCTCGACGAGACCACGGTGTTCGGCTTCCCGACGAACGTGGAGTTCGTGCGGGCGCTGCTCGAGCTGCCGGAGGTGGTCGCGGGCGAGCTCGACACCGACCTCATCGCGCGCCGCTTCGATGACCTCACGTTCGCCGAGGCGGATGCGCGCGTGTTCGCGGAGGCGGCGCTGCTGCTCGATGCGGCTCGGGATGCCGGGGCCGCGACCGTGTCGAGTCCATGGACCCGCCGCGATGGCTGGCGCCTGGGCGACCCCGCCCCCCGGCGCTACCGACTGGTCTGCGGCGAGCGCAGCTCCGAGGTTCTCGTGACGGGATCCGGATCCGGCCTGTCGGTCGACGTCGACGGATCCGGTCCGGTCGCTGCCGCATCGCGTGCCGAAGGAGCCCTGCGCCGCACCCTCACGATCGACCGCACGACGCGCACGGTCGCGGCGCTCGAGATCGGATCCGACCGGGTGGCCGTCGCTCACGGCGGGGCCGTGTTCGAGGTCGCCGTGGAGCGGGTCTCGCACGCCGGTGCGACGGCGGCGGAGAGCCGCCCGCACCTGGACTCCCCCATGCCCGGGACGGTCGTGCTCGTGCACGCCGCTGATGGCGCGCACGTCGCAGAAGGCGATCCGGTGCTCGTGGTCGAGGCGATGAAGATGGAGCACGTGCTGCGCGCCGGGGTGGCGGGCACGGTCGCCGTCCACGTCGCGCAGGGCGACACGGTGGCCCGGGGGCAGACTCTCGCCGTGATCACGCCGGACGCCCCTGCTGCCGGCTCAGGGACCGATGTCGAGGAGGACGCGCAGTGACCGGGAAGCGCATCGAGCAGCGAGGACTCTACTTCGAGGAGTTCGAGGAGGGCGCGGTCTATCTGCACCGTCCGGGGCGCACGGTCACCGAGGCCGACAACGTGCTCTTCACGACGCTGACCATGAACACCCAGGCCCTCCATCTGGACGCGGCCTGGAGCGCCGGGACCGAGTTCGGCGAGCGGCTGGTGAACAGCATGTTCACCCTGTCCACGCTCGTGGGGCTCTCCGTCGCGCAGCTCACGATGGGCACGATCGTTGCGAACCTCGGCTTCTCCGAGGTGTCCTTCCCCGCGCCGGTGCGCATCGGCGACACCCTCTACGCCGAAACCCTGATCGTGTCGAAGCGGTTGTCGTCATCGCGTCCCGGTCAGGGGATCGTCCAGTTCGCGCACACCGGGCGCAACCAGGACGGCGACGTGGTCGCGCTCGCCACCCGATCCACCCTCATGCAGTGTCTTCCGACGGAAGTCGCGCGATGAGCGCACTCCGCGGCCCCGCCCTGTTGTTCTGTCCCGCGGATCGCGACGACCGGTATGCGAAGGCTCTCGCCGCCGCCGACTCGGTGATCCTCGACCTCGAAGACGCCGTGGCCCCGGCCGACAAGCCCGTGGCCCGCGAGCGCGTCGCCGCCGCCGACCTGGATCCGCAGCGCACCATCGTGCGGGTGAACCCGTCAGGAACCCCCGATCACGGGCTCGACCTCGCGGCACTCGCCGGCACCGGGTACCGCACGGTGATGCTGGCCAAAGCCGAGTCCGCGTCCGATCTCGACGGCCTGCACGCCGCGGGTCATCACGTGCTGGCCCTGTGCGAGACCGCGCGCGGTGTCGTGCACGCCGAGGAGATCGCCGCGCACCCCGCGACGATCGGTCTCATGTGGGGCGCGGAGGATCTGGTCGCGAGCATGGCGGGACGCTCGAGCCGGTTCACCTCCGGCGCTCATGCGGGGCGCTACCGCGACGTCGCCCGGCACGCGCGCTCCCGTGTGCTGCTGGCGGCGAAGGCGTTCGGGAGGGCGGCGATCGACTCCGTGCATCTCGACATCGCCGACGTCGAGGGGCTGCGCGCCGAGGTGCTCGACGCCGCGGCGAGCGGCTTCGACGCCACCGCCTGCATCCACCCGAGTCAGGTCGCGGTGATCCGGGAGGGCTACGCCGCCGCTCCGGCCGAGCGGGACTGGGCCGAGCGCGTGCTCGCAGAGGCGGAAGGGCGACCGGGCGTGTTCCGATTCGAGGGGCGCATGGTCGACGAGCCCGTGCTGCGCCAGGCCAGGGCGATCCTCGGGCGCTGACCACGGCGGGCGGGCCGCTACTCCCAGATCGCCGTGTCGGGGTCCATGCCGTGCGCGCGGGCACTCGCGTCGACGAGCGCACGGAACCAAGCCGCCATCCCCGGCCGGATCCCGTCGTAATGCGCGGCGAAGCCCGGATCCTCCGCGTAGGTGCGGGCGACGCACACCTGCATCGACCGGGTCAGCGGGAAGTACGCCGAGAACACGGCGCGGTGACGCTCGACGAGCCGATCCGCAGCGGCGTCCGCCGGCGCCACGCCGTCATCGAACGCCGCGGCGAGCTCCTGCTCGAAGCCGGTCATCGCCTCGGCCACCGCCTGCCATTCCTCTGCTCCGCGCTCGGCCGACCGCTCGGCGTACTGCGCCCACTGCGCGGTCGTGCCCCAACGCGCCCGCGCCCCCTCGGCCCAGGCCGGGTCCCAGTCCGGTCCGAACACTGCGACCTGCTGTTCGGGCGTCAGCAGCACCCCGCGTTCGTGTGCGGCGATCATCCGGCCGAGCCCCGCGTCGAGCTGCTCAAGGCGGGCGATGCGCTCCCGGATCCGCTCCTGCTGCCGCCGCAGCTCCGCGGGCGCCGCCGCCGCCGGGTCGTCCAGAAGGGTGCGGATCGCCGCAAGGCCGAGGCCGAGCTCGCGATAGAGCACGATGCGCTGCAGTCGCTCGATGTCCCGCGTCGTGTACAGCCGGTACCCGGTATCCGAGCGGAGGGACGGGCGGGCGAGCGCGATCTCGTCCCAGTGGTGCAGGGTGCGCACCGTGATCCCGAGGACGTCCGCGACGCGGCCCACGGTCAGGCCGTCGTCGCGGACGCCCACGGGGTCGAGAACGCCCGCGCGGGGGAAGGGGCGCGACTCAGTCATCCCCCTCATTGTGCCCGCCGTCCGCGACTGCGGGGCCGGTGATGCCCATCGCCGCCAGGTTCCGGGCCCCCTGACTCTCGGGCACATAGGGTTTGGCCGCAGTGAACACGACCCGCACGTTCTCCGGGGTGATCATCTCGATGTCACGGGTGTTCCAGAACGTGTCGGTCGGCCCCTGCACCCGATCCGGATCCAGCGCGCGGCAGGCCGCCGCGATCGGCTCGATCTGGTCCATCACGCAGGAGAAGCTGACGGTCATCGCCGGCACCTGCTCCTGCACCACGTCGGCGCGCACGAGCAGCACGTCCTGGAAGGCCCAGCGACGCAGGTGCACCACGCGTCCCGGCGTGCGGAACAGTTCGATGAAGTCCAGCCCTCGAGTCCAGAATGCGACCGAGGCATCCAGATCCGTGGTCGGGATCGTGACGAAGGCCGGCATCCCGTAGATGCCGCGGTAGTGTGCGGGCGGCACGGCATCCGGGCCGGGCGGGGGCACAGGGCTGATCTCGAAGGCGTCGTAGTAGTCGTTCATGAGACCAGCCTCGACCCTCACGTCGCGTCAGGGTCAAGCGCGATGTGGGTCGGCCCCTGCTCCCGGCTGTCCGACCTGAAGCAGTTCCTGCACCCGCTCGATCGGCAGGCCGTGCACGTTCTGCCGGTGTCCGACCATGTCCTCTCCGGCGACCAGCACGTTGAGCACGGCCTCCTCCGTCGCCTCGACCACCGCCGTGTAGAGCGGATCCATCCGCCCCCAGGGCACGGCGCGCAGGTCGTCCAGCACGACCTCCTCGCCCTCCGCGGGGAAGCGGCTGGCGAGCGCGCCCGCGTTGGCGGTCGAGAAGGCGAGGAAGATGTCGCCCGAGAAGTGCGATCCCGCGGTTCCCGTGCGTGCGAGGCCGAGCGAGACCCTCCGCGCCATCGCCGTGCACTGTCCGGGCAGCAGCGGCGCATCGGTCGCCACGACCACGATCACACTGCCGGCGCCCTGCGGCGGCGCCGCGGCACCTGCCACGACGGGGGCCTCGGCGGGGGTCGCGGAACCCGCGGAGAGCTCGGCCTTGAGCGCTGGCCCGACCTGCTCCCCGCGCACGGTCAGCTCCGACATCTCGCCGAAGTTCGCCTGCAGGAACACTCCGACCGCGTACTCGGCATCCCCGAGCACGACCCGGCGCGATGCCGTCCCGGATCCGCCCTTGAATCCATAGCAGATCATGCCGGTGCCGCCGCCGACGGCGCCTTCGTCGACGGGCCCGGATCGCGCTGCCTCCAGAGCGCCCACGGCGTGCTCGGGGCGCACGTGCAGACCGTTGATGTCGTTCAGCCGACCGTCCCAGGTCTCCGCGACGACGGGCAGCAGCCACTGGTCCGCCGCGCCGGGAACGGCGTCGAGCATCCATCGGATGGCGCCCTCGTGCGCGGCGCCGACCGAGTGCGTGTTGGTGATCAGCACGGGGGTGCCGAGGCTGCCGGACTCCGCGATCCACACGGATCCGGTCATCTCGCCGTTGCCGTTCAGGGAGTGCACGCCGGCCGCCACGGGATCCGCCGCGCCGGCGCGCCCCCGCGGCAGGATCGCGGTGACGCCGGTGCGGACGACCGCGGACGCGCGGTCCTCGATGAGCGTGCTGTACCCGACCTCGACGCCGGGAACGTCGGTGATCGCATTGTGCGGGCCCGGGATCCCCCCGCGGATGAGGCCGAGGTCGCGCGCACGTGCCCGGCTCATCCGCGCACCTCGTCCTCGAGCTCCTCGTCCGCGGGCAGCGGCAGCGTCCACCGATCCGGCTTCCCGCGCAGGTAGAGCGCGTAGTAGAGCAGGCCGATGGCGAAGATCCCGACCGCGACCGCGACCGGAACCCAGTCGGCGATCAGGCTCATCACGAGGATCACCAGCGTTGCGAGCGTCATCAGGATCGGCGCGACGGGCCACAGGGGCATCCGGTACTCGGCGGCGTCGGTGGTGTGGTTGATCCGTCCCACGAGGGCGGCGAGGCCGACCAGCGCATAGAGGATCACGATGCCGGCGCTGGTCGCGACGAGCAGGACGTTGAACGGGACCAGCCACAGGCAGAGCGCCGCGATCACGCCGACGATGATCGTCGCGATGACCGGGGTGCGCAGCGTCGGATGGATCCGCCCCAGCGGTCGGTTGATCGCGTCGGGCCAGGAGCGGTCGCGGGCGGAGGAGAACAGCGTGCGCCCGAACTGCAGGATGATCGCGAGCACGGCGTTGATGACGGCCACGGCGATGCCGACGCTGACCAGGGTGTTGACGACCGGCCCCGCGCGCTCGGTGAGGAACTGCGTCATCGGCGAGGGCGACGCGACGAGCGCCGCGAGGTCCTTCGAGCCCAGCAGCACGGCGATCGTGGGAACGATCTCCGCGACCACGGCGATGAGCAGCGACCACAGGATCGCTCGGCCGATCGTGGAGCGGGCGTTCTTGGTCTCCTCGGCGTAGTAGACCGCGGCGCCGTAGCCGTTGAACGCGAACAGGGCGGTCGCCGTGTAGGAGACCACGAGCCCGGCGGAGGCGCTCACGAGCACGCCGCCCGGACCGCTCGTGGCGACCGTCCACAGCGTGGAGATCGGCTGGCTCACGTGCAGGAACCCCACCACCGTGAGCACCACCAGCGCGCCGATCTCCAGGATCAGGAAGATGCCGGTGACCCACGCGTTGGTCCTGATCCCGAGGCAGGCGATCACCGTGGTCACCAGGATCACGACGATCCCGACCCATCCGCCGCCGAGTGCGTTCGAGAGCACGCCGAGGTACTGGCCCGCTCCCGACGCGATCACGCCGATGATGAGCACGCCGCTGACCAGGTTCAGCAGGAAGAGCCCGAAGCCCCAGGGTTTGCCGAGCGTGCGCGCGACGAACGCGTACTCGCCGCCGGTGATGGGGAACGCGCTGGAGAGCTCCGCGTAGCAGAGTGCGACGAAGACGCCGACGAGGGCGCCGATCAGGAACGCGAGCGCCGACGCCCCGCCGATGCCGTTGATGATCGCGGGCACGATGATGAACACGCTCGACGCGGGCGTCACCGCAGAGAGCGTGATCAGGATGTTCTCCTTGAAGGTCAGCCCGCGGGACAGCTGCTGTTCGTACTTGGCCACGTCCGGCACCACCCCCGGCATCTTCGCTCCCCGGGCCTCGGCGGCTTCGCCGAGGTCCCCTTGCAATGCATCGCTCATCGTTGAGCCTTTCGTTCGCGGGTCGACTATCTGACTCGCCAATCAAATATGCTCGACTCACCTCCGTCAAGTGTTTTGTTGTAATGAGTCCGCAGTAGTTGACCAGCGAGTCAGCCTTGGTGACGCCGGGGCCACTTCGGCCCTCTGCGCCGCGACCCCGTCGGATCCTGAGATGATGTCCGCATGGCAGGTGCAAAGAGGCCGTCGGACCGTCGCGATCAGCTGATCCTCGCGACGCTCGATGCGATCCGCGATCGGGGGATCGCGAATCTCCGGATCCAGGACGTCGCCGCGCGGGCGGGCGTCGCCACGGGCACGGTGCACTATCACTTCAACGATCTCGACCAGCTCATCAACGACGTGTACGCGTGGGCGTGCGACCGGTTCTACACGACGCGCCTGAACGCCCTCGCCGGCGTCGAGGACGCCAGGGAGCAGCTCGCCCTGATGATCGATGCCGGCGTGCCGGAGAGCGAGCACGACGCTCTCGTGATCGCGATGCACGACATCGACCTGTACCGCCGCGGCAACGCGACCATGGGCCTGCTCCTGCAGGCCCTGTACGAGCGGCAGGTCGCGCTCTACTTCGCCACCCTGCAGCTGGGGGTCGCGCAGGGCCACTTCCGCTTGAGCGGACCCGTCGTCGATCTCGCGCAGAACCTCGTCGCGCTCGAGGACGCGTACGAGCTGCACATCATCAGCGGCAACCGCTCGGCCGCCCCGGAGCGCGCGCGCGAGCTCATCCTCGGCTACGCGCGCACGGTGACCGGCTGCACCGACCTCTCCCTACGGCGCTGAAGCGGTCGTCCGCGCCGGGAGGGACCGGAATCAGGCCTCCGCCTGCAGATGCCTTTCCGCCGCGGCGGCCAACTCGCCGAGCACGAGCTCTCCCGTGTCCGCGTCGTAGTCGTACAGCTCCCCATAGCGACCCCAGTCGATCGCGATGTCGAGCTGCCGGCGGGCGTCCTCGGCCGTGTAGCCGCGCCGCAGCAGGTCGAGGAAGAAGTCGTCGCGCAGCGCGCCGTCGTCACTGTTCTCGAGCGCCTTCACGATCGTCCGGACGAGCGGGACGCTCTGCACCGCCCGCGCCGCGAACAGCTCCTTGCTGGTCTGGATGTCCGCGGTCAGCCAGTCCCGCCCTCCGTCGCTGAGGAAGGCCTGGGCGCCCTCGACCTCGAGCAGCCCGAGCAGCTGGGCGGCGTCCACCAGCGGCAGCAGATCGTCCACCTCGAAGGAGAGCTCGTCCGCGAGATCGGGCAGATCGGTCTGCCCGTTGTGCGCGTGCACGATCTCGATGAGGCCCGCGAGCCCGCCCACTGTGATGTCCGGCAGCGGGTGGCTGAGCGGGGTCGGCGCGGGCACCACCGACGACGTCGGCACCCGCTCGGTGTCGGTGAGCATCGCGTAGAGCGCATCGATCGTCGACTCGAAGGTGGGGCTGCGGCGATCGCGGGGCCGGGGCAGCAGGATCGGCACCTCGCCCTTCACATGCCCGGGGTTGGATCCCAGCACGAGCACCCGGTCGGCGAGCAGCACCGCCTCCTCGATGTTGTGCGTCACGATGCAGATGGCGGAGGTCGGGAACTCCGGCTGCGCCCACAGCGACATGATCTCGCCCCGGAGGTTCTCCGCGGTCAGCACGTCGAGCGCCGAGAACGGCTCGTCCATCAGCAGGGCGTCCGGACGCAGCACGAGGGCGCGCGCGAAGCCCACGCGCTGGCGCATGCCGCCGGAGAGCTCGCGCGGGTACGCGGACTCGAATCCGTCCAGGCCGATCACGTCGATCGCGGCGAGCGCGCGCTCCCGGCGCTCCGCCGCCGGCACGCCGCGGGCCTCGAGCCCCAGCTCGACGTTGGCCTGCACCGTGAGCCACGGCATGAGCGCGAACGACTGGAACACCATCCCGACCCCGGGGTTCGCGCCCTCGAGCCGCTCGCCGCGGTAGCGCACCTCCCCCGTGGTCGGCGCGATGAGCCCCGCCATCGTGCGCAGCAGCGTCGACTTGCCGGATCCGGACTTGCCGAGCAGGGCGACGATCTCACCCTTGCGCAGCGTGAGCGAGATCTCGGACAGGACGTTGAGCGTGGTGCCGTCGGCCGAGGGGAACGACTTCGTGACCCGGTCGATGTCGATGAGCGGCGCCCCGATCTCCAGCGGGGCGGACGTGCGGTCGGTCTTCTGTGCCATGGGGCACCTCCTCCGGGAGTCGGGGACAGCGTCAGGTCAGGGAGAATCGGGTCTCAGCGAGGCGGTAGAGCCGACGCCAGAACAGGCGGTTGATGCCCACGACGAACAGCGTCATGACGATCACGCCGACGAACGTGCGGGCGAAGTCGCCCGCCGTGGTCGCGTTCGCGATGTAGGCGCCGAGGCCGGTCGCCGTGAGGGTGGTGTGCCCGTAGCTGACCACCTCGGAGACGATCGAGGCATTCCAGGCGCCGCCGGCCGCGGTGATCCCACCCGTCACCCAGGAGGCGAACACGGCGGGCAGGATCATCCTCTTCCATCGCAGCCAGCGGCTCACTCCGAGATTCACCGACGCCTCCCGGAGGTCCGCCGGGATCGCCGAGGCTCCCGCGATGACGTTGAACAGGATGTACCACTGCGCACCGAGCGCCATCAGGAGGATGCCGCCGACGTCGAGGCTGACGCCGGTCTTGATGAGCAGGAGCGTGATGAACGGGAAGAGGAAGTTGGCGGGGAAGCTCGCGAGCACCTGCACGACGGGCTGTGCGAAGCGGGTGACGCGGGGATTCATGCCGATCCAGACCCCGATCGGCACCCAGATGAGCGTGGCGACGACGATCAGCACGACGACGCGCGCGAACGTGACGAAGCCGAGCAGCAGCGCCTTGCCGAACTCGACAAGGCCCACCGCGCCCTGGATGTAGAGCAGCATCTCCACGACGCCCCACAGCACGAGGGCGCCGACGACGACGGCGAACACGACGTCGCCGGTGCGGCGCCGGCGCTCGTTCACGAGCAGGGGCCGATCGGCGAGCCCGAACGGGCGGGTGACGGCGTCGAGCCCCCGCCCTACGGGGCGGAGCGCGACGCCCAGGTAGCGGGAGAGCCCGGAGTGCCGCAGCACGTTGAGCGTGATGCTGCGCTGCACGACCGCAGCCGACGTGTCGCCGATGCGGAACTTCTCGGCCCAGGCGGTCAGCGGCCGCCAGAACAGGGTGTTCACGCCGATCACCATGAGCACCATGACGCCGATCGCCAGGAGGATCGCAGGGATGTTCTGCTGAGCGGTCGCCGCCGCGACATAGGACCCGATCCCCGGCAGCGCGTAGGTGTGGTTGTTGACCGAGATCACCTCGGACGCGACGAGGAAGAACCAGCCTCCGCCGAAGCTCATCATCCCGTTCCAGACCAGCGGGATCATCCCGCTCGGGACGTCCAGCTTCCAGAAGCGCTGCCACTTCGTGAGCCGCAGCAGGCGTGCGGCCTCGTCCAGCTCGCGGGGCTGAGTGGTCAGGGAGCTGTAGAAAGCGAACGTCATGTTCCAGGCCTGGCTCGTGAAGATCGCGAAGACCGAGGCGCACTCCAGCCCCAGCATCGACCCGGGGAAGAGCACGAGCCAGATCGACAGCGTCACCGAGAGGAAGGCGAGCACGGGCACCGACTGCAGGATGTCGAGCAGAGGGATGAGGATCTTCTCCGCCCGCCGGGAGCGCGCCGCCGCGGTCGCATACACGAAGGTGAACAGCAGGGACGCGAGCAGCGCGACGAACATCCGCAGCAGTGACCGCGCCGCGTAGTACGGCAGGTTCGTCGGATCGGTCGAGACGCTGGACGCCGCGTTCGACGGGTTGAACGGCGCGCCGACCCCCTCCGCGAGGCGGATGAGCAGGAACAGCAGCACCGCGAACCCGACGAGCACGATCGCGTCGGCCGCGAGGCGGGTGCGCGACCGTGCGCCGACGGACGTGTGTCCGGCGAAGGGACGGAGAGTCGTCATGGCGGGCTCCATAGGGAGAGCGCAGCCGGCGGGTCAGCGGGAAGCTGCCGGATGACGGAGCAGAACCGGGCCGAGGAGCGCGAGCGGGAGGGACGGGTGGGATCGATGGTCAGGATGACTCATCGTCATCACCTCCTCCGCTGTGCGCTCGTGCCCGATGCCGGGCCATGTCGTACGATAGTCTCACTCAACTGCTTGCGCAAATGAATGGATGGTGAGTCGCTCGTGAACGAGCCGGACCGGATCATCGCCACGCCGGAGCGCCTCGGCGCGGCCGCCGGCACCTTCGATCTGCTCTCCGTCCCCGGACGCCTGCACATCGTCTGGCTGCTCGCCGCGGGCGAGAGCGACGTGACGTCCCTCTCCGAGCGCACGGGCGCCACCATCCCCGCCACGAGCCAGCAGCTCGCCAAACTGCGCGCCGCCGGCGTGGTCTCGGCCCGGCGCGAAGGCCGGCGACAGCTCTACCGCGTCGACGACCCGCACATCGTGACCCTCGTCGAGACCGTCTTCGAGCACATCGCCCCCGATGGCACGCTCGCACTGGAGTCCGACGAGCGCCGCCCGCCCCGCCGGCCCCGCTTCCAGCACGCCTGAGGATCGGTTGCTCTCTCCTCAATTTCCTCATTCATTTGCGCAACCAATTGAATGTTGATACCGTCGTCCTGACGCGATGACCCGTGCCTCTGCGGGGCGCGCCGAACAGCGCGACCGTCCGCACTCCCGCGGCAGGTCGCCCGCCGCATGAGCGTGCGAGACCAGGATCCGACCCGAAGGAGGTGACCGCCGTGCCTGACAGCGACAGTCGATTGACCCGCCCCGGCGGGACGGTCCTCCGACGGCGAAGCCTCGTCGGAGACGTCGTGCCGGGATCCTCCGAAGCCCTCCCGTTCTTCGCGACGATCCGCCCTCCCCGCTGACCTGCGAGTGAGCCGGCGTCCTCCGTCGCGCCCTCACCGTTAGGCAGACCATGCGCGCATTCCGCGTCAACGACCAGGTGCTCACCCTTCCCGACCCCACCCGCGCGCCGCGCCCCGCGACGAAGAAGCGCGGCGAAGCCACCGCGACCCTCAGCACAGCACAGCAGCGCATCCTCGTGGACTCCGCGACCCAGCCCGCCAAGATCACGCTGCGCGCCTTCTCCAGCGACATCGACGGCATCGACGAGCGCGCGGTCGAGGAGCGCCGCGCACGCTACGGCACCAACGAGGTGCGGCACGACAAGCCGGCCCCGGCGGTCGTGCAGCTGCTCAAGACGTTCCTGAACCCGTTCATCCTCATCCTGATGTTCCTCGCCGGGGTCATGCTCTGCACGGACGTGATCTTCGCCGACCCCCTGGATGGTCCCGACTTCACCGGCGTGAGCACGATCGGCGCGATGGTGCTGGTCAGCGTCCTGCTGCGCTTCTGGCAGGAGTACCGCTCCTCGCGCGCCGCCGAGCAGCTCAAGGCGATGGTTCGCACGACCGCCGCCATCACCCGCCGCGTTGACGGCCGCCCCGTCACCGGCGAGCTGCCGATCGAGCAGATCGTGCGCGGCGACATCGTGCAGCTCGCGGCGGGCGACATGATCCCCGCCGACGTGCGGTTCCTGCGCACGAAGGACCTGCAGATCAACCAGTCGATGCTCACCGGCGAGGCCATGCCGGCGGAGAAGACCTTCGAGGCAGACAAGACCGCGACCACGGCGTCGATCGTCGATGCCGCCAACCTCGGCTTCATGGGCACGTCGGTCGTGTCCGGATCCGGCACGGCCGTCGTCATCGGCACCGGAAGGCTCAGCTACTTCGGCAGCATGTCCTCCGCGATCGTCGGCGCGCGCCCGGAGACCGCCTTCGACCAGGGCATCAAGAAGGTCACCTTCACCCTGATCAAGTTCATGCTCGTCATGGTGCCTGTCGTGTTCATCGTGAACGGCCTCACCAAGGACTGGACCAGCGCCTTCCTCTTCGGCGTCACGACCGCGGTCGGCCTGACCCCCGAGATGCTGCCCCTCGTCGTGACGGCGAACCTCGCCAAGGGCGCGAAGTTCATGGCACGACGCAAGGTCATCGTGAAGCGCCTCAACAGCATCCAGAATCTGGGCGCGATGGACGTGCTCGCGACGGACAAGACCGGGACGCTGACCGAGGACCGCATCGTGCTCGAGCAGCACCTGGATACCTCGGGCACGCGCTCCGAGAGTACGCTGCGGTATGCGGCCGCGAACGCGCACTTCCAGACCGGGCTGCGCAACCTGCTGGACGGCGCGGTCCTCGCCGCGGCGGGGCCGAGGATGCTCGATGAGGTGCGCCGCGACTTCTCCCTCGTCGATGAGATGCCGTTCGACTTCGTTCGTCGACGCATGTCGGTCGTCGTCGGCGACGGCTTCGCTCAGACGATCATCACGAAGGGGGCCGCCGAGGAGCTGCTCGACCGTTGCACGAACGAACTGCGGGACGGTGAGGAGACCGAGCTGACCGCCTCCCGCCGGATCGAGCTGGACGACCTCGTCGCCGCCCAGAACGAGCTCGGGATGCGGGTGCTCGCCGTCGCCGTGCGCTCGATCGCGCCGGATGAGAAGGGCCGGTTCCTCGACTACTCCGCCGAGGACGAGCACGACATGACGCTCGTGGGCTTCCTCAGCTTCCTGGATCCGCCCAAGGCGACGGCGGGCGCGGCGATCGCGAACCTGCGGCACCGCGGCGTCGAGGTGAAGGTCATCACCGGGGACAACCCGCTGGTTGCAGCCACCGTCTGCCGCGAGATCGGAATGGATCCGGGACGGATCGTGCTCGGCCCCGAGATCGATGACCTGTCGCTGCGCGAGCTCGGCGAGCTCGCCGACGAGACCGCGGTGTTCGCAAAGACGAACCCCGCGCAGAAGGCGCGCATCGTCGAGGCGATGCGCGAGCACGGGCACACCGTCGGTTTCATGGGCGACGGCATCAACGACGCTCCCGCCCTCCGCACCGCGGATGTCGGCATCTCGGTGGACACCGCCGTCGACATCGCGAAGGAGTCGGCCGACATCATCCTGCTGGAGAAGGACCTGAACGTGCTCGACGGCGGCGTCGTCGAGGGACGGCGGACCTTCGTCAACACGATGAAGTACATCAAGATGACCGCGTCCTCGAACTTCGGCAACATGTTCTCGGTGCTCGTGGCCAGCGCGATGCTGCCGTTCCTGCCGATGATCCCGCTCGTCGTGCTGGTGCAGAACCTCGCCTACGACCTGTCCATGCTGACGCTGCCCTGGGACAGGGTCGACGAGGGCGACATCGAGCAGCCGCGCAAGTGGGAGACGAAGACGCTGTCCCGGTTCATGATCCTCATCGGACCGACCTCGTCGATCTTCGACATCACCACCTACCTGCTGATGTGGTTCGTCTTCCAGGCGAACAGCCCCGCGCACGCCGCACTGTTCCAGTCGGGCTGGTTCATCGAGTCGATCATCTCGCAGACCCTGATCGTGCACCTGCTGCGCACCAAGCGGCTCCCGTTCGTGCAGTCCCGCGCGGGCCTTCCCGTGCTGCTCGCGACCGGCGCCGTCTGCGTGTTCGGCCTCGTGCTGCCGTTCACCGGCTGGGGCCACGTGCTCGGCCTGGTCTCGCTGCCCTGGACCTACTTCCCCTGGCTGGTGCTGACGCTCGCGGTCTACTGCCTCGTCGTCCACGTGGCCAAGAAGGCCTTCATCCGGCGTTTCGGCGCCTGGATCTGATCCCCGAGCGCGGTCGCGCTCGCCTCGCCGGCCCTCCGGCGATCCGCCGCGGATCGTCCGGAGGGCCCCGCACGCCAGGAGATTCCCATGATCGACACCCTCGACATCGCCCTCCGCCTGAGCGCAGGTCTCGCCTTCGGCGCGCTCATCGGGTTCGAGCGGCAGTGGCGCGCACGCACCGCGGGCCTGCGCACGAACGCCCTCGTGAGCCTCGGCTCGGCCCTGTTCGTGATCATGGGCGCCTTCAGCTTCCATGGCCCCGACGCCGACCCCACCCGCGTCGCCGCGCAGATCGTCTCGGGCATCGGCTTCCTCGGAGCCGGGGTGATCATGAAACAAGGCGCGTCGATCTCCGGTCTCAACACCGCGGCCACCCTCTGGGCCTCGGCCGCGGTGGGTGCCCTCGCCGGAGGCGGCCTCGT
Organism: Microbacterium sp. NPDC060117; assembly: GCF_042729315.1. Taxonomy (NCBI): domain Bacteria; kingdom Bacillati; phylum Actinomycetota; class Actinomycetes; order Micrococcales; family Microbacteriaceae; genus Microbacterium; species Microbacterium sp. NPDC060117. Next base: position 716,336 of record NZ_JBHWXR010000001.1, read on the forward strand.
CTGGATCGGCGCGGCCGGCACGGCGGCCGTGATCCTGGCGAACGTGCTGCTGCGCCCGGTCGGGCGAGTGCTCGACCGGCGCGGGGGCACGGCAGGCCGGGAGAAGAACACCGAGGTCGAGTACACCTTCGAGGTGCGCTGCGCGCGGGAGCACGAGGTCGATGTGCGCGCGGTCGTGTTCGACGCCGTGCACCGCCCCGAGCTCACGGTGCAATCCGTCGCCGCCGCCGACCTGCCCGACGAGATCGTGGTGATCACGGCGATCGCGATCAGCCCCGAGCGCGACGACCACCAGATCGAGCTCGCGATCGCGGACGTCATCCGCACCCCCGAGGTGCTCGGCGTCCGGTGGACCGCCCAGGATCTCAGCCCCGTGGACTGAGCGGGTCCTCCCCGAGGATCGCTCAGCCGATCAGCACCCGCCGAGCGGCACCGGAGAGTATTCCGCGCTCATCGGCCGAGACGAGCTTCTCCGTGCTGTGCGCCGTCGAGTTCAGCAGCCCGAACACCGCGTGCATCGCCACCTGGAGGTCGGCCGGCGCGATCTCCGGGCGCAGCCGTCCGACGACCCCGGCCCAGAGATCCAGATACTGCCGCTGCAGCTTGCGCACTTGGCGATTGGGCGCCTTGGGGAGCGTGCCCAGCTCGCGATCCTGCACGCGGATGATGTCGCGATGCGCGAGCGCGAACGTGAGATGGAAGTCGATGAGGTCGTCCAGCACGTCCAGATCCGAGTCATGCGGAGCGGCGACGATCTCGGATCCGCCCTGCAGCAGGAACTCACTGGTGCCGATCAGGATCTCCTCGAGCATCGCGTCCTTGCTCGGGAAGTGCCGGTACAGAGCAGGCCCGCTGACCCCGACGGCGGTGCCGAGTTCGCCGATCGAGACCGCGTGGAACCCGCGGTCTGCGAAGAGCCGGGCGGCGGCGTCGAGGAACAACTGCCTCGTCCGTGCCTTCCCCTGCGCCCTCGCGGTGGTCATCCCGTAAGGATAGCGATCCTGGACAGTCGAGTGAGCGCGCGCTAACATCTATTTCAGTTACCGATCGTTCACTGAGGAGCTGATCTGCGTGTCCGAGACGATCCCTTCCGAACTCCCCGAGGAGTACCGCGAGCTGTCCGCGACGGTCCGCGATTTCGCGGAGCAGGTGGTCGCCCCCGTTTCCGCCCAGCACGACCGCGAGCACAGCTTCCCTTACGAGGTCGTCGCGGGCATGGCGGAGCTGGGCCTGTTCGGCCTGCCCTTCCCCGAGGAGTACGGCGGCATGGGCGGCGACTACTTCGCCCTCTGCCTGGCGCTCGAGGAGCTCGCGAAGGTCGATCAGAGCGTCGCCATCACGCTGGAGGCCGGCGTCTCGCTCGGCGCCATGCCGATCTTCCGGTTCGGCACCGAGGAGCAGAGGCAGCGCTGGCTGCCTTCACTCGCGGCAGGCACGACGCTCGGCGGGTTCGGCCTCACCGAGCCCGACGCGGGCAGCGATGCCGGCCGCACCCGCACCACCGCCCGCCTGGACGGGGGCGAATGGGTGATCAACGGCTCGAAGCAGTTCATCACGAACTCCGGCACCGACATCACCGCGTTCGTGACGGTCACCGCCGTCACCGGCGAGACCGAGCGCGGCAAGGAGATCTCGACCATCATCGTGCCGTCGGGCACGGCGGGCTTCACCGTCGCCCCTCCCTACGACAAGGTCGGCTGGAACGCGTCGGACACGCACGGGCTGGCCTTCGACGACGTGCGCGTGCCCGAGGGGAACCTCCTCGGCGAACGCGGTCGCGGCTATGCGAACTTCCTGCGGATCCTGGACGAGGGCCGCATCGCGATCGCGGCCCTCGCCGTGGGCGCCGCGCAGGGCTGCGTCGACGACGCGGTCCGCTACGCCAAGGAGCGCCAGGCGTTCGGCACGCACATCGGCGGCCACCAGGCCATCGCGTTCAAGATCGCCCGCATGGAGGCGCGCGCGCAGGTCGCCCGTCGCGCCTACTACCACGCCGCCGCGCTCATGCTGGCGGGCAAGCCCTTCAAGCAGGAGGCGGCGATCGCGAAGCTCACCGCGAGCGACGCGGCGATGGACAACGCCCGTGACGCCACCCAGGTGTTCGGCGGCAACGGCTTCATGAACGAGTACCGCGTCGCCAGGCACTACCGCGACTCGAAGATCCTCGAGGTCGGCGAGGGCACCACCGAGGTGCAGCTCATGCTGATCGCCCGCAGCCTGGGACTGTAGACCCGTCCCGTTTCAAAGCGCGCAAATGGCTGCATCCGCACGGTGATGGAGCCATTTGCGCGCTTCGAACTGACGGAGGTCGGGTGGATCGGCCCGGCGAGCGAGGGTGATCTGCCCGAATTCGGGCAGATTCTTGTCATTCGGCCTGCCAGATCCGCATACTCGTGTGATGACCGACGATGACCTGATCCAGCGGATCGTGGCATCGACCGGTCTGCCGGCGAGCGTCGCCGCGCGAGTCGTCGACGACGTCCTCGCCTGGTACGACGAGCCGGTCGAGGTCTTCGTGCGCCGCCGCCACGGCGAGCTCCAGCTCTACGGCACGCGCAACGCCGAAGCGTTCGCGCTCATCGCCGCGGAGCTGCGCGATCGTCGCGTCACGGCCCCGGAGCTCTCCGAGCGGCAGCTGCGCCGCATCGTCTACGGCTGAGCCCGAACCCGCCCCCTTCCCCTTACTCCTGAGGAGCCCCACCATGTGCGGAATCGTCGGATACATCGGCCACCAGGCCGCCGCCCCCGTCCTCGTCGAAGGCCTCACCCGCCTCGAGTATCGCGGCTACGACTCGGCGGGCATCGCCGTGCTCGGCAGCAAGGGCACGACCTCGATCCGCCGGGTGGGCCGCGTGCGCGAGCTCGAGGCCGCGCTTCCGAAGCGCCTTCCCGGAACGGTCGGCATCGGCCACACCCGCTGGGCGACACACGGCCCCGCCGCCGAGCAGAATGCGCACCCCCAGCGCAGCCAGGACGGCCGGATCAGCGTCGTGCACAACGGGATCATCGACAACGCGGCGGCTCTGCGCGCCCAGCTCGCGGAGTCGGGCGTCACGCTCACGAGCGACACCGACACCGAGGTCATCGCGCACCTCATCGCCCGGTCGGGCGCGGAGACCCTCGAGGAGGCCGTGCTCGCCGCCCTCGGGCGCATCACCGGGACGTACGCCCTCGCCGTGCTGGACGAGCAGCACCCGGAGCGGATCGTGCTGGCGCGCAGTGGATCCCCGCTGATCATCGGCATCGGCGACAAGGAGATGCTCGTGGCCAGCGACGTGGCCGCGCTCGTGCGGCACACCGATCGGGTTGTGCATCTGAACGACGGCGAGCTGGCGACCGTGACGGCGACCGGCTTCCGCACCTTCGACCGTGGCAACACCCCGACCAGCTCGGAGCCCGTCGAGATCAGCGTCGCCGCGGAGGATCTCGAGCTCAGCGGCTACCAGCACTACATGCTCAAGGAGATCCACGAGCAGCCCGACGCCGCCGCGATGGTCCTCCGCGGCCGGCTGGACGAGCGGTTCGCCACCGCCCGCCTGGACGGGCTCGGACTGGATCCGCGGGAGCTCCGCAGCTTCCGCCGCATCAAGATCCTGGGCTGCGGGTCCGCCTACTACGTGGGCCAGCTCGGCGCGCAGCTCATCGAGGATCTGGCGCGCATCCCCGCGGATGCGGAGGCCGCATCGGAGTTCCGGTACCGCCAGCCCATCATCGAGTCGGACACGCTGTACGTCGCGGTGAGCCAGAGCGGAGAGACCGCCGACACCGCCTTCGCCGTCGAGGAGATCAAGCGCAAGGGCGGCCGTGTCATCGGCGTCGTGAACGTCGTGGGCTCGACCATCGCCCGCACGGTCGACGGCGGGATCTACCTGCACGCGGGGCCGGAGATCTCGGTCGCCTCGACCAAGGCGCTCACGAACATGGCGCTCTCCTTCGCCCTGCTCGCGCTGCACCTCGGGCGGCTGCACGACCTGTCGCACGCGGACGGCCAGCGCATCCTGCGCGGACTGCAGCGGATCCCGGAGCAGATCCGGGAGATCCTCGAGGACGCGGATCCGATCGCGGCGGTCGCCGAGGACATCGCGAAGGCCAGGAGCGCGTTCTACATCGGCCGCGTGCGCGGGTTCCCCGTCGCGCGGGAGGGGGCGCAGAAGCTCAAGGAGATCAGCTACATCCATGCCGAGGCGTATCAGACCAGCGAGCTCAAGCACGGCCCCCTCGCGCTGATCGACCCGGAGATGCCGACCGTCGCGCTCATCCCCGAGGACGAGCTGACCGACCGCAACCTCGCCGCCGCCGAGCAGATCCTCGCCCGCAAGGGACCGCTCATCGCGATCACCCATGCCGGCGTCGAGCTCGCGCACCTCGACGCCCGCACGATCGTCGTCCCCAAGAACGAGCCCGAACTGGATCCGATCCTGCTGACGATCCCGACCCAGCTGCTCGCCTACCACGCTGCAGTGCTGCTCGGACACGAAGTGGACAAGCCCCGCAATCTCGCGAAGTCGGTGACGGTGGAGTGACGAACCTCCCCGGTTCGAAGCGCGCGAATGGCGGCATTCGCGCCGCGGATCGAGCCATGTGCGCTCTTCGAAACCGCCACCGGAGGACAATGGACGCATGAGCAGCAGAGATGCGGTCATCGTCGCCGCGCGTCGCACGGCGGTCGGCATCGGCAAGCCCGAACGCGGCGTCTTCAGCGGCGTCCACCCGGTCGATCTGTCCACGCACCCGATCCGTGCGGTGCTGGCGGACACGGGTGTGGATCCGGCCCTCGTCGACGACGTGGTGTGGGGGTGCGTGTCACAGGTGGGCGAACAGTCCTTCAACGTGGGCCGCAACGTCGCCCTCGCCGCAGGACTGCCCGAGCACGTGCCGGGGATGACGATCGACCGGCAGTGCGGCTCGTCGCAGCAGGCGATCCAGAGCGCCGCTGCCGCGATCATCGCCGGCTACGCGGACATCGTCGTCGCAGGCGGGGTCGAGGTGATGTCGCGTGTGCCGATGTTCTCCAGCGTCGCGGGTCAGGATCCGTACGGCCCGCTCATGCACGAGCGCTTCCCTGACCTCGGCAACCAGGGCATCGGCGCCGAGCTGATCGCCCAGCGGTGGAGGCTAACCCGCACCGAGCTGGACGAGTTCGCCGTGCGCTCGCACCAGCGGGCTGCGTCCGCGACGGCGTCCGGGGCGTTCGCTGACGAGATCGTCACCGTCCCGACCGCCTCGGGCGTCGTCACGACGGATCAGGGGATCCGGCCCGATTCGACCGTCGAGCGCCTGGCGACTCTGCCGACACCGTTCCTCGAGGGCGGCGTGGTGACGGCGGGAAGCGCGTCGCAGATCTCCGACGGCGCGGCCGCTGTGCTCATGATGACGAGCGCGCGTGCCGCTGAGCTCGGGCTCTCCCCGATCGCCCGCGTGCACAGCGTCGCCGTGGTGGGCTCGGATCCGATCCTCATGCTCACCGGTCCGATCCCGGCGACCGCGAAGGTGCTCGCCCGCGCAGGCCTCGGCATCGCCGACATCGGCGCCTTCGAGGTGAACGAAGCGTTCGCGCCCGTCGTGCTCGCCTGGCTGGCCGAGACCGGTGCCGACCCGGAGCTCGTCAACCCTCGCGGCGGCGCGATCGCTCTCGGACACCCGCTGGGCGGATCCGGCGCACGCCTGGCTACGACCCTGCTGCACCACATGCGGCAGAACGGGATCCGATACGGCCTGCAGACGATGTGCGAGGGTGGCGGCATGGCCAACGCGACGGTGTACGAGCTGCTCTGACGACGGCCGCGTTTCGTCTCGCTCCGGCTGCGCCAGTGCTCGCGCTCGACGTCCACTGCCTCACCCTCGGAGTCGTTGAGCGAGGACGCCGCAGGCGACCGGGACGAAACGCCGCGCCACGACGAGTCCACGACAAGACCCGACGTCAGGAGTCGATCACGCTCGGTCCGTCGGGGGTCGCCCGCACCGTGATCTGTGCCGGGATCTGCTCCTGCATCGCCTCGACGTGGCTGATGACGCCGACCGTACGGCCACCCGCGCGCAACTCGTCGAGTGTGCGCATGGCCACGTCGAGCGTCTCGCCGTCGAGGGATCCGAAGCCCTCGTCGATGAACAGCGTGTCGAGCTGGATGCCGCCCGCACGGGCGGTGACGACCTCGGCGAGCCCGAGCGCGAGCGCGAGAGAGCCGAGGAACGTCTCCCCGCCGGAGAGCGACTGGGCGGGCCGGGTCTGCCCGGTGAACGCGTCGAACACGACGATGCCCAGGCCGGACGCAGCCCCGCGCGCGGCCCGCGCATCGCTGTGCTGAAGCTGGTAGCGGCCCGAGGACATGTCTGCGAGGCGCAGATTCGCCGCCGCGACGATCTCCTCGAGCTCGGCGGCGAGCACGAACGTCTCCAGGTTCATCCGGTACGTGTTCGCCCCACGACCGGCCACGGCGTCGGCGAGCTGCTGCAGGACCTCATGATCCGCGGCTGCGGCCGCACCACGGCCGTGCTCGGCGACGGCTGTGGAGAGGAGGGCTCCGAGCTGCGCGCCGATCCCGTCGGCCCGGCTGGCCGCGTCGACGGCGGCGGTCCATGCCGCACGCGCCGCGGATTCCGCGGACTCGAACGGAGCCAGGTAGATCGGTTCGTCCGGCAGGGTGCGCAGTTCGAGGTCGAGCAGGATCGCCCGCTCCTTGGTGCGCTCTGCGGCGTGCGCGGCGATCCGCTCCTCGAGCACGGACTGGTCGACCGGGCTGCGCAGCGCGGCCCCGGCGGCGGTGACGTCGTCGAACGGAGACGCGGTCAGTGCCTCCTGCTGCTCGGCGCGTGCGGCGCACGCCGCCTCGGACCGGGACTCGCGCTCCTCGATCGCCGCAGCGAGCATCTCCGCGGCCGCGATCCGGGCGGCCGCGTCGTCGAGGCGCGCGGCGACGGTGGGGAAGGCTCCACGCGCCTGCGCGATGGAATCCTGCGCGGCGGCGAGCACCTGCCGGGCGAGGGCGAGGTGCTCGCCCGCCTCAACCTCGCGGGCGGCAAGACCGGCGATCGTCGTCTCGAGCCGGTCGGCCGTCCCCCGCAGGTCGGCGAGGCGCTGGTCCGCTGCCGTGGCAGCGGACTGCGCTGCCGTGGCGGCGTCCTGCTCCGCGCGCGCGACGGCGAGCTCGGTCTCGGCGGTCTCGACCGTGCGCCCGTCGGCACGCACGGTCGCGGCGGCCAGTTCTGCGTCCAGCGCCGCCAGGGCCTTCGTCGCCGCGCGCACTTGCTCGGTGGCGCGTTCCCGCGCGTCCGTGGCCTCGGTGACATCGTCCGCCGAGACCGGATCCGCGTGCACGGCCGGGGCCGGATGCTCCGTGGATCCGCAGACGCTGCAGGCCACGCCCGGGAGCAGTGCTCCCGCGAGCTCGCCCGCCATCCCTGCGTCGCGACGGCGACGCAGGTCCGCGGCGCGCGCGAACGCGGCCGCTGCCTCCTGCTCCCGATCGGCGACCGTCCGCTCGGCGACGCTCCGCTCCTCGGTGCGCGCCGCGACGGCGCCGGCGCCCTCGAGCCGCGCCGCGGCCAGCGTCACGACGGTCTCGAGATCCGCCACACGGTCGGCCCGCCGACGCAGGTCGTCGCGCTCCGCGGTCAACGCCTCGATCGCGGCGGGCAGGGCGGCGCGCTCGGACTCGCGGCTCGCTCGCTCTGCCGTCGCGGCCTCCCGCTCGCTCAGGGCCGTCGTCACCGCCGCCTCATGGGCGGCGAGCTGGCCCTCGGCCGACGCCGCCTGCTGCCAGGCGCCGCTGGCCCGGGCGCGATCGGCCGCCCACGCCCGCAGCGCTTCCGCAGAAGCCCCCTCCGGGGCCGCGTCGTCGTCTGCGGCGATCTCCCGCCACGCAGCCTCGGCCTCGGCGGCGAGCGAGGTGGCGGTCGCCGCGGCGGCCGCGGTGCGCTCCGCCGTGCTCAGCACGTGCCGGAGGGCTTCAGCGGCCCTGGCGTCTTCCAGCGTGCGCCGGTCCGCGGCGATCCGGTCGGCATCGGCGTCGAGCGCGGCGAGCGCCGTACGGGCACGGTCCCGCTCCGCCTGCGCCTGGCGCTCCTCGCGGGCTGCCGCGTGCGCGGCGGCCGCTGTTCCGTGCGCGGCATCGGCCAGGTCCCGCTCCTGGCGGCGCTGCTCGGCCCGGTAGTCCGCCCGGGCCCTCGCCCGGTGCAGCGAGTCCAGTCGTGCGTCGATCGAAGCATCGACGTCGGCCGGGATCGCCTCGGCGCCCGAACCCGCTCCGGTCAATTCGTTCTCGACGACGAGATGCTCGGCCTGCTCGACGCGGGCCACCACGGTCGCGCGCCCCGCGCCCAGCGCCTGCTCCGACGCGCGGCGGCGCTCGTCGAAACGGGCCTGGTAATCCTCGAACCGGCCGGTTCCGAAGAGCCGGCGCAGCAGCGACTGGCGCTCCCTGCTGTCCGCGAGCAGGAATCGCGCGAAACGCCCTTGAGCGAGCAGGATCACCTGCAGGAACTGCTGCAGGTTCAGCTGCAGGATCTCGTCCAACTCGTGCGCGACATCCACCTCCCGCGCGGCCCGGCCGATCCAGTCCCCGCCGATGAGCTCGTCCAGCGCCACAGCGGACGCCTGCTTGGTCAGCCCACCGCCGCGCTTCGCCGGGCGCTGGTACTCGGGCGATCGCGTCACCCGGAACCGCCCGGCGACCGTGCTGAACTCGACGACGACCTCGGTCGGATCCGCGGGCTCGCAGTGATCGCTGCGCAGGCGCTTCTCGCCTCCCTCGTAGCGCGGCACGTTGCCGTAGAGCCCGAAGCACACGGCATCGAGGATGCTGGACTTGCCCGCGCCGGTGCGGCCGCCGATGAGGAAGACGCCGTCGTCGGCGAACGCGTCGAAGTCGATCGTCTGACGCCGCAGGAACGGACCGAAGCCCTCGATCTCGAGTCGATGCAGCTGCACTAGACGAGCGCCTCCGCCAGGGCGCGGTCGTCGAGCACCTCGCGGATCAGCTCCTGCTCGCGCGGCGACGCCCCGGCCCCGTGCCGCACATGCGCGAGGAAGGCGTCGATGCGCTCCTCATCGGTCGCGGCCGCGCGCAGCCGCTCACTGTACGACCGCTCCTCGACCGTCTCCGTCCGCGCGGGCTCGTGCTGCACGAGCGCGCAGAACGGGTACTTCTCGCGCAGGCGGCGCATGGGCTCGGTCTGCGGCAGATCATCGGTGTAGACCGCGCACACCCAGTCGTCGGCGTGGGCGGCGACGTTCTCGGCGGAGAGGATCTCATCGAGGGACCCGGTCAGCGTCGCTAGCCGGCGCGGCACGGGGAGCCCCAGCCACTGCGCGTCGACCGCGCCATCCGCGGCCAGGTCGACGAGCCAGGATCCGCGGGGCTTGTGCTGCTCCCCGAAGCTGTAGTGCAGCGGCGCACCGGCGTAGCGGACGCGCTCGGTGAGCGCCTGACGCCCATGGATGTGCCCGAGCGCGACGTAGTCCGCGCCGTCGAACACGGAGACCGGCACCATGTCGATGCCGCCCTGGCGGATCTCGCGCTCCAGACCGGTCGTCGCGTCGACGCCGGCCGCGAAGCAGTGCGCGATCACGACGGAGCGCCCCGGGTGCTCGGCCATCCCGGCACGGACGAGCCCCATGGCGTGTGCGAGCGTCTGAGCCTGGGTGCGCAGCGGACGGCCGTCGTCCGCGCCCGCACCGGCGTCCGCGGGCGTCGCAGCGGCGGGCTTCTGGAAGGCGGGCTTCTGGAAGGCGGCGTACTGCCGCACGATGGCGGGCTCGAGGTAGGGGATGCCGAAGAAGCGCACGGGTCCGTCGGCGTCGTCGATCGTGATCGGCTCGCCGATCGTGCGCGGATCCGTGATGACGTGGATCCCCTCCCGCAGCAGACGCGCCTGGAAGCCCAGCCGGGCCGCCGAGTCGTGGTTGCCGCTCGTGACGATCACGCGAGCGCCCGTCTCGTGCAGCGCGACGAGCGTGTCGGTGAGCAGCGTGTAGGCGGGGGCGGCCGGAGTCGCGGAATCGAACACATCACCCGCGACGACCACCACGTCGACGTCGTTCTCCCGCACCTGCACGACCAGCGCGGCGAGCACTTCGGCGAGCGCTTCCAGGGTGGAGTGCCCGTGGAAGGTCCGGCCGATGTGCCAGTCCGAGGTGTGCAGGATCTTCATGCCCTCAACGCTACGGACGGGGTCCGACATTGCGTCCGAGGCGTGCCGCAGACGCCACCGGAGCGGAAGTTCCCGGCTCGCCCGTCATACGCGTAACAGAACGTCACACTCGCCGCGCAGAGCGATAGGGCGTCAGCGCACGCGCAGCAGACCGGCCCGTTCGGGGTGCGCGTCGAACCAGTCGGCCACGTACCAGCAGACCGCGTCGATGCGCCGTTCCCCTCGCGCCGCGATGTCGTCGACCGCGCCTTCGACGACGACCGCGGCATAGCCGGATCCGCGGAAAGACGGGACGGTGAAGGCCCGTGTCAGCGCCATGGTGCGTCCGTCGTCGCGGTAGTCGAGCACGCTCACCAGCACCCCGTCGCGCGTCAGCGTGTAGCGCGACGCATCGTCTTCACGAGTGAGCACGAACCGGTCAGTGCTTGCAGAAATCCCCACGTTTTCACGCTACGCCCGAATTCTTCGACTCGGTCCGTTTTGACACGGGAGGTCACCGTCGGTAATAATCGGCCCCATGACCACCAACGCACGCCCCTTGTCCGCCCAGGAGGCGAACGGGACGACCGGGATGATGATGCCCGGTTGCGTTGGCATGTGTTGCCGAATGTGTCGCTGAAGCCACAGCACTCCGTCTGACTCGCTCGTCGTGATCTTCGCGAGCTGAGTCTCCGAGCACCCATCCGCGTGCTCGACTTCTCCGGCTTCCCGCCCGGTCATTCGCAACACCCTCCGAGTCGTCGACCGACTCCCTCCTTTCAAGGACCCATCATCATGTCGAACACCGCCCTCCTCGAGCGTCCCGTCACCGTCTCCCCCGTCGCCGCGCCCCGTCTGCACGCCGTGCCGCGCACCCAGATCGACGCGCCGGCCCCCGCCGTCGACGCGCCGCCGGCACGGTCGCCGCGCGGCTTCGCCCTCTATGTCGGCATCGACGAGCTCAAGGCCGCCACGAACGGCGTGAGCCTGCCGCTGCTGGTGGACGCCCTGCGCCGCACCCTGGCCGAGCTCGCCCCCGATGCCGAGACCCACGCCACCGTCGCCCTCGCCCCGCAGGGCACCGGCGGGCGAGACCTCGATGTCGTGCGCCTCGCCCTGCACGAGCCCGGCGCGATCGCCCGCTCCAAGGCGGAGGCCGAGGAGCGCGAGCCCGAGGACGGCGGCGGTGTCGTGGTCGACATCTCCCGCAAGCGCGTGCTGATCGACGGCGACTCCGCCGCGTTCACGTACAAAGAGTTCGAGCTCCTGCAGTACCTGGTGCTGCGCGAGGGCTCGACCATCGAGCGCAGCGAGCTCGTCGGCGCGCTGTGGCAGACCTCCGACGAGGAGGCCCCCGGCGAGCGCACGATCGACGTGCACGTGCGGCGCCTGCGCGCCAAGCTCGGCCGCTACGAGGACATCGTGCGCACCGTCCGCGGCGTCGGCTACCGCTTCGACCGCCACGCCGACGTCGCGATCCGCTACGGCGTGGGCACCCCCTCCCCCGACCGGTTCTGAGCGCGCCCGGGTTCCGACCCCAGGCTCAGTTCTGAACGCACCCCAGCTCCGCCACCTGCCAGTTCTGTCCCGGTTCTGCCGCGCGCCGCGACTCGCTCCGCGGGCAGCGACCGGTAACCGCGCGCCGAACCACCCTTTTCCACGCGAGCCACCCCTGTGCACACGGCGCACAAGGGGGTTGCTGGGCGACAAGGGGGTGGCTCGAGGATCCGCCGATCCCGAGCACGGCACCCGAGTCTGGGCCCCGCCTGTCGGCGCGCCGATCTAGGGTGTTCCCATGACTCTCGCCGCGGATCCCGCACCCCGCGCGTGGCCGATGCGGGAGAGCGCCTATCGCCCGGGGCGACTGCTCGACCTGCATGCCACGGTCGGCGTCCTGGGTCGCGGGCCGCGCGACCCCGCGGTGGTGCGCGACGGCTCGGTGCTCTGGCTCGCGCTGCGCACCGAGGGCGGCATCGCGACGCTCGCGCTGCGCGCCGGATCCGGTGAGGTGCGGGCGAGCGCCTGGGGCCCCGGCGCCGACGCCGCCCTCGACCTCGTCCCCGCCCTGTGCGGCGCGCACGACGACCCCGACGGCTTCGACCCGTCCTCTCATCCACTGCTCGCGGCGACGGCGCAGCGGCATCCCGGCGTCCGTCTGACACGCACCGGCGCCGTTTTCGATGCCCTCGCCGGCGTCGTCCTCGAGCAGAAGGTCACCGGCCTGCAGGCGTATGGTGCCTGGCGCGCGATCGTCACCCGTTTCGGCGATCCCGCTCCCGGGCCCACCCCCCGCCCGATGGCCGTCGCCCCCGACGCCGCCGGCTGGCGGCGCATCCCGTCCTGGACCTGGCATCGCGCGGGCGTGGAACCGCCGCAGTCGCGGACCATCGTGCGCGCCGCCGAGCGCGCCGCCGGCATCGAGCGCGCCGTACACGCGGCCGCAGACGGGCCCGCCCGCGACAGCGCGCTCACGAGCCTGCCGGGCGTGGGCCTGTGGACCTCCGCGGAGACCCGGATCCGCGCCCTCGGCGACCCCGATGCGGTGAGCGTCGGCGACTACCACCTGCCCCACGAGGTCGGCTACGCGCTGACCGGGCACCGCACCGACGACGCGGGCATGCTCGAGCTGCTCGCACCGTGGGCCGGACACCGCCAGCGCGTGGTGCGACTCATCCGGATGAGCGGCGCCCTCGAGTCCCGGCGCGGACCGCGTCTGGCCCCGGAGGACCACCGGAAGCGGTGACGAGCACCCTTCGCCGCCGATGACCCGCTCAGTGCCAGACGGCGAGCGGGCCGTCGGGGCCGTCGATCACGGAGACCGGGGTCTCGAACACGTCGGTCAGCACGTCGCCCTGCATGATGTCGGCGACCGGTCCGAACGCGACGACCTCGCCGTCCTTCATCGCGCAGATCCGGTCGGCGTAGCGCGCGGCGAAGTTGATGTCGTGCAGCACGACGACGACGCTCTTGCCGAGCTCGTCGGAGATGCGCTGAAGGTGCCGCATCATCCGCACCGCATGCTTCATGTCGAGGTTGTTGAGCGGCTCGTCCAGCAGCACGGTGCCGGTGTCCTGCGCGAGCACCATCGCGACATAGGCGCGCTGCCGCTGCCCGCCGGAGAGCTCGTCCAGGTAGCGCTTCTCCAGCTCGCCCAGCTCGAGGAAGTCGATCGCGCGACTCACGACCTCCTCGTCCGCGCGCGTGAGCCGGCCGTGCGAGTACGGGAACCGGCCGAACCCGACCAGTTGGCGCACGGTCAGGCGCGTCACGAAGTGGTTCTCCTGACGCAGGATCGACACGACCCTGGCGAGATCCTTCGACTTCGTGGTCCCGACGTCGAAACCGGAGATCCGGATGGTTCCCTCATCCATCCCGAGCAGCCGCCCGATCATGGTCAGCAGCGTCGACTTTCCGGCGCCGTTGGGACCGATCAGCGCGGTGACGCCCCCGGCCGGGATCTCCAGATCGACCGGCCCGATGGCCACCCCGGCGCTCTTCCCTGTCCGGTCGCCGTAGTGCTTGCGCACTCCCGCGACCGAGATCCCCGAGTCGGATCCGGTCCGCTGCTCGCCATCACCGCGAGACCGAACCTGCGTTCCGAGACCGACGATGCGATCGTCGGTCTCGGAACGAGGACTCGGTTTCGCGGCCACGCCGGATTGCGCGGCGTGCGGGGCGAGCGAGGCCCGGTGCGCGGCATGCGAGGTCTCGTGCGCGGTGAGCGAGGGCTCGTTCATAGGCGTCCCTTCCTGAGCAGGACGAGCAGGAAGACGGATCCGCCGACCAGCTCGATGATGATGGAGACGGCGCCCTGCGCCGAGAAGATGTGCTTCATCACGAAGTAGGCGCCGCCCAGCACGGCGATCGCCGTGAGCACCGCGACCGGCAGCACGAGGCGATGGTCATGGGTGTCGGCGAGTTGGTAGGCGAGTGTCGCGACGAGGAAGCCGAGGAACGTCATCGGCCCGACCAGCGCGGTCGAGGTGGCCATGAGCACCGCGACCAGCAGCAGCACCCGGAGCTGCTCACGCCGGTGATCGACGCCGAGTGCGTTCGCGGCGTCGGGCCCGAGCGCCAGCACGTTCAGCCGGCGCGCGCGCAGGAGCAGGAGCACCGATGCGGTCAGGCACAGCGGGATCGCCAGCGGCAGATAGGAGGCGTCGGCGTTCGCGACGCTGCCGAACAGGCGCGCGGCGAGCACGTCGAACTCACTCGGCGTGAGCAGCCTCTGCATGAACGTGGACACCGCGCCGAGCCCGCCGCCGATCACGATCCCGATCAGCAGCATCACGTGCATGCTGCCGCGCCGCCCCGACAGCAGCCAGCCGTAGAGCAGGACGGCGAATCCGGTCATCAGCACGATCTGCAGCGCGAACTGCGGCACCCCCTGCAGCGCCGTGACGCCGGCGGCGCCGAGCAGGAACACCGCTGTGGTCTGGATCGCCGTGTACAGGGACTCGAACCCCATGATCGACGGGGTCACGATGCGGTTGTTCGCCGCCGTCTGGAACGCGACGGTCGCGGTGGCCTGCGCGACCGCGACCACGAGGATGACCAGCACGCTCGTGACGCGCAGCTGCACGATGCGCCAGAACCCGTCCGTGCCGAAGGGCACGGGATTGCCGTGCACGAGCAGCCCGATCAGCGCCGCCGCGGCGAGCACCGCCAGCGCGGCGACCACGAGGACGTACCGCCGCCGCGCACGAGCGGTGGGGAACGCCCCCGATGCCCGCTCGCCCGCGGACACCCGACGCACCGGGGCCGCGGTCAGCAGCTCAGCCACGAGCACGCCCCCTCAGGATCAGCACGATGAACACCGCGGCTCCGACGAGGCCGAGCACCAGCGACACCGGCACCTCGAACGGCATGATGATGGTGCGCCCGATCAGGTCGCACACGGTGACCAGGCCCACTCCCAGCAGGCACACCCACGGCAGGTTGCTGCGCAGGTCGTCGCCGCGGATCATCGACACCAGATTCGGCACGATCAGTCCTACGAACGGGAGGTTGCCGACGACGACGGTGACCACGCCCGTCGTCGCGGCGATGAGCACCGTGCCGAGCAGGACGACTCGGCCGTGGTTCAGGCCGGCGTTCGTCGCGATCTCCTCGCCCAGCCCCGCGATCGTGAAGCGGTCGGCGACGATGAAGACGATCACGCCGACGACCGCGACGATCCAGAGCAGCTCGTACTGTCCGCGCAGCACCGAGGTGAAGCTCCCGGCGAACCACACCCCGAGGGTCTGCAGCGTGTTGGTCGCGAGGGCGAGGTAGGTCGAGACGGATCCGACCACCGCGCCCAGCATGATCCCGACGATCGGGACGATCAGCGAGGAGCGCAGCGACACCCGCCGCAGGAACGCGAAGAACACCAGGGTTCCGACGAAGGCGCACAGCACGGCACCGAGCATCCGCAACGGGATGCTCGGATGCGGTACGAGGATGGAGACGGCGAGCAGACCGAGTCCTGCCCACTCCGTCGTGCCGGTGGTCGTCGGCTCGACGAACCGGTTCTGCGTCAGCATCTGCATGACCAGGCCCGCCATCGCCATGGATGCTCCGGCGAGCACGAGCGCAGTCGTTCGCGGTATGCGCGTGATCGCGAACATCTCCGCGCCATCCGCGGATCCGGTCACGTCGTAGACACCGACGAACAGCGACAGCACGAGGAGGCCCGCGACGATGAGGACGCCGACGAGCAGAGCGGGATCGAAGAGCCGCGCCCTGCCCCGGGCAGCAGCGGAGGCGCTGCCCGGGGCGGGGCGGGTGAGCCGGGTGGCCATGGCCGGATGTGCTGGGGCGTCAGCTCTTCTTCGCGCTCTTCTCGAGGGCGTCCGCGAAGGAGTTCAGGAACGTCGTGTAGGTCTGGATGCCCTCGTTGAGGTAGGTGTCGGTGGGCATGTAGACGACGTGCTTCTGCTGGATCGCGGTGACGGAGGCCAGCGCCTGGTTCTTCTCCAGGATGTCCGCGGCCTGCACGTAGGAGGCGTCGTCCTTCGCGAACACCGCGTCGCGGTCCATCACGAGGATCC
Organism: Microbacterium sp. NPDC060117; assembly: GCF_042729315.1. Taxonomy (NCBI): domain Bacteria; kingdom Bacillati; phylum Actinomycetota; class Actinomycetes; order Micrococcales; family Microbacteriaceae; genus Microbacterium; species Microbacterium sp. NPDC060117. The sequence continues at coordinate 732,496 of NZ_JBHWXR010000001.1, forward strand.
AGGACGGGTTCGACGCGGCGATCGCCTCGACCGAGATGTCATCGCCCTTGTGGTTGTCATCGGCGCCCTCGACCTGCAGTGCGGGCTTGAGACCGAGGATGTCGAACACCGGGCCCAGGGTGCGGCCGACGGTCGGCGCGAGGTAGCCGATCTTGCCGCCGGACGTGGTGACGGCCATCACGCCGGATCCGTCGTAGGCCTTCTTGGCGCGGTCCACCGCCTTGTCGAAGTCGGAGGTCAGGTTCTTGGCCTCCTTCTCCTTGCCGAAGACCTCGCCGAGCACGGTCACCTGGCGCTTCAGCTCGGCGTCGAACGGCTTCCCGTCGCGCGGGTCGAGTTCGAGGATGGTCGCATCGGGGACGAGCGCGGCGAGCTTGTCGTGGTGCTGGGTGAAGCGCTGCCCGTTCACGATGACGTCGGGCGCCACCGCGACGACCGCCTCGAGGTCCGGCTCCATGTGGGTGCCGAGGTCGACGATGCTCTTGTCCTTGACGTAGGACACGGTCTCGGGCATGAGCGACACCGCGGCGGCCTTGACCGGGATGCCCCAGTCGGCGAGCGTCTGGAACGTGCGGTTGTCGGTGGCGACGACCGAGGCCGGCGGCGTGGAGATCGTGTGCTCGCCGTTGTTGTCCTCGACGGTCACGGTGCTGGCCTTCGCGCTCTCCGTGGGGGCTGCGGCGGGGCCGGAGGCGCAGCCGGCGAGGGCGACGACGGCGGCGAGGCCGAGCGCGGTGGCGGTGAGGATCCGAGGCACGGACATGGAGATGCTCCTGTTCTGCGGGATGTGCTGTGTGAATGACCCGATGGGAAAGGTTAGGTTTACCTAACTTCAACCTGGGGTCTCACACAGGTTAGCCTTACCTTATGAACAACGCGAAATCCGGCTTCACCCTGGCGCGACGCCCGCTCGAGCTGCGCTTCCGCACGCTGACCCTCGCCGCGCGCGAGTGGATCGCGCCCGATTTCGTCCGGGTGCGCCTCGCCGGATCCGACCTCGCCGGTTTCGATTCCCTGGGCGCGGACGACCACATGCGGCTCTTCTTCGTGGATGCGCCGACCGACTCGGTCGAGGAGCTGCGCGCCTCCCCGAGCCGCGAATACACGCCCCTCGCGTGGGGTGAGGACTGGCTCGACGTCGAGTTCGCCGTGCACGGGGACGAGGGCGTCGCCGCCCGCTGGGCCGCGACCGCACCGCTCGGATCCGTCATCGGCGTCGGGGGCCCGCGCGGCTCCCTCGTGCTGGAGGGCGAGCCCGACGGCTGGCTCCTCGCCGGCGACGAGACCGCGATCCCGGCGATCCGGCGCTTCGCCGCCCGCATCCACGCCGGCGTCCCCGCCCGCATCGCGATCGAGGTGCGCGGACCGGAACACGAGCTGGCGCTCGACGCTGCCGTGCCCGTCGAGTGGATCCATCGGGGCGGCGCCCCCGCCGGCACCGCCCTCGCCGCGTTCCTGGAGTCGCTCGTCGCGGTCGATCGTCCAGGTGAGGCCCCGTTCGTCTTCGTCGCGGCCGAATCGTCGATCGTGAAGCCCGGCCGCGCCCTGCTCGAGCGCTGGGACGTCGACACCGCCCAGGCCATCGTGAAGGGCTACTGGAAGCGCGGAGAGGCCGAGTACCACGCCCCGCACTGAGTCACCACGCTGGCCGAATGCGTCGTTCCACGCACCCGACGGATCCGCACAGAACTGCTCGATCCGCACAGTCGTCGGCCGCGCCGCGTTCCGCACGGATTGCATGCACTGGCGCCGCACAGCTCGCGCCTCTGGCACGCTCGGGTGATCGATGCGACCATAAGGGAGTGGGTTTCATGAACGACGCGCAGATCTGGACGATGATCGGGGCCTTCACCGCCTTGATGCTCGGCATGCTCACGATCGTGTCCACACTGTTCATCCGCGTCGTCCGCTCCGAGATCGGTGGGCTCCGCTCGGAGATGAACGGACGATTCGACGTGATGAGCTCCCGCATGGACGGGCTCGACCGCGATGTTCAGGCGCTCGTGAAGCGCACCTTCGGCCTCGACCGCGAGTGATTCACGCCCGGTCGAAGACCGCGGCAACGGCCTCGATCTCGACGAGCTGGCCGTCGTAGCCCAGCGCGGTCACACCCAAAAGCGTGCTCGGCACGTCGTGAGCGCCGAACGCGTCGCGCACGACGGCCCATGCCACGCCGAGATCCGACCGCTGGGAGGACGCGACGAGCACACGGGTACTGATCACGTCCGTCATGCTGGCTCCCGCCGCAGCGAGCGCCCCTTCCAGGGTCTCGATGCACTTCGCGGCCTGACCCGCATAGTCCCCGAGGGCAGCCGTGGTGCCGTCACCGTTCAACGGGCACGCTCCGGCCAGGAAAATCAGCCGTGCGTCCTTCGGCGCGGTGGCGGCGTAGGCGTACTGCGCGACATCGGAGAGCGCGGCAGCGCGGATCAGGGTGACAGCGGTCATGCCCACAGTCTGTCGCACCGGTCGGATCGCGACGGTTCCGGCAGACTGGGCCGATGCCCCTCATCGATCACCTCGGCCTCACCGTCGAAGACCTCGACCGCGCCTTCGCTCAGTGGAATCCCGTGCTCACCGCGCTGGACTGCATCGCCGAGGACGGCGAGATGGAAGGCGGGATCGCCTGGTACCGCGAGGACGACGTCGAGCTGATCCTCTACCGCGCCCCGGAGCCCGGTGGCGAACCGCACCGCTACGGACGGATCGGGTGGCAGCACCTCGCCTTCGCCGTGGACTCGCGCGCCGAGGTGGAGCGCCTGCACACGGTCGCCGTCGATGCCGGCTGGTCGACGGTGCGGGCGCCGAAGGTCTTCACGCGCTTCTCGGATCGGTACTACGCCTCGTTCGTCGAGGACGACAACGGCATCCGCCTCGAGTTCGTGCACAACCCGCCGCGCGAGTCCGCCGAGAGCTGACGTCCGCCGCACGCGCCTCGCGCTTTGTCCCCGGCATCAGCGATGCTGGGGACATGGCCACTCTCGATCATCTCGGCATCAGCGTCGATCACGTCCCCGGCGCCTCCGCGCAGTTCGATCCGGTGCTGAGTGCACTCGGCTATGTCCGCAGGCACGACGCTCCGGATCTCGCGTACTGGCGGCAGGACGGTCTGCCCGAGATCCTGCTCTACCCCGCACGTGACAACGCGGACGGTCCGCACGAGCACGGTCGCGTCGGCTGGCAGCACCTCGCCTTCGCCGTCGACTCGCGCGCCGAGGTCGACCGCGTGCACGACATCGCCCTCGACGCGGGGTGGACCGCGGTACGCCCGCCGAAGGAGTACCCGCGGTTCAGCGATCGCTACTACGCCTCGTTCGTCGAGGACGACAACGGTATCAGGCTCGAGGTCGTGCACAACCCGCCGCGGGAGGCATCCGAGAGCTGATTCGCGACACACCGTTGCCGATGTCGGTGGCCGGATCCAGACTGAGTGCGGCGCCGGAGCGGTGCCGTCGATCCGAGCACGGAGGACATCGATGACCAACCTCAATCCGTACATCTCGTTCCGCGGCGACGCCCGCGCTGCGATGGACTTCTACCAGCAGGCCCTCGGTGGCGATCTGCAGGTGATGACCTTCGGCGACATGCCGGGCATGCTGCAGGATGAGGCCGAGCAGACGCTCGTCATGCACGCTCAGCTGACCACTCCCGGCGGCCTGGTGCTGATGGCCTCTGACACCCCCGGATACATGGAGTACAAGGCTCCGCAGGGTGTCTCGGTGTCACTGAGCGGCTCCGACGAGGCCGAGATCCACGCCGCGTGGGACAAGCTCGCCGACGGCGCCACGGTCAGCCAGGACTACGGTCCCGCGCCGTGGGGCGGACAGTTCGGCATGCTCACCGATCGGTTCGGCGTCGACTGGATGTTCTCCGGCGGGGAGGGCAACGCCTGATCAGCATGCACGGACCCGCCGGGCGGAGCCGGGCCTGACAGGGCTGGCCCCGACCACTCACCGGGTTCCGCCGCGATTCAGAGTTCGGGCTCGGCGGTCGCCCACTCGACGCCGTCGAGTCCGAGCTCGCCGGTCATGTCGCGCAGGAATCGGATCACGACCTCGCGCTCGGCCTGCGTCAGGCGCGCCGCGGAATGGAAGCGGCGCGCCTGCTGCCGCCCGACGGTCTCCATGGCCGCGCGCTGCGTGTCCGGGGTGATGGTGATCGCGAGCGCGCGGCGGTCCGAGGGGTGCGCGGCGCGCGTGACGTGCCCGCCCTTCTCGAGCCGGTCGAGCAGCTTGGTGGTCGACGCGGTCGAGATCCCCAGGTGCTGTGCGATCCCGCCGGGCGTCGCGACGGCGCCGCGGTTCGCGCACACGATCAGATAGTGCAGCGCCCGCATGTCGGTCTCGTTGAGCTTCATGTACCGGCGAGACGCCTCGGCGAGGCGCTGCTCGGCGTCGCGCAACTCGCCGAGGGAGGCCATCAGCTCGCCGATCTGCCGGATCGCGCTCGCATCGACGCCGGCGCGATCGAGCAGGACACTGTCGGGATCGCTCGCCTCGATGTCGTAGACGGCGCCCGCTTCGACGCCATCGCGCGTCTGCCCCCCGGCTCGCGCAGCGAGTCTCTGCTCGTCCGCGTCGTCGCGCCGCTCCGCCATGCCGTCATGCTACACCGGGCATCTTTTCACGCCAGGGTGATTACTTGCCAAGCTAGCAAATTCGATCTATCCTGCGGGGGACGGAAGGAACCCGATGACCGCCCCGCAGCACGTCGCACGCCCGCGCCGGCCCCGCCGCCTCCTGCGCATCATCCTGCCCGCGCTGATCATCATCGGATGGCTGGCCGCCGCGTCGCTCGGCGGCCCCCTGTTCGGCAAGGTCGACGAGGTCTCCTCGAACGATCGCACCGCGTATCTGCCTTCCTCCTCCGACTCCGCCCGCGTGCAGGAGCTGCAGACCCGCTTCGCCGGATCCGACGAGATCCCCGCGATCGTCGTCGCCGCCTCCGACGCCACGCTCACGGATGCCCAGCGCACCGCACTCTCCGACGCCGTGGCCGCCACGACTGACATCCCCGGCGTCGGCGACGACGTCTCCCCCGCGCTGGTCTCGGACGACGGCAAGGCCGTGCAGGCCTTCATCCCGATCCGCTCCGACGCCGACCTCGGCGACGTGGTCGCGGAGCTGCGCACCTCCCTCGACAAGGCCGCGCCGGACGGCGTGCGCGTCTACATCACGGGCCCGGCCGGTTTCAGCGCCGACCTCGTCGCCGGTTTCGCGGGCATCGACGGGATCCTGCTCGGTGTGGCTCTCACGGCGGTGTTCGTGATCCTCGTGCTGGTCTATCGCTCCCTGCTGCTGCCGGTCGTGGTTCTGATGACGAGCCTGTTCGCGCTGTGCACCGCCCTGCTGCTGGTGTGGTGGCTCGCGAAGTGGGGCGTGCTGCTGCTCAGCGGACAGACCCAGGGGATCCTGTTCATCCTCGTCATCGGCGCCGCGACCGACTACGCGCTGCTGTTCGTCTCGCGCTTCCGTGAGGCCCTGCGCGTCGAGCAGGACCGCGCGAAGGCGGTGCTCGCGGCATGGAAGGGCTCCTTCGAGCCGATCCTCGCCTCGGGCGGCACGGTGATCGCCGGCCTGCTCTGCCTGCTGCTCAGCGACCTGAAATCGAACAGCGCCCTCGGCCCTGTCGCAGCGATCGGGATCGCTTTCGCGATGCTGTCGGCGCTCACCCTGCTGCCCGCTCTGCTCATGGCGTTCGGGCGCGCCGCGTTCTGGCCGCGGCGTCCGGTGTACGCGCCCGAGGCCGTCGCGGCGGAGGGCGGCATGCCCGCGACAGGCGTGTGGGCGCGACTGGCCGAGCTGATCCGGCGCCGCTCCCGGGTGATCTGGATCGCGACGACTCTGGTGCTCGCGATCGGCACGCTCGGTGTGGTGCAGCTCGACGCCTCCGGGGTGCCGCAGTCCGACCTCGTGCTCGGATCCTCGCAGGCCCGCGACGGACAGAAGGTGCTCGGCGAGCACTTCCCGAGCGGATCCGGCAGCCCGGTCCAGGTGGTCGTCGCGAAGGACTCGCTGCAGAAGACCGCCGACGTGCTGCTGGCCGACAAGGGCATCGACGGCGTCACCGTCACCGCTCAGGACTCGCCGAGCGGATCGGCACCCGTGACGAGGGACGGCGTCCAGCCGGTCGGCCGCCCCGGCACTCCCCCGCCGGCTCCGACCGTGGTCGAGGGCGACGTGATGCTGCAGGGCACGCTCACCGCGGCGGCGGACTCGACTGCCGCGGAGGACACGGTGCGGCGGATCCGCACCTCGCTCGAGGGCACCGGAGCCCTGGTCGGCGGCGTCACCGCGACGGCGACCGACACGGACGACGCCTCGCTGCACGACCGCGCCCTGATCATCCCGGTGATCCTCGTCGTGATCATGCTCATCCTGATGATGCTGCTGCGCGCGATCGTCGCGCCCGTACTGCTGATCGTGACCACCGTGCTCTCGTTCGGCACGGCGATGGGCGTCTCCGCGCTGGTCTTCAACGGGATCCTGCACTTCCCCGGGGCGGATCCGGCCGTGCCGCTGTACGGCTTCGTCTTCCTCGTCGCGCTCGGGATCGACTACAACATCTTCCTCATGACACGCGTGCGCGAGGAGAGCCGGTTGCACGGCACGCGCGAAGGCGTGCGGCGCGGGCTCGCGATCACCGGAGGCGTCATCACCTCGGCGGGTCTCGTGCTCGCGACGACGTTCGCGGCCCTCGCGGTGATCCCGATCCTGTTCCTCGTACAGCTCGCCTTCATCGTGGCGTTCGGCGTGCTGCTGGACACGTTCGTGGTGCGCTCGCTGCTCGTGCCCGCCCTCGTGCACGATGTCGGCCGCGCGGTGTGGTGGCCGTCGAAACTGTCCCGCGGGGAGCGCTGAGCGTCACCCCCGGGGTCAGCCGACGGCGGTCTCGGCGGCCGCGTGGCCGGCGCGATCGGTGAATGCCTGCTTCGGCACGAAGAGCAGCAGCACCGCCGCGGCGAGCGCCGTCGCCCCGCACACGACCCACACCGTCACGTAGCCGGAGAAGGATCCGGCCGTGCCCTCGGCCGCGGCGGATCCGGCGACCGCGTGCATGAGGGCGATTCCGAACACGCACGACGCGATCGCGCCGCCCACGGTCTTGACCGAGTTCGTGAGCCCGGTCGCGACCCCGGTCTGGGTGTGCGGTGCCGCCGACGCCGCGGCGGCCGGGAGCGCGGCGACGAGAGCGCCGGATCCGATCCCGACGATCACCATGTTCGTGATGACCTGCGCATACGCTCCGTGGAAGGGCAGGAACATGAGGAAGCCGATCCCGACGAGCACGGAGGCTCCGATGAGCGTGATCCGGGGCGTCGCGAACCGCGCGATCTGCGGGTAGCCGAGGGCCCCCGCGATCATCGCGATGAGATAGACGCCGATGATCAGCGAGGTCGCGAAACCGCTCGTGCCGAGCCCGTAGCCGTAGACGGCCGGATCCGTGCGGGCGAAAGTGGACAGCGGTGCCTGCGCGCCCAGCACGCTCACACCGAACAGGCCCGCGGTCAGGAACACCGGGCCGAGCGCGGGGCTGCGGAACATCCGCACGTCGATGAGCGGATCGTCCTGGCGCAGCTCCCACAGGGCGAACGGCACGACGAGGAGCACGCCGGCGACGATCACGATCCAGGACAGCGGGTTCGCGACCCCGCCGGGCAGTCGCAGCAGGCTGAGGCCCCCGGTGAGGCCGATGAGCGACAGGGAGATCAGGACGAGCCCCGTGGTGTCGAACACGCCGCCGGTCTTCTCCGGCGACTCCTGCACGCCGAACAGGATCACGAAGAAGCACGCCGCGATGAGCACCGCGGGCACGAGCAGCACGACCGTGAGCGGCAGCACGTCGACGAGCGCTCCGCCGACGAGGGCGCCGATGATCGCACCGCCCTCGAGCGCCGCGACCAGGATGCCGGCGGCCTTGGCGGTGATCGCCGAGCTGCCCTCGATGCGCCGGGCGCGCGACCAGATCAGCGCGATCTCCAGCGGCAGCCAGACGACGTAGAAGCCCATCAGCGCCCAGGCCACGAGGAAGACCCCGAAGGTGTCGGTGAACGGCAGCACGAACGCGGCGACCGCGGTGAGCGCCGTGGAGATGAGCAGCATCCGCTTGCGTCCGACCATGTCGCCGAGCTTCGCGAACGCCGGCACGACCAGGGCCGAGAGCATGAGCTGCGCGCCCTCGAACCAGTTCACGTCGGCGTCGTGGATGCCCAGGTGCCGCGCGATGTCGCTCAGCATCGGCGTGTAGTAGCCCTGCAGCACGCCGCTCGTGAACTCGACGAAGGCCAGGAATCCGACCACGGCGACCAGGGTGCCGAGGGTGGCGGTGCGCGTCATGGGCTGCTCCTTCGCAGGGTCTCGCGCCGGGCGCGGGACGGAGTGCGGCCGGCGCGAGGTTGCTCGGCGACCGCAGCGGGTCAGCTCACTGTAGCCGCTCGATGAGGGCGCGATGGAACCGCTCCCCGCGCTCGAGCGCCGCGATCTCGACGCTCTCGTCGACGCCGTGGATCGTGGCGCGCTGCGCGTTCGACATCTCGAGCGGCGCGAACCGGAAGACCGCCGGCACGAACCGGTGGAAGTGCCGGGAGTCGGTCGCCTGCATCGTCACGTACGGCACAGCCGGGATCCCGGGGTGGGATACGGCGAGCGCCTCTGCGAGGAGCGCGAAGGGCACCGTATCCGTCGGGGATTCGGGCGACGGATCGCTGCCCTCCAGCACCTCGACGGTCACCAGCGGATCCGCGATGCGCCGGCGCACCCCGGCCACGGCGCTCTGCACCGTCTCGCCGAGGGCGATCCGCAGGTTCACGGTGGCCGAGGCCTGCGACGGCAGCACGTTCGCCGCGGTGCCGCCGGACTGCATCGTGGGCGCGACCGTCGTGCGGACGAGGGCCGCCGCCTCACCGCCGAGCGAGGCGAACACCCGGGCGGACACGAATGGGAGCGCGCCGAGCGCGCGCAGCAGCAGGCGTGCAGGCCCGGACGCGCCGCCCGCGAGCTGCGTCAGCATGCGTGAGATCGCCCGCGGCGTGCGCGGGCGGAAGGTGCCAGGACCCAGCCGGTCGACCGCACGCGCGATGCGGCGCACCGCGGTGCGCGACGGCGGTGCCGAGGCGTGGCCGCCCTCTCCGCGCGCGGTGAGCCGCACCGTCATCACGCCCTTCTCACCGACGCCGATCATCGCCGCGCGCCCCGGCACGAACGGCAGCGGCGCGTCGACCACGGCGCCGCCCTCGTCGACGACCAGCCAAGGGACGATCCCCCGTGCCTTCAGCGCGTCCGCGATCGCGATGGCGGCGGATCCGAACGTCTCCTCGTTGCCGCCGAACGAGAGATAGACGTCCCGGGCGGGCGTGAAGCCGTCGGCGAGCAGCGTCTCGACCGCCTCCAGGATCACGATCAGCGGGCCCTTGTCGTCGAGGGCGCCGCGGCCGTAGACGGATCCGTTCTCGATCACGCCGGCGAACGGCGGATGCGTCCAGGCGTCGGACTCGTCGACCGGCACGACGTCGTAGTGCGCCATGAGCACGAGCGGTCCGTCGGCGGCCGTGCCGCGCCCCGCCCAGTGGAACAGCAGCCCGAAGTCGGTGTGGCGCTCGAGCGCGAGCTCGGAGTGCACCCGGGGGTAGAGCTCGGCGATCAGCGCCACGAAGTCCTCGAAGGGCGCGGAGCCGCGCTCGTCGAGTTCGGCGGACACCGTGGGCAGCTGGATCATCCGGGACAGGCGCTCGGCGATCGGGGGCACGTCAGTCATCGTGGCCATGCTAGCCGTGGGCGCACGCCCGTCGCGGGCGATGCGGGCGGGCGCGAGGCCGCCTCAGAGCGCCGCGGGGAGACCGCGCCGCACGGCGACCGCGGTCAGCACCACACCCCAGATCAGCTCGAACGCCATCACCGCGATCTGGTACCAGAGCGGCGCCGCCCCCGGGGACAGCACCTGGGTCCAGTCGCCGAGCCCGTGCAGGAACCCGAGCGCCCAGATCGAGCCCACGACGAGCCGCGCGCCGGCGAAGCAGACGCCGAACGTGGTCGCACCGAGCACTTGCCACCAGGTCTCATCGACGCTCTTGCCGAAGAACAGACCGTTGCCGAGGTGCCAGAGCCCGAACACGAGCGACGTCACGGCCACGGCGAGCCAGGGCCGCCGCCGCATCACGGCTCCGAGCGCCAGCCCGCGTGCCGCCGTCTCCTCGGAGATCCCGACCGCGAGCATTCCCGCGGCGACGCCCACGAGCATCCCGGGTGAGCCTGCGATCCCGGGGATGCCCTGTCGTCCGATCCAGATGTAGGAGAGCTGGATCGCCGCCACCGGTGCCAGCCAGCCGAGGGCGTCGACCCGGCCGGCTCCCCAGCCGGCGATCCACCGCAACGGCGCACCTCCCCACCACCCGGCGCGATGCACCAGCACCACGACGAGCCAGGCGACCGCCAGGCTGAGTCCGTTGGTGACCACGACGCCCAGCTGCGGGAACCAGCCCGGTTGCAGCGCGGGGATCGGGAGGGAGCCGAAGCCGTAGGTGGTGCCCCACCAGGCGAGCATGACGAGGAGCGCACCGGTCCACGTCCGCCACCCGGTGGGCTCGATCGGCGTGCGCGCGGTCGTCACGCCAGGAAGGCTACCGGACCGGATCCACCCGCAGGTCCGCGTCCTAGGCTGGGCCCATGAGCATCCCGCAGTCGCCCTCCGGATCCGCCCGCCCGCTCGCCGTCATCAGCGGCGGAGGCACGGGAATCGGTCTCGCCTCGGCGCTGCGCCTCGCGCGCGACGGCTTCGACCTCGCACTCATCGGACGACGCGAGACGGTGCTCCAGGCTGCGGCCGACCGCATCCGCACCCAGACCTCAGATGCGCAGGTGCAGACGATCGTCGCCGACCTGCAGGATCCGGCTGCCGTCGAGCGCGCGGCCGGAGAGATCGTCGGAGACGTCGACGTGCTGCTGAACAACGCTGGCGGCAACGTGCTGGATCGGGGCGTGGGGCTGGCGGGCATCGCCGCCAACTACGAGGCCAACATGCGCCTGAACGTGCTCACCGCGGTGCTGCTCACCGAGGCGCTGCTTCCCCGCATCGCGCGGCCGGGCGGCCGGATCATCTCGATCAGCTCGATCGCGGCGCTGCGCGGGGCGAACGGCTACGGGGCGGCGAAGGCGGCGATCCACGGCTGGATGATGGGCCTCGCCGCCGACCTCGCCCCTGAAGGAGTGACGGTCAACGCCGTCGCCCCCGGGTACGTGCCCGACACCGGGTTCTGGGATGGCCGGCGCACGCCGGACATCGTGGCGTCGCGGCTCGCCCAGGTGCCGATGGACCGCGCCGGCACGCCCGACGAGGTCGCCGGCGCCGTGTCCTACCTCGCCGGCCCCGAGGGCGGCTGGACCACCGGGCAGATCATCCAGGTGAACGGCGGCGCGCTGTTCGGTCGCGGCTGACGACCGGCCACGACAGCGCCGCCTCTTACGCACCGCGGCGCTGTCACGCCCGCGGCCCTTCACGCCCGCCGCGTGTAACGGTGCTCCGGGCGGCCCGTGGCGCCGTAGCGGAGCCGCACCTCGACCGCGTCGCGTTCCGCGAGCGCGGCGAGGTGCCGTTGCGCAGTGGCCCGGGAGATCCCCACGCGCTCACCGATCTCCGCGGCCGAGGCCTCGTCCTCGCCCAGAGCGGCGAGGACGACCTGCTCCGTCGCCGATCGCGAGGGTGACGCGGCCTCCCCGGATCCGTGCAGGATCGCGAGCGCGCGATCGAGGTCCTTCTGCTGCAGGGCGCGCTCGCCGGTCAGCAGGTTCCGGAAGCGGGCATACCGGTCCAGCGCCCCGGTGAGGGTGCGCCGCTCGAACGGCTTGATGAGGTAGGCCAGCGCCCCGGAGCGCAGCGCCCGGCGAACGGTCGCCGGGTCATCGGCGGCGGAGACGAGGATCGCGTCGATGCCCGCCTCGCGGACGAGCCCGATGCCGTCGCCGTCGGGCAGGTAGACGTCGGCGAGGAGCAGATCCGGAGACAGATCGCGGATCGCGGCCCGCGCCTCGGCGATCGTGCGCACGGGCTCCAGCGCGATGAAGCCGCCTCGCTCGTCGACGATGGTCTGATGCAGCCGGCCGACCCTGAAGTCGTCGTCCAGCACGAGCGTGCGGATCGGATCCGTCATCTGCTCTCCTCCTTCTCGGGGCGTGTCCTCGTTCGTTCGCGGGCACTGTCGGCGTCCGCGCGACCGGCGCCCCCAATGGGCGCGACGGCCCCGTCGAGACGCGCGGCGAAGACCGCCCCGTGCTCGTCACCGCCGCGGTCGATGATCCACAGATCGCCGCCGCCGCGCCGGGCGATCTCACGGGACAGGGACAGACCCAGCCCATGGCCGTGGACGGCCCCGGCATCCTCGGGATCGGCGCCCCCGGGCGCTGCCCGCCCCTCACGGGAGTCGGCGCCGGGGGCGCCCGGCGCACCCCGCTCTCCGGGAGACGCCCCGTCGAGACCCGCACCCGAATCCGCGACCGTGACCACCAGCGCCTGGGCGTCGTCGAGCACGGTGACCTCGACCCACCGCGGCACGCCGCCGGCGACCGCCGCGGTCACGGCGTTGTCGACGAGGTTGCCCAGCACGGCAGCGACGTCCTCGGCTTCGACGACGGCGCCGAGCAGGTGCGTGTCCTCCGCGATCCGCAGCGTCACGCCGCGCTCGGACGCCTCGAGCGCCTTCGCGCCCAGGAACGACTGCAGGAACGGATCGCTCAGCCGCTCCCGGCCCTCCACCGGGAAGTCCACGGATCCTCGGCGCATGAGCTCGGCGAGGAACTCCCGGGCGTCCTGCACGCGCTCCGCGTCGATGAGCCCGGCGGCGACGTGGATCCGGTTCGCGAACTCGTGGCGCTGCACGCGCAGCGCGGCCGTCATCGTGCGCACGGTCTCCAGCCGCTCCGAGAGCGCGACCAGCTCGGTGCGATCGCGGATGACGGCGACCGTGCCGAGCGCGCGGCCGTCGCGCTCGACGGGGCGGGTGTCGAGGTAGAGCACCCGGTCGCGGTGCACGGCCTCGGACAGCGCCCGCCCGCCGGAGACGGCGTCGCGCACCGCGTCGGGGAGGCCGGTCCGATCCAGGGGCACGCCGACGAGGCCGTGCACCGAGAGCAGACGCTCGGCGGCGGCGTTGCAGACCCGGACGACCCCCTCCGTGTCGACCGCGAGCACGCCGTCGTCCACGCCGTCGAGCACCGCGGTCTGGTTCTGCACGAGCGCGACCAGTTCCTCCGGCTGCACGCCGAGGGTCAGCCGCTCCCAGCGTCGGCGCAGCATGAGGGCGGCGACGCCCGCCAGCAGCAGCGATCCCACGGCGGCGATGCCGATCACGGCGAGCAGCGGCGGCAGGTCGTCGAACACGCCGGCGCGGGCGAAGCCGACGCTGACCTCACCGACCGGGGTGCCGCCCTGGTCCCGCACGGGCACCTTCGCCCGAGCCGAGTCGCCCAGGGTGCCGGTCTCCCACTCGACGACCTCGTGGCCGGCGAGCACGTCTTGGAACGGAGTGCTCACCTCCTGGCCGAGGCGATCCGGATCCGGATGCGCGAGCCGGATCCCATGATCGTCGGTGATCACGATGAACAGGGCGCCGGTGCGTCCGGCGGTCGCCGTCGCCGTGCGCTGCAGCACGCCGTCCCGCAGGTCGGCCGCCTGCGGCGTGCCCGGGTCTGCGGAGGCACGGGCGACCTCGGCGCGGATCTCGGGGTCTTCCGCGAGCGTGCGCGCGATGCCGAGTGCGGAGGATTCAGCCTGGGTACGCAGCTGCTGCACGGCGAGGAGCAGGTAGACCCCGGTGCAGAGCGCGACGACGAGCGCGACCGTCGCGAGCTGCAGCAGGAGGGTCCGCGTCGCGAACCGCATCCGGCGTCTCCGGGGCATCCGTCCTCCTTGAGCAATATGCGCAGAAGTCACGCTACGCGCACAACGCGGCGGAATGCGACTTACCGGGTCGGCCGTGCGCGTGTTCCCTAATCTCGGCGAGGTCCGTCGATGACGACAGGCGGATGACGAAGGAGTCACTCATGCCCACGGTTCTCACCGGCCTGCTCGCCGCAGCCGACGACAAGCCCTCGTACGACATCGCGTTCGCACCCCCGGAATGGGTGCTGGTGATCCTCGGCTTCCTCATGGTGCTGGTGTTCATGACCCTGATCATGACCAAGCGCCTCACCCCGATGGTGGCGCTGATCCTGGTCCCCACCGCGTTCGGCCTCTTCGCCGGCGCGGGACTGGGCCTCGGCGACATGATCCTCGACGCGATCGGCAAGATGGCACCGACCGCGGCGCTGCTGATGTTCGCGATCATGTTCTTCGGCATCATGATCGACGTTGGCCTGTTCGACCCGCTGATCCGCCTGATCACGCGCGTGCTCGGCGACGACCCCGCCAAGGTCGTCATCGGCACGGCCCTGCTCGCCGGCGCCGTGTCGCTGGACGGCGACGGATCCACGACGTTCATCATCACCACCTCGGCGATGCTGCCGATCTACCTGCGCCTGGGCATGAACCCGGTCGTGCTCACGTGCGTGGCGGGCCTCATGAACGGCACGCTCAACATCGTGCCGTGGGGCGGTCCCACCGTGCGCGCCGCGACCGCGCTGAGCCTGCAGCCCACCGATGTGTTCGTGCCGATGCTCCCCTCGCTGGGGGTGGGCTTGCTCGTCGCCCTCGGGTTCGCCTGGATGCTCGGCCTTCAGGAGCGCCGCCGTCTCGGCGCGCTGGACGAGAGCCGTCTGACCGGTGCCGCCGAGGGCGGACTGCTCGCCGCGGTGCCGGCGATCTTCCGCGGCTCCGCCACCAAGCCCGGCGCGCGTGCCTCCCTGCGCACCGGCAACATCGTCACCGTCGCCGGCGGACACGGCGGGGTCGCAGTCGCCGGGGTGGACCCGGCCGACACCGCGATGGCCGACACGATGCTCGACCCGAACCGGGCGACCCTGCGCCCCCGGCTGATCTGGTTCAACCTCGCCCTCACGGTCGCCGTGATGCTGCTGCTCGTGGTCGACATCATGCCCCTGCCGTACGTGTTCATGGTCGGGGCCGCGGTGGCGCTGCTCGTGAACTTCCGCAAGCTCAAGGACCAGGCGTCGGAGATCGTCGCCCACGCGCCGAGCATCGTCGGCGTCGTGTCGATGGTGATCGCGGCAGGCGTGCTCGTCGGCGTGCTGAGCGGCACCGGCATGGTCGACGCGATGGCGAACTGGATCACCACCGTGCTGCCGCCGCAGCTCGGTCCGTTCCTCGCGCCGATCACGGGCGTGCTGTCGATCCCGTTCACGTTCCTGATGTCGAACGACGCGTTCTACTTCGGCATCCTGCCCGTGCTCTCCGAGAGCGCCGCGCATTTCGGGATCGCGCCTGTGGAGATGGCCCGCGCGTCGATCACCGGCCAGCCCGTGCACCTGCAGAGCCCGCTGGTGCCGGCGATCCTGCTGCTGGTCTCCCTCGCGAGCGTGAACCTCGGCGACCACCACCGCAAGGTGCTGTGGCGCGCGCTCGTGGTCTCGCTCGTGATGCTCGCGGTCGGGATCCTGACCGGTGCGATCCCGTTCTTCGTCGCACAGTGACCACCCGGTGACAAGGCCGGCGCCCGCCTGTTTCAGGCGGGCGCCGGCCCTGCACGCGGATCGTCAGACGTCAGGCTGCGGGGTGACGACGATCGGTCCATCGGCTCCCGCGATGAGGCGCACGCGGGGCGTCTTCTCGCCCGCGGTGATCCGCATCCGGATCCGGTTTCCGAGGGGCGCCAACGCGCACGTCGTCATGTCGCTGTAAGCGCACGGCAGGTTGCTGGCGCGGGTGAAGTCGATCGTCACCGTCTCTCCGTCCGAGACCGGACTCACGACGACGTCTCGGCCCCAGACGGTCGTCTCGCGGCCTGAGGTGGCGTCGGTGAACGGCAGGCGCCAGCCGTTGCCGGACACGCTTTCGAAGACGGCGAGCTCGTGCACCCGTCCGCCGACCGTGAAACGCAGCGTGCCGGGAGACTGCAGCAGATGCAGGAAGTCCCCTACCGCAGCGTCGACCTCGTACTCGCGCGGATCCGCATGGAAGACGGCGAGGATCACCCATGCCTCGTTCGGGCGGAACGCGGGGGTGCC
Organism: Microbacterium sp. NPDC060117; assembly: GCF_042729315.1. NCBI lineage: Bacteria > Bacillati > Actinomycetota > Actinomycetes > Micrococcales > Microbacteriaceae > Microbacterium > Microbacterium sp. NPDC060117. Next base: position 748,605 of record NZ_JBHWXR010000001.1, read on the forward strand.
CTCGAAACTCTCCAGGAACGGGCTCGGCTGCAGCCGGCTGCGCAGCACCGCATGGCCGCCGAGCCTGGCGAACTCAGCTGCGCCGCCGGCGAACTCCAGGGTGCCGTTCTCGCCCGGATCGATGCGGGTCTCGCCGAAGAGGTCGACGCCGGCGTATCGCACATGCTCCTCGGGGTCGAGGGAGAGGAGCACGGATCCGCGAACCGCGCGGAAGGATCCGGGCACCTTCGGCACGCGCTGCGGGCGTGCCCCCAGCCAGTGCAGTCCCGTGTACGCGAGAGGCCCGTTCGGATCCCGCCGGCGCTCGTCGAGGTCGTCATGCCATCGCTGCCAGTCCTGCGCGAAGACGTAGGAGCCGAGGCTCTCGGATCCGAGGTCGTCGAGCAGCGGATCGGGGGACAACGAGGCGGACGAGAGTCCCGCGAACGTATCGTCCGCCAGCTCGGAATACCACTCACCGGTCACCATGATCCCTCTCCTTCCGCGTCGCCCTCGGCTGTGCTCATCTCACCGTGACGCTAGATCGCGGACGTCCGCTCGGCAGCGGATGTCGTCACCCGACGTCATGGCGCGCAACAGTTCTGCACCTGGCGAAACAGAGGCGTTCCGCGCGACGTCACGACGGCAGGCTGGGCGCCACGACGCCGGCACCCGCCGTGCGCCGCCGCATCGTCTCGAGCAGAAGCAGGGGTCCGGCATGACGACTCAGCAGATCGACCGGCCGCAGAGCGCGGAGGGCCACCGACGTGAGGAGCGCGGCCTCGACGGAGTGGAGGCGCTCTCCGCAGAGGAGTTCAGACGAGCGTTCCGGGAGCACCCTGCGGGCGTCGCGCTGGTCACCGCCGAGGCAGGCGCCGGACCAGTCGCGTTGACGGCCACCAGCGTGTCCTCGGTCAGCGCCGATCCGCCCCTGCTGGTGTTCTCCATCTCCGATCAGTCGTCAGCGTCGACCACGCTCAACAGTGCGGACACGCTCATCGTCCACCTGCTGTCCTCTGCGCAGCTCGGCCTGGCGAAGCTGGGCGCGACCAGCGGCATCGACCGGTTCGCGGATCGCGCGATCTGGAGCCGCCTGGACACGGGAGAGCCCTACTTCCCCGCGGCCCGCACGTGGATCCGCGGGCGCGTCCTGCACCGCCTGCGGGCGGGCACGTCCACGCTGGTGGTCGTGCACGCGCTCGATGCCGAGCTCCCCGAGCCGTCCGAGAGCGAAGCGGCCGCCACGCCGCTGGTGTACGTGAGCCGCACCTGGCACGCCCTCGGGGAGCCGTCCCGGATCGAATGACGTCCCCGGTCAGGTGCCGCAGTAGGTGCGGTGCCTCGGAGCGCCTCCGGGCGCGGGCCGGGCGAAGCGCCGGCTCTCGTGACCTGCGCGCTCGACGAACGGCGCACGGAGCAGCCCCCGCAACTGCGTGAACGGCGCGACATCGCCCGCGACCGCCGCGGCGAGCGCCTCATCGACGAGGTGGTTGCGCGGGATGTAGACCGGGTTGGTGCGGCGGATCAGCGCATCGTCCGGGCCGAGGGCGAGCCAGCGGCGCAACCACGCATCGAGCTCGGGCACCGGACCGAGGAACCGACCGCGGACGGGCCGCTCGTCGCCGGCTGCGGCGGCGGCGAGATCCCGCCAGAATCCCGTGAAGTCGACCGCCCGTTCGGCGAGGATCGCGAGGGCCCGCTCGGTCAGCTGATCGACCTCCACCCGGTCCGCACTCTCGTCGAGACCGAGCTTCCGGCGGAAGGCCAGGGACCGGTGCGCGCGGTACCGGCCGTCGAAGGAGGCGACGAGCTCCGCGGCGGTCCGCTCGCCGGTCGCCGGGTCGTCGTCGAGCAGCGGCGCGATCGACTCGGCGAGACGTTCCAGATTCCACTGCATGATCGCGGGCTGCCGGTCGTAGGCGTAACGACCGAACGCGTCGATCGAGCTGAAGTACGCGCCGGGCTCGTACGCATCCAGGAAGGCGCAGGGGCCGTAGTCGATGGTCTCGGCGGAGACCAGGACGTTGTCGGTGCTGAGCACCCCGTGGACGAACCCGACGCGCATCCAGTCGGCCGTGAGCGCGGCCGTCGATTCGACGATCTCCCCGAGCAGCGCTCGATAGGGCTGCTCGGCGTGCGCGGCCCGCGGGTGGCTTCGGGCGATGACGTGATCGGCGAGGCGCCGGAGCAGGCCAGGATCCCGCTGCGCGCGGGCGTACTCGAACGATCCGAAGCGCACGTGGCTCCTGGCCGTGCGGGCGAGCACCGCCCCCGGCAGCACCTGCCCGTCGCGGTCGCGAGGGGCGCCCGTCGAGACCACCGCGAGCGCTCGCGTCGTGGGGATGGCGAGCGCGTGCATCGCCTCGCTCAAAAGGAACTCGCGAAGCATCGGCCCGATCGTCGCGAAGCCGTCGACGCGCGACATCGACGTCGGCCCGATGCCCTTGAGGTGCAGGTCGCGCAGGAGGCCCCGGCGGTCCCGTCGCTCGCCGAGGAGGGCGGCCCGGCCGTCGCCGAGGATCGGCCGGAACTCGCCCCATTGGTGGCCCGCGTAGACCTGGGCGACCGGAACCGCTCCCGCGGCTCGCGCCTCGCCGGTGAGGAAGCGCACTCCGTCGTCCGACCGCAGCCAGCCGGGATCGAGGTCGAGCTCGTCGGCGATCTCCTCGTCGAGCACGATGAGCCGCGGTTCGGGCGTGCGCGCGGGCGTCGCGGGGCGGGAGAGCTCCGGCAGGAGCTGCGCCCATATCTGCTCGAGCACCGGCGGGCGACGCACGGCGGCAGAGGGGATCGGATCCGTCATGCGACGAGTCTCCGCCCGCGTCGCGCGGCGCGGATCGCGACCGAAACCCGGCGACATGCGGCGGAACAATCCGTCCTCGATGTCGCCGTGAGACGCCCGATGACGGCGTGCTTCGAAACAGTCCCGCACCCCGATTACCGTGAGGGCGCGCCGTGCCCTTGCGCGGCCTGGACTCCGAGGAGAGCACGTGTCGGACTACTTCGATCGCACCGCAGACAAGACCTTCACCCGCGTCTACAAGAGCGAGACACCCGACATCCTCGCCGCGTTCGCCGCATTCGACCAGGCGGTCTTCGCCGCGGAGGGGCGGGCCATCCCGCTGAAGTTCCGCGAGCTGATCGCCCTCGCGGTCGGGATCACGACGCAGTGCGCGTACTGCATCGACGGGCACGCGCAGAACGCAGTGCGTGCGGGCGCCACCGAGGCGGAGCTCGCCGAGGCCGCCTGGGTCGCGACCGCCATCCGCGCAGGCGGCGGTTATGCGCACGGCAGGCTCGCGTTCAAGCTCGCCGGCGACGCGCGCGTCGAGCACGGACACGAGCACGCGGGCGCGGGCGCGGGCGCGGGCGCGCGATGACGGTCCCGTCACCGGTCGAGGCGGAGGCCCTCGAACTCATCCGCGACCTCATCCGCATCGACAGCGTCAACACCGGTGACGACGCCACGATCGGCGACGGCGAGACCCGGGCGGCTTTGTTCGTGAAGCAGAAGCTCGAGGAGGTCGGCTATCACGTCGACCTGGTCGAGCCGCGACCCGGCCGGGCGAGTGTCGTCGCCCGGCTGGCCGGGGCGGATCCGGACGCCGGGGCGCTCGTGGTGCACGCGCATCTCGACGTCGTGCCCGTGGTGGAAGCGGACTGGACCCATCCGCCGTTCGGCGCGGAGATCCACGACGGCATCCTCTACGGGCGCGGCGCCGTCGACATGAAGAACTACGCGGGGACGATCCTGGCCCTCGCGCGGTCGTACCTCAGAGCGGGCGTCGTGCCCCGCAGGGACCTCGTCTTCGCGTTCTTCGCGGACGAGGAGGCGGGCGGCGTCTGGGGAGCACGCTGGATCGTGCGGCATCGACCCGAGCTCTTCTCCGGCGCCACGGAGGCGATCAGCGAGGTCGGCGGGTTCTCGATCCCGCTCACCGACGACCGGCGGGCCTACCTCGTGGCCACCGCCGAGAAGGGCGTCACCTGGGCCACCCTCACAGCGCGCGGGCACGCCGCCCACGGGTCGCGCCCGACACCCGACAACGCGGTGGTGCGCCTGTCGCGCGCCGTCGCGGCCGTGGGCGCGCATCGCTTCCCGGTTGTTGCGACCCCCGCCCTGAAGCGGTTCCTTCAGGTGTTCGGCGAGCACCGCGGGATCCGGTTCACCGACGAGGGACTGGACGGGCAGCTCGCCGGGCTCGGTTTCGTCTCCTCGATCGTCACGTCCTCCGCCCGCAACACGGTCTCGCCGACGGTGCTCAGCGCCGGCGGCAAGACCAACGTGATCCCCGCCGAGGCCACGGCACGGCTCGACATCCGTGCGCTGCCGGGAGCGGACGCCTCCTTGCAGGAGGAGCTCGCCGTGCTCGTCGGAGACGACGTGGATCTCTCGTGGGGTCGTCCGGTGCCTGCGATCGAATCGCCGATCGACTCCCCGCTGCTGGAGGTGCTCCAGGACGCGATCGCGACCGAGGATCCCGACGGCCTCGTCGTGCCCTATCTGCTGCCGGCGAGCACCGACAACAAGCACCTGGCGCAGCTGGGCATCCACGGGTACGGCTTCGTGCCGCTGCGGGTTCCGGCCGACTTCGACGTTTTCGGGGAGTTCCACGCCGCGGACGAGCGCATCCCGGTGGACGCACTGCACTTCTCGACGCGCGTCACCGATCACATCCTCCGCAACGCCTGAGCCGATGACCCGACGGGGCGCCGATCCGACCAGGACCGGCGCCCCGTGGTCGTCCGTGCGTCGGTGACGCGGGGAATCCTTCCATTACGCCGCGTATCAGCCGGTTGCGTCGCATATCAGCCGGTTGCCGCGTGTGAATCCCGGCTGTGGAGGCAGCCGAGGGCGCTCATACCGTGACTTCACGCAGCACCCGCTGCACTGAGGAACCACGAGGGAGCATCATGACCGACACCGCCGCACCGCCTCTCGGCCGCTCGGTCGACCACGGGCCGGACCAGCCGAAGGGCCTGGCTCGGAACAGGGTCGACATCAGTGCCGTCCCCGTGGTGCACACCCGCCACTGGTGGCGCTGGACGTTCGCGGCGCTCATCCTCTTCGTCGTCGCGCAGTTCGGCTGGAGCCTCGTCACGAACAGCCGCTACGAGTGGGGGACGTTCGCCGAGTACTTCTTCTCGGGCCCCGTGCTCATCGGCATCGGGTACACGCTCGCGATCACCGCCGTCTCGGCGATCGTCGGCTTCGTGCTCGGCACGATCATCGCGCTGGGACGGCTGTCGAGGTCCCCGCTGCTCAGCTCCGCCGCGTGGGCGTACATCTGGTTCTTCCGCTCGGTGCCGCTGGTCGTGCAGATCATCGTCTGGTACAACCTCGGCTACCTGTACCCGACGCTGGGCCTGGGCACCCCGTTCACGACCGACTTCTGGATCGTCGAGTTCCCCACCGTCCAGCTGGTCAGCGCGTTCGCCGCGGCGATCCTGGGCCTCGGACTGCACCAGGCCGCGTACTCGGCCGAGATCATCCGCGGCGGCCTGCTCTCGGTCGATCAGCGCCAGGCCGAGGCGGCGGCCGCCCTCGGCATCCCGGCGGGCCGGCGGCTGTTCCGGATCATCCTCCCGCAGGCGGCGCGCTCGATCGTCCCGAACGCGACGAACGAGGTCATCGGCCTCGTCAAGGGCGCGTCCGTCGTCTTCGTGATCGCGATCCCTGAGCTGTTCTACGCGGTGCAGGTCATCTACAACCGCAACAGCCGCGTCATCCCCCTGCTCCTGGTCGCGGTGGTCTGGTACACGATCATCACGACGATCCTCAGCATCGCCCAGTTCTACATCGAGCGGCACTTCGCCCGCGGCTCCGCACGGGCGCTGCCGCCCACCCCTCTGCAGCAGGCCCGGCGCTGGGTCGGTTCGCAATGGGCCCGGCTCGGCGATGATCCGACACCGGCCGGTGCCGCCATCCGCTCCACCGGAAAGGCGAGCGCATGAGCACCATCAGCGCGGAGACCGCCACCAGCGGACTCGTCGAGATCCACAACGTCCACAAGAGCTTCGGCGGGGTCGAGGTGCTGTCGGGGATCGATCTCACCGTGCAGCCCGGCGAGGTCATCGCACTGCTCGGCCCGAGCGGCTCCGGCAAGTCGACCCTGCTGCGCACCATCAACCACCTGGAGAGCGTGGATCGCGGATCGGTCACGGTCGACGGCGAGCTGATCGGCTACGAGCTGCGCGGTGAGAAGCTCCATGAGCTGCACGAGCGGGAGATCCTGCGGCGCCGCACGCAGGTGGGAATCGTCTTCCAGCACTTCAACCTGTTCCCGCATCTCACCGCGCTGGAGAACATCGTCGAGGCGCCGATCGCTCTCAAGCGCCTGGGTGCCTCGGACGCCAGAGAGCTCGCCCTCGGCCTGCTCGATCGCGTCGGCCTCGCCGACAAGGCCGACGCCTACCCCCGGCAGCTCTCCGGAGGCCAGCAGCAGCGCGTGGCGATCGCCCGCGCACTCGCCCTGAAGCCCAAGGTGCTGCTGTTCGACGAGCCGACCAGTGCGCTGGATCCAGAGCTCGTCGGCGAGGTGCTCGAGGTCATCAGCGACCTCGCCCGGTTCGGCACCACGCTCATCATCGTCACCCACGAGATCGGCTTCGCCCGCCAGGTCGCCGACCGCGTCGTCTTCCTCGACCACGGGACCGTGATCGAGGAAGGGCGCCCCTCCGACGTCCTGGACCACCCGAAGCATCCACGAACCCGGGAGTTCCTGGCCAAGGTCCTGAACTGACCCGCACGACCCGAACGCGGCACGGCCGCATCATCGCAAGGCCCCTCATCACAAGGAGAAACACAGCATGGCACTCAGCAAGAAGCAGGGCGCGGTGGTCGGCATCGCCGCCGTCGCGGTCGCCGCGATCGTCGCCGTCGGCGCCGTCGTCGCCCTCAACCAGCCGGCGGCAGCGACCGCTGCCGACAGCACACCGAAGCCCACGAAGAGCGCGGCGAAGGTCTCGGCCGACGACGTGAAGTGGGTCGAGGGCGACGTCGTCCCGAAGGCCGTCGAGGCTCTCAAGAAGAGCGGCTTCCACCCCGTCGAGCCGGGCAAGCTCACCGTCGCCGTGGGTGCCTTCGTGCCGCCGCTCAGCTACGTCCCGGACGGCAAGACCCTGCCCGCCGGCACCGAGCCGAACATCGGCAGCCTGATCGCGCAGGGACTCGGCCTGACCTACAACCCGGTGGTCGTCGCCTGGGCCGACTGGCCCCTGGGGATCCAGTCCGGCAAGTACGACCTCATCACCTCGAACGTGACGGTCACCGAGGCGCGCAAGGAGCTCTTCGACTTCGCCAGCTACCGTCAGGATCTGCTCGGCTTCTACGTGAAGTCCGACAGCACGATCTCCAAGATCCAGAAGGCCGCGGACATCTCCGGCCTGAAGATCGTCGTCGGATCCGGCACCAACCAGGAGCAGGTGCTCCTGAAGTGGAACGAGGAGCTCAAGAGCGCGGGCAAGGCACCGGCCGACCTGCAGTACTACGACGACAACGCGGCCGCGACCCTCGCGCTGCAGTCGGGTCGCGTCGATGCCACCTTCGGCCCGAACGCCTCCTCCGCGTGGGCGGCCAGGGAGACCGGCGCCACCAAGCTCGTGGGCATCGTCCCGGGCGGGTGGCCGCAGGCGGCCGCGATCGCGGCAGGCACCGCGAAGGGCAACGGACTCATCGAGCCCGTCAACATCGTGCTCAACGAGCTCATCGCGAACGGGAAGTATGCCCAGGTGCTCAAGGGGTGGGGGCTCGACTCGGAGGGGATCACGACCTCCGAGATCAACCCGCCGGGGCTTCCCAAGTCCTGAATCCGAGGTGCGGGCCGGCGGCAGACGCCGGCCCGCACCTTTCCGTGTATCCGCATCCGAGAAAGACGAACATATGACCAACCGTGCACCGCTCAGCATCCTCGAGCTCTCCCCGTTCGGCGAAGGATCGACCGCGGGCCAGGGCCTCCGCGACACGATCGCGCTCGCGCAGACCGCGGAAAGACTCGGCTACCACCGCTTCTGGCTCGCCGAGCACCACCTGAACCCCGGCGTCGCCGGCGCCGCCCCGCACGTGCTGCTCGCGGCCATCGCCGCCGCGACCGACCACATCAGGATCGGCACCGCCGCGACCATCATCGGCAACTACGCGGCCCTCCAGGTGGTGGAGGCCGCCGGCGTCGTGGCCGCCCTCCACCCCGGACGCTTCGACCTCGGGATCGGCCGATCCGGATCCACATCGCACCCCTCGGCGCCGATCGCATCGGCCCCTGCGGAGGCCCGCATCGTCGATGGCCTGCTGCTTCCGACCGCCAAGCCGTTCGCCTTCGACTCCGCCCGGTTCGCCGCGCAGGCGCGCCTGCTGCGCCGCACCGCGGGTGACGCCGATCGGTTCGAACAGGACGTGCACGACATCCTCGCCCTCATCGCGGGCACCTACCTCGCGCCGGAGGGCGTGCCGATCCATGCGACACCGGCCGAGGGACAGGACATCCAGGTGTGGCTGCACGGCAGCACCGCGGGCATCAGCGCAGAGCTCGCCGGGCGCCTCGGGCTGCCGTTCGGCGCCAACTTCCACGTCGCGGGCAGCTTCGTGCTCGACGCCGTGCAGGCCTATCGGCGCGCGTTCCGGCCCGGCGCGCTCGCCGAGCCGCGCGTGATCGTCTCGGCCGACGTGCTGGTCGCGGACACGGCGGCCGACGCGGAACGCATCGGCCGCGGGTACGCCGAATGGGTGCACAGCATCCGTGCGGGCCAGGGCGCGATCGCCTACCCGCACCCCGACGATGCGCTCGTGGCGCCGTACCCCGCGGATCTTCTCGACGTGGTCGGCGACCGTCTGGACACGCGCTTCGTCGGCGACGCGGAGACCGTCGTGGAACGTCTCGACACCCTCCAGCGGGTGACGGGCGCCGACGAGCTGCTGCTCACCACGATCACGCACGACCCCGAGGATCGCGCGCGCTCGTTCGCGCTGCTCGCCGACGCATGGGGATTCGAGAGCAGCGCGCCCCGGGTCCTCGAGACGGCGCGCGGGCGATGAGCCCGACAGCGACGGCCCTCGCTATCCGGCTCGCCGCGCCCGACGAGTACGGAATCGTCGGGCGCCTCACCGAGGACGCCTACGTCTCGAGCTATTCCGAGCTGTCGGCCGCGTACCTCCAGTCGCTGCGCGACGTGGCCGCGCGTGCGGCGCTGGGAGACATCTGGGTCGCGCTGGAGGCGGATGTGATCGTCGGCAGCGTCTGGGTCCCGCGCCCCGGTGCGCATCTGTCGGAGGTGGCCCGCGACGGCGAACTCGATTTCCGCCAGCTCGCCGTCGCCCCCGCAGCACGCGGACGCGGCATCGGAGAGGCTCTCACCCGACATGTCATCGCTCTCGCCGTCGAACGGCGGGCCGAGCGAGTGGTCATGAACAGCGGGCCGGAGATGACGGGTGCACACTCGCTCTATACGAAGCTCGGCTTCCGCAGGCTGTACGAGCGCGAGCAGAGCATCGAGGTCGAGCCAGGGGTGTTCCTCGAGCTTCTGGCGTTCGGCCTGGACATCGCGCCGGCGGAGACCTCCGACGCGACGTAGCCTGCCGACGCCCATCACAGCACTCAGCGCCGCCCGCGGATCCGCGGGCGGCGCTGAGTCTTGAGCGCTCGAGGTCGGGCGCTCAGAGCGAGTCGGCCCGGGGGATCAGGCCCTCGGCGGAGACCTCGCCGTGCACCCGTCGGTCCGGCGTCCGCTCCCCCGCGGTCACCGCGACGCGGAGCCTGTTCTCGGCAGGAGGCAGCGGGCAGGTGGCGAAGTCGGTGTAGGCGCACGGCAGGTTCGTCGCACGATTGAAGTCGATCACCGTCGTTTCGGATCCCTCGGCCACCTCGAACGACACGGTCCGGTTCGCGGCGTACGTGGTGACGCCGCTGGTCGCATCGGTGAACAACGCGAACAGCGAACCGGTCCGGTGCCCGTCGAACGCGAGCAGCCGGAACGGCTCGTCGTCGACGAGGAACTCGACGTAGCCCGGGGAGTCGTACACGTGGCTGATGCCGTCGACGGCTGCACCGACCTCGATCGCCCGCGGCGCGACGAACCGGACGAACCGGCCCGGGATCTGCCAGCGCGGGTCGGGCGGGAATGCGGCTGTCCCCGTGTAGGCGGACAGGAACGGGAAGTCGGGGCGGCGCGGCCGCAGGATGTCCCGTCCGCCGCGCTTGGCGACTTCGACGACGCCTCCCTCGAAACCGACCGTCACGCCGTCGCGCTCCGCGAGGGGGCCGAACGCGTGCGTGCCCGTGACCTCGGCGCCGTCCACCGTGAGCGCCTCGCCGTCCGCGACGACCACGACGGGCCCGGTGACGCCGGTGAACCACTCGCCGGGCAGGCCGGGGAAGCGGAGCGGTTCCGCCGTCAGCCAGAACAGGCCGCTGACGGCGAGGAACCCGTGCGGGTCGGCACGGCGCTCCTCATGCGTTTCGTGCCAGTCCTCCCACTCCTGCGCGAATGCGTCCGCCGTCTGCGCGGATGCCGTCTCGACCGCGGCAGGGAGCGTCATCGTGCCGTCTCCGTCGCTGCGGAGACCAGGGCGTCGTCGCGCGCCGGCAACGGCAGGCGCAGGTTCGCGCGCAGCGTCGTGACGTCGTACTCGCTGCGCAGCGAACCGCGCTCCTGCAGCAGCGGCACGACCTGGTCGACGAACTCGTCGAGGCCGGACGGGACGAGGTGGGATCCGAGGACCACGCCGTCGCCGCCGTCCTCCTGCACGAACGTGTCGAGCTGGTCCGCGATCTCCGCGGCGGTGCCGACGTATCCGGGGCCACGGCTGATCTCACGCGCGAGCCCGCGGAACGTGAGACCGCGCTCGTCGGCGAGCTCGCGCCAGGTGCGCACCGTCTCGAACCGGTCCTGGAACACGAACGCACGGCCCTGGATGATCGAGGGCGCTTCGGGGTCCGGATCCACGTCCGGAAGCGGTCCGTCGAGGTCGTAGGCCGACAGGTCGCGATTCCACACCTGCTCGAACGTCACCTGGATGGTCTTGTCGGTCAGCTGCTGCTCGAGGATGTGGCGCGCCTTCTCCTCCGCGTCCTTCGCCGAGTCCCCGATCACGAATCCCGCCGCAGGCAGGATCTTGATCTCGTCCGGTCCGCGACCGAAACGGGCGGCGCGCTCCCGGATGTCCGCGTAGAAGGCCTTGCCCTCGGGCAGCGACGAGTAGGGCGAGAAGATCGCATCCGCGGTCGCGGCCGCGAAGTCGCGACCCTGCGGCGAGACCCCCGCCTGCACGATGACCGGACGGCCCTGCGGGCTGCGCGGCACGGTGAAGCGGCCCGCGATGTCGAACTGCGTGGTGGACTGGGCGAACGCGCCGGCGTCGGCGTCGGCGAGAAAGACCCCCTCGGCCTTGTCCGCGACGATCGCCTCCTCCGCCCACGAGTCCCACAGTCGGCGGACGGCCGCGACGGTCTCCTCCGCGCGTACATAGCGTTCGCTGTGCGGAAGGAAGCCGCCACGGCGGAAGTTCGCCCCGGTGAACGCGTCGAACGAGGTGACGACGTTCCATCCGGCCCGGCCGCCCGACAGGTGGTCCAGGCTGGCGATCTGGCGGGCGAGCTCGTACGGCTCGTTGAACGTCGCGTTCAGCGTGCCCACCAGGCCGATGTGGTCGGTCACCGCGGCCAGCGCCGCGAGCACGGCGAGCGTGTCGGGGCGTCCCGCGATGTCGTGGTCGAAGATGCGGCCTGCCCTGGCGCGCAGGGCGAGCCCCTCCGCCAGGAAGAAGTAGTCGAAACGCCCGCGCTCCGCGGTCTGCGCGACGTGACGGAAGGTCGAGAAGTCGATCTGGCTGCCCGCATCCGGGTGCTCCCAGAGCGTGTGCTCGTTGACTCCGCCGACGTACGCGGCGAGGATGATCTGCTTGCGTGCTCTCGTGGTCATGGTCGTTCTCCTCTGATCTCTGATCGGTCAGACGCCGGCGTAGCGACTGGGGACGTGCTCCGGCAGGCCGAGCAGCCCGCGCAGGGTCTCCGCCTCGTAGGCGTCGTGGAAGAGCCCGCGTGCGCGCAGCTCCGCGGCGAACGCGCCGGCGATGCGGGGCAGGTCGTCGGTCAGCACCCCGGGGCGCAGGCGCACCCCGGCATATCCGAGGACGCCGAGCTGGGCGACGAGGTCGGCGAGTTCGGATACGGAGCCGGTGAAGACGCGCGCGTCGCTCGCGAGCGGACGGCCGAGCGCGTCGAGACGCCGGAGTCGATCCGCGGCGGATTCCCCGTCCGGATCGTCGAGGAACACCACGAGATCGGCGAAGACCTGGAGGGGCTCTCCCCCGCGGCCGTCCGCAACGGCGGCGACCTCTGTCAGGATCCCCTCCGCGTGCGCGGCGTCGGCCGGGGTGACGAAGACGAGGTCGGCCGACCGCGCGGCCAGCCGGTAGGGCACCTCGGCGTGCGCGAGCGCGGCGACGACCGGCTGGCCCTGGGGCGGGCGCGGGGTGATCGACGGCCCTCGCACGCTGAACCAGCGGCCCTCGAAGTCGATCTCGTGCACCTTGTCCGCGTCGAGGAACCGGTCGGTCACGACGTCGCGGATCTCGGCGTCGTCCTCCCAGCTGTCCCAGAGCCTCCGAACGACCTCGACGTGGTCGGCCGCCTCATCGAAGAGTTCGCCGACCAGGCCGTCGAAGGCGGGGTCGCCCCAGCCGATCTGGTCGCCGGGGTGGGCCCGGCGACCGAAGTGGGCGGCCTCATCGGCGCGTCCCGAGACCTTCACCTGCCACCCGGCTCGCCCTTCGCTCGTGTAGTCGAGCGTGGCGACGCCCGTGGACACGTGGAAGGGCTCCGTGTGCGTGGTCGTCACCGTCGGGATCAGCCCGATGCGAGAGGTGACGGGCGCCACACGAGAGGCGATCAGCAGGGCGTCCAGGCGTCCGCGCACCTCGTCGGTGCGTTCGTCCCCGCGGACGGGATCCGAGGACTGCAGCGCGAGGGAGTCCTCGATCGTGACGAAGTCGAGGAGCCCGTCCTCCGCGGTGCGGACGAGGTCGGTCCAGTACCGGGGGGTGAACAGCTCGGCGGGCCGCGATGACGGCTCCCGCCAGGCGGCAGGGTGCCAGCCGGCGCCCTCGAGGGCGACGCCGACGCGAAGTCGTGAACTCATGATGTGCTCCTTGTCTGGGACGGTCGATGTGTCTGAGGCGGTCGGGGGGGGACGGTCGAGGGCGGATCCGCTAGGCGGCGGCCGAGGCGAGCGCCGCGGCGGCCGGCACCCAGCCGAGCCGGGGCAGGACCGCGTGGCGGATGTCGGAGAGGATCTGGCGGTAGTCGTCGAGCGACAGTGCGTACGGCAGGGCGATGCGCAGCTCCGTGAGGCCGTCGATCGCGGGGTCGGCGGCGAGCCGCTCGACGATCTCCTCGGCGGTGCCGAACAGATCCCGCTGGAACACGTGTCCGTTCGTGGGCTGCTCGGTGCGCGCCTGCCTGCTCTCCGCGAACGCCGTGTACCGCGCGCGCTGGTCGGCCGTGGCGCTGTCGACCGGCAGGATCACCCGTTCGACGCCGACCGATCCCGTGCCGGGACCGGCGAAGTGCGCGTGGTAGTCGTCGATGTGGGCGCGCTGCGCGTCCTCGAAGGAGGCGGCTCCCGCCGCGGCGGTGATGTTCCCGAGCAGGAGCTTGAGCCCCTGGTCGGCGGCCCAGCGCACCGAGCGGGCGGAGCCGCCGCCGAGCCACACCCTGTCCCGGAGGCCGGCGATGTGCGGCTGCACCCGCGGGGTCTGCGGGCCGTACGGCGTGGGGATGTCTGCGCCGAGCGCATGGCCTTCCAGCGCCTCGAGGAAGCGTCCGATCAGGACGTAGGCGTCGACGTCGCCGTCGTCCTCGATGCGGCCGAGGTGTCGCAGCAGCGCCCCGTGCGGCGCGGACGAACTGACTCCGACGTTCAGCCGCCCGTTCGACAGGGCATCGACCGTGCCGAAGTCCTCAGCGAGGCGGAACGGCGTCTCGTAGCCGAGCGGCACCACCGCCGTCTCCAGGCGGATCCGCTCGGTGCGCTGCGTGGCTGCGGCGAGGAAGGTCAGCGCCGACGAGACGCCGCGCTCGAGATGGCGCTGGCGGATTCCGGCCACCTGCAGACCGATCTCTTCGGCGAACTCGAACAGCCGCAGCGTGTCCTCGAGTCCTGCCGTGGGATCGGCCTCGGGGTAGTTCCCGGCCAGGGTGAAGCCGGCGGAGACAATGGTCGCGGTGCTCATCAGCGGGCGTCCTTCCAGGCGGAGACCAGCGAGTCCAGGCGTGAGTCCGCTCCGAGCCTGATGCCGTGCACGGTGGACTGGGTCGACAGGATCGAGGTGAGCTCGTGCACCGGGATCTGGTAGTACTGCGCCGCGATGCGCGCCTGCGCCTCGGCGAGGATCTTGTCGCGCGCGGCGGGGTTGCCCGCCGCCAGCTGCCCCTGCAGCAGCGTCTCGAGCTCGGGGTCGTCGATGTGCAGCTTCGTGGTGGCCTTGGAGTACTGCGTGCGCAGCACATCGCCGTCGGCGCGAGAGAGGTTGCCCCACACGATGTCGAAGTCGCCCGACGCCTGCTTCGCGAGGAACTCGGGCACGGTGCTGCCGGAGAGGACCACGTCGATGCCGACCTTCTTGAGCTGCTGCTGGATCAGCTCGAGCGAGGTCTGGTTCGGCCCGAAGTTCGTGATCCACGCCAGCTGCAGGGTCAGCGGGGTGCCGCCCTTGGTGCGGATCCCGTTCGCGCCCTTGGTCCAGCCCGCCTTGTCGAGGAGCGTCCCGGCGTGCTTCGGGTCGTAGGAGAAGTGCTTGCTCTCGTCGGCCCAGGAGGGCGTGTTCTTCGCCAGCGTGCTCGTGGCGACCGCGAAGAGCTTGTTCAGTGACGTGTCCCGCACGACGGTCGGGTCGATCGCGGCGGCGATCGCCTCCCGCACGGCGATGTCCGAGACGACAGGGCGGGCGAGGTTGAAGGAGAGCCCGAAGCTGATGCCCGGATTGCCGCGGGAGATCAGCGGGTAGCCCGAACCCTGAAGCGTCTGGACGTCGGTGGGCTGGACGCCGCCGATGACGTCGACCTGGCCGCTGGTCAGGCTGCCGGTGCGCACGCCCGCCTCGGGCGCCACCTGGAAGGTCACAGTATCCAGGTGGGCGCGCCCGGTGTTCCCGAGCGGCTGGGGCGCCCAGGCGTAGTTCTTGCGGGCGGCGAGCACGGTCGAGACGTTCTTGGTGTAGCTGTCGAGCGTGAACGGGCC
Organism: Microbacterium sp. NPDC060117; assembly: GCF_042729315.1. NCBI lineage: Bacteria > Bacillati > Actinomycetota > Actinomycetes > Micrococcales > Microbacteriaceae > Microbacterium > Microbacterium sp. NPDC060117. The sequence goes on from NZ_JBHWXR010000001.1 coordinate 763,815, forward strand.
GGTGCCGACGATGGCCTTGCCGTCGGCACGGTTGGCGAAGGGCACGGCGAGGGTGGCGTTGCCGACGATGCCGAGGCCGACGCTCGCGGTCGAGTTGGGGAACGCGGCGTTCGGGGTGCTGAAGTCGACCTCGACGGTGTCGTCGTCGATGACCTTGGTCTCCTTGTAGCCGACGAAGTTGCTCGTGGTCTGCGTCAGCGCCCCCGCGGTCTGGATGTCGTCGAAGGTGGCCTTGACGTTGGCGGCCGTGAAGGGCGTGCCGTCGGAGAAGGTGACGCCGTGGCGCAGCTCGAAGGTGAACGACGTGGCGTCGGCGTTGCTCTTGTACGAGGTGGCGAGCCACGGCTCGAGCTTCCCGGTGTCGGGATCCTGGTAGAGCAGGGAGTCGACCAGCTGCCGCGTGACGTACCAGGTGTCGTTGCCGGATCCGATCCCGGAGGGGTTCAGCGAGATCGGGTCGTTGGCGATCGCGAACGTGAGCGCGCCGCCGTCGACCGGCTTCGCTCCAGCGCTCGTCGGCGCGGCGGCGGGTGCGGCGGCCGAGCAGGCGCTGAGGGCGAGGCCGGCGATGACGGCGATCGAGGCGAGCGCCGTGGTTCGCAGGCGCAGGGCGGCGCGGGGGCGCGACGCGGTTCGGGTCGGGTTCATGGTGGCTCCTTGGTGGGGGTGCGGTCCGGTGCAGGACGGAGGGGAATCGGGTGGGAGATGGTCAGAGGGCGATCCGCAGGCCGCCGGGGATCGCGTCGAGCAGGGTGCGGGTGTACTCGGTGCGCGGGTGGTCGAAGATCTCCCGCGCGGTGCCGGACTCGACGATGCGACCGCGCTGCATGACGCCGACGGTGTGCGCGATCTGCCGGACCACGGCGAGGTCGTGCGAGATGAAGAGGTAGCTGAGGCCGAATTCGCGCTGGATGGTGCTGAGCAGCGTGAGGATCTGGTGCTGGATCGACACGTCGAGGGCGGAGACGGGCTCGTCCAGAACGATGAGCTCGGGCGAGATCGCGAGCGCGCGGGCGATCGCGACGCGCTGCCGTTGCCCGCCGGACAGCTCCGATGGCTTGCGCTGCAGCACCGAGGAAGGCAGTGCGACGACGTCGACGAGTTCCGCGGCGCGGGCGCGGCGCTGGGTCCGATCTCCGAGGCGGTACGCGATCAGCGGGTCGCTGATGATGCGCTCGATGGTCAGTCGCGGATTCAGCGCGGCGTAGGGGTTCTGCTGCACGAGCTGCACCCGGCGGCGCAGCTGTCGCAGCTCCGCGCCGTGGAGTGCGGTGACGTCGGCGCCGTCGAACCGGACGGTGCCGGACGTCGGGTCGGTGAGGCGCAGCGCCAGCCGGGCGGTGGTCGTCTTGCCCGACCCCGACTCGCCGACCAGGGCGAGCGTCTGGCCGCGTTCGATCCGGAAGCCGACGCCGTCCACGGCGCGCTGCACGGCCCCGCCCGTCCCGGGCACCGCGAACTCCTTCACGAGCGCGTCGACTTCCAGTACGGGCTCGGCGATGGCCGGGCTGGTCGGCGGTACTCCCGAGTCCCGGGCGGCGAAGGGATCGCCGGGACGCCCGCGCAGCACGAGGGGCGATGAAGCAGGGGCGATCTCGGGTTCGTGGCGCGCGTTCAGGCCGGGGGCAGCCGCAATCAGCTGACGGGTGTAGGGGTGCTCGGCGGCGAGCAGCACCTGATCCGGCGTGCCCTGCTCGACGATCCGGCCCTGGGACATGACGACGATGCGGTCGGCCCTGTCCGCGGCGACGCCGAGATCGTGCGTGATGAGCAGCAGGCTCGCACCGCGTTCGCGCTTGAGCTCATCCAGGTGGTCCAGGATCTGCCGCTGCACGGTGACGTCGAGCGCACTCGTCGGCTCGTCGGCGATGATCAGCTGCGGATCGGCGGCGATCGCGATCGCGATGAGGACACGCTGCCGCATCCCTCCGGACAGCTCGTGTGGATACTGCCGGGCGCGCAGTGCGGCATCCGGCAGGCCGGCGCGCTCCAGCGCCTGCACGGCGCGCTCCGCGGCGCCCTGCCGATCGGCGAGCCCGTGCACGCGCAGCACCTCCGCCACCTGCGTGCCGATCCGCTGCACCGGGTTGAGGCTCACCGCGGGGTCCTGCGGCACGAACCCGATCCGGCGACCGCGCACCGAGCGCAGGGCGGGGTTCGACACGGTGGCCAGATCGGTCCCGTCGAAGCGGATGGCACCCGAGGCGATGCGGGCCGCACCGGGCAGCAAGCGGATCACCGCGTGCACGGTCGTGGACTTGCCGGATCCGGATTCGCCGACGATCGCGACGGTCTCGCCGTGCGCGACCGACAGGCTCACGTCCCGCACCGCATCGACGCGTCCGCGTGTCGTGCGGTATGTCACGGACAGGGACTCGATCTCCAGCAGAGGCGTCTGCGCGTTCATGAGGCATCCGTCCGTTCGGTGTCGAGCGCCCGCGCGAGCCGATTCGCGGCCAGCACGGTGAGGGCGATCACGAACCCCGGGAAGGTGGTGAGCCACCAGGCGTTGCGGAGGAAGTCGCGGCCGCCGGACACGAGGGCGCCCCATTCGGGGGCGGGCGCGGGGGCGCCGTACCCGAGGAAGCTCAGCGCGGAGACGGCGAGGATCGCGCCCCCGAGCTCGAGCACGCCGAGGGCGATGACCGGTCCGGTCGAGTTCGGCAGCACGTGTCGCAGGAGCACCCGGATCCAGCTGTTCCCCGAGGCGCGTGCGGCCTCGACGTAGGCGGAGCTGCGCACCTTGATGACCTCGGCGCGCATGATGCGCGACACGGAGGCGACGCTGGCCGTGCCGACTGCGATCGCGACGTTGACGGTGCCGAAGCCCAGCGCCGTGATGACCGCGAGCGAGAGCAGCAGGCTCGGGATCGCCAGGAGCACGTCGGCGATCCGCATCAGGACGGCGTCGGTCCTGCCGCCGGCGAATCCGCTCAGCAGGCCGATCGCGGAGCCCGCGATCACCCCCACGGCCACGGCCAGCGACGCGGCGCTGATCGTCAGCGAGGTGCCGTGCACGACCCTGGTGTAGAGGTCTCGCCCGATCTGATCGGTGCCGAACCAGTGTGCGACGGAGGGGCCCTGAAGGTGCTCGGCCGGGACGCCCGCGAGCGGATCGCCCGGAGCGAGCAGCGCGGGTGCCAGCGCGGCGAGGATCACGGCGACGAGCCACAGCAGCGAGACCGCAGCCGCCGGGCGGCGCGCGAACCAGCTCCACGCGCTCGGGGCGGAGGCATCTCCCCCGCCGTGCGCGACGCGCTCTGCGACCGCGTCGTCGAAGCGGTTCGCCGCCGTCCCGCCGAAGCCGTCCGCGGGGTGCTGTGTGCCCTCGGGCAGCAGGGCGATCGTGTCGCTCATCGGACTTCCTCCAGGACGGCGTCGATGTCGACCGAGGTCGACTCGGCGGGAGCGGGGGTCGTGGTGGGGGTCGCGGCGCGCGGGCGACGCCGGCGGCGCGGCACCGATGTCAGCTCGATCCGCGGATCCAGGAGCGGATAGATCAGATCCACGACGAGATTCACGGTGACGAAGACGACAGCGGCGAAGAGCACCACGCCCTGGACCACGGGGATGTCCTGCTGCTGCACGGCCGTCGCGGTGACGCGGCCGATCCCCGGACGGGAGAAGACCGTCTCGGTGACGACCGTGCCGCTGAGCAGCTGGCCGACGATGAGCCCGGTCACCGTCAGCGCCGGCAGCGCCGCGTTGCGCAGCGCGTGGCGCAGATGGATACGGATGGGGCCTGCCCCCTTGGCGAGGGCAGTGTCGACGTAGGGCTCGCGCAGCGCGGCCGCCAGGCTCTTCGACAGCAGCTGGGCGATCATCGCTCCGGTCGGCAGGGCGAGGGCGACGGACGGGAGTACGAGCGAGGGGAAGCCGCGGTCTCCCATCGCGGGGAACAGCGGCAGCTGGAACGAGAACAGCTGGATGAGGATCAGTCCGAACCAGAACGCCGGAATGGCGACGCCGAGCGGCGGCAGTCCGAGCAGGAAGGTCGACAGCGCACGGCTGCGCACAAACGTCGCGACCACGGCGAGCGCGGCGCCGGTGAGCACGGCGATGGCGAAGCCGAGGCCCGCGAGCTGCAGCGTGGGCGGGATCGCCTCGCCGATCACCTGCGAGACGGGTCGCCCCGTGTCGATCGACGTGCCCAGGTCGCCCGTGAGCGCGTGGCCCAGGCGCAGCACGTACTGCACGAGGAGGGGCCGATCGAGCCCGTACTTCACCTTCAGCGCGGCGAGCTGCTCCGGGGTGATGTCGCTGGCGTCGCCGCCGGTCTTGAGCGCGACCGGATCGCTGGGCAGCGCGTAGAGCACGAGGAACGACACCGTGTACGCGGCCCAGAGCACGATCACTGCCTGGCCGAGTCTCGACGCGAGGTAGCGCGCAACCGCCGATCGAGACGAATTCGCTGTCGACATGGGGTGCTCCTTTCGCGCTGCACAGAACGGATCCGGGGATTCTGCAGGGCCATGAGGGCCCCGGTTCGAGCGATGCTTCCATCGGCCACGGCACCGGTCGCGAGCAGGGGTCACGTGCTGATGCAGACGGTCAAGAACCGTCGTGCTCCGTCACGCGGCGTCGCTTCGTGTCACCGGGCGACACAGTCGGCTGCAGCCCTCGCCGAGAGCACCACGCGGTACCTACTGTGGGTGTCCCTGACCCATCGAATGCAGGAGAGGGATCCGCGTCATGGCATCCACAACCTCGGGCGACCACGTGCTCGACAACCCGGCGTGGCATGCACTGACCGGCCCGCACGCCGCGTTCGCGCTCGGCGGCGACCTGGTGCGCCGGTATCCGTCCGACGTCGCCCCCTTCGTCGCGGTGCGCACCTGGGAGGACCCGAACGTGTGGCAGGCCCTGATCGAGCTGGTCGGCCCCGGGCAGGAGATCGGCATCTCGGCTGCTGATCCCGTTCTCCCGGAGGGATGGGAAGAACTCGGCCGTGGCGATGGGGTGCAGCTCGTGCAGACCGACGCGCTGCGGCCGGTCCCGGACGACGAGGCGATCGAGCTGGGAGCTGACGACGTGACCGAGATGCTCGCCCTCGTCGAGCGGAACCAGCCGGGTCCCTTCCGACCTCGCACGGTCGAGCTGGGCCGCTACATCGGGATCCGCCGTGGCGGACGCCTTATCGCGATGGCCGGGGAGCGACTGCATCCGCGGGGCTGGACGGAGATCAGCGCGGTCTCGACGGATGCCGAGCACCGCGGTCAGGGAATCGCCTCGCGGCTCGTCCTCGATGTCGCCTTCCACATCCAGCGGCGCGGGGACAAGGCGCTGCTGCACGCGGCGGCGACGAACGTCGGAGCCATCCGCGTCTACGAGCGCCTGGGGTTCGCCCTGCGCCGGCACACCACCTTCCTCGCCGTCCGCACCCCCGCCGTCGCGGACGACCGCGTGCTTGCGGAGACGCGATGACCCGCCCCGCCGTCCTCGGCTTCGCGACCAGGCAGCTGCACGCGGGCGCCGACTCCGCTGATCCGCATCGGCCGCGTGCCACGCCGATCCACCTCAGCGCAGGTTTCGTGTTCGAGGACTTCGACGAGGCGCACGCACGGTTCGCAGGGTCCGCGGACGGGTTCTCATATACCCGGGTGTCGAATCCCACGAATGCCGCTGCAGAACGTCGCATCGCCGATCTGGAGTCCGGTGCCGGAGCCCTCCTGCTGGGCAGTGGGCAAGCGGCCGTGGCGGTCACGCTCCTGTCCCTCGTCTCCGCGGGCGATCACATCCTCGCCTCGCCGAGCATCTATGAGGGCACCCGAGAGCTTCTGCGCGACGATCTCTCCCGCCTGGGCGTGCACACCTCGTTCGTCTCGGAGCTGAACGACCTCGCCGCCTGGGAGGCCGGGATCCGGCCGGAGACCCGCGCACTGTTCGCCGAATCGATCGCGAACCCGAAGAACGAACTGCTCGACGTCGCCGGGGTCGCCGCGATCGCCCGCCGGCATGGGATCCCCCTCATCGTCGACAACACGCTGGCGACGCCCTACCTGCTGCGTCCGATCGAGCACGGCGCGGACGTCGTGGTGCACTCGGCGAGCAAGTTCCTCGCCGGTCACGGCACCGTGCTCGGCGGTGTCATCGTCGACGGCGGACGCTTTCCCTGGGATGCCCAGGCCACCCGGTACCCACAGCTCGCCGTCGACCACGGGGCGGACGGGCTGACCCGGGTCGAGCGCTCGGGAGCGGGCGCGTTCCTGGAGCAGGTCAGGCACGTCGCGATGCGCTACGGTCCCACGCCCTCTCCGTTCAACGCCTTCCTGATCCTGCAGGGCATCGAAACGCTGTCCCTGCGCGTGCAGCGGCAGTCGGCGACGGCCCTGCGCCTCGCCCAGTGGCTGGAGAGCCACCCGGCGGTCGCATCGGTGGACTACAGCGGCCTGCCGTCGAGCCCGCAGCGACGACTCGCCGAGCACTACCTCCCACGGGGCCACGGCGCCGTCCTCTCCGTCACCGTGCACGGCGGACGCGATGCCGCGCGCGCGTTCACGGATGCGCTGGGCCTGTTCACCCGGATGACGCATCTCGGCGACACCCGTTCGCTCGTGCTGCACCCGGCATCGACGACGCACGTGCTGCGCGACGAGACCGAGCTCGCCGCGGCCGGCATCGGGCAGGGACTGCTGCGCCTGTCGATCGGGCTGGAGGATCCGGAAGACCTCATCGCCGACCTCGATCAGGCGCTCACCGTGGCGTCCGAGGCGGAGATCCTCACGAGAGCAGGAGTGAGATGACCCGTCCCCAGCACTTCGGCTGGTTCCTGTCTCGCGGCTTCGGCCCGCACGGCTGGGCCCGCCCGTACCAGGAATGGAACTACGCCTGGCAGCGTCCCGACATCTATCAGCAGTCCGCTCGGGACCTGGAGCAGGCCGGGTTCGATTTCGTCCTCATCGAGGACGCACTGTCGGTCGGCATCACCCCCGCGACGCTGGATCTGCGGGTGCGCAAGGCGTACGGCGGCCCCAAGCACGACCCCTGGACACTTGCCCCGTACTTGTTCGCGGCGACCAGCCACCTCGGTGTGATCCCGACGGCGAATCCCGCGGCGTACCCGCCGTACCTCGCGGCGCGGCAGTTCGCATCGCTCGCGCATCTCAGCGGCAACCGCCTGGGGCTCAACGTGGTCACGGATGTCGGCAGCGCCCATCACTTCGGCACCGACCGGCTGCCGCACGATCAGGCCTACGACAGGGCGCAGGAGTGGCTGGACGCGTTGCGGCTGCTCTGGCACAGCTGGGACGATGACGCGCTCATCGCCGACCCGGTCTCGCAGGTGTACGCCGACGGATCCAAGATCCGCGCCGTGCAGCACCGCGGGCAGTACTTCTCTTTCGATGGGCCGCTCAACGCCGAGCCGCTGTCGGCCGGAGATCCCATCGTCGCCTCACCCGGCGGGTCGCCGCGCGGGATCGATTTCGCCGGACGCAACTCCGAGATCCAGCTCGCGCTCTCGAATCTCGACGTCGAGAGCATCCGGGAGTACCGCACGCGCGTGCACGAGGCTGCGGCCGCGCAGGGTCGCACCCCGGAGGACATCTCGATCCTGTTCGTGTTCAAGCCGATCGTCGCGGCGAGCGTCGAAGAGGCCGACCGCATCGTGCAGGCGTCGCTGTCCCCCGGTGACGCCGCGCTTCGCGAGGTCGCCGAGGCCTGGTCCAGCGACTTGGAGACGGATCTGACGGCGTTCGATCCGGACCGCCCTCTGGATCCGGCCGCCGCGTTCGGCGACCACGTGTCGAAGGGCACGATCCGGGGTCTCCTCGGGCACCACGATTCTTTCGACGGGGTGCCGCTGCGAGAGATCCTGGCCGGCAAGGCACGGCTGGGCCGCATCACCGACGGGCGCGGTGGGACGGTCGGCACCGCGGAGGAGATCGCCGACGTGATCCAGGCGCTCGGCGACGATGCCGACAACGACGGCCTCATCTTCTCGGGAGATCTCCACCCGGTCACGATCCACCGCACCCTCGATGAGCTCGTGCCGGTGCTTCGTCGCCGCGGCATCCTGCGCGACGGCTACGCCGACGGCGGCCTGCGCGCCAACCTGACGTCGTTCTGACCAAGACTTCACTCTCGGAGGCACACCCATGACCCGGATCGCAGTGCTGGTGGGGAACCCCCAGCCCGCTTCGCGCACCCGTCTCGTCGCGGAGGAGGTGGCGGCCCTGCTCAGTGCGCGCAGCGGCGCCGACATCGATGCCACGATCGACCTCGCCGACGTCGCGGAGGCCCTCTTCCGCTTCCCCGAGCCACGGCTCGACGACCTGCTGGACCGGGTCGCGACCGCGGACGTGGCGATCATCGCGAGCCCCACCTACAAGGCGTCCTACACGGGCCTGTTGAAGGCGTTCCTGGACCGCTACGGATCCGACGGGCTGCGTGGTCTCACCGCGGTGCCGGTGCTCACCATCGGGGCGCCGACGCATGCGCTCGCGGTGGAGACGACTCTTCGTCCGCTCCTCGTGGAGCTCGGCGCGAGCGTGCCGACCCGCGGACTGGCCTTCCCCGCCGCTGCAGTGGAGGATCGTGCGAACATCGTGGGCGAGTGGTTCGGTGCCGAGTGGCCGCGGATCCGCCATGCGTTCGGCGTCGGCGCGGAGACAGGTCGATGAACGGCCGCTTCCGCTCGGCCGAGCCACTGGCCTCCGTCGCCGTCGCGGTGTCCGAGACCATCCCGGGCGGCGGGTCCGGAGCGGCGCCTAGTGAGACGCCTCGTGCAGAGACGCCTCCTGCGGAAACACCTCGTGTTCAACCAACGAGCGTGCAGCTCGAGCCGGCCTGCCTGGAGGTCGCGCACCGGACGCAGCTGCTCGCCGCCCGCTTCTGACCCGGTCGGTTCGATTCGCCCGGTGTCAGGCGGCTTCGGCCCTGCTTTCTTCCGCATCCATGAACATCACGCGCGGTGGTGGTGCATCCGTGTACTCGACGCCGGATGGACTGGTCCAGACGATGACGCCGCCAGGACGCTGTCGCGCGGTCCAGCGCCAGCGCGGGTCGAGATCGGGATGCTTGAGCGCGTGGTGGGTCTCGCAGAAGCACGCGAGGTTCACGGGATCGGTGGGGCCGCCACGGGCGTAGTCGTGGTTGTGGTCGATCTGACATCGCCGGGCGGGCATCCGGCAGTTCAGGAACCGGCAGGTCCGATCCCGGGCGCGGAGGTGTCTCTTCATGGCCTCGGTAGGCCGATAGGGGCTGGTGCGGACCACCCGGCCGCGCGTGTCGATCTCGAGGCGTTCCCAGGCATACGCGGCGGCGGCGAAGCGGCGGGCGAGGTCGGGATCCATCGGCCCGCGTCCGTCGAGTTCCGCCATCCGGTCATCGTGGCCGGAAAGAGTGGTCTCTGCGACCGTGATGTGAACCGTGGCATGGACACGGTCGAGGGGGTCGGCGTCGTCGGCGATGCGGCCGGTGAGGATCTTCAGCAGGAACCGGTCGAAGCGCACCTGATCCAGCCGTCGCACGTCTTCGGCGGCGCCATCCTGCTTGGCGGCGTCGAGAATGACACGGCCTTCCTGCGTGAGCAGGTCGAATGCGGCGTGGATGAGCGCCGCCGGGCCGGTCGCGTGCATCGTGGCCTGCCCAGCGCCGTCGTCGGTCACGCTGACAGCGCGATCATCATGGGCGCGTCGATGCGCCTCGGTCAGGGCGACCGGAGCGACAGCCGCGGCCACAGTCTCGGCGAAGGCCTTCGTGCGCGCCCGGGATTCGGCAGTCGCGAACGGCACGACCTCCGCCTCGTAATCGGCCAGCCCGCCAGCGTCGTCATGGGGGATGTCTGCGGCGGCTTCGAGGATCGCCTCGACGTGACCGAGCGAGACCTCCCCCGACTCGAGCGCCGCGCAGGTGACGGGGAATCGTTCGTGCAGGGTATGCCCGGTGGCGAGGAGCTTTGCGGCGGCGTAGCGGGACAGGTGCACTCCCGCGGACAGCTCACTGATCATCGACCGCTCAGCCGCGTCGAACCCGTCGGATCCGGGGCGGATCTCATCGAGCAGCAGCGCCACCCGCTCGTGGGCGAGGGCGGTCTGGCATGCGTGCAGCCGAGCGATCTCGCGGCCCAGTTCCGCGCACTCCCCGACGATCTCCGCACTGCGGCGAAGGTAATGATCGAGGGGCTGGTCCATACCTCCAGTTTAGAACAAATCTTCGATGAAGGGAAGAGTTCTCCACAGCCGAATCCATCGCGGAACGGATGCCGACGCGAATCGGATCCGGCTCAGAACAGCGCCTGCGGCAGCGCCCCCTCATGCTCGAGCAGCCAGCGCTTGGTGAGGAGCCCTTCGCCGGGCGCACCGCCGGAGTAGCCGCCGAGGCCGTCGCTCGCGACCACGCGATGGCAAGGCACGATGATCGGGATCGGGTTCGCTCCCATGATGGATCCGATCGCGCGGGCCGGCACCGACGTGCCGCTGCGCTCGGCGAGCTCGCCGTAGGTCACGGTCTCGCCGTGCAGGACCGTATCGTAGAGCGCGTGCAGTACGGCGTTCGTGACATCGGACTGCGGGCCGAGGTCGAACGGCAGATCGAACGCGGCCCGCGCCCCCGCGAAGTAGGCGCCGAGCTGGTCGAGGGCCTCGGCGAGCAGCGGATCCCGCTCGGCATCGGACGACGTGCCGGGCTCTGCCGGCGCCGACTGCCCGGGTCGCGGCCAATGCACCCGCCGGATCGCCGAGCCGTCGCTGTGCACGGCGAGCACACCCATGGGTGTCGTGATCGAGCCGGAGAAGGTCACGGGCCGATCGTACGCCGGGGATCTGACATCCCTACCCGTCTCTCCACTGAATAGGACGGGCCCTCCCCGCCGGATATGACGCGGCCTCCCCGCCGGGCATGAGGTCAGCCCGACCAGCACCGAAGCTGCCAGCGGTTGGGCTTCCGGCCCGGCGCACGATCTCGGCTCGGCCGGCGCCGTGACGATCAGCACACCATGTGACGATCAGCACAGGGATCCGGCGATTCGGTGTGCTGATCGTGCCAAGCTGTGTCGATCGCGACAATGTCCGCCGGTCATCGCACGACCCGCAGATCGCGGCAACCTGTGCTGATCGTGACAGCCTCTGCCGATCGCGACAACGTCCGCCGGTCATCGCACGGCCCGCAGAGATCGTGCCAACCTCTGCCGATCGTGACAGCATCTCGCGGATCCTCCCAGCATCCGCGAGTCGCCGCAGCGTCCGCGGACCGCCGCATGCATCGCGGATCCGGCGACGGATTAAGCGCCCCTGTCACACTTCCCTCGCCCGATCCGACATCCCCGATGAGAGCCGCACGAACGCCGACGAGATCCGTCGACGGCGTCGGCCACGGAGAGGAACGACGATGACCAGGATCGACATGGGCCGCACCAACAAGCTCGGCTACGCCGCGGTGCTCGGACTGGAGGCCTACTCCCGGAAGAGCGTGGAGCCCCGGCTTTACGAACTGATCAAGCTGCGCGCCTCGATCCTGAACGGATGCGGGTTCTGCGTCGACATGCACGCGACCGAAGGCGCCAAGCGCGGCATCCCGCAGCGCACCCTGCATGCGGTCGGCGCCTGGCAGCACGCCAAGGGCTTCTACTCGGAGCGGGAGCTGGCCGCGCTCGCGCTGACCGACGCCGTCACGCAGCTCGGCCCGGAGACCGTGACGGACGAGATCTGGAACGCCGCCGCGCAGCACTTCGACGACGGCGAGCTCGGCGCCCTCGTCCTGGCGATCTGCACGATCAATGTCTGGAACCGCGTGGCCATCGCCACCGAGATGGCGCCGCCGATCGACGACAAGCACCCGATCGTCTGAACGGTGCCCGAATCCGGGCGATACCGTAGGCCCATGACCCTCGTCTCGCCTGCCACGCGCGCGTGGCAGGCGGAGCGCGGGCGCCTGATCGGCATCGCGTACCGGATGCTCGGCGACTACGGCCACGCCGAGGACGTGGTGTCGGAGGTCGCGATCGAGGCGCTGCAGCAGGAGCGCGCCGAACGATCGGGCCAGGACGGGGCCGTGGCCGACGGGGCGTCGACGAGCCGCGTGCGTTCCTGGCCCGCATGGCTGACGACGGTGTGCGTGCGCCGCTCGATCGACCGCGTGCGCGCGCTCGCTGCGGTGCGGGAGGACTACGTCGGCCCGTGGCTGCCGGAGCCGGTCGCCACCTCGCGGCTGCCCGAGGACGCGGTGGCCGACCGCGAGCTGCTCTCGCTGGCGCTGCTGCACATGGCGGAGCAGCTCGCTCCCGACGCGCGGGCAGCCGTCGTGCTGCACCGGGCGTTCGGGATGTCGGCCGTGGAGATCGGCCGCATCCTCGAGAAGTCGCCCGCCGCCGTGCGACAGCTCGTCTCGCGCGCCGAGCGCCGGCTGCGCCTCGCCGACGACCCCGCCCTCACGCGCGCAGCGGATCCGGCCGCCCTCGGCGCGCTGCTCGTCGCCGTCGAACACGGCGACGTCTCCGGAGTGCTCGCCCTGCTCTCCGACGACGCGATCCTGTGGAACGACGGGGGCGGCAAGGTGAGCGCCGCACGCAACCCGATCTTCGGCGCCGACCGCGTGCGGCGCTTCCTCGTGGGAGTGCTGCAGAAGGCGACCGCCGACCCCGCGCTGCCGTTCTCGGTGAAGCGCCTCGACGTCAACGGAGAGCCGGCGATCGCGTTCCTGCGCTCCGACCGCGTCGACGTGCTCGCGCTCGAGTTCGGCGCCGACGGGCTGATCCACGGCCTGCGCCAGGTGTGCAACCCGGAGAAGCTCGCGTACGTGCTCTGACCGGCCGCCTCACGACGAAGCCGCTCCACCGGTCGAAGCCGACGCCACCATCCACAGCGCCTTCATCGGATCCGCCTCTACCGTCGGGCCGTGCCCGCAGACCGTGCCCGTCTTCGCCGCGCCGGCATCGCGCTCGAGGTCATCACCCTGGCCTGGAACGTGGTCGGCGTCGTGCTGCTCGGGATCCTCGCGTACCGTTCCGGATCCGTCGCACTGCTCGGCTTCGGCCTGGACAGCCTGATCGAGATCGGCGCATCGACGGTGGTCATCTGGGAGCTGACCGGGGCGGACGAGCGCCGTCAGCGCCTCGGCCTCCGCCTGATCGGCGTCGCCTTCGCGTTGCTCGCGGTCTACCTGCTGGTCCAGGCGGTCGTCGCCCTCGCGTCCGCTCATCGGGCGGTGCCGCTGCAGGGCGGCATCTGGTGGACGGCTCTGACCGCGATCGTCATGTTCCTGCTGGCGTTCGGCAAGCACCGGGTGGGACGCAGGCTGGAGGATCCGGTGCTGCTCACGGAGGGGAGGGTGACGCTCATCGACGGGATCCTGGCCGCCTCGGTGCTCGCCGGCATCCTCCTGAACGCTCTGTTCGGCCTGTGGTGGGCCGATCCGGTCGCGGGCCTCGTGATCGTGTTCTACGCGGTCCGGGAGGCGCGGGGTGCTCTGCGCGGCTGACCATCCATTAGTATCTGCGTATGAGTGCAGATAAGCAGGCGTGTGGCTACTCTCCCGACAGCTCCTACGTGGAGCTGGCCGTCGAGGTGTTCTCGATGCTCGCCGACGCGACCCGCGTGCGGATCGTCATGGCGCTCGGCGAGGCCGGCGAGCTCTCGGTCAACCACCTGGCCGATATCGTGGACAAGTCGCCCGCCGCCGTCTCGCAGCACCTCGCGAAGCTGCGGCTCGCGCGCATCGTGTCGACGCGGCAGGACGGCCAGCGCGTCTTCTACCGGCTCGAGAACGAGCACGCCTCCCGGCTCGTCGCGGACGCGATCTTCCAGGCCGAGCACTCCCTGGGCGGGACGCCTCGCCATCATCACGCCGACCGGGACGCCTGATGCACGACCACCCGCACGAGCATCACGGCGACCACGATCGCGACAGCGAGCACGCGAGCGGCACCCACCATCACGACGATGCACAGGGGCATTCCCACGCCGGCCACGGTCATTCCCCCGATCATCCGCACACCCACGGCGATCACCACCACGAGCACCCGACCGGGTTCAAGGGCTTCCTGTACGGCCTGTTCCTACCGCACACGCACGACGCTGCCGATGCGATCGACGACGCGATGGAGGCGTCCAGCGCCGGCGTCCGCGCCCTGAAGATCAGCCTCGTCATCCTGCTCGTCACGACGATCCTGCAGGCCGCGGTCTTCTTGTTCAGCGGATCCGTCGCCCTGCTCGCCGACACCGTGCACAACTTCTCCGACGCGCTCACGGCGATCCCGCTCTGGGTCGCGTTCGTGCTCGGGCGTCGCGCGGCGACCCGCCGGTACACCTACGGTTTCGGGCGTGCGGAGGACCTCGCCGGACTATTCATCGTGTTCGTGGTGCTGCTGTCCGCGATCATCGCCGCGTGGCAGTCCGTCGAGCGGCTGCTGAACCCGCAGCCCCTGCACAACCTGGGCTGGGTGATCGTCGCAGGCGTGATCGGCTTCCTCGGCAACGAGGCCGTCGCGATCTACCGGATCCGCGTCGGCCGACGCATCGGATCCGCCGCGCTCGTCGCCGATGGCGTGCACGCCCGCACGGACGGCTTCACCTCGCTCGCCGTCGTGCTCGGCGCGCTCGGGGTGCTCGCGGGCTTCCCTCTGGCGGATCCGATCGTCGGCGTGCTCATCTCCGTGGCGATCTTCGTGCTGCTGATCGGCACGGTCCGCAGCATCGGGCGGCGCCTGCTCGACGGCATCGAGCCCGAACTCGTCGAGCGCGTCGAGCATGCGCTGAGCCATGTCCACGGCGTCGCCGGCGTCGAGCGAGTGCGTCTGCGCTGGGTCGGCCATCGCCTGGAGGGCGACACCGTCATCACCACGAGCGGCGACCCCGTCGCGATCGCCGCCGAGGCCGAGCAGAGCGTCCGCGCGCACGTGCACAACCTCGACGGGTTCCTCGTCGCGGTGCGCGCCGCCCCCTGAGCGGTCAGCGGGACCCCGCGCAGCGCGCCGTCGGATCCTCAGTCCAGCAGGTGCCGGGTGTAGCGTGCGGGGTCGTCGAGGAACGACCGCCAGTGACGGACGAGCTCCAGGTCCTCCCACACCGCGGGCCGCAGCCCCCACTCCCCGACCTCGAGAATGGTCGCGCCGGGCAGCGCGGCGAGCACCGGGGAATGCGTCGCGCAGAGCACCTGCCCGCCCTCGTCGGCGATCCGGCGCAGCACGGCGATGAGGCTCAGGGTCGAGGAGAACGAGAGCGCCGCCTCGGGCTCATCGAGGCAGTAGAAACCGGGATCGTCGAAACGCGTCTCCAGCACGGCCAGGAAGGACTCGCCGTGGCTCATCTCGTGGAAGAGCGGCTCGGGTCCGGTTGACGGATTCTCCTCGAGGTAGGTGTAGAAGGAGTGCATCGTCTCGGCGCGCAGGAAGAAGCCCCACCGGTTCGCGCCCACACCCCGCTGGATGCGGAGCCATTCCGACAGCGGGGACTCGGTCGGGCGGGTGCTGTGCCGCGCCTGCCGGGATCCGCCCTCCGGCGAGAGCCCGTAGGCGACCGCGATGCCCTCGACCAGCGTCGATTTTCCGCTGCCGTTCTCGCCGACCAGGAACGTCACCCCCGGGTCCAGATCGATGCCCTCCCGCAGCACCTGGGCGACCGCGGGAATGCTCGCAGGCCAGGTGCGATCCGCGGCGGGCGCGTCATCAGCGGGGTGCACGGCGACGACCGGCTGCTGCCGGCGACGGCGGCTGCGCGGGTCCCAGAACGGATCCATGTCGCTCCCCTCGGGCGATCGGCTCTGATCCATTGTGCCGGTGGGCACCGACAGGGAACCGAGCACGACCTGCGGTTCCGTCGCATGCCGGCCCGCGCTGGCGGCGGATCGTCAGCGGTTCCCCAGATCGGGGCCGGAAGGATGGACCCGTGAGTCAGGCGACGAGGGAACCGGTCAGGACGAGACGCGCCGCGCCCCGCCGTGGTGCCATCGTCGCGCTGCTGCTGAGCGCGATGGCGTTGACGGCGACCGTGCTGCTCGGATCCGTCCCCGGCCCCCTCGGGACCGCGATCGCCGTCGCCCTGCCCTGGCTGGGGCTGCTCCTCGTCCCGCTCGTGATCGCCGCGCTGCTGATCCGGCCGCGGACGGCGTGGATCGCCGCGGTGCCCGTCGTGGCGTGGACCGTAGCCCTGTGGGGGTTCCTCCCGGTGCCGTGGCAGGGCGACCCGTCCGCGGAGACCTCGGGACTGCTGGTCGCGACGCAGAACGTGGAAGCGGGATCCGGCACCGGAGCGGCGTCCGCGCGCACCCTGGCCGGCCAGGGTGCGCAGATCCTGGCGTTCACCGAGCTCGACGGCGACTCGGGGTCGGCGATCGCGGACGAGCTCGCCGAGTCGTACCCGCACGCGTACCGCGTCGGCACCGTCGGGATCTGGAGCCGCTACCCGATCCTCGACGAGGAGGCCCTCGACCTCGGGCTGGGCTGGAAGCGCGCCCTGCGTGTCGAGATCGACGCCCCCGGCGGCCCCGTCAGCGTCTACGTCGTGCACGCCGCCTCGCTGCGTCCGGGCGCGCAGAGCGCTCGGGACGGCATGCTGTCCGCACTGGGCGAGCGGATCCGCGGCGATCGGAGCACGCGGGTGATCGCCCTCGGCGACTTCAACGCGGTGTCGACGGATCCGGCTCTCGCCCCGATCGCCGACGCCCTCGGCGAGGTGAGGTTCGGCGGGATCGGCCCGTCGTTCACCTGGCCCGCGTCATTCCCCGCAGTCAGGATCGACCACGTCTTCCAGCGCGGCTTCCCCTCCGCCTCGGGGCGGACGACCTCGGCCGGTGCCAGCGACCACCTCGCGGTCATCACCGCGCTGGGCGGCTGACACCGCCGGACCGGCGCGATCTCAGCCGAGGACCATGAGGACCCGGGCGTCATCGGCGACAATCCCGGGTCCGCGGGCGACCACGCTGTCACCCGTCATCGCGGACGGCAGCACCAGCGCCTCCATCGCCGATGCCGTGCTGCCGCCCGTGCTCACCTGCCCTGAGCGCACGACGACCGCGCGCACGCCCTCAGGCAGATCGGACGCGCCGTGCAGGTCGGCGAAGACCAGCGCGGGCCTCGCTCGGGACGTCACCGTGGACAGCACCAGGATCCGGCTCAGCTCCGCGGCACGCAGCCGGGGCCGGCGCAGCTCCAGGAGCGGACCGGTGTGCCGCAGCACCCGCTCCTTGCGAAGCCCGATCTGCGCACCGGGGCCGACGTCGACCTGCGGGCCACCGATCCCCGCGAGCACGTGCGCCGCCTCGTCCGCCAGGTGCAGGATGCCCACGGGGCCCCGCAGTTCCACGAGCTGCAGGATCCAGTGCAGCTCGCCGTTCGGACCTCGCAGTCCGCAGATCTCGCGCACGTGCCCGCCTCCCGCGGCGAGCCCGCGCCTCGGCAGACTCCGCAGCTGCAGGAGACCGACCGTGGCGGAGCTCGCCGCGAGGGAGGCGGGGTTCATCGGCTCAGACCCGTGCGCCGATGAGGACATAGCCCTCTTCGCCGTGGACCACGGTGTCGAGGCCTGCGATCTCGTCCTCGTCCTTGACCCGGAAGCCCAGGGTCTTCTGGACCACGAAGCCGATCGCGAGAGCGAGCACGAAGGAGTACACCAGCACAGCACCCGCGGCGAGTGCCTGGGCCGCGAGCTGCGCGAAGCTGCCGCTGTAGATCAGGCCCGTGCTGTTGGCGAAGATGCCGAGGTACAGCGTTCCGATGATGCCGCCGATGAGGTGGATGCCGACAACGTCGAGGGAGTCGTCGAAGCCGAGCTTGAACTTCAGGTCGATCGCGAGCTGGCAGACCGCGCCGGCGAGCAGACCGAGCACGACGGCCCAGATCGGGGTGAGGGCGGCGCAGGCCGGGGTGATCGCGACGAGGCCCGCGACCGCACCGGATGCGGCACCAACCGAGGTCGGCTTGCCGTTGCGGATCTTCTCCATCACCAGCCAGCTCAGCAGAGCGGCGGCGGGGGCGGCGAGGGTGTTCACGAATGCGATCGAGGCCGTGCCGTCGGCGCCGAGCTCGGAGCCGGCGTTGAACCCGAACCAGCCGAACCACAGCAGGCCGGCGCCGAGCAGCACGAACGGCGGGTTGTGGGGCACGTCGGCGCCCTTCTGGAAGCCGAGCCGCTTGCCCAGCACGAGGGCGAGTGCGAGGCCCGCGGCTCCGGCGTTGATGTGCACCGCCGTGCCGCCGGCGAAGTCGATCGCGCCCACGCCGAGCATGTCCTGCAGGCCCTTGGTGACCCAGCCGCCGTAGGCGTAGCTGCCGTCCTTGTTCAGTCCGAAGTTGAAGACCCAGCTCGCGACCGGGAAGTAGACGACGGTCGCCCAGATGCCCGCGAAGATCATCCAGGATCCGAACCGAGCGCGGTCCGCGATCGCGCCGGAGACGAGGGCGACCGTGATGATCGCGAACGTCGCCTGGAACGCGACGAACGCGAGCGGCGGGTAGGCGGCATCCTTCGGCACCTCGAGCAGGCTGTTCAGGCCGATCGCCGACCAGTCGATCGTCCACGGGGCGATCAGGCCCTTGCCGCTGGGGAAAGCGATCGCATAGCCGAAGACGACCCACAGCACGCCGATGAGGCCGATGGCGCCGAAGCTCATCATCATCATGCTGATCACGCTCTTGGCCTTGACGAGGCCTCCGTAGAAGAACGCGAGACCGGGGGTCATCAGCAGCACGAGGGCTGCGCAGATCAATACGAAGGCGGTGTTCCCTTGATCCATGGGTCCGCTCCTCTCTCAGTGAGAACGCTCCTGCAGCGTCGGGTGAGGTCAGACTGTCACTCGTGCGTTTCGCCTCGACGCGCGCTGTGTTTCGAGTCCGTTTCGTCGCATGCCCCCGGCGTGAACACCCTGTAACGAAGACCCGCGGGAGCCTGGAAGGATGAGCCCATGCGCGCAGTGGTGTTCGATGCGGTCCGTTCCCAGCCCGAGGTACGCGTGGTCCCCGAGCCGGATCTGCCCGCCGACGGCGTCCTCGTGCAGGTGATGGCCACGGGGATCTGCCGCAGCGATTGGCACGCGTGGGCCGGGCACGACGACATCGCGTTCCCGCATGTGCCGGGGCACGAGCTCGCCGGGATCATCACCGAGGTCGGGCCGCAGGTCTCCCGCTGGCACGCGGGCGATCGTGTGACCGTGCCCTTCGTGTGCGGTTGCGGGCGCTGCGAGTGGTGCCTCTCCGGCGATGCGCAGGTCTGCCCCGACCAGCAGCAGCCGGGCTTCACGCACTGGGGCTCCTTCGCCGAGGTCGTCGCCCTGCACGCGGCCGACGTGAACCTGGTCGCCCTCCCCGACGACGTGGACTTCGCCACGGCGGCCAGCCTCGGCTGTCGCTTCGCCACGGCCTTCCGCGCGCTCGTCGGGCGCGCTCGGGTGCGCGAGGACGAGTGGGTCACGGTGATCGGAGCCGGCGGCGTCGGACTCAGCGCCGTGATGATCGCGCGGGCTCACGGCGCCCGGGTGATCGCGGTCGACCGCAACCCCGAAGCCCTCGCGGTGGCGCGCGAGGTCGGCGCCGAGCACACGCTCCTCGCGGACGGGACCGACATCCCCGCATCCGTGGCCGCGCTGACGAACGGCGGGAGCCACATCTCCATCGACGCGGTCGGAAGCGTGCAGACCCTCGCCGACGCGATCCTGGGGCTGCGGCGGCGCGGCAGGCACGTGCAGATCGGCCTCCTCCCGCCGATCGACGGGCACCCGCGCGTGCCGATGGATCGCGTGATCGGCTGGGAGCTCGACGTGCTCGGCAGCCATGGCATGGCGGCTGCCGACTACCCCGCGATGATGGCGCTGATCGCCGCGGGGCGCCTCACACCGCAGCGCCTCATCGAGCGCACCATCGGTCTCGAGGAGGCCGCCGCGCTGCTGCCAGGGTTCGACCGGGCGACGGTGGCGGGCATGACCATGGTGGATCCGCAGCTCGGCTGACCGCTGCAGTCGCCGAGACGCGACTCAGGTCGCCGTCGTCGGGCCGAGACCGGGCGATCGAGCGCCCTTCGGGAGGCCGAGACGGCCCCGGGTCACGAGGATCAGCACGAGAGCCGTGCCGGTGAAGCCGATCAGCACCGGCAGGAGTCCGTAGTCGTTGAAGATCGGCGCGGGGAAGAGCGGTGCGCCCACCTTGTTCGCGAAGGTGTTGAAGGAGGCGTGCATCAGCATCGTGATCAGCACGCTGCCCCCCGCGTGGTTGAAGACCCAGGTCATCATGATCGTCAGCGCGATGATCATCACCACGAACATCACCATGTTCGCGGGCGTCGGCGGCGTCCACACCCCGCTCCAGAACAGCGGGAAGTGCCACAGCGCCCACAGCGCCCCCAGGATCACACTGCCCATCAGAGGGCCGTGGCGCTCCTGCAGCCGCGGCAGCGCGAACCCGCGCCACCCCGGCTCCTCCCCCAGCGGACCGCCGAGGAGGAAGGTCATCACGAACGCGAGCGGGTAAGCGGCGAGCAGGGGGCCGATGATCGGCTGGAACGATGCCAGGGCGGTGGGCACCACGATCGTTCCGAGCAGGATGATGACCGGCACGCCGACGAGCAGGAACAGGTACCACCCGATCCCCACTCGCCAATGGACGCAACGATGCAGCAGCCGGACGACGCCTTCCCTGCCCTCCGTCACCGCGGTCACGACGAACGCCGCGACGGCCGGACCGAGGGTTGCGACGGGGATGAGGATCCCGATCGCGAGTTTGGGCATCGCCGGCAGCGCCCCCTGCGCGGAGAGAACGGCCGGCAGCTCGACGAGCCACGCGAACAGGTACGCGATCACGAAGTAGGAGGTGAGCGGGTACCGGGCGAGCACACCGTGGGGCGTCGCACGAGAAGAGCGACCGACGTCTCCGACCACAGCCATGATGGTGACCCTTCCGTCCGCGACGGGCCCGCGAACGCGCGGGATCACTCGCTCGCGATGGCCCAGTGTCCCACTCGCCGGGGCTGACCGCCAGAGGCGGCGGCGGCAGACAGGCCGCGCCCCTCGACCGGGGCTCAGCCCCGCAGCCGTGCGGCGCGGGCTCGCAGATAGTCGCGCTCCGGGACGGAGAGGGTCGCCCGGGCCGCTTCCAGGTATTCGCCGATCGCCTCCTGGGTGCGCCCCGCGCGCTCCAGTAGATGCGCGCGCACCGAGGCGATGCGCTTGCGGTCGCCGCGCACCCTCGCGTCCGCGATGCCGTCGATCACGGCCAGCCCGGACTCGGGCCCGTGCACCATCGCCTGCGCCACGGCGCGGTTGATCGTCGCGACGGGGTTGCCGGTCTCCCGCTCGAGCAGGCGGTACAGGGCCAGGATCTGCGGCCAGTCCGTGGTCGCGGTGCTCGGAGCATCGTCATGCAGTGCCGCGATCGCGGCCTGGATCGAGTACGGGCCATGACGGCCTGCGGCGAGCGCCGCGTCGAGGATCCCGGTGCCCTCCTCGATCCCGTCCCGATCCCATCGCGTGCGGTCCTGCTCGTCGAGCGGGATCAGCTCGCCGCGGGTGCCGATGCGCGCGGCGCGGCGGGCGTCGGTGAGCAGCATCAGCGCGAGCAGCCCCGCGACCTCGACGTCCTCCGGACGTTCGCGGTGCAGCATCCGTGCCAGGCGGATCGCCTCGTCGCTGAGCCGGATGTCGTTGGCGTCCGCTCCCTCGGTCGCGGTGTGCCCCTCGGTGAACATGACGTAGAGGACGGCGAGCACCGGATCCAGACGGTCCTCGGGGTCGGACGGCTCCGGGAAGACGGCCCCGGCGACCCTGATCCTCGCTTTGGCCCGGCTGATCCGCTGGGCGATCGTCGCCTCGGGCAGCAGGTGCGCACGGGCGATCTGAGCGGTCGACAGGCCGGCGACCGCGCGCAGCGTCAGCGCCACCTGCGCCGGCATCGTCAGGGCGGGGTGGCAGCACAGCCGGAGCACCTCGACGCTGTCATCCGCGTGCGCAGCCTCGGCTTCGGCGAGGGGGCGCCAGGCATCGGCGTACGCGTTCTCGCGCTCCCGGCGCTGGTGCTCGCTGCGGATCCGATCGATCATCCGGCGGCGCGCGACGGTCAGCAGCCAGCCCTTCGCGTCCGCCGGGGCGCCCTCGGCCGGCCACTGCTGGTGCGCCGCGAGAAGCGCCTCCTGCACCGCGTCCTCGCAGAGATCCAGCTGTGCGGCGCCGTAGCGGCGCAGCAGCGCGGCGAGGACCTGCGGCGCGCTGCTGCGCCACAAGTCCTCGTAGCGACGATCAGTCACACGTCGGACCCGGCCGAGAACATCACGGGGCGGACCTCCAACGCGAGCCCGTCGATCGCCGCATCCGGGATCTGCCGGGCGAGCTCGAGCGCGCGCTCCTCGGACTCGACCTCGATCAGGTAGTACCCGCCCATGAACTCCTTGGTCTCGGCGAACGGGCCGTCGACCACCTCGGGGGCGCCGCCCGCGCCGCGCACCACTTTCGACTGGCTGGGGTCGGCGAGCGCCACGGTGCCGAGCATCTCTCCCGAAGCGGTGACGGAATCCATGAACGCCTGGTGTCCTTCGCCGATCGCCTGCATCTGCTCAGCGGTGAGCGCATTCAGCACGTCCTGACGCACCTGCATGAGGATCATGTACTTCATGGTCGTTCTCCTTCTGTTCGTCGGGCGACCCGATGTCCGCCTCGGTATGTGGTCGGAGCCGATGCGCGGTTCTCGACATCATTCTGCGCGCGGATTCCGCCAATCGCGTCCGAACGCCCGCGCCGGCGGACGGCGCCGCCTCGGAGGGAAGGGCACCCCGACCTCGGATCGGCCTCCTCAGCCGTCTGTCGTCGTGCGCAGGGCCCGCTCCAGAGCCGTCCGCGCCTCCGCGCTCACCGTCGGCGCGGTGACGAGGAAGATGCGCCGCTCGAACACGGCGTCGGCGATCTCGACCGTGGCCACGGCATCGAGATGCGCGGGCAGCGCCAGCTCGGGGACGAGGGCGGCGCCGAACCCGGCGGCGACGTAGGCCGCCACCACGGCGTAGTCGTCGCTGCGCATGGCGATCCGCGGGGTGAAGCCCGCCTGATCGGCGGCCCGGAAGAGAGCGGCATCGACGGGGTCCGCCTCGGTCGCGCCGGCGATCCAGGCCTCGTCGTCGAGGTCCGCGAGCGGAACGCCGGTGCGTCCGGCGAGAGGGTGCGCCGGCGGGACGATGACGGCGAGGTGCTCCTGACGCACCGGGATCATCCGGAAGCCCGGCGGCAGGATGGTGGGCCGGCCGGGGGCGTCGTACACGATCGCGGCATCGAGGCGGAGTCCGACGACCGCCGCCATGAGCGGGTCGAGCTCGGCCTCGATCACGTCCGGATCGAACCCGGCCGCCTGCAGCGCGCGCACCACCTGCGGGAGCAGCCTCGCCCCGGCGGAGGGGAACACGCCGATCGCGATGCGCCGCCGTCCGGACTCGACCAATGCCCTGAGCTCGTCGACGGCGCGTTCGGACCGATCCAGGATCGCGGTGGCGTGCAGCAGCATCGCCTCTCCCACCGGTGTCAGCCGCGTGCCGCCGGATCCGCTCATCACCACCGCGGCGCCGAGCACGCGCTCGAGGCCCCGGAGGTGGTGGGTGACCGTGGGCTGGCTCCACTGCAGGGCATCGGCCGCGCGCAGCACGGATCCCTGCTCGGCCACGGCCTCCAGCGCCTTGAGCTGCCTCAGATCGAGCATCCGCGCTCCATAGTGAGTATTGATGAATGAAGAAAGGTATGCATTCCTCATCGTATCCGGCTTCGCCAGAATCGATCCGTGACGACAACCACGCCCTACGCCGACGCCATCCGCCGTTTCGCCGCACGCGACCTGCAGCGCCTCAATGTCCCCGGGCACAGCGCCGACCCCGCCGCCGCTCCCCTGATGGCGGAGTTCTTCGGCGAGGACGTGCTGCGCTACGACGTGGAGCCGCTGCTGGACGGCATCGACAAGGGATCCGAGAACCCGCTCGTCCAGGCCCGCGCTCTGGCCGCGCGCGCCTGGGGCGCCCGTCGCACCTGGTTCCTCACCAACGGCGCCTCCGAGGCGAACCGGATGACGGCGCTGGCCCTGGCCGCGTTCCGCACTCCGGACGAGGTCGTGGTCGCACAGCGCAGCGCGCACTCCAGCTTCTTCGACGGCATCATCCTCGGCGGCCTCGATCCCCGCTTCGTGCAGCCGACGATCGACGAGCACCACGGGATCAACCACGGCGTGACGCCCGCAGCGATGCGCGAGGCGCTCGAGGGCGCGGATGCGAAGGCCGCCTACATCATCAGCCCGAGCTACTTCGGCGCGGTCGCCGACGTCGAGGCGATCGCGGAGGTCTGCCATGAGGCCGGCGTGCCGCTGGTCGTGGACGCCGCGTGGGCGGCGCACTTCGGCTTCCACCCCGACCTTCCTGCGAACCCGATCACGCTCGGCGCGGACCTCGTCGTCTCGTCGACGCACAAGATGGGCGGCAGTCTCACCCAGTCGGCCATGCTCCATCTCGCGGACGGCCCCTTTGCGGCCGAGCTCGAGCCGCTGATCGACCGCGCCTTCATGTTCACGCAGTCCACGAGCGCCAGCTCGCTGCTGCTCGCCTCGCTCGACCTCGCCAGGGCGACGCTGGAGGGCGGCCACGACCGCATCGCCGCGTCACTCGCCGCGGCCACCGAGCTGCGCGATGCCGTGCGCGCGACGGGACGCTTCCCGATCGTGAGCGACGGCTTCGACGCCTTCCCCGACATCGTGGGCCACGACCCGCTCCGCGTCTCGATCGATGTCGGCGCGGCGGGGCTGGACGGCCACGCCGTGCGGGAGGAGCTGCTGCGCACCGCGGGGATCATGACGGAGATCTCGACCGGATCCTGCATCGTCGCGTTCGTGGGCCCCGGCACGACGCCCGACGCGGCGCGGTTCGTGGCGGCGCTCGAGGCGCTGCAGCCGGTCGGCGACCTCGCCGCTCGAGGGGAGGCCGGATCGATTGCGCTGCCCAGGACCGGCCCCGCCGTGATGCGCCCGCGGGACGCCGCCTTCGCGCACACCGAGATCGTCGCGGCCGCAGAAGCCGTGGGCCGGGTCTCGGCCGACGCGCTGGCCGCCTATCCGCCCGGGATCCCCAACGTCCTGCCCGGCGAGATCCTCACCGCCGAGACGATCGCGTTCCTGCGCGGGATCGCGGCGATGCCCGGCGGCTACGTTCGGGGCGCCGCGGACGCGCTCGTCGACGGCGTGCGCGTCGTGATCGAGCACAGCGCGCCGATCCCCTCGGTTCGTCCGAAGACCACACGATCCAGCAGGATCGATCCGCACCTCAGAACCGGCATGCGACGTGCAGCGAAGCCGTCGCCGACGAAAGAACAGGTCACCGCATGACATCGATCGCCCAGCAGCTCCTCCGGCGCAAACCCATCGCCAGGGAGGCAGGCGATTCGCCCCTCACCCGCTCGATCGGGCTCTTCTCGCTCATGGCGATCGGGATCAGTTGCACGATCGGCACGGGGATCTTCTTCATCATGTCCCAGGCCGTGCCGCTGGCCGGCCCCGCCGTGGTGTGGTCGTTCGTGATCGCCGGCATCGTCGCCGGACTCACCGCGCTCTGCTATGCGGAACTCGCGGGGGCGGTTCCCGTCTCCGGATCCACCTACTCCTACGCGTACGCGACCCTCGGCGAGGGCATCGCCATGGTCGTCGGCGCCTGCCTGCTGCTGGAGTACGCGGTCTCCGCCGGGGCCGTCGCCGTGGGCTGGTCGCAGTACGTGAACGAGCTCATCGGCAACCTGTTCGGCTGGCACATCCCGCTCGTGCTCAGCAATTCGCCCGAGGAGGGCGGCGTCGTCAACCTGCCTGCCGTGATCCTGATCGCGCTCTGCGCGGTGCTGCTCGTGCGCGGCACCAAGGAGTCCGTCGTCACCAACGCGGTGATGGTGTGCATCAAGATCGCCGTGCTGCTCTTCTTCGTCGCCGTGGGCGTGACGGGGTGGAACTCCGACCACTTCGCGAACTTCGCGCCGTACGGGCTCAGCGGCGTCGCGGCGGGCGCCGGCGTGATCTTCTTCTCGTTCGTCGGGCTCGACGCGGTCTCGACCGCGGGCGAGGAGGCGAAGAACCCCAAGCGCAACCTGCCACTGGCCATCCTGCTCGCGCTCGTGGTCGTCGTCGTGCTCTATGTCGGTGTGGCCCTCGTCTCGGTCGGCGCCCAGGCCCCGGCGAAGTTCGACGGCCAGGAGGCCGGCCTCTCCGCCATCCTCGCCGACGTCGTCGGCAGCCCCTGGCCCGGCACCGTGCTCGCGGCGGGCGCCGTGATCTCGATCTTCAGCGTCACACTCGTCACGCTGTACGGGCAGACCCGGATCCTGTTCGCGATGGCGCGGGACGGCATGGTGCCCAAGGTCTTCGCGAAGGTCAACGAACGCACCCGCACGCCCGTCCAGAACACGATCATCGTGTCGGCCGTCGTCGCAGTGCTCGCGGGCGTGATCCCGATCAACTTCCTCGCCGAGATGACGAGCATCGGCACGCTCGCCGCGTTCCTGGTCGTCTCTGTCGGCCTGATCATCCTGCGTCGCCGCGAGCCGGACCTCGAGCGCGGCTTCACGGTGCCGCTGTACCCGATCACGCCGATCCTCTCGATCCTCGGATGCATCTGGATCATCACCCAGCTGCGGCCGGTCACGATCCTCGTCTTCGCGATCTGGGTCGCGGTGTTCCTCGCGTTCTACTTCTTCTACGGACGTCGCCGCTCCGCGCTGCAGCCGGGCAACGGTCCCCTCGCCGCCGACGTGCCGTACACCTCCGCCGTGCGTCAGCAGGCCCCGCTGGAGCGGAGCGAGCGATGACCCTCCTCGTCGGGCTGGACACCGCGCGCCGCTCGTCGTCGATGCTCGCCCTCGCCGCGCAGCTGGCGAACTCCCTGGAGACCGACCTCGTCGTCGCCGCGGTCGTCGCCTCCGCGTGGCCGCACTCGCGCGCGAGCGTCGATCACGAGTGGCAGGCGCACAACCGCGACGCGGCCGACCTCGTCCTCGACCACGCCGCGAGCGTGCTCGGCGGGCAGGTGCCGGCGCGCTACATCGTGCACGAGGCCTCCTCGGCCCGCCGCGGCCTGCTGGAGCTCGCGGAGCAGGAGCGACCCGACGCCCTCGTGCTCGGATCCGCGGTGCGCGGCGAGCCGGGACGGATCGCGCTCGGCGCGGTGTCGGAGGCGCTGCTGCACGCCTCCCCCGCGCCCGTGGCGATCGCACCGGTGGGCTATCGGGCTCGCGTGGATGCGAGGATCGACCGCCTCACCGTCGCGTACGGCGGATCCGGCGCCGCACAGGACCTCATCCCCGGCGCGGCGTCCGTCGCCGCGCTCGGTGGCGTGAGTCTGCGGATCGCCTCGTTCGCCGTGCGGCCCGACGCCGAGATGGGGATCCTCGCCGGCGCGGGCGGTCGCGCGGAGGATCCGGTCCTCGTCGAGTGGGAGGCACGGATCCGAGATCACGCGTCGACGATCCTCGGCGGGATCACCGGCCCTCCGCCGGCCGTCGATCCCGTCGCGATCGGTGTGGGCGGATCCTGGGCCGCGGCGATCGACGACGTCGGGTGGGCTGACGGCGATCTGCTCGTCGTCGGGTCCAGTTCCCTCAATCCGCTCGCCCGGGTCTTCCTCGGCTCGCACGGCACGAAGATCGTCCGCAACGCAGGAGTGCCCGTGCTCGTGGTGCCCCGCGCGGCCGCCTGGGGGTGACGCCTCGCGTCCGGCCCAGGCTTCGTCCCGACCCCGTTGAGGCGATTGCGGTTCAGGCGTCCTGGTCCGCGGCGCGCGCCCTGGCCACGACGATGCCGCGCTGCGAGGTCCAGAATCGCTCAAGCATCGCCCGCAGCTCGGCGGCGTCGACGTCGGCGCCGAACGCCTCCGCGCCGGGTTCGAGCATGATGCCGCTCGCGAGATCGCCGGCCACCACGGGGTCGAAACCGAGGTCGTCGACCAGCCGTGCCACCTGCGCCACGTCTGCGGAGTCGTCCCCGGCGATGGCGATCGCCTTGCGACCCGGGGCGCCCGCGGGGCGGGCCTCGTCCTCGACGTCGTGGTAGCCCATGTGGTTGAGCCCCTTCACGACGCGGGATCCGGCCAGGAACCGCTGCACGATCTCGCTGGTGGACGTGCGCGGATCGTCGAGGTCGTCGCGGAGCCCGTCGGCGCCCCACCAGTAGTTCATGGCGTCGATCACGAGCTTTCCGCGCAGCAGCTCCGCCGGCAGTGTCGTGTGCCGGCCGAGCGGCAGGGTCAGCAGTACGGCGTCCGCATCGCGGGCGAGCTCCGCGACGTCGACCGCACTCGCCCCGAGCGCGGCGGCGGCGCGTGCGATCCGGGCCGGATCCGAGGATCCCGCGACCAGCACGCGATAGCCGGCCGCCACCGCGAGGCGCGCGAGCACGCTGCCGATCCGGCCGGCACCGATGATGCCGAGCGTCTGGATCCGAGATGTCGTGTCCGCCACGGCGCCATCGTAGCCAGAGCGCGCCCGGCCGTTCCGACGAACGCGCGCTGGCATCCGGGCGGCACCGGGACTAGGTTCTTCACGTGCCGCACACGGAAGCCGTCATCGCCTTCGCCCTCACCTCCCTGGTCCTCATCGCGATCCCGGGCCCCAGCGTGCTGTTCGTCATCGGACGCTCGCTCGCCTGGGGTCGCAGCGCCGGGCTCTGGAGCGTGCTCGGCAACGAGCTCGGAAGCCTGGTCCCGATCACCGCGGTGGCGTTCGGCGTGGGATCGATCGTCGCCCAGTCCGTGGCCCTGTTCACGGTGGTGAAGGTGCTCGGTGCGCTCTACCTGGCCTATCTCGGAATCCAGGCCATCCGTCACCGGCGCGACGGTTTCGAGGGCGCGTCCCAGACGGGTTCGCCGCGGATGTCCACGCTCATCGTGCTGCGGCAGGGCTTCATCGTCGGGGCCACCAACCCCAAGACCATCGTCTTCTTCGTCGCCGCGCTGCCGCAGTTCGTCGACTTCCACGCCGGATCCGTTCCCCTGCAGATGATGGTCCTCGGGCTGATCTTCACCGTCATCGCCTTCGTCTGCGATGGGACCTGGGCGTTGATCGCCGGCGCGGCGCGGTCGTGGTTCGCACGCTCGCCCCGACGGCTCGCCGCGGTCCGCGGCACCGGCGGGGGCATGATGATCGGGCTCGGCGGCGTGCTGCTGCTCGCCGACAACAAGGCCTGACGGCGATCCGGAGCTCTCCGGGAGCTCTCCGCGCCGGCTGGCCGCGGCCGCACCGGACGGGGACCGGATCAGCGACGCAGCGCCGTGGGCCGAGGCAGGCCGAGGTCCTCGATGAGGTCGCCGAGGGCGCGATCGAGCTCTGCGCCGGCCTGCGCGATCTTGTTGACACCGAAGCCGGCGAGCCGGGCGCCCGGAGCCTCGAAGCTCAGCGTCGTCCCCGGCGCGCTCGACGTGTGCGCCTCGATGCGCAGCGGGGCGTAGAGCATCGTGCCGGGATCGTGCCGGAACAGCCGCGCGGTGATCCCGTGGTGCGCGATCAGCCACACCACGCTGCGGGCGCCGCTGCCCGCGTGCGCCATGAGCGCGTCGGGACGCGAGGTCCAGACCCGGACGAACCCGCTGGGCGCCTCCCACTGCAGCCCCCGCACGAATCCCGCCCAGTCGCCGCCGCGTACCTCGGCCAGCGCCTGCTCCTCCGGCAGCGCCGGGACCGCGGCCTCGAACGCCCCCACCAGGGCGTCGAACTGCGCGTTCGCCTCCAGCCGGATCCGCCGTCCGGCATGCTCGAAGACGGTCTCGTCCGCGTCGTAGCTCACCGGACCATCCTCTCGCAGCGCACGAGATCCGTCGGCCACGCAAGAGAGCGCAAGTTGTCGTCGCGTTCTTGCGTAAACTGCCAGCATGTCGAAGCGTCTCGTCGAAGTGGCCAAGAAGGTGGGTGTCAGCGAGGCCACGGTCTCGCGCGTCCTCAACGGAAAGCCGGGGGTCTCCGACAGCACCCGTCAGGCGGTGCTCACTGCCCTGGACGTGCTCGGCTATGAGCGCCCGACGAAGCTTCGCGGTGAGCGGGCGCGACTGGTCGGCCTGGTGCTGCCGGAACTGACCAATCCGATCTTCCCCGCCCTCGCCGAGGTGGTGGGCGGCAGCCTCTCGCAGAACGGCTACACCCCCGTGCTGTGCACCCAGAACGCGGGCGGGGTGACCGAGGCGGACTACGTCGAGCTGCTCCTGGAGCAACAGGTCTCCGGCGTCATCTTCCTCGGCGGCAACTACACCCAGGCCGATGCACCCCACGGGCACTACGAGCAGTTGCGCCGCGTGAAGCTGCCCACCGTGATGGTGAGCTCGGGTGTACCCGACCTCCCCTTCACAACCGTGGCCACCGACGACGCCGCAGCGGCGGAGCAAGCGGTCAACCACCTCTACCAGCTCGGGCACCGCCGCATCGGACTGGTGCTCGGGCCGACGGATCACATCCCCTCCCGACGGAAGCGCGAGTCGGCCCGGCGGGTGCTCGCGGACCTGGGAGCACCCCTGAGCGACGACCTGATCGTGCACGGCCTGTACTCGCTGGAGTCAGGGCAGGCGGGCGCGACCCGCCTGCTGGAACGCGGCGCCACCGCCATCGTGTGCGCGAGCGATCCGCTCGCCCTGGGTGCCGTGCGGGCGGCCCGTCGGGCGGGGGCCAGGGTGCCCGACGACGTGTCCGTCGTGGGCTTCGACGACTCGGCGCTGATGAGCTGCACGGAGCCGCCGCTCACCACGGTGCGGCAGCCGATCGAGGCGATCGGGCGCACTGCCGTGGAGTTGCTCATGGCGCAGATCGCCGGCACCGCCGCCGCGGGAGAGGAGCTCCTCTTCGAGCCGGAGCTGGTGCTGCGGGGGTCGACCGCGCCAGCCCCTTCGCAGGAGATCGATTCTCGGACCGCGAGAACCTCCGACTCTTGATTGTCTGTTTCTTGCAAGATTTCGTTCATCTCTTGCTTTCCTGACTCCGGCGAATTACGGTGATCAGCACGCCCCGGATCCGGGACGTCCCGCTGCACCCCGAGCAGGAGCACGATGGCGATGACGCCTCCGAACTCTTCCGACGACGCCGACTGGTGGCGCACCGCCGTGATCTACCAGGTGTACGTCCGCAGCTTCGCGGACGGCGACGGCGACGGCACGGGCGACCTCGCGGGCGTGCGGAGCCGCCTGTCCTACCTCGCAGCGCTCGGCGTCGACGCCCTGTGGTTCAACCCCTGGTATCCGTCGCCGCTCGCCGACGGCGGCTACGACATCGTCGACTATCGCGCGATCCACCCGATGTTCGGATCCCTCGCTGACGCCGAGGCGCTGATCGTCGAGGCAGCCGAGCTCGGCATCCGCACGATCATCGACATCGTCCCGAACCACATCAGCGCTCAGCATCCGTGGTTCCAAGAGGCGCTCGCCGCGGATCCCGGATCCGCCGCCAGGGAGCGCTTCTGGTTCCACCCAGGCAAGGGCGAGAGCGGATCCACCATCCCCACGCACTGGGTGTCGAGCTTCCAAGGCGAGACGTGGACCCGCACGGTCACCGCCGAGGGTGATCCCGGCGAGTGGTACCTGCATCTGTTCACCCCCGAGCAGCCCGACTGGAACTGGAACCACCCCGACGTGCGGCGCGAGCACGAAGACATCCTGCGCTTCTGGTTCGATCGCGGCGTCGCCGGGGTGCGCATCGACTCGGCGGCGATGGTGATCAAGGATCCCCACCTGCCGGAAGTCGGCGAGCGCACCGGCCCCGGCACGCATCCGACCGAGGACCGCGACGAACTGCACGACCTGTATCGCTCCTGGCGGGCGATCGCGGACGCATACCCGGACCGCCGAGTGCTCGTCGGAGAGCTTTGGGTCGAGGACGCGGAGCGATTCGCGGCTTACCTCCGCCCCGACGAGATGCACACCGCGTTCAACTTCGACTTCCTCGCCCGGCCATGGGATGCCGCAGAGCTGCGCACGTCGATCGACACCACGCTCGCCGCGCACGCGCCGGTCGGCGCCCCGAGCACCTGGGTGCTGTCCAACCACGACGTCACCCGGCCGGTGACCCGGTACGGCCGCGAGAGGACCGGCTTCGCCTTCCTCGACAAGCGCTTCGGCATCCCCACCGACCTCGACCTCGGCCGACGCAGGGCGCGCGCAGCGGCCCTCCTGGTCGCCGCTCTCCCGGGCAGCCTGTACATCTACCAGGGCGACGAGCTCGGGCTCGACGAGGTCGAGGATCTCCCGCTCGAGCTCATCCAGGATCCGATGCACTTCCGCTCCGGAGGGGTGGATCCGGGACGCGACGGATGCCGGGTGCCGCTGCCCTGGTCCGGAGAGCGCGCCCCGTTCGGCTTCAGCCCGGACGGCATCACGACGTGGTTGCCGCAACCGGAGTCGTGGCGCGACCTCACGGTGCAGCGGCAGGAGTCGGATCGCGCATCCATGCTCAGCCTCTATCGAGCGACACTTCGGATCCGGCGCTCAGAGACCGACCTCGGCGGCTCCGATCTGGACTGGATCGAGGTTCTGGGCGAGAACGTCCTCGCGTTCCGCAGGGGTCAGCGATTCGCATGCATCGTCAACACCGGATCGTCCCCGCTCGAGCTGCCTCCCCACGACGAGCTGATGCTGGCCTCGGCGGAGCTGCACAACGGGATCCTGCCCGGCAACGGCGCCGCCTGGCTGCGGCTCGCACCTCGACATGTCCCCGAGGGGGGCCGATCATGACGATCCTCGCACCAGAGGAGCCCGGCGCATCCGCGCCATCATCCATGAAGGGAAAGACGATGAAGTCACGAATGAAAGTCCTGCTGGCCGGCACGTCGGTGCTCGCGCTCGCAGGCGCCCTGGCCGGATGCTCAGCCTCCGGATCCGGGTCGGGATCGGACGGCGGCAAGGTGCATCTCGTCGTCGCGCCGGTGCTGCCCGGCGCGACCGCCGACGCGTTGAAGGCGCTCGCAGATCGCGTGAAGCAGTTCGAGAAGGCGAACCCGGACATCGACGTCAAGGCGATCGAGTACCAGTGGACCGGCACCACATTCGCCGCCGAACTCGCCGGAGGCACCCTGCCAGACGTGTTCAATGTGCCGTTCACCGACTCGAAGACCCTCGCGAACAATGGCCAGCTCGCCGACATCACCGCGGACTTCAAGAAGACCGCGACCGCCGACAAGTGGAACAAGAAGGTGCTCGACGTCGCGACCGGCACCGACGGCAAGGTCTACGGCATCCCGTGGGGCCCGTACGCGATGTCGCTGTCGTACAACCGCGACATCTTCACCAAAGCGGGCCTCGACCCCGACAAGCCGCCCACGACCCTCGACGAGGTCGAGACCTACGCGAAGACCATCGCCGCGAAGGTGCCCGGCGTCGCCGGCTACATGCAGATGACGCAGGACAACACCGGCGGCTGGCAGCTCACAACGCTGACGGAGGCGCTCGGCGGGCGCATGGAGAAGGTCGGACCTGACGGCAAGGTGACCGTCACCGCCGACAACGACGCGACCGAGAAGGCGCTGGCGTGGCTGAAGAAGCTGCGCTGGGACGACAACGCGATGGGAAGCAACTTCCTGTTCAACTGGTCGGGCATCAACGAGGCGTTCGCCGCCGGCAAGATCGGCATGTACATGAGCGGGTCGGACGTCGTGGGCTCGCTCATGCAGGCCAACGGGCTGGATCCCAAGACCTACGGCGTGACGACCTTCCCTGTGGCGAAGGACGCCGATGCGGGGATCCTGTCGGGCGGAAACGTGGACGTGGTGAACGTGAAGGACTCCCCTGAGCAGATCGCCGCCGCCGTGAAATGGATCGACTTCTACCGCACTCAGCCGACGGTGGACAAGAACGCGGCGGTGAAGAACGCGGAGACCCTCAAGGCCGGGAACCAGGCGGTCGGCGCGCCCACCCTGCCCGTACTGGACAAGGCGACCTGGGAGCAGAACCAGGAGTGGATCAAGCCCTACGTCAATGTCCCCGCGGCCAACGTGAAGCCGTTCACCGACGGGATCTGGTCGCAGACGATCGTGCCGGAGCCGCCGGCCCACACGCAGGACCTGTACGGCGCCTTGGACGCGGTCGTGCAGGCCGTGCTCACCGATCAGAACGCGGATGTGGACACCCTGCTCAAGGGCGTCAACACCAAGATCCAGGCGCTCGTCGATTCCGGCAGCTGACCCGCCCGCACGCGGTGCGACCGGGATGACGTCCCGGTCGCACCGTGCCATGATCCGATACGAAGGTCCCCGCATGTCTCAGGCCGCAACCATGAGTCCCGACACCCCTCCTGCTGATCCGACATCGGCACCCGAGGCGACGTCGACGGCGGCGCGTCCGCCTCGTCGGACGCCGGTCACCTGGGTCCGACGAGGAGGGCTCACCACACTCCTCTTCGCGCTGCCGATGCTGATCGTGTTCGGAGTGTTCTCCTGGTCGCCGATCGTGCAGGCCGTTGTGATGAGCTTCCAGCGGACGAACCTCGTCACAGAGCCGCAGTGGGTGGGAATCGCGAACTTCGCAGCGGTGCTGCAGGACCCGCTCTTCTACACGGCGCTGCGCAACACCGCGCTGTTCGCGGGGATCGCGCTGTTGATCGGGTACCCGATCCCACTGGTCGTCGCCGTGCTGATGAGCGAGTTCCGCCGGTCGAAGGGGTGGTACAGCGTGCTCGCCTACCTGCCCGTCGTGATTCCCCCGGTGGTGTCCGTGCTGCTGTGGAAGGTGTTCTACGACGCGTCGCCGAACGGCGTCTTCAACACGATGCTGAGCTGGTTCGGGATCCCCGCGCAGCCGTGGATCCAATCCGCCGCGACCGCGATGCCGTCGCTGGTCCTTCAAGCAACCTGGGCGGGCGCCGGCGGCACGATCATCATCTACCTCGCCGCGCTCACCTCGGTGGCTCCCGAGCTCTACGACGCCGCTGAAGTCGACGGAGCCTCGATCTGGCAGAAGGTGTGGCACGTCACCCTCCCCCAGCTGCGCGGGATCCTGTTCATCACGCTGATCCTGCAGATCATCGCCACCGCGCAGGTCTTCCTGCAGCCGTTTCTGTTCACCGGCGGAGGGCCTGCCAATTCGACCACGACGATCCTGCTGCTCATCTACCAGTACGCCTTCACCAACAGCCTCGGCGGTGCCTACGGTAAGGCGACGGCGCTGAGCCTCATGCTCGCGCTCTTCCTGGGACTGATGTCGCTCGGGTACTTCCGGCTCACCAAGAAGTGGAGCGACTGATGGCGCTCACGACCCCTGCGCCGACCGCACCCGCGCCGCGGCGGACGCGCCGTTCCTCGACGGAACAGGCCGACCGCGGCATCCTCTCGCACGCCGACTGGTCCCGGCCTGCGACGCGGGCCTTGGGGACGGTCCTGAACGTGCTTCTCGGGATCGCCCTGGTCGCTGCGGGTCTCCTCCCGCTGCTGTGGCTGCTGAAAGCCGCCGTGACGCCGACGCGGGAGACGCTGACGCATCCGCTCCAGTTCATCCCGACCGACTGGGCGTGGTCCAACCTCGAACGCGCATGGAACGACGTGCACATCGCGAGCTTCTTCGGCAACACGATCGCGATGGCGGCCGGATCCTGGGCCGTGCAGCTGCTGGTGGCGACGACCGGTGGCTTCGTCCTGGCGGTGCTGCGACCCAGGTACGGCCGGATCCTCAGCGGCATGGTGCTCGCGACCCTGTTCATCCCGACGGTGGTGCTGCTCGTCCCGCTGTATCTGACGATCGTGCACCCGCCCCTGATCGGCCACTCCCTGATCAACACGTTCTGGGCTGTCTGGCTGCCCGCCGGCGCCAGCGCGTTCAACGTGCTGCTGGTGATGCGGTTCTTCGAGAGCCTGCCCAAGGAGATCTTCGAGGCGGCGCGCACCGACGGCGCCGGCACGTTCCGCCTGTTCTGGTCGATCGTGCTGCCCATGTCGCGGCCGATCCTCGGAGTCGTGTCGATCCTCGCGATCAACGCGGCATGGGCGGACTTCCTCTGGCCGAACCTCGTGCTGGCCGACATCTCGGTGCAGCCGCTGTCCGTGCGACTGCCGCAGATCCAGGCCTCCACGGACCTCGGCGTCTATCTGGCGGCGCTGGCGATCGCGACGATGATCCCCGTGGTGATCTTCCTCGTCTTCCAGCGAGCGTTCCTGAACAGCGGCGGGATCGGCGGTGCGGTCAAGGGATAAGCCGAGTCCGTCCCTCGATCGGTCGTCCAGGCTCGGCGGCGAGCGTACGCCTGATCGTGATGACGGACGTCGGGCACACATGACGCATGGCGCGGGATCCCGAATGTCCGAATAGATTGATCGTTTGATTTAATCATTTGATCAATTAGGCTGACGGCATGAGTGTTCAGGGTTCAGCCACCCCTGCGTCGTCACCGGCCCGCCCGACCGGCGATGAGACTCGGCATGCCTTGCTCGCCACGGCCACCATCGCCTTCGCCCGCGATGGCTTCCACGCGGTGAGCACCCGCCGGATCGCACAGGACGCCCAGATCAACCAGGCGCTCATCGGCTATCACTTCGGCGGGAAGGACGGCCTGTACCACGCCGTCCTGGCACAGGCCGCGGCCGAGGTGGGCGCGATCGCCGCCCCTCTCCTCGACGACATCGCGGAGGCCCTCGCGCGTGGCCGCGCCGAGCAGGTCGGCGCTGCCACGGCCGACTTCGCGACGACGATGGTCGCGGCCCTGCTCCGCCCCGAGTCCGCGGATCCGATGCAGCTGATCCTGCGCGAGCAGCAGAACCCGTCGACATCGTTCGACGCGCTGCTCGACGGGTTCATGGACCGCCTGGCGACGACGCTCACCGCCGCCGCAGCACGGCTGCACCCGGAGGGCTCGGCACAGACGCACCGCCTCACTGCCCTCTCCGTCATGGGTCAGGTGCTGATCTTCCGCACCGCGCACGCCGTCGCGTTGCGCCAGCTCGACGAGACCGACCCCGCCGCACGGATCCCCACGGTGCAGGAGCACGTCCGCCGAGCGGTCATCGCGATCCTGGCAGCCCCCGCATGAACACGCTCGTCCGCACCGAGCAAGGTATCGTCGACGGCTTCGCAGAGGACGGAGTTGCACGGTTCTTCGGGATCCCCTTCGCACAGCCGCCCGTCGGCGACCGGCGCTGGCGGCCTCCACTCGAACCGGTCGGCTGGGGAGGCGCCCGCCCCGCGTGGGAGTTCGGCCCGATCTGCCCGCAGACTTCCGGTGCGGTGTTCACCCCGCGCGCGACGTCGCAGAGCGAGGACTGCCTCTATCTGAACGTCTGGACGGGCAGCACCGACTCCGAGGCGAAGCAGCCGGTCATGGTCTGGATCCACGGCGGAGGTTACCTGGGCGGCAGCGGCTGCGAGGACGGCACGGACGGCGCCTCCCTCGCCGCCCACGGCGTGACTGTCGTGAGCATCAACTACCGGCTCGGCGCATTCGGTTACCTCGCCGATCCCGAGCTCGGCTGCAACTTCGGCCTGCTCGACCAGATCGCCGCGCTCCGCTGGGTGCAGCGGAGCATCGCAGGCTTCGGCGGAGACCCCGGCAACATCACGGTTTTCGGCCAGTCGGCCGGCGGCCATGCAGTGCGGATGCTGCTCGAGGCACCGGCGGCACGGGGACTGTTCCACCGCGCGATCGTGCAGTCCAGCGCCATCGAGCGCTTCACCTTCGACACCCTGCCGACCGGCGAGCGCACGCGGCTCGCGTCGCAGAGCCTGATCCGCCACCTCGGCGGAGGAAGCCCCGACGACCTGCGCCGCCTCCCGACCGCGGCCGTCACGGAAGCCTCGCATCTGTTCAGCGGGACGATCCCGAAGCGCGGCCGCGTGCACACCCCCGCGAATCTGGCGTGGATGCCGGTGCCGGACGGCGAGATCCTTCCTGCGCAGGGTGGCACCGCGGATCTCGCCCCCGTGCCGCTGCTCCTCGGCACGACCGAGAACGAGGCCCGCTACTTCATCAAGCCCGGCATGCTCCCCTACAACCGGATCCTGCTCTGGGCACTCACTCGTGCCCTCGCCGGCAAGCAGGCGGGCGCGGTGCGCCGGGCGGTGCGGACCGGATCCGATTCGATGTACTCCCGCTTCGACAGGGCCTACACCGCCGCGGTCTTCACCGAGACGACGTTGACGGCCGCCGAGCGGCTGCTCGCGAGCGGCGGCGACCTGCACGCCTACCGCTTCGCGCGCGTCTCCCCCGCCGCCGCAGCCTCGGACGAACGCGCCCGCCATACCGCCGAACTGCGCTATCTCTTCGGCACACTGACGCCCGAGGGGTATGACGACGCCGACCGGAACGTGTCGTCATGGATCCAGGAGCAGTGGGTCGCGTTCGCACGCGACGGCGCCCCCGCCGATCCCTCCTGGCCGCGCTACGACGAGCGCGGTCTGATCGCGATCATCGACGAGACCGTGGAGCAGGGACACATCGATGACGACCCGGTCGTCGGGATCATGCATCGGAACCGCTGAGCCCGCACCATCAGCCCGCGAGCCCCGTGATCAGCGCCTCCAGGATCCGTACCAGGCGGGGCTCGACGTCGACCCGGGCGTGCGCGAGTTCCGGATCGGTCTCGTAGAGCTCGCGGAGCGCCGTGCCCGGCGCCGCCATCTGCCACAGCGCGCCGGCCATCGCCGTGGCCGTGGCGACCACTTCCATGCCCGCTCCCCGCGGCAGCCCGGTCGCGTCCGACAGCGCATCCGCGACGGCGGAGGCGGAGGCGATCGCGGTGAGCTTGAAGTCCTTCACGATCGGCAGTGAGACGCCGCGCTCGAGGTTGAGCGGCACGTGCGCGAGCAGTTCGCAGAACAGGGGCCGAGTGAGCAACGTCGATGTCAGCAAGGCCGCGGTCTCGGCCGGAGCCCACCGCCTTGCGGCGCCGCCAGCGCTAACTCGCAACCCCGCAACGACCTCGCGCGACCACTCCCGCCACTGCGCCGCAGCGAGCCGCAGGAAGATCTCCTCCCGGGTCTCGAAGTACCGCAGCATCGTCGACTTGTGCATCCCGACACCGGCCGCGATATCGGTCAGCGTCACCGCGCGCACTCCGTCGCGGAGGCCCAGCTCGGCCGCCGAGCACAGGATCGCGTCCTCGCGCTCCTGCTTCGCCGCGGCCGATCGCGCGCGCTCGTATGCCACGTTCGTCATCCCACGATGATAGCGCAACAGGGTTGCATTACTCTGACGTCCGTGTTTCACTCATAGCACAACACCGTTGCGTTAAATAGGACGCAGAGAGGACCCGTCCATGTCATCGCCCACCGTCGTCATCACCGGAACATCAACAGGCTTCGGCCGTCTCGCCGTCGAGCGCTTCCACCGCGCAGGCTGGAACGTCGTCGCGACCGTCCGCAAGGAGGACGATCTGCGCACCCACGACGCCCTCCCGAACGTGCGGACGCTCCTCCTCGACGTCGACGACGAGGCGGCGGATCTCACGTTCGGCGAGGTCGCGGCGGCCGCGTTCGGCCGGGTGGACGCACTCATCAACAACGCCGGCTACTTCCAGGCGGGGCCACTGGAGGCCACGACGATGGAGCAGGTGCACCGCCAGTTCCAGACCAACGTGTTCGGGCTGATCGCGCTGAACAAGGCGTTCATCCCGATCTTCCGGCACCAGCGCTCCGGCGTCATCGTGAACGTCAGCTCGATCAGTGCCGACGGTGGCTTCCCCTACACCTCGAACTACCAGGCCTCCAAGGCCGCCGTGGCGTCACTGACGGAGGGGCTGCACGCCGAGCTCGCCGAGTTCGGCGTGCAGGTCAAGGCCCTGCATCCCGGCAACCACATGACACGGATCTTCAGCAAGGTCGACGTCGCCGACGACGTCCCCGAGGACTACCTGCCGTCGATGACGCTGTTCAACACCCTCAACACCGTCCGATCCGACCCGGCGGGCACCGCCGAGGTGATGTTCCGGATGGTCGTGGACGGCGACGCCGGGAAGGTGCACTACTACAGTGGCCCCGACGGCACCGCGATCCCCCGGGTGAAGCAGCTGCTCGGGCAGGACTGGTACCTCGAGGAGCTGAGCGCCCGCAACCGCGCGCAGGCCAGCCCGCTCTGGGACGCGCTCATGCCACGTCCGGTCGCGGCCGGCTGAGCGGCAAGGGAGCGGCATGTATCGGGTACCGGATCAGACGGGGCGACGGATCGTCGTCACCGGAGCCAACAGCGGGACCGGCCTCGAAGCGGTCCGACGCCTGGCCGCGGCCGGGGCGAGCGTGGTCCTCGGCGTCCGCTCACCCGAGAAGGGCGAGGCCGCGATGACCGCCGTCCGCGCCGAGACTCCGGGCGCGCGCCTGGAGGTGCACCGGATCGACCTCGCCGACCTCGCGAGCGTGCGTGCGTTCGCGGCCGCGGTGACGGCCCACGGCACACCCGTTGACGTCCTCATCAACAACGCAGGCGTGATGGCCCCGCCGCGCCGGTTCGAGACGGCGGACGGTTTCGAGTTGCAGTTCGGCAGCAACTTCCTCGGCCCCTTCCTGCTCACCAGCCTGCTGCTGCCGCGCCTGCTCGACGCCCCGGAAGGGCGGGTCGCGACGATGTCCAGTCTCGTGGCGCATCGCGGGCGGATCCGCTTCGACGACCTGCAGTGGCGACAGCGATATCGGCCGAACGCCGCCTACGGCCAGTCCAAGCTCGCCGACCTGCTCATGGGGATCCACCTCGCCGACACCGCCCGCGCGAACGGATGGCGCCTGCGCTCCACGATCGCTCACCCCGGGTACACACGGACGAACCTGCAGGTCGCGGGCGGCAACCTCGTCCGCGCCGCCGATCAGGCCAGGCCCCCGGTCCGTCGCACGCTCCTGCCCTCACAGGACGTCTCGCAGGGTGCCGAGCCGCTCCTGTTCGCCGCAACGGATCCGGGAGCCGGCAACGGCGAGTACTTCGGTCCGCGCCGCACGCTAACCGGCCCCGCCGTGCGCATCGGGATCCCGCACGCCGCGCGAACGGGACCCGACCTCGCCGCATCGCTGTGGGCCGTGGCTCAACGACTCATCGGCGCGGAGGATCTTCCTCACAGCGCTGTGTCACGTCGCCCCTCACGGGCGCCTACCGGATGACGCACCGCCGCCATCGACGATCCGCGTAGCGATGCGCTCTACTGTGCTGCACGCGCTCGTGCGCGGGACGTTTCCGCGGGATCGAGGTCGACGACGAGCAGACCCGGCTCCGGGCCGAGCTCACCGAGTGCCGCCCCCATCGGATCGACGACAAGGCTCGTACCGATCGAGACGGGCGGCGCCTGGCACACCGCCGCGGTGAGGATGACGTTCTCGATCGCGCGGGCGGCGGCGAGGGTGCGCCACTGGTCGATCTTGTGCGGTCCGGGTACCCATGACGCGCAGATCGCGAGCACGTCGGCGCCTGCGGCGGACAGATCCCTGGCCAGCGCCGGGTGGCGGAGGTCATTGCAGGTCATCACGCCGACCCGGATCCCCGCGATCGGCATCACGACCGGCAACGCGGGGTCGGGCCGGGATATCCAGTGCGACTCCCGGAACCCGTAGGCGTCGTAGAGGTGGATCTTCCGATACAACCCGACAAGGCCGCCGTCCGCGTCGAACCCCACGAGCGTGTTGTAGGGCCTGTCCCCGTCCGGGGCCGCTTCCACCATCCCCGCGATGACGGCGATCCCGTGCTCGAGGGCGAGCGCAGCGAGCGTCCTGCCGTACTCGCCGTCCACGGGTTGCGCGACCTCGGCGAAGCTGCCGTCCACCACCTTCTTCTCGTACATGGCGTACTCGGGGAACAGCAGCAGATCCGCGCCCCGCGCCGCCGCATCTTCGAACCCGGCACGGATCAGCGCGAGATTGTGCGCGACGTCGGTGCCGGAGTCGATCTGGGCGAGCGCGAGACGCACCGATCACTCCCCCGCGACCGCACCGGCGGGAGCGGCCGCGGAGGGCGCTTCCTCCTGCTCGTAGGTAAGCTCGGGCGGCAGCTTGCGGAAGCCCTTGGTGATGACCGCGAGCACGACGATGCCGACAGCGAGCCAGCTGAGCCCGAGGATGATCGCGTTCGCGTCGAGCTTGGTGAGCAGGTAGGCGGTGATGACGGCTCCGATCGCGGGGATGACGACGTAGACGAGTGGGTTGTGGATGCGTCCGGCCCGTCGTTCCTTCACGTAGTACACGATGACGGAGATGTTGACCATGGTGAAGGCCGTGAACGCGCCGAAGTTGATGAAGGACGTCGACGTCGCGACGTCGAGGAAAAGCGCGGCCAGCCCGATCACGCCGATGATCACGATGTTGAGCACCGGGGAGTGGAAGCGCTTCGAGACCTCGCCGAATACGCGCCGCGGGAGGGCGCCGTCCCGACCCATCGCGTACAGCAGCCGGGCGGCGGACGCCTGTGCGGCAAGACCGGATGCGAACTGGGCGATCACGAGCCCGGCCAGGAAGATCGCGCCGAACACGTTTCCGCCGATCGTCATCGCGATGTCGAATGCGGCCGACGACGAGTCCTTGAAGGCGCCGCCCGGATGCACGAGCTGCGTCGTGTACGACACCAGGATGAAGATGCCGCCGCCGATGAGCGCGATGAGCATGATCGCGCGAGGGACGTTGCGGGTCGGATCCTTCGTCTCCTCGGTGAATGTCGTCACCGCGTCGAAGCCGAGGAAGGAGTACGCGGCGATCGCGGCTCCGGCGGAGACCATCGGGAAGCTCGTCGTCGAGTTCCAGAACGGTCCGCCGCTGACGAGTCCGCCGAGGCCCTTGCCGCTGACCACGGAGCCGATCGAGAGCGCCACGAACACGACGATGACGAGCACCTGGAACGCCAT
Source organism: Microbacterium sp. NPDC060117 (assembly GCF_042729315.1). Lineage (NCBI taxonomy): Bacteria > Bacillati > Actinomycetota > Actinomycetes > Micrococcales > Microbacteriaceae > Microbacterium > Microbacterium sp. NPDC060117. The sequence goes on from NZ_JBHWXR010000001.1 coordinate 806,479, forward strand.
CATGATGTAGTTCACGCGGTCGGCGACCTTGATCCCGAGGATGTTGAGCAGCGTCGTGACGAGCACGAATCCGATGATCCACACCCAGCTCGGCACGGCGGGGAACTCCGCCTTGAGGTAGGCGCCGCCGATCAGCCAGATGACCATCGGCAAGAACATGTAGTCCAGCAGCACCGCCCAGCCGACGAGGAAACCGACCCTCGAGTCGATCGTGCGGCGCACGTAGGTGTAAGCGGATCCGGCGACCGGATGCGCGGCCGCCATCCGCCCGTAGCTCGAGGCGGTGAACAGCATCGCTATCAGCGCCACCAGGTATGCGGAGGCGCTCGCGCCGCCGGTCGTCTCGGCGACCACGCCGAAGATGCCGAGGACGATGAGCGGGGTCATGTACGCGAGTCCGAACAGGACCAGCGAGGTGAGCCCGAGCGATCGGGTGAGGTGGGGTTGCTGTTCGGTCGACATCGTCGTCTCCAGAGGGGTGAGAGGGGATCGGGTTCGGGGAGGGGCGGTTTCGGGGGCCGGGATCGGATCGGGCGGCTCAGGCGGTTGAGGGGCGCCGCGGCTCCCATCGATGCGGCTCGATGCGGCCCTCGTAGAGCGGCAGCTCGAGGGCCGCATCGGCGGGGAGGAACTGCGCCCACATCCGATTGCTGCCGGCAGTGCCGTGGGTGCGCACGCGGTCGACGTGATCGAGATCGAGCGCCACCCTCAGGACCTCGGGGTCGACGCCGGCCTCGGCGAGCACCGCGCCCTCCGGGTCGACCACGATGCTCTGCCCCTTTCCGACGGGGCCGGCGCAGTTGACGCTGACGGTGAAGGTCTGGTTGACGATCGAGTTCGCGCGGGCGAGCACCAGCTCCTGCGCGCGGTCGGGAGTGGTGGTCTTGACGATATTGACGACCACGTCCGCTCCCATCCAAGCGAGATGGCGGGTGACCTCGGGGAACCAGGCGTCGTAGCAGATCGAGAGTCCGACGACGCCCGCATCCGTCCCGTACGTCACGAATCGGTCGCCGGGGTCGTACGGCTCGTACGGTCGCCACGGGAAGATCTTGCGGTAGGACGCCGTCAGCGCGCCGTCCGCGGCGATCGCAAGAGAGGTGTTGTACAGCTCCCCGTTCCGCCCCCGTTCGCACACGCTTCCCGGGATGAGCGCGACCCCGGCATCGTGCGCGATCGCGCGCAGGTCGTCGACGAAGGCGCCGTCGAGGGGGACGGACGCCGCGCGCAACCGCTGCTCGTTCTCCGCCTCCGGCCACCTCTCGGTGCCGAACAGGTGCAGTTCGGGATAGACCACGAGGTCGATGCCTGACGCACCGTGGCCCTTGACCTCCGCGGCGAATGCGTCGAGTGACGCACCGATGGGGATGGGCCCCGCCTGGACGGCGGCGATGGTGAGCGTGCGGGCCATGGTGACCTCCCTGTCGAACCTGCTGGAATTAAAATAGATCACTTTGAACGATTATGTCCAGCCCTGGGTAGGGTGAAGTCATGTCCAGCGCAGGAGAAGCGGTGCACGCCTCACTCCACGGCCCCGAGCTGACCGGGATCACGCGGCTGTCGGCGGCCGATACGGTGCGCGCGCGCATCGCACTGGCCGTGGAGCTCGACCTCATCGGCGCCGGCGAGCGGCTGCCCCGCGACGCCGAGATCGCCGTGGCGCTCGACGTCAGCGAGATGACCGTCCGGCGCGCGCTCGAGGCGATGGCGGAAGACGGCCTCGTAGAGCGACGCCGCGGCCGCAACGGGGGGACGTTCGCGACCGGCAGGAACGCGGCGATGCCTGACCGCACCGCAGAGGTCTACCGACAGGACGCAGCCGAGGTGCATCGCCTCATCGATGTTCGGACGCTGATGGAATGCGCTCTGGTGCATCACGCGGCGATGACCGCGACCGAGCAGGACGTCGTCGCGCTCGCTTCGCATGTGGCCGCGGCATCGTCCGCCCGCGACTGGAGCGAGTACCACCGTGCCGACGAGCTTTTCCATCTGAGGCTCGCCGAGACGAGCGGCCTCGAGTGGGCGGTGGCTCCCTACCGCGAGGTGCTCGCCCAGCTCTACACCTACTTCATCCCCTACCCGATCGAGCGACTGCACCACGCGAACGAGGATCACGCCCGCATCGTCGAGGCGATCCGCCGCCGGGACCCGGTCGGCGCGGTCGAGCACATGCGCGGCCACATCCAGGTGCTCCACCGCACCATGTACGTCGGCGGCGCCGCCGACGCGTGAGGTCGGCCCCGCCGCGCACGGCAAGGGCGCCCGGGCCGGAACCCACGGGCGCCCTCTTCGTGCTCAGGCGACCGCCTTGGCCGCCGTGTCGATCAGTCCCGCGACCTGTTGGGGGTGACTCAGCATCGCGACATGCGACGACGTCGGCAGCTCGACCACCTTGCGTGCGTTCGCGCGCGCATACATCCATCGCTCGCACTCGGGCGGGATCGCCTTGTCCGCGCCTGCGACCAGCGCCCAGGTCGGAATCGTCTTCCATGCGGCCGCGGTCGTCGGGTAGATGAACGAATCGGCGTCGAACGGGCGCTGCGTCGCCTGCAGGACTCGGAAGTCGGACGCGGAGATGTCCGCCGCGAACGCCGCCTGGCCGTCCTTGCTCAGGTACAGATCGGTGCCCGTCGTGCCGTCGGACTTCGTGTACGGCACGGGCACGCTCACGGGGAGCACCTCACTGCCGGGGAACTTGTTGATCAGATCCGCCTGCGTCTCGCCGACGTCTGGCACGAATGCGGCGATGTAGACGAGCGCCGCGACGTTGGCCTTTCCCGCCGCCGCATTCGTGATGACGGTGCCGCCCATCGAGTGCGCGACCAGCACGACGGGTCCGCTGATCGAGTCCAGCAGGCTCGCGATGTACGGCGCATCGGTCGGGATCCCCCGCAGTGGGTTCGAGCCGCAGACGGTCGTGTACCCCTTCGCCTGCAGGATCCCGATCGTGTCGTTCCAGCACGAGGAGTCGGCGTAGCCGCCATGCACCAGCACGATCGTCGGCTTCGCCTTCCGATCCGTGGTGTCGGCTGAGGCCGCCACAGCTCCCAGGGGACCCGCGGCGAGCGCAACCGCTCCCGCAGCGACGGCACCCGCGGCGAGCACCTGACGGCGCGACAAGTTCGCGTTCATGATCGGGTTCCTCCTCAGCCGATGGATGCGGCGGCCTGGGCGATGAGATCCGCGACGACGCGCGGCTGGGAGACGTAGATCGCGTGGCTGCCCGGCGTCTCCGCGATGGTGGCGCCGATCCTCGCCGCCATGGACGACTGCGCTGCAGGCGGGATCATCCGGTCCTCGGTGACGTGCAGGTACCAGCTCGGCTTCGCGCGCCACGCGGCCTGTGTCACGACGCCGCCGAGAGCCTCGAGCCCCCAGGGCACCTGCGCGTCGGCCATGAAGGCGGCCTCGGCGGGAGCCACGTCGCCGGCGAACGACTCGGCGAACTTCGCCCGGTCGAGGAACAGGAATCCGTTCACGGGCGGCAGGATCGGCGGCTGCGGCCCGTCGGCGGGGAAGCTCGCCAGCAGCGCATTGACGGACTCGCCCTGGTCCGGCGCGAACGCTGTCACGTACACGAGCGCGGCGACCCGGTCGTGGTTGCCAGCCTCGGTGATGACGGCTCCGCCGTAGGAGTGACCGACGAGCACGACGGGTCCTTCGATGTCGTCGAGGACGTCGCGCGTCACGGCCGCGTCGCCGGCGAGCGACGCCGTGGGGTTCTGCACCACGCGCACGGGGTAGCCGTCGTCGGACAGCGCGTCATAGACGCCGCGCCAGCCGGATCCGTCGACGAATCCGCCGTGCACGAGGACGATGGTGGGAAGCATGGGGAGCTCCTTCTCTCGGGGGATGGGAGCGAATCTATGCGTGTGGCACACGACCTCGAATCGGTCAGATGACTGAGTTCTCCCGTATCGGTCGGCCGCCCGCGCCGCTACGGTGAACGCATGACCGGTCGGGACCCGTCCATGCTCATCGGTCGCGAGCATGAGTTGCGCCTGTTGCGAGGCTTCGTCGAGGCCGCCGCTGCCGGTGGCGCGGCCCTCGTCGTGATCGGCGAGGCCGGCATCGGCAAGACGGCCTTGGCCGAGGCAACGGCCGATGACGCCGCCGCACGAGGAATGCGGGTGCTGCGCGCCGCCGGGGTGGAGTTCGAGGCCGAGGTGAGTTTCGCGAGCCTCCACCAGCTGCTTGCCCCGCTCGTCGCCGAGTTCGCGACGCTGCCGCCGCCGTATCGGCGCGCCCTCGCGATCGCACTCGGGATGGAGAACGGGCCGACGGACCGGCTCGTGCTCGTCAACGCGGTCTCGGACCTGCTCGCCGCTGCTTCGACGGGAGGGGTGCTGGTCGTCGTCGACGACCTGCAGTGGCTCGACCCTGCGAGCGCCACAGTGCTCGCCGCTCTCGCGCGACGGGTCAAGGGCACCGCGATCGGACTGCTCGGCGTCGTCCGCGCCGGCGAGACCAGCGCGTTCGACGACGCCGGTCTCGACGAGCTCGCCGTCCCACCGCTCGACGAGGCCGCCGCCGGGACGCTGCTCGCCGAGGCCTTCCCCGAGTTGGCGTCGCGCCTCACCCGTGAGGTGATCGCCGAAGCCCAGGGGAATCCCCTCGCCCTCATCGAGCTGCCCCGCGAGACCGGGAACGGATCCGCCGAGCCGAGCGCGGGCCGCACGCCCGTGGGCCGGAGACTGCGTCAGCACTTCGCCCGGCGCATCCGCTCGCTCCCCGACGCGTCGCGGGCACAGCTGCTCCAGGCGGCGCTCGACGGCATCGGCGACCTGTTCCCCGCCACGGCGGCGGCGGATCTCGCCCCCGCGGAACGCGCCCGGCTGATCAGTGTGAACCCGGTCACCCACAGCGTGCGGTTCCGGCATCCGCTCACTCGGTCGGCCGTGGTCGAACTCTCCACTGAGCAGGAACGACGCCACGCCCACGGCGCGCTCGCCGATCGGCACTCTCCAGGATCCGAGCGTCATGCCTGGCATCTCGCAGCCGCGGCCGCCGCCCCGGACGAGAGCATCGCCCAGCTCCTGGAGGACGTGGCGCTGCGCACGAAGAGTCGTGGCGATCCAGTCGGCGCGATCCGGCTGCTGCTGCGCGCGGCCGAGCTGAGTCCCGCGACCGCGGAGCACCATCGTCGGGCGATGTTCGCGACCTATCTCGGCGCCGATGTCACCGGCGACCTCGCGCCTGCGCGGCTGTCCGCGGTCGCCGTCGAAGGCGGACGCAGCCACACCGTCGCGACCGCCGTGGCGGCCGCGGCGTACATGGTCAACAGTGGCGGCGACGTCGACACGATCCATCGGCTGCTGCTCGGCGCACTGCGCAGCGTCCCTGTTCCCGTCCGGGAGTGGGACGCGCCGCTCGCCGAGATCGTCTACGTGCTGCAGGCGAACTGCTCCTTCGGCTCCCGAGCGGATCTCATCGCCGACTACCGGACAGCACTGGATCGGCTCGGGCTGGCTCCGCCGGAGGGCCTGCGGCTTCTCGGCGACACCTTCCTCGAACCGGCGACGCGTGCGCTGCCGGCACTGACCGCTCTCGACGCGGCGATCCACACGATCGATCAGGAGTTCGACCACGCACTCGCGGTGCGCATGGGCATCGCCGCGATGTACGTCGACCGGATCGACGGCTGCCGCACCGCGCTGTGGCGGGTCGTCAACCACGGGCGGGCAGGCGGAGCGATCGCCTCGGCCATCAAGGCGTTCGTGCTGCTCGGCTTCGACGGAGTGCTCTCGGGAGACTGGGACGGCACGCTACGACTCGCCGACGAAGGCCTGGAGTACACCGACCGCCACCGCTACCGGCTGCTCGGCGGGTTCCTGCAGTACGACCGCGCGATGATCGCTGCGGCCCGCGGCGACACCCTGACCGCGCACGTCCTGGCGAACGAGCTGGTCGGTTGGGCGGACCAGAACCGGATCGGATTCGTACAGCAGCTCGTGGCACATGTGAGGACGACAGCCGCGCTCAGCACGGGCGATTTCGGGAGCGCCTACCGGCACGCCCTCCAGGTGTGCGCGCCCGAGACCGTCCCCGCCTTCGCCCCCGCAGCGCTCTGGATGCTGTTCGACCTGGTCGAGGCGGCGGTCCGCGCCGGCCAGCCGGAGGAAGCCGCGAGGCATGTCGCCGACATCCGCGCTGCCGACGTCGCGGGGATCTCGCCCCGTCTCGCGCTCGTCACAGCCGCGGCGGAGGCGATGATCAGCCCGCACGATCGCGCTCCCGAAGCCTTCGCCGCCGCCCTCGCGATCCCCGGAGTCGAGCGCTGGCCGTTCCTGCTCGCCCGTATCCGCCTCGCGTACGGGGAGCGGATGCGGAGGGCGAAGGAGAACGGGGAGGCACGGCGACAGCTGAGCCAGGCCGCTGAGGCCTTCGAGCGCCTTGGCGCGGCACCCTGGCTCGCCCGCGCCCGGTCAGAGCTGCGAGCGATGGGGGTCGCCGCTGGCCCCGCCCCGGAGGCGACCGCCGATCTGACGCCGCAGGAGCAGGAGATCGCGCGCCTGGCGGCGGCCGGCCTCACCAACAGGCAGATCGGCGAGCGCCTCTACCTCTCGCCGCGCACGGTCGGCTCCCACCTGTATCACCTGTTCCCGAAGCTGGGCGTCGCCTCGCGCGCGGGCCTTTCCGACGCGCTGCGGGAGCGCTCGTCCTGACGGCGACGGACACGCGGTGCACGTGGAGCGCGCGTCCCCCTCAGGCTCCAGCACGCCGCAGCGCACGCTCCTCGTGCCGGTACCCGACCGTCTCGTAGGAGACGACGATGAGCGCGGGAGAGGCGGCGACGATCAGCAACGCGACCCCGACGCTCGCCCCGAGCGCGGCGGCGAGCACGGCTCCGGCGAGCACCACGGCCGCGGCACTGAAGATCCAGGTGTGGAACGGATCCATGGTGCGCAGCATCACCGAGTAGACGGTCAGCAGCGTCACCTCGAAGACGAACACCGGAACCGCGACGCTGGCCACCGTCGCGACGGCGCCGATATGGCTCTCCCCTGCCAGGAAGTTCGCCGCTGCGTGCAGCCCGGCGCCGGTCGCGACGATCGCCCCGAACACCACGATGTGCCCGTAGCCCCACCCGAACGCCCTGCCCCGATAGCGCCCGATGACCCGCCCGGAGGGCAGCGTGAAGTAGAGCCACCACATCCCGAAGGCGAGCGAGGTGCCGCCCGCGGCGATGAGCACGGCCTCGACCGACCAGCCGCCGTGGTCGACGGCGGCTGAGATCGCGAGCACCGTGCCCAGGATCACCTCGCCGAGCGCGATGATCACGAGCAATGCGTACCGCTCCGCGATGTGCCGCGGATGCCACGGCGTTCCGCCGTCCTTGCGCTCGGCCAGGACGGGACCGGCGAGCTCCACGGCCGCGAGCACCGCGATGACCCACAGCGCCGTCGCGAGGGGAAGCCCGGCGAGGAACAGCGCGATCCAGCCCACCTGAGCGGCGGAGATCGTGATGACGTAGGTCAGGCACGCACGACGATGCGCCGGATCGTGCAGAGCGGCACGTAACCAGATCGCGACCGCCGCGACCCGCATGACCACATATCCGCTCAGCATCACGCCGTTGAACGCGTGATCGCCCGCATCCACCGAGCGGAAGAAGGCCGGGAGCCCCAGCGCGATCGTGAGCACGCCCACCATCTCGACCAGAGTCGCGACGCGGAAGAACACATCGTCGTTGTCGTAGGCGGAGGCGAGCCAGGCGTAGTTCACCCATGCCCAGCTGATCGCGAAGAAGCCGAGCGCGAAGCCGATCAGCGCAGCGGTCCAATGCCCTCGCTCGACGAGAAGCGCCGTCTGCGTCGACACAACGCTGAACCCCACCACGAAGGTCAGATCGAACAGCAGCTCGAGCGGCGTGGCCGCGCGGTGGTTCTCCTCCGGGTCTCGTCCGGACATCCGCGCCAGTCGGTGCGCCAGGCTCATGCCAGCAGGGTACAGGCCGGCGGTCGGCGCAGGGCGGGCGTAGACCCGCCGCGCCCACCGGGCGTACTCTCACGAGCATCGGCGACGAAGGGATCCTCATGAAGATCGGTGTTCTGGGCACGGGCAGGGTGGGGCGGTCGATCGGCCAGGGACTGCAGGCGGCGGGACATGAGGTGGTCTACGGATCGAGGGATCCGGCATCGAGCGAACCGCTCGGCACCGCGGTCGTCTCGCTCTCCGAAGCCGTCACCGACGCCGAGGTCGTCGTGAGCGCCATCCCCGGCAGCGTCGCCCTCGACACCCTGCGCGCGATCGGCGCCCCGGCGCTCGCCGGGCGGATCCTGATGGACATCGGCAACGCCCTGGCCCCCGACTTCACCCTGATCTTCCCGAACGCGAGCCTGGGCGCGGCGATCCAGGGCGAGTTCCCGGATACGGCCGTCGTGAAGACCTTGAACACGGTCACGGCACCGCTCATGTCGAACCCCGGCGCGATCGCGCCGACGAGCGTGTTCCTCTCCGGCGACGACGCGTCGGCGAAGACGACGGTGGCGGGCCTCCTCACCGACCTCGGCTGGAGCGACGCGGCGCGGATCGACCTCGGTGGCATCGAGACGGCCCGCGGGCCGGAGCACTACATCTTCCTGTCGATGGCGCTGATGCGCACCCTCGGCACGACCGGCTACGGCATCGCGGTGCAGCGCGGCTGACCACCACCGAGGACGGTGACACGCGATGGACGACGACACGACCGACAGGCCGGCGATCCGCGAGTACGCGGCCCCTGGCCTCGTGGTGACCTGGGAGTCCAGCCGATGTCGGCACGCGACGGAATGCGTACGCGGCCTGCCCCGGGTCTTCGACCGCGACCGGCGGCCGTGGATCGAGCCGGCAGCGGCGCCGATCGACGATGTCGTCGCCGTGATCGACCGGTGCCCGAGCTTCGCGCTCGGCTATCGGACCGAGGACGGCAGGGTGAGGGCAGCCTCGGCTGGCTGAGCATCGCTCAGACCTGAGCGGCGACCCTGACGTCGTTCGTGAAGCAGCGGCGGTGGGGACGGACGCCGCTCCTTCAGCCGTTCGCGGGGTCGAGTCCTCGGATCAGGGCGGCGAGCCCGGTCTCGAACTCGTGGTCCTGGCCCAGGAGCACGACGTCCCGAACGGTGTCGATGAAATGGGCCGCGGCGGCATCGGCACGACCCGTCTCGATCACGATGTCGCCGCCGTCGCGGGCCGCCTGCTGCTCGACAGCTGAGCCGATGGTGTACCGCGAGACCGCGATCAACGCGAGCACCGCATCGGTCGGGGCGAACCCAGCGCCCTCGAGAACAGTCACTTGAGCGATGGCGTTGTCCAGCCCGGGGCTCCGGGAGCCGGACGACGCGATCAACCGCGCACCGTCACGGACGCTGAGCATCGCCCGCCTCAAGCTCCGCGCGTTCCGCGTCACGAACACGCTCCAATGTTCGCCGTCTGCCGGCAGCCGGTCCGTGTGGTGACGATCCAGGATCTCCTCGGCGACCGCGTCGAGCAGCGCAGCCTTACTGTCGAAGTGGTGGTAGAGCGCCGGCTGGCGAATGCCGAGGTGCGATGCAATCGCTCGCAGCGACACACCGTCGAGCCCGTGCACGCTCAACACCTCGATCGCAGCCGCGACGATCGCGGCCCGGTCGGTGCGCGACGGGTACGGCATGGGATCCACGGTATCTGTTGTCCTTCAAGATTATCAACGATAGTCTTCGGGAAGATCACCCACCGAGCACCGAGGAGACTCCCCCATGGGACACGAAGACAGCTGGAGCGGCACCGTCGTGAACAAGTCACACGGCCTGACGGACGGCTCCAACCTCTATCGACGGGTCACCGTCGAAACGGATGGCGGCGGGACCGAGAAGGTCCGTGTCGACCGAGCACTATGGGACGAACTGAGCGTCGGCGACCGTCTCGTCAAGGACCCGGACGGGAAGCCGGTTCGCGCATGACCCGGCGCGTGGTGCTCTACGAGCTGATGTCTCTGGACGGCTTCGCTGACGATCCCGGCGAAGGCGACTGGTTCCACGGATCCGATGCCCGACTGATGGACTTCCTCGCCGAGGTGATCGCATCGCAGGACGCGGTACTGCTCGGTCGCCATACCTACGAGAAGTGGGCTCCGTACTGGCCGAAAGCAACGATGCAACCGTTCGCGGACTTCATCAACACCACTCCAAAGCTCGTATTCTCGTCAACACCCCTGGCAGAGGAATGGGCGAACACAACTCGGATCACCGATCCCGTTCTGTCCTTCGTCGCAGATCTGAAACAGCTCCCCGGCGGCGACATCGGCATCCACGGCAGCATCACCCTCGCGCGGGCCCTTCTCGCCGCACAGCTGGTGGACGAGCTACGACTGGTCCTCGCCCCCAGCCTCGCAGGACACGGAAAGAGACTGTTCACCGACGAGGGCGACTTGCAGCGGTTCGCCCTCGTCGACTCGCAACGTTCCGGCGACTGCCTGCTCCTGCACTACCGCCGGTGAGGCCTGAGGAGACGGAAGTCGCGACCGAGGGACATCTCGGTTGCCGCATCGTGCCGTCCGTTCAGAGTTCGTCGAAGCGATACACCGCGACCGAACCTCCGAAGGTCCCGCCCGGGAACGGCTGCGCGGCGAGGCCGTTCGAGACCACGATCTCGTGCGCCGCGCCGCCCTCCCGGGCCGGCAGCACGGCGACGTCGGTCCCGCCGGTCGTGCGGAACCCGGCGATGCGCTCCAGCACGCCGCGGTCGAATCGGTACACGTGCGACTCGAGGTCCGGCTGGGGATCGGCCGGGGTGCCGTGGATGAAGTCGACCCGGAACAGGAAGGTGTCGGTCTCGGTCCGCACCAGGGCGAACTCGCGCCCGCCCGGTCCGCCCGGAATCACGGTACCGTCGGCGAACCGCGTGCCGTCCCAGCGCAGCAGCAGCGAATCGCCATCGATGCGGGCGACCGCGAGCCAGACGTCGCCGCCGTCGCGGATGAGCTGGAAGGCCCGTCCGCCCGAGGGCACGAGCTCCTGCCACGCAACGAACCGCGCGCCGTCGAAGCGGTACAGCCGGCTCGGCATCACGTGGTCGGCGTGCGCGAGATAGGTGGTCCCGTCGATGTCGAAGACGGCGATGTTGTAGCCGGCCGCGGACGCCAGGTCCTGGAACGGGATGAACACGGATCCGTCCCAGCGCAGCACGGTGCTGGTGGTCGGGCCACCGGGCATGCCCTGTGCGATCGCCAGGAAGTGCTCGGCGCCGATCCGGAAGTGGCGCAGCTGCTTCGCGGCGAATGTGTGCAGACCCTGCGTGCGGACGAAGCCGTCACCGTCCCGCACGAACAGCGGTGACACGGTCGCGAAGTCGTAGGGCCCGCGACCTGTGCGGATCGATGCCACGCCGATCATCGTGCGCCCCTCGAGCGAGAACACCTCGGCGTCCTCGCCGCCCCCGATCGGGAGCACGCCGGCCACGGTGAAACCGGCCGCCCCCTCCCGGAGCAGCTGCACCTGCGTGCCGGAGTCACCGCCGTTGATCCCCGGCGGGGTGCCGGGGCGGTCCACGGCGAGCTGCGGAACGGCGAGCCATCTCGCACCGTCGAGCAGGAAGGGGGCGACGGCACGCGCTCCCGAAGCGGGAAGGCGCTGCTGCAGCGTGAGCACGGCCGCCTCCTCAGCGTCCGAAGAACAGGGCGTCGGGGCCGTCGACGAGGATCCGTCTGCGATCGGCCGGATCCGGAGCCCACTCGGCGAGCAGGTTCAGGACCTCGCCGGTGTCGCGCTGCCCGTCGGGCAGATGCGGCCAGTCCGAGCCCCAGATCAGGCGATCGGACCGCGCCTGCACGAGGGCGCGGCCGAGCGGCACCACCGTGTCGAGAGGAGCTCCCGCCGCGACGCGGTAGGCGCCGCTCAGCTTGATCCAACAGTTGCCCGCGTCGAGGGCCGCGAGCAGCACGGCCGTGCCCGCGTCGCCGAGGCCGTCGGACGCCTTCATGTAGCCCAGGTGATCGACCACGTACGGCACGGGCAGACCGCCGAGCAGCGGAAGGAGCGCGTGCACGACGCTCCCCGGGGCGTAGAACTGCAGATGCCAGTCGCGCGGTGCGGCGATGTCGGCCATCCGGCGCACGTAGGCCAGCAGTTCGTCGAGCGGCTGCTCCCGACGTGTGAACAGGTCGAGCCGGAGCGCGCGCACGCCGGCGCGGTCATAGGCGTCGAGGAGCCCTGCCGAGACGTCGTCCGCGACCCGCGCCACGCCCCGGGCACGCTCCCCCAGCCGGGAGAGCGCATCGATGAGGAGTGCGCCGTCCTCCCCGTAGTAGGTGGGCTGCACCAGCACCATCCGCTCGACGCCGAGCACGTCGGCCAGGGCGAGGTACTGGTCCAGCGTCGCCTCGGGGAAGGTGTATTGCGGCGCGTCCACGGAGGGGTAGCCCTCCTCGAACACGTGGAAGTGGGTATCGCAGGCCCCTGCGGGCATCTCGAACGCAGGCGGCGTGTTCGTGCGGGCCGCCCGCATGGGCGTGGTGATCTGGAAAGGCAGATCCATCAGCGATCCTCCATCGTCTCGGTGTGCCAGGTGATCGTCGCCGCGACCCTCTCCGCCGCGGCGCGGAAGACGAGGTCGCTGTCCATCCCTGCGAGCAGCATCGGGGCGAAGCCGTCGCGCAAAAGCCCGGAGAGGACGGGGCCGTTCGGCACGCCGCCGACCATCGCGATCCTGTCGTGTGCGCGCGCCGCGGCGAGCACGAGGGCGAAGGCGTCCGCGATGGCCGGATCCGCGTACTCGCCCGGTACGCCGTACTCGCCGGTGAGATCGTTCGCGCCGATCCCCACGATGTCGATGCCGTCGACCGCCGCGATCTCGTCGGCGGCGTCGACCCCAGCCGGCGACTCGATGAGCACCTTCACGATCGTGGTGGCCTCAATGCGAGGCGCGAGCACGGACCCCGGCGTCGGCACCATGCCAAGCTGCGGCAGCTGCGTCAGCTGGGAGCGGTGCCCGCGCGGCGGGAAGCGGCACGCCTCCACGAGCAGACGGGCCTGGGCGGCGGTCTCGACCCGCGGTGCGATGATGCCGTGCGCGCCTCCGTCGAGGAGCCGGCCGATCATGCCGTACTCGCGTTCCGGAACGCGCACGAGGGACGTGAGCCCAAGGTCCCCGGCCGCCGCAGCGAGCTGGGCGGCCACGTCCACGCTCATGGTGGAGTGCTCGAGATCGATCATCAGGCATTGGAATCCGGTGGACGCGGCGATGCGGGCGATGTCAGTCGTACGGCTCATCCGCACGCCGAGCATGAGCTGCGGCACGCCGGCACGCAGCGCCGCCAGCAGCGGCGCGGTCCCGGTCATGACCGCTCCCCCTCGATCGCTCCGGACGCCGTCGCGCCGGACGCCTCCGGCACCGCATCCCCGAAGAACCAGTCCATCAGGTTCGGATCCGACTCCATCTCGGACGCGGTGCCCGCCACGGCGACCCTGCCCGCGCTCACGAGCACCGCATCGTCGGCCAAGCCCAGTCCGAACCGCACGTTCTGCTCGACCATGAGCACGGTCACACCGCTCGCCGTCATCCGGCGGATGCTGTCATCGATGAGGTCGAGGCTGTGCGGATCCAGCCCCAGTGTGGGTTCGTCGAGCAGGACCACCCGGGGGCGGATGATGAGCGCCCGAGCGAACTCGACAGTCCGTCGCTGACCTCCCGACAGCAGACTCGCCGGGATGTTCGGTCGCGTCGAGAGTTGCGGGAACGACGTGGCCAGCTCGTCGTAGCGCCCCGCCACCTCACGCCGGGACAGGCCGAGGGCGTAGGCGCCGAGCTCGACGTTCTGCCGCACGGTGAGCGTCGGGAAAAGCCCGTGCCGTTGCGGCACCTGGGCGATGCCGGCCCGGAGCAGCTCTTTCGGAGCGAGCTCGGTGACGTCGGCACCGTCCACGAGGATGCGTCCTGCGCTGGCGCGCAGCAGTCCGCTGATCGTCTTCAGCACGGTCGACTTGCCCGCACCGTTGGGCCCGATGATGCAGCTCACGGTGCCCGGACGCACCCGCAGGTCCACCCCGCGCAGGATGTCGAGGGATCCGTAGCCGGCCCGCAGCCCTTCGATCTCGATCATGCGCCCCTCCTCGTGCTCACCGCGTCGCGGTCGCCCAGATAGGCGTCGACCACCGTCGCGTCGCTCTTGATCTGCTCCGGTGCGCCCTCGGCGATGATCCGGCCCTCCGCCATGACGTAGACGTCGGAGCAGATGTCGGACAGGAAGGGCAGGTCGTGCTCGACGAGCAGCACGGCGACGCCGCGTTCGTGGAGTTCGTCGACGATCCGTCGCAGCCGCTCCATGAGCGCCGGGCTGATGCCGGCCGCGGGCTCGTCGAGCATCACCACGAGCGGATCCAGCCAGAGCACCTGGATCAGCTCGATGAGCTTGCGCTGGCCGTAACTGAGGTCACCCGGACTGGCCTCGGCGTAGGAGGCGAGGCCCACGTGGGCGAGCAGCGCGCTCGCCCTGTCCCGCTCCTCCGCGGTCACGCGGCGAGACAGCACTCCGCGCAGCGAGAACGAGCGCTGTGCCACCACGACGTTCTCGAGCACCGTGAGTCCCGGGAACAGCCGCGGCAGCTGATACGTGCGCGCGAGCCCCGCCTGGGCGCGGGTCGCCCTGGTGCGCCCCGAGATCCGCGTGCCGCCGAGCACGATCGTCCCGTCCCTGGTCGGGATGGTGCCGTCGAGCAGGTTGAAGAGCGTGGTCTTGCCCGACCCGTTCGGCCCGATGAGCCCGGTCGCGCGACCGGCACGCAACGTGATCGTGACGTCGTCCACGGCTCGCAGAGCGCCGAAGCGCTTGGCGAGTCCCGACGCCTCGAGCACGATGTCGCCCACGGCCGCGGGGCGCGCGGCTCCCAGGCCCGCAGCGAGCCCGGTGGGCCCGCTGTCCGTGCGCGCCCCGTCGTCGGCCGCGTTCGCGTCCCGCGAGCCTCCGGCCGCAATCGGGCCCGCGCCACGGCGTCGCTGGATGATCGCGCGCGCCGTCGGGATGATGCCGCGCGGCAGGAACAGCACGACCGCGCCGAGAAGGCCACCGAAAAGGGCGAGCCGGAGCACGCCGGAGTCCGCGCCGAGGAGGTCGGTGCTCGTGAGGTTGGCGAGGGGCTCGATGATGAAGGCGCCGAGGACCGGCCCCCAGAGAGTGCCGCGTCCTCCGAGCAGGGCGGAGAGCAGGATCAACATGCTCGTGTCGATGTCGAAGACCGCCGCGGTGTTCAAGAAGGACACGTTGTAGGCGAAGAGCCCGCCGGCGATGCCGAGGAACGTCCCGCCCACGACGAACGCGATGAGCTTGTACCGTGCGGTCCTGACGCCCAGCCCTGCAGCCTTGTCCTCGTCGTCACGGATCGCGAACAGCCCGAGTCCCAGTTTGCTGCGCCGCACCAGCGCGGACGCGGCGACCGCGAGCGCGAGCAGGAACAGCATCGGATAGTAGATCGGCCAGCTGCCGAGACTCAGATCCCAGGTGGGCAGCGGCAGCGCGAGACCCGAGCTGCCGCCGGTCAGCGGGGTGAGGATCGTGCCGAGGATCTGCAGCAGCATCAGCGCCGCGAACGTCACGATCGTGAAGAACATGCCGCGCGTGCGCCAGGTGACGACGCTCAGCAGCACCGCGTACACCGCGCCGGCAGCTCCGCCGAGCAGGCATCCGACGAACGGCGACAGCCCGAGGTGAACGGCGAGGATGCCGGTCGTGTATGCGCCCAGCCCGACGAACGCGCTGTTGCCCAGGGAGATGTATCCGGCATAGCCGCCCATGATGTTCCAGCCCGTCGCGCCGATCGCGAGGAGGAAGGTCGTGATGAGCAGGTTCTGCGTGTACAGATTGCCGGAGAGGACCGGCATCGCGAGCAGCACGATCGCGGCGAGCGCGGGCAGCCCGATCCGCACGGCCGTGCGGGATCCGGCGTTCACGAACCCACATCCGTCCGGACGGCGCGAGTGAACAACCCGCGCGGGCGGACGAGGAGCACGAGCAGGATGAGAACCATCGGCACCGCGGCGGCCCACCGCACGGAGACATAGGTCGCCGTGAGCGACTCGGCGAGGCCGAGGAAGACTCCCGAAGCCGCGACCGCAGCCACGTTCCCGAGGCCCCCCACGATCACCACGCACAGCGTCAGCCCGATCCAGTCGTCCTGCGAATCGGGGGTGAACTGGTACAGGAAGCTGAGGGCCGCGCCGCCGAGCGCCGTGCTGGCGGAGGCGAGCGCGAAGACGGCCGCACCGATCCGGTTCGGCTCGATGCCGATGAGCCGGGCGCCCTCCGGGTTCTCGGACGACGCTGTGATGGCGTGACCGAGTGCGGTACGACGCAGCAGCAGCTGGAACGCAACGATGACCGCCGCCGCGAGCAGGAACGCGTAGAGCTGTGCGAGCGGGATCGTGATCGGGCCGAGGTGCAGCGACTGGTTGAAGTAACTCGGGGTTGCCGTCGTCTGGTTCGGCCCCCAGAACAGCTCGACGAACGCCTCGAGGAAGATCGCGACGGCGAAGGTGGCGATGATCCCCAGGTTGTGGTCGATGCGCTGCACTCGGGCGATGATGAGTCGGTAGACGACGAGCCCCAGCAGCGCCATCGGGATCGTGATGATCGCTCCGACGAGGAGGGGGTCGATGCCGAATCGGCTCCACAGCGTGTAGCAGAGGTACGCCGACAGGATGAGGAACGTCGCGTGCGCGAGGTTGACGATCCGCATGACCCCGAAGGTCAGGGTCAGACCGGCGCTGACGAGCGCGTACACGCCGCCGGCGAGCACCCCGAACACGACCGCCTGCAGGAGCGGGATCACTTGGTGCTCCAGGCGGGCTTCGGGTACGCGATCGTCTTCGACGTGGCGGCATCCGCGGGGGCGACGATCTGCAGCGTGCCGTCCTGCCACTGCGACAGCAGCAGGCTGCCCTCGGGGTCGCCCTTCGTGTCCCACTTCAGCGGACCGACGATCGTGTCGACTGAGTGCGCGTGCAGCCAGTCCGCGAGCGCCGTCTGATCGAGCGACCCGACCGCCTTCACTGCTGCAGCGAGCACCTGTCCCGCCGTGTAGGAGTTGGCCGCGTCCTCGGTGGGCGCCGCACCGTACTTCTTGGTGTAGGCGGCCACGAACTCGGCGTTGCCCGGATACTCGGCCTGCGCGTTCCAGGAGGCGCCCGTGAAGATCGCCTGGGTGTTGGCGGATCCGATCGCCTCCGGGTACTTCTCGTCGGTCGGCGCGTTGGTCTGGAAGAGGAAGCGCGGGTTGTAGTCCAGCTTCTGCAGCGACCGCACGAACTGGGCGCCGTCGTCCGCAACCGCGCCCTGGACGATCATCTCGGGCTGAGCGTGGGCGACCGAGGCCGCGATCGAGTCGAAGGCAGTGGTCCCGGGATCGTAGGTCTGGCTGTACATCGTGGAGATGCCGAGGGCCTCGAACTTCTTCTGGAACGCGGCGATGGCCGGCGCGGCGCTGGGGTCGTCCTGGGTGACATAGGCGGCGGTCTTGGGGCGCTGCGACGCGGGCAGGGACTCGATGTACGCGACGAAGTTGTCGGGCAGGTTGGCCGAGGTCCCGGGCTGCGCGAAGAAGAAGTAGCGGAACCCACGGTCGAACAGGCTCTGCGCACCGCCGGACGGCTGCACGTAGAGCATGCGCTGGCGCTCGGCCACCGCGGATGCGGGCGCGTTCAGCAGCGACGAGAACGTGCCGAGCAGCAGTTCGGCGTGATCCTGCGCGATCAGGCGGGTGTAGTCGGTCGTGACCTGCTCCGGATTGAAGCCGTTGTCGAGCACCTTGAGCTTGACCTGCCGACCGAGCAGACCGCCGGCCGCGTTCGTCTGCTCCGCCCAGAGCTCATAGCCCTGATAGCCCGACTTGGAGACGTCGGCGACGGGTCCGGTCATCGGCAGGGAGGTACCGATGACGAGAGGTCCGGTGGCACTGGCCGTCGGTGCGGCGGTGCCGCTGCAGGCGGCGAGCAGCGCGGTCGCCGCGAGCGCGGCGCCCAGGGCGGCGACCCGTGCGATTCGGCGGAGTGCGGGGCGGGGGAACATGGGAGACTCCTTCGTCTGTGGCGGTTCCGGGTGTCAAGCGGTGAGTGCGGGGTAGGGCTCGTCGTCGAGCCCGGGGATGAAGACAGCGGAGGGGTCTCCCCCGGCGTCGAGCAGGGCGTGCGCCGCAAGATCGGTCGCGGCTCCGGAGAGCAGCTGGCGCGGATCCTCCATGACCACGCGCAAGCGGGTGGTCAGCGCATGCCAGTCATCGGCGGTGCGCACGGCCGGCTTGCCGGACACGGTGACCGTGTCGGCGTCGAGCGGCACGGCGGAGAGATCATCCTCGCGGAACCCCGGATATCCGGGGAACATGAGCGCGCCCAGCTCCGATGTCGCCTTCACACCGGCCCAGAGCGTGCGATAGGCCGGTTCGAGAGCCGCCGCGGCCGAGGAGTCGCCGTCGAACGGCGGGAACTCCGGGGCGTGCGGCGCGAGCAGGATCCGTTCGCGATCCAGCCGCCCGGAGGACGCGATGTGGATGACCCGGGCCACGGAGTGCGACTCGAAGGTGACCCCGGCCGTCGGGCGCCCGGACCTGCCCGCGATCACGACCATGAGGCGCGCCCAGTCGAGGTTCCGCTCGGCGCACCACGTCAGCAGGCGGTGCGCGATGTCGAGGCCGGTGAGGAAGAATGTCGCGACCATGACCCGGTTCAGCGGCACCGGCAGCTCCGGATCCGGTCCATCGAGGTAGCGGGTCCCGAGCTGCGCGAACCCGAACGCCGCTGCCGGGTCGAGGAGGTCCTCCACCCCGCGTTCGCCGAGCCGGCAGGCGTAGTCGGTCATCGCAGCAATCCGACGAGCACGGCCGGCGAATGCGGGGACCGCGATGCGGTCGCCCCACAGCTCGGCGGAGTTGGCCTCCCGCGCACGGCGCGAGGCCGCCGCGAACCGCCGGGCGTCGTCCCGCCACGAACCGGGGCCGTCCTCACCTTCGTCAAGCTCTTTCTGGCGTACGAGGGTCGCGAGCGCCGGCCCTGTGTGTGAGACCGCCGCGAGCTCGCGGAAGCCGCGCCCACCGAGGCGGAACGTCTCGATCTGCGGCCCGCGCCCTCCGCCCTCGTAGAGAGCGAGGTCGGTGCTGGTCACGACCAGGAGCGGGTCATCGCGGTGGCGGCGAGCGGCGTCCGCTCCGAAGTGCGCGCCGATGCTGTCCGCCGAGGCGGTGTAGGTCGTGAAGAGCTCCGTCAGCTCAGGGCTCTGGAATGCCGGCATGCGCCGAGTCCAGCAGAGCACCCTTCCTCCGACAAGTCATCCAGGGTTACGATGACGAGCACACACCGTTAGAGGAAGTGACGCATGTTGGACGTACGGAAATTGCTCATGCTGCGCGCCGTGGTCGCCGAAGGGTCGATCGCCGCCGCCGCGCGCTCGCTCGCATACACCCGATCAGCCGTCAGCCAGCAGCTCAGCGCCCTCGAGGCCGAGACCGGCGTCGCGCTGCTCGAGCGAACAGGCCGACGCGTGACCCTGACAGCAGCTGGGACGCGCCTCCTCGAACACACCGAGCGCGTCCTGGTGGAGCTGCGGGCGGCCGAGAGCGCGTTGCATGAGGATCGCGATGCGGTCTCGGGAGTGCTGCGGGTGGGGATCCCGTTCCGGGAGGGACCGCGCATCATGAGCCGCGCGCTGACCGCGCTGCGCCGGGAGCACCCTCAGCTGCAGATCCGCTTGCTGGCGGCATCCGACGAGGACGCGGCGGATCAGGTGCTCGCGGGGCGCCTCGACGTCGCGATCACCTCGCGCTACAGCGACGCCGCAGTGCCGCGCGCGGGGCTGGTCGAGTGGGAGGTCGGGCGCGACGAGCTGCGCGTGTGCGTCGCACGATCGCACCGTCTCGCCGATCGTGACGCGTGCCCGATGTCGGAGCTGCGGGGCGAGGAGTGGGTGCTGGCGCCGGACTCGATGCTCGGCCGCCTCTCGGTGACGCTGTGCGTGGCATCGGGATTCGAGCCCAACATCACGGCCAGCGTCACCGATGTGTCCACGGCGGTGGGTCTCGTGGGATTGGGCTGGGGCGTCACGATCGCGCCCGAGCGGACACCCGATCCGGACGGCGTGCTGCACCGGCTGAGAATCGAGGGCGCCGGCATCGAACGACGGAGCCTGCTCATGGCGCGCGACGGCGAGCAGACGCTGCCGCGGATCGCCGCCGTGGTCGCGGCCGTGCGTGCCGTCGACACGACCGACGCGGCGCTGGGGCGGGGCGCGGCCGGGCCCCGCCCCAGGCCGTAGCATCGGGGGATGGCCGGGTCCGTGAACGGGTTGGCGAGCACCGATGTGCGCCGCCACAACCTCAGCATCATGCTGCGCCACCTGGCGGCGGAGGGCCCGTGCTCCCGAAGCGATCTGGCCGAGCGGACAGGACTGAAGCGCAGCTCGATCACGCCGCTGGTGCAGATCCTGCAGGAGGCCGGCCTGCTGCAGGAGACGACGAGCATCCTCGCCGCGCGCGGACGGCCCCGCACGAATCTCGAGCTGACCGGCGACCGGTTCGGGCTGCTCGTGCTGCAGTTCGACGCCCTGGAGATCACCGGCGTGGTCACGACACTGGGCGGACGGGAGCTCGCCCACGAGTCGATCGCGCACGACGCCCCCTTCGGGGATCCCGGACCGGTGCTGGACGTGGCGGCGAAGGCGATGACCTCGCTCCTGGACGCCGCAGCGCGGCTCGGATCCACGGTCATCGACGCCACCGTCGTCACGAAGTCGCCCGTGGGCGGTGAGCCCGTGCATGTGCTCGCGGATGCGCACATGGGGTGGCGCTCGGTGGACGTCCTGGCAGAACTCGGGCAGCGCGTCTCCGCACTCGGCGGCATCCGTGCCCAGCTGTCCTCCGACGCCCCGCTCGCCGCCCAGGCCGAGCTGCGCAGGATCGGCTCCCCGTCCGATGCGATCTACCTCCGCGCGGATGCGACCACCGTGGGCGGCGCACTGATCGTCGACGGGCGCGTGGTCGAGGGCGCCCACGGCTTCGGGGGATCGCTCGGGCATCTCGCCGTCGTGCCCGACGGAGCACTGTGCGCGTGCGGCCAGCACGGATGCCTGGTCACCGCGACGGGAGAGGATGTCGCTGCACCCTCGGCGATCGGCTGGATCGCACGCACGCTGCAGATCCTGAGCATGGCGGTGGACCCCGACGTGATCGTGGTCGGCGGTCTCTGGGCGCCGCTCGCCGAGTCGATCGCAACGGCCTTCGAGGCCAACAGGCCCGCGCTGGCGCGATCGGGCGGGATGCCGACGACCGTGCACGCCGGAGTGCTCGGCATCGACGCCGCGCTCCTCGGCGGGATCGAGGCCGCGCAGCAGCGCGTGCTCGAGGATCCGGAGAGAATTCTTTAGTTTGAGACTAGAAATAAATCGGGGATCGCGGCATGCTGTGGGAGATACGCCGATGCACGGCGCTTCATCCCGCCTTCTCACCGTCGAGGAGAACTCATGTCCGCTCCACTCGCCTCCCGGGTCGAGGACCCCGCCTTCCGCAGTCCGCAATCGCCCCGGCGCCTGCTGCCTTCGATGGCCGTGCTCGCGTTCGTCATGTTCGCGAGCTACGCCGGCGTCCTCCAGGTCCTGCTGCCGAATCAGCTGACCGCGCTCGATGCCGCGCACAAGGTGCAGAACCTGGCGATCATCTCGTCGATCTCCCTGCTGTTCACGCTGGTGACGCAGCCGATCATCGGGACGTTCAGCGATCGCACCCGGTCCCGCCTCGGGCGGCGCGGCCCCTGGATCATCCTGGGCGGCTCGACCGGCGGCGTCCTGCTGGTGCTCACCGGCACCCTCACCTCGGTCGTCTGGGTCGGCGTGTTCATCGTCGTCGCGCAGGTCTGCCTGAACGCCGTGCAGGGGCCGTTCACCGCGATCGTGCCCGACCGCTATCCACGCGAGAAGCGGGGCCTCGCGAGCGCCATGTTCGGCCTCGGCACTTCGGCGGGCCTCACGATCGGCGTCATCGTCGCCGCGCAGCTGGCGGCAACGGTCGGCATCGCCTACACGGTGTTCGGCGGCACGATCCTGGTCGTGGCCCTCATGTTCGTCCTGGTCAACCGCGACTACTCGAGCACCGACGCACGGCCGGAGACGCTGTCCTGGCGGACGTTCGTGGCCGGATTCTGGGTGGATCCGCGCCGCCATCCCGACTTCGCATGGGCGTTCGCGGCGCGCTTCTGCTTCATCCTCGGCTACTTCCTGGTGCTGTTCTTCCAACTCTTCATCCTCACCGACTACATCCACCTGGAACTCGGTGCGGCGAACGCCACGATGGGCCTGCTCGCCGTGATCAGCCTCGTCACCACGATCGCCTCCGTCGTCGTCGGCGGGATCTGGAGCGACCGCATCGGCCGTCGCAAGGTCTTCATCTACGCCGCGTCCGGGTTCATCGCCGTCGGGCTCGCAATCCCGCTGCTGCTGCCCACCGTGACGGGCATGATCGCGATGAGCGCGGTGGCCGGCATCGGCTTCGGGCTCTACACGGCCTGCGACACGGCGCTGATGACCGAGGTGCTGCCCAAGGACGGCGCGACGGCGGGCAAGGACCTCGGGATCCTGAACATCGCGACGAACCTTCCGCAGGCACTCAGCACCGCTGTCGGCGGGGTGCTCATCGCGGCGGCCGGGTACCGCTCGCTGTTCATCGGCGGCATCGTCGCCGTCATCCTCGCGGCGTTCGTGATCGCCCGCGTCAAACTCGTCCGATGATCGGAGCGTCCTGATGAACCTGCCCACCTTGATGACCCGGCTCGCCGCCCTGCAGGGGCACCCGATCCCGGTGTCGACGCGATCCGCACCCTTCGACGACCATGACAGCGAGGTGGCCGAGGCGGATCCATCCCAGCAGCTGCCGAGGGTGCCGGGCGTGCGCGTCGTGCGCAATATCGAGTTCGCCCGCCGCCAAGGGGCCGACGGATCCACGCGACCGCTCCGCCTGGACCTGATGATCCCGCAGGCCCCGGGCCCGCATCCACTCGTGGTGTTCGTGCCCGGCGGCGGCTTCGTGATGGCGGTCAAGGCCGGCGGCGCCCGCATGCGGCGCGCACTCGCTGCGCGGGGCTTCGCGGTGGCCAGCATCGAGTACCGCACCACGCGGCACGGAGCGACCGTCGAGGACGCACTCGACGACGTCGCCGCGGCCTTACAGCTGCTGACCGCACGCGCCGCGGAGTACGCGATCGATGCGCGACGCGTCGGACTGTGGGGCGAGTCCGCGGGCGGATACCTCGTGTCCATGGCGGGCGTGACACGAGGTCATCCGCGCTGGGGCGAGGGCGGATCGTCGGTCCGGGCGGTCGTCGACAAGTTCGGCGCCTCGGACCTGTTCCGCATCGCAGAGGGCTTCGACCCGGAGACCGCGGCGCAGGTCTTCGCGCCGGGCAACGCGCTGGCCCGCTTCGTGGTCGGCCCGACGGCCGAGACGCTGGAGGACGACATCGCCGCGGTGCACGCCGCCGACCCGGCCCGATCCGCGAGCAGGGAAGCGGCCGCGTTCCTGCTGTTCCACGGCAGCGACGATCGGATCATCTCGCCGGTGCAGACGTCGATCCTGCATGACGCGCTGCGTGCGGCAGGGGCGCGCAGTCGGCGCGTGCTCGTGCGCGGCGCCGGGCACGGGGACATCGCGGTCAAGGGCGGGGAGGAACGGTACTGGACGACGGTGCCGATGCTCGACCTCATCGCCACGTTCTTCCGCGACGAGCTCACGGACGGTGCGGCGTGACGGCGGCGCACGCGCCGGCGCACACGCGATTCGCCGATGCGCTCGACGCGACGCAGGCACAGTCGCTGCGCGAGATCCTCGGCGCGGGTCGACTGCTCAGCCTGTCGACCGTGACCCGCCACGGGGAGGCGCACATCAACACGGCATTCTTCACGTTCTCCGACGACTTCACTCTGTACCTGCTGTCGCCGCCGTCGACCGAGCACGCGCGCAACGCGGCTGCGAACCCATCCGCCGCCATCGCCGTGTTCGACTCGCACCAGACGCACGCGACGCGTCGCGGCGCTCAGCTGTTCGGGCGCCTCGACGAGATCCAGCCCGAGGAAGCGGAGTCTGCGCTCGCATGCTTCCGTGACCGCTTCCCGGACGTCGCCGAGCCCGGTCAGGCGTACGGCGACTTCGCACGCGCGCGCGGCGTCGCACTGTACGCCTTCCGCCCCACGCGGGCGAAGCTGTTCGACGAGGCGCTGCTGATCACGGACGGCTACGTCGAGGTGGCCCTCGACTGCTGAGCGGAAGGTCGCGGCTCGCTCAGTGCCGGTCGTGGAACACGGTTCCCGTCTCGAACGGCCAGCCCGTGTAGGCCTCGGCGAGGTAGCGGCGGCCGGCCTCGGACTCGGTGACGCTGCGCAGCTCGCCGAGTCTTCGGCGGCGGTCAAAGCCGTCCTCCCCCGCGGCGCTGTGCAGCATGGTCGTCATCCACCAGGAGAAGTGCTGCGCCTTCCAGATGCGCCGCGATGCCGTGTCGGGGTACTCGTCGAGCAGGCGTTCGTCGCCGTCCAGGAGCAGGGCGCGGATCGCGCGATCGAGAAGCACGACGTCGGCGACCGCGAGGTTCATCCCCTTGGCCCCGGTCGGCGGCACCGTGTGCGCGGCGTCGCCCACGAGCACGGTACGCCCGCGGCGCAGTTCGCCCGCCACGAAGCTGCGGAACCGCAGCACGTCGCGCTGGATGATCGGCCCCTCGTTCAGGGTCGTGCCGGGCACCCGCCGTTGCAGCTCCTCCCAGATCCGCCCGTCGTCGTACGCGGCGGGGTCGGCGCCGGGATCGCACTGGAAGTACATCCGCTGCACGGTGTCGCTGCGCTGGCTGATCAGGGCGAAGCCGCCGTCGGAGCTGCTGTAGATGAGCACGTCGTTGCTGGGCGGCGCCTCGCACAGGATGCCGAACCAGGCGAACGGGTACTCCCGGAAGAAGCCGCGACCGGATCCCGACACGGCGCGCCGCACGACGCCGTGGGCGCCGTCGGCGCCGACCACGACATCCGCCTCGATCTCGAGGGGCGCGCCCTCGGCATCGACCGCGATCACGCGCGAGCGGCCCGGATCGTCGTCGCGCACCTCGGCCGCGGAGACCCCGAAGCGCAGATCCTGTCCCGCGGCGAGGCGCGCGGCGACGAGATCCTTCAGCACCTCGTGCTGCGGATAGAGCCACACGCTGCGCCCGCACAGCGCAGGGAAGTCCAGCCGGTGCGCGCCCTGTTCGAGACCCTCGCCCCCGAAGCGCAGCTCGATGCCGTCATGCCGGTGCCCTTCGGCGAGCACACGGGTCGAGGCGCCCGTCTGGACGAGCAGATCGACGGTGCCCTGTTCGAGGATCCCCGCGCGGATCGTCTGCTCGATCTCGGCGCGCGAACGGCGGTCGATCACGACGGATTCGATGCCGGCCCCGGCGAGCAGGTGGGACAGCAGGAGCCCTGCCGGCCCCGCGCCGACGATCGCGACCTGGGTGCGGATGGTGGGGGTCATGGGGTCTCCTTCGACTGCGCCAGCTTCGCCCGGCACGGGCCACCCCGCCGCAGGATTCCCGTTGAACGAGAACTGGGGGCCTCAGCGCCGGAAGCCGAGCGCCCGTTCCGTGTCGCGGGCGGCCGCATGCAGCTCGTAGAGGGCGACGTCGGTCTGCGCGTCCCGGCGCAGCACGCTCGAGAGAGCCGCGATGACCGTCCCCGTCTCGTCACGGATCGGCACGGCGACGCCGGTCGAGACCACTTCGATCGACCCCGGGGCGACGGCGTGACCGAGCCGGCGCACCTCCGCGAGCTTGCGGCGCAGGATCCCCGGATCGCTGATCGTCTCACGCGTGAGCGGCACGAGCGGGCCGGACAGGATCCGCTCCTGCAGGTCCCTCCCGGCGAAGGCGAGCAGGACGAGCCCCGAGGACGAGGCGTGCAGCGGCAGGCGGCCCGCGACCCGCGTGACGTTGGACCCCGAGTCGGGGCCGGACAGGCGCTCCAGGAACAGCGCCTCGTCCTGCTCCAGGATCGCGAGCTGGGTGTGCTCCCTGATGCGCGCCTGCACCCGCTCCATGAACGGCAGCGCGGCCTGACGCAGGCGCAGCGCCTGCGACGAACGGGTCGCGAGCTCCCAGAGCCGCATGCCGATGCGGATCCGGCGGTCCTCGTCGCGCTCGAGCAGACCGACCTCGACGAGCTCCCCTACGACGCGGTGCGCGGTCGACGAGGGCAGCCCCGCGCGGCGCCCGATCTCCGCCGCGGTCTGCACCGTACGCGTCGGCGTGAACGTCTCGAGCACACGCAGCAGCCGGTCGGTCACCGAGTCGCCCGAGGAGGAGTTGGCCATGCGTCCAGGATGCCATCGATCTCCGATCCGGTTCCCATTGAGCGGGAATCCCGGGCCGCGCGCCCGGGGCACGCGGGACGCTGTCGGAGTCGCCCCACCCGGTCGAAGGAGACAGGACCGATGGAACTCACCGCCGCCGCGCCGGAGTCGCTGCTCGCCGCCCCCGACCAGCTGACCCAGGCCGAGATCACCGCGGAGATCGGCGCTCTGCACGCCGAGTATCTCCGCCGCACCGCGGCCGGCGAGGACCTGCCGCGCACGATGCACGACTTCCCGCCGTATCGGTCCAGCCTCCTCCGGCACCCCACCAAGAACCCGAGGCTGGTCGACCCGGAGACCATCGAGCTGTTCTCCCCCGCCTTCGGACAGCGCGACGTCGCCGCGATCGAATCCGACCTGACGGTCCAGCACGCGGGCGAGCCGATCGGCGAGCGGATGACCGTCCGCGGACGCCTGCTCGACTCCTGGGGGCGGCCGGTTCCGAACCAGCTCATCGAGCTGTGGCAGGCCAACTCCGCTGGGCGCTACATCCACCAGCGCGACCAGCACCCGGCCCCGCTGGATCCGAACTTCACCGGTGCGGGACGCGCGATCACGAACGATCACGGCGAGTATCTCTTCACGACGATCAAGCCGGGGCCCTATCCGTGGAAGAACCACGTGAACGCCTGGCGCCCGGCCCACATCCACTTCTCGATCTTCGGCCGCTCCTTCACCCAGCGCATCGTCACGCAGATGTACTTCCCGGGCGACCCGCTGTTCGCCCTCGACCCGATCTACAACACGATCCGCCGCCAGGCCGACCGCGATCGGCTCGTCGCGACCTACGACCACGATCTGACCACCCCGGAGTTCTCCACCGGGTATCGCTGGGACATCGTGATCGACGGCCCGGATGCGACCTGGTCCGAGCAGGACGGAGAGCACTGATGGCGCCCGACGGCCTCGCCCCGCGCGTCCCCGCGCGCACCCACGAACCCACCGCCGGCCAGACGGTCGGGCCGTTCTTCGCGTACGGCACCGAGTATCCGAAGATGCACGAGGTGGCCTTCCCGCACAGCCCCGGAGCGGTGCTGCTCGGCGGCACCGTGCGCGACGGCGCCGGCGCCCCCATCCCCGACGCGATGATCGAGATCTTCGGTGCCGACGCCGACGGATCCGTTCCCCGCGCCCGGGGATCCTTCCGGCGCGACGATCACACCTTCACCGGCTTCGGGCGCTCGTTCACGACTGACGAGGGCCGCTACGAGTTCTGGACCAGGGAACCCGGATCCACCGGCACGGGCGCGCCCTTCTTCGCCGCGATCGTCTACGCGCGCGGCCTTCCCGACAAGCTGCACACCCGGATCTACCTGCCGGTCGCGGACCGGATCCTCGCCGCGGATCCGCTGCTCTCGACCCTCTCCGCGGATGAGCGTGCCACGCTGGTCTCGACTCGCGCCGACGACGGGAGCCTCCACCACGACATCCGCCTGCAGGGCGAGCGAGAGACGGTGTTCCTTGTCTTCTGAACGAGCGTCCTCCAAGCCGGGCCCCGGCGACTTCTTCGCCGCGGGCGGCCTGCTGTCACCGCTGACGGCCGATCTCCAGGACGGTTCCGACCGTGCGGTCGCGCACGCCCTGGTCGGCACCGAGCTGGCGCTGCTGCGCGCGTTCGTCCGGGTGGGGGTCGCACCGGCCGCCGTCGGCGAGGCGGCGCTCGCGGCATGGCGCGAACCGTGGTTCGACCTCGACACCACCGGGCTCGCGCAGTCGTCGATCGCCGACGGCAACCCGGTGATCCCGCTGCTCCCGCAGGTGCGGGCCCGCGTGGCCGCGCATGACCCCGACGCATCCGCGTGGGTGCACCGCGGCGCGACCAGCCAGGACGTCCTGGACACCGCCCTGATGCTGGCCGGACACGACATCTGCTCCCGGCTCGATGTGCTGCTGCGCGCCACCGAAGGCGGGATCCTCCGCCTTGCGCAGCAGCACATCGACGATCCCGCGGTCGCGCGCACCCTGACCCAGCACGCGGTGCCCACGACTCTCGGCCTGCGCGCCGCCCGCTGGCTGGACGCGCTGGGCCGCGCCCGACGTCGCCTCGCCGCGGTGGCCGACCTCCTCCCGGCTCAGCTCGGCGGCGCCGGAGGCACCCTCGCCTCGTTCGTCGAACTCTTCGGCGAGGATGCCGCGGCGGCGCTCCCCGGAGCGTTCGCCCAGGAGGTCGGCCTGCGCAAGCCCACGGCCCCCTGGCACACCGACCGATGGCCCGTCCTCGAGCTCGGCGACGCGCTGGTCGCCGTCATCGCGGCGCTCGGCGTCTTCGGGAGCGACGTCGCGCAGCTCGCACGCACCGAGGTCGGCGAGGCCACCGTCGCCGACGGCGGTGCATCGAGCGCCATGCCGCAGAAGCGCAACCCCGTCGACGCCGTGCTGCTGCGGTCAGCGGCGATGCGCGCACCCGGCCTCGCGGCGACGCTGCACATCGCCGCCGGCCTCGCCGTCGACGAGCGACCGGACGGCGCCTGGCACGCCGAGTGGCCGGCACTGCAGGAGCTGCTGCGCCTCGCGGTCGGATCCGGCACTCGCGCGGTGACGCTCTCCGCGCACCTGACGCTGCACGCCGATCGCGCGCGGGCGAACCTGGACCTCACCGACGGTCTCGTCGTCGGCGAACGGCTCGCACTGGTGCTGGTGCCTCGGATCGGTCGGGCCCGGTTCGACGCACTGATCGCAGGCGCGGCGGCCGACGGCGATCTCGCCGGCCGGGTGCGAGCGCTCCCTGAGGCTGCGGGGCTCGACGTGGACGCCCTGCTCGACCCCGCTCGCTACACCGGACTGGCGGCGCGGATGACCGACGACGCGATCCACCGCGCCCTGCAGGACGGGATCCGGCCGTGACGACCGCCCTGACCTTCTCCACCCCGGTCGGCCCCGAGGGCGCACCGCTGCTCGTGCTCGGCCCGTCGCTCGGCACCTCGACGATCGTCTGGGAGACGGCGCTGCCGGTGCTCGCCGCGGAGCACCGGGTCGTCGCCTGGGACCTGCCGGGGCACGGCGCCTCCGAACCGGCGACGGGTTCGTTCACGGTCGGCGATCTGGCGGACGCCGTCGCGGACTTCGTCGGCTCCCTCGGCGCCTCGCGGATCCGCTACGCCGGCGTCTCCCTCGGCGGTGCGGTCGGGCTCGAACTGCTCCTGCGCCACCCCGGCCTCGTCGAGCGCGCCGCGATCCTCTGCTCCGGCGCGGTCATCGCCACGCCGGCGAGCTGGCGAGAGCGCGCCGCCCAGGTGCGCGCGCAGTCGACCTCGGCGCTGCTGACCGGATCCGCAGAGCGCTGGTTCGCTCCCGGATCCGTGGCCGCGCACGCCGACCAGGTCGGACGCCTGCTGCACGTGCTGCAGAACGCCGACGACGAGAGCTACGCTCGCTGCTGCGAGGCGCTCGCCTGCTACGACGTGCGCGATCGCCTCTGCGAGATCACCGCCCCGGTGCTCGCGGTGTGGGGCGGACACGACGCGGTCACCCCCGAGGCCTCGGCCCTCCGGATCGCCGAGGGCGTCCGCGACGGTCGCGCCATCGGGATCCCGGACGCCTCCCATCTCGCGCCCGTGGACGACCCCGCCGCCGTCGCCCGGCTGCTCACGGCCTTCTTCGCCGGGCGCGACGGCGGGCCGGACCAAGACCCGACTGCGGCGGCGTCCGCCGAGACCGAAGAGAGGATCCGACCATGAGCGCATCGACCGATGACGAGCGTCGCGCCCAGGGCATGGCGGTGCGCCGCGAGGTGCTGTCCGATGCGCACGTGGACCGCGCGATCGCCGGCACGACCGCCTTCACCACCGACTTCCAGGACTTCCTCACCCGTGTCGCGTGGGGGGATGTCTGGTCGCGCCCCGGGCTGGACCGGCGCGCCCGCTCGATCGCCGTGCTCAGCTCGCTCATCGCCCTCGGCCACGAGGAGGAGCTCGCGATGCACGTGCGGGCCGCGCTGCGCAACGGCCTCACCGTGGACGAGATCCGCGAAGTGATCCTGCAGTCGGCCGTCTACGCCGGGATCCCCGCGGCCAACATCGCCTTCCGGATCGCGGCGCGCGTGCTCGCCGAGGAGGGGCTCGCGTGATCGACAAGACCGTCCCGGACCTCGCCGCCGCGCTCGCCGGGATCCGCGACGGGGCGACGGTGATGGTCGGCGGGTTCGGCCGCGCCGGGCAGCCGGTCGAGCTGATCGACGCCCTCATCGCCCAGGGTGCGACCGATCTCACGATCGTGAACAACAACGCCGGCAACGGCGACACCGGCCTCGCCGCCCTGCTCGCCGCCGGCCGCGTGCGCCGGATCATCTGCTCCTTCCCCCGACAGGCGGACTCCTGGGTCTTCGACGAGCTCTACCGCACCGGCAGGATCGAACTCCAGCTCGTGCCGCAGGGCAACCTCGCCGAGCGGATCCGCGCGGCCGGCGCGGGGATCGGCGCATTCTTCTCCCCCACCGGAGTCGGCACGCTCCTGGTCGAGGGGCGCGAGCAGCGCACGATCGACGGCCGCGCGTACGTCCTGGAGTACCCGATCCGGGCGGACGTGGCCCTCATCAGCGCCCGTCGCGCCGACCGCTGGGGCAACCTCGTCTACCGCGAGACCGCGCGCAACTTCGGCCCGATCATGGCGACGGCCGCGACCACCACGATCGCGCAGGTCGACGAGATCGTGCCGCTCGGCGCGCTCGATCCGGAGGCGGTCGTCACGCCGGGGATCTTCGTGGATCGCGTGGTGGCCGTCGGCGAGCGCCTCTGGCTGCGCGACGGCGAGTTCGTCGGCGGGGTCGATCTGGAGGGCCGAGTCCTGGACGGCGCGTCATGACCCGGATCGGCCGCGCGGAGCTGGCGGCGCGGATCGCCGCGGACATCCCCGAGGGCGCGTCGGTGAACCTCGGGATCGGGGCGCCGACAATGGTCGCCGACCAGCTGCCCGCCGGGCGGGAGGTGATCCTGCACACCGAGAACGGCATGCTCGGGATGGGGGCCGCGCCTGCGCCCGGACACGTGGATCCCGACCTCATCAACGCCGGCAAGCAGGCCGTCACGGCGCTGCCCGGAGCCGCGTACTTCCATCACGCCGACTCGTTCGCAATGATGCGCGGCGGGCACCTCGACGTCTGCGTACTCGGCGCGTTCCAGGTCTCCGAGACCGGAGACCTGGCGAACTGGTCCACGGGTGCGCCCGACGCGATCCCCGCGGTCGGCGGGGCCATGGATCTGGCGATCGGCGCCAGGGAGGTGTTCGTGATGACGGATCTGCTCACCCGCGACGGCCGGCCCAAGCTCGTGCGGGCCTGCAGCTACCCGCTGACCGGGGTCGGCTGCGTCACCCGTGTCTACACCGACCACGCGGTGTTCGACGTGACACCGACGGGGTTCGCGGTGCGCGAGGCGTTCGGCGACAACACCCGGGACTCCCTCTCCGCGCTGCTCGGGCTTGCTCTGTCGTGACGGCCTCGTTCGTCTACGACGCCGTGCGCACCCCGTTCGGTCGCGCCGGAGGCGCGCTCGCGGGCGTCCGGCCCGACGATCTCGCCGCGATCGTGCTGCGGGCGATCGCCGAGCGCGCCCAGCTGGATCCGACCCGGATCGATGACGTGATCCTCGGGGACGCCAATCAGGCGGGCGAGGACAATCGCGACGTCGCGCGCTTCGGGGCGCTGCTCGCGGGGTTCCCCACCTCGGTGCCCGGCACCACGGTGAACCGGCTCTGCGCGTCGGGCCTCGAGGCCGTCGTGCAGGGCGCCCGCGCGATCGAATCCGGCGATGCGTCCCTCGTCGTCGCCGGCGGGGTCGAGTCGATGAGCCGCGCGCCGTTCGTCGTGGAGAAGTCGGCACGACCCTGGCCGAGCGTCGGCAACCAGACCCTGTGGAACACGGCGATCGGCTGGCGGATGACCAATCCGCGGCTGCCCCGGCACTGGACGATCTCGAACGGGGAGGCTGCGGAGAAGGCGGCCCGCGGGCACGGGATCACCCGCGAGGCGCAGGACGCGTTCGCGGTGCGGTCGCATCGGCACGCGGCACGCGCCTGGGCCGAGGGCGTGTACGCCGACGAGGTCGTGCCGGTCCCGGGCGTCGAACTCGGGCGGGACGAGGGGATCCGCGACGACACGGGCGTCGAGACGCTCGCGGGACTGCGGACCCTGTTCGCGGCCGATGGCTCCGTCACCGCAGGGAACTCGTCGCCGATCAGCGACGGCGCGTCCGCGGTGCTGCTCGCCGCGGAGGGCGCGCTGCCCGGCGTGCCGCTCGCGCGCATCGCCGGGCGCGCGGTGCACGGCGTGGATCCCGACGACTTCCCGATCGCCCCGATCGAGGCGGCGAACACCGCGCTCGCCCGCGCCGGCCGCACCTGGGCCGATGTCGACCTCGTCGAGCTCAACGAGGCGTTCGCCGCGCAGGCGCTGGCCTGCATCGCCGGCTGGCCCGAGCTGGATCCGGAGCGCGTGAACGTGCACGGCGGCGCGCTCGCGATCGGTCACCCGCTCGGCGCGTCCGGCGGACGCATCCTCGGGCACGCGGCGCACGAGCTCGCCCGCCGCGGCGGCGGCATCGCCGTGGTCGCGATCTGCATCGGCGTCGGCCAGGGCATGGCCGTGGTGCTGGAGCGTTAGGGGTCGCGACGTGTTCGCGTGGTCGACGCGACGGGGCGCGCTCGCACGCTGTGAGAACCCCGCGTGCTGGGCGCGGCGTCTCGACGCACGGCCCGGCCCGACGGCTTGTCGCCGTCGGGCCGAGCCCGCGATCACCGCGTCACGTATGACAAGGCGTCGACGCGAAGCACGTCGCCGGTCTTCAGCACGAGGCGAAGGGTGTGCTGCCCCTTCTTCAGCCCGGTCTTCGCGAACAGCTGCTGCTGCGTCAGACGCGCGCCGTCGTGCACGTCGACCGTGTCGACCAGCTTGTCGTCGAGGTACACCTCGACCGTGCCCTGATCCGGAGCCTTCGGCCCGGTCACGGTGACCGCCGTTCCCGTGAAGGTCAGTGAGACGGCGTCGCTGGCGGTCTTCGTCCAGTGCACGTCGTCACGCACATCGCCGCGGAACCGGAACCCGAGCGTGGTGTCGCCGTCGGCGAGCGATCCGAGGAGCGCGGTGGACAGGGTCACGGCGTTGCCGTCGATCGTATAGTCCGATCCGGCGGTCAGCGCCGTGTCGCCGTGGTAGATCCCGAGCAGTTCGCTGGATGCGCGCGCGATGTGCACGGTCGCGGCGGCCGGAGCCGCTCGATCGAAGGCGATGTGGTCGACGTCGACGAGGCTCTCCTTCACGACGTCGAGCCGGTCCAGCAGCATGAACTGGCCGGACTTCTTGACCACGCGGATCGTGTGGCTCCCGTTCGGGAGGTCGCGCTTGCTGAACACCGTCTGCTGCGCACCCCGGCCGTCGGCCTGATACGTGTTGACCGTGCTGACCAGGACGCCGTCGACATACACGTCGGCCTCGCCCTGAGACGAGTGCGTCTCCGTGACCCAGTCGATGCCGGTGCCGACGAACGTGTACTGGAAGGAGCTGCCGTCGGGCTCCGCGTAGTGCACGTCGTCCTGGTAGTCGCCGAGTCCTCGACCCGTGCTCTGGCCCCACGCGCCGTTGTAGACGATCGACGGATCCGAGTCGTTGACGGCGACGACGTTCGACGGGGCGGTGCCGGGCGCGGATCCGCCCTTCGAGGAGTCGAACACCGAGGCGACGACGTTCTGCGTCACTCCGACGACCTCTTCTCCGCCGTTGCGCGACCAGGCGCCCGTGTAGGTCAGTTGGGCGTCGTCGTCGTTGAGGGCGACCGTCGCCCCCTTGGTCGGCGTGAACGTGTACAGCTGGGCGCCATGCACGGGGACATCACCGGCGACGAACGTGCCCTCGGCGGAGCCCACGTTCTTCTTCGCCCAGAGGTCCCGCACCTTTGCGGAGCCGGTGAGGCCCACATCCGCCAGAGACACGGTGATGTCGGCGTCGGTCTGGCCCAGGTTGAAGACCCCGACGGTGACGGATCCGTCCGGGTTGTTCGCGTACCAGACTTGACGCGGAGACGCGGTCGACACCGGGTGCGCAGCACGGCCGGCCTGGTTCACGGCGATGACCTCGTCGTTGGTGAGCAGCTGGATCCCGTAGTCGTCGAGCTTCGTCATGTCGTTGCCGATGTAGAACGGCGCGGCCGACACGGCCCAGAGCGTGGTCGCAGTGCGGCGCTCGTCCTTGGTCAGCCCGTCCATCTTGCCGTTGCCGACGTTGAGCGAGTCGAAGTCGTTCCACCCGGTGCGAGGGCCGGCATAGCGCCACCAGTCCGCTGCACGCGGGAACAGGCGCGCGATGTTGTCCCACTTGGTGAGCGCGACGTTCTCGCAGTAGCACTCGACGTCCCACTCGACCCGCCGGCCCTGCGCGTACTGCGTCCAGTAGTCGGCGTAGCGGATGTCGAGCGCCCAGGAGAGCTCGAACCAGATGTTGTTGCGCTTCAGCGCCTGCGACCAGGCCTTGACATCGTCGCGCGCGTCGACGGAGAGGTCGCCGATCCCGGATCCGGGCGTCACGCTGTCGAACTTCAGGAAGTCGATCCCCCATGACCCGAACAGGTCGGCGATCGAGTCGACGTACTTCTGGGCACACGGACGGGAGAAGTCGAGCGCGTAGCCGATCCCCCAGTAGTCGGCCTTCTGCAGCGGCTGCTTGACGATGTCGGCCGTGGTGCAGTCGGGCGCGCCGTAGATCGGCAGCGCCGCCTCGTAGACCGCCGGGGAGACGCCCGGGATGGAGTACAGCCCCACCTTCTGCCCGTTTCCGTGGATGTGGTCGATCACGGCCTGCAGACCGCTCGGGTAGAGGGTCTTGCTGGGGGTGGGACGCCCGTACTCGTCGTTGCCGTCGTTCCAGGCCGCGTCGATGTTGATGTGATCGAAGCCTGCGGACTGCAGCTTCTGATGCATGGCGTCGGACTGGGCGATGATCTGGTCAGCGGTGATCCACTTCGACCCATTGCCCGCGTAGACCTGCATGCTGTAGCTGCTCCAGCCCATGTAGGGACGAGCGCCGAGCGGTTCGTCCGGCGTCGTCGCGGCAGGCACGGCGTGCGTCGGCGTGGATGCCGAGGGAGCTGCGTGGGCGGCGGCCCCGAATCCGAGACTCAGCGCGCCGACGGCGGTGACGGCGAGTCCCGCGATCCAGCGTTGCCCGAGGGCGCGGCGATCGATGGTGTTCATGATTTCCTCTCTGCGGTGGGTTCGGCGGTGAACCCCGCGCCTCGTCGCGCGGTTCCCAGGGTGGATCCCGTCGGCGGATCAGATCCGTTCGACGTCGAAGAGCATGGCCTGCTGCGGGTTCAGGGTCGGCAGGGGGACGCCGGCGACGGCGAGCACCGTTCCGGGGAGCTCCACGCCGTCGTCGGCGAGGCCAGACATCCAGGCGGGGGCGGCGACCAGATGCTGGCTCACCGGGCCGAGCTCGTCCCGCAGCCGCACGCGATAGCGCGCTGCGGCGTCGAGTCCCGGGAAGCGCACGCGACCGGTCTGCCCATCCGCGGAGGTCGCCAGCCGCGCCCAGGTGAACAGCGCACGAGCCCGATCGGGTGCGACGATGCCGGTGAGCAGGGCGCCGTCATCGTTGAGGTCGGCGTTGACCACCTCACCGCGATGAATCAAGGGCCGCAGCTCCTTGTACAGCGCCGCCCACGCGGCGATCACCTCGAGTTCCTCCGGAGGCGCGGCAGTGAGGTCGGCCTCGATACCGGCATGGGCGGTGAGCGCCACCGCGAGCCGGAACGAGAGATCTGTCCGACGTGAGGTCGTGTGCGAGCGTTCGGCGCCGAGGTGCGAGCCGATCAGCTCCGGCGGCACGAGCAGACGCGTCCACCGCTCGATGCGGGCACGCTCGACGGGGTCGTTGCAGTCGGAGGCCCACACCCGGTCCGTGCGCTCGAGAATACCGAGGTCGACGCGGCCCCCGCCCCCCGAGCAGGTCTCGATCTCGAGCCCGGGGTGGCGCTCGCGCAGCTCGTCCAGCATCCGATAGAGCGCGAGGGTCTGGGCATGCACGAGGGGGCGGTCGCCGCCGTCGCGCCGGCCGACGGGCTCGAGCAGGTCGCGGTTGTGATCCCACTTGAGGTAGTCGATGCGATGCCGCCCGACGAGGGCGCTGATCCGCTCGATCACCAGGGCGTAAGCGTCCGGATCCGCAAGATCCAGGACCTGCTGGTGGCGCGATGTGGATCCTGCGCCTTCCTGCGGCGCGAGGATCCATTCGGGATGCTCGCGGGCGAGATCCGAATCGGGGTTGACCATCTCGGGCTCGAACCAGAGCCCGAACTGCATCCCCCGTGCGCGCACGGCTTCGACGAACGGCCCGAGCCCCTGCGGCCACACCTGCTCGTCGACGAGCCAGTCGCCGAGCCCGGCACTGTCGTCGCGACGACCGCGGAACCAGCCGTCGTCGAGCACGATGCGCTCGACGCCGACCTCCGCGGCGCGGTCGGCGATCTCCACGAGCCGATCGAGGTCGTGGTCGAAGTAGACCGCCTCCCACGTGTTCAGCACGAGCGGGCGCGGGGTGCTCGGGTGCTGACGCCGGGCGCGCAGCCGACGGTGGAAGCGCGACGACAGGCCGTCGAGTCCGCGATCGGACCACGCGAACAGCACAGTGGGCGCGTCATAGCGCTCCCCCGGTTGCAGGATCACCTCACCCGCGCGCAGCAGCTCGCCGGCGCCGAGGGTGCGCGAGAAACCACCGGCGCCCTCGGGCAGACGCTCCGCGAGATACTCCCCATCGCCGCTCCAGGCGAGGTGGACGCCCCAGACCTCCCCTCGCCCGAACCCGAACGCGGGGGTCCCTGCGACCAGCAGGAACGGCGCATCGTGGCCGGGCTTGCCCCTGCGGGCGCGGCGAGAATGCGTGCCGAAGGCGAACGGCAGGCGCTGCGGCGCGCGCTCCCGGCACCACTTGCCTGTCAGGTCGAGCAGCTCCTCGGCGCGCTCCGGCAGGGGCAGCAGGGCTCGCAGGCCGTCGAGCATGTAGGCGCCCGGCGCGTCGGACGGATTCTGCACCGAAAGATCCACCGCGAGCACCCCTGCGGGGTCGAGTCGGAGGTCGAGCCGCGCGGCGGTTCCGGCGACCGCGTCATGGAATCGCAGAGTGAGGAGTCCGCCGCCGTCGTGCGCCGGCTCCACCTGCGCGGAAACGAGCTCGGGTCGCGGCGTGGTGGCGAGACCCGAACGGTGCCCCGTCTGCGCCGGAGTCCCGGCCCAGCCGTCGCGCTCGCTCGGCCACACCGTGAATGAACGGGGTACGTCCGGGGCGTTGTTCAGCACAGCGGGGATCGCCGTCGCGCGCAGCGCTCGGATCGCCTCCTCGTCGAGCAGGCCGAGATCGGCCCCCCAGTGCAGCACCTGCGGAACCGGTGCGGAGCAGTCGACGACGACCGCTGTTCCCGCGGCTCGCAGTGTGTGGACAGCACCCTCGCTGTGCAGCATCGAACGTTCCCCTCACATTTATTGACAGTGGTAATTAATCACGATTACGCTGGCGGTGCAAGCAAAGATCCGAGGTCTGCGGCGACAGCCCCGACCACTGCCGGATCGCACGATCGATGAGGATGCCGATGCCCGACACCCTGCGCCTGTCCTGGGACTGCCCTGCTGACCGGTGGGAAGCAGCCGTCCCGCTCGGCAACGGGCGGATCGGCGCGATGGCGTTCGGCGGCCCGTCCGCTCGATACGCGCTGAACGACGCGACCGTGTGGTCCGGGACACCGGACGGCCCGGCGCGGGCACTGCACGAAGTACTCGCCCACGGGGCTGGCCCCGAACGCCTCGCCGACGTGCGGAGGGCTCTCGACGCCGGCCGGGTGCGAGACGCCGAAGCGCTGCTGATGGCGTTCGAGGGGCCGTACTCGCAGGAGTTCCTGCCTCTCGCCGATCTGCGGATCGCGATACCCGGTGCGCGCGCCGCAGCCCCGGTGCGGATCCTCGACCTCGACGATGCGGTGCTGACCGAGACCCTCCTCACCGACAACGGCCCGGTGCGCCGTCGCTCGTGGGTGTCCGCGCCCGCCGGCGCGCTGATCGTCGAGCTGACCGGCGAGGCGGAGTTCGCGGTCGACCTGGCTCTCTCGACGCCGCTGCACGGGGCGGCACACGAGCACGGGATCGGGCTCGACGTCATCGCCCCCGTGGACGGCGCACCCTTGCACGAGGCCCCCGCGGCGCCGCACCGCTACGCAACCTCCGACGACGACTTCGACGCCTTCGCGTCGGTCGCCGTCGCACTCGACACCGACGGTTTCGTGGAGGCGACGCCGTCCGGCGCACGCCTGCACGGGGTCCGACGGCTGCTGATCGCCCTCTCCACATCGTCTCGCGCCGGGTTATGGTGGGCCGACGCGGACGGGGAGTGGCGGACCGCCTCCCGCGAGGCGATCCGGGACCGCGCCAGGAAACAGGCCGATGCGGCAGCACACCGCTCCGCATCGGACCTCGTCGACGAGCACGTCGCCGACCGTCGGCGGCAGGCTCAGGCGCGGTTCGCGATCGGCGGCCGACGTGAAGGCACCTGGGACGTCGATCGTGACGTGCTGCACGGGGCGGATCCTGCGCTGCGCGCGACCGTGATCGCAGAGTACGGCACCTACCTGCTGCTCTCGGCGTCGCGCGACGGCAGCCCGCCCGCGAACCTGCAGGGCATCTGGAACGATCAACTGCGTCCGGCCTGGTCGTCCAACTACACGATCAACATCAACACTCAGATGAACTACTGGGCCGCTCCCCTGCTCGGCCTCGACGACTCGTTCGAGCCCCTCCTCGCACTCGTGGAGCACGTCGCACGGAACGGGCGCGAGGTCGCTCGGAAGCTCTACGGTGCGCGCGGCTGGGTCGCTCACCACAACACGGATCTCTGGGGTTGGGCGTTGCCCGTCGGAAACGGCCGCGGCGCCGCGAGCTGGGCGATCTGGATGATGGGCGGAGTGTGGCTCACCCACAACCTGTGGGATGCGTACGCGTTCGGGGGCGATCGAGGACTCCTGCGCACCAGGATCTGGCCACTCCTGCGCGGAGCCGCCGAGTTCTGCCTCGACTGGCTGATCGCGGGTCCGGACGGAGCCCTCCGCACCTCGCCGTCGACCTCTCCCGAGAACTCCTTCGTCGCCGCGGACGGCGCGAACACGGCTCTCGGTCACACCGCGGCGAGCGATCTCTTCCTCATCGCCGCACTGTTCGAGCGCACCCTCATCGCGCTGGAGGATCTGAGACTGGAGGATCCGCTGCGCGACGAGATCGAGGCGGCGCTGGCCGCGCTCGCCCGGGCCTGGATCGATTCCCGCGGCCGTCTGCAGGAGTGGTCGGCGGACGTGGAGGAAGCGGAGCCGCTGCATCGGCATCTCTCTCCGCTGATCGGCATGTACCCGCTCGACGTGCTCACGAGGGACCGGGATCCGCTCCTGTTCGAGGCGGGGATCCGCCTGCTCGACGCGCGCGGCCCCGGCGCGATGGGCTGGTCGTGGGCGTGGAAGATCGCGCTGCGCGCCCGCATCGGCGACGGCGAGGCGGCGGCCGCACTGCTCGAGGAAGCTCTGACGCCCTTCGGTGGCGACGCCTCGCGGCACGGACCGGTCGACGGATCGGAATGGGGCGGCCTGCTTCCGAACCTGTTCAGCACGCACCCGCCGTTCCAGATCGACGGGAACCTGGGCTTCCCCGCCGCCATCGCCGAGATGCTCGTGCAGAGCCACGAGGGCGTCGTGGCCCTGCTCCCCGCACTCCCCTCCACGTGGCCCGACGGCGACGTCCAGGGCATCCGGGCGCGCACCGGTCTGCGGGTCGACCTGTCCTGGCGAGGTGGCGCTCTCGCCGCATCGACCATCCACAACGCCCTGCCCGTGCCGCGGCGCGTCACAGTGGGCTGGGAGGGGCGCCGGATCTCGCTGGTGGCGCCCGGCCATGGAAGCATCGAACTATCGATCGCCGACTTCGAACGAGGGGAACAGGATGCACGGTGACCTCGCGGATGTCGACGTACCCACGACGCAGACCGAACCCGCCGACTTCGACCGGTTCTGGGCCGACACCCTCGCCGAGACCCGCACACATCCCCTCGACGTGACGCTGACTCCGCATCCGACCGGCCTCGCGGTGATCGACGTGTTCGATGTCACCTTCCAAGGCTTCGGCGGGTTGCGGATCCACGCCTGGCTGCGCGTGCCGCGCGGCGTCACCGGAGCATTGCCGGGGCTCGTCCAGTTCTTCGGCTACGGCAACGGCCGTGGGCACGCGCTGCGCGACCTGCGGTGGGCGGCGGCCGGTTATGCGCATCTCGTGGTCGACGCCCGCGGCCAAGGGCACGGGACCACCGAGGACGACCGCCCGGGCGGCGGACCCTCGGCCGGAGGGTTCCTCACCCGCGGCCTCCGCTCACCCCAGGAGTACTACTACCGCGGCGTCTACGCCGACGCGGTGCGCGCCGTCGAGGCACTGCGCGCCCTGGAAGTCGTGGACGCGGGTCGCGTCGGCGTCGTCGGCGCGA
This sequence comes from Microbacterium sp. NPDC060117, assembly GCF_042729315.1. Lineage (NCBI taxonomy): Bacteria > Bacillati > Actinomycetota > Actinomycetes > Micrococcales > Microbacteriaceae > Microbacterium > Microbacterium sp. NPDC060117. Next base: position 847,312 of record NZ_JBHWXR010000001.1, read on the forward strand.
GCCAGGGCGGTGGGATCGCCCTCGCGATGGCCGGCCTCGTGCCCGACCTGCGCGCGGCGATCATCCAGGCCCCGTTCCTCTGCGAGCTCGACCGCGCTGCCCTGCTCAGCCGCGAGCATCCTTACGCGCTGCTCACGCAGCACTTCGCGGATCGACGCCTCGAGGTCGCCACCGCTCTGGATACCCTGCGCTACTTCGACGGGGTCAACCTCGCCCGTCGCGCGACCGCGCCGGCGCTGCTGAGCACCGGTCTGCTCGACGGCATCGCACCGCCCGAGACCGTGCTGCCCGCGTTCACCGCCTACAGCGGCCCGAAGCAGGTCGTGCTCTGGCCCTACAACGGACACGAGGCCGGAGGTGATCTCGACGAGGAGAACGCGATCGAGTTCGCCGCCGCGCACCTGTGACCCCGTGCCCGCAGATGGAGAAGATCAGATGAACGACGAGACCGCGACCCGCACCACCCTCATCCGCACCGCATCGGAGGCGGGTTCGCGTGTGTTCGCGACGATCCTCACGCACAGCCCGATCAGCCGCATCGACATCGCACGGCAGACGGGGCTCTCGCAGGCCGCCGTCACCAAGGCCGTGTCTCCGCTGGTGGCCGCGGGCCTCGTCGACGCACCGCCGGCGTCGCAGCGCGACGGCAACCCCGGCCGGCCGGCCGCGCCGGTCTCGATTGTGCCGGATGCCATGGTGATGCTCGGGATCAAGGTCAACGTCGACGAGATCATCGGCGTGGCCACCGACCTCGCCACGCGCGTGCTGCACGACGAGCACCGCACTCTGTCGGCGCACGACCCGCAGACCGTCGTCATGGCGATCGCCGACGTCGTGTCCACGCTGGAGGCGGCGCTCGGCGAGAAGGCCGCGTCGATCGCCGGCGTCGGCGTGTCCGTCTCCGGCGATGTCGATACGGCGACCGGCGTCGTCCGCGAATCGGCGATCATGGGCTGGAGCGACGAGGATCTGGGTGGTGCCCTGCGGCAGCGCCTGGGACGCGTGGTGACGCTCGAGAACGACGTGCACGCGCTGACCGTCGGCGAGCACTGGTTCGGCGTCGGGCTCGGCACCGAGTCCTTCGCGATCGTCACGATCGGCCGCGGCATCGGCAGCGGCCTGCACCTCAACGGCCAGGTCGTGACCGGGGCCTACGGCGTCTCCGGAGAGATCGGGCACCTGCCGCTCGCAGACCCGTCGCGGATCTGCCCGTGCGGACGCCACGGGTGCGTCGAGGCCGTCGCGTCCACCCCCGCACTCGAGGCGTCGCTCTCGGCAGCGCTCGGCAGGGAGATCGACATCGCCGAGGCGGTCCGGCTGGCGCGCGCCGGAGACCCGGTCGCCGACGCGGCGTTCCGCGAAGCCGCGGCGCTGGTCGGCACGGCCATCGCCACCCTGGTGAACCTCACCGGCCCGGAGCTCGTGATCCTCGGCGGCGAGGCCGCGGCCGACTTCGATCCTTACGACCAGGTGCTGCGCGAGGCCTTCCGGGAGCACGCTTTCGGTGCCGCCTCGCGTTGCCGCATCGTCACCCGACCGCACACCTTCCAGGACTGGGCTCGCGGCGCCGCCGCGGCGGCGATCCAGTCCCTCGTCCGCTGATCACCCGCGCATCCGGAGCTCGTCATGACCCGTATCACCGCCGCGCGCGCCGCGCTGGTCGACATCCCCGTCGAGACCGTCCGGACCGACGCCGTGCAATCCTTCCTGAAGCAGGAGACGATCATCGTCGACCTCGACACCGACGGCGGCGTGTCAGGGCGGGGGTACTCGTACACGATCGGCACAGGCGGCCGCGCGGTGCTGTCGATGCTGCGCGATCATCTGCTCCCGGCCGTGATCGGCCAGGATGTGCGCCGCCCTGAGGCAGTGTGGCATCACGCTTTCTCGCAGACGCGCGCGACGACCACAGGGGCGATCACCTCGCTCGCGCTCGCAGCGATCGACACCGCCGTGTGGGACGCCCGCTGCCGCTCGCACGGGGAACCGCTGTGGCGCGCGGCAGGCGGCACGAACCCGGAGGTTCCGCTGTACGACACCGAGGGCGGTTGGCTGCACATCGACACCGACACCCTCGTGGCGAACACGGTCGCCGCCCGCGACGGCGGCTGGCAGGGCTCGAAGCTCAAAGTCGGCTCCCCCGACCCGGCGCGGGACGTGGAACGCCTCACCGCCGTCCGCGATGCCGTGGGCCCCGGATATCGACTCATGGTGGACGCGAACCAGGGCCAGACCCTGGCCGACGCCCGCGCCCGCGCTCGCGCGCTCGAACCGGTCGGCATCTCGTGGTTCGAGGAGCCGTTGCCCGCCGACGACGTCTCGGCGCACGCCCGGCTCGTCGACTCGACGTCGATCCCCATCGCGGTCGGCGAGTCGCTGTACTCGGTCGCGCAGTTCAAGGAGTACCTGGCGCGGGATGCTGCGACGGTCGTGCAACCGGATGTCGCGCGGGTGGGCGGGATCACGCCCTGGCTGAAGATCGCGCATCTGGCGGAGGCGTTCAACGTACCGGTCTGCCCGCACTTCCTCATGGAGCTGCACCTCAGCCTCGTCGCGGCCGTGCCGAACGGTCGCATCGTGGAGTACATCCCGCAGCTGCGCGCCGTGACCACCGCCGACATCGTGGTCGTCGACGGCCGGGCCACCGCCCCCGAGACACCGGGCATCGGCATCGCCTGGGACGACGACGCGCTGGACGACCTGCGCGTGCTCTGATGCGGGCGGGATCGACACGATCCCGCCCGGCGAGGTCGCACGGATCCACGAGACCGCACCGACGGATGAGGGCCGGGTGGAGATCCTCCACCCGGCCCTCATCGTCGGTCGACCCCGCGATCACTTGATCGCGTCGTACGCCTTCTGCTCCATCTTCAGGTAGTCGGAGAGACCGAGTCCGTCGATGTCCTTCTTGTACGCCGCCCACGCCGCGTCGTCGTTGATGTCGCGCTGGCCCGAGATGAACTCCGCCTCAGCCTGCGTGATGTATGTCGCGATGTTGGTCTGCAGGTCCGCGAGCTGGGAGGCCGTGGCCAGGTCGGGCCACAGCTTCTCCGCCGGGAACAGCACGTCCTTCGACGGGAAGTACGGCGAGTACTCCGCTGTGGCGTTCCAGAGCCGGCGCTCGTAGCCCGCCGGGGTGTAGATGTCCTCCGGGACGACCTGCGAGTTGCGGAACTCGAGCGAGTCCCAGTACTGCCCGAGCGACCGCCAGGCCGAGTTCGAGGTCTCGTCGTACACCAGCGGTTTGAACGTCGGCTTCATGCTCGGGTCGAGCGCGACGTCACCGGCAGCGGCCGGCACCCAGGCCTTCCCCTCGATGCCCATCGCGGCGCGCTTGGTGCCGTCGTCGGTCACGATGTAGTCGAGCAGCTTGATCGCCTTGATCCGCTCGTCCTCCGTCGACTTGTTCGTCAGCGCGAACATGCCCAGCGGGTTCACGGGCGACTTGTAGGTGGCGAGCTGGGTGCCGTCGGGTCCCTTGAGCGGCGCGACCGCGTCGTAGTTCTTATCCCGGCCATCGGGAGAGTCGGCGGTCACGAACACGTAGGGGTGCAGCGTGACGGCGGATCCGAGGATCTCGGTGCCGGCATTGTCTCCGATCGCCTTGAGCGCGTCGCCGTTCTGCGTGAAGGCCGCCTTGTCCAGCAACCCCTCCTTCGCCAGCGAGGCCATGAAGGCGAGCCCCTCGCGCCACTTGTCGGTCGTCGCCGCCAGCTTCACCTTGCCGTGGTCCATCACCATCGGTGCCGGCGTCGTCGGGCTGCTGTACGGCGCGTAGGTGAACGCGTTCATGAAGTAGTTGATGATCGGCTCGGAGACGGATCCGCTGAGCGGGATCTCGTCCTGCTTGCCGTTGCCGTTCGGGTCGTCGTTCTTGAACGCCCGGAGCACTGTCACCAGCTCATCCGTGGTGGTGGGCTGCTTCAACCCCAGCTTCTTCAGCCACGCGGAGTTCATCCAGAGCTTGGACGGCGCGCTGCAGTGCGTGCATTCGCTCCACTGCGTGATCGCGTAGATGTGCCCGTCCGGCGCGACGACCGACTGCTTCCAGTCCGGCTTCTCCTCGAACCGCTTCTTCAGGTTCGGCGCGTACTTGTCGATGAGGTCCTCGAGCGGCAGCAGCACACCCTGCTGACCGTACTTGATGATCTCGCCGCGCGAGAACGCGTCCACCCACGGCACCAGGAAGTAGGCGTCCGGGTAGTCGCCGCTCGCCAGGGACACCTGGCGCTTCTCGCCGGCGACGCTGCCGTCATAGGTCGTGGTCTGCCAGTCGAACTTGATGTCGAACTTCTTCGCCATCTCCTTCGTGAAGGCGTTGTCGTTGAGCGACCCGTTGTCGCCCTGCGGGCCGAAGGCGACGAACTTGCCGTTGCCGACGCTGCCGCCGCTGTTCGACGGCGAGCACGCCGCCATCGACAGGCTCACCGCCGCGACGGCGACAAGGGCGGCGGCGCCGCGGATGATGCTGTGTTTCATGGCCGGATTCTCCTTTGACCGGATGGGGCTTTCGGGTGGTGGTGGGTTCTGGGGAGCATCTGGTCAGCCCTTCACGGCGCCGACCATGATGCCCTTGCTGAAGTACTTGGAGACGAACGGGTAGGCGATGAGCATTGGCACCGTCGCGATCACGACCGTCGAGTACTTCAGCAGGTCTGCGAGCTCGCGCCGTTGCAACTGCGCGGCGACGTCTCCGCCACTGCCGCTCTGCGGCACGATCAGCAGGCCGCGCAGCACGAGCTGCAGAGGCTGCAGGTCGGCGCTGCGCAGATACAGCAGGGCGTCGAAGTAGGAATTCCACTGCATGATCGCGTACATCAGGGCGATCACCGCGAGCAGCGGCTTGGCGAGCGGTAGGACGATCGTCCACAGGATCCGCAGCTCACTCGCGCCGTCCAGCTGCGCCGCCTCGTACAGCTCCTCGGGGATGGAGCTGCGGAAGAACACCATCGCGATGATGACCTGCCACACGCCGATCGCGTTCGGCAGCAGCATCGACCAGCGCGTGTCCAGCAGTCCGAGCGACTGCACGACCAGGTACATCGGGATGAGACCGCCGCTGAACAGCATGGTGAACACCACGAAGCCCGTGAGCACCTTGGTGCCGTAGAGGCGCCCCCGCGAGAGGGGGTAGGCGATCGCAACGGTGCCGGCGACGCTGATCACGGTGCCCGCGACCGTGTAGAAGATCGAGTTCGCGAAACCGCGCAGGATCGCCGGGTTGCCGAGGGCCACTTCGTAGCCACGGAGCGTGAAGTCGACGGGCCAGAACAGCACGCGTCCCGATGAGACGGCCTGCGGGCTGGAGAACGAGCTGGCGAGCACGTTCAGCAGGGGCAGCAGCACCACCAGCAGGAAGATCGTGAGCAGGACGTAGGCCGAGATCACGAACACGCGATCCGCCCTGGTCTCCTTGACCTTGACGCCTCGTGCAGCCGACCGCGGGCGACGGCGTCCGGTGGGAGCGGTGGTGAGAAGTTCTGTGGAGGTCAGCGCATCGCTGTCGAGCAGGGCCATCACCAGAGTCCGTTTCCCGAGATGCGCTTCGACACCTTGTTGACCACGAGCAGAAGGATCAGTCCGATCACGGCGTTGAAGAGCCCGATCGTGGCGCCGAGGCTGAAGTTGGCGTTGAGGATGCCTGTCTTGTACACGTAGGTCGGGATGATCTCCGACGTCGACAGGTTGAGCGGATTCTGCAGCAGGAACGCCTTCTCGAAGCCGATCGCCATGATGTTGCCGACACCGAGGATCAGGATGATCGACGCGGTCGGCATGATCGACGGGATGTCCACGTTCCAGATCTTCTGCAGCCGGTTGGCGCCGTCGATCTTGGCCGCCTCGTAGAGCGAGACGTCGACCGCGGACAGCGCGGCGAGATAGATGACAGCGGAGTAGCCCGTCGTGGTCCACAGGTCGGTCGCGACGTAGATGTGCCGGAAGAAATCCGCGCTCGCGAGCAGGTCGACCTGGCCGGATCCGAAGAAGCTGAGGGTGCGCCCGAGCAAGCCGACCCGCGGTGACAGCAGCAGGATGGTCATGGAGACGATCACGACGGTCGAGATGAAGTAGGGCGCGTACGTGACCAGCTGCACCGTGCGCTTGAAGAAGCGGAGCCGCACTTCGTTGAGCGCCAGCGCCAGGATGATCGGAAGAGGGAAGCTCGCGATCAGCGTGTATCCGGCCAGCACCAGCGTGTTCACCAGGAGCCTGGGGAAGACCGGATTGCGGAACAGGTTCGCGAAGTTGTCGAACCCGACCCAGGGACTGCCCCACACGCCCTGCACAGGGTTGTAGTTCTTGAACGCGATCACGGCGTTCACCATGGGCACGTAGCGGAACACGATGAACCACACGACGGGCAGCAGCAGGAGCAGGTAAAGCTGCCAGTAGCGGCGGAGGCTGCGCGCGAACCTGGCGCGATGCGACATCTTCCGCGGCGGCGCTTTCACCGCCTCTGCGGATGCGTTCTGCTCGGCACTGAGCGTCATCTGAGTCCTCCAGGGGATTTACTTTACGTCGTAATATTATGTGCCCGAGCCCGTTTCCGCTAGTGATTCATCGGATGTATCTGGGCACAGACCCTTCCGGAGCAGCAAGAGGTCCTGATGACGCAAGAGATCGACATCCGCGAGTTCATGGATGCACCGGAGATGCTCGACGCCGGCCCCGCGCTGCGCGCGGCCATCGCAGCGGCACGGGCATTGGAGGGGCCGAGCCGACTGACGCTGGCGCCCGGCGACTACCACCTGTGGCCGGAGACCGCCTCGAAGCGCGAGCTGTACGTGTCGAACACGGTCGGCACGGACCCGGCCTACGCCATGAAGTCGATCGGGCTGCTCCTGGAGCAGGTGCACGACCTCGAGGTCGTCGGCCAGGGCGCCCGCCTCGCCCTGCACGGACACCAGACCGCGCTCGCGATCGTCGACAGCACGCGCGTCCGCCTCGACGGCCTGACGGTCGACTGGGCGGTACCGACCGTGATCGACGTGACCGTGGCCGATGCCGGCGTCGACGCGGAGGGCGCCTGGCGACTGCTCACCGTGCCAGCCGCGACGCTGTTCGAGGTCGAGGGCGCCGACGTCGTGTGGCTCTCGGAGCGCTCTCCGTTCACGGGCGAGCGATATTGGTCCGGCCGCAACGCCCTTGCCTACGCCCAGCGCCTCGACCCGTCCACCGGACGGGTCGAGCGCGGGCCCTGCCCGCTCTTCGACGACGTGACGGAGGTGACGCGGATAGACGAGCACACGATCCGGATCCGGCACTCCTCCACCGGGCCTCCGGACGACCGCGACACCGTCTACCAGCTGCGCGAGATCGTGCGCGACCATCCCGGCATGCTCGTGCTGGACTCCTCCGACGTCGAGCTGCGGCGGATGTGCATCCACTATCTGCACGGGTTCGGCCTCGTGGCGCAGACCGGCGAGAACCTGCTGCTCGACACGGTGGCGTTCCGCGCGCCGGAGGACTCAGGGCGCGTGACGGCGGGCTTCGCCGACTTCGTGCAGTGCTCCGGCATGAGAGGGCGGATCGAGATCCGCGGCTGCACGTTCGACGGCCCCCACGACGATCCGATCAACGTGCACGGCACCTACCTCGCGGTGGCCGCGGTGGAGGGCTCCCACCGGCTGACCCTCGAGTACCGCCACGATCAGACGGCCGGCTTCGCGCCGTTCTCCGTCGGCGACGGCATCGAACTCGTCGACCGCGGCACCTTGCAGCCCGTGCACCTCGGTACGATCGCCGGGATCGTCTCAGGCCCGAGCGGCCGCGACACCGTCTCCGCGTGCGCACCCATCGTCGTCGACGTCGCGAACGCTCTGCCCGACGATGTCGTCGCCGCGGCGGCCCGCGGCGAACTCGCCGTGGAGAACACCACCCGGACGCCTGAGGTCACGATCAGCGACTGCGCCTTCGTGCGCTCTCCGACGCGTGCGATTCTGGTAACCACACGCCGGCAGGTGCGGATCGAACGATGCCGCTTCGAGACGATCACCATGGCGTGCATCCAGATCGCCGCCGATGCCAGGGACTGGTGGGAGTCCGGGCCCGTCCGCGACGTCACGATCGCGGACAACCGGTTCCTGGGCGTGACCGCGGGCGTGCTCGAGGTCGCGCCTGGCACGTACGAAGGCGCCCCGCCGGCGCACGGCACGATCCGCCTCGAGCGCAACGAGATCGAGGCGGACGGGCCGCTGCTGGGCGAGATCCGCGGAGTCGAGTCGCTCGTGCTGCGCGGGAACCGCGTGCACCGTCTTCGCCCCCGCAGACGGGAGCATCCGGCGCTCGACGCTCCCGAAGACGGTTTCCGCCAGGATCCGCGCAGTTGAGCCGGGGGCGGCTGAGACGGGATCACCAGCGGTTTTCGCGGTGGGGACTCAGCCGAGTCGCAGTTCCTCGGGCTCCAGGACGAGGTCGATCAGGGCACCGCCGCGCAGCACGGTCATCTCCATCCGACGCCCGATCGCACCTTCGACCATGACGCGCTGCAGCCCCGTCGGGTCGAACACGGGCGTGCCGTCGATCGACAGCACGATGTCGCCGGGGCGGGCGCCCGCGAGAGCGGCAGGGCTCCCCGGAACCGTCGACATGACCTGCATCCCGGTCGCGGAGCCCACCTTCGCGGCGGCCTCGGGGGTGAGTGGAACCCTGGACCCTGCCACGCCGAGCCAGGCCCGGCGCACACGGCCGGCAGTGGAGAGCGTGTCGATGATCTCGAGCGTCGTGGCGTTGATCGGGACGGCGAGGCCGAGCCCGACGCCCGCGACGGCCGTGTTCACGCCGACGAGCCTGCCCGCACTGTCGGCCAGTGCGCCCCCGCTGTTGCCCGGGTTCAAGGCCGCATCCGTCTGGATCACCTCGTCGATCACGCGGCCCGACGCGGTCGGCAGAGAACGGCCGAGCGCCGACACGATGCCCGCAGTGACGCTGCCCGCGAGCCCTCGGGGGTTGCCGAGGGCGACGACGAGCTGCCCCACGCGCAGCCGTGCGGCGTCGCCCAGCGGCACCGGATCCGGCGTCCGCCCGCGGGCGCGCAGCACGGCGAGGTCACTCAGCACATCGGATCCGACGACGTCCGCGTCGGCCGTGGTGCCGTCGCCGAACGCGAGCCCCACCTCGCGCGCGCCCGTGACGACGTGCGCACTCGTGAGCAGCAGCCCGGCGCGGATCACCGTGGCGCTGCCGGCGCCCGCGCCTTCGGCCGTGCGCACGTTCACGGCCGCGACCGCAGGCAGCACCGTCTCGGCGACGCGCACCACGATGGTCGAGTACGCGTCGAGCGCTTCATCGTCGTCCATGATCAGCAGTCTCCGCCCGGACCGAGCGGGGTCGGCGGTCGTTCGCCGAGGGCTGACGCCTCCGCGCCGCCCTCGGCCTCACGCCTCGTTCGACGGCCCGGCGTTCAGTTCCGACGCGGCGCGCTGCAGCTGCCCCGCCGCGAGATCGAAAGGCTCGAACGAACGCTCCGCGCGAGCGATCGCGACCGCTCCCTCGGTCGCCGCGAGTACCTGAGCGGCGAAAGCCGGCGCGATCGACGGATCCGCCCCGCCTGCGACGAAGAGGCCTGCGAGCACACCGCGCCAGTCGCGGAACAGTCCTCCCGCCTTCTCACGCAGCGCGCCCGCACCCGTCGACGTGGTCACCGCGAGCAGCGAGCAGCCGACCGCGAAGTCGGTGAGTTCGAGCCCGCGCCGCCATCCGTCGGTGAATGTGCGCACGACCGTGCCCGGGTCCTTTCCGGCGAGCCCCTCGAGGCGATCGAAGGTGCGGGTGCTCTGTGCGTCGAGCGCTGCGGCGACCAGCTCGTCCTTGCCGCCGGGGAAGTGGTGATAGATCGACCCGCGGGGCGCACCCGAGCGCGCGATCACCTCGGTGAACGATGCGGCCTGGTAACCGTCCTCCGCGAGGATCCGGATCGCGGCCTCGATCATCGCGGTCCGGGCGTCCGACGTCACCTGTCAGGACCCCTGCAGCTTCGCGATCTCGGCCCTGGCCGCCTGCACGAGGTCCGCGTTCGTGTGCGCGGTGCCCCACAGGCCCCAGCCTCCCTCGACCGCCTCGGTCAGCAAGACCCACGTGCGCGCGGAGAGCGACGGATCCGCTGCCGCCTCCGCCACGGCATCGGTCAGCTGGGCGACCACGGCGAGCTGCTTGTCGCGGTCCAGCGCACCGGCGTTGGTGAGCACCTGGACCCGGACGTAATCGCTGTCACCGTCGACGTTGCGGATCGCGCCGGCCGGCAGCTCGTGCACGAACGCGGCCGTGTTCTTGCGGAACATCGGGATGTCGGGCACCTGCTCGACACGCATGACGATCTCGGCAAGACGCTGCGCGAGCACCTGCGGATCCGGGAACGTGCCCTCGGTCGCGTACAGATCGATCATCGGCATGACGAACTCCTTCGCTTTATGATGTTCGTCATATTATGTCGGCCATCATAGAGCGTCAAGGGGCGACTCGAAGGGTCGGCGTCGCGATCCAAGTCCGTCGAGCCATTGCAGGGCGCGATTGGATCCGACCGCGCTCGCCTGCCGACGTTCGCGTCGCGGTGCTCCACACATCGCTGCGGGGGGCGATCGCAGAATATTCCCAGGTCTGGAGATGAATCGGGATGTGGATAGCTCTGGAACATATCTTCGAAACAAGGTAAAATCGGGGTATGACCAGCACCCTCGACCCGCTTGTGGAAGCCACTCGGCTTCTGGAGCAGGCATGGGGTGAGGTCGAGTCCGGTGCGAGGCTCTCCCGCGCCGGTCTGGTCGCTGTCAACGACGCGATCGGGCAGCTCAAGCGCACCGCCGACGCCGTGCACGCGGAGGTCGCGGCCGGCATCGCCCGCGAGTCGCGGCGGGAGTTGGGTCCGGAGTCTTTGGCGAAGCAGCACGGGTACCGGAACGCGGCGCAGCTGATCGCGACCACGGCAGGATCGTCGACCGGTGACGCGGCCCGGCTGGTGAAACTGGGGGAGGCGACCGCGCCACGGTCGAACCTGATCGGCGAGGAGCTGCCGGCGAAGTTCCCCGCAGTGCGGGCGGCACTCGCGGCGGGCCGCGTCGGTGCCGCGGCGGCCGGGATGATCGTGTCGTTCCTGGACCGGATGATCGTGAACGTGGGGCGCGAGCGGGCAGGGGAGGCCGAACGTCTCCTGGTCGGGTTGGCACCGAGGTTGTCGCTGGATGAGGTGCGTCGGATGATCACCCGGATGGAGGCGCACCTGGACCCGGACGGGGTGCCGCCCCGGGAAGATGACCTGCGGGGGCAGGCGAAACTGTCTATGTTCGAACGCGACGGGATGCTGCACCTGAACGCGATCCTGGACCCTGAGCGGGCCGCCGCGGTGAAGACCGCGATCGAAGGATTCGTGTCCGCCCAGTTCGCCGCGAAACGTGACGGCCGCGACCCGAACGCCCCCGACGTCGACCGGCGCACTCTGGGGCAGATCCAGGCCGACGCCCTGGTGCATTTCGCCGAGCACGCCCTCACCTGCGTGAAGAGCAAGACGTTGAACGGGGCGACCGTGGTCGTCCGGGTCAATGCGCTGGATCTGGAATCCGGGACCGGATTCGGGTTGATCGACGGGATCACCCAGCCGGTCAGCATCGACACGGTCCGCCGAATGGCTGCCGCTGGCGGACTGATCGGGTGGGTGTGCGGGCAGGACGGGGAGATCCTGAACTGGGGACGCGAGAAAAGACTCTTCACCGATGCGCAGAAGCTCGCCCTCCGCGAACGTGACGGCGGGTGTGCGTTCTGCGGGCTCCCACCCGGAATGACCAAAGCCCACCACATCGACTGGTGGAAACGTGACCACGGCAAGACGGATCTATCCAACGGGGTCCTGTTGTGCGAAACATGCCACCACCTCGTCCACGACAACGGCTGGGAGATCCACATCGACGGCACGGGGATCCGCGCTAAAGTCTGGTTCCTGCCCCCACCGTCGACGGATCCCCTCCGCACTCCGCGCCTGGGCGGACGAGCCCGCACCGAGCACCTCACCTGACGTGCGGGGAGGGTGCGACGTTTCGTCTCGGTCGCCTGCGGCGCCCTCGCTCAACGACCCCGGGCGCGTCAGTCCTGCGGGGCGAGCCCGAGATGCCGGCGCAGCGCGACCGAGATGTCGTCGACGTACGCGAGCTGTTCAGGAGTGAGCGCGTCGAGGAAGAGCTCGCGCACGGCGCGCAGATGCGGGACCGAACCGGCGCGGAACTGCTCGCGCCCTTCATCCGTGGCCACCACGTCGACGCCGTGCGCACCGTCGACGCAGGGCTGCCGACGGATCAGCCCACGCTTCTCCATACGCCCGAGGTGATGCGAGAGGCGGCTGCGCTCCCAGCCGATGAGTGCCGCCAGCTCGGATGAGCGCAGCATGTGCTCCGGCGCCTCGGTGAGCGCGAGCAGCACCTGGTAGTCGCCGGATGAGAGCGCCGACTCGCTCAGCAGGCGGGCGGTCAGCCGCGCGCGGAGCGCCTCGGCCGTCTCGATGTGGTCCCGCCAGATACGCAGCTGCTCCCGCGTGGGCATCGACCGGGGGTGGGACCCGTTCATCTCGCCTCCTCGGGAATTGATACGTCAATCTTATCGTTGCATCGGCTATTGACACGTCAATCGGACGGTCGGATCCCTGAGAGGACGCACGATGAGCACCCAGAGCACCCGTCTGGAGTTCGGACTGAACTCGTTCGGCGACGTGGCCACGGACGGCGACCGCGTGATGAGCGACGCCGAGTCACTGCGCCTGCTGGTCGACGAGGCCCAGCTGGCGGAATCCGTGGGGCTCGACGTGTTCAGCGTCGGCGAGCACTACAAGGAGAACTCGGTCGACTCGGCGACTCCGGTGCTGCTCGCGGCCGCCGCACAGGCGACCTCGGCGATCGGGCTCGGCACATCGGTGACCGTGCTCTCGACCCAGGATCCGGTACGGCTCTACCAGGAGTTCGCGACGGTGGACGGGATCTCGAACGGCCGCACCCAGCTGGTGCTCGGTCGTGCCTCCGCAATCGAGTCGTTCCCGCTGTTCGGCTACGACATCGCCGAGTACGAGGAGCTCTTCGAGGAGAAGCTCGACCTCTTCGTGCGGCTGATGCGCGAGGACCGGGTCACCTGGTCGGGCAAGTACCGCACGCCACTGGACGACGTGCAGCTGCACCCGCGGATGCCGGAGGGCGGGATCCCCGCCTGGATCGGCATCGGCGGCAGCCCGGACTCCGTGATCCGCGCCGCCCGCTACGGCCTGCCGCTGATGATGGCGATCATCGGGGGCCGCCCTGAGCGCTTCGCCGGCCATGCCGAGCTCTACCTCCGGGCGCTGGCGCAGCTCGGGCATGACGAACTCCCGATCGGACAGCACTCACTGGGACTCATCGCCGAGACCGACGACGAGGCCAAGAACCTGCACTGGCGGTACTGGGAGCCGGTGGTCACGCAGGTGAGCAAGGAGCGCGGGTTCTACCCGCCGACCGCCGAGCGTTACGCGGAGGAGGTCGACACCGGCGCACTGTACGTCGGCTCCCCCGAGACGGTCGCCCGCAAGATCGCCGCCATCGTGCGGGCGAACCATCTCTCCCGCTTCGACCTGAAATACGACCTGACGCACCTGCCGCGCGACGTGCGCGAGAACAGCATCCGGCTCTTCGGCGAGCGCGTGGCCCCACGGGTGCGGGAGCTGCTGGACGAGGATCCGGGCGACTGGCACACCACCGGACGCGGGACCGCGCAGATCGTCAAGGGCGGCAAGGCCGTCCATGCCTGAGACCACAGAGGAGAACATCATGATCGATCACCAGAGCCCCACCATCGGCATCCTCGGCGCCGGGAAGGTCGGCATGACACTCGCCCGCCTCGCCATCGCCGCCGGCTTCCGCGTGCTGATCGCGGGATCCGGTGATCCGCAGCGCATCGCGCTGACCGTGGACGTCATGGCACCGGGAGCGATCGCGGTGCGACCGGAGTATGCGGCGGGCACACCGGACATCGTCATCCTGGCCCTGCCGCTCGGCAAGTACCGGAGTGTGCCGGCGGAACAACTCGACGGCAAGCTCGTGATCGACGCCATGAACTACTGGTGGGAGACCGACGGCATCCGCGACGATCTGAGCGACCCGCGCACCTCCACCAGTGAGGTCGTGCAGGAGTTCCTGACCGGATCCCGTGTCGTGAAGGCCCTGAACCACATGGGCTATCACGATCTCGAGGACGAGGCCGCACCCACCGGATCCGCAGGCCGCAAGGCGATCGCGATCGCCGGCGACCGAGAGGACGACGTCGCACGCGTCGCCGAGGTCGTGGACGCCTTCGGTTTCGATCCGGTTCTCATCGGATCCCTCGCCGACGGCGTCGTGCTTCAGCCCGGATACCCCACCTTCGGCGCGGACCTGCCCGCCGACGAACTGCGGGCGGTCATCCGCGCCGCCGAGGCGGATCGCATTCCGACCGCTCTCGCCTGGTGACCTCCACCGACAACGGCACCTACGAAAGGAACGTGACAGAAATGACCAAGATCGCCATCATCCTCGGCAGCACCCGCCCCGGCCGCAACGGCAAGCAGGTCGCCGACTGGGTTCTCGAACAGGCGAGCAAACGAGACGACGCCGAATTCGAGCTCGTCGATCTCCTCGACTACCCCCTGCCTCACCTCGACGAGCCGATGCCGCCGGCGATGGGCCAGTACCAGAACGACCACACCTGGGCGTGGTCCGAGAAGATCGCCGAGTTCGACGGGTACATCTTCGTCACCCCCGAGTACAACCACTCCACCTCGGGTGTGCTGAAGAACGCGATCGACTACCTGCACACCGAGTGGAACAACAAGGCCGCGGCATTCGTCGGTTACGGCGGGGTCGGCGGGGCACGCGCGATCGAGCACCTGCGGCTCGTCCTCGCCGAACTCCAGGTCGCCACCGTCCGGCAGACGTTGACGCTCTCGATGCTCACCGAGTTCGAGAACTTCCGCACCTTCGCGCCCGGCGAGTATCAGCTCGGCTTCCTGAACACCCTGTTCGACCAGCTGATCGCGTGGTCGAACGCCCTCGCACCACTGCGCGAGCCGGAGCTTGCGGACCTGACCGCCTGAAGTCCGACGCGGAGCCGATGGCCGACCCTGGCCGTGTCTTCGTCCGATCCGGACGGTCGGAAAGGGGATCCGGAGCACCAGAATGGTGCCATGAACGCGCGGAACGCCGACACGACCCCAGCGGGCACCACGACAGCCGGGTCGGCGTGGGCGCCGTTGCGGCATCCCGTGTTCCGCGCGCTCTGGCTGGCGCAGACCGGATCGAACCTGGGCGGCTGGATGCAGACCGTCGCCGCGCAGTGGTTCCTCATCCAGGCCGGCTCCGGATCGGCGATCGTCGCCTGGGTGCAGGCCGCGAGCCTGCTGCCGGTGCTGTTCCTCTCCCTGTTCGCCGGGGTGCTCGCCGACCGGTTCGACCGGCGCCGGTGGCTCTTCACCATGAACATCGTGTCGGCGGCACTCGCTCTCGTGCTCACGGTGCTCTCCGCCGTCGGGGTGCTGGGGGCGCCCTCGCTGCTGCTCATGACGTTCCTGCTCGGGATGTCGGCCGCGCTCACCGCCCCCGCGTGGCAGGCGATCCAGCCCGACCTCGTCCCGCGCGAGGAGATCCCCGCGGCCGCGGCGCTCGGCGGGATCACGGTCAACGCCGCACGGGCGGTGGGACCCGCCATCGCCGGCATACTCGTCGCCTGGACCGGCCCGACGTTCGTCTTCGCGCTCAACGCGGTGTCGTTCTTGGGGGTGGTGGTCGCGCTGATGCGGTGGCCGCGACCGGAGCGGGTTCCGCAGACGTGGGCCGAGCCGTTCGGGCAGGCGATCCTCGCCGGCGTCCGCTATCTCGCAGCCGGACACGTGGTGCGGCGTCTGCTGCTGCGCAGCCTGCTCTTCGCGATCCCCGCGAGCGCGCTGTGGTCGCTGCTGCCCTCGGCATCGGGCGGTCTGCTCGGCCTGGACGCGACCGGCTACGGGCTGCTGCTGGGCTTGCTCGGGGTCGGATCCATTCTCGGCGCGGTGCTGATGCCGTTCATCACGCGACGGCTGTCGTCATCGGCCGCCCTCGGCATCTCGGCGGCGGTGTTCGGCGTGGGCACCCTGGGCATCGCGTGGTGGCCACTGCCGGTGGTCGTGCCGCTGCTGCTGGTCTCGGGGATCGCGTGGACGGTCACCCTCACCACCCTGAACGCCGCCATGCAGCTCAGCGCCGCACCCTGGGTGCGCGCCCGGGCGATCTCCGTCTACCTGCTCGTGCTGCTCGGCGGCCAGGGCCTCGGCGCGTTCGTGTGGGGCGCGGTGAGCGCGATGATCGGCGTGGCCGCGACGCTTGCGCTGTCCGCGGGCCTGCTGCTGCTCGTCGGTGCGAGCGTGCTCGTGCTGCCGCTGCACGCCAACACCGGGCGGCTGGACCGCTCCATCCAGCCCTATGCGGCGCCCGAACCACGACTCGTGTTCGACCCGGAGCCGGAGGACGGCCCGGTCATCGTCACCGTCGTCTACCACGTCCTACCCGAGAACGAGCAGGCGTTCCTCAGCGCCATGGTGCACCTGCGCGGCAGCCGTCGCCGGACGGGTGCCGCCGGGTGGCTCCTGGAGCGCTCCGGCGAGACATCGGGATCGTTCCGGGAGGAGTTCCGGGTGCGATCCTGGGGCGAGTACACCGCCTCGCGCACCACACGGTGGACCGGAAGCGACGCGGCGGCGCTGGCGCGCGTGCTGGAGGCCTCGGAGATCACATCGGAATCGCACGCGTTCGCCGTCCGGCTCCCCCGGCATTGAGGTGTGCCCGGGTCAGCGCTCCATCAGGCGCCGCTGCCAGTCGCCCGGCACACGCCCGATCGGCCCGGGAACGCCCTGCTCCTGCGGCGCCGGCGGCGCCGGCTGCCGTCACCCTAGCGCGGTGTCCCCTCGACCGGAACCACCGACGGCTGCGGCGCGGGCGGCCAGTGCGCAAGTCGTGCGGCCGCCTCGCTCGTCGCCCGCAGGAACGCGAGCACCAGCGCATCCGGATCCGGCGCCTGGCGCACCACCTCGTAGGGCAGCAGGAACTCGCCCAGCTCCGCGTCGAAGTACGCCCCATCGGGCACGTCCGCGGTCGGATAGCCCTGCGGCGCGGGGTACGCGTAGGCGTAGAACGCCCCCTCCGCACCGCCGCCCGGCCAGAACCCTGCGCTGCCGAGCTCATCGGAGTAACCCTCGACCATGACACTGTCCGGGCAGTTCGGGGCGCCCCCGGGATGCGCCGGCGCCGGCCGCCCGGAGAACCGGGTGACGGCGAGGTCGAGCGCACCCCAGAACAGGTGCACCGGGCTGACCTTGCCGCGGAACTCCGCCCTCGAGTGCCGCAGAACGCGGTCCGCCTGCACCAGCTGCTGCCAGAAGAGGCGGGCGTGCTCCGGATCATAGGTCGCGTGCACCGTGTCGTCGGGGAACGGTATCGCCTCGGCCACCTCGTTCGGCACCGGGTGGATCCGCACGTGCACATCGAGTCGCGGGAGCAGCGCCATGACGGTCGCGTAGAAGCTCGCGACCGAGTGCCCGGCGAGCGCAAACGACACCTCCCGCCCATCGCTCATGCGCGCGAGGAGCACGTGCTCGACGAAGTCGAAGGACAGCTCCAGGATCCTGTCACCCACCGGGATCGCACCGGTGGTCAGCCCGCGGGAGTCGACGAACAGGGTGACGTGCCACCAGTGGTTCACTGGGGCCGCGAGAGCCATCTTGACCTTGCCGACGATCTGGGTCCACATGTGCACCGTCTCGCGGGTCGGCGTCCAGTCCTCGACGGCGAGCGCGGGCCAGCCGGGTTTCGTGGGCACGGGATCCTCCTCGATCGAAGACACTCTACCGACGGGAGCCGCGCGGTCTTCTTCCCCGGAGCCGGATCCTCGACGATGCGTCCGGATCCGCGCAGAGATGTCCGGATCCGCGTGTCCGGATCTGCCGGCCTCGTTCGACGGAACAGGTGAAGGGGCCGGAGAGCGGCCCCGCACCGAAAGGAAACGCACATGCGCAAGATCGTGGCCTTCGAGCACATGACGCTCGACGGGTATGTGTCCAGCGGCAAGGGGATGGGGTTCGAGTGGACCCACCGCGCGTACGACGAGGAGCTCGCCGCCTACGCACAGCACATCCAGGAGGACTTCGACCTCCCCGTCTACGGACGCGAGACCTACCTCGGGATGTCCGGGTACTGGAGCACGCAGCCCACCGCCGAGAGCACTCCCACCGAGCGCGAGCACGCGGAGTGGGTCAACGCCGTCGACAAGATCGTGGTGTCGACGACCCTGGAGTCCGCCGACTGGAACAACACGCGACTCGTCCGCGGGAACCTCGCGGAGGAGTTCGGGCGGCTGAAGGAGCAGCAGGGCGGAACGATCGCGATCTACGCGAGCCCGAAGCTCGTGCACTCCTTCCTCGACCTCGGTCTGATCGACGAGTTCCGCATCGTCGTGCATCCCGCGGTCATCGGCGGCGGCACGCCGCTGTTCCCGGCCGGCACCGACCTCGCGCTGACCCTCGAGGAGTCCCGCTCCTTCGCGGCCGGTGCGACCTACCTGCGCTACGGCGTCGCCTGAGAGGATCGGACCATGCGATACCTGCTGCTGATCCGGCCCGACATCGAGGATCTTCCCGCCGACTGGAGTCCCGACCCCCGGCTCGAGGAGGAGATGGGTCACCTGCTCGAGGAGATGACGAAGGCCGGCGTACTGCTGGACACGGCCGGGCTCCGCCCGCCCGAGGAGGGCGCCGTGCTCCGGCTCGCCGCGGGCGACGTGACCGTCGTCGACGGCCCGTTCACCGAGTCGAAGGAGATGGTCGGCGGCTACTGCCTGCTGCAGACCCGCACGCGTGACGAGGCCCTCGAATGGGGCACGCGGTTCCTGCGCATCCACGGCCCCGAGTGGACGATGGCCCTCGAGCTGCGAGAGCTCGACGGCGAATAGTGGCGGCCGACCCGCCCATCGACCGCGCAGTGCAGCGCGCGGTCGATGCGGCGTGGCGGATCGAGTGGCCGCAGCTGGTCGCCGTGCTGACCCGGCTCGTCGGCGACATCACGCTGGCCGAGGATCTGGCCCAGGACGCGCACGTGGCCGCTCTGGAGCAGTGGCCCCGGGACGGTGTCCCGAACAACCCGGGCGCGTGGCTGACCGTCGCGGCGAAGCGCCGGGCGATCGACCGGATCCGCCGAGACACGACCCTGGCCCGCAAGCTGCCACTGCTGGAGGGCGAGCTCCTCGCCGACGCCTCCTCGGCACCGGATCCGGCATCGGTCGTGGACGGCGAGATCTCCGACGACCTGCTGCGGATGCTCTTCACCGCCTGCCATCCGGTGCTCTCGCGCACCTCCCAGGTCGCGCTGACGCTGCGCATGGTGGGCGGCCTCACGACCGAGGAGATCGCACGGGCCTACGTGACCGCAACCCCGACGATCGTGCGCCGCATCTCGCGCGCGAAGAAGACCATCCGCGACGAACGGATCCCCTACGAGGTGCCGTCCGGCGCCGAGCTCGCCGAGCGGCTCGACGCCGTGCTCGAGGTGATCTACCTCGTCTTCAACGAGGGCTACGCTGCGACCGCCGGGGACGACTGGATGCGGATCGACCTCTGCACGGAGGCGCTGCGCCTCGCCCGGATCCTGTCCGCGCTGATGCCCGCCGAGCCGGAGGCGCACGGGCTCGCGGCGCTGCTCGAACTGCAGGCGTCCCGGCTGCGCTCCCGGCACGACGTCGCGGGGCGCCTCGTGCTGCTGCGCGACCAGGACCGCACCCGGTGGGACCGGCTGCTGATCCGTCGCGGCTACGCGGCCCTCGCCCGCTCGCACGCCCTCGCCCGGGATCGCGGGCGAGCGCCCGGCCGCTACGCGCTGCAGGCCGCGATCGCCGCCGCGCACGCGATGGCCGCGACGCAGGCCGACACGGACTGGCGCCGGATCGCGGGCCTCTACGCCGTGCTCGCCGCGCGGTTCCCCTCACCGATCGTCGAGCTCAACCGCGCCGTGGCCGTCGCCGAACTGCACGGCCCGGCCGCGGGACTCGAGCTGGTCGACGCGGTCGTCGCCGCTGGCGCCATCGACGACTACCACCTGCTGCACGCCGTGCGCGGCGATCTCCTGGAGCGCCTCGGGCGCACGGCCGCGGCTCGGGCGGAGTTCCGGCGGGCGGCGGAACTCACCGCGAACGCCGCCGAGCGGGCGATGCTGCTCGGCCGCGCGGACTGAGGCTCAGTCGTCGAGTTCGATCTCGATGAAGCCGCCGACGATGCGCGTGCGCCAACGGCAGGAGCCTCGGAGCGAACTGCAGGAGCCATCCCGGAGAAGCACGCGCTGAGACGGCGATCCGGCCCGGAATCGCGCCGGGCGTCGCGGCGCGTGCCCGGGAGGCTCCTGCAACTCGCCTGCATTTTGCTGGGGCGACGCGCGAAACGGATCCCTCCCCTGCACGCAACGGCCTCGAAACACCGGTGTGCGACGCTCAGGGGAACGGAGCCTCTTCGAGCCGACGTCGCGATGGCGGGATCCCCGGTTCCCGGCTCCATCCGTCTGCCGGAGAGGACTGCTCATGGATCCGCTCATCACCTTCGTCCTGGTCGGCTCCCTCGTGGTGGGGGCGTCCTGGCTCGCCCCGCGACTGCGCGTTCCCGCCCCGCTGCTGCAGCTGCTCCTCGGACTTCTCGTCGGGTTCATCCCGGCCGTGCGCGACATCCACCTCCCGTCCGATGCGGTGCTCGTGCTGTTCCTGCCGGCGCTGCTGTTCTGGGAGGCGCTGATGACGCCGCTGCGCGAGGTCCGCCGCGATCTGCGGGTGATCCTGCTGCTGAGCACCCTGCTGGTGGTCGCGACGACGTTCGGCACGGCGGGCATCGGTGTCGCCTTCGGATGGGGGTGGCTGCCCGCTCTCGTCCTCGGCGCCGCGCTCGCGCCCACCGACGCCACCGCCGTGGGAGCCCTCGCCCGCGCGCTCCCGCACCGCAACGTCGTCCAGCTGCGGGCCGAGAGCCTGGTCAACGACGGCACCGCCCTGGTCGTCTACACGATCGTGATCGGGCTGGCGGCGAGAGGCGCGCACTACTCCGGCTGGGACGTCACGGGCCTCGTCGCTCTCGCCTACGGCGGTGGCGCCGCCATCGGCCTGCTCGCCGGTCTTCTGGGAACAGTGGTGCTCCGCCGCCTCCAGGATCCGCTCCTGCACAACGCCGCGCTGGTGCTCGTGCCCTTCGCCGCGTTCCTCGCCGCCGAGCAGATCCACGCCTCGGGCGTCATCGCCGTGGTCATCGCGGGGCTGTACCTGAGCCGCACGGGACCACGCTCCGGCACCCCGCAGTCCCGGCAGCAGCGGGACGGCTTCTGGACGCTCGCGACCACGACGCTGAACGGAGCCCTGTTCGTGCTGATCGGGATCGAGGCGCAGTCGGCGATGCGCGCGGTGTCGCTGCAGAGCATCCCGATGCTGCTCGGGCTGTGCGTGCTGATCTGGATCGCGATCCTGCTCATCCGCTTCGCGTTCCAGATGGTCACGACCTGGACGATCCGGCTCGTGGACCGGAGCGCCGCCCAGCGGAGCAAGCGGATGACGCATCGTGCCAGAGTCGTTTCGACCGTCGCGGGGTTCCGCGGCGCGATCTCCCTGGCCGTCGCGCTGGCCGTGCCCGCGGCGATGCCCGGTCGCGCCGAGATCATCTTCGTCGCGACGGGGGTCGTCGTCCTCACGATCCTCGCCCAGGGGATGCTCCTGCCCGTCGCGATCCGCTGGGCGCGCCTTGAGCCCGACTCGATGGTGTCCGCCGAGTTCACCCACGCGCATCGCGCCGCCCTGCGCTCGGCGATCCGGGCGACCCCGTCTCTCGCCGAGGGGATCGATGCCCCGGACCACGTGCGGGAGCGGGTCGTGAACGAGTACCGCGAACGGCTCGAGCGGATCGACGCCTCACCGCAGCCGGGACGACGCACCCGCCGCGACCTGGATCACGACTACGCCGCGCTGAGCCTCGCCCTCGTGGACCACACCCGCGATGTCGTGATCCGCCTCCGCAACGACGGCGCGATCAGCGACGCCACCCTGCACCGGCTGCAGACGCGGCTCGACCGCGACGCCCTGCACCTCACGCCGGCGTCGGCGGAGCGGCACGAGTGACGCGGCCGGACCGGCGCCGGATGCCCCGACGCGTCTCGGCAGCCAGGGCGGACGGCCATGATCCCGTCGGATCCCGGCCGTCCCCGGCCGACGCCCGGGGTTCAGGCGGTGCCGAAGGGGTTGTCGATGACGTAGCGCCATCCGTGCCGCTCGTCGTGAACGGCCACGTCCGCCGTCGTGCCGGCGAGGTGGATCTCGGACCCGTCGGGGCCGGTGCCGCTGATCGTCCAGTCGGCGATCGCCAGACCGGTGCTCCCCGTCTGGAACACGTGGCGCACGGTCATGGTGATGGGCAGGTTCAGCCCGAGGAACTGCTCCAGCGCGCCGCGCACGGCGTCCGGGCCGGTGACGGGGGTGCCCGGCGCGGGCACGAACACGACGCCCTCGGTGTTGAGCGCCATCAGTCCCTCGAGATCACGCGCATTGAAGCGCTCCGCGAAGGCGAGGTTGAGCTGGTCGAGAGAGGTCACGGTCATGGGATTTCCCTTCTTCCGAGACCCGCACGGCGCGGGCCTTCAGAGAGGAAGACGCCCCCGACGCAGAAGTGTGACAAAGCCGACGAGGAGGCAGCAGCCCGGGTCAGGCCCCGACCCGCGAGGCGTGTTCGGACATGCCGGAACGCCGACAGCTGTTCAGCGCCTTGCGCGCACGGGCGATCCGCTGCCGCGCCGTCACCGGGGTGATGTCCAGCCGTTCGGCGATCTCCGCGGCCGAGAGCTGATCCACGACGTTCAGCAGTAAGGGCTCGCGCAGCGCCTCGGGCAACCCGCGCAGCGCCTCGAGCGCCCCGCCGAGGACCACCCGCATCTCGACCTCGCCGCTCACATCCTGCTCGTCGCGCACGTCCTCCGGAAGCATCGACTCCGGCCGACGGTGCCGCAGACGTGCGAGGTCGATCGCGGCGTTCCGCGCGATCGCGTCGAGCCAGGAGCACATCTGCCCCGGTTCCGGCGCGTGCAGCTGTTCGATCGATCGCCACGCCCGAAGCAGCGCGTTCTGCGCGACATCGTCCGCGTCGTCGACCGGGACGCCCAGCGAGATGCTGCGGCGGCGCAGCCGCTGCGGATCCGCTTCGATCATCGCCGTCAATGACGCCCGACGCGCGTCATCCGCCTCGCGCTCCCCCGCCATAGAACTCCCGTGATCCGACTGCCGTGATGCGCTGCCGTACGGCTCCTGCACGTCTGAGGAGACCGTAGCGCACGGTGGCGCGCGAAACCCGGCGACTCCCGTCGGGGACGCGGGAGATAGCGTGTTCGGGTGAAGCCTTTCGACGAGCTGGTGTCAGAAGCGGAAGCAGCGGACGTGAGCGGCTGGGGATTCGGCTGGCTCGACGGACGCGCCACCGAGGAGCGGCCCCCGTGGGGATACGCGAGGCTCCTCGCGGAGCGCCTCCGACACGCAGATGCCGCGCTCGACATCGACACGGGCGGCGGCGAGGTCCTCGCCACGGCGGCGGAGCTTCCGCGGCGCATGGTCGTGACGGAGGGATGGGCGCCGAACGCGGAGCGCGCACGGGGACTGCTGGGCCCGCGGGGCGTCGAGGTCGTCGAGAGCGCGGACGGCCCCCTCCCCTTCCCCGACGCCTCGTTCGATCTCGTCACCGCACGCCATCCGGTCCGACCCGACTGGGTGGAGATCCACCGCGTGATGGCGCCAGGGGGCCGCTACCTCGCGCAGCACGTCGGCGCCGCATCCGCCTTCGAACTCATCGAACACTTCCTCGGGCCGCTCCCCGAACAGCGCAAGGGCCGGGAGGCTCATGCCGAGGCCGCCGCCGCCGAAGCCACCGGACTGGTGATCGAGGATCTGCGCATCGCGCGTTGCCGCATGGAGTTCTTCGACGTCGGCGCGGTCGTCTGGATCCTCCGGAAATGCGTCTGGTGGGTACCAGGCTTCTCGGTGGCCGACTACGAGCCTCAGCTGCGCGAGCTCGATCGGATGATGCGCGCCGGAGAACCGTTCGTCGCGACCTCATCACGGCACCTCATCCAGGCGGCGAAGCCGCGATGAGCGGCGCAGCGGCGTAGGAGGATCCGGTCGCCGCCATCTTCCCGGCGTGATCGCCGTCGGAGCCGGCTGCTCCGCTCGGCGCTGCCGGGGCAGAGCAGAGCAGCCGGGCCGTTCGGGCCGCCGACGGCTCTGACGGGGCGATCCCGTCAGAGGGAGAGGCCGGCGGGGATCTGCTGGGTGATGCAGTGCGGCCCGCCCCCGCCCGTGGCGATGGTGTCGGCGCGGACGCCGACCACGTCCCGGCCGGGGTAGATCTCCCGCAACCGGTCGAGGGAGGCTTCGACTCCGTCGCCGCCGTCGATCGGCACGATGACGCCGCCGTTGACGATGTAGTGGTTCGCGTAGGAGACCTCCGCGTTCAACGGCGGGTCGAGCTGCTCGATCTCGATCGTCCGTCCCTGCGCGTCCAGGGATGCTCGGAGCGCGGCGAGGTTCGCACGGGCGCGGACGAACTCGGTCGATTCCTCCGACTCGGGCACCTCGAGCAGGACACGGCCTGGGGCGACATACTGAGCGACGCCGTCGATGTGTCCATCCGTTCCGGTCGCCCCCGTATCGAGACTGTGCCAGATCACTAACGGAGCGCCGTCTCGATCTCGTGGCGCGCGTCGAGGATCAACGCACGGGAGATCATTTCGATCTCCGGCCCGTTCGCTCGAATCTCGGCCACAAGCCTCCGATGCAGATCCAGCCCTCGAAGAATCACATCTTCCAGGGGGAACTGCAACGTCTCCCTCGTGCTCACTGCTGAAGCGACCGGTCCGGCAAGCGAACGGAACATGTTGCTCCCGCAGGATTCGAGGATGTGGGCGTGAAACCCCACGTCCGCAGTCGCGAACGCATGCAGATCCCGGCGTTCGTACGCGGTCAGCATCGCTGAGATCTGTTCGTCCAGCTTGTCCATCGTTGCCGGCTCTGCCTTAGAGGCCATCAGCCGACAGGCGACCGGCTCCACCCCGAGCCGAAGGGAGAAGAGCTCCTTGACCTGATCCGCGCGATCAGGACTACGCAGTCGCCATCGGATCACATCCGGATCCATGAAATCCCAATGTTCGGGCGCGGCCACGAGCGTCCCCTGACGCGGCCTCGCGGTGATGAGGCCCTTTGCCTGCAGCACGCGGAACACTTCCCGGAGCACCGCACGCGACACCTGGCGCTCAGCGCCCAGTTCCTCCGGGCTCAGTTTCTGTCCAGTGCTGAGTGCGTGCGTCACGATCCGCGCCCCCAGCCATTCCAGGACATCGCGATGCAAGCCTGCAGGGCCTTGAACGTTTGATGGTGACAATTTCCCGCCTCAGGTCACCAACACGATACAAGACCCCGGACGAGGGTGGCAGACCACCTGGATCCTTGCGTCAGACCATCACATTGCTCACGAGCTCCGCAGAGAAGGTCACGGCCGATTGGGGATGGAGGAGAGGCATGTGGAGCCCCACCTCCCGGAGAAAGCGACCGCTTGCCTCGATGCCGTCCAGCATCCAGCTGGGCGGTGCCTGCTCAGGACGATCGCGCGCGTCGCTGAGCAGCATCCGGATTCGGTACACGGCATCGCCCTGCAAGGCGGGCAGACCCACCGGAGAGGGTGTGTCCGTCGTCGACGGCTGCAGCGCAACGTACTGGAAGATCGCTTGGTCCTTGGAGGGAGACACGACGCCGTGCAGCAGATGGGCGCCGTCAGGCCCCTCGCCCCGGACGACCTCCCCCGAATGAAGCAGTTCCCGGTACGTCTTGTGCAACCGGATGGCGTTCGCGAGGACTCCCACGTCTTCGGCGCTGAGGCTTCGGATGTCCCACTCGACACCCAGATGGTGCATCCAGCTCGCGCTGACCCGGAAGGCGAGATCGGTGACCCTGCCCGTGGTGTGCGAGCGGGGAGCGCCGATGTGGCATCCGAGGCGCTCCGGAGGGATCAGCTGCATCGCCCAGCGTTGGATCGGATAGCGCTCGACGGGGTCGTTCGTGTCGGAGATCCAGACCCGATCGGTGCGGGCGCCGATCCCCAGGTCGACCCGTCCGCCGCCTGAGGAACAATTCTCGATCTCGACATCGGGGTGCCGGGCGCGGATGGTGTCGAGGAGCCGGTAAGCGGCCTCCACCTGCGCGTGGGCCCGCGGCGTGTGGCCGTCGCCGATCTCCGTGCTGTCCCTGTTGTAGTCCCACTTCAGGTAGTCGATCCGGTACTCGTTCAGAAGCCGATCGAGTTGGGCGTACGTGTTGTCCCACGCAGCCGCATCCGTGAGGTCGAGCAGTTGCTGGTTCCGCCACGTCAGGGGCCGCGTCTTTCCGAGGCGACTGATCCAGTCCGGATGCTCACGGGCGAGGTCGGAGTCCGGGCTGATCATCTCCGGTTCGACCCAGAGGCCGAACTCCATCCCCAGATCGTGGACCCGGTCGACGATCTGACCGAGTCCTCGAGGCCAGACGGCGGGATCGACCGACCAGTCCCCGAGGCCCGCAGCGTCGCTTCGCCTTCCGAGGAACCATCCGTCATCGAGCACGAATCGCTCCGCTCCGATACGGGCTGCAGCCTCGATGAGCTCGAGCAAGGTCGCCGACTCGTGCTCGAAGTAGACAGCCTCCCAGCTGTTGACGGTCACGGGCCGGGGTCTGACGCCGACGCGGCTGGCGCGGTCCCACCGGTGGAACTGCGCCGCTGCTGCGTCCAGGCCGTTGCGCGAGTATGAAGCGAAGACCCACGGCGTGCTGTACGCCTCGTTCCGAGCAAGCACGACATCGCCCTGCTCCAGGATCTCCCCCGCGCCGATCGCGTAGCCGGCTGACGGCGACTTCTCGACGTAGTGCTGGGCGTTTCCGCTCCAGGCGAGGTGCACAGACCATACTTCGCCGTGCCGGAAGCCGAACCCGGGGGTTCCCGCCGCGAACACGAGGGGCGCGTCGTGTCCGGTCCGCCCGTGGCGCGTCGGCCGCATCCAGGTACCGAATCCCATCACGTGCCGCTGGGGTTGTACCTCGCGGCACCAGCGGCCCGTGGTGTCCAGAAGCTCGCTGGCACGATCCGGCAGCGGAAACGTCAGGAGCAGGTGGTGGACGTCGAGCGGCACCGAGGAAGTGTTCGCCAGGGTGTGACGCATGCGGACGAGTCCTGCATCCTCCAGACGGAGTTCGGTGATGAGCTCGATCTCGTTCTCGTCGTCGCGCTGCGTGATGACAGTGGCGTGGGCGGCCTCCCGTGACACGTCGCGAATGGTGAACGTGCCGTGGAGCTCGTTGCCCTCCCTCCCGATGCGGAGCCCCGGGGTCACCAGCCACCCCGAACCGGCCTCCGGCACCAGGTGCTGCGGGACGCGAGCATTGAAGAACGACTGCGGGACGGGACCCGAGATCCGATCGCCCTGCGGCAGATCGCTTCCGAGGGAAGCACCCCAATGCACGAACTCGGGCTTGCCGTCCGTCGTCCTGAGGAGCAGGCTGACATCGTCCTTCGCGAGGTGAATGTACTCGGACGGCAGACGCATCAGCAAGGCCCACCCGCACCGATGACGATGAGGCGGTGCGATCCGTCGAGGCGGGCGCACACGGGTCGTCCTCTCACTGGACTTCTCGCCGCGACGCAAGGTGCTCCTCGACGACGTCGAAGAGATCGGCGGCCGCGGATGCCGACTGGAGGACGGATCCGATTCCGAGCGCGATCGCCCCGGCGGAGAGGAAGTCAACGGCGTTGCTCGCGTCGACGCCTCCCGTGGCGACGAAACCCGCCTCGGGGAACGGGCCTCGCATCTCCCTCACCCAACGCGGAGAGAGACTGGACGCGGGGAACGCCTTCGAGATGGCGAATCCGGCGCGCGCCGCCGTCTGCACCTCGGTCGCCGTCGCGACGCCGGGCAGGTGCGGCACTCCCGCCCGCATGCTCGCCCGCGCGATGCCGAGATCGAGCCCGGGCGCGACGGTGAACGAGGCACCGGCATCGATCACGCGCAGGAGCGATCCCTGGTCGACGACCGTGCCTGCCCCGACGGGCTCCCCGTGCTCGGCGCCGCGCCTGACGACCGCCTGGAACGTCTCGAACGAGGCGAGGTCCTGGACAGGCACCTCCACGATCCCGATTCCGCGTTCCCACACCCGCTCGGCGACCGAGATCGCACGGGAGATGCCCAGCCCTCTCAGGATGGCGACGAGCGGCCGACCGCGCAGGACAGCGGCGAACCCCGTCACGCCGGTCGGCATGGAAGGCCCTCGTTCGCGTTCGTGCTCGGCACGCTGATGACCGGCCCCGGGGTCCGCGTCAGCCGCCACGGTTCCCCCGTCCCTGGAGTTCGACGACCTCCGCAACGCGCAGAGCCCGATCGTAGATCCGGAGGGCTCGGACTTCGCGATGCGCCAGCCCATGCACGGACAAGGGCGCTGCGCTGTTGACGTCACGCAGGTCATCACTGAATCGTCCCCATCCATAGGGGCGGGCCTCGGCGCCGTCTTGCAGCCTGCCATCCGCGACGAACATGATGATCTTCGGCCCGCCGTCGACGATGATCCCGATGTGCGTCTCGATGCCGACGGTGAAGGTGCCGGCCTCGGACGTCCACGAGCACTGCCTTCGACCGTCGGACATCGTGAACCGGATCCGGCCCTGGTCGCCGATCTCCACGCAGACCCCGCGGTCCGAGGCGTCTCGGTTGTCGAGGAGTATCCGCCCCGGAGTCGGATCCTGGATCTTCACGGCGGCCGAGAGCGTGAATCCGGCCCTCGCCTCCTCGATCTTCCAGTTGCCCCGACGCAGCTGGAACGGAGTGACTGTGAACGGCACCATCGCCGCGCCGTCGACGTAGTCGAGGATGATGTCCTCCTCGAGCCGCGTCGATGGTTCGCCCCAGAGTCCCTGCACCAGCGCATCGTCGACCTCGTGGACTCGCGCGGTGTGCTTCTCAGTCTCGGTGAGGTAGAACCGTCCGTCGAACCGCACGAGGTCCGGGTAGCTCATGCTCACTTGCGGGTCGTCGGCGTAGACCGCGATCTCGGGCTCCGACCATCGGATGACGCCGTCGACCTCGATCCCGCCGCTCAGCCAGGCCGGGTTCCGATACGTTCCGAACCAGGTGTTGCTGTTGTTGTGGAACCAGAGCAGGTGTCGCCCGTCGCCGCACGACCAGGCGAACGTCGCCGCCCGCGGGTTCTTGATCGGTCGCCCGGAAGCGTAGGTCGCCCATTCCGGTGTCGACCAGGTGTGCCCGCCGTCTCGACTGGTCGCGCTGGCGACGTACCCCTTCTCGCTGCGGTAGACGCAGAAGAGATCGCCGCCACCGAGTCCGACGACCTTGTGTTCCTCGGCGACTTCCCCGTCAGGCGCCTGCAGCCCGAAGTCGCCATCGGGAAGAGTCTCCCAGCGGATCTCGGCGGCGTTCTGCACCTCCAGGATGTTGTCGCTGCGCAGCAGGAACCCCTCGCTGGTCTTCTGGAATCCCTGGGACTCCTCTCGGAACTCCCCGACCTTGGAGGCCGCGATGAACACGCTCGTTCCGACGATCTCGGGCTTGCCGACCGACCACCAGAACAGGACGTCGCCGCCGAACGGGTTGCGGCGGTCGATGTCGAAGGTGCGGATCGGGACCTGAAACCGATCGGCGGACCAGGACCGGCCCTCGTCGTCTGAGTATCGGAAGACCATGTCGCCGAGCGTGTCGACGCGAGGGCTACGTCCGGTGTCGGTTGGCACCTCTCGGATGTTCTGCGTGTTGTACGTGTAGAACACGTAGACACGGCCGGAAGGCGTGACCAGGGGGACCGCCCAGGACGCCTCGGGGCCGTCCGCCGGTTCGATGTCGATCGGCTGGGACCACGTGCGGCCGCGATCCGCGCTCGTCCGCGCGATGATGCGCTGCGAGGAATCGCCCTCGTGGGCGTCCGAGCTGGTCACGACACACAGCCACGACCCCGATCGGTTGACCACCACGTACGGCTGATCGCTGTAGCCGTTCGCCTGGATCACAGGCCCGTTCTCCAGCAGCCGAGGGTCACGGCGTGCAATCTGCGGGTCGTCGGGCAGCTGCGGCCCGGATGCGATGATCACCATTCTGCAAAACTCCCATCCAAGTGCCGCCAGACCGCGTTGTGCCAGTTGTGCGGGGACTGGGCTGCGCGACGCACCTCCTTCTCGTCGATCTCAATGCCCAGTCCTGGCCCGAGCGGCCTTTCGATGTACCCGTCCGCCGTGGAGAACACGGAGCGATCGAGCAGATAGTCGAGCAGGTCGGTCTGCACGTTGTAGTGAATGCCGAGGCTCTGCTCCTGGATGAGGAAGTTCGGCGTAGCCACGTCGACCTGGATGCACGCGGCGAGCGCGATCGGTCCCAACGGGCAGTGCGGTGCGAGCGACACCCCATACGTCTCGGCAGCCGCGGCGATGCGCCGCACCTCGGAGATCCCCCCGGCGTGCGACAGGTCCGGCTGCGCGACGGCGATCCCATCCGCGAGGACATCACGGAAGTCCCATCGCGAATAGAGCCGCTCGCCTGTCGCGATCGGGATGGGAGTCTCGTGCGCGATCTGACCGATCAAGGAGGAGAGCTCGGGGACGACCGGCTCCTCGACGAAGAGAGGCAGGTACGGCTCCAGCAGTGGAAGCGCGCGCCGAGCCATGGCAGGGGAGTACCGGCCGTGGAAGTCGATCGCTATGTCCCGGGAGTCGCCGAGGACCGCACGGACCTCGGCGACTCTGTCGACGAGACGGCTGAGGGACTCCGGGACATCGATGGCCGAGAGCTCCTCGGATCCGTTCATCTTGACGGCGGTCAGACCTGCCTCGACCTGACGTTCGGCATCGGCGGCGAGGTCGCTGGGGCGGTCTCCGCCGATCCACCCGTAGATGCGGACTCGATCGCGGACTGCGCCGCCGAGCAGTTCATAGGTCGGCACGCCCAGGCGCTTCCCCGCGATGTCCCACAGGGCCTGATCTATGCCGGCGACAGCGCTGGCGAAGACCGGGCCACCCCGATAAAAGCCACCCTTCGTCAGCACCTGCCAGGTGTCCTCGATCCGCGTCGGATCCGACCCGACGAGATATTCGCTCAGTTCGGCCACCGCCGTCGCGACGGTCGCCGCCCGGCCTTCGACGATGGGTTCTCCCCAGCCGGTCAGGCCGTCGTCCGTGGTGATGGCCACGAACAGCCATCGAGGCGCGACCTGGAAGGTCTCTACTCGTTCGATTCTCACTGTCTGATTCCTGCTGATCCTTCTAGACGATGGTCAAGTTGGCGATCTTCGCCTGCTGGTCGGCGGCGATGAGGACGTTGCTGCCGCCGACCCCGGTGAACGTGTTCCCGGAGATCGTCAGCGTGTTGATCTGGCATAGAACGGTGCCGATCGGTGACTTACCGCCCACCCAGACTCCGGAGAACGGGGCACTCGATATCGTGTTTCCGGAGACGGTGAACGTGCCAGCCGTCATCCCCGCCGTTTCGCGAATGGAGTGGATCGAGATGGCGCCCGGACAGTACGTGTAATCACCGGTGCAGGCGTTCGTGACAGTGTTGTTCGTGATCTCGGCGCTGAACAGCGGGAAGCCCGGAGCGCGTCCCCAGAGGTAGATTCCCGCCTGGCAGGTGTTGCTCACCGTGTTGTGATCGATGACCAGGTCGGCGCCGCTGCTTGCCAGAATGCCCCCGCCTTCGACGGAGCCATCGATCGTGTTGTCGTCGACGTGCACGAACTGGGCTTCCCTGTACACGGTTCCTACCCAACCGACCTGAATGCCCCCATCGCGGTTGTCATCGGCGGTGCAGCCAGTCACTCGCACCTGACGTGAACCTTCGACGTCGATGCCGTACATGTTGGCGCCAGAGCTCGTGACAGCTCCTACATAGACACCGGTGCAGGTGTCTATCACGAGGTTTGAGCCGCTCGCACCCGACAGCGACACGTCCGTCACGGAGACGTTCTTCGCACCTGTGACATCCAGCAGCGCGCGGTTTCGACGGAGGTCCGGCCGGTCCGGAAGGGAGAACGCGACGTTGGAGACCGAGCATCCCTCACCGCCGATGATGCGGATGCCCTGGGCGTCTGGGCTTGTGCATACGATCACGGACGTGCTTCCCACACCTACGATGTGTACGTTGTCGCGTTCGGCGATGGCGAAGTGATGTGTGATCTTCGTGTCGCGGAACGTCGATGACGACGGGTCTACAACGAGGCGGAACTGTCCCGCGGGGACAACGATGATGCCTCCGGTGAGCGGCAGCGCAGCCAGAGCTGCTCGGAACGCCGGGGTGTCATCGTGAACGCCGTCTCCCACCGCCCCGTAACTGGTCACGCTCGCGCTCGGCAGGCCTGCCGTGCTCTGTGGCTGGGGGTCCGCCCATGCCGTCTCGCTCGGTTCAGCACGACGGGATGCATATGGGTCGCTATAGGGGGCGGATGTCGTCGTTGTGAATCCCGTCATGTCACCGCCAACAGATCCGGTCACAGAGGGGAGAGCCGTGACGTGGTTGCCGCTCGAGGTGACGCCGGTCGCTGTGCCTTTGACAATGACGGAGGGACCGGTGTTCTCGATGATCCTGTTCTGGCTGATGTCCAGGCCGGAGATGGTGCTGTTGACCGGGAGGTTGATCCCGGTTCCATCAGCGGCGTAGAGATGGTTGCCGAAGATCTCGATGTTGCTCCCGGTCACCCCGAGCCAGTTCGTGATCCCGACGGCGATGTCATTGTCCTCGGACGCTCGGACGCAGTTGTTCTTGACGGTGAGCGTGTCGACTTTGTTCAGGAAGGCGATGGCGCCGTGATAGCCGCCCCCACTCGCCAGAGCACGATTGTCCGGTCGCATCTCCATGCTGGAGCGGACCATCGTGTTGGCGAGTACGGTGGCGTCGATCAACGTTGCAGGCGACGCTGTGTTGCTGATGTCGCTGAGGACCGCGGCACCCATGGTGTTCTCGATCCAGTTGTTGTCGATCGACTGGTGCGATCCGCCAAGGGTCATTCCGCGACCCCAGCACGCGCTGACAACCGTGTTTCGTGTGAAGCGGACGTTCGGGATGGTAGTGCTGTCTGGGAACAGGTTGCTGTCTTGGTAGTTGGCGAATCCGTCATCCCCGATGGCCTCCGCCCAGTTGTACGCTGCAACGCTGTTCTTGGCGCCGCCGTAGTTGAAGGCATCTGAGCCGCTGTTGCGGAGGACGTTGTCCACCATCCAGCTGTTATTCGCGTGCGGGAGGATGATGCCCGGCTGGCAATGATCGACTGTCATCCGGAGGATCTGCATCGATTCCGGAACCCGGACGAGCAGAGCGGTCGCGGTGGTCGTATGCCGGATCAGGTTGAGCGGAATCCACTGCATCGCAAAGTCTCGCAGCGAGACGTT
This sequence comes from Microbacterium sp. NPDC060117, assembly GCF_042729315.1. NCBI lineage: Bacteria > Bacillati > Actinomycetota > Actinomycetes > Micrococcales > Microbacteriaceae > Microbacterium > Microbacterium sp. NPDC060117. The sequence continues at coordinate 880,772 of NZ_JBHWXR010000001.1, forward strand.
GGTCGCGTTGACGAACGTCCAGCCCGCACCCGCTGGGTACAGAGGTGCTTCCTGGCCATTGGTCGTCATCTTCGGTCGCCGGAAGACCACAACGCTCCCCTCCCCCTCCCCCACGAAATGGACGTTCGCGATGGTCTGCTGGTTCCACCAGTTGACGTTTCCCGCAGCGTTGGGCGGGAAGAGATATCGGCCGACGGGAAGGTAGACGATTCCACCGCCGAGGGCGTTCACCGCAGCGACGGCGCTGTCGAAGGCAGCGCGATCAGACGTTGTTCCGTTGCCGGTGGCGCCGTGATCCATGACGTTCACCACGGGCATGCTCGCATAGTCGATGATGGGCATGCCCTCCAGACCGGGCCGCCCGTAGAACGACGCCGGGAGGTTGGCGATTGTGCCGCTCGGTGTGAGGTTGCCGATGGCACCTGGCGTCGTAAGGCGGGGCCGGGAGGGAAGTCCGAATGCGGCGCCTGCCCCGCTGACCAGAGCGGCCGTGGCACCTGCTGCGCCTGCCACGGCTGCCGCACCTATGAACGAGCGGCGGGTGAGTTCAGGTGACATCGTTGTACTCCGTTCTCCGTTGCACTGCATGGTCGAATGGCGCGGTAGATGCTGCGCGCCAGCTTGTGGTGGGCCACCAGCTAAGAGCGGCAGCGGTCGGGGTGAAATCGAGGAGCGATCGGTGCTCGTTGCTGTCCAGCGAGGCATCGAAGTCCTCTCGCACGGCACCCGTCCAGCAGTCGAGCAACCGGCGAGTCGGTTCCTCCGAGCAGGTGTCCTCCGCAGAGAGGAAGTAGGGACCGGGACCGGCGCCACTTCCGACGGCCGCGAGGACGAACGCGCGTGCGCAGTCGTCGAGGTCTACATAGGCGAAGAGTTCGCTCGCCGAGCGAGGCAGCCCGATGAAGTCCGGTGCGTGCCACGTCGTGTAGTCGCCGGCATCCGCGATGTACGGCGGGCGGAGGATGACGACCTCCAGCGGCGTGGCACGGTGGAGATAGAGCAAGTACTCCTCAGCCAGGCGCTTCGAGATCTGATAGGGGGTGACCGGATGCGCCCGCTGCCGAGCGTCGATAGGCAAGTCATCGGGCCTGCCCGGTCCGGTCACTCCGAGCGCGTTGATGCTGGATGCGTAGACGAACCTCTCACAGCCGGCCTTGAGTGCCCGGTCGGCGAGCGCGATGGTCCCGAGCGCATTCGTTCTCAGGATCTCGGCGGGTGTACCCGCACTGTCGCTCGGGAGCGCCGCAAGGTGGATCACACCCTCGACGCCGGAGAGCGCTTCCGAGGCGTCGTGCGGATCCGCGACGTCCCCCGTCCGGTGATCCGGGCGCTCACCGGGCGAACGATCGAAGGTCCTGCAGGGGATGCCTGCGGCGTCCAGGTGCCGCACGAGCACCCGCCCGAGCTTTCCTTCACTTCCCGTGACAAGCCAGGTCATGATTCGGTCTCCGCCCGGGGGATCCACGTGGCGAGTTCAGCCGCGACCTCCGTGCCCGCACGCACCAGTGCCGGCAGACCATCGAGCGGCACAGCGATCTTCGTCGTCACAGGCCCGCAGATGACCGTCCCGCTCTGAAGGGGAATCCATTCGCCGGCGGGCACGAACACCTCGCGCGTTTCGGCTCCCCGCTCGGTGAGAGGGGCGACGAGGACGTCCGAGCCCAGCAGGAACTGGTCCTCGACTTCCCAGGCGCGTTCCTCTTCCGGGTACTGGAGGAACAGTGCGCGCATCGCGGGGAGGCCGGTGTCGCGTGCTTCCTCCATCACACGGTGCAGATAGGGGCGCAACGTCTCACGGACGTCCAGAAGCTTGGTCGCGATGGCGAGCACGTCATCGCCGAAGCTCCAGACCTCGTTCGGCGCCCCATGCTTCAGCTCGCCGGGGACATCGGGGATGCGGTGACCATGCAGGCGCATGATCGGGCTGAACACACCGAACTGCAGCCAGCGCGCCATGAGCTCGCGCATCGCTTCGGAGTCGTTGGTCTCCTCACCGTGAAATCCTCCGATGTCGCTGCACCACCACGCCATGCCGCTGAGTCCCGCGTTGATGCCTGCCGGGATCTGGGCGCGAAGGGAGGCGAAAGTGGAAGGGACATCTCCGGACCACAGTGCGACGCCGTAGCGTTGCGTCCCGTGCCAGGCCGACCGCGTCAGGTTGAGCGCGTTGCGAGGGTTGTCGCCGGTCATCCCCTCGCTGAAGGCGCGTGCGTTCCAGTGCGGGTAGAGGTTGCCGACGGCGTCCGCGCGGCCGGCGGCATAGTCCCACTGCGACGGCTCCTGAGGCACGATCTCGGGTTCGCACGCGTCGAGCCAGAAGCTCTCGATGCCGTGACGGCGGTATCCCTGTGTCACGGCGTCCCACACGAAGGCGCGCGCGTCGGGATTGCTCGGATCGTAGAAGTGCAGGAACGCAGGTCCGTCCTGGCCCGTGTCCAGGAACCGTGCGGCGACGCCCAGCCCCTCGGACCGCGTCATGAGGAAACCGGAGCGCTCCATGGCGCGGAAGTTGCGACTGCTCTCGTTCACGGCGGGCCACACCGAGACGAGCGGCTCGACGCCGAGGTCGCGCAGTTCTGCGACCATCGCCGCGGGGTCGGGCCAGAGGGCCTCGTCGAAGGACCAATCGCCGAAGAAGTTCCAGTGGAAGTAGTCGATGACGATGGAGGCGAGCGGCAGGCCCCGGCCGACGTGCTCCCGAGCGACCGCGAGCACCTCCTCCTGTGAGGCGTAGCGCAGACGCGACTGGACGAATCCGGACGCCCAGTCCGGGAAGCGGGGAGCGCGCCCGACGAGGCCGGTGTAGCGCCCGAGGATGTCGGCCGGTGTCTCCCCCGCGATCACGATGTAGTCGACCTGCTCGGAGTTCTGCGCCGACCACTGCGTACGGTTGCGGCCGAGCTCCACCCGGCCGGGGCTCGGGTCGTTCCAGAGGAGGCCGTAGCCGCGGTTCGACAGCAGGAACGGAATGGACACGTTCGAGTTGTGCTGGATCAGGTCGATGACCGCACCCTTCTGATCCAGAAGACCGTGCTGCTGCTGCCCCAACCCGAAGAGCCGCTCTTCCGCGCGTGCGGCGAAGCGCACGTCCAGTCGCGTGGATCCGCCCTCGCGGCGGCTGTAGCGCGGAGGCGTCGACGCGAGCGTCTGGGGATCCTCGGCCAGGAGGATCCGACCGACGGGATCCGTGAACGTGAGATTCCCTCGAGGATCGACGGTGACGCGAATCCGCCCGTTCTCGAGAGCGGCTCCACCGTCGTCGGAGCGGGTGAGGGTTCCCGTCGACGATGGGGATCCGTGCTCGAGCCCGCCGAGGCGTGTCTCGTCGATACGAGCGCGTCTCGTCGCCCGCACCCGGATGGCGTCCGGCCCCCAGGGTTCGACCCGGAGCGTCTCGCCCCGATGACGGCGCTCGATGATCGCAGTGTCGTCGTGTGTCACGGTTAGCCCTTCAGCCCGCTGAAGCCGACGCCCTGCACGACCTGGCGCTGGAAGATGATGAAGACGATCAGCGGCGGGATGGTCGAGATCAGCATCCCGGCGAGCACCAGGGCCTGATCGGCGTTCTGAGCGAGCCGGGGAAGAGCCACGGACAAGGGTTGCCTGGTGGGGTCGCTCATCGCGATGAGGGGCCAGATGAAGTCCTTCCATGCGCCGATCAGCGACAGCAGGCCGATGGCGAACATCATCGGGCGCGAGAGCGGCATGGCGATCTGCCACAACATGCGGAGCGAGCTCGCACCGTCCACCGAAGCGGCCTCGAAGAGCTCACGCGGAAGCGTGTCGAAGAACTGCTTCGCGATCAGAACGTTGAACGCGTGCGCGCCGGCGGGCAGCCAGATCGCCCACGGCGTGTTCGCGATGCTCACATGAAGGCCGGGGAGATCGATGATCGTGAGGTAGAGCGCGACGAGCGAGACGGTACCGGGGACGAAGAGCGTCGCGAGGATCGCGCCGTAGACGACGGGGCCGAATCGGGGTCGCAGTACCGAAAGCGCGAATCCCGCTGTGACGGCGACCAGGACCTGGGTGAGGGCGGCACCGACGGCGTAGACCACCGTGTTGAGCAGGTAGTGCCCGATGTCGAGCTGAGTCCAGGCGTCGCCGAGGTTGGACCATTGAGTGATCCCGGGCCACAGCGATGCGGGATTCCTCAGGAGTTCCTGGGTGCCCGACAGAGCAGCTTTCACAAGCCACCACAGGGGTCCGACGCCGGCGAGCGCGACGAGGACCAGGAGCACGGCCTGGGTCAAGCGGACTCCGGCGCGCACGCCCGGCCGACGAAGATCTGCGGGCGAGATGACGCTGCGGACGGCGGTTTCAGGCGCTTTCCGTCTGCGGCGGGGATGCTGGTCGTTCAGCATTGGCGATTGCATTTCTGCTGACATCAGTTCTTGCTCCAAGACCGCGTGAGGCGGAGGTAGACGGCCGAGACGATTCCGAGGGCGATGGCCAGGAGCACGCTCAGTGCGGTCGCATAGCCGAAGTCGCCGTTGAGGAATGCCGCGCGGTAGATGAGCATCAGGATCGTCACGGTCGAGTTCTCCGGGCCTCCATCGGTCATCACGTACGGCTCGGTGAAGATCTGGAGGGTCCCGATGATCTGCAGGAGCAGGAGGATCAGCATGATCCCCCTGAGCTGAGGAAGAGTGACGTGCCAGACACGACGCCAGATCGACGCGCCGTCGACCTCTGCCGCTTCGTACAGCTCGGGTGCCACTCCGGACAGAGCAGCGAGGAACAGCAGGACGGTGCTACCTGCCCCCGCCCACACGATCAGAACGACCAGGCTCGGAAGTGCGGTCGCTTGCGTCTGCAGCCAGAGAATCGGGCCGAGCCCGAACGCGCCGAGGACAGTGTTGAAGAGCCCGTTGTCGGGGTCGTAGAAGAACTTCCAGAGCAGCACCGACACGACCGGCGGAATGATGACGGGGATGTAGACGAGCACCCGGAAGACCCCACCCAGTCTTCGAAGCTCGAACATGATGATCGCCAGCAGCAGAGGGAGAGGGAAGCCGATGAGGACGGAGAGCGCCCCGAACTTCATGGTGTTCGCGACGGCAGTGAGCAGCATCGGGTCCGCGAAGACGTGCACGAAGTTCTCGAGCCCCACCCACTTCGGCGGATCCACCAGGTTGTTGTATTGGACACTCAGGAGCAGGCTCCGCAGGATCGGCCACCACGAGAAGACGCCGAAGAGCACGAGCGCCGGCAGCAGGAAGAGGAGTGCCGCCAGGTCACGCCGCCAGCGGCGGGGTCGCTTCATCTGCGGAGAGGCCGGCGCCGAAGGGGTCCCTCCGGGGGAGGCTGACGGCGACGCCGCAGCCTCCCCCAGGGCGTCGATGCTCATGGTCACTGCTGCGCCTGGGCGACAGCCTGCTCCGCAGAGGACTGCGCCTTCTTCAGCTCCACCGCCGGATCGGCATCCTGCCGGGTCAGCACGGCCTGCATCACGGGGTCGAGCGCCTGGTAGACGAGTTGCGCCGCGATCGGCGGTTCAGCCTTCAGCTCGAGCTTCGCCGTCCCGGTGACGAACGGCTCGAAGTTCGCCGTCTTGATCGTGACGTATGGCTTGATCGCTGCGGCGATCTTGTCCTGAGTTGCGGTGTTGAACAACGGGACCGCGGGAATGCCGACCGGGATATTCGCGGCCGCGTTCGACTTCGCCACGCTCGCCGCGGCCGCAGCGTCGTACTGGGGTCGGAGCCAGCGATAGTCGATCCACTTGACAGCCGCGGCCGTCTGGGCCTTCGTCGCCTTGGCGTTGACCATGGCCACGCTTCCACCGGCGAGGGTGGTGTTCCCGCCCGACTGCGGATAGGCCGTGATGCCGAACGCATTCGGGTCGCCCTGATACTGCTGAATGTAGTTGGTGTAGTAGTCGGGTGCGGAGATGATCATCGCGTATTTGCCTGCCGCGAACCCGCTGTTGATGTCGTCGTAGCCGAGCAGCGCGTTGGCGCTCATCGAGCCGTCCTTCCAGCGCATCGCCTGAAGCTGCTTGAGGTACGAGACGGCGTCGGGGCTGTCCACCTGGACCGAGTACTTGCCGTTCTTGCCGAGGGTCTCCATCGTCCCGCCGTAGGAGTAGGTGCCGGCGGTCAGATGCCAGCCGCCTGCGCCCTTCGCGGTCATCTCCGCGAAGCCGGGAACGCCGGTCGCATCGGTGATTTTCTTGGCGGCGGCCTCCACCTGCGCCCAGGTCGCGGGCGGCTTGTCCGGGTCGAGGCCGGCCTTCGTGAAGAGATCGCGGTTGTAGGCCAGGCCGAGCGCATACTCGGCGGTCGGCACGCCGTAGAGCTTTCCGTTGCTCTTCAACGGCTCCAGCACCTTCGCGTTGAACTGCTTGGAGGCGGAGAGCCCGTGGAAGTCGTCGGTGAGGTCTGCCACCTGCTTCCGAGCGATGAGCCCGGGCGGATCGGTGAGCGGCACCCACAGCAGAGTGGGCGCCGTGCCGCCTGCGAGTTCGGTGACGTACGACTGGGCGTTCCACTTCTCATCCGTGGGGGTCACCGTGATGTTCGGGTTCGCCTTCTCGAAGGCGGCGATGTCATCCATGAACGCCTGACGCGCTGCGGGCTTGGTGGTCGCGGGGATGCCCATCACCGTGATGGTGACGGGCTCTGCCGATTTGCTGGGATCCGGGCTTCCCGACCCGGTGCAGGCCGACAGCGCCAGCCCGATGGCCGCGGTCGCGGCAAGCACCGCTCCCCATCTGAGGGTCATCTTCATTGATTGCTCCTGTTTGTGAGTGGTGTACGTGCTCGGGTGTGTTTCTAGCGCGCCGGGACGACGACGTTGCGCAGCGGTAGCCCGTCTCGCAACGCCGCGATGTTCGCGGCGACATCTTTCATGCGGTTGTGGAAGACGTCGGTCGTCACGCCGGAGGTGTGCGGGGTGACGAGGACGTTCCGAAGGGCTCCGAATGGCAGCTTCGATGGATCTGCACGGTTCCCCTCTGCGGGGTATCGCCACCAGACGTCGATCGCCGCCCCTCGGATTCTCTTCTCATGCAGAGCCGCATACAACGCTTCCTCGTCGACGATCGGACCACGAGCCACGTTGATCAGCACGGAGTTCCTCGGCATGAGCGCAAGCTCCTTCTCGCCGATCAGCCCCACGGTGCTCTCGGTGAGCGGCACCGTGACGATGACGAAGTCCGAGGTGCGCAGCAGGTACGGCAGTTGATCGGGAGAGCCGACCCAGTCGAGCTCGTCGGCGGCCGTCGACTGCGGATTCCGCCGGACCGACGCGACCCGCATGCCGATCGCGCGGGCGAGCCTTCCGATGTGGCTGCCGATCTCTCCGTAGCCGATGATCCCCACGGTCTTGCCGACGAGCGTGTCATGCACCAGCGCGGTCGGATCCTGGAACACGGACAGCCAGGTCCCCTCTCGAAGCGCGCCGTCCTCGACGAGGAGGTTGCGCGAGAGGGCGAGCATCGACATCAGGCAGTACTCCGCGATCGCCCGCCCGTGATGCGACGTGTTGGCCACGACCACGTCTCGGGGCACAGCGGAAAGTTCGATTCCTTCGTATCCGGCACCGGCGACCTGAATGAGCCTCAGCTTCGAGCGTTGACGGATCTGGTCCGCGTCCATCCGTGAACCCACGAAGACCTCGGCATCCATCGACGCGTGCGCGATGTGCTCCGGCCGATCAAGGAACTCCCAGCTCACGCCTTCGCCAAGCGCGGCGCGCAGCTCTTCCGCCAAGCGCACCTGCATGGGATCAGCAACGATTACGTGCAACAGTTTCTCCTCGATCGATTCTCGAATAATCAGATTATTATGTTTAAATGATCTAGCGTCAACCGTCCGAGCGAACTTTTCTGAGACGGTGGCGCAGACAGGAGTGACGTGAGAGACATGACCATCTCGCCGACATCGGGCGCACGACTGTATGACCAGGCGGTCGAACAGATCGGACGCGCGATCGTTCAAGGAGACTTCGAGATCGGTGCACCGATCGCGCCCGACCAGCTGGCACTGGATCTGGGCCTCTCACGGTCCGTGCTGCGGGAAGCGTTCCGCGCACTTGAGTCGAAGGGACTCGTGCAGGCCCGCCCGCGGATCGGCACGCGCGTCTCTCCGAGGGCTCTGTGGAACTTCCTGGATCCGCACGTGATCTCCTGGCGCCTTCACGGCGACGACAGGTCGAACCAGGTCGAGGAGCTCTACGCGACCCGACTCGCCGTCGAGCCGGTGGCGGCGCGACTCATCGCCGGGCTCGCCGACGCCGATGCGGTCGAAGAGCTTCGCGCGCTCATCACGCGCATGCGCGAGGCGATGGCCGCGCGCGATCTCCACGCCTTCACCGAGGCCGACGTCCTCTTCCACACGGAACTGCTGACGCGTTCCGGCAATGAGATGTTCGGCTGTTTCACCACCGTGATCGCGGCAGCCGTGAGAACTCGGGAGACTCTGGTGTTCCCGCTTGTCGAGGAGACGACGAAAGGACTGGACATGCACGAGCGCCTCGTCGAGGAGATCGCCACGGCCAACCCGCACGTGGAGTCGACATCGCGCACCCTCATCCGCGAGGCCCATGGCGAGGCGCGCGCCGCACTCGGGCACTGGGACCGGTCGGGGGCACTCTCGTGACCGCGACGGCCCCAGCGACTCCAGGGATGGCACACACTCTGGTGTTCTTCGGTGACAGCATCACCGAGGCGGGCCGGCGCCGTCCGGGCGGCAACGCGCTCGGCGAGGGCTACGTTCGAATGATCGCTGAGCGCACTTCGCCTGCCGGCATCGTCAACCTGGGCATCGGAGGCGATCGGGTCCGCGACCTTCGTAGCCGTTGGAACGACGTGGTCGCGGCGCAGCCGGATACGCTCACCGTTCTCATCGGCATCAACGATGTGTGGCGCCACTTCGACAGGGACGACTACACACCGCCGGATGCGTTTGCGGCGGATCTGCGCACGATTCTTGACGGAGCACACACCCGTGGCACCCGGGCGATTCTCATGGAGCCCTTCCTCCTGCCGGTCGAGCCCGGCCAGTGGGGCTGGCTCAGCGAGCTGGAGGAGAAGATCGGCATCGTCAACATGCTCGGCACGGAATACAGCACTCCCGTGGTGCCGCTCAGCCGACTCTTCATCGAGGCAGCCGCCGAGCTCGATCCTGCAGACCTCGCGCCGGACGGCATCCACCCGTCTCCGCGCGGCCATCGCCTCATCGCCGACGCATGGCTCGCCGTCGCAGGACGATGCCCGATATCCAAGAGATCGCACCCCGGGCATACCGCTCGATCCAGCACTCGCTGATCACGATCTTCGCGTGGGAGCTGTCCGCGGAGTACGCGAGCCGGTTCGATGCCACCGCCTAAGCCGCGCCCTCACTCGCTCTTGGCAACACCTACTCCAACGATCTGGAACCGTCCCCGGAGCGCACCGCTCAAGCCCGCACGGGTGCGGAACAGCTCATCACCACCCTGTCGTCGCGGCCCGGAGATCCACTCCGCTAGCTCACGACCTCGGACTCGACGCCTGCCGGATACGTCCCGCAGACCCACCAGAAGCGGCCTGGTCGACCAGCGAGGATCGTCATAGGTTGAAGTCATGCCGCCCCGCGTCCTCGTCCTGGTCCTTCCTCATGTCAATGTGCTGGATCTGTCCGGTCCGGTTCAGGTGCTTTCGGCCGCAACGCACCTGGGCGCCGACTACGAGGTGTCGGTCGTCGCCGCCGACCCCTCGGTCGTCTCGGCCCAGGGGCTGACGTTGGCGGCGCTGGGGCCCTTGCCCTCCGCGACCCACGGGGATCTGGTGCTCGTGCCGGGCGCAGACCTGACGATCTCTCAGGAAATCGATCCGCGCGCGATCACCTGGATCCGCGAAGCCGCGGAGGCGGGCGCACAGATCGCGTCGGTGTGCACAGGGGCGTTCGTGCTCGGCGAGGCCGGCCTGCTCGACGGACGCCGGTGCACCGCGCACTGGAGCGTGCTCGAGCATCTGCGCGATCGCTACCCTCGGGCGCGGGTCATCGATGACGTCCTCTTCGTGATGGACGGGCCGGTCCTCAGCAGCGCCGGCATCGCCTCGGGGATCGATCTCGCGCTGGCCATCGTCGAGCGCGATCACGGCTCGGCCCTCGCCGCCCGCGTCGCGCGCGAGCTGGTGGTGTACCTCCGGCGCAACGGAGCGGAAGTGCCGACCAGTCCCTTCGTCGAGCTGCGCGACCATGTCGTGCCCGAGGTGCAAGCGGTCCAGCAGCTTCTGTCCGACGATTTCGCCGGACGCCACACGCTCGCCGAGCTCGCCGCCGCGGTTCATGTCGCCCCTCGAACGCTGACCGACCACTTCGTGCGCACGATCGGTATGACGCCGTTGCAGTATCAGCAGACGCTCCGGATCGGTCACGCCAAGACCCTGTTGTCCTCCACCCACCTGTCCATCGAAGACATCTCGCTCGCCTGCGGATACGGCGATCCCCGTCAGCTTCGGCGCGCCTTCCGGCAGGTCAAGGGCGTCTCACCGCGGGCCTACCGCAACGCCGTGCGCCGCTGATCCCGCGCTCGCCCTCTTCCCCGTCTCTTCTCTTCTCTTCTCTTCTCCCGGAGCCCTGCATGCATACCGTCCTTCGTCGCGCCCTCCTCACGGTCAGCGGCCTCGTCCTCGGCGCCGCCACCCTCGCCGGCATCGCCGGAGCCGGCTTCGCCACGACCATGGCTCGCGACTTCTCCGCCCTCGAGCCCACGCGCCCGCCGACCGCGGCGAGCACGACCGAGCCGGCGCAGGGCGACCGGATCAAGGTGGCGGTCCTGCTGGGGCGACACGGAACCGTCGCTACCGATGCGATGGGCCCGTACGGGGTCTTCGCAGCCTCGGAACGGTTCGACGTCCGCACGGTCTCCTCGTCCCGCGCACCGGTCGCACTGTCCGGCGGGCTCACCGTCGTGCCGGATGCCGCGTACGAGGACTACGCCTCGGGGCGGCTCACCCTTCCGGATCTGGTTGTCGTCCCGGCGATCAGCGATCCTGCTGCGACCGAGGAAGCCGACCTTCGGGCCTTTATCGAGACCGCGCACGCCTCGGACCGCACGGTGATGGGGGTATGCGCCGGCGCCCGAGTGCTCGTCGAGACCGCCGTACTCGACGGACGCAGGGCCACCTCGTTCTGGTCCGACCTCGACGACATGAGGGCGACTCATCCGGAGACGACCTGGATCAGTCGCCAGCGCTGGGTCGAGGACGGAAACGTCCTCACCACCGCCGGAGTGAGCTCCGGCATCGCCGCGAGCCTGCACGTCGTACAGCGGCTCGCCGGCACCGCAGAGGCCGTGCGCATCGCCGATGACGTCCGATATCCCCACTGGCAGCCCGAGGGCGGAACCGACATTCCCGTGAACACCGTCTCACCGGCCGACTACCCGTACGTGCTCGGCGCCACGCTCCCCTGGGGGCAACCGCGCTACGGCCTCGGCCTCACTCCCGGCGTCGACGAGATCGACGTCGCCGCCGCCGCCGAGCTGTACGGCGGCGCCGCGTTCACCGCCCACGTCATCCCTGTCGCCGAGACGGGCGAGGTCACCACCCGCCACGGGATGACACTGCTCGCCACCCCGATCACCGACGCCGGTCCCATCGACCGCCTCGTCATCCCCGGCGTCACGTCGTCACAGCTCACCCAGGCCGCACCCGGAGTGCCCGTGTTCGTTCCCGCCGCGACCGCGAATGGCGGCAACACCAGCTTCGATCCGGTGCTTGCCGACATCGCCCGTACGGAAGGGCGCTCCGTCGCCACGACCGCAGCCAAGTACATCGAGTACCCGCTCCCGGCGCTGCCCGCCGGCGGCGGATTCCCGACCCGTGTCACCGTGCTCGCGATCCTCGCGGTGGTCGTGGGCGCGGCTGTCGGGCTCCTCCCAGGGGCGATCTCCCGGATGCGGCGGCGCGGCGCATCCCCGACGACACCAGACAGTCGATCCCTTCTTATGAATCCACCCAGACCGTGACCAAACCGTTGCATTCGTTACCCCGCCGTTATACAGTGATCGCACGGTGAAAGTTTGCTGTGGCTCTCACCGCATGTGATTGCAGGACACTCTTGGTGCAAGGGACAAAGGCCGGTCGGGAGCCTCTCCGACCGGCCTTTACTGCGCGCGGCCCCCTGTCCGCGCGGGCGGATATCCTGAGGCGATGAGCGACCGGAAGCTGGCCTTGGCCGCGTGGGAGACCCTCTTCCGCGCCCAGCACGAGATCTTCACCGAGATGTCGACCGACTTCGACGGCGCCGAACTCTCGGCAGCCGAGTACGACGTGCTGCTCACCGTCACCCGCTGCGCATCCCACACGGCGCGCCTGCGCGAGGTCACGGCGAACATGCTGATCAGCCAGCCGAGCGTCTCGCGACTCGTCGACCGGATGGTCGCTCGCGGACTGCTCGAGAAGTGCCCGGATCCGGAGGACGGACGCGGATCCCTCGTGCACGCGACGGAAGCGGGAAGGCGCGCCTTCCGCCAGCTCGCAACCGCGCACGGACGCTCCATCGCCGAGCGCATGTCGACCCTGGACGACGAGGAACTGCGCACACTGACGACGCTGGCGGAGAAGCTGCGCAAGCGCTGACTTCGGTCAAAGGTGCGAAAGATAGCTCCTTCAGCACTCATTCCTCACACACTCAAGAGCGGGCGACTTGTCCACAGATTCGTATATATGTTTGAATCTTGTTGTCGCCCGGCGTAGAATCGATGCATGACCGGACATCTCCATCCCCTGCACGAGGCGCTGCAGCATCTCGATGAGGTGTGGGGTGGCGCCGGTGAGGCGGGTGCGCTCTCGCGCACTCAGCTGATGGCTGTCACGGAGGCACTCGGGCTTCTGCATCGCCGATCCGGCGCGATGCTCGCCGAAGTCGCCGCCTGCGTGGCTCATGAGTCCCGCACCGAGTTGGGCGCGGAGTCGATGGCGAAGGAGCAGGGGTTCCGCAACGCCGCACAGCTGATCGCCACGACGACCGGTGCGACCACGGGCGACGCATCACGACTGGTGAAGGTCGGCGAAGCGACGGCACCGCGCACGAACCTGGTCGGGGAACCGGTGCCGGCGAAGTACCCGGCGGCGCAGCAAGCCCTCTCCTCCGGTGCGCTGAGCGCTCAGGCCGTCGCGGTGATCATCGCGCTTCTCGACAGGGTGCGCCTGAAGATCGGATCGACGCGGACGATCGAAGCCGAGCAGCTGCTGGTCGACAGGGCTGCAGGCCTGTCCCACGACGATGTACGTCGGCTGGTCACCCGCGCCGAGGCGTGGCTGGACCCGGATGGCGTCGCCCCGCGCGAACAGGATCAGCGTGACCGCCAGACGCTGTCCCTCTACGAGCGCGACGGCCGGATCCATCTCGACGGCGACTTCGACGCCGCTCACGGGGCCCCGATCGTCGCCGCTGTGAACGGATACGTGTCGGCGCTGTTCGCAGCCCAGAAGGGTCAGCTGGACCCGGACGCGTCCGATGTCGACCATCGCTCCGTCGCGGCGTTGCGCGCTGAGGCGCTCAGCGCGATCTGCGCCCACGCGCTCGGCTGCGAGAACGACGCCCCCGCTCTGGCGGGTGCGACCGTGGTGGTGCGGGTCGACCTGAACGACCTCACCGACGGCACCGGCTACGCCACGATCGACGGATCCGATCTGCCGCTCAGCATCGGCGCCGCCCGACAGCTCGCCGCGAGCGGCGGAATCATCCCCTGCGTGCTCGGAACGGACAGCGAGGTCCTCGACTACGGCCGGCGACTGCGGTTCTTCACCACCGCACAACGCCTCGCCCTCGCCGAGCGCGACGGAGGCTGCGCGATGTGCGGGCTGCCGCCGTCGATGACCCGAGCCCATCACATCCGCTGGTGGAGACGCGACGCCGGACCCACGGACCTCGAGAACGGGATCCTGCTCTGCGAGAGCTGCCACCATCGCATCCACGACAACGACTGGGAGATCCGGATCGAAGGCAAGGGCAAGCGCAGCCGGGTCTGGTTCATCCCGCCCCCTCACGTCGATCCCGGCCGCACACCACGGCTCGGGGGCAGAGCACGCTTCGACCTCGCGGCCTGAGGGGGGTCGGGAATCACTCCGCGCCCCGACGGCGCGGCCCACCACCGTTCACGGCTGCTTCATAGGCTCTGGCATAGTCGTTCGTGACGCCCTCACCCAGGGCGACCGGAGAACACAGGAGTGCATATGGACCCCGCCGCCCTCGTCGGGTTGCTCATCATCATCGGCGCCGCGATCGTCGGCGTCGTCATCGTCCTTCTCGTCGTGCTGCTGCTCGCACGCAGCTGGATCAAGGTCGCCCGCGCCGACGAGGCGCTGGTGATCTCGGGCCGCAAGCAGAAGGTGCAGCGCGCGACCCTGCTGCCTGACGGATCCACGAGCTCCGAGATGTCCGAGTCGCCGGTCACCGTCATCGTGAACGGCAAGTCGCTGGTCAACCCGATCACGCAGCGCCACGAGATCATCTCCCTGCGCTCGCGCCAGGTGCTGCTGAACGCCGAGGCGCAGTCGCTCGACAGCGTCACGCTGAACGTCGACGGCGTCGCGATCGTGAAGATCGGATCCGACCCGATCTTCGTGCGCCGCGCCGCCGAGCGCTTCGCCTCCCAGGACAAGGCCATCGAGCAGTTCACCACCGAGCAGCTCGAAGGCGCGCTGCGCGGCATCGTCGCGACCCTCTCGGTCGTGGAGCTCATGCGGGAGCGCAAGAAGTTCTCCGACCAGATCGCCGCGGACGTCTCGCAGGAGCTCGCCGAGCAGGGCCTCATCCTGGACTCGTTCCAGATCAAGGGCATCACCGACAAGGTCGGCTACATCCAGTCGCTCGGCGCGCCGGAGATCCAGGCGAAGCGTCAGGCCGCCGAGATCGCGCAGACCAACGCCGACCGTGCGATCAACCAGAAGTACATCGCCAACCAGGAGGCGAACCTCGTCGAGCAGACCGCGCTCGACACCAACACCGCGAACGCCGCAGCCGGCGTCGGGCGGGCGCGTGCAGAGGCCGAGCAGGCAGAGCAGCTCGCCCGCGCGCAGTCCGAGCAGGCGGTGCTGCAGCAGCAGGCCGAGAACAAGCAGGCCCAGCTCGACGCCGACGTCAAGCGCGTCGCCGACGCCCAGCGCTACGAGGCGGAGACCCGCGCCCAGGCCGAGCTCTACACCCGCGAGCGCGCCGCCGAGGCCGCCGCGATCGAGCAGGTCAAGCAGGCCGAGGCGTCCACCCGGATCGCCGAGCAGCAGGCGCAGTCCGACAAGGCCCGCGCCGACGGTGAGGCGGCCGCCGCGGTCGCCAAGGCCACGGGTGAGGCCACCTCGCTGCGCGCCCAGGCCGATGCGCAGGCCGAGGCCCGCCGCGTGCGTGCCACGGCCGAAGCCGACGCCATCCGCGCCGAGGGAGAAGCCCGCGCCGCCGCCGTCGAGGCCGAGGCGAAGGCCATCGCGTCGAACCAGGAGGCGTTCCTCTCGCAGCGCGTGCTCGAGGTGCTGCCATCGATCATGGCCGAGTTCGCCAAGGGATACTCCACGATCGGCAATGTGTCGATCATCGGCGGATCCGGCGACGACGGCGCCTCCAGCGTGGTCGGCGGCGACAATGCCAAGGCCCTGCGCAGCGTGTTCGACAGCGTCCACGCCGCAACCGGGCTCGACCTCGCCGGCATCATCCAGGGCCAGGCTGTCGGCCGCGGCTTCGGAGCGGGCCTCGCCCAGTCCGAGTCGCACCAGCCGACCGCACCGGCGTCCGCGCCCACCACGCGCGCTGCCGCCGCGAAGGAAGCCGCCGAGGCCGCGGAGTAGTCCCACCCGACGGACGGCGCTCGGATCCCTCGGGGTCCGGGCGCCGTTCGCGTTTCGCGGCAGACTGGACGGATGACCGCCACGCCCTTCGACCTGCGTTCGATCGGCATGGGGCTGTCCTTCGCCGCCGCGCTCGACGAGGTCGCCGCGGCGCTCGACGCCGGAACCGCGGTCGTCATCAGCGCGCCGCCCGGAACCGGCAAGACCACGCTGATCCCTCCCCTGCTCGCCACCCGCGCGCCGGGCCGCGTGATCGTCACGCAGCCGCGCCGCGTCGCGGCCCGTGCGGCCGCACGCCGGCTCGCACAGCTCGACGGATCCCCGCTCGGAACCAGGGTCGGCTTCACCGTCCGCGGCGAACGCGCCATGAGCCGCGACACCCGCGTCGAGTTCGTGACCGCGGGCGTGCTGCTGCGCCGGATGCTCGACGATCCCGGTCTGGACGGCGTGGATGCCGTGATCATCGACGAGGTGCACGAACGCGCCCTCGAGACCGACCTCCTGATCGGGCTGCTCGGCGAGGTGCGCGAGCTGCGTGACGATCTGACCCTCGTCACGATGTCGGCCACGCTCGAGGCCAAGCGGATCGCCGCCGTCATCGGCGACGACCACACGCCGGCCACGGTCGTCGAGCACACGGTCCCCGCGTATCCGCTCACCGAGCGCTGGGCGCCGAGCCCCGTGCCGCGACTGGACGAGCGCGGCGTCACCCGGGGCTTCCTCGACCACGTGGCCCGCACCGCGGCCGAGGCCGCACGGGACCTCGCCCGCGACGACCCCTCGGCCGACGTACTGGTGTTCGCACCGGGCGCGCGCGAGGTCGCCGAGATCGCGCGCCGCCTGCGCGACGATGAGCGAGGCTTCGACGTCCGGGAACTGCACGGGCAGATCCCGGCCGCGGCGCAGGACGCGGTGATCCGCGGCCGGGACGCGTCCGCAGCGCCGCGCATCATCGTCACCACCTCGCTCGCCGAGTCGTCTCTCACGGTGCCGGGGGTTCGCGTCGTGGTCGACAGCGGCCTGTCCCGGTTCCCGCAGCGCGACGCGGTCCGCGGCATGAGCGGATTGGTGACCACCGGCGCCGCCCGCTCCTCCGCCGTGCAGCGGGCCGGCCGCGCCACCCGCCAGGGGCCGGGCACGGTCATCCGCTGCCTCGACGAGCGGACGTACGCGGCAGCGCCCGCCCGGCCCGCCCCGGAGATCGCGACGGCCGACCTCGCCGATGCCGCGCTGCTCCTGGCGTGCTGGGGTGCACCGGGCGGAGCGGGGCTGCGCCTGATCGATCCGCTCCCCGCCGATGCCCTCGCCGAGGCGCAGCGCGTACTGCACGATCTCGGCGCGACGGACGCCGACGGCCGCGCCACCGACGAAGGACGCGCGCTCGCCCGGATCCCCGTCGACCCGCGCCTCGCACGGGCGCTGATCGATGGCGGCCGCCTCGTCGGCGCCCGGCTGGCCTCCGAGGTCGTCGCCCTGCTCGGCGGAGACCTGCGCGTGCCCGAAGCGGATGTGGCGGCGGCGATCATCACCCTGCGCAACGGCCGCGGACTCGAATCACGTCGCTGGTCCCGGGAGGCCGACCGACTGCGGCGCTTCATCCCGCCGCCGTCATCCACGCCGTCCTCCGCGCCGTCGCCGCGGACTCCGTCAGCGGAGACCGGGGTCGACCAGGCGGGACTCGTGATCGCTCTGGCCTTCCCCGCACGTGTGGCCCGTCGGGTCGAACGCACGGCGGACGGGGCGACGTTCCTCCTGGCCTCCGGAACCCGCGCCGGCGTGCGGCCGCCACTGGCGGAGGTGGAGTGGCTGGCCGTCGCCGACGTCGCACGCGCCTCCGGGCGCGTGGCGGGCGCATCAGGAGCGGTCATCCGGGCGGCCGCCGCGATCACCGAGGCGCAGGCCGAGCAGGCCGCCGACCACCTGGTCACGGACCGGGTCGAAGCGGAGTTCGCGAACGGCAGGGTCGTCGCCCGCCGCGAACGCCGGATCGGTGCGATCGTGCGCTCATCGGTGCCGATGCGGCCGAGCACGGAAGAGGGCCGCGACGCGGTGCGGCGCGCCCTGCGCACGCACGGCCTCGACGTCTTCACCTGGTCCGAGACGGCGGATCAGCTGCGCCGCAGGCTCGCCCTGCTGCACCACGCGATCGGATCCGGATGGCCCGACGTCTCGGACGCCGCGCTGACCGCCGCCCTCGACGACTGGCTCGGCCCGGAGATCGACGCACTCGCGACCGGAACCCCGACGGCGCGGATCGACCTCGGCCCGGCGCTGCGCCGGCTGCTGCCCTGGCCCGCCGCCGCGGAGTTCGACGCGCTCGCACCCGAGCGCCTGGAGGTGCCGAGCGGATCACGGATCCGGATCGAGTATCCACCCCACGACGACCCCGCCGCCCGCCCCGTGGTCGCGGTGAAGCTGCAGGAGTGCCTCGGCTGGGCCGAGACTCCGCGGCTCGCCGGAGGACGTGTCCCGGTGCTGTTCCACCTGCTCTCCCCCGCCGGGCGCCCGCTCGCCGTGACCGGCGACCTCGCGTCGTTCTGGTCGGGCCCCTATGCCCAGGTGCGGGCCGAGATGCGCGGGCGCTACCCGAAGCATCCCTGGCCGGAGGACCCCTGGCGGGCCGCGCCGACCCGGCACACGAAGAACCGCGCCGCGCGCGACTAGGACGTGCGTCGGCGCAGCGTGAGCGGCGCGAGCACGAGGAACGCCACGGCGAAGCCGGCCACGATCAGCACCGGACGCCACAGGTCCCAATCCCCGGTGCCCGCGGTCACGGCCTGGATCGCGTCGATCGCATGGCTGAGCGGCAGCCAGTCGGAGATCGTGTAGAGCACGTCGGGCATCTTGTCCCGCGGCATGAACAGGCCGCCGAGGATGATCTGCGGGAACACCAGCACCGGCATGAACTGCACGGCCTGGAACTCGGTCTGCGCGAACGCGCTCGCGAGCAGTCCGAGCGAGGTGCCCAGCAGCGCGTCCACGACCGCGACGAGCCCGAGCTGCCAGAGCGGCCCGTCCACAGTGAGCCCGCACACGTACACCGCGAACGCGACCGTGACGACGGCCTGCAGCACCGCCATCAGCCCGAACGCGAGTGCGTAGCCGAGCACGAAGTCGGCCTTGCCGAGCGGGGTCGTCATGAGCCGCTCGAGCGTGCCCGAACGCCGCTCGCGCAGGGTCGTGATCGAGCTCACGAGGAACATCACGATGAACGGGAAAAGGCCGAGGATCGCTCCGCCGAACGTGTCGAACACGCCCTTGGTGTCGGTGAAGAGCCAGGCGAAGAGGCCCACCAGCAGGCTCGGCGCGACCACCATGAGCGCGATCGAGCGCGGGTCGTGACGAAGCTGCGCGAGCACCCGGCCCGCCGTCGCGAACAGCCGGCGCGGGTTCATGATGCCGCCGCCTCACGCTGCTGCCGACGGGTATGCGGCTGCGCACCGCTCTCCGCGGCCTCGTCCCGGGCGATGAGCACGAGGAACGCCTGCTCGGGATCCGTCTTGCCCGTGTCCGCCAGCAGCTCGGCCGGCGTCGTGTCGGACACGATCCGCCCCTCGCGCATGAGCAGCAGCCGGTCGCAGCGCAGCGCCTCGTCCATCACGTGGCTGGAGACGATCATCGTGGTGCCGGCCTCCGCGATCCGGCGGAACAGGTCCCACAGCTCCGCGCGCAGCACCGGGTCGAGCCCGACGGTCGGTTCATCGAGCACCACGAGTTCGGGCGAGCCCAGCAGCGCGACCCCGAGCGACACCCGGTTCGCCTGTCCGCCGCTGAGTGCGGAGACCCGCTGCCCGGCGTACGGGGTCAGCCCGACCTGCTCCATGACACGGTCGGCGTCGGCATGGTCGACCCCGAGCACCGCGGCGAAGTAGCGCAGGTTCTGCCGCACCGTGAGGTCGGAGTACACGGCGGCGCCTTGCGTGCCGTAGGCGACCCTGTGGCGCAGGGCGCCGGATCCCGCGGGCAACCCCAGCACCTCGACCTTCCCGGAGCGGATCCGCTGCACGCCCAAGATCGCGCGCATGAGCGTCGTCTTGCCGCAGCCGGACGGGCCGAGCAGCCCCGTCACCTCGCCGCGGGGAATCGTCAGCGCGAGGCCGTCGAACACGTCGTGCCGGCCGCGCCGCACGTGCAGCCCGTCGATCACCACCGCGTTATTCATCATGTGATGAATTATGGATCCGAGAGGGGCGAGGGTCAAGGGTCTACGGTCGTTGCGCGCACCGACACGTGCAGCCCCCGGGGCCGTTGAGCGAGCACCGAGCGCAGCGAGGAGCGAGACGAAACGCGGCGCCCCGCACGATCGCCCCGTTTCGTCTCGGTCGCCTGCGGCGTCCTCGCTCAACGACCCCAGCCCGAGGCGGGGCGCAAGGCCGAGTCAGTCGAACAGGTAGCGCTGGATCGTCGGTCCGATGCGCGCGACGAGCTCGTCGATCGGGGCATCGGCGATGGGCTGCAGCCGCACCACGTACCGCGTCACGATCAGCCCGGCCATCTGAGAGGCGACGAGCGTGGCCCGCAGCGCGGCATCGGGCACCTCGAGAAGCGCCGTGATCCGGCCGATCAGCTCACGCGAGAGGAAGCCGACCAGCACGGGCGACATCGCCTTGGATCCGAGCGCGACGCGGATCATCGTCACTCCGCGCCGGCGCACGTCCGGGCGCTCGAACGCCTCCAGCACGTAGCGCACCACGCGCTCGCCGACCTCGTCGCGGGGCCCCTGCACGATCGCCGGCACGTCCACATCGGGGCGTAGCGGGATGCCGACGACCTCCGCGAACAGATCCGCCTTGGCGCCGAAGTAATGGTGCACCAGCGCGGAGTCCACCTCCGCGCGCGCTGCGATCGCGCGGATCGTGGCGCCGTCGTAGCCGTTCTCGCCGAACTCGTGCTCCGCGGCGACGACGATCCGCTCCCGGGATCCGGACTCCCCTCTGGGGCGCCCGCGGCGACGCGTCGTGCTCATCTGCTCACCCTACGACGGGTGCGCACAGGGCGCGCCCCCGGGGCTCAGAACTCGGCTCAGCACTCGATGACGTTCACCGCGAGGCCGCCCTCGCTCGTCTCCTTGTACTTGGTCGACATGTCCAGGCCGGTCTGCCGCATGGTCTCGACGACGGCGTCCAGCGAGACGTAATGCTGGCCGTCGCCGCGCAGCGCGAGCCGGGCCGCGGTCACGGCCGTGGAGGCGGCGATCGCGTTGCGCTCGATGCACGGGATCTGCACGAGCCCGCCGATCGGGTCGCAGGTCAGCCCGAGGTGGTGCTCCATGGCGATCTCGGCGGCGTTCTCGATCTGCCGGTTCGTGCCGCCCATCACGGCGGTCAGCCCGCCCGCGGCCATGGCGCACGCGGATCCGACCTCGGCCTGGCAGCCGCCCTCAGCGCCGGAGATCGACGCATTCGCCTTGAACAGGGATCCGAGCGCGGTCGCGGTCAGCAGGAATCGGCGGATGCCGCGACGACGGTTGGCCTCCGCGAGCTCTTCGGGATCCTCGAGCGCACCGACCGCGACGAGCGAGGCCTCCGCGCCGAAGCCGAGCAGGGCGCTGCCGACCAGCTCCCCGTACGGGGTGACCGCATTGCCCGCGCCGAGTCCGGAGTCGGCGAGGAAGCGCCACCAGTACATCGCCACGGCGGGCAGGATCCCGGCGGCGCCGTTCGTGGGGGCGGTGACCACGCGTCCGCCCGCGGCGTTCTCCTCGTTCACGGCGAGCGCGAATGCGCCCAGCCACTCGCCGGGAACGGCGGGGTGCCCGTCGGACTCGACCTCGTCCAGCTGCTCCCGGATCGCACCGGCGCGACGCTTGACCTTGAGGATGCCGGGCAGCGTGCCCTCGGCGTGCAGGCCCGCGTCGACGCAGGCGGCCATCGCGGTCCAGATCGCGTCGAGCCCGGCCGCGACCTCCTCCTCGCTGCGCAGTGCGGTCTCGTTGCGCCGCGCGAGCTCGGCGATGGTCAGCCCGTTCTCGTCGCACAGCTCGAGCAGCGAGGCGGCGTCCTTGTACGCGAAGGGGAAGGCGGCCTTGCCCAGGGAGCGTCCTGCCTCCTCGCCGTCACGGCGGATGAACCCGCCGCCGATCGAGTAGTAGGTCTCCTGCGCGAGATGGATCCCGTCGGCGTCGAGGGCGCGCAGCGTCATCGCATTGGGGTGGCCGGGCAGGCGCGTGCGCGGCTCGAAGGTGATGTCGTCCTTGGCGAACACGATGTCGTGCGTGCCGTTCAGCGCGAGTGAGGATCCGTCGGTCCAATCGGCCCAGGCGCGGCGCACGTCCGCGGGATCGCAGGTCTCGGGAGTGAGGCCGCGCAGGCCCGCGACGACCGCGTCGGGTGTGCCGTGACCGAGGCCGGTGGCGCCGAGGGATCCGTACAGCGAGCAGGTGACGCGGGCCACCTGGTCCAGCGTGCCGTCCGCGGCGAGCCGGGCGGCGAAGTCGACGCCGGCACGCATCGGGCCCACCGTGTGGGAGCTCGAAGGTCCTACACCGATGGAGAACAGATCGAAGGCCGAGACGTACGCAGTCACCCCTCCAGCGTAATCCGCGCGGAGGCTCCCGGATCCGCGTCCGGTGACGGCAACGCCGTTCACACGGCGGGCAGCGTCACCACGAACGTCGCGCCGGGGCCCGGTCCGATCGCGATGACACCGCCGTGGGCTTCGACAACGGCACGTGCGATCGCCATGCCGAGACCGGTGCCTCCGCCTTCCCGCGAGCGCGAGGTCTCGCCGCGGGCGAAGCGCTCGAACACGCTCTCCCGCGCCGCAGCGGGCAGGCCGGGTCCGTCGTCGGAGACCGTGAGGCGCACGGATCCGACCTCGTGCCCGGTCCGCACCTCATCCAGCCGCACGTGCACGGTGGTTCCGGCCGGCGTGTGCACCCAGGCGTTGTTGAGGAGGTTGTCGACCACACGGCGCAGATCCGCCGCGTCGCCGCGCACGAGCGCGGGATCCTCGCCGAGCTCCATCACCCATGCGTGGTCAGGGCCCGCGAGGCGGGCCGCGAGCACGGCCTCGGCGACGAGGAGCCGCAGATCGACCTCGTCGCGCGCCAGTTCGGGCAGCGCGTCGAGGCGCGCCAGCACGAGCAGCTGATCGATGAGCGCCCCCATCCGCACGCCCTCGACATCGATGAGCGCCGCGTTGCCGCGGACCTCCCGCTCCTCGGCGTCGGATCGGCTCGAGAGCTGAGCGTAGGCGCGGATCGTCGCGAGCGGGGTGCGCAGTTCGTGGCTGGCGTCGGCGACGAAGCGCCGCATGGTCGACTCACTCGCCTCGCGCTGCGCGAGGGCGTTCTCGACGTGGTCGAGCATGTCGTTCAGAGCGGCGCCGACCTGGCCGACCTCGGCGGTCGAGGCGATGTCGCGCGCCTCGACGCGCTCGGCGAGCCTCACCTCGCCCCGATCGAGCGGCACCGCCGTGACCGCGGCGGCCGTGTGCGCGACGCGGCGCAGCGGGCGCAGCGCCCGGCCCATCGCGACCGCCGCAGCCGCGATCGAGAGCACGATGCAGGCGATGCCCACCAGTGCCACCACGAGTGTCAACCGCCCGGTCACGGCGGTGACCGACTCCAGCGGCAGGGCCGTGACCACGCCCACGCCGGTCGGCGTCGTGCGCCCGGCGACCCGGTACGCGCCGAGGGAGCCGCCGAGGTCGAGGGTGACCGGTGCCGTGCGATCCGCGGATCCGGTGGGGAGGCGCGTAGCCAGGAGCTTCTTCTGCGCGGCGGTGAGGTCGTGCCGCACACCGTCGGATGCGATCCAGCCGCCGATCTCGAACGTGCCGTCGCGGAAGATCGCCGTGATCGTGCCGGCGGACTGGCCGGGTGCGCCGACCACGTCGTCGCGGTTGGGGCGCGTGGCCGGCGGCGTCGGCGCCGGGGTGGGTCCCGGGGTGTTCTGAGGCGTCGAGCCGGGCGTCGAACCCGGCCCCCGGCCCCCGGCGATGTCGGCCCCGCGCGCGGCCGCGCCGTTCAGGCGCGCATCGACCTGACCCAGCATGTAGTCGTGCAGCGACAGCACCGCGACCACGCCGACGACGATGCTCACCGCCGCGACCAGGGCCGAGGCGATGAGCACCACCTGAAGGCGGAGGCTGCGAGGGCGTCTCATGCGCCTCCCCCGGAACCGGATCCGGAACCGGAACCGGAACCGTCGACCGGGACCGTACCGCCGCCCGCACCGTCCGCGACGCGCAGCACGTAGCCGACCAGCCGCACGGTCTCCAGGTTCAGCGCCGTCGACGCGGAGAGCTTTCGGCGCAGGCTCGACACGTAGACCTCGACGAGGTTCGACTCGGTGCCGAAGTCGTACCCCCAGACCGCCTCGAGGATCTGAGCCCGCCGCAGCACCCGCCCGGCGTTGTTGGCGAGCAGGAGCAGCAGCTCGAACTCGGTGGGCGTGAGCTCGAGCGGCGATCCGGCGAGCTCGGCCGTCGACTCGCCCTTGTCCACCGCGAGGTCGCCGACCCGCAGCTGCGATTCGGCGGGCCGGGCGATCGCCGCGGCGCTGCGGGCCAGCACCCGTACTCTCGCCTGCAGCTCGGCGATCGCGAAGGGCTTGGTGAGGTAGTCGTCGCCACCGGCGCGGAGCCCTGCGATGCGGTCGTCGTGGCTGTCCAGCGCCGTGAGGAACAGCACCCTGATCTCGGGCCGGATCGCACGGATCCGCTCGAGGGTGTCGAGCCCGTCGATGTCGGGCATCATGATGTCGAGCACGACCACGTCGGGCTGGAACTCGCGCACCGCGATGAGGGCGCTCCGGCCGCGGTGCTCGATCCGCACCTCCCACCCATCGGCTCCCAGGGACTCGCCCACCGCCGCGGCGAGCGCCTGCTCGTCGTCGACCACGAGCGCGCGTGCCGGCGATCCGTCGGCCCGCACCACCGGCGGCAGTCCGAGCGGCATCGACGTCGCGGCGGATCCGGACTCGGTCGTGGCATCGGCCATGATCTGCTCCCCTCGCCCCTGCCGGTTCAATTCTGCGCCGTCAGGTCGTAGACCGTCACGCCGTCGACGGTCTTCGCCGTGAAGTTCGCCTCGACCCACTGCTGGATCTGGGAGGACGCGTCGCTGCCGCCGTTCGATCCTCCCATCCGCCCGCCGGCGATGAAGTAGTGGATCCGTCCCGCCGTGACGTAGGCCTGGAACTGGGCGAGCATCGGCGAGGGATCGCTGCCGTTGAATCCGCCGATCGGCATCACGGCCGCCCCCGTGCCCAGCTGGTAGCCGGCTGCGGTCTGCGAGCCGATCGCCGCGGCGGCCCAGGTGTAGGCCGACGCGTCGGCCGTGAGGAGCGTCTTCATGGCGGAGCCGACCGTGGAGGCCTCGAGCAGACCGCCCGCGCCACCCATGCCACGCCCCGCGCCGCCCGCGCCACCCTGGGTTCCCGTGCCGCCCACCTGCCCGCCGGTCTGCCCTCCAGGGAAGCCGCCGGTTCCCCCGGGTGCGCCACCGCCGAAGCCGCCGTTGCGGCCGGGGGTCCCGCCGGCGAAACCGCGCCCGCCGAATCCGCCCATGCCGCCCTGCACCGTCGGCCCCGCCGTCACGATGGAGCCGGAGTGCGCCGCACCGACCGTCTCGAGCGTGTACGCGGCGGGCGCAAGGAGCGCGCCCACGAGCAGGGCGGACAGCGTCGACGCGGTGAGGATCCGCGACCGCGGCGGAAGGAGCACGAGCGCGGCGCCGGCGAGCGAGACGACCAGCACCACGACCTTGAGCCACGGCAGCCAGGAGACCGCCCGGTCCAGCAGCGCCCAGGCCCAGCCGGCCGTGACGAC
Organism: Microbacterium sp. NPDC060117; assembly: GCF_042729315.1. NCBI lineage: Bacteria > Bacillati > Actinomycetota > Actinomycetes > Micrococcales > Microbacteriaceae > Microbacterium > Microbacterium sp. NPDC060117. The sequence goes on from NZ_JBHWXR010000001.1 coordinate 906,321, forward strand.
CGCCGACACCGCGAGCAGGATGCGCACCCACAGCCGCTCCCGCTGCCGGAACAGGACGGCACCGGATGCTCCGACGAGCCCGGCGAGCGGGGCCGCGAGCGCGACCGTGTAGTAGGCGTGGAAGATCCCCGCCATGAAGCTGAATGCGATCATCGTAACGATGAGCCAGCCCGCGAGAGCGACGATCAGAACACGGCGAGGATCCCGCCGCGGCGCCCGGCCGATGAGTACGAGCGCGCCGACGCAGAGGATCAGGGCGGCGGGGATCAGCCACGAGATCTGACCTCCGATCTCGTTCTCGAACAGGCGGAACAGGCCGGTGGATCCCCACATCCCCGCCCCGCCCCCGGCAGCCGCACCACCGCCTCCGGTGACGCTGCCGGTCTCGTTCCCGGTGAGCCGGCCCAGGCCGTTGTAGCCGAAGGTGAGTTCGAGGAAGCTGTTCGTCTGCGAGCCGCCGATGTAGGGCCGGGCAGACGCCGGCACGAGCTCGACCACGGCGACCCACCAGCCGGCCGAGACGATCACCGCGCCCAGCGCAGCGAGCAGATGCCAGAGCCGCTTCAGGATCGGAGCCCCCGCGAAGGCGGCGTACAGGCCGGCGAGCACGGGCAGCACGAGGAAGGCCTGCAGCTGCTTGGTGAGGAAGCCGAAGCCGACGGCGACCCCGGCGAGGAGCAGCCAGCGCAACTGCCCGCGGTCGATCGCGCGCAGCGTCAGCGCCACCGACGCCGTCAGCAGCAGGAGCAGCAGCGCATCCGGGTTGTTGAACCGGAACATCAGCGCGGCGACCGGTGTCAGCGCGAACACTGCCGTCGAGACCAGCGCGGCGGCCGCACCGAACCGGCGCCGCACGGTGAACAGGATGATCGCGGCCGTGGCGACGCCCATGAGGGCCTCCGGCACGAGGATGCTCCACGAGCTGAGCCCGAAGATCCTCGCCGACAGCTCCATCACCCACAGGCTCGCCGGCGGCTTGTCCACCGTGATGGAGTTGCCGGCGTCGCTGGAGCCGTAGAAGAACGCGACCCAGTTCTGCGTGCCGGCCTGCACGGCGGCGGAGTAGAACGCGTTGGCCCATCCGCTCGCGGCGAGGTTCCAGACGTACAGGATCCCGGTGAGCAGGAGCGCGCCGGCCAAGGCGGGTGCCTCCCAGCGGGCGCGCGGGATCGCGTCTGCGGTGGAGATCGCGGCGACCGGATCCCGTCCGGTCGGCGGGTGGGCGGGCAGGGCGGGCGCGACGGCCACGGATGCGTTCATGATCGGTTCGCCTCCTGAGCGAGCGTGGTGAGATGGTGACGGGTGGACAGCGGTTCGACGGGCTCGGCGGGCGCGGGCTCCCCCCGTCCGCGCACGGCATCGCGGAACACCCAGATCTTCAGCAGCGCGAACCGCAGCAGTGTCGCGACGAGGTTCGCGACGGTGAGGACGCCGACCTCGGCGAGGGCTCCCGGACGCGGATCCGCCGTGTGCAGGAGGACGAGGGATCCGCTCGTGAGCGCCCACGCCATCCCGAACACCGCGAGACCCTGCAGATGATGCGTCGTGGCGCCCGCTCTGCCGCGGATGCCGAAGGTGAAGCGGCGGTTGGCGGCCGTGTTGGCGATCGCGGTGACGAGCAGCGCCAGGAAGTTCGCGGTCTGCGCCGGCATCACGACCTGGAGCACCAGATAGACCAGCGCATACGCGATCGTGGAGAGCACCCCGATGACGCCGAAGCGCACGACCTGCGCGATCAGGGGGGTCCGCGGCTGGGCGAACGGGTGGCGCCCGATGTCGCGATAGAGGTCGTCGACGGGGATCCGCCCGCGCGCGAGGCCCGTGCCGACACGGACCATGCCCTTCAGATCGGCGGTCGCGGTCGCGACGATGTCGACCGAGCTGTGCGGATCGTCGACCCAGTCGACGGGCACCTCGTGGATGCGCAGCCCCGCGCGCTCCGCGAGGATCAGCAGCTCGGTGTCGAAGAACCACCCGGTGTCCTCGACATGCGGCAGCAGGCGGCGGGCCACGTCGGCGCGGATCGCCTTGAACCCGCACTGCGCGTCGCTGAACCGCACTCCGAACGTGCCGCGCAGCAGCGCGTTGTAGGAACGCGAGACGAACTCGCGCTTGCCCCCGCGCACGATGCGCGAGGTGCTCGCCAGGCGGGATCCGATCGCGAGGTCGGAATGACCGCTGAGCAGCGGGGCGACCAGCGGCTGCAGCGCGCGCAGATCGGTGGACAGGTCCTCGTCGAGGTAGGCGAGCACCCGGGCCGGCGATGTCGACCAGGCCGCCTTGAGCGCACGGCCCCGCCCCTTCTCCGCCAGGTGCACCACCACCACGTGGTCGAGCCGGGCGGCCAGCTCATCGGCGATCGCCGCGGTGCCGTCGGTGCTGGCGTTGTCGGCGATCGTGATCCGCCAGGAGCCCGGCGCCTCGGCGCTGAGGTGCTCGTGCAGCAGCGCGATGCTCTGCGCGAGCGTCTCCTGCTCGTCGTGCACGGGGACGACGACGTCGAGGTCGAGGTCGAGGTCGAGAGTCGGATCCTGGGTCATGGGATCCATGCTCGGCGGCGCCCCGGGACGGGCGCTTTGGCACCGCTATGCGATGGCTAAGGACCCGCCTCGCTCACGCCGGAGCCGGCAGCACCCGCCCGCTCCTCGAGGTCAGCGCGACGGCCAGAGCGATGAGCGCGGGCGCACCGCCCGCGAGCAGGAACGTGATCTCTCCGCCGAGCGCGTGCACGGCCCAGCCCGCGGCGAGCGCCCCTGCCGCCTGCATGCCCGTCATGCACACGACGTAGAGCGACACCACCCGCCCGCGGATGGCGCCGTTGGCGGAGAGCTGGGTGAGCGAGTCGTTCCCGATCATGAACGCGGTCCGCATCAGCATCGATGCGACGAGCCCCACGACGAACAGTCCGGCGACGGGCGCGAGGCCCGAGCACGCCCAGACCAGGCCCGAGCCGGCGAGCAGCAGCGCGCTGTCGCGGAGGCGCAGCTGCCGCCGGCGCGCGGCCACCAGGCTGCCCAGCAGCGCACCCACCGCCGATGCGGTCTGGAACAGCGTGTACCCCAGCGTGCCGAGGCCGTAGCGCTCGTTCGCCGCCCAGGCCATCAGGATCGATGCCGTGAGGGCGAAGAACGCGAGCGACGAGATCAACAGCAGGGCGGTGCGGATCTCCGGCTTGCGCTGCACGTAGCGGATGGCTTCGCGGATCTGCCCTCGCCGAGCGGCGACCTTGATAGCCGGATGCAGCGCGGAGCGGCGGATCCCGAGCAGCATCACGATGCCCGCGAGCGGCCCGAGGGGTGCCGCCACGAGCGCCCATCCGGATCCGATGATCGCGACCAGACCGGCGGTGAGCAGTGCGCCGAGGATCCCGGCGAGCTGCTGCACGGCCGCGTTCAAGCTCATCGCGTTGGGCAGTGCGCGGGTACCGACCACCTGCACGAGCAGCACGGCCCGAGCCGGCGCCTCGAACGCCGCGGCGACGCCGAGCAGGAGCGACGAGGCGACGATCAGCGGCACGCCCGCGGTGCCGAGGATCGCCGGCACGCCCAGGCAGAGCGCCGACAGCACGACGAGGAGCTGGGTCAGCACGACCGTCTGGCGGGGCGCGAAGCGGTCGCTGAGGACGCCTCCCCACGGCCCGAGCACGATGGAGGGCAGCAGCTGCGAGGCGACGACCAGGGCGACGAGGCCGACATCGCCGGTGAGCTCGATCATCAGCGAGTCCGTGGCCAGCCGCGCCAGCCATCCGGCGGCGGAGGTCGCCGCGAGGCCGGCGAAGTAGAGCCGGAAGTTCGCCTCGCTCAGCGCCGCGAAGGTCGCGCGGAAGGTCGGTCGGGTCGCGAGCACCGGCAGCGGCTCGGTGATCGGATGATCCACGCCCGACAGAGAAGACATGACCTCAACGGTACGGAGGATCACGCGATCACTCATCATAATGAGAGACATAACTGTTATTGGATCTGTAAATGAGCAGGATTCTGCAGGGACGGGAGCGCGCGTGTTCGAGCCGGATCTGCTGCGGTGCTTCGTCGCCGTGGCGGAGAATCGCAGCTTCTCGGAGGCCGGGCGGCAGCTCGGGATCAGTCAGCCGACGGTCAGTCAGCGGGTCCGGCGACTCGAGGAGCAGGCCGGCCGCTCGCTGATCGCCCGGGACACCCACAGCGTCGGCCTCACCGACGGCGGCGAGTCGATGCTGGCCTTCGCGCGTCGCACGCTCGCCGTGCTCGATGAGGCGCAGGCCTACTTCTCCGGCCCTGCCGAACGGGCGACGGTCCGCTTCGGCACGGCGGACGACCTCGCCCTCACCCACCTGCCCGGGATCCTCCGCGACTTCCGCCGGAAGAACCCGCACATCGACGTCGAGATCACCGTCGGCCAGTCCGCAGCCGTCGCCCGGCGCCTGCGCGCCGGCGCGCTCGACCTCGTCTACGTGCGACAGGAGCCGGGCATCGCGGATGGCAGGGTCGTCCGGCGCGAGCAGCTGATCTGGGGCGCGCACCCGTCATTGCGACTCGACCCGGGCGACGTGGTCCCGCTCGTCACCTATCCCCGACCGAGCCACTCCCGCGCCGCCGCGGTCACCGCGCTCGAGACGGCTGGGCGACGCTGGAAGGCGAGGTGCACGGTGCGCGACATCACCGGGATCCTCGCCGGCGTCCGGGCGGGCCTGGGTGTCGCCGTCTTCCCCGGCGGGATGATGCCCCCGGATCTCGTGCGCGCCGACGCCGCACTGGGCCTGCCGCACCTCGACACACTGGATTTCGCACTCATCGACGATCCCGCGGCTCCCCGCGCGCCGATCGAGGCGCTGAGCGCGGCGATCATCGACTCGCACACCCGCGAGGCCCGCCAGCTCCCCGGCGCTTCGGAGAGCTGACGGGGATCGGCTGCGGCTCGACCGCGGATGCCGCGCGACAAAAGCGAAACGGCCCGCCGAAGCGGGCCGTTTCTTACTGTCTCAACACAGTGTGCGCCTGGAGGGACTCGAACCCCCAACCTTCTGATCCGTAGTCAGATGCTCTATCCATTGAGCTACAGGCGCATCCGGTCTTTCACAAGACCGCCCGCTCTCGCGGGCCTCGTCAACAATACCCCAGAGGCGGGGCGGAACGCGAATCGAGAGCGCGGCGAGCGCACCGGTCGGGCGTGGCGGATATCAGCGCACCTGCCGTGCGGCGCGCTTCTCCTCGCGCTCCGCCGCCTTCGCGGCCGCCTTGTCGGCCTTCTCCGCCGCCTTGTCGACCTTCTCGCGGTTCTTGCGTCGCGCGCGCTGATCCGAGGCGAGCGCCTGCAGGTCGACGAGCCGCAGCGCCTGCATGCGGGCCTCGCGCATCGTGGCGTAGTCCGGATCCTCGTCCGGGCGCATGGCTTCGACGGAAAGCCGGCTCTGCAGGTTTCCGGCGACGTCGCCCCACGCGGCGGCGCGCGCCGCCTCCACCAGGAACCGCAGCGTCTCGGGATCGTCGGCCATTTCCCGCAGCCGGTCGGCCACCGCCGAGGACTGCTTGGCCCGCCGCTTGAGGTTGCGCACATCGCGGTCGCGGTAGTCGTGCGTGCCGTGCGGATCGGAGTACCGGCCGTGGGCGCGCTTGCGCAGCTTGTTGGCCAGCTCGGCCGCCTCCTCGGACTCCGCGGCGAGCGCGATCAGCGCCTCGTGCGCGTCGTTCATGTACTTGGCGACGTCGAAGGATCCGCCCTGCGCGATCGTTCCCACGAGGATGTGGTTCTTGACGGTCAGACGGGCGGCAGACGTGGCGATCGCCACGCCCTCGGCAATGGCGTCCGCGCTCTTTCCCACTCCGACCTCCTCCTGACATCGAGCGTACCGGTTCCCGTTCCGCAAGAGCAGGGCGATGCGGCAGGATGGGACCAGCGTCTGCGCCCACCCGACGCATGCGACGAAGCGTGCGAGGGCGCAGCGGTAGGAGGAGCGTTGCCTGTTCTCGACGCATCAGGGCGCAGCAGTGCCATCACCGGGGCCGCCAACGGCATCGGCGCCGACACCGCCAGAGCGCTCGCGCGCCGCGGTGCGAACCTCGCGCTCATCGACCGCGACCGGGCGGGTCTGACCCGCGTCGCCGACGAACTGCGCGCCACCGGCACCACCGTGACGGTGCATCCGGTCGACCTGCGCGATGACGACGCGGTCGTCGCGGTCGGCGAGGACGTCGCCGCCGCGCACCCCGAGCTGCAGACGCTCATCACCTGCGCCGGATCCTCGATGCTCGGTTCCCTCGATCAGCTCTCCATGGAGGAGATGCGCTGGCTGATGGACGTGAACCTCTGGGGCACGGTGTCGATCACGAAGGCGCTGCTGCCCGCCCTGCGCCGCGCTCCCGCCGCGCACATCACCCATATCGCCAGCATCTACGCGATCGCCTCGCCGGGCGGGCGGATCCCCTACGCCATGACGAAGTTCGCCGTGCGCGCGTTCTCTGAGGCGCTCATGCACGAGCTCGAGGGGTCGACGGTCACGGTCGGCGCGATCTATCCCGCCGGTGTGCGCACGGGGATCATCCTGCACGGGCGCTACGCCTCGTCGATCGACCCCGGGGTCGCCGGACGGGCCGCCGCCGCCCAGGCCGCGATGTACCACATGGAGCCCGCCGCCGCGGCGGAGCGCATCGTGCGCGCCACGTTGCAGCGCCGGGCGCGCACCCTGATCGGGCGGGAGACCCGCCTCGTGGACGCGCTGGTACGACTCGCGCCGGTGCGCTACTGGGGACCGATGCGGCGCCCGCTGCGCGAGGCGATCGACACGACGACCCCGATGTCGCCGCGCTGAGCGTGTCACTCGCCGGCGACCGAGGCCTCCTGGCGGGCTGCGGGAGCCTCGTCGCCGTCGGCCGCCGCATCCGCATCCTCGCGCACGGGCTCCTCCGCGGCTCCCCCGCGCGCGGCCGCGGCGCGCGCACGGATCGCGGCCGTCTCGGCGTTGTACTCGGCGAGCTTGCGCAGGGCCGTCTCGGTGCCCGCCCTCAGGTGACGCTGCACGCGCAGCCGCAGGGTCGCCGTGTCCCGCGCCGCGAACGACTCGAAGATGCGCGCGTGGTCCTCCGCCATGGAGATCAGGTCGTCGTGGTCGCGGAACAGCAGGAGCAGGCGCCCGCGCATCATGCCCAGGATCTCGTTGACGGTCGCGTTCTCGGCGAGCTCGGCCATGACCAGGTGGAACTCCGCCCCCGCGGTGTGCGCCGCCGCCGTGTCACCGACCCCGGCCGCCGCGAACTCGCGCTGGAGCGCCGCCTCGACCTTCGCGATCCCGTCCGACGTGTGCCGCAGCGCCGCGATCTCGAAGACGAGCACCTCCAGCACGTCGCGCACCTGCGCGATGTCGCGCACGTCGTCCTCGGTGAACTGACGGACCACGGCCCAGGAGCGGGGACGCGCGGTGAGCATGCCCTCGGCGAGCAGCTGCCGGATCGCCTCGCGCACCGGCAGCCGGCTCACGGCGAGCTCTTCGGCGATGTCCCGCTCGATGAGCCGGTCGCCGGATCGCCGCTGTCCGGACAGGATCGAGTCGCGCAAGAGCCGGACCACCCTGGCCGACTCGAGCTCCACGCTGCCCGCGTTCCCCATGGGCCCATTGTGGCACCGTCGGGTGCGGGTGAACCTTGTCGGACCGAGTCCATCAACCAGGGCTCGGCAGGAGGGATCGCCGTCGTCGTCAGGGCCGCGTCGGCGTCCCGTGCTCCTCGAGCCAGTCGAGGACCTGCTGGGCGGCGTCCTGCACCGGCAGCGCCGCATCCACGACGAAGCCCGCCTCGCCGGGCGCGAGCGGCTCGAGGGTGTCCAGCTGCGAATCCAGCAGCGATGCCGGCATGAAGTGCCCGAGGCGGCGCCCGAGGCGTTCCGCGAGGTCGTGCTTGGTGCCCTTCAGGTGCACGAACTCGACGCCCGGGCGGGCGAGGATCTCGCGATAGCTGCGACGCAGCGCGGAGCACGTCACGATGCCGGGCTCCCCCGCCTCCTGCTTCTTGACGATCCACACCCGGATCAGCTCGAGCCAGGGGCGGCGGTCCTCGTCGGTGAGCGGGATGCCGGCCTCCATCTTCGCGACGTTCGCCGCGGGATGCAGGTCGTCCCCCTCCTGCAGCGCCCATCCCAGGCGCCCGGCCAGCACTCCGGCCAGCGTGCTCTTGCCGGATCCGGATACCCCCATCACCACGAGGACCGTCGGAGGCGCCGCGTGCGTCGTCATCATCGCTCCGTTCCCGTCAGCCGACGAAGACGCCGATGATCATGACGCCGGCGAGACCTGTGACCGAGATCAGGCACTCCATGATCGACCACGACTTCAGCGTCTGCGGGATGCTCAGGCCGAGGTACTCCTTGATCAGCCAGAACCCCGCATCGTTCACGTGCGAGAGGAAGACGGACCCGGCGCCGATCGCGAGCACCAGCAGGGCGGATCCGGCCGGCGACAGGCCGAGGTCGTGCACGAGCGGCTGCAGGATGCCCGCGGCCGTGATCGTGGCGACGGTGGCGGAGCCGGTGGCGACGCGGATCAGCACCGCGACGAGCCAGGCGAAGAACAGCACCACGGGCAGCGCGCCGCCGATGCCGGAGATCGCGTGGGCGATCACCGTGCCGATGGTGGAGTCGACGAGCACCTGCTTGAAGCCCCCGCCTGCACCCACGATGAGCAGGATGCCGGCGATCGCCGGCAGGGAGGACGACACCGAGGCGCCGACCTCCTTGGAGCTCATGTCGCCGCCGCGTCCCAGCACGACCATGCCGACGAGCACCGCGATGAGCAGCGCGATGACCGGCTTGCCGAGGAAGTCGACGATGCCCTTGAGCGCCGAGGTGTCGTTCGGGGCGACGATGTCGACGATGGCGGAGAGCAGCATCAGCACGACCGGCAGCAGGATGCTGAACAGGGTGGTGCCGAATCCGGGGCGCTTGCGCGCCTGGCTCGCCGCGGTCTCACCGGGCTGGGCGGAGTCCTGCGCCGTCTCGAACAGCGCCGGCACGGGCACGTCGACCCAGCGGGCGGCGAGGCGGCCGAACAGGGGGCCGGCGATGATGACGGTGGGGATCGCGACGAGGACGCCGAAAGCGAGGGTGAGGCCGAGGTTCGCACCGATCAGGCTGATCGCGGCGAGCGGGCCGGGGTGCGGCGGCACCAGGCCGTGCATCGCGGAGAGCCCCGCGAGCGTCGGGATCGCGATCTTCATCAGGGAGACCCCGGAGCGGCGGGCGACCAGGATGATCACCGGCACGAGCAGCACCAGACCGACCTCGAAGAACATCGGCAGACCGATCAGCGCGCCGACCAGGCCCATGACCCACGGCAGCGCCGCGGCGCTGGCCTTCGAGACCAGGGTGTCGACGATCCGGTCCGCGCCGCCCGAATCGGCGAGCAGCTTTCCGTAGATCGCGCCGAGCGCGATCAGCACGCCGACGCCGCCGGCGGTGGATCCGAAGCCGTTGGAGAAGCTCGTGACCGTCTGCGTGGCGGACATCCCGGCGACGAGACCGGTGACGAGCGCGCCGATCACGAGGGCGAGGAACGGATGCAGCTTGACCCAGGTGATGAGCACCACGATGGTGGCGATGCCGATGAGGGCGGCGAGGATCAGCACCCACTCCGGGGCTGTCGTCGTGGGAGGAACGGGATCGGCCGCCGCGAGGAGGGTTCCGGGAACGGCGGCGAGAAGGATCGAGGACATGGCCATGAGCTTCCTTGGTCTGGCGGAGAGATTTCGCCTCAGCGTAAGCGATAAGTAGGACTTAATCAAGCATCTTCTCGCAATACGCCCTCCTACAGTTCACTCAGGCGCCTTCTTGCCGGGCTATCGCCATAATGGACTTCATGGCAGAAGGGATCCGCGAGGCGGCCTCCGCGCAGCATCATCGGCTGCTCGACACGATCGGCATGCGGATCGTGGAGGGCGAGCTGGCGCCCGGTGCCCGGCTGCTGACCGCCGAGGTCGCCGCCGAGTTCGGCGCGTCCCGGTCCGCGATGCGCGAGGTGGTGCGCGTTCTGGAGACCATGGGCATGGTCGAGGTGCGCCGCCGGGCCGGGGTGGAGATCCTGTCTGCGGACCGATGGAGCCCGTACGCCCCCGAGGTGATCCGCTGGCGGCTGGACGGATCCGACCGGCTCCGCACCCTGCACGAACTCAGCCAGCTGCGCTCCGCGATCGAGCCGCTCGCCGCGCGTCTCGCCGCAGTGCAGGCACCTCCGGAGCACCGTGCGGCGCTCGTGAAGGCGGTGCTCGGGATGGTCGAGAACGGCGAGCGGGCGGATGAGCCCGCATACCTGCAGCACGACATCGACTTCCATGCGGCCGTGCTGCGCGGATCGGGCAACCCCTACCTCGCCGGGCTCGCCGACGTGGTCGCCGAGCTGCTGCACGGCCGCACCGCGCACGCGCTCATGCCGCACCGCGCGGATGAGACCGCGTTGCGACTCCACCAGGACGTGGCCGCCGCGATCACGTCCCGCGACCCCGAGGCCGCGGCCACCGCGATGGCGGCGATCGTGTCCGAGGCCGACGACGCCGTGGAGGCCATGTCGCAGCCCGAGCCCTGAGCACCCTCAGAGCCCTGAGCGCGCGAGCGACCGGCGGCGGTCTTCATCCCGCTGATAGCCGCCGGACAGCGCCCGCCAACGGCCGGCGCGCATAATCGAGGCATGACGAAGGCGGACGGCGGGACCGGGCGGGGCACGAGGGCGCCCAGCCTGCTTCCCGGGCTGCTCGCCGCCTCCGTCCGGGGCGTGCGGCGCGTGCGGCGCCCCGCCACGTCGACCGGGCCCGCCTTCGACCTGGCGTACGTGCGCACCGGCCCGCGCTCGGCCGTGCCGATCGTGGTGATCCCCGGCGGCCCCGGGCTCGGATCCGTGCTCCCCTATCGTCGGTTCCGGCGCCGCGCCGCGGCCCTCGGCCTCGACGTCATCATGATGGAGCACCGCGGCGTGGGGCTGTCCCGTGCCGATCTGAACGGACGCAGTCTGCCGCTGTCGGCGATGCGCATGGTCGACGTGATCGACGACCTCGCCGCCGTGCTGGAGGCGGAGGGCGTGCGCCGTGCCTACATCTCGGGCTCCTCGTACGGCAGCTACGTCGCGGCGGGATTCGGCGCGCGCCATCCCGAGCGGGTGGCCGGGATGCTGCTGGACTCCGCCCTGCAGTCGGTCGCGGATCGCGATGCCGAGCGGGCGATGATCCGCGAGCTCTTCGTCGACGGGGACACCCGCATCGCCGCGGCGGTGCGCGAGCTGCTGGACGACGGATCGGATCCGCGGATCCTCCTGGGAGTACTGCGCGCGGCGTACGAGCTGGGCGGAGCGGGACTGCTCGAACCGCTGCTGCGCCAGCGCCTGCACGGCGTGCACCGTGCCGTGCGCGATGGCCGGCCCGGCGGCTCGCACGGGCGCGGATCGGTGTGGTCGGCACTGGAGGCCTACGTCGACAAGGGCGAATCCGAGGCGCACGTGCCGGGGTTCTACGAGTTCGACCTCGTCGGGGCGATCGCGTTCCGCGAGCTGGGGTTCGGACCGGATCCGGACGGATCCGCCCTCGACCCCTCGCTCACCTACGCGCCGATCGCCGACCGGTTCCCGCGGTTCGCCGGCGAGCCCTTCGACCTGACCGCCGCGGCGGCGGGCTTCGACTGGCCCACCGTGCTGCTGACCGGCTCCCGCGACCTGCGCACGCCGGCCGCCGTGGCAGAGCGCGTGGCCGCGGCCGCTCCGGACACGGTGCTCGTCGAGATCGAGAACGGGCACAGCGCCCTCGAATCGCACCCGCTCGCGCTGCTGCATGCGCTGCAGCGGCTGAGCAGCGGCGAGCAACAGCGTCTCCCCGCCGAGAGCGCGATGATGAGCGCGCTCCCGCGCCGCGGACTCGTGGCCGGTCTGCCCCGGCTGCTCACCGCGGGCACCCGCTGGGAGGCGGCGCTCCGGTCGTGAGACCGTGCCAGGCCCGCCGGAATGCGCTGACGGCGGCGCCCGCCCGTCCCGGAATGGATCCTCGGCCCATTCCGTTGCAGAGATGGTGACCGCCTCCCGCTCCGATCTCCTCGCCGCCGACACGGCGATGGGCGCCGTGACCCTGCTCGTGGCCGACCTCGATGCCATGACCGCGTACTACCGCGACGCCGTCACGCTGCGGGTGCTCTCGGCCGAGGGCGACCGCGTGGTGCTCGGCCGCGGCACGACCCCGGTGGTGATCCTGCTGCACAGCCCCGGCCTCGCTCATGCGGCGCCGCGCGCCGCCGGACTGTTCCACACCGCGATCCTCTTCGAGACCCAGGCGGCCCTCGCCGCCGCGCTGTACTCCGTCGCGCGGCGCGCCCCTGGATCCTTCACCGGCAGCGCGGACCATCTGGTCAGCCAGGCCTTCTACTTCACGGACCCGGAGGGCAACGGCGTCGAGCTGTACTGGGATCGCGATCGCACGCAGTGGAGCTGGGCGCACGGGCAGATCGAGATGGACACGCTGTACCTGGATCCGAACGCGTTCCTGGGCGAGCACCTCACCGAGACAGCCGCCGACGACCCGGTGATCGGCGGCGCGAGCGTCGGCCATGTGCACCTCTCGGTCGGCGACGTGGCCTCGGCACGCGAGTTCTACGTGCAGCGGCTGGGATTCGAGACGACCGCGGAGCTCGGCGGATCCGCGCTGTTCGTGAGCGCCGGCGGCTACCACCACCACATGGCCATGAACACGTGGAACAGCGCCGGTGCCGGCCGGCGCTCCCCGGCACTCGGCCTCGGCCGCGTCGACATCGTGCTGCCCACCGCCGACGAGCTCGGGGCCGTCGCCGAGCGCATGACGCACTTCGGCGTGGACGTGCGCGACGACGGCCGCACGCTCGCCTTCGAGGATCCCTGGGCGAACGCGATCCGGCTCACGACCGCCGGCTGAGCCTCACGACCGCCGGCCAGCACGGGGCGACCGCGGGCTGAGCCGGCGACCGCGGGCTGAGCCCGCCGACCGCGGGGTCGCTCGACCGCCGCCGTCGGCGCGACGACGATCGGTCGGGCGTTCTCAGCCGATCCGCACGGCGCTCACGGCGTCGTCGGGCCAGGTCACCTCGAGGATCGCGTCGCCCTCGCGCGTGGTGACGACCCGTGACGACGGCGCCGCCTCGGCACCGCGCCCCAGCCGCACCGCCGCGACGACCACGTCGCCCTCGGCGACGGCGGCGAACTCCAGCCGTGGGATCGTCGTGATCGCCCCGATCGGCGATGTCCCCGTCTCCGTGCGCACCGAGGCGGCGAGCGCGCCGGCGCCGATCCCCGACAGCGCCTGCAGCTCGGAGCGCACCCCGTCCAGCTCCAGCGACACCGCGTCATCGACGCTGACCGCGACCGCCTCGGCGGGACCGGTCAGCGGCCAGCCGCTCACGCGGATGGGGAGCGGCGACGCGGCGACGCCCTCACGCGCCAGGCGCCGGGTCGCGCGCACCTCCCACGAGCCGCGGACCACGCTCGCCGTCGCGAGCAGCGGTCCGTCGGTGACGATCCCCGCGCGCCCGGATCCGTGGTCGTATCCGGGACCGTCGGTGCTCGAGTCCACCCAGTGCGCGTCGGCCACGGACGTCGCGAACGCCGCGATGCCGTCGTCGCCGATCGCACCGCGGGCGAACCCCGTGCGGTGCGTGGAGCGCCCTGCGGCGTCGACCGCGCCCACCATGTTGTCGGCGGGATCGTCGATCGTGGCGCCGGTGAGCGGCGGCAGTGTCGCGCTGGAGTAGCCGAACCGGGCGTAGAGGGCCGAGTCCCCGATGCGGTCGCCCTCGAAGGCATGGTCCGCGCCGTGGTTGATCACGCGCACGATGCCGTCCGCGGCGGTGCCGCTGACCAGCCAGCCGGCAGGCCGGATCACGCGGCGCACGTCGCCCTGCTCGATCGGCAGCGGCTCCTCCACCGCTGTCCAGACCTCATGGTCCGCCGGGAGTGCGAGTCCGAGGAAGCCCTTCGACGCCCAGTACGGCGAACCCGCACCCGAGTACGTCTGCGCCATCGCCGGCCACTCGCCGAACAGCCCCATCGTGAGCAGGCCGCGCTCGTCGATCGCCCCGCGCTCCACGAACGCGCGCAGCTCGCCCGAGGCGGCACGGCGCAGCGTTCCGAGCGGCAGCCGCGTGGCGCCCGAGACGGCGCCCATCCACAGCGGCGCGGCCGTGGCGAACCGGTAGATGAGGCTGCGCCCCTGCAGCACGGGCATGCCGTCCGCGCCGATGAGCGCCGCGTAGTCGTCGAGGAATTCGGTGAGCCGGGCGCGGAAGACGGGCGCGAGCGCGCCGGATCCGAACCCGTCCGCCCCTTCGGAACCGGCCCACAGCAGCGGATACAGATGCATCGCCCAGCCGCAGTAGTAGTCGTAGGCGCGCCAGGTGCCGTCGGCCCACCACCCGTCGGCCTGGTAGTAGTCCTCGATGCGGGCGAGGTCGGCCGCTATCCGTGCGGGATCGTGCGGTCCGCCGACCGAGGCCAGGAAGGTCTCGACGGTGATCCGGAACCACAGCCAGTTGTTGTCCGGGTACCGGCCCACGGGATTCAGCGCGAGCCAGTCCACGATGCGCTGCTGCGCGACCGTGTCGAGCGTGTCCCACAGCCATGGCCGGGTGAGCTGCAGGCCGAGTGCGATCGACGCGGCCTCGACCTGGGCCTGCGGCTGCGCGGCGGGCAGGATCCACCGCTCCGGATTCGCTGGATCCGTGCCGGCGACGAGCCCGTCGCGGTACCAGTCCAGGAAGCCGTGCGGGTCCGCCCCGCGCTCCCCGGTGAGGCGGAAGGCGAAGAGCATGAACGAGCGCGCGAAGCCCTCCAGGCCGTCGCTGTCCGCCCCGCTGCTGCTGGTCTGACCGGGCAGGCGCACCTGGCTGCGCGTCGGCGTGAAGTACGGCCGCAGCGACAGCAGCAGGTGGTCGGCGACGGCGGCCCAGTGATCGCGCGTCCACCCGGTGCGCGGCGAGAGCGCACGGTCCTCGGGCGGCAGGATCAGGCGAGCGGGGTCGAACGCGGTCACGGGGTCTCCTTCACGAGCGGGTCCTCTGGGGTCGGGATGATGGCGGTGGGGATGGCGGCCGGCGCCACGGCGATCGGCGCCGGGATGCTCGGCCGCAGGGAGGATTCGCGCACGTGCAGCTCGGGACTGAGCTTCACCCGGAACGCGGGGCGGCCGCTCCCGGCCTCGAGCCGGGCGATCAGCAGGTTCACGGCCTCGCGTCCGACGTGCTGCTTTGGCGGACGGACCGCGGTGATCGCGGGGTCGCCGAACCGGGCGACGTCGTCGTCGTACGCGACGATCGCCAGATCGTGCGGCACCCTGATGCCGCGATCCAGCGCGTGCTGCTCGAGTGCGAGGGCCTGCGGATCCGGCAGCACGATCACCGCCGTCGTCTCCGTGTCGCTGATCACCTGCAGCGCGTCGTCCATGGCGCGCTCCCGCCCCGCGGTGTCGAAGCGCACGCCGTTGATGCACGCGGCGTCGGTCGGCAGCCCGAGCGAGCGCAGTGTGCTCTCCCATCCGCGCCGCACGTAGCGTCCGGTGGGCCGCTCGGTCTCGGTGATCAGCCCGATCCGCTCGTGGCCCTGCTCGTGCAGGTGCCGCACGGCGAGCGCGGCGCCCGCGGTGTGGTCCGACACGACCGAGTCCAGATGCGGTGCCGCAGCCGCGGAGCGCACCCGGCGCTCCGCCAGCACGACGGGCACCGGGAGCGCATCGAGCCACTCCAGCATCTCGATCGCGTTCTCGCCGAAGGTGTCGGGGGCGACGATGAGCCCGTGCAGCCCCGGGGTGTTCAGCAGCGCCTCGACCTGGCGGCGGTTGTCGCGCAGCTCGTAGGTCGATGCGCGCAGCAGCAGCCGGGCGCGCAGCTGCGCGGCCTGGGCTCTCGCGCCGTGCACGATGGGCGGCCAGTAGTAGTCGAGCGAGGGCACGACCATGCCGATCGTGTAGCGGGTGACGGCGGGGTCGTGACCGGCGAGCGCCGGGCTGAGGCCGGGTTCGAGGCTGCTGCGCAGGGTCGCTCCGCCGTGCACGCGCGTGACGAGCCCCTGCTGGGCGAGGGTGTTGATGTCGCGTCGGATGGTGAGCTCGCTCACGCCCAGGCGTGCCGCGATCGTGGAGACACTGACCGAGCCGTGCTCGCGGATCTCGTCCATGATCCGCTCCCGGCGCTGCAGCGCGAACAGCGGATCCCGCCCGCTCACGAGATCTCCTCGATCACGGTCGTGAACGTGCCGGCGCGTCCGCCGACGCTGTAGACGAGGCGGGTCAGCCGCGGACCCCACACGGCGATGAGCTCGGGATCGTCCAGCTCCCACTCCTCGAGCGCGGGGACGATGGGAGTGCTCCCGGCCGTCGCGGCGATGCGGATCCGGTGTCCGTCGGCGGCGACCTCGACCCCGCCGGCGGACGGCGTGACCTCTCCCGCGGCGATGAGATGCAGCCGGTGCACGCCGGCCTCGCTCAGCCGCCAGCGGTCGGCGACCTCGATGCGCTCCGTCCCGCTCGGGGATCCTGTGCCGTCGAAGCGGAACGTCCGCCGCCAGGAGTCTCCCGCCGGGAGCGGGTAGGCGCCCGCCAACTCCAGTTCGAGCACGGCGGGATCGGCGGCGAGCGGCGCCGGCCCCGGTTCGCCGCGCGGCGCGGCGATCACCTGTGCGGCGAACACCGGTCCCTCGCCCTGCTCGAGCCCGAACGGCGCGGGGGCGTTGTGCCAGCCGCTCTGCATCGCGCGGATCCGATACCGCTCGGCGCTGAACGTCTGCGCGGTGTAGGTGGGCTTGCCCACGTCGAGGAGAAGCTGCCGACCGCCGGCCGCGACGAGGAAGGATCCGAGGTCCTTGTGGTTGTGATTCTCATCGTTCGTGCCGCCCTTCGCGGCGAGCGCCAGCCCGGCGGCCGAACCGTCCCGGGAGCGGCGCACCAGCACCTGCACCGACGGCAGCCAGACGGCGGCGGGAAGCGGGGCGGCGGCCGGCACGGCGTCCCGCCACGCCGCGTCGGCGAGCGCGCGGACCAGGCGCGGCAGCCCGCCCGCGACGTGCGCCACCGGAGCGTCGGGTCGGCGGGCGGCGCGCGCCCAGGCCGTCACCCTCGCGTCACCGGTGAGCGTGCCCCAGCGGAACGGGAGCTGCCAGGGCTCGTGCCCGCGTGAACGCGCCCAGCCGTCGGCCACGTTCACGTACCAGTCCCCGCCGAGGTGCATGCGCATCGGGAACCGCAGCGTCTCGGCGACCACGGGGATCCCGGTGGCGTCGAGCCCGCCGTCGGTGATCGCGGCCACGATGTCGAGCATCTCGAGCATGCGCCCCGCGCCGTTCCACCAGTACGCGACGCCCTCATCGATGGCCCCGTCGGCGGGCAGTTCCGCGACGTAGCGGTCGAGGCTGTCCAGCGCCCGCGCGAGGATGCGCGCCACACGCTCCGAGTCGTCGAGCAGCAGCACGGCGGCCAGCAGCACGTTGCCCAGGATCCACGGGTTCCAGTTGTTGACCTCGCGCCAGTAGCCGAGCCACCACAGGTCGTCCCGGGTCTCGAACGGCGTGAAGACGCGCGTCTCGGCCTCGTGCCGGATGCGCTCGCGCAGCCCGGGCCAGCTCTCGTCCCACCGCGGGCCGAGCACGCGGTCCGCGACCGCGAGCTGCGCCACGATCTCACCCGCGACGAGGTCCAGATAGGGGGACGCGACATCAGGCAGCACGAAGCCGCGGCGGGCGTGTGCGTCGTCGTGCGCCGGGAGTGACCAGGTGCTCTGCTCGCACAGCACCACGGCCCCGTCGGCGGCCTCGTCGATCCACGTCTGCTCGTCGGTCACGGCCGCGGCGACAACGGTCCCGGTGAGTCGCTCCTGCCGGTCCGACACGGCGCGCTCGTACGTCGCGCGATCGCCGTCGCGCACGTATCGGGCGAACAACGAGCCGAGAGCGTCGACCCAGGGGCAGCCGCGGGACTCCGCCGCGGCCGCGCGGATCCGTTCGATCGTGATCGGATCCGCCTGCTCCCACACCTCGCGCTGCACGATCGAGGGGATCCCGACCCGTTCGCGCAGCGCTTCAGGTGTGGCGCCGCCGACAGTCGTCCGGAGCGCCTCCCCGCGCATCGCCTGGCGCCACTCCGTGAACAGCGGACCGCGGAATTCCGCGGATCTCACGTCCGTGCCGTGCGGCGGCACGGCGTGCGCGCTGACCCGGGAGAGGGCATCAGCATCGAGGTTCCGCGTCATCGTTCAACCTTCGCTTGTGCTTGTATCTGTTCGACTCTGAATGTTTGGTTTCGTCTCGAACGAGTCCGAGTATCTACTGAGTTCAGCGACGACGCAATGCCCTGCTTCGTCGGGATCTGACGAAGGACGGGAACCCCCGGGAATGACCGCAACGACCACCCCCAACGCTCTCGTCGTGATGTCGCGCGAGGTGTTCGAGCGCCAGTTCGACGCCGCGCGCATCGCACGGCTGCGCCGTCTCGCGACCGTGCCCGAGCCGGTCTTCACGGACGACCTCGACGACCCGGCCCTCATCGGACGACTGGCCGAGGTCGAGGTGCTCCTGACCGGCTGGGGCGCCCCGCGCCTCGATGCCGCCCGACTCGATCGGATGCCGAACCTGCGCGCCATGCTGCACTGCGCCGGATCCATCCGCCCGCAGGTGAGCGACGAGTTCTGGCGGCGCGGCATCCGTGCCGCCTCGGTCGCCGAGGTCAATGCGGCGCCCGTGGCGGAGTTCACCCTCGCCGCGATCATCTTCGCCGGCAAGAAGGCGCCGTTCATCGCCGCCGACCCCGAGACGCGCCGGCAGAACGGACTGCGCGCCGAGCGCTTCGGCGCCCTCGGCAACCTCGGACTCACGATCGGCGTCGTCGGGTTCAGCCGCGTCGGCCGCCGTGTCGTCGACATCGTGCAGCAGCTCGAGGACGTCACGGTCCTCGTCGCGGACCCGTACGCGGACCCCGCCGAGATCGCCGCAGCCGGCGGCGTGCACACCACCCTCGAAGACCTGCTCCCGCGCGTCGACGTGCTGTCGCTGCACGCGCCGGAGCTGCCGTCGACCCGGCACATGATCGGCGCGACGCAGCTCGCGGCGCTGCAGGATCACGTGACCGTGATCAACACCGCCCGCGGCAGCGTGATCGACACCGCCGCCCTCGAACGCGAGTGTGCGAGCGGCCGCCTGAACGCGATGCTCGACGTGACCGACCCCGAGCCGCTCCCCGCGGACTCGCCGCTGTACCGGCTGCCGAACGTCATGATCACACCGCACCTGGCGGGCTCGCTCGGCTCCGAGCTGTACCGCATGACCGACGCTGCACTGGACGAGCTGGAGCGCTTCGTCGCCGGTCAACCCCTGCTCGAAGAGGTCACCGTCGACGCGCTCCAGCTCAGCGCCTGACCCCACGCGCTCCCCTTCTCTTCACCCGCACCACCGCATCCACCTTCAAAGGAGAACCTCGCATGAAGCGATCCCTCATCGCCGTCGGCACCGTCGCCGCGGCGGCGCTCGCCCTCGCCGGCTGCGCCGGCACGTCCGCCCCGGCCGCCACCGCCTCGGGCGGGAAGACGACCCTGCGCATCTCGGTGTGGAACTACGCACAGACGCCCGAGTTCAAGGCGCTCTTCGACGCGTTCCACACCGCCAACCCCGACATCACGATCGAACCGGTCGACATCCTCGCCGCGAACTACGAGGACAAGGTCACCACGATGCTCGCCGGCGGCGACTCCACCGACATCATCACCGTCAAGAACCTCACCGACTTCGGCGGCTACGCCCAGAAGAAGCAGTTCGTCGGGGTGAACGACCTCGTGAAGGCGCTGCCCGCCGACAAGATCCCCGCGCTCAGCGAGTACAAGGCTGATGGCACCTACTACGCGGTCCCCTACCGCCAGGACTTCAGCGTGCTCTTCTACAACAAGCAGATGTTCAAGGACGCCGGTGTCGCCGACCCCTCCGCCCTCACCTGGGAAGAGTTCGCCGCCGACGCGAAGAAGCTCACGAAGGGCGACGGCGCGGACAAGGTCTATGGCGCCTACATCCACACCTGGAACTCGATGGTGCAGGGCTACGCCTCCGCCCAGCAGGACAAGACCTTCGACAAGCCCGACTACTCGTGGATGAAGGACCAGTACGACCTCACTCTCGGCATGCAGAAGGACGGCACGATCCTGGACTGGGGCACCGCCAAGAGCCAGCAGGCCCAGTACAAGACGGTCTTCGAGACCGGCAAGGCCGCGATGGTGCCGATGGGCACCTGGCTCATCTCGCCGCTGCTCGCCGACGCCGCTGCCGGCACCACGTCCGTGGACTGGGGCATCGCGCCGATCCCGCAGATCAAGAGCGGATCCAAGATCACCACGATGGGCGGCCCGACCGGTTTCGGCATCAACAAGAATTCGAAGAACCAGGATGCGGCGAAGAAGTTCCTGTCGTTCGCGGCGGGAGCGGACGGCGCCAAGGCCGTCGCGTCGATCGGCATCGTGCCCGCCTACCACAGCGACGAGATCACGAAGCAGTACTTCGGCCTGAAGGGCATGCCGCAGGACGCGACCTCGAAGAAGGCCTTCACGCCCGACACGATCCGCCCCGACGGCGCGACCGGCACCCTCGCCGCGCAGCTGCAGGGCGTGCTCGATCAGGAGCACCAGCTCATCATGACCGGCAGCAAGTCGGTGGACGACGGCATCGCCGAGATGGGGAGCCGCGTCAAGTCCGAGGTGCTGAACCAGTGACGACCCGGGGTCGTTGAGCGAGGACGCCGAAGGCGACCGAGACGAGACGCGGCCACGCAAGTGGCACCCGAGCCGAGCGTCGCCCAACGACCCCGAACCTCCCCTCCCCCGATCCGGAGCAGAGACATCATGACCACCCTCACCGACCAGCCGTCCGCGGCCCCGGCGCGTTCCGTGGCGAGCCGCCGGATGCGCCGGCGCAGCATCCTCGTCGGCTGGAGCTTCATCCTGCCGAACTTCCTCGGTTTCGCGCTGTTCACCCTGGTGCCCGTGCTCGCCGCCTTCGTGCTGGCGTTCATGAACTGGGATGCCTACAACCCGCCCACGTTCGCCGGGATCAAGAACTTCACGCGCCTGTTCGCCGACCAGAACTTCCACGTCGCCCTCGGCAACACCCTGCTCTACGCGATCGGTCACGTGCCGCTCACACTCGTGTGCTCGCTCGGCCTCGCGATCCTGCTCAACCAGAAGCTGCGCGGCATCGCGTTCTTCCGGGTCGCGATCTTCTTCCCCTACATCACCTCGCTCGTCGCCATCGCGATCGTGTGGAACATGCTCTTCGATCCGGTGAACGGACCGATCAACCAGTTCCTGCATCTGCTCGGCGTCGCGAATCCGCCGGGGTGGACCTCGAGCACCGGCTGGGCGCTGCCCGCGGTGATCATCACCAGCGTGTGGCGCGACATGGGCTACTACATGGTGCTCTTCCTCGCCGGCCTCCAGGCGATCCCGCACGAGTACTACGAGGCGGCGGCGATGGACGGCGCGGGACGCTGGCGCACCTTCTGGAACATCACGCTGCCGTCCCTGCGGCCCACGACGTTCCTCGTGCTCGTGCTGCTCAGCGTGTCGAGTTTCAAGGTCTTCGACCTCATCTTCGTGATGACCGGCGGCGGTCCGGGCCGAGCGACGCTCGTGCTGTCGCAGCTCATCTACCAGGACGGCATCCTGAACGGCCAGTTCGGGTACTCCTCGGCGATCTCGCTCGTGCTGTTCCTCATCGTCCTCGTCGTCACCGTCTTCCAGTTCCGGATCCAGCAGAGGCGGGAGCGCTGATGTCCACCCTCATTTCCGACCTCGCCCAGGAGCTCGACGACGGGCACACCGTCGCCCCGGCCCCTGCCCGGCACGGCAGGCGACAGGTCCGCGCCCGGATCGGCCGCATTGCGATGTACCTGCTGCTCGTCGTCCTGCTGGCCGTCGTGCTGCTGCCGTTCCTGTGGATGCTGTCCTCGTCGTTCAAGCACGACGACGAGGTGCTCACGGTGCCCGTCCAATGGCTGCCGACCACCTTCGTGTGGAGCAACTATGCGGCGATCTGGACCCAGATCCCGATGGCCGGTTACCTCGCGAACTCCGCGTTCCTCGCGATCGTCATCACGATCCTGCAGGTGCTCACCGGCAGCTTCGCCGCCTACGGTTTCTCCAAGGTGCGCTTCCCCGGCCGGGACGCCCTGTTCCTGGCGTACATCGCGACGATCGCGGTGCCGTGGCAGGCGTACATGATCCCGCAGTACGTGATGATGCAGAAGGCGGGCCTGACGAACACGTTCACGGCGCTCATCCTGCTGCAGGCGTTCGGCGCGTTCGGCGTCTTCCTGATGCGCCAGTACTACATGACGATCCCCGACGAGCTCAACGAGGCCGCGCGGATCGACGGGCTCAGCGACTACGGCATCTGGGCGCGGATCATCCTGCCGCTCTCGAAGCCCGCGCTCGCCTCGCTGGCCCTGCTCACGTTCGTGAACACCTGGAACGACTACATGGGTCCGTTCATCTACCTCTCCAGCAACGAGCTGTGGACCGTGCAGATCGGGCTCAAGTCGTTCATCGGCCAGTATTCGGCGCAGTACGCCCTGATCATGACCGGATCCGTGATCTCGATCGTCCCGATCCTGGTCATCTTCCTCGCCGGGCAGCGCTATTTCATCGCCGGCATCGCGACGAGCGGGATGAAGGGGTGAGCGTCGTGACCGGCGAACGCAGCGGATCGCGGCGGCGGGGCCTCCCGCGCCTGCGGCAGGAGACCATGGAATCGATGTTCGGGTACGCGTACGCGATCCTGATGGTCGATCTGCTGCTCGTGCTCGCGAACCTGCCGCTCGCGGTGCTCCTGTTCGTCTCGCACGACGCGCTGCAGGCGTGGCCGACCGTGCTGCTGCTCTCGCTCACGCTCGCCCCCTCGCTGGCCGGCGCGTTCGAGGTGTTCCGCCGCCTGCGCGGCGACGAGCCCCCGCGGCCGTTCGCCGCGTTCTGGCACGGGTACCGCGCCCGCGGCGCGCCGGCCGCTCTGCTCGGCCTCATCACAGCGCTCGTGATCGGATTCGTCCTGTACGACGGCGCGATCCTGACCGGCACCGTCTGGGCGCCGCTGCTCGCGCCGACGCTCGCCGTGGTCGCGGCCTGGGCTCTGGCGACCTGCACCTCGACGCTGGCCGGCATCGTGCTGTATCCGCAGGCGTCGGTGCGGGCGATCGCGAAGGCCGCGGTCTACCTGTCGGTGCGGCGCTGGTACTTCAGCGTGTTCGCGCTCGCTCTGCTCGGGATCTCGGCAGCCGCGGTCATCGTGCAGCCCGTGCTCGGCGCCCTCGTCCCTGGGCTCCTGCTCTACGTCGTGTTCACCAACGCCGAGTTCGCGTTCCGCCGTGCGGTGGAGGCGGAGTCCGTCGCAGGCTGACCTCTGGCCGTGATCGGGAGTCCCACCCGCGCCGCAGCGAAACCGATCCGCCCTGGACGCGTACGCCTTCCGAGCGCATGCTGGAGCCATGACCGGCTTCCAGACCACGCACGCGTTCAGCGGCTTCAGCGTCGACGACATCGACGCCGCCCGTACCTTCTACGGCGAGACCCTCGGCCTCGAGGTGTCCACGAACCCGATGGGCTTCCTCGATATCCGGCTGCCGCAGGGCGGATCCATCCTCGTGTACGCCAAGCCGAACCACACCCCGGCGAGCTTCACCATCCTGAACTTCCCCGTCGACGACGTCGAGGCGGCGGTCGACGACCTCAACGCGCGCGGAGTCGTCACCAAGATCTACACGGACCCGGACTTCGGCACCGACGCGAAGGGCATCGCGCACGGCGGACCGGGCCGCGGTCCGGACATCGCCTGGTTCACCGACCCGGCCGGCAACGTGCTGTCGGTGCTCGCTGCGGGCTGATCGAATCCCCTTCTTGACTTCGAGTGCACTCGAAGTCGTAGCGTGGGGCGCATGCCGGAAACCACCACGACGCGCTCGATCTCCGAGGCGGCGCACGAGCTCGGGCTGACCGCGCACACCCTGCGCTACTACGAGCGGGAGGGGCTGCTGCTGGCGCCCGTCGATCGGGAGTCGTCCGACCGTCGCCGGTACACCGACGGGGACATCGCCTGGCTCGGTTTCCTGCGCAAACTCCGCTCCACCGCCATGCCGATCGCGACCCTTCGACGCTACGTCGAACTCGCCCGAGCCGGCGACGGCACGAGCGCGGACCGTCTCGCCCTGCTACGCGAGCACCGCGAGACGGTGCTGGCTCGGCGGGCGGAGCTGGACGACGCCCTCGGCGCCATCGACATCAAGATCGCTCTCTACTCCGAAAGGCTCTCATGAAGCACGCAACCCTCGGCACCCTCTCCGTCGGCCGGCTCGGCCTCGGCTGCATGGGCATGTCGGCCTTCTACTCCGGTGCGAACACGGACGAGACCGAGTCCATCCGCACGATCCACCGCGCGCTCGATCTCGGCGTGACCATGCTCGACACCGCCGAGATGTACGGTCCGCACACGAATGAGGAGCTGGTCGGCCGGGCGCTCGCGGGACGACGCGACGGCGTCGTGATCGCGACGAAGTTCGGCATCCACGCAGGGGCGGACGGCGGACGACGGCTCGACGGGACCCCGGAGAACGTGCGCCGCTCGGTCGAGGGATCGCTGCAGCGCCTCGGCACCGACAGGATCGATCTCTACTACCAGCACCGGATGGATCCCCGGACTCCCATCGAGGACACCGTCGGCACCCTCGCCGAACTGGTCGCCGAGGGGAAGATCCTGCACTACGGGCTCTCGGAGGCCGGCGAGGAGACGCTGCGCCGCGCGCATGCAGTACACCCCGTGACCGCGCTGGAGACCGAGTACTCGCTGTGGACCCGGGAGCCCGCCGAGCAGCTGCTGCCGGTGCTGCGCGAGCTGGGCATCGGTCTCGTGCCGTACTCGCCGCTCGGCCGGGGCTTCCTCACCGGAGCGATCCGCTCCGCCGAATCCCTCGACGCCGGCGACTTCCGGCGGAGCAACCCGCGCTTCGTCGGCGAGAACCTCGATGCCAACCTGCGCATCGTCGACGCCGTCGAGGAGGTCGCCGCCGACCTGGGAGCGACGCCTGCCCAGGTCGCCCTGGCGTGGGTGCTCGCGCAGGGCGACGACGTCGCGCCGATCCCCGGGACGAAGCGGGTGTCCCGCCTCGAGGAGAACGTCGCCGCCGACGCGCTCGTGCTCTCGGAGGAGCAGCTCGCCGCGCTCGGGGCGCTGCCGTCGGCCGCGGGCGACCGCTACGCCGACATGTCGAGCATCGGACGCTGAGGAGGGCGGCGCCGGTTCAGTCTCCGTCGGCGAACCGGCGCTGCACCTCTGCATACGGGAGGGCTCCGTCCAGGAACCCGAGCGTGCCCGTGCCGAGCAGTTCACGCCCGGCACGTTCGAGTGCGGTGAGCGCGGCGCGGGCGAGGCTGCCGCCGAGGCTCACCCGCTTCACCCCGAGCGCGAAGAGCTCCGGCGCAGGGATGACGTGCGCGGCGAGCCCGGCCACGATGTTCAGCGGGGCGGGGATCTCCGCGGCGAGGCGCCGGATCGTCTCCTCGTCGTTCACCCCGGGCACGAAGACGCAGTCCGCCCCGGCCTCGACATAGCGCTGCGCCCGCGCCACCGTCTCGGCGAACGGATCCGTGGTCCCGCCGAAGAAGTAGGCGTCGGTGCGGGCGTTCAACACGAACGTGCCGCGCGGCGCGACCCCGCGTGCGGCCGCGATCCGCTCGGCCGCCTCGTCGATGCCGAACAGCACGCCGTCCGCGGTGTCCTCGAGGTTGCCGCCGACCGCGCCGATCTCGGTCGCGCGCAGCACCGTGCGCGCGACGTCCTGAGCATCATCGCCGTACCCCGCCTCGAGGTCCGCGGTCACCGGCACGTCGACCGCGGCGACGATCGCCGCGACCTTCTCGAGCATGGTGTCGAGGTCGAGCGCGCCGCCGTCCGGCACGCCGAGCGACCACGCGATCCCGGCGCTCGTCGTCGCGATCGCGGGGAAGCCGAGCTGGGCGAGTATTCGCGCGGATCCCGGATCCCACGCGTTCGGCAGCACGAAGCCCCTGCCGTGGTGCAGCGCGAGGAAAGCGGTGGCACGATCGTTCGACATGACCCCTCCTGGATGCTGGTTCCGGACTACTCCGCCGCGATGGCGTCCGTCAACGGCGCATCATCGCTCCGGGTCGTCGGGGCGGTTCCACGCGATCTCGATGAGGCGGCGCAGCACGCCGAGGTCGATGTCGTCGAGCTTGCGGACGTAGACGCAGCCGCGCCCCTCGGTGAACTTTCCGAGGCTCGGCAGCAGCTCGGCACCTGCGGGGAGGTCCTTCAGACCGTAGAGCGACAGCTGCGCCTTGCGGGGCGAGAACGCGACCTTGGGCCAGTCGCCCTCGCTGCTGGCGCCGCGATAGCGATAGCTGCCGTAGCCGACCATCGTCGGCCCCCACAGCACGGGTGCGGCGCCCGTCACCTCGTCGAAGAGCTCGGCGAGCGCGATCCCGTCGAGCCGGCGGCGCTCGGGCGTCGCGGCCTCGAGGAACGCATGGACGTCCGCCGTCGTGGGCTGGGTCTTGATCTCGGCCATGCTGCCATCATCGCGCACGGCACGGACACCGCCACGGGAACGGCACGGTTCCACGTCGCTCAGACGATGCGGGCGAAGCGCGGCCCGCTGTACCCGTCGCGCTCGACGTGCTCCTCGAATATCGCCAGCGGCCGGGCCCAGTAGCCGTAGTCGTCGTAGAGCTTGCGGTAGAAGACCAGCTGTTCCTCGGTCTCGCTGTGCCGACCGACCGCGATCACCTCGTAGCGGGCGCCCTTGAAGTGCTGATAGATGCCGGGAGTCACGGACATCACCGGCTCCTCACCGTCACGCATGCAGGATCCGACATCCTCGGAGAAGAGGACCCGATCAGGGATTATGGCGGAGACGGAGGGATTTGAACCCTCGGTCCCCTTGCGAGGACTCCACCTTAGCAGTGCCAGAGAACGCACACGATGAGCGCAATGTCGCGGGCTGACGCACGTCATGCACGCGGTGTCTCTGCCTGCTCAGAGTCCTCCACTCCCCTGACGCTCCCCTGGTTCGGCCGCTCGGGCGATGGACCCACTGACCGTGGATCGCGAGTTCTACGAGCTCATCCGCGCACGCTATTGCGCCCGGCCGTATGAAGCCAAGCCCGGCGTGTGGGTACGATGCGGCAGCCGCCTCAAGGCCGAATGCGAGAGCTGCGCGGAACTGTACCGAGGCGACTGGGCCGCCATCGCACGCTCGGGCATATTCGACGAGGATGGCACAGTCGTCGAGGGCTACCGCTACGCGTTTCTCACTCTCACCGCACCGAGCTTCGGCAAGGTGGATGAGACTGGCGCAGCCGTCGATCCGACAACCTACGACTATCTCGGCCAGGTGACCTGGAACTACGCCTCCTCAGCGCTCTGGCGCTCGACGCTCCATCGCCTCCATCGCCAATTCAGCGGGCTCGCGTACTTCGCGGTGATCGAAGCTCAGCGCAGAGGTGTTCGGCACTATCACGTGGTCTTGCGCATCCCTGACGGGGAGGCTCCGTTCTTCCCCGAGGCCATTGGGAAGGTGGCCAGGGCCGCGACCACTCAGCATGTTGGAGCCGTGATCGAGTGGGGCACACAGATCGATTGCCAGTACATCTCCGGAGCGACGGATTCCGCGCGGGGCGAAATGGCTCAAACCGTTTGGTATATCTCGAAAGCGCTCGGCTACGCACTGAAGTCCGTAGACGAGAACGACCTGACGGCCGAGCCCGGAGCCACGGGCTCTCCGCACATCGATCACCTTCGCGCCTTGGCCTCGGCAGCGAGGAACGATCTGTGGTGCGCACGGTGTCCGGTGAACGGCCCCCGAGACTGCGCCGCCCCTATCCACGGGAACTTCGGTTCGTCGGCCCAGGTGGTGCTCTACGCACGGGGCTCCAAGGATCGCCCCTCTTGGTCGTTCGCAGGGCTCACCCGTACGAAGCAGCGCGAAGAGCGTACAGCGTGGATGCGAGCTGAGGTAGCCGCAGGACGACGCGAGCAGCGGGACGGAATGTCAGAGCAAGAACGACAGGCCGCCGAGTGGATCAGGGCGAATCGGCACCTTCGACATGACCCGTCTCCTGCTGAGGAGCCCTGCGCGAGCCGCGCGCCGTAGATCGCGCGTAAGCAAGTTCGACAGCACGAAGGTGATCCTCCTCAACATTCAGGGCTGCCTCGAAGCTTGTCCGCTCCTCTGGAGTCATCGCCGCGAGCGAAGCTTCTTCCACCTCTCGAAACGGGATGCCCATCAGCCTGACCTCTTGTCCCATGCCTCCGTCGATGCCGCTCTTCCACGGTGCGACACATGGTACCGCCATGATCTGACGGAGCACGGCAGGACTCATCGAGGGCAAGCGCCGCCCGCGGCGCGCGGCAGCCGTCACTCAGCGTGCGAATTCAGCGTTGGACGTTCGCCTGATCCACCCATCGGGCGAGGAGGCTGAAGGCGGCAAGCTGCTCTAGAGCCAATTGCTCCTCGCCCCCATCGCTTGGAGTGTGCATTCCCGGGTTTCGGATGGCGGCATACAAGCCTTCAGCGAACGCGCGCGCCCCACGGTGAAGGTTCTCGTAGGTCTTGCTTCCGTCATCCTGCGCGAGACGCAGACGAGCGGCACCATCTTTAGGTTCGGAGAGCGAGAACGCCTCATTGAACAGGGCAGTCTCGGATACATCCATGCGACCGACCTTTGCTTGCGTCTCGGCATTCACTCTGATCGCCGCCTGCATGACTGCCTGATGGAAGTGGCCCGTGTTCCAGTAGGAGCGCCCGTTCTCCCACGCCCACGGGTGCAGGTTCGCGGCATCCATATCAGGAGCCCCGTCACCTAATCTTTCGGCCAACTCCGTCGAACGAACCAAGGCAGCTTTAGCCCGCGACGCCTGATCCCTGAGCCAGGCATAGCTCTTGTCCTTGTCGGGCCGATCAGTCCGCCAACCTTTCAGCGCGCGATCCAAGATCTGTTCGACCACGTGTGACCGCTCTGATGCCTCGGTGGCAGGCCCCCGCATGACAGTCCCGAAGAAGACCACCCCGTCCCCAGTTTCCGGGACAACCTGCTCAGTTACGTACAGGAACTGGTCAATCTCGGAGATCGCCCATTCCGCGTCCAGCTTTGCCATGTAGCTATCTTGCCGCAGCGCATCGAGACTGATCGCGTTGACGGGCATCGCAGGACGGGCGGCCAAGCGAGAGCCCGAGCGGCCGAAGGCTTAGCGAGCGGCCGAGCGCGCGCCGCCGCAGTCGGCGTAGCCGGCTGCCTTGATCCTGTATCGGAGATCGTGCCGCGTGAAACGCGGCGTAGGTGTGAACGATTGCATCGGCCGACGCGGAGTGCGAATGGGGCAAAGGTTCCTGAGACTTCCCTGTGAAGCTGCCCCTGACTGCGTGGCCTACCGACTAACTACGTGGACGGACCGGCTGCTTGCAACTTGCTGACAGGTTCACGCCTCGTCGCCGTCTGAAATCAAGGACACTCGCGTCAGCGCGTCGATAATGACGCCCGCGTCCTTGCTTGCAACTCGCAAGCAACTTGCAAGTAAATCCCAGATCAGAAGGCTAATCGGCAGCTTGCAACATGCCCAACGCCGTGTAATTCTCAGTGCCACAGCGGCGGAAACGCACCCCGCTGAACAACTACGAGAGAAGACACGGAGCAGAACATGTCCAACGCCGTTACGATCCCCGTTCCCGCCACGATCCCGGTGCGGTTCCAGCAGGTCACCGCGCCCCGTCCCCAGAGCGTCTACGTGAATGGCTCGCGCACGGACGTACCCAAGACCAACGCTCAGGGAGAGCCGCTCTACGGCTTCGAGGCGACCGTCAATTGCGAGCTGCTGGGCGGGACGGTGGGGTCCGTCCGTGTGAGCACGCCGCTGGCTGAACTGCCTGCGGTCGAGTTCGGTCAGGTGCTCACGCTGGCGAATCCGACGCTCACCATCCGCAACAACCGCGACGGGTATGACCTTGGAGTGTCCATCGAGGCCGCTGGAATCACCGACGACCAGCCGACCGCTGGCCGACGCCAGGGAGCATCGAATGACTGAGTCGATTAGCCCCGCGGAGGCATTTGCCATGCCCACCTCCGCGCGGGACATCGTGAGTCTGTGGCCGAGCTATTCGTTCATGAGCAGGTGGGCGCTGGATGTCCTGCGCTGGGGCATGAGTGACGGAGGGGTCGATGCTCTCCTCGCGCAGTTGCGTGATGCCCAGCGCATGCAGGTCGAGGCGAACCTTCGGCGGCGATTCCTCATCGCGTTCATGCGCGAACGCCTCCCCGCGTCACAGCGGGTCTCTCTCCAACGCATCGCAGAAGTCGCTGGCATGTCGATCTCGGGCGTCCGAACTGCATACAGCGACGCAGATGTCGAAGTCCTCGACGAGTTGATCGTCGAGCTGAAGAAGGAAGGCGACCGATGAAGCTGAAGCTGATCAGGAGTACGCGCGAAGTTGAAACGCAAGTTCCGGAACCTCGCGAGGAGCCGATGAGCGCGGCCACGTTCCGAGGCTGCGTCTCAATGGCGATCTGGCTTGTCGCGCTGTGCATCGCTGTTCTGACGATTGCGGTGGTAATGCGCGGCTGGCCTGCCGCTGAGGACGCCACGGTGCAAGAGATCGGCACCGTTCAGTCTGGGTACGTAGCGATTCCCCCGTGCGGTTGGAACCAGGTCACTGCGACTCGCCCAGGCGAGTCCTCGGTGTCTGTGTCGTCCGACTGCCCGTCGCTGGATCGGACGCGCTGATGTTCCGGCGTTGGATGGCATGGGCTCTACGCACCGCGAAGCTGGCGCTGCTGCTAACGATCTGCTGGTTGGCCCTCGCGGCGGCGGCATCGTTCTTCGGTGCTCTTCAACCTTGGTTGGTGTCGCTGGCCACGGTAGCCGCGCTGGCGACCTTCATCACGGTGTCACTGTTCCGCGAGCCGATGCGGACTCTCACGATGGCACGCCCGAAGGTCGACCGCTCCCCCGAGACCGTGAAGCTCTGGCGCTGGCTTCAGCGGCGCTGGGAATCGCTGTGCATCGCTTCTGGCCTCGCCGGTCCGCTCCCCGTCAAACCCCGTGCTCGACGGCTGTTCCCGAAGGTCAAGCAGATCGCGATGGGACCGCGCGGCCCGGTGCTCGAGATCGCTGTCCTCGTCACTTCGACGTACGCCCAGACCCCAACGGACTGGGTGCGGCGCACAGAGGAGTTGGCGAGCATCATCGGGTGCCCGGTCGAGGTCCGACCGATCAGCGCTCAGCGCGTTCGCGTCGAGCTGCTGGCACGCGCCCCGCTCCGCGAGAAGTCCTTCGTGCGGCTGCCTGCTCAGCTCGACCTGAGCCGCCCTCTGACCATCGGCGTCCGGGCCGACGGCACTCCGTTCCGCCTCGCGGTGGCAGAGAAGCAGACGCTGCTCGTTGGTCAGTCGGGATCGGGCAAGGGCTCGGTTATTGCGTCGATTCTTGCGGGGCTCGGCCCCGGAATCCGCGACGGGATCGTGACGGTGGATGCCATCGATCTGAAGGGCGGCGTGGAGGCGGGCTCCTACGTCAAGCTCGTGCGCACCTCCGCGTGGGATTACGAGTCTGCCCGTCAACTCCTATTGGACCTGGTTCAGGAGTTGGATGATCGGCTCACGACGATGCGCATGGGCGGCTACCGAAAGATCGAGCCGAGCGTGGCTACCCCACTCCGCCTGCTGATCATCGACGAGGCAGCTCACCTGATCTATCAGGCTCCCGACGCCAAGACTCGCGCCGAGGTCGATCTGCTTCTGAAGCGCATCCTCTCCACCGGTCGGGCGGCAGGGTACGTCGTGATTGCCGCACTTCAGGATCCGAGGAAGGAAGCGCTCGCGTCACGTGATTTGTACACACAGACCTTGGCGCTGAAATTCCGCACCCGGGATGACGCAGTGCTGGCGCTGGGGCAATCGGCATACGATGCCGGGGCACGGTGCGAGCTGATTCCGAGCGCGACTCCGGGCACGGGGTTCGCCGTTGACGGCGAAACAGGTGACATCGTGCAATTCCGCGCCTTCTGGGTCTCCGACGGCGATCTGCGCGAGATGGCGCGCATCTACGCCCCGACCGCGCGCGAGCCGCACTCATGACCGACGAACTCACGGCCCTTGCCGCGATCATCCTCCGCACCGAGCGCGCTGCAATCGTCAAGGCAATGTGCGGACAGTGGACGGACGCCGACGATGCTCGTCTCGCCGCCCTCTATGCCGAACGCCGCCGCATCCAGGAGAAGGGAACTCACCATGCATGACTCACCTGAGAAGCTTTGGTACACGGAAGCCGAACTTGCTTCGCTGCTTCGGGTGCATCCGTCCACGGTCTCGCGCCGAGTCCGGGAAGGCAGCCTTCCCGTCAAGCCGCTGATGGTCGGTGCCCGTCGCATGTACCCCGTCGCTGAAGTGCACCGTCTTGCGGGCCTGGTGGCATGAGCATCGAACGTCGGGAGGGAACGGCAGGCGTCCGATGGCGGGTGCGGCTGCACTCAGGCGGGCGAGTGGTTGCCGATCGAACATTCACGACGAAGCGCGCTGCCGAACTCTGGGAGCGTCAGCAGAAGGAAGCGCTCCACGGTGGCGGGTTCGTGCCACCGGAGCGGACCCGCACGCCGGTCTCCGAAGTGGCGTCCGCGTTCCTCCTCGCTCGCTCCGGTCAGGTCGCTCCGCACACGCTGCGGACAGATCGAGACAACATCGCCGCGCTGCCGTCGAAGTTCGTGGCGCGCCCCATCGGCTCGATCTCAGAGGCCGATGTCCTCGCGCTTCTCACCAATCTTCTCGGCGTGCGAGCGCACTCTACGGTTTCGCGCCTGCGCACCACGCTCTCGGCGCTCTGGACGTGGGCGGTGCGCGAGCGCTGGACTCCGACCAACCCCGTCCGTGGCGTACGGATGCCCTCAGGGTCGGTGCAAGCTCACGACGGGGCTCCGCTGACGTTCCCCGTCGTTGTCGCGATCATCGACGCTCAGCGGGACCGGTCTCCGCACGGAGCGCTCATCACCGAGTGGTTGAGTCTCACGGGACTCCGCTGGTCGGAGCTGCGTGCTCTTCGCGTTGCCGATCTGCAAGACCTTCCATTCCCTGCCGTGCGGGTGCTTCGCGCACAGAGCGATGGCTACGCCGAGAAGGCCCCGAAGTCAGTGCGTGGACGCCGTACGGTTCCCCTCGTCACACGTGCGCACGAGATCGCCCACGAATGGGCGTCCGGCAAGGGTCCGACCGATTACCTGGCCACGAGCGCGACCGGCCTGCAACTGCGCGGCACCTACTTCCGTCGTGCCGTCGCCTGGACGACAACCTCACCGGAGCACACGATCCATGATCTGCGGCACTATGCGGCCAGCACGTGGCTTCGCCAGGGCGTCCCGATCAACCAGGTTGCCGCCTGGTTGGGCGACGATCCGCGCACGGTTCTGAAGGTCTACGCGCACGTTCTCGGAGAGGCGCAGGACATCGAGGCACTGCGCCGTCTGAACGCGCCGCTCCCCTCACACTCCCCTAAGTACGCATCCGAACGCGAAACACGGGAAGGAGGAAGGCCGGAAGAGCTTGAGAAAACCAGGCTCTGACCAGGTAAATAGTGGCGGAGACGGAGGGATTTGAACCCTCGGTCCCCTTGCGAGGACTCCACCTTAGCAGGGTGGTGCACTAGGCCTGACTATGCGACGTCTCCAGATGTCCGGCAGGCCGAACACCAGGGACCATCCTAACGGACGCCGCGGGGTGCTGCGAACCGACCGGATCTCGAGCGCCCGCGTCTGGGGCGACACGCGCGGAGTGCGACGATCAGCACAGGGTGTCACGATCAGCACACGGTTCCACGCCAAGAGGTGTGCCGATCGTGACATGGTGTGCCGATCGTCACCCCGCGCACCCGCGGGCAGGGCACCCGACCGCCGCGTGCGGCCGGCACCGCCCCCGGGTGCGCTGCGAGCGAGCCAGCGCCGCCGCCGGGCGTGGAAGCGCGTCAGCCGCTGAAGCCGTTGCCGTTCGAGCAGGTCTGCTGCGCGGCCGACTGGCCGGAGACGTTCTTCGGGAGCTCGACGGGACCGCCGGTCGCGCCGGGCGTCGGCGTCGCGGACGGATCCGTCGTCGCGGGATCGGTCGTCGCCGAGTCGGTCGGTGTCGGCGTCGCGGAGACGACCGCATCGTCGCGCTGGCCGGCGACCTGGATCGGCTGGTTCGCGGCGAGGGCGGACCAGAGCTGGTCGGCGCTATCGGTGTCGGGCACGACCTTGTTCGGGTTGTCGGGGTCGGTGAGCACCGGGTAGTTCACGAAGTTGATCTGGTCCAGCGGCACGTCCTTCATCGCCAGGGCGATCTGCACGAGCAGCGTCGGGCTGGTCAGGGTGGTGCTGGGGGTGACGTTCGACATCACCGTGTTGGCGAGCTTGAGCAGCGTGGCGGGGTTGCCCAGCACCTGGGCGGACACCATCTTGCGCGCCAATGACGCCATGTACACCTGCTGGTTGCTGCCGCGTCCGAGGTCGCTGCCGTCGCCGACGCCGTGCCGGGTGCGCAGGAACTGGAGCGCCTCGTAGCCCTGCAGGGTGTGCGTGCCCGGCGTGAGGTTGAGGGCGGTGTCGGGATCCGTGATGCCGTTCGCGATGCAGACGTCCACGCCGCCGATCGCGTTCGTGATCTCGATCACGCCGCCCCAGGTGACCTTGGCGGCGAACTGGATGTCGAGCCCGGAGACCTCGTGAATGGTGCGAGCGACGCAGTTCAGCCCGCCCGTCTCGAGCGTGACGTTGATCGGCTGCTTGGACATCTCGCTGGTCGCGTTGCCCTGCGCATCGGTGCACGACGGGATCGGGACCATGAGGTCGCGCGGGAACGTGATGACGGTGACGCGGCGCGGGGCGTCGGAGATGTGCAGCAGCAGGTTCGTGTCGTTGCGCTCGCCCTCGTTGCCCGGATCCGAGCAGCGGTCGCCGAACTCCGCGGAGAACTTCGCCTCGCAGATGTCGCTGCCCACGAGCAGCATGTTCACGCCGCCCTTGATCGCGCCGATGTCCGGCGGCACCGACTTCTCGCCGTCCAGGGCGACGGCGTTCGCGCTGAAGGTGTGGCCCAGATCGTAGGCGACGTACGCCGCGACGGAGACGCCGGAGACGAGCACCACGGCCATGGCGATGCCGACGATCTTCATCAGCTGGCTCCAGGCGCTCGGACGGCGCAGCTGGCCGTGTCCGGCGACGGGGCGTCGGGATCGGGACGTCACGCTCACACGGTGCCTTTCACGATTCGGCGGGTGACCCGCGCCACCCTGCGCTCACTCAGCGGAGAGTGTGGGATTCGAACCCACGGGACATTGCTGCCCACTGGTTTTCAAGACCAGGTCCTTCGGCCGCTCGGACAACTCTCCTCGGCGTGCATGCACACGCCGAACAGGGGTCGAGTCTAACGGAGAACCGGGTAGCGCCCTGCGAGCGCTCCTCCATTGTGCCCGCCAGCGGCTGGACGGGTGCTGAGTGAAGGCCCAGGTCAGGCCCGAGAAGGCCTCCCTTCGTCTCGCTTCGCCGCTCAGGAACCGTCGGCCGATCGCAGACGTTTCGCCTCGGTCGCCTTCGGCGTCCTCGCTCAACGACCCCGGGTGGGGGCGACGGGAGCGGCCAGCACGATCCGCTCGATCGCGGCGGCGAGCCCGCCGTCCTCGACGTCGCCGGTGACCTCGCCGGCCGCGGCCTTGACCTCGTCGGGCGCCTGCCCCATCGCCACCGCGCGGCCGCCGAACCCGCGCGCCCAGGCGAACATGCCGAGGTCGTTGCGTCCGTCTCCGGCGACCAGCACGCGGTCGCCCTCCCCGCCGAGCGCCTCCCGCACGCGGGCCAGCGCTGTGCCCTTGTCCACGCCGCGCGGAGCGATGTCGAGCCACGCGGTCCAGCCGATCGCATACGACACCTCGTTGAGCCCGGCGTCCTGCACGAGCCGGTGGAAGTCGTCCTCGTCGTGGCCCGGGGAGACCACGACCACGCGCGACACCTCCTGGGCGCCCAACTCGGCGAAGGAGACCTGGCGCCCACCGTCGAGCGTCCAGTCGTCCAGCTCCGCGGTGTACAGGCGCTGGCCGGATCCGAGCTCCACCATGTACCGCGCATCGGGCAGACGATCGTGCAGCAGCGCGAGCACGGCGGAGGGGTCGAAGGTCTCCACGTTCCAGCGCTCGTACTCGTCCGCTGCGGGCCGTTCCGAGGCCGCGGCATCCGCGGCCTCCCCGATGCGGCGCATCGTCACGGCGCCGTTCGAGCACACCACGAACTCCGGCCGGATCTCGAGCTGGTCGAGGAAGCGGTGCGTGCCCATCCAGCTGCGGCCGGTCGCGAGCATGACCTCATGGCCGGCGTCGCGGGCGCGGCCCACGGCGTCGAGAACGCCCGGGCTCATCGTCTCGTCCTGCAGCAGGATGGTGCCGTCGATGTCGAGGGCGATGAACCAGGCGTTCGTCATGCGTCCGCGCCCTCGGTTCCCACGGCGTCGGCAGCGGCCAGCGGCCTCAGCACCTCGAGCCCGCCGAGGTAAGGGCGCAGGACTTCCGGCACCCGCACGGATCCGTCCTCCTGCTGATGCGTCTCGAGGATCGCGACGATCCAGCGCGTCGTGGCGAGCGTGCCGTTCAGGGTCGCCACGTGCTGTGTCTTCGCCGCGCCCTCGGCCGCCTCCGGGCGGTGGCGGATGTCGAGGCGCCGCGCCTGGTAGGTGGTGCAGTTCGAGGTCGAGGTGAGCTCGCGGAACGCACCCTGAGTGGGCACCCACGCCTCGATGTCGTACTTGCGCGCGGCACTGGATCCGAGATCCCCGGCCGCCACGTCGATGACCCTGTAGGAGAGGCCGAGGGCGGTGAGCATCTCCTCCTGCAGCGCGACGAGGCGGAGGTGCTCGGCCTCGGCCTCCTCGGGCGTCGTGTAGACGAACATCTCCAGCTTGTTGAACTGGTGCACGCGGATGATGCCGCGGGTGTCCTTGCCGTAGGAACCGGCCTCGCGGCGGTAGCAGGTCGACCAGCCGGCGTAGCGCAGAGCACCGCGGGACAGGTCGACGATCTCGCCGGAGTGATAGCCGGCCAGGGCCACCTCGCTCGTGCCGACCAGGTAGAGGTCGTCGTCCTTGTCGAGGTGGTAGACCTCGTCGGCGTGCTTGCCGAGGAAGCCGGTGCCCTGCATGATCTCCGGGCGCACCAGGGTGGGCACGATCATCGGGGTGAACCCGGCGGCGAGCGCCCGCTCGAGCGCGAGGTTCATGAGCGCGATCTCGAGCCGGGCGCCGATGCCGGTGAGGAAGTAGAACCGTGCGCCGGAGACCTTCGCGCCGCGCTCCATGTCGATCGCGCCGAGAAGCTCGCCGATGGCGAGGTGGTCGCGCGCCTCGAAGTCGAAGGTCGGGGTCTCACCGACCCGGCGCAGCTCGACGAAGTCGTCCTCGCCACCCGCGGGCACCCCGTCGATGACGACGTTCTCGATCGCGGAGAGCGCGTCGGCGGCGACCTCCGCCGCCTCGTTCGACGCCGCCTGCGCCTGCTTCACGCGCTCGGCGAGGTCCTTCGCCTGCGCCACCAGCGCGGCCTTCTCGTCCTTCGGCGCCTTCGCGACCTGCTTGCCGAACGCGTTCTGCTCGGCGCGCAACTCCTCGAATGCGGAGAGGGCCGCCCGGCGCGATCGGTCGGCCTCGATCGCCGCATCGACGGTCTCCGGCGCGTTGCCGCGCGCGGCCTGGGACTGACGGACGAGCTCGGGCTGGTCGCGGAGAAGGGCGAGATCGATCACCGGTCAAGTCTATCCAGGCGTCACCCCGCGGTTCTCCGGGCTCCGCGAGGGCAGCCCAGGCGCACCACGGCCCTGTCGACAGCCGAGGACGGCTTCGCCGGCACCGCCTCCCCGACGCGGTGCATGCCCGTATCACCCGGTCGCGGATCCGATTCCGTCGACGCCGGAATAGGCTGAGCGCATGACTGACGATGCCGGACGCCCGCGCGCCGCACTCGTCGTCAACCCGGTCAAGGCCGATGCGCCGAAGCTCGTCGAGCTGCTGCGCGCGCGGTCGGCGGAAGCGGGCTGGGACGCCCCGCTCATCATCGAGACCTCCGTGCAGGATCCGGGCCAGGAGGCCACCCGCGTCGCACTCGCCGACGGAGCCGCCGCCGTGCTGGTCGCCGGCGGCGACGGCACCGTCCGCGCGGTGTCCGAGACGATGGCGGGAACCGGAGTGCCGCTGGCGATCGTTCCCAGCGGCACGGGCAACCTGCTCGCCCGCAATCTGGGCCTCGCGCTGGACATGCCGTCGGCCGTGATCGACGCCGTGTTCCACGGCGACCGGCATCCGGTCGACATCGGCTGGGCGGAGCTGACGCGCGCGGACGGCGCCGTGCAGAGACACGGTTTCGTCGTCCTCGCCGGCATCGGACTGGACGCCCACATGATCGCGAACACCCGTCCCGGTCTGAAGAAGTCCGTGGGCTGGGTCGCCTATGTCGACGGCGCCGCGCGCTCCCTGCCCGGCGCGAAGCCGTTCCGCATCATGTACGCCGTCGACGATCTCAAGCTGCACTCGGTCAAGGTGCACAGCATGCTGTTCGCGAACTGCGGCGCGCTGCCCGCGGGCATCGCCCTCATCCCCGACGCCTCGATCACCGACGGCACCCTCGACGTCGCGGTCATCCAGGCACGCGGTCCGTTCGGCTGGCTGGCGGTGTGGCGCACGGTGTGGTGGCAGAACTCGGTGCTGCGCCGCAGCAAGGCCGGCCGGCGCATGATCGAGCTCACGGGATCCGGCGGCTCGATCCGCTACCTCAGCGGCAGCGACGCGGACGCCGCCACCACGGAGCCGGCCCCGGTCGAGCTGGACGGCGACGAGTTCGGCGAGGCCGTGCGGATCCACTGCAGGATCGACCCGGGCGCGCTGCTCGTGGCCGTACCGGCCGGGCATGTGATCAGCCCGGCCTGAGCAGACCTCAGCCGATGACGGCGACGGTGCCGTCCAGCTTGTCCCCCTTGAGCGTCAGCGTGTAGCCGGCCGGATCGGCAGGCGCATTCACGCCGAGCATCGTGATCCGGGGGACGAAGTCCATGGTGCAGGCCTGGGTGGCGTCGGTCTGGAACGTCACCGTCGCGCCGGTCTTGTCCTGGTTCTCGGTCAGATCGGTCACGACCGGCCGGCACGTCGAGGATCCCCAGGTCAGAAGCAGGATCCCGTTCTCCGAGAACCATCCCGCGCTGGGCTTGCCGTCGCTGCTGCCGCCAGCGCTGAGCGAGCTGTTGCCCGAGAGAGGCAGCCGCCCCTGGAAACCGCCGCCCTGGAAGGACACCGTCACGTCCTTGGTCGCGTCGATGCCCTCCGGCACGCCGATGAAGGTCGCCCGGGGCGCGAAGTCGGCCGTGCACACGGCCTTCGGATCCGGTTCGGCGAGCGTCACGGTGATCGTCTGCCCGTCGGCCTTCACGTCCTCGGCGACCGGGGTGCAGGCGAGCGAGGAGGACCCGTAGGTGACGAGCCCGATCCCGCGCCCGCCGTCCAGCCAGGCCGCCGCCGGATCCGTGGACGGCTCCGGGGATGCGGTCGACTCGGCCGTCGGAATGGGCGCGCTCACCGGTTCCAGCTGGGCGCAGCCCGCCAGGGCGATCGTTGCGGACGCGGCGAGCGCCGCGATGGCCAGAGCGGTCCGGATCCTCATGCGCTCATGCTATCCAGCGCGGGCGCCCGGCCACCATGCCCGCGGTCCGGTGACCGGGGGACCGTCCGGCGCCGCGCGCTACTGCAGCGAGGAGGTGAGCCGGGCGAGGTTGTCCAGCACGGTGGAGCGCAGCGGCTGCTGCATCCACTCCTCGAGCGTCAGCTCCCGGCTGAGCGAGCGGTAGCGGTCTTCGACCTCACGCAACTCCCGGACGAACTCCTCCCCGCGCACGAACATCGAGATCTCGAGGTTCAGACCGAAGGAGCGCATGTCCATGTTGCTGGATCCGATGACCGCGACGTCGTCGTCGATCGTGAGGCTCTTGGTGTGCAGGATGTAGGGCTTTCGGTACATCCAGATCCGCACGCCGGCCTTCAGCAGCGCCTCGTAGTAGCTGCGCTGCGCGTGGTAGACGATCGCCTGATCGCCCTCCTCCGAGACGAACAGCTCGACCTGGACCCCGCGATCGCAGGCCGTGGAGACGGCGAGCAGCAGGGCCTCATCGGGCACGAAGTAGGGGCTCACGATCATGATCTTGCGCTCGGCCGCGTACAACAGGCCGAGGAAGAGCCGGAGGTTGTTCTCCGCCTCGAAACCCGGCCCGGACGGCACGATCTGGCAGTCCAGGTCGCCGCTGCCGCTCTCCGTCGGTGCGAAGGCGACGGAGTCGGGCACGTCGTCGGTCTCGCTGTACCAGTCGGACAGGAAGACCGCATTCACGCTCCCGACCACCGGGCCGTCGACGCGCACCATCAGGTCGACCCAGTGCAGGCCCCGCTTGATGTTCTTCGGCAGGTTGTAGGTCGAGTCGGTGACGTTCTGGGATCCGAGGAACGCCACTTCGTTGTCGACCACGAGCAGCTTGCGGTGGTTGCGCAGATCGGGGCGCTGGGTGCGCCCCTTGAGCGGCTGCACCGGCAGCATCAGGTGCCAGTCGGCGCCCATCGCGTCCAGCCGGGCGATGGTCTGCCGGTACCGCGGCTTCCACCGGTTCGCCCAGTGGTCCAGCAGCACGCGCACGGGCACGCCGCGGGCGGCCGTCTCCTCCATCGCGCGGAAGAAGTTGTCGGTCGCGGCGTCGGACTGCAGGATGTAGAACTCGACGTGCACGAACTCCGTGGCGTTCCGGATCGCGTCCGCCATCGCGTCGAGCGAGGCCTGGTAGTCGGAGATCAGGTGCGCGCCGTTGTCGCCGAACAGCGGCAGGGCCCCGAGCCGCTGGTTCATGCGCACGAGTGAGGCGAGGCTCTCCGGCATCTCCGTGCCGGAGCTGCCCAGATGCAGGTCCTTCGTGACCTCGGCGATGGTCTCGTTGATGAGATCCTGCTTCTTGCGCCGCGCACGGGGCAGCCGCGGGTTCCCGATCAGCAGGAACAGCAGCACCCCGATGTACGGGATGAAGTAGATCGCCAGCAGCCACGCGGTCGCGGCCGTGGGGCGGCGGTTTCTCGGCACGACGATGATCGCGATGATGCGGATCGTGAGGTCGATCAGAACAGCCGCCACCGCGATGATCAGGGACCACACACTGGGGTCCATGCGCCACTCCTGATCCGGGAAGGGTCGCCCGATCGGCGACTTCGTCCCACAGTAGCGGCTGGAGCGGACAACGCCCGGAGGCGGCCCTGGGCGATGCGATGAGGTGGACTCGCGCCTCAGGTCACGACGAGCCTCGCGTCAGGACGAGCCTCGCGTGACGAGGACCCTTGCGTCAGGACGAGCGGGGCGGCATGCCGCGGGCCGCGCGCTCTTCGGCCTCGATGCGCGCGTGCGTCTGCCGTTCGGTGCGATCGAAGCGCAGGATCCCGCGGAGCACGAACCAGAACACGACGCAGACGACGATCGTGGGGATCACCGACCACGCGGCGGCCACCCAGAATTCGTCCATGCTCCGATCCTACCCGGGGCTCCGGTGCGCCCGCTGGGAGCGCCCGGGACCGTGCCGGGCCCCGGGCGCAATCGATCCGCACATCCGGGATCCGCAAGGTTCCTCCGCACCGTTCCGTTCCTGACGCGGAAGGCGATCCGGCGCGCTCACGATCGTGGGTCCATGACCACCATCGTTCACGCCGCGGGAGCCGCAGAGCTGCTCGCCGCCATCCCCGTGCTCACCGGCTTCACTCCGCGCGAATCCGTGGTGCTGCTGCCGTTCCGCGGATCGCGCACCGCCGGGGCGCTCCGCTTCGACCTTCCTCCGGGATCCGTCTCCGTCGCATCCGCGCCGCCGGACGCACCGCCGCCGCCCTCCCCTCTTCGCGAGTCCGCCGCCCCCACCGCCGAGGAGTTCGCCGCGACGGCGATCGGGCTGGCCTGCCGCGTCCCGGACACGGATGCGCTCGCGATCGCGGTGTATGCAGACGGCGGTGTTTCCGCGGTGACGCCCGACGCCGGCACGGCGCGGTCCGCGACGCCCGGGCGGCCGCCCCACGCGGGGCTTCCCGCGGCGTCACTGGTCGAGGCGCTGATCCGTCGTACCGAGGCGTGCGGCCTGCACGTCGTCGAGGCGCTGTTCGTCGGAGCCGGATCCTGGGCCGACTACCGGGATCCGCAGGCCCCGCCGCGTCCGCTCGAGGAGGTGCCGCCCCCGCCCTCCGTCCCGGGCTTCGCAGGGCCCGCGCCGGATCAGTTCAGCGGCACCGAGCTGCCCTCGCCCGGACTGTTCGCCGCGGAATCGGTCGGCCGTGCGCTCCTCGCCGTCGAACGCGTGCTCGGCCCCGCCTCGGCCGGGCGCACACCTCCCGCCGCGGAGGTGCGGACGGATCCGAGGGCGCAGGAGACCGCGCTGCTGCTGGACGATCTGCCCTCGTTCCTGGAGGAGGTGCTGGATTCGCCCGAGGCGCTGTCACCGTTCGCGACGGCCGCACTCGTGTGGATCCTGAACCGTCCGGCGCTGCGCGACGTCGCACTCGTGCAGTGGGCGAGCAGCATCGACCGCGGCGATCGGGCGCTCGTCGCGCAGCTGGGCCACAGCCTGAGCGGATCCGCGGTGCCTCCGGACATCGGCGGCATCCTGATCGGGCACGGCCCGCGCCCGGACAGCGATCGCCTGGGCGTGGCACTGACCCTCGTCCGCCGCACGATCACGCTCGCGCCGCGCCAGGCGCGGAGTGGACCACTCGCGGCCGCCGCGTGGCTGTCGTGGGCGGTCGGGCGCTCGACGCATGCCGCGCGGTTCCTCGATCAGGCGCAGGAGATCGACCCCGGGCTCACCTTCGTGCAGCTGCTGCGCGCCGTGGTCGACGCCGGCATGCTGCCGGAGTGGTCCTTCCGCGCCGCCGCGGCGTGACGCCGGCGGGAATCGGGCTGTGGACGACTACTTCACCAGCGGGAACAGGATCGTCTCGCGGATGCCCAGGCCCGTCACGGCCATGAGCAGGCGGTCGATGCCCATGCCCATTCCACCGGTCGGCGGCATGCCGTGCTCGAGCGCGCGCAGGAACTCGTCGTCCACGCGCATCGCCTCGAGATCGCCGCCCGCGGCGAGCTTCGCCTGTTCGACGAACCGCTCGCGCTGGATGACGGGGTCGACGAGCTCGGAGTAGCCCGTGGCGAGCTCGAAACCGCGCACGTACAGGTCCCACTTCTCAACGACGCCCGGGATCGAGCGATGCTCGCGCACGAGCGGGGAGGTGTCGACGGGGAAGTCCATCACGAAGGTCGGCCGCTCGAGTCCGCCCTTGACGAAGTGCTCCCACAGCTCCTCGATGAGTTTGCCGTGGGTCGCGTGCGGCGGGATGTCGACGCCGTTCGCCTCGGCGAACGCGATGAGCTCGGACACCGGGTCGGACGGGGTGAAGGTGCGCCCCGCCGCCTCGGACAGGGAGTCGTACATCGAGATGCGCGCCCACTGCCCGCCGAGGTCGTATTCGGTGCCGTCGGCCCAGGTCACGAGGGTGGATCCGGCGACCGCGATCGCGGCGTTCTGGATCAGCTCCTGCGTGAGGTCGGCGATGCCGTTGTAGTCGGAGTACGCCTGATACGCCTCGAGCATGGCGAACTCCGGGCTGTGCGTGGAGTCGGCCCCCTCGTTGCGGAAGTTCCTGTTGATCTCGTACACGCGCTCGATGCCGCCGACGACGGCGCGCTTCAGGTACAGCTCCGGCGCGATCCGCAGGTACAGCTCGGTGTCGAACGCGTTCGAGTGCGTGATGAACGGGCGGGCCGAGGCGCCGCCGTGCTGCACCTGCAGCATCGGGGTCTCGACTTCGAGGAAGTCGTGGCTCGTGAAGGTCTGGCGCAGGCTGGCGTTGACCGCCGCGCGGGCGCGCACGGTGCTGCGGGCCTGGTCGCGCAGGATCAGGTCGAGGAAACGGCTGCGCACGCGGCCCTCTTCGCTGAGCTCGCCATAGGCGTTGGGCAGCGGCAGGATCGCCTTGGATGCGATCGTCCAGCTGTCGGCCATGATCGACAGCTCACCTCGGCGGCTGGAGATGACCTCGCCGTGCACGAACACGTGGTCGCCGAGGTCGACGAGCTCCTTCCACTGCGCGAGGGATTCCTCCCCCACGTTGGCGAGCGAGATCATCGCCTGGATCCGGGATCCGTCGCCGGCCTGCAGTGTGGCGAAGCAGAGCTTGCCGGTGTTGCGGCTGAACACCACGCGTCCGGCGACGCCGACGAACACCCCGGTCTCGGCGCCCGGCTCGAGCTCGCC
Source organism: Microbacterium sp. NPDC060117 (assembly GCF_042729315.1). Lineage (NCBI taxonomy): Bacteria > Bacillati > Actinomycetota > Actinomycetes > Micrococcales > Microbacteriaceae > Microbacterium > Microbacterium sp. NPDC060117. Next base: position 950,657 of record NZ_JBHWXR010000001.1, read on the forward strand.
GTACTCGGCGCGCAGCTGCGGGATGGTGTGCGAGACCGGCACGGCCACCGGGAAGGCCCCGCCCGACGCGTCCGCACGGTCGGCGATCAGCCGCTCGCGCTTGGCGAGGCGCACCTCGCGCTGCTCGAAGGTGTCGTCCGCCTCGGCGGTGTCGTCGGTGGGCGCGGTGACGGGCGCGTCGGTCATGTGCAGGGCTCCTCGGAAGTCGCCGACAAGTCTACCGGCGCGCGCCTTCGCGCCCGCCGGGCACGGGTCGGGGGCGCGCCCGTGCGACCCCGCCGGAGGCTGGAGGACCCGATCCTGACCGTGAGACCGAACTTGCGTCTCGAAACCGCCGATGAGAACGTCGGTCTCGGGAGGCAGGTTCGGTCTCGTGGTCGAACGGCACCGGAGCAGTCGGAACCGGAGCGGTCAGGACGGAGCGGTCAGGACGGAGCGGTCAGGACGGAGCGGTCAGAAGACTCCGGAGGGCGACAGCGGATCCGGCGGGGACGCCTCGCGCAGCGCCCGGTCGAAGGTCGACGAGACCAGCGCGGACAGGTATCCGCCGGGGTTCTCCACGCCGATCCCGCGCAGGATCCCGGTCGCCTGGCCGACGATCGAGCGGGCGAACTCCGAGGCCGTCGAGATGGCCTCCGCATAGGCGGGACGATCCGCCTCCTCGATCACGACCGGCTCGCATCCGAGCTCGACCGCGAGCGCCTGGGCGATCGGCAGCACCATCGCGGGTGCGGTCACCGCGGCGTACGACGCGTGCAGCTGGCGCAGGTCGAGCGTGGTGCCGGTGAACGAGATCGCCGGATGCACCGCGAGGGGGATCGCACCGCCGCGCACCGCCGGCTCGAGCACATCCGTGCCGTAGGCGGGATCGGTGTGCAGCACGAGCTGACCCGGCTGCCAGGCTCCCACCTCGGCGAGGCCCGCGACCAGTCCGGGCAGCTGGTCGTGGGGCACCGCGATCACGACGAGCTGCGAAGCGCGCACGAGTTCTGGCGCGCCCATCACGGTCACGCCCGGCAGCACCGCAGCCGCCCGGTCCGGGTCGGATCCCGCGGTGATGCCGACGAGGGCGTGACCCGCTCCGCCGAGCGCCGCGCCGATCACCGGCCCCACGTGGCCCGCGCCGATGATGCCGACGTTCAGACGCCCCGCCCGGCTCACGCGGCGCCGTCCGCAGGTCCGCCCAGCCCGGCGGGGAGACCGTGACCCGCCGGGAGGCCGCCACCGGCGGGCCCGCCCAGCCCGGCAGGTCCGCCCGGCCCGGCAGGGAGGCCGCCACCCGCGAGTCCGCCTAACCCGGCAGGGAGACCATGCCCCGCGGGCAGACCGCGCCCAGCGGGGAGATCGTCACCCGCGCGGAAGCGGGGAGTTGCGGGTGAAGGGTCGTGGTCCTCGGCCCAGCGATGCGCACGATCCGCGGCGGCCGCGCGCGCGGCCGACACCGACAGCGTGTTCAGCATGCCGAGCAGCACCTGGCTGTCCAGCCCCGAGACCTCGCCCCGCACCGGGCCGACGGCGGAGTGCGCCTGCGCCTTGGCGACGCCCTGCGCCCGGTCGATCGGACCCTGGTGCAGGGAGAAGCCCTGCAGACGCGCGAGTGGGAACACCGCCAGCTGCCGCCAGATCCGGCCGCGCCGCAGCAGGAGTGCGAAGTCGGTGAGCGCCGCGCCGTGGCGGCGCCACGACAGCGGGCGCCGCCACCATGCCCGCGGCGGGATCGTCGTGTACGGGTCGTCGGCGACCGGGCCGAGCACGCCCTGCTCCCAGATCAGGGGCAGCACGTCGGCGGGGACGTCGGGCAGGATCAGACCCAGCACGCGCTCCACGTCTGCCCGAGCGCCCACCGGCAGCACGATGTTGAACTGCTGGGCCTGGCTGGACTGCTGCTGGGACGCGGCCTTGCCGCTCATCCGGTTGATCCGCACGGACCACCAGCCGAACGGCCTCCACAGCAGCGGCTGCATGACCTCGACGGCGAAGATGCGCCCGGGTGGAATCGTCTCCGTCACGGTCGTGAAGAGCCCGAACGTGATGCGCACCCCGTCGGGGGTCGGCGCGATCGAGTAGCGCAGCGCCCGCGCGATCCGGCCCCAGGTGACCGCGATCGCGGCGAGCAGCAGCGGGATGCCCATCGCGAGGGCGATGCCGATCGCGACCGCGCCTCCGGCCGGCCCGGCATCGGCGAGCACTGCAGGCAGCGTGCCGATCATGCCCCCCACGAAGATCACGGCGAACAGCGCGAGCCAGGTGAGCCCGGACAGCACGTGCGACCCGACGAGGCGCCCCGTGGGGATCCGCAGCACGTGCTCGGGGGCGATGTCGTCCAGATCCACCCCGGCGATGAGCCCGGTGACACCGGCATCCATCGAGGCCGCGAGCTGCGCGCGCATCGTGCGTGCGGCCCCCGGCTCGCCTCCCCGCGTCGCCTCTCGGGCGTGCCGCGCCCCCGAGGCGAGGCGCAGGATGTCGGCGCGCACCGACTCGGCCTTCGCCGTGGAGAGGTACTCCAGCGGCACGTTGGCGTCGTTGCCCGCGCCGTCGACCTCGAGCTTCGCCAGCCCGATCAGGCGCGCGGGGAACGGGCGGGTGAGGTTCACGCCCTGCACCCGGTCGAGCGGGGCGCGACGGTGCGAACGGAAGATCACGCCCTTGCGCACCTCGACGTGCGCCTCGGTGATGCGGAAGTCGTGGAAGCGCCACATCAGCCAGAACATCGCCACGAGCAGCACAGCCACGGCGAGCACGCCCAGCAGCACCACGAGCACGAGGTTGTTGTTCAGGACCCAGTCGACGGGATCGCCCCCGAACTCCGGCACGCGCGCCGGAGTGAACAGCGAGATGAGCCAGTACACGATCTTCTCGCGCAGGTTCGCGATCAGATAGCCGATCACGATCACCAGGACCAGGCCGCCCTTCATGAGCGGCGTGAGCGGGTGCATCCGATGCCACTCGCCGTCGGCGAGCGAGGGCGTTCCCAGCGGACGGGCAGGCACGGTCCCGAACGGGGCTCCCTGCTCCGGTGCGGACGGCGAGCCGTAGGGCGGCTGTTCGGGCGTGCTCACAGGCCCGTCCGGCGCATCTCGGCGACGTCGATCAGGGTGTCGCGCAGCGACTCCGCAGCGTCTTCGGTCATGCCGGGGATCTCGACACCGGTGGTCGCGGCAGCGGTGACGAGCTTGAGCTTGGCGATCCCGAACGCCCGGTCGACCGGCCCGCGGGTGATGTCGACGAGCTGCATGCGGCCGTAGGGCACCGCGATCATGCGCTGCCACAGGATCCCGCGCCGGAAGACGATGTCGTCGGCGCGCAGCATGTAGCCGATCGCCCTGGCCTGTCGCGGCAGGATCACGAGTTCGAACAGGATGCCGAGCGCGATCACGCCCGCGACCGTCCAGGCCCACGGCCAGGGCTGGGCGAGGAGGGTCGTGGCAGCATACGCGCCGACGGCGATCACCACGAGCAGGATCACCCGCAGGATCACCTCGGCGATCACGAACTTCGGAGAGATCTGGTGCCACGTGCCGTCCAGCGCGAGCGCACCGCGTGCCGTCGGCGTGCGAAGCGCCGGATACGTGCCCTCGTCGAGGACCGGAGCGAGGGCCGGTGCCGCGTGAACAGGCACCGGGCTCTCGGCCGGAGCGACGGCGGGCGCGGCAGGCACGGGGCTCTCGGCCGCGGCGGGAGCGGATCCGTGCTGCGTCTGGGGCGCGGGAACCGGCTGGCCCGGCGCCGCGGCGTGCGCGGGCTGAGCGCCGTTCGCGGCCTGAGCGCGGGCCTGCGCGCGTGTCGGCGGTACGACGGGCTCAGTGCCCGGGTTCTGCGGCGGTTCGGGGATGGTCGTCATCGTCGTCCTCCAGGCGCGGCCCGTCGTGGCCGTCGGGGTCGTGGGGCCCGTTTCCGGGCAGCAGGCAGAAGCTCTCGGCGATCACCGCGGCGATCGTGAGCACGAGTGCGGCGACCGCGGTCGCGATGATCGAGCCTATCGGCGGGGTGATCGGCCGCGAGAGCAGATAGGCCCCCAGGCCGACCGCGAAGCCGGTGATCCCCGCGCCGACCAGGCTCGAGGCCCGCGCGAGCATCGCGATCCGCACGGCGCGGAAGGGATTGACGCGGGGCAGCGATGCCGACCGGGTGCTGCGCCGGATCGGCCATGCCAGTGCGAGCACCGCCATCGCCAGCAGCACGAGGAAGATCGGCAGCAGGATCGACGGGGTGAACGTGGCCCTGCCCGCGGTGGTCAGCGCATGGTCGAGCAGGAACCCGGCCGCGGCGCCGGCGAGCGCCAGCACGAACAGCACCACGGGCGAGATCCGTCTCATGAGTCGTCCTCGAGCGCGGCCAGCAGGTCGGCGACCCGTCCGCGGCCCGGCAGCACGGCATCCGGATCCACGTCGAGCCAGGGCCCCAGCACGAACGTGCGCTCGGCTGCTCGGGGGTGCGGCAGCAGCAGGTGCTCGTCGTCGCTGCGGACGTCGTCGTACGCGATCAGATCGAGGTCGAGGGTGCGGTCGCCCCAGCGCTCGGCGCGGATGCGGCCGTGCTCCTCCTCGATCGCGTGCAGCATGCCCAGCAGCACCTGCGGGGCGAGGCGGGTGGTGACGATCGCGACGGCGTTGGCGAACTCCGGAGCATCCGGATCCGGCCCGTCCAGCCGCACCGCGACCGTGCGGAAGATCTTCGAGACGCGCACGTCGTCCACGAGGGGCAGCCGCCGGATCGCCCGCACCGCCTCGTCGATGGTCGAGGCGGTGTCGCCGAGGTTGGACCCGAGGGCGACGACGGCCTCGACCGGCTCCTCCTCGGGGCGCGGATCGATGGCCGGGAGCCTCCGGCCGCGCGGGACCGGGGGGATCGGGCGCGCCGGTGTCATGCCCCGCTCCACTCGCGCTGCACGTGGCTCACGCGCTTGACCGTCACCGACACGTCGGCGAAGGTCAGCGGGATCGGCGCGTACGGCTTGTGCACGGTGACCTCGACGCCGTGGATCCGCTCGTCCTCCATCACCACGTCCGCGATGCGGGTGGCGAGCGTCTCCAGCAGGTTGACCGGCTCCCCGGCGACGACCGCGGCGACCCGTTCCGCGAGCTCGCCGTAGTGCACGGTGTCGGCGACGTCGTCGCTGATCGCCGCCTGACGCACCGACAGATGCAGGCGCAGATCGACGATGAAGTCCTGGCCGTTCTCGCGCTCATGGTCGAACACGCCGTGGCGCCCGAACACCGTCAGGCCGGTCAGCGTGATCGCGTCGAGGAAGTCCATGTCCCCCAGCCTACGGCGGGAGGCGGTCAGCGGTCCCAGGCGCCGAGCACGGCGAGCGCATCGCGCGTGGCGGCGACGTCGTGCACCCGCACGGCCCACGCCCCGGCGCGCGCCGCGAGCACGCTCGTCACGGCGGTCGCCAGATCCTTGCGTCGCTCATCGGCGTCCGCGCCCAGCGCGTCGGCGAGGAAGCGCTTGCGCGAGGTGCCCACGAGCACGCGCGGTCCGAGCGCGACGACATCGGCGAGCTCGCGCAGCAGATCCCAGTTCTGGCCCGCGGTCTTCGCGAAGCCCACCCCCGGATCCACGATGATGCGAGACGGAGCGATCCCCGCAGCGGCCGCGGCGGCCACGCGCTCACGCAGCTCGGCGGCCACCTCGCGGCCCACCCGGGCGTACTCGGCGCGTGCGTACATGTCCGACGACGGGCCCCGCCAGTGCCCGAGCGCGATGTCGGCGCCCGACTCGGCCACGGCCGCGAGCATCTCCGGATCCGCGAGGCCGCCCGAGACGTCGTTGACGATGCGCGCTCCTGCCCGGACCGCGGCGGCCGCCGTTGCGGCGTTCAGGGTGTCCACGCTCACCGGGATGCCCTCCGCGGCGAGGCGCTCGATCACCGGCAGCACACGGCGCTGCTCCTCGTCCGCGGTGACCCGCTCGGCGCCGGGGCGGGTGGACTCCCCGCCGATGTCGAGCACGTCGGCGCCCTGAGCGCGCAGCAGCACGCCGTGCGCGACGGCGCGGTCAGGGTCGGCGTAGCGGCCGCCGTCGCTGAACGAGTCGGGGGTGGCGTTGACGATCCCCCAGATCGCGGTCATGCGCCGGATCCCGAGCCGATCAGCGCGATCAGCTCGGCGCGCGCGACCGGATCCGTGTACACGCCCCTGGCCGCGATCGTGAGCGTCGAGGCCTCGGTCTGGCGACCCCCGCGCATGGTGACGCAGCCGTGCACCGCGTCCATCACCACGAGCACGCCCTGCGCGTCGAGGTGGGATGCGATGGCATCCGCCACCTGCTCGCCGAGTCGCTCCTGCACCTGCGGACGGGACGCGAGGATCTCGACCACCTTCACGAGCGCGCCGAGGCCCACCACGCGCTCCCCCGGCAGGTACGCGATGTGCGCGTGCCCGGCGAACGGGAGCAGGTGGTGCTCGCACACCGAGCGGAACCGGATGCCGCGCAGCAGCACCGCACCCGAGGGCAGCGTGTCGGGGGCGGGCCCGTGCGAGACGCTGATCGTGTGCGCGAGGGGAGCTGCCGGATCCTCGCCGAGGCCGGCGAAGAACTCCGCATACAGGTCCGCCATGCGCGCCGGGGTCTGCTTCAGCCCCGGACGCTCCGGATCCTCGCCGATCGCGAGCAGCAGCTCACGGGTCAGGCTCGCGACGCGGTCCCGATCGACGGCCATCGCTCAGGCCGTCGCGGGGCGCGGCTTCCCGCCACCCGCGGCGCCCGGACGGCGCTCCGTCGACGGCTGCGCCGCCTCGGTCGCCGCGGTGCCGACCTCGACGCCGCGCTGCGGCATCTCGATCGGGGGCAGCAGCGACACCGGACGGTCCTCGCTCGAGAGCCACTGCGGACGCTCGGGGAGCTTGCGGATCTCGGTGAAGATCTCCGCGATCTGGTTGTGGTCCAGCGTCTCCTTCTCGAGGAGCTCGCGCGCGAGCTTGTCGAGGATGTCGCGGTTGGCGCTGAGCACCTCGTACGCCTCGTTGTGCGCCTGCTCGATGAGCGCGCGCACCTGCGTGTCCACACGCTCGGCGATGGTCTCGGAGTACTCGCGGCCACGGCCCATGTCGCGGCCCGCGAACGGCTCACCGCCCTCGGTGCCGAGCTTGACCGGGCCGAGCTCGGTCGTCATGCCGTACTCCAGCACCATCTTGCGGGCGATGGAGGTCGCCTTCTCGATGTCGTTCGAGGCTCCCGTGGTGGGGTCGTGGAACACGATCTCCTCGGCCACGCGGCCGCCCATCGCGTAGGTGAGCTGGTCCTGCAGTTCGTTGCGGGTCACCGAGTACTTGTCGTCCAGCGGCAGCACCATCGTGTAGCCGAGGGCCTTGCCGCGCGGCAGGATCGTGATCTTGGTGACCGGGTCGGTGTAGTTCATCGCCGCCGCCGCGAGCGCGTGACCGCCCTCGTGGTACGCCGTGATGAGCTTCTCCTTGTCCTTCATCACGCGGGTGCGGCGCTGCGGACCGGCGATGACGCGGTCGATCGCCTCGTCGAGAGCGCGGTTGTCGATGAGCTGCGCGTTCGAGCGCGCGGTCAGCAGAGCGGCCTCGTTGAGCACGTTGGCCAGGTCGGCGCCGGTGAAGCCCGGGGTCTTGCGGGCGACGACCTCGAGGTCGACGCCGTTCGCGAGCGGCTTGCCCTTCGCGTGCACCTCGAGGATGTGCTGGCGGCCCTTGAGGTCCGGCGCATCCACGCCGATCTGCCGGTCGAAGCGGCCGGGGCGCAGCAGCGCCGGGTCGAGGATGTCGGGGCGGTTCGTCGCTGCGATCACGATGACGTTCGCGTTCGGGTCGAAGCCGTCCATCTCGACGAGCATCTGGTTCAGCGTCTGCTCGCGCTCGTCGTTTCCGCCGCCGAGGCCCGCACCGCGGTGCCGGCCGACGGCGTCGATCTCGTCGATGAAGATGATCGCGGGGGCGTTCTCCTTGGCCTGCGTGAACAGGTCGCGCACGCGAGAGGCGCCGACGCCGACGAACATCTCGACGAAGTCGGATCCGGAGATCGAGTAGAACGGGGCGCCCGCCTCGCCGGCGACGGCGCGTGCGAGCAGGGTCTTTCCGGTTCCGGGAGGGCCGTACAGCAGCACGCCCTTGGGGATCCGCGCGCCGATCGCCTGGAACTTGCCCGGGTCCTGCAGGAACTCCTTGATCTCGTGGAGCTCCTCGATGGCCTCGTCGGCACCCGCGACGTCAGCGAACGTGACGGTCGGGTTCTCCTTGTTCACGAGCTTCGCTCGGGACTTGCCGAACTGCATGATCTTGCTGTTGCCGCCCTGTGCGCTGGAGAGCAGCCACCAGAACAGCAGGCCGAGCAGCACCATGGGGATCAGGATCGAGAGGAAGCCGTCGAACCAGCTCGCCTTCGGCACGGCGTCGTTGAAACCGTCCTTGGGTGCGGCGGAGTCGATCGCCTTCACCACGTCGGCCGCGCGGGCCTGCACGTAGTAGAACTGCACCGTCTTGGAGCCCTTGTACTCCTCGGACAGCGTCATGTCCACGCGCTGGTCGCCGTCGGTGTTGACGACCTTCGTGACACTCCCCTTCTTCAGCAGGTCGAGCCCCTCTTCGGTGGAGACCTGCGAGGAGGATCCGAGGTTGCTGATCAGCAGAAAGCCGCCGACCAGGAACAGGCCGATCAGCACCACATAGGTCAGCCAACTGCGCGTGATCTTCTTGACATCCATGATCCGATCAGCGTAGCGCGAGAGACTTGGGGCCCTCCTGGGGATTCGCCCACGGCGTACCGTGCGATGGCTCCGGGAGCACCCGGTTCCTGAGCGAGTCGCAGGCCCCAGCCGGCTCCTGAGCGAGCCGAGCCCGCAGGCGAGCCGAAGGGCGTCAGGCGTACACGTGCGGCGCCAGCACGGCGACGTCGCGCAGGTTGCGGTAGCGCTCGGCGTAGTCGAGGCCGTAGCCGACGACGAACTCCGGCGGGATGTCGAAGCCGACGTACTTGCAGTCGATCTCGACCTTCGCCGCCTCGGGCTTGCGCAGCAGTGCGAGCACCTCGATCGACTCGGCGCCGCGCGAGGCGAAGTTCTCCAGGAGCCAGCTCAGGGTGAGGCCCGAGTCGATGACGTCCTCGACGATGAGCACGTGCTTGCCGTGCAGGTCGGTGTCGAGGTCCTTGCGGATCTGCACGACGCCGCTCGACTTCGTCGACGCACCGTAACTCGACACGGCCATCCAGTCCATCGGCGCCGAGAACGGCAGCGCCCGCGCGAAGTCGGCCATGACCATGACGGCGCCCTTGAGCACCCCGATCAGGAGCAGGTCCTTGCCCGCATAGTCTTCGGCCACCCGCACGGCGAGCTCATCGAGCTTCGCGCGGATCTCCTCCTCGGTGACGAGGATCTCGGTCAGGTCGTCGGGGATGTCCGCAGCGCGCATGGATCGATTTTACGCGACCGGATCCGTTCTCCCGCAGGCGTGCCGCGCCCGCTACTGTGAGCGGAGAGGCGGGGTGGCGCTTGGGGGAACCGAGCCCCCGTCGCGGACGGAAGGAGTCCCATGGACATCGACGAGATCCTCAACCAGGTGCCGATCGGCGACATCGCCCAGAAGCTCGGCGTCAGCGAGGACGTCGCGCGGCAGGCGGTGCAGGAGGGCGGGGCCGCCCTGCTCGGCGGCCTCGCGAAGAACGCCGAGACGCCGGAGGGCTCCTCCGCGATCGAGGCCGCTCTCGCCAAGCACGACGGCTTCTCGGGCGCGGCGTCGGTCGACGACGTCGACGAGGCCGATGGCCAGAAGATCGTCTCGCACGTGTTCGGCGACAACGCGGACCAGGTCGCGCAGACGTTGACGAGCGACCAGAAGACGGCCGGCATCGACTTCGGCAAGCTGCTCCCGATCCTCGCCCCGATCGTGATGGGCCTCATCGCGAACGGCCAGAAGGGCTCGTCGGCAGGCGGCGGCGGTGGCCTCGGCGACATCCTGGGCGGCCTGCTCGGCGGTGGCGGCCAGCAGCAGGGCTCGTCGGCGGGCGGCGGTGGCCTGGGCGACATCCTGGGCGGCCTCGGCGGCCTGTTCGGCGGCGGCCAGCAGCAGGGTTCCACGGCCGGCGGTGGCGGCATCGACATCGGTGGCCTGATCGGCGGCCTGCTCGGCGGCAAGAAGTAGGAGCCGACTCACGGCGATTCCGGAACGCGGCTCCCTGGGGGGCCGCGTTCCGCTGTCTCCGCGTCTAGCGTGTCGCCGCGTCTAGCGCGCGGCGAACACGATGCGGCCGCCCACCCGCGCAGCCGTGCAGCCCGGCAGGTCGAGCGGGCCCTGGCCCGACCAGTCGGTCACCAGACGCGCCACCTCCACGGTCTGAGTCCGGGTCAGGCCGACCCCGAACTCGCTCTGCACGACGAGGCGGATCACGCGATTGCGCAGCGCGGCCGGGTTGGCGGCGAGGGCCGCAGCGCTGACGGAGATGCCCGCCTCGGCGTGCTCCACGATGTCCTCGATGGTCTCGTGGATCATCTCGTCGAACGCCTCCGCGTCCTCGCGCAGCTGCTCTGCCGTGCGAGCCAGCGCCTCGGCGATGCCCGGCCCCAGCTCGGCCTCGAGCACCGGCAGCACGCGCTCGCGTGCCCGCACCCGCAGGTAGCGGGGGTCGGCGTTGTGCGGATCGTTCCAGGGCTCGAGCCCCTCAGCGGTGCAGGCGGTGCGCGTCGTCTCACGGCGCACGGCGAGCAGCGGGCGGATCCAGGTGGTGTCGTCTTCGTCGATGCGCACGGGAGCCATGCCCTGCAGGCTGCCGGCGCCCGATCCCCTCGCCAGGCCCAGCAGCACCGTCTCCGCCTGGTCGTCGAGCGTGTGCCCGAGCAGCACGGGGGCCTGCTCGCGCTGAGCGACCAGGCGCAGCGCCGCGTAACGGGCCGCTCGCGCGTCGGCCTCCGGCCCCTCCCCGGACTCGGCCACGACGACCCGTTCCACGAGCGCCTCGATGCCGAGCGCCGAGGCCTTCGCCGCCGCCTCGGCCGCGACGCGGTCGGATCCGCTCTGCAGCCCATGATCGACCGTCACGCTCCGCACGCGGATCCCCGCGGCGCGCGCCTCGAAGGCGGTCGCCGCGGCGAGCGCCAGGGAGTCGGCGCCCCCGGAGAGCGCCACGATCACGGCGCTCGGTCGTTCAGGCAGCGCCGCCAATGCGGCACGCACGGCACGGCGGATCTCAGCGACGGCGGGAGAGAGGGAGGGCACGCTCTCACGCTACCCGGGCGGGTTCGACGCCGCCCGTCCGTCATCGCCGGCGGGCGCGTGCTCCGATGCTGGCGAGCACGGGCCCACGCGTGAGGCTGCGCGCGAAGTAGGCTTGTCCGCGGCATCCAACCGTCTTTTCTGAGGAGCACACGCATGGGCGCACACGACGCCGTCATCGAGATCCCGCGCGGCAGCCGCGTGAAGTACGAGGTCGACCACGAGACCGGACGAGTGCACCTCGACCGCGTGCTCTACACGACCTTCGGCTACCCGGCCGACTACGGCTACTTCGACAACACCCTCGGCGAGGACGGCGACCCGCTGGACGTGCTGGTGCTGCTCGACCAGGCCATCTTCCCCGGCGTCGTCGTGAACGTGCGCCCCGTGGCCGTGCTGAAGATGAGCGACGAGGCCGGTGGTGACGACAAGCTCGTCGCCGTGCTGAGCAAGGACCCGCGCTGGTCGCACATCCAGGACGTCGACGACCTGGCCGAGTACACGAAGAAGGAGATCTCGCACTTCTTCGAGCACTACAAGGACCTCGAGCCCAACAAGTGGGTCAAGGTCGACGCCTGGGGCGACGCTACCGAGGCGCAGCGGATCCTCGACGAGGCCATCGAGCGCTTCGCCAACGAAGGCCACTGACCCGTTCGGGCCCCGACATTCTCGAAGGGGCCCGAAACGCCTGATACACAGAAGACCCCCGGTGCCGCTCAGCGGCCCGGGGGTCTTCTCCGTGAGGATCCGAGGATCAGCCCATGTAGACGCCCTGGCTCTCCATGAAGCTGATGGGGTTGATCGTGCTGCCCCACTGATAGACCTCGTAGTGCAGGTGGCAGCCGAAGGATCCGCCGGTGTTGCCCGCGAAGGCGATCACGTCGCCCGCATTGACCCACTGCCCGTAACCGACGTTGAAGCCGCCGTTGAGGATGTGCCCGTAGCCGGTGGCGAGACCGCTGCCGTCGCCGTTGTCGATCTTGATGTAGTTGCCGTAGCCGCCGTTCCAGCCCGCGTACACGACCGTGCCCGAGTGTCCGGCGTAGATCGGCGAACCGCAGCTGCCGTCGGCGAGGTCGACGCCCGCGTGGAAGCTGGAAGAGCAACCCCAGTAATCGCAATCGGGCACGCGATATCCGTAGCCCGAGGACTGGTAGCCGCCGAACGGGCGCACCCAGCCTCCGGTGCCTCCGCCGGTGCCACCACCGGTGGAGCCGCCACCGCCACCGCCGCCACCGCCACCGCCGTTGTTGGCCGCAGCGTCGATCGCGGCCTGGCGCTCGGCGGCGAGCTGGGCCTGACGTGCGGCCTCGGCCGCAGCCCTGGCCGCCTCACCGGCCTGATAGCCGGCCACCGTCTTGGCCGTGGTGTCCTGCAGCGCGGCGAGCTGCGCCTGAAGCTGGCCGAGATTGGCCTGCTGGTTGGCGAGCGCGGCCGCAGCGGCATCCGCAGCGGCCTGCGCCTTCTGCATCTTGTCTTGGGCGATCTTGGCGAGCCGATCGCGCTCGGTCTTGGCCGCGCTCGCCTGATCCGTCAGCGCCTGCGCGGTGTTCTTCGCCTCGAGGGCCTTGTCGTAGATCGCCTGGGTGCCGGAGAGCACACGGTCCATCTGGCCGAGCCGCTGGAGCAGCTCGTCCTTGTTCGCCGTGGAGTTGGAGAAGAACAGCTGAAGCGCGGTGGTGTCGCCGCCGTCGCGGGAGAGCTGCGCGGCGATCTGCCCGGCCTTGCTGGCCGAATCATCGGCGACCTTCTTCTGCGCATCGGCCTGCGTCTGCAGATCCGAGAGGCGGCGCGCCTGCGCGTCGAGCGCCTGCTGCGCCGCGAAGTACTCGTTACCGGCTGCCTCGGCCGCGGCCTTGGTGTCGGCGACGTTCTGCGTGAGGGTGGCGATGAGCCCCTGGATGCGCGAGACCTCGGCGGCGGCGGTGGCCTCGTTCGCCTTCGCCGCCTGCACGTCATCCCAGCTGGGGTAGTCGTCGGCGTAGGCAGCAGGAGCGCCCATGAGGAGGCCCAGGATCAGCGCACCGACGGTGGCGATGCTGAGAGCGACGCCGCCGCGGCGACGTCCGAGGCGCGCCGCGCGGGCACGCCGAACCAGCGACGCCTGTCCGGGTCGGCGGGCGTCTTCGATGTTCAGATGGTTCACGCGGCTCCCTTTCGCCGGTTTCACTCATGTCACACTAACAACATCAGCCTCAATCGCAACCCTCGGATCCGGCTCAGGAACGGGAATTCTTCGAATCGTCAGGTGCTGGTCGAGCGTTCGGGGACGGGACGGGACCAACTTCCATTCTGCGCCCGGACACGCCCGGGATCCAGAGCGACGCGCTCTCGATTGGTGTTTTCGCTCAGGAACCCCTTATGCTTGAGCGTCGGCAAGTGAGCCCTGCGGCTCACCCCGGCCCCATCGTTTAGTGGCCTAGGACGCCGCCCTTTCACGGCGGTAGCACGGGTTCGAATCCCGTTGGGGTCACTCTTTCCGATACAATTTCATAGTTCTGGCCCTGTAGCGCAGTTGGTTAGCGTGCCGCCCTGTCACGGCGGAGGTCGCGGGTTCAAGTCCCGTCAGGGTCGCTCCATGCGACAGGCCTTTCTTCGGAAAGGCCTGTCGTCTAGGACGCAGGTCAGAAGCTTCCACCTTCCGATCTGTGCGGCTCTGTAGCTCAGTTGGTAGAGCGTTCGACTGAAAATCGAAAGGTCACCGGATCGATGCCGGTCGGAGCCACACGGCTGATCGTTACAATCAGCCCAGGAACCCTCGCGTAGCTTCTACATCGCGGGGGTTTCGCCTTTTTCGTGGGGAGGCCGCCGGCCCAACTGCACTGTCGCCGCCGCCGTCCCGGCGTCAGACTGACAGCGTGCGCTATGTGGGCAGGAAGCCGGCTCCGCCGCTGGACCGCTACGCCGACGATGTCTACTGCCTCTTCGGCGACCCGGGTCATCGGCGTCGGCTGCTCGTGCCTCCGATGCCCTCCGCCCACCTCATGATCAACCTCGGGGCCCCGATCGTGCTTCATGATCCAACCGGCGAGCGACCGCCCGAGACGCTCGTGGATGCGTGGTTCCTCGGGATCTGGACCCGCCGGTACGTCATCGAGTACGGCCGCGAGGTGAACGTCGTCGGCGTGCACCTCAAGCCGTGGGGCCTCGCACCGTTCGTGACAGCACCGATGGGCGAACTGCGGGATCGCTGCGTGCCCGCTGACGGACTGTGGGGGTCGAGCCTCTCGGAGCTCCGCGACCAGCTGGCGGAAGCCACCTCCACTTCCGCCCTGATCGGTCTGCTCGAAACCGAGCTCCTGTCCCGGCTCACCGAGTCCACGGCGGACGAGCGGGATCCCGCCCAGCAGGCTGCTCGACGAATCGAGTCGTCCTGGGGCTCCGGCACCGTCGCGGCCCTCACGAGCGACACCGGGCTCAGCAGCAACCGGCTCGCCTCCCGGTTCACCTCGATGGTCGGCGTCACCCCGAAGCGGTTGGCCCGCATCTACCGGTTCGCCCGTGTGGTGCTGTCAGTCGATGCGGCGGCCCCGCCCGCCTGGGCCGATCTTGCGCAGACCGTCGGCTACTTCGATCAGCCGCACCTGATCAACGAGTTCCGCGACTTCACCGGCCGCACTCCGACCGACTACCTGGCGCTGCGACGCCGAGTTCCGCCGGATCCGGCGTTCCCGCCCGACATGGGACCGATGCCGGCCGAGTGATTTTTTCCAAGCCCTCGCCCCGAAGTCCGGCGAGGATCGTCACATCCGCATCCGGCACGACGAAGGGAACCCACCATGGGCACGGTGATCATGCACAGCGTGACGAGCCTCGACGGCTACATCGCCGACGACCACGACGGTGTCGGCCCGCTCCACGACTGGTACTTCAACGGAGACACCCCGATCCTCCCGGAGCCGGAAGCCCCAGAGGGAGATCACGACCATTCGGGATCCGGAAGCAGCTTCCGCGTATCTCCGGCGTCGGCCGAGTACGTCCGCGGGTTCTGGCAGTCGATCGGCTGCATCGTGATGGGCCGGCACCTCTTCGACCTCGTCGACGGCTGGGAGGGACGCCCGCCGGCGGGCGAGCACGTGGTCGTCGTCTCTCACCGACCCAAGCCGGAGGGCTGGCATCCCGAGGCCTCGTACCACTTCGTCGACAACGTCACCGAGGCGATCGCCGTGGCCCAGGACCTGGCGGGCGACCGCATCGTCGCCGTCAACGCCGGCCGGGTCGGCGGTCAGATCCTCGCGGCCGGGCTCGTCGATCAGGTCGCGATGGACGTCGTCCCCGCCGTCTTCGGATCCGGCAGGCCCTACTTCGGAGACCTCGTCGGCCCGCACCTGTTCGAAGGCCCGACGGTCGTGGTGCAAGGCGACGGCGTGCTGCATACCCTTTACACGGTGCCGGCAGAGCGCCGGTAAGCGCCGCATCGAACCCGGGCCAGCCTGAGCCCAGACCGATGCGGAGCACCGGTATCGTCGCGGTATGACGCCCCGGCCCGCATCACGCCTCGGCATGCAGGGCGTCGGCGCGGCGCGACTCGTCCTCGGCGCAGCGATCATCACGATCCTGATGCTCACCTACGTCCGGGGCGGCGCCGACAACGGATACAACCCGTTCGACTATTTCGGGTTCTTCACGAATCTGACGAGCCTGCTCGCAGCGATCATCCTGATCCTCGTGGGGGCTCGGGGCATGACCGCGCGAGGGGCGCACGGCTGGCTGACCGACGCGCGCGCCGTGGCGACCGCGTGCATGCTGCTGGTCGCCGTGATCTACAACGGCCTCGTTCCGGGTACAGGATCCGCCCCTCCGTGGGTGAGCGTCACGCTGCACATCGTGTTCCCGTCGGTGATGGCGCTGGACTGGCTGATCATCGGCGACCGCGGACCGATGCCATGGCCGCGGTTCTGGATCCTGGCGCCCTATCCGGTCCTCTGGCTCATCGTCGTGCTCGCGCGAGGGGCGACGGACGGCTGGGTGCCCTACGGATTCCTCCTACCGGAGCGGGGCGCGGGCGCGATCGCCCTGACGGCGCTCGGTCTACTCGGCGCGCTGGGTGTGGCGGGCGCGCTCGTCTGGTGGGCGAGCCGTCTTCCCGGGATGCTCGGAGCCCGGTCTGAAACAATGAGGCAGTGATATTCCGGAATGGACGCGTGTCGGCGGCGATCGGGATCGGCGCAGCCGCGATGCTCCTCCTGAGCGCGTGCGCTCCGAGCCCTGACGACGCGCATCAGAACGCATCGGCGCAGAGCGGTGCGGCGACGTCCACGGCCGAATCGACGGCCCAGGCGTCGGATCCGGCGACGCCCCACCCGCTGGGTGCGGCCGACGCGTTCCGCGCCTGGCTCGACGCCTCTCGCGTTCCCGACACCGCAGCATCGTGCGCGGCCCTCTCCCCCGAGCTCGCGACGCGGATGGTCGCCGAGCTCAACGAACGGGGCCCCGTCCACGTGTCCAGCTGCGACGAGATGATCGCCGTCACCGCAGAGCTCTATCGCGCCCTCGGTCAGGACGCGCAGGTCGACATCGCGGTGCAGCAGGAGACCGCGACCGACGCGACCCTCTTCGTGACCTACCTCGCATCGGGCGACTGCGGCACCGTGGTGATGACACGGCCGACGTCCGACTGGACCATCACCAACCAGTCGCGGGAGTGCGCCGGCTGAGCCGCGCGGCTGGGCACGTCGGCGTCAGTCGCGCGCTTCGAAGTGCGCCAGCCAGCCGGTCAGAGTCGCCTCCAGCGCCCTTCGCTCCGATGCCGGAACCATCGCCAGCAGTCGCTGCTCGTTGGCGACGTGATCGGCGAACGCGGCGTCGATCAGCGCCCTGCCCTCCGCCGTCAGCGCCACGACCCGACCGCGTCCGTCGCCGGATCCGGCCCTCCGTGTGACGAGCCCGGCGCCCTCCAACCGGTCGAGACGCTTCGACATCCCGCCGCTCGTGATCATCGTCGAGGCGGCGAGATCCGTGGGGCTCGCCTCGTACGGCTCGCCCGAACGGCGCAGTGCCGCCATCACATCGAAGTCACCCTCCGACAGCCCGTGCCTGCGATAGACCGCGACGAGCTCCTCGGTCAACGCCAGAGCCAGGCGATGCAGGCGCCCGATCGTGCCGATCGGGGTCACATCGAGGTCGGGGCGCTCCCGCCGCCACGCCTGCTGGATCCGCGTCACCTGATCATCGATCTCCGTCACCCCTTCACTATATCTTCCAAGGAAGCTATAGTGTCTTCCATGGAAACTAATTGGCGGTGGTTCGTCGTCGCGATGATCGCTCCGATCGCCTGGGGCAGCACCTACTTCGTCACGCGCGAGTGGCTACCCGACTCCCCGATCTGGGGTGCCGCGATCCGCGCACTGCCCGCGGGACTGCTGCTCCTGACGCTGGTCCGCCGCCTCCCTCGCGGCTCCTGGTGGTGGAAGTCCGCCCTGCTGGGCACCCTCAACGTCGGGGCCTTCTTCGTGCTCGTCTACGCCGCCGCGCAGCTGCTGCCGACGAGCATCGCGTCGACGATCATGGCGACCTCCTCCGTCGCGATCGCCCTCGCGGCCTGGGCGATCCTGCGCGAGCGACCCGGGATCCTGCGCCTGCTCGGCGCCCTCGTCGGCATCGGCGGCGTCGCGCTCATGCTGCTCGGCACCACGAACTCCGTCGACCCGCGCGGCGTGATCGCCTCGATCGCCGCGATGGCCATGTCGTCGATCGGGTTCATCCTCGCCAAGCGCTGGAACGGCGAGGTCGGGATCCTCCCGTCCACGGCGTGGCAGCTCGTCTTCGGCGGCCTCGCGCTCATCCCGGTCGCGGCCATCGTCGAAGGGCCGCCGCCCGCCGTCGACGGCGCAGCCCTGGCGGCGTACGGCTACCTCACCCTGATCGCGACCGCCGTGGCCAACGTCGCGTGGTTCGCGGCGCTCAAGCACCTGCCCGCCGGCACCGTCGGCCTCGTCGGCCTGCTCAACCCGGTCACGGGGGTGCTTCTAGGGGTGCTCGTGGCGGGCGAGATCCTGGAAGGCCGCCAGCTGGCCGGGCTGGCGCTGGTCCTCCTCGGCATCGCCGCACCGCTCGTGTTGGACAGGTTCGCAGCGCGGCGACGGCGCGCGCGCGACGCGTCGGCCGTCCGCCCCCAGACCGAGGCGATTCCCGCCCCCTGCACGACCTGAACGAGCGCTCCGCGCCGCGACCGGGCCCGCACCCCGCACAACGTCAGGCGGGACTGTCCTCGTGCTCACCGGATCACATGTCTGTCACGTCCGGCAGCGGGGCATCTTGGCGCGGCTCGCGCCAAGATCCCTACCGAAGGCGGAGCCCCTTTGAGATCCGAGTGCCGCGCGAGGAAAGGGATGCAGCTCCGCCCAGAGGTCATAAAGACGGGGCTTCCGGATCATCGCGGCGACCTGGTTCACGTCCAGCCGCCCGTCCCTGCTCCGCAAGCTCGGCAGCATGCCTGCGGCGAGGGCGCGGACTCCGTTCGGGCCGCCTCGCTCCGCGCGCCCGATGATCGGCGACGACACGACGAGGACGACGAACGCGACCGCACTGCTCCGGAAGAGGGCCGCCGAGCCGCCTCCCCATACAAATCCGGCAACCGCGACGCCGCCGACGATCAGCTCTGCACCGCCCAGGACCGCGGCGGTGCGTCGCGCACGGCGAACGCCCTGCGCATAGCCCGTCGCGATCCCCTCGCCGAAGCTCGCCCGCCGCTCCTGTTCGGTGCCGGGTCGGCTGCGTGCGGCGATGAGGAGCTGCGCGCCTCGATCGCGCGGCGCAAGTGCGGCGATCGGGACCACCGTGGCGTGCCGTTGGGCGATCCATGTGCGCATCCCCCGTGCGCCCCGCGCGCGGCCGTGCAACTCGATCGAAGCCACCCGGCTCCCGTCTACATCCCGGATCTGCCATCGTGCGATCTCCACCGCCGTGCGTCCGTGCACGTCGGCACGCACGAGCAGCCAGACTGCGCCACCCCAGAACGCCAGTCCGGCGAGGATGATGAGAGCGTCGAGAGGGCCCCAGGGATCCACTTCGTCCCGAGCGGCCTGCAGCCCGATCAGAAGGCGGCCGATCATCGGGCTCCCCACGAGCAGGCCGGCGCACGCCCATCCGACCGCGCGACGGGCGGCACGCTGATGCCACTCGACATCCTCGAGGAGGACGTCCGCACCCGCACGGGGTGACATGGCTCCCCTCCGCGCTCTCAGCATCAGGATCCCTCCCCCGGCCACCCGGGGTCGGCCGGGCTCGCGACCCCTGGCCGCCGCGCACCCCAGTGTCGGGGCGTTGCCTATGACCACGCCGGGCGCGACGCCGCGTCCTTCCGCCGTCAGCGGCAGCTGGATCCCGCCATTCCGACCATGCACCCCTGACCTCGGAGTGTGCATTTCTGCACACTCCGCCCGCCGCATATGGGCATTGTCGCAACGATGGAGTCGACTCAGGCTGGAGAACCGACAGACGTCTCCGAACGTGCAAAGGAGCACACATGGCGTACGAGACAGCATCCCCCTCCGGCCTGCGCCGCGTCGTGGCCGCCTCCATGGCGGGCACGGTCGTCGAGTGGTACGAGTTCTTCCTCTACGCCTCGGCGTCGACGCTCGTGCTGGGCACCGTCTTCTTCCCACCGTCGGACGACCCGTTCAGCGGGATCATCGCGGCCTTCGTCACATACGCGATCGGCTTCATCGCCCGCCCGCTCGGCGGGATCGTGTTCGGGCACCTCGGCGACAAGTACGGGCGCAAGAAGCTCCTGCAGGCCAGCATCCTGATCATCGGCGCCGCGACGTTCCTCATCGGCTGCCTGCCCGGCTTCGCCCAGGTCGGGTATCTCGCACCGGTCCTGCTGGTGCTGCTCCGGTTCGCGCAGGGCTTCGCGATCGGCGGCGAGTGGGGCGGCGCCGTGCTGCTGGTCGCCGAGCACAGCCCGCGCGAGCGGCGCGGGTTCTGGGCGAGCTGGCCCCAGGCCGCAGTGCCGGTCGGCAACCTGCTCGCCACGCTCGTGCTCTTCGCCTTGTCCGCGACGCTGCCGCAGGATGCGTTCCTCGGCTGGGGCTGGCGCGTCGCGTTCTGGCTCTCGGCCGTGATCGTGCTCATCGGCTGGTACATCCGCACCAAGGTCACCGAGGCGCCGATCTTCCTGGAGATGAAGGCGGCGCAGGACCAGGAGGCATCGACGAGTTTCGGGCCGCTCGAGGTCGTGCGCCGCTACCCGCGCGGCGTGCTTGTCGCGATGGGCCTGCGCGTCGCGGAGAACATCCTCTACTACGTGGTGGTCACCTTCTCGATCGTGTACCTCACCCAGTCCGTCAAGGAGGCGACGTCGGCGACGCTGCTCATCCTGGCCGGCGCCCACGTGGTGCACTTCCTCGTGATCCCGCTGTTCGGGCGGCTGTCGGACCGCTGGGGCCGCAAGCCCGTGTACGCGGCCGGCGCCCTCCTCGGAGCCGCCTGGGGTTTCTTCGCCTTCCCGATGATGAACACCGGCAATCCGATCGTCATCTGGGCGGCCATCGCCCTCGGCCTCGTCTTCCATGCCGCGATGTACGCGGGGCAGCCCGCGATCATGGCGGAGATGTTCCCCACGCTGATGCGGTACTCGGGTGTCAGCCTCGGCTACCAGGTCACGTCGATCTTCGCCGGATCCCTGGCCCCGATCATCGCGACCAGCCTGCTCGCGCAGTATCACTCGAGCGTTCCTGTCGCGATCTACGTGGCGATCGCCTGCGCGATCACGCTCGTCGCCGTGGCCGCCGCCCGCGAGACGAAGGGGGCGGATCTGCGCGCCCTCGACGCGGACGACCGCTCGCGCCTGGCTCAGCGGATCGGATCCGAGGACCCGGCCGTCGCACGACGCTGAGCCGTTCGCGGCTTCGAACGGCGGCGCCTCTTCGGAGGGCCGCCGTTCGGCGTCGTGCAGACGACCGGGCGAGCTGGGGAAGGGATCAGCCGTCCTCGTCAGCCGAGGGTCAGGACCACTGGGTGGACAGCGGGATCCGCACCTGCTTCATCCACTCCTTGCGCTGGAAGTCGCGCGCCTTGATCGTCACGGACTTCGCGCCGACCTCGACCTGCAGACCCTGGTTGAAGCCGCCGGGCACGACGGACTCGCCACCCGAGCCGTTGTCGGTCCAGCCGGTCTGGATCGCACCGGTGTTCACCACGTTGAAGCCGTCGAGGTTGCCGGTGCCCGCCACGATCCGGCGCGCGTACCAGTCGGAGAGCGCCAGATCCCAGTGCGTGTGCCCCGTGAACAGGAAGACATCGGGGTGGCGCCCCAGCAGATCCAGCAGGCGGTCGGTCTGCAGATAGTCCGACATGTAGAGCTTGTTCCGCGAGCCCGAGACGGTGTTCGGCAGCGGGTGGTGGCTGATCACCATGACGGGACGCTTGCGGTCGCGCCAGTACCAGAGCCGGTCCTCGAGCCAGGCGAACTGCGCGTCGCTCATCCACACCTCATCCCAGAGGGTGGCGTCGTGGTAGTGCATGTACTTCTCGGTGCCGATCATGAGCACCGGGACGTCGCCGAAGACCTGCTCGTTGTAGATGGTGTTGCGGCCCGCGAAGTTGTAGAAGCTCTTGAACAGCGAGTCCTCCGTGGTGCCGTTGGGCCAGGTGGCCTGGGCGAGAGTGTTCGGGTCGGAGTACTTCGGCACGTAGAACTCGTGGTTGCCGATGGCCCACGCGAGCGACTTCGGTGCGGGGTTCGCGGCGAGCACCTTGCTCACCTGCGCGTACTCGAAGTCGTAGCCGCGCGGGGTGATGTCACCGGCGATCGCGATGCCCTTGCTGCCCGGGTTGATCTGGGCGATGTCCTGCAGCGCCACCGCGAAGTCGGCGAGGTCGCCCTGGATGTCGCTGATGACGTTGAAAACGGTGACGGATCCGCCGCCGTTGCCGTTGCCGTTGCCGTTGTTGCCCTGTCCGTTGCCGTTGCCCGGCCCCGTGCCGTTGCCGTTGCCGGCGGGCAGCACCCGCGCGGAAGCCGAGGCCGCCGTCTCCACCGCCAGGAGCGCCCCGGCTGCGGCACCGGAGGTGATGAGTGAGCGTCGAGAGATCACGATGTTCCTTTGCTGTCGCAGAACCGTCTGTCTCTTCGAGATCAGCAAAGGCACGCGAACAGTGCGTGAACGGACGACGACATCGTGACCTCGATCGGCGGCCGGGGTCGAATCGCTGCGCCGAGTGTGCGCATTGGGCCGGATCCCGCACACGGCGATGCCGGGCGTCCCGTCTGGGAGCGCCCGGCATCGTCGTGCTTCGGCGGAATCAAAACCGGATCCGGATCCGGATCCGGATCCGACTCGGCGACCCCGACAGGATCCGGATCAGCCGTCGGAACCCGCGGCCGTGGTGGTCACCTTCGTGCCGGCGTCCTTGTTGGCCTTCTGCGCGTAGTCGTTCGTGAAGGTCTTGGAGATGTCGACCTTCGAGGTGTCCAGACCGAGCTGCTTCTCCATGTCGAGCACCGTCTTGGGTCCCCCGGCGGGCATGATGCCGTCGGGCAGGAACTGCCCCTTGTCGGTGGTGAGACCGGCCACGTACTGGTCCTTGGTGATCGTGGAGTTGTTCACGTACTCGGCGGGCAGCTTGTTCGCGATGTCCGCCGCGGAGTGCTCGTCGATCCAGTGCATCGTGGCGACCAGAGCGTTCACGACCCGCTGCGTCGCGTCCTTGTGCGCGTTCACCCACTCCGAGCGGCCGAGCAGACCCGCCGCCGGCCATGCTCCGCCGAGCGCCTTCTGCGCGCCCTCGGTGGTGGCGAGGTCGACGACCGTGTCGGCGACCTTCTGCGTGGTGAGCGCGGTCACCGTCGGCTGCGTGGTCATCGCGCAGTCCGCCGAGCCCTGCTTGAGGGCGGCGATCGCGGTCGCGCCGGCGTGCACGGCGACGGTCTGGTAGTCGCTCGTGGACAGCCCGCCCTTGTGCGCGATGAACTGCGTGAGCTTGTCCGTGCCCGAACCCAGGTCGGTGACGCCCATGTTCTTGCCCTTGATGTCGGACGGGTTCTTCACGCCGCTCTTGTCGGTGCACATCAGACGCTCGCCCGGGGCGCCCGACAGCTGCACGACGTCGATGACCTCCTTGCCCTTGGGCTGCAGCTCGATCGTGTGGTTGTACCAGGCGCCGGCGAAGTCGACCTGGCCGGAGATCATCGCGTCCTCGGCGCCGACGCCGCCGTTCTGCTCCGTGGAGAGCTCGACGTTCACGCCGAACTTCTTGTAGAAGCCGAGCTGGTCGGCGAGCTTGTACGGCAGGTAGATCTGCTTGTCGATGCCGCCGACCATGATCTTCACGGTCTCGGGCGAGGAGCCGTTCGCTCCGGCGGTGCTGGATCCGGAGGATCCGGACGCTCCGCCGCTGCAGGCCGCGAGGCTGAGCATCAGTGCTCCGGCCGCCGCGACGGCGACGATGCCGCGCTTGTTCATGTGGGTTTCCTTTCGTTGCGCCGATCGGGCCGGCGTTCCTGGTGAGGAGGGATTGCGAGGGGAGGGGATCAGATCGACGAGGCCTCGGACCGCGTCGGCGGGCGCCAGCGCAGCACGCGCTTCTCGAGCAGGGAGATCAGGTACTCGGCGACGAGCGTGAACACCGCGATGATGACCATGCAGGCGAACACCGTGTTCGGGTCGAAGGATCCCTGCGCCTGGCTGATGATGAGGCCGATGCCGCGCTGCGCGCCGAGCACCTCCGCCACCAGCGCGCCGATGATGGCGAAGCCGAAGGCGGTGTGCAGGCTCGCAATGATCCACGTCATCGCAGACGGGATCGTGACGTGGCGGGCGACCTGCAGCGGCGACGCGCCCAGCACCCGCACGTTCGAGACGAGGTTCGGATCCACCTCCCGCACGCCCTGGAAGGCGTTGAAGAAGACGGCGAAGAACACCAGCACCGCGGCGAGGAGCACCTTGGCCGGCATTCCGAGACCGAACGCGACGATGAAGATCGAGCCGAGGACGATGCGCGGGATGGCGTTGATGATCTTGATGTACGGACCGCACACCTCGGCCAGATAGCGATTGCTGCCGAGCAGGATGCCGGCGATCATGCCCGCGAGCGTGCCGACCGCGAAGCCCAGCAGCGCCTCCTGCACCGTGACCCACAGGTTCTCCCAGATGGATCCGAAGGCCGTGCCCACCGTGAACAGGTGCACCAGGCTGTCCCACACGGCGGTGGGCTGACCGAAGAAGAACTTGTCCACCCAGCCCATGGCCGTGAACAGCTGCCAGCCGCCGAGCACGACGGCGGCGAGCCCGATCCGGCCGACCCACACCCACACGGTGTGGCGACGGCGGGCGCGGCGGCCCGCGGCCTGCAATTCGGCTTCGGTCTGGATCTCGGGACGGAAGAAGTTGCGGGGGTCGTCGGCCGCGTAGCCGAGCGATCCCGTGATGTCGGTGCGGGGCGGAGTGTTCACCGCAGCGATCCCGGCGTCGGAGATCCGCTCCGTCGCCGCGGTCATGCTGCCACCGCCGCGGTCTGCGCGTAGGCCCGGTCGACCTCTTCGCGCAGCGACTCCCAGATCTGGCCCTGCAGCTCGAGGAAGCGGCCCTCATGGCGGATCTGCTGCACGTCGCCGCGGGGGCGGGGCAGGTCGATCTCGAACACGTCCTTCACGGTGCCGGGGCTCGAGGTCATGATGACCACCCGGTCGGCGAGCGCGACGGCCTCATCCAGGTCATGCGTGATGAACAGCACGGACGGCCGCAACTCCTCCCACAGCTGCAGCAGCTCGGTCTGCATGATCGCCTTGGTCTGCACATCCAGCGCGCCGAACGGCTCATCCATGAGCAGGATCCGCGGACGGTTGATGAGCGCTGCCGCCATCGCGACGCGCTTGCGCATGCCACCGGACAGCTGATGCGGGTAGCGGTCCTCGAAGCCGGCGAGCCCCACGCGGCGCAACCAGTCGAGGGCCAGCACCGTGGCCTCCTTCTTGGGTGTGCCGGTGAGCACGGGGCCGACCATGACGTTGTTCAGCACGGTCTTCCACGGGAACAGCGAGTCCGCCTGGAACATGTAGCTGACCCCCTGCGTGATGCCGTCGACGATGCGGCCGCCGACGCTCACGGATCCGGCCGACGGCTTCTCGAGGCCGGAGACCTGCGCGAGCGTGGTCGACTTGCCGCAGCCGGTCGGTCCGACGATCGCGCAGAACTGACCCGGCTCGACGGTCAGCGACACGTCGCGGATCGCGGTGAAGGTGTCGCCCTTCGGGGTGAGGAAGCGCTTGGTGAGGCCGACGATCTCGATGCCGGCGGCGGGTCCGCCGACATCGGGGGCGCGGCCGGCGCCGGGGGAACGTGTGTCGCTCATGGCACGAAGACCTCTCTGTCTGTGTCTGCTCGCCGCGGCGACGACGCCGGGCGATGGATCGATGCTCGCCCGCGGCCCGCATCGCTGTCGCGCTTGCGCGCATTGCCCGCCGTTTCGGGCGTTGTCGCACCTTTTGGGCGTTCTGTGCACGG
Organism: Microbacterium sp. NPDC060117; assembly: GCF_042729315.1. Taxonomy (NCBI): domain Bacteria; kingdom Bacillati; phylum Actinomycetota; class Actinomycetes; order Micrococcales; family Microbacteriaceae; genus Microbacterium; species Microbacterium sp. NPDC060117. The sequence continues at coordinate 976,281 of NZ_JBHWXR010000001.1, forward strand.
TCGCGACATGACGGACGGTGAGAGAATCCGGTGTGATGCGACGACGGATCCGGAGACTGTCGAGCCTGATCCTGCTGGCTCAGGTCGCGATCCTCAGCGCCTCGCTGCTGATCGGGTTCGTGCTGTTCGCGATCACCGCCCGCGCCAACCTCACCAGCGACTACCAGGACCGCGCGGCGGACATCGCGCAGACCTTCGCCGAGATGCCTGCCGTGCAGGGCTGCCTCTCCTCCGGCGGCGGCGCCTGCGACGACGTGCAGCAGCTCGCCACGGCGACGACGCAGCGCACCGGCGCCGCCTACGTCGTCGTCATCGACATGGACCGGGTGCGGCATTCCCATCCGAACCCCGCCCTGATCGGCAAGAAGGTCTCGGAAGACATCATCGCCCGCGACGGCGAGGTGCATCGGGGCACCGACGTCGGATCGACCGGCACGACCGCGAACGCCCGCGTGCCGGTGTTCGCGGGCTCCACCCGCACGGTCATCGGCGAGGTGTCAGTCGGCATCAGGGAGTCGAGCGTCGCGGCGGAGCTGCTCGGACAGCTGCCGATCTACGCGACCTGGATCGTGCTGGCGTTCGCGATCGGGACGGCGGTGTCGTTCGGCCTCGCCGCACTGCTGAAGCGTCGCACGTTCGGACTCGAGCTCGACGAGATCGCCCGCCTGCTGCAGGAGCGCGAGGCGACCCTGCACGGCATCCGGGAGGGCGTGATCGCGATCGATCCTGCGGGGCGGATCACGGTGGTGAACGACGAGGCCCAGCGCCTGCTGCGCCTGCCCGAAGGCGCTCGTGGGCGTCGCCTCGACGACGTGCTCGTCGCGAGCCCGATCCGCGAGGCGCTCACCGGCACGACCGAGGTGAAGGACGCGATCGCCGTGACCGACGCGGGCGTGCTCGTGCTCAACCGCATGCCGGTCACCCTCGCCGGGCGACCGCACGGCGCCGTGCTCACGCTGCAGGATCGCACCGAGGTCACCGGCCTCACCCAGGAGCTCGACGGCGAGCGCAGCTTCGCCGAGTCGATCCGCGCGCAGCAGCACGAGTTCTCGAACCGGATGCATGCGGTCGCGGGGCTGCTCGAGCTGGGGCGGACGGAGGAGGCGCTGCAGTATCTGAACGAGATCCGCGGCACCTCGGCCGACCTCGACCGCACCCTGCGCACCCACGTGGGCGCACCCATGATCGTGGGCCTGCTGCTGGGCAAGGCCGCGGAGGCGAACGAGCGCGGCATCGATCTGGCGATCGCGCCCGAGACGGATCTCGGATCCGCATCCGATCGTCTGCAGGCGCTCGTCACGATCCTCGGCAATCTCATCGACAACGCGTTCGACGCGCTGTCCGACTCCCCCGCGCCGCGCCGCGTGACCGTCGCGATCGTCGAGACCCCGGACGCCCTGACCGTGCGCGTCGCCGACAACGGCCCCGGCGTACCGGACGGCTCCGTCCCGCGCATCTTCGAGAGCGGCTACACGACCAAGCGCGGGGCCCTGGCGCGGCACGGCGGGCTCGGACTGTCGCTCGTGCACACGACGGCGAGCCGGCTCGGCGGCACCGTCTCGGTCGCAAGCGACGGCGGCGCCGCGTTCACCGTGGTGATCCCGCGGTCCGGCGGCGAGTCGGCTGCGGAGTCGGCGAACACGGACGCGCCGGGCTCCGCGACCGCCGCCCCGACGCAGGGAGGCGTCCGATGACCGACTCCGAGACCACGGTGCTCGTCGTCGACGATGACTTCCGCGTCGCCAGCGTGCACGTCGGGTTCGTCGAGGCCGTGCCCGGCTTCCGCGTGGTGGGACAGGCCGGATCCGCCGCGGAGGCGCTGCGGCAGGCGAGGGACCTGCGGCCGGACCTCGTGCTCATGGACGTGTACCTGCCCGACGGCGACGGACTCGAGGTGGTGCGCCAGCTGCTCGCGGATCCGGATCTCTCGACGGGCACGGGGACCGGGCCCGCGGTGATCGTGATCTCGGCCGCGAACGACCTCGCGACCGTGCGCCGCGCGGTGCAGCTCGGCGCGCTGCACTACCTGGTGAAGCCGTTCGGGTTCGCGGAGCTCGCCGAACGGCTGACCGCATACCGGAACGCGCAGGAGCGGATCGCGGCGCTCGGCGACGCGGCCACGCAGGACGACGTGAACCGGCTCTTCGATCTGCTTCGCCCCGGTCCTGCTCCCGCACCCGAGGAGGGACGCCGGCTCGCCCCCACCCTCCAGGCGGTGCTCGACGCGGTGACCGCACGGCGCGCCGACGTGTCGGCGCAGGAGATCGCCGCGTCGATCGGCATCAGCCGGACGACCGCGCAGCGCGCTCTCACGCAGCTCGAACAGTCCGGCCTCGTGCGCCTCGAGCTGCGCTACGGCAGCACCGGCAGACCGGAGCACCGGTACGCGGCGCGGAGACGCTGAGGCTCGGCCTCCTGCCGCCGCACTCCCGTGTCTGGCGTCAGAGGGACTTCAGGAGCTGGTCCGCCTGAGCCACCCCCGAGCTGTACGACGCCGACACCGTGCTCGTGCGCATCCCCGCCCAGAACAGGACGCCGCTCACGGTCGCCGACATGTGGTTCGCATTCCCGCCGCCGCCATACGGTCCCCACGAGTAGGGTTCGTTAGCCCAGTCCGTCATGACGGCCTTGTGGTAATTCAGGCCCTGGTCTCCGGCGGATCGGCGAACGACCTCCAGCACCGCCTGATACTTCTGCTCGAGCGTGAGGGCGTGCAGCTCCTTCGCAGCGGCGCCCGTCTCCCAGCCGACGACGACCTGGCCCTTGTAGCCGGGATACGCGACCGAGGCGTTCCACAGCGTGGTCGGGGAACCGTCCATGGTCTCGGCGTACCCCCAGTCGTCCGTGCCGTTGGGCGTGAACACCCTGTCCTTGAACTCGAGCACGCACTTGAAGATGTCCTCGTACGTGAACGCGTCGAAGGCTGCCCACTTGTTGGCCGGCAGCCCCGGGGAGAAGGCGATGTCGCGACGCTTCATCACACCGGCGGGCACCGCGAAGATCACCCGGCGCCCGAACATCACGCCCTTCGAGGTGCGCAGTTCGACGCCGCTGGCCGTGTAGGCGACCTCCTGCACGACGGTCTGCAGCAGCACGGGCACCGTACCGGCGATGACGCGCAGCAGCTGGTCGTAGCCGCCGATGATCTTGTAGTCGCCGTCGTCGTAGCGCGAGTCGTTCGGATCCAGGATCTCCTGCGCGGGCGCCTGCTCGGGATGCAGGGTGTAGCGGATGCACTTGCGCAGCGGGCCGGCGACCTCCGACGCGGCCGTGTTGTACAGCGGCTCGCTGTCGTCGGTCAGCCGGTAGTTCAGGCCGCTCGGCGTGTTCGCCGAGGTCACCCCGATGCGCGCCAGGTAGGCGTCCCCCATCTCCCCGGCCTGCACGGCCGGCAGCTGCTTGTTCTGTCCGGCCGGATCGTACGGCACGAGGGAGGCGGGCATGCCGAGCGGGAACAGCCACGACGTCGGCGAATCCCACTGGTGCCACTGCGACGACGGCGAGGACGAGGGCGCGTTGCCGAGGCGGATGTAGTTGTTCCGGAACATCCGCATGTCGAACCCGGCCTGTTGGATCCAGGGGTAGGTCGATGCATAGGGACCGCCGTGCACGAGTTCGCACCCGCGCTCGACGGGGATCCCCATCGATGTCCGGTCCGTGTACATGCGACCGCCGATCCGGTCCCTGGCTTCGACGATCGCCACTCGCAGCGCCGGATTCTGGTCGATGAGCCGGCGCGCGGCGCCGATACCCGCGGATCCTGCTCCGACGACGATCACGTCCCATGTGGTCTTGTCCCCCGTCGCATGCGCGAGCGACGGCGCCCCGTTCCCGTGGCCGTTGCCGGGGGTTGTCGGCGGTGCCGCGACAGCGCGGGTATCGGCGACTCCGGCGGTGGCGATTCCCGCGGCGGCCGCGAGGCCGCCCAGCAGGATTCCGCGACGACTGATGTTCTCCATGGTGCAACTCCTTCGTTGGTGGATCGGTGGGGCAGGCACGACGAGCTACCGCGCACCCCGGGGGCGCGACGAACACCGGTTGCGCGTCATCGCGCGACCGCGCGCCGGGGTGGGTCCCGCGCGCCATGCCGTCTGCGGGTGGCGTGCGGGGATCGGATCGGATCCTGGATGCGCCTACTCGGCGCTGGACACCTCGGGCACGCCCCATCCGTAGGCGAGCTTGTGGACTTCGAGCACGAAGAAGGACTCCGTCGAGACGACACCGTCGAGCGCGCCGATCTTGTTCTCGAGCACGTCGACGATGTGCGCCACGTCGCGGCAGATCACCTCGACCATGACGTCGAACTTCCCGCTCGTGATGACGACGTAGCTCGTCTCGGGCAGCGCGGCGAGCGCTGCGCAGATCGCGCGGGCCGTTCCAGGCCGCACCTGCACGCCGATGAGCGCCAGCCGGTCGAAACCGATCGCCAGGGGGTTGGCGATCCCGACGACCTGCAGCACCCCCTCGTCCTCCAGCTTCTTCAGCCGGTAGCGCACCGAGGAGGCGGGCACGTCGAACTCGTCGGCGAGGCTGGAGAAGGTGCGGCGCCCGTCCACCTGGAGCGCCGCGATGATGCGGCGGTCCAGGTGGTCCAGGCCGTCAAGCTCGTTCACGGGATCGAGGCTATCGCGAGGATGGTCGGGATCCGGTGCATCAGTCGAGGTGGATCACGCCGGTGCGCAGGTCGCTCATGTCGAGCAGCGTGTGCTTCCCTCCGATGCGGCCCCAGCCCGTGCGGCTGCCGCCGACACCACCGAACGGCATGTTGATGTCCCAGAACCCGTTGCTGTCGTTCACGATCACCTGACCGGTGCGCATCTGCTCCACGAACCGGTAGGCACGGCTGAGGTCCTTCGTGAAGACGGCGCCCTGCAGGCCGAGCGCATCATCGTTGGCGATGCGGAGCAGTTCGTCGTCCGTGTCGGCCGAGATGATCGGCACGACTGGTCCGAAGGTCTCGGCGACGCTCAGCAGCGCGTCGGGCGCGACGCCGTCGACGACCGTGAAGTCGTAGTAGAGATCGGTCGGGAAGCCCGCGGCGCGGCCTCCGCCGACCACGAACTCGAAGCCCCGCTCGCGGGCCTCGGCGAGGTGCGCGTCGACCTTGCTCGCGGTGGCGTGGTTGTTCATCGGGCCGAGCGTGGTCGCGGCGTGGAACGGATCGCCCAGCACGGCCTCCTGCGCTGCCGTGCGGGCAGCCTCGACGAAGCGCTCACGCACGGAGCTGGCCACCAGCACGCGCCCGGTGGCGCAGCAGACCTGACCGGCGTTGTAGTAGGCCCCGCGCACCGCAGCCCGCGCAGCCGCCTCGACGTCGGCGTCGTCGAGCACGACCACCGGACCGTTGCCGGACGCCTCGATGATCGAGCGCTTGAGCCCGGCCGTCGCGACGATCTTCTCGGCGGTCGCGGAGGATCCGATGAAGCCGATCGCGTCGATGCCGGGATGCGAGACGAGATCCGCCCCGAACGCACCCTCACCCGGGAGGATGCTGACCAGGCCGGCCGGCACCCCCGCCTCCTCCAGCACCTCGACGGTGGCGAGGAGCGTGAGCGGCGTGTGCGTCGGCGGCTTCACGACCAGCGCGTTGCCCGTCGCGAGGCCGGGGGCCGCGAACTCGGAGAACATCAGGACCGGGAAGTTCCATGGGATCACGATCGCCCAGGTGCCGACGCCCTGGTAGAAGGTCCACATCCGCTTGTGGGTGTCGTTGGCCGGCAGGGTCTCGCCGTGCAGGCGCACCGCGTCCTCGGAGTGCAGGTGGAACAGCTGCGCGGTCTCGTCGATGTCGGCGTAGGACTCGGTCAGCGGCTTGCCCTGCTCGAGCGTGAGCAGGTGGGCGAGCTCGTCGCGCTTCGCGGCGATGAGGTCACCGACCTTGTGCAGGATCGCGGCACGCTGCCAGACCCCGACACGGCTCCAGGCCCGCTGCGCCTCGCGTGCGGCCGCGACCGCCCGGTCGAGGTCTTCGCGCCCCGGCACGGCGACCGCGGCGATCACCTCTCCCGTGACCGGGCTGACGATATCGGTGGTCTCGCCGGACGCGGCGTCGACGTACTCGCCGGCGATGTAGAGCTGTGTGTGCGGGACGAGGACGTCGGCCGCGGTGGCGACGGTGTTCATGGTCATGATGATGGGTTCCTCTCAGGGGATCGGGTGAAGGGGAGCGTCAGACGGCTTCGTCGACGGTCTGCGGCGGAAGCCCGTTGCGACGGTCACGGGCACGGACGAACGCCCAGATCACGACGCCGAGGGCGAGGATGCCGATCGCGATGCTCAGCTCGAGGATCCCGCCATAGCCGGTGATCGAGAACCCGGTCGCGCCGACGACGACGATGATCGCGAGCAGGACGGCGAGCGCGATCGAGACCGGCACGAGGAAGTCCGGCAGCCGGATCGGGCGCGCCGCGTTCGGGCGGTCCTTGCGGAGCAGGGCGAAGCCGGAGACCGCGAGCACGTGTGTGATCACGTAGCCGAGGTTGCCGGTGACGATGATGGCGAGGGGCTGCTGCAGCACCACGAGCAGCACGATGTTCAGCACGAGCATGACGTTGAGCGCCCGCATCGGGATGCCGCGTCGGTCGAGCTTGCCCACGGCCCGGACGGTGACGCCCTCCTTGCCCATGTTGAAGAGCACGCGTGAGGAGTCGGCCACGGAGGTCAGCATCACCAGCACGAGCGAGGCGATGAGGCAGAGCACCATGATGTTCGCCGCCGCGTCCGAGGGAACGAGCTTCGCGAATGCCGCGACGAAGAACGTCGCCGGATCCTTGATGATCGCCGCCTCGCCGGCGAATCCGCCGAGGGTGATCGGGACGAGGAAGAAGACGCCGAGGCAGAACAGGGCCGCGGCGCGGATCGCGCGCGCCGTGTCCTTGACCGGGTCGCGGTACTCCGAGGCGAAAGTCGTGCAGACCTCGACCCCGAGCGTGGTCCAGGCCATCACGTAGAGCCAGACGAGCGCGGTGTGCAGGCCCTCCCACCCGCTCAGCTTCCAGGTGAGCTCGCCAGGGTGCCACCCGCTGCTGAACAGCGGCAGCACGATGAAGACGAACAACGGGACCATGAGGATCGCCGCGGTGATGTAGACGAAGGTCATCGTGACGCGCACGCCGATCGCGTTGATGGCGTAGAGCGCGAAGATCACAACGAGGCCGATCACGATCGGGAAGCTGAGGTGGATCGGACCGAACGCGAGCTCCCAGGTCTGGTCGGGGAACCACTGGGACTGGATGATGAGGCCGGTCAGCGCGCCGTAGGTGGCGAGGTTGGATCCCCAGGGCAGCCAGTAGCCGACCCCCGCGACGGGCGCGAGCCAGGGTGCGCGACTCTTCCAGGCCTCCGCCGCGAAGCCCGCGATGCCGCCGGAGGACTCCGGGAACATCGTGGACAACTCGATGTAGATCCAGTTGACGACGAACGCGATGACCATCGAGACGGCCCAGAGCACCGCGGCCCCCCAGCCGCCGAGCCCCGCGATGGATGCACCGAGCGTGGCGATCAGGGCCGCCGGCATCGTCATCGACATCGCGAAGGCGTCATACCAGCGCAGCTTGCGCGGGAGCTTCTCCTCCACCGCGTCGCTCGGGTGCGACGTGACTTCCGTGCTCATGGGACTCCTCGACTCTCTCCGTTGAGTGCACGATGACGGGCAAACTCGCCCATCTGTGGCCCATCCTTGCGAAGAGTTGCGGAATGCGCAAGCATCAACCTGTACTTTTCATGAGTCAGCATCCACAAGCCCATGGACGCTCACGATTCATCAACGTCAGCGAGGAGCAACGATGCCGCAGACCGCCTTCGAACGCATGCCGGCCCCGGCGTCCGCCGTCGAGCACGCCCTCCGCGGCACCGAGCAGCGGGTGTTCTGGCTCGACGACGCCACTCCCGAGCGCCACGACGCGCTGACCGGTCGCATCGACACCGACCTCGTCGTCGTCGGCGGCGGGTACGCAGGGCTCTGGACCGCGCTGCTCGCGACCGAGCGCGATCCGGGCGCCCGGGTGACGATCCTCGAGGCGAACCGGATCGGCTGGGCGGCGTCCGGACGCAACGGAGGGTTCTGCGAGGCCAGCCTCACGCACGGCCACGACAACGGGGCGAGTCGCTGGCCCGACGAGATGGATGCCCTCGAACGCATGGGCGCCGAGAACCTCTCCGAGATCGCCGCGACCGTCGAGCGCTACGGGATCCGCGCCGATCTCGAACGCACCGGCGTCGTGAAGATCGCAACGGAGGAGTACCAGCGCCGTCAGCTCGCGAGCGCTCGCCACGACGACCGGCACGTCTTCCTGGACGGCCCAGAGCTGCGCACGATGATCGCCTCCCCCACCTACCGCGCCGGCCTCTGGGACAAGGACGGGAACATCCTCGTGCACCCGGCGAAGCTCGCGTTCGAACTGGCGCGGGTCGTCGCCGACCGGGGTGTGCGCATCTTCGAGCGCTCCCGCGTCACGGGGATCCGTCGCACCGATCGCGGCGTCGTGGCGATGTCCGCGGCCGGTGCGGTGCACGCGGACAGGGGGGTGCTCGCGACCAACGTCTTCCCCTCTCTCCTGCGCCGCAACCGTCTGATGACGGTGCCCGTCTACGACTACGTGCTCGCGACCGAGCCGCTCACCGCCGCGCAGCGCACAGAGATCGGCTGGCAGGATCGGCAGGGGCTGGCCGACATCGCCAATCAGTTCCACTACTACCGGCAGACCGCCGACGGCCGGATCGTGTTCGGCGGCTACGACGCCGTGTACCACGCGGGGGGCCGGGTCAGGGAGCGCTACGAGGACCGCCCGTCGTCCTTCCGCCGCCTCGCCGAGCACTTCCTCACGACCTTCCCCGCACTCGAGGGGATCCGCTTCACGCATCGCTGGGCCGGGGCGATCGACTCCTGCTCGCGGTTCTGCGCGTTCTACGGCACGAGCCACGGCGGTCGCGTGGCGCACGCCGCGGGCTTCACCGGCCTCGGCGTCGCCGCGACGCGCTTCGCCGGCAACGTCATGCTCGACCTGCTCGACGGCCGGACGACGGAGCGCACCGCCCTGGAGATGGTCCGCGCACGGCCGACCCCGTTCCCCCCGGAACCTGCCGCAACGATCGGCATCAACGCAGTCCGCTGGTCGATGGATCGCGCCGATCACCGGGAGGGCAGGCGCAACCTGCTGCTGCGCACGCTCGACGCCCTGGGGATGGGCTTCGACTCCTGACCCGGCGCGCCGCACGGCGCCGCGTTCTGAGCGGGGGTCGCTTCGAGCGGGGTCGTTGAGAGAGAGCGCCCGCCCACCCCGAGGTCGGGACGACGCGAGGCGCGGCTTCCCAGGGGAACCCGCGCCTCGCTCGCCATACCCGTCGAGGCGGCTACTGCACCCAGCCTGCGCGGGCGCTGCCCCAGCCGGTCTCGGTGTCCCAGCCCGTGGCGACGGACTGGGTCGTGGTGGCGCCGTTGAACGTGCGCACCGAGTAGACGTAGCCGCCGGAGGCGTCGAGCCCGTTCGCGAAGTCGACGCGGATCGCGCCCTCGTCGATGCCTGCGCCGGTGACGTCGTGGAAGCCCTGCCCGTGGGTGCCGTAGATCAGCGGGTTCAGCAGGCCGAAGCCGGTGCCGCCGTTCGCCTGGATCTTCAGCGCCGTGATTCCGGCGAACAGCGGCGACGCGAGACTCGTGCCGCCGATGCGGTACGTGTCGTACGCTGCCGTGCCCGTGAAGGTCTGCGTCTGGCCGACGAGCATGCCGGTGGTCGGGTCGCCGTCCATCGAGACGTCCGGAACCGCGCGTCCGCCGTTGGGGCTGACGACACCGGCGTCCTTCTGGTACTGCGGCTCGGCGATGTTCGACGAGTAGCCGCCGCCTCCGCCGTAGAGGAACGCGTCGCTCTGGGTCCAGGCGCCGCCCTTCAGCACGTACTTCGACGTCTGCCAGCCGGTCTCACCGGTGAGCCCCTGGTCCGTGATCGCGGTCGACGTGCCGCCGACGGCCGTGACGTACGGATCCGAAGCAGGGTAATCGGTCTGCGCCGAGCCGAGACGCGCGGCCTCGTCGCCGTCGTCGCCGCTGGAGAAGACGTAGCTGATGCCCTGGGCCGCGCCCTGCAGGAAAGCGGTCTGGTACGCGAGCAGCAGCGACGGCTTCACCACGTCGCCCGCGCCACCCCAGGAGTTGGTGACGATGTTCGCGACGTTCTCGTCGTTGATGCGCGTGAACGTGTCGAGCAGATCCGGATCCAGGCAGCTCTTGCCCGCGTAGTAGCGGATGTTGGCACCCGGAGCCATGGCGTGCACCGCCTCGACGTCGAGCGTCTCCTCGCCGTACCAGCCGGCCATGCCGCACTGGTGATTCGACTTGTTGCTGTTCACGTTGGTGTACGCGTTCGGCACGTTCTGCGAGAACTGGCCGGCGGCGAACGGCTTGTCACCCGTGTCGGTGGCGTACCTGTTCGCGTCGGCCTCGACCGTGGGCGAGGCATACGCGTCCGTGATCGCGACGGTCACGCCGGTGCCGTCGTAGCCGCCCGTCAGCCCGGCTTCGTAGGCGTTGCGCAGCTGCGGACCGGTGTACCCGCACGGCGAGTACGGCAGCGTCTTCCCGTCGAACGCCGGCAGCACCGTGCCGTCGGGCGTCGCCATGTTGCCGGGGTTCGCGGATCCGTAGGTCGTGCCGCAGACCGGCGAGTTGCGGAATCCGCCGTCCGGCGGGGCGGGCTTCTGCGTCTTCGGCTCGACGAGCGACGGCGTCGTGTCCAGGCCGTCCACTGCGATGACCGCGCCCGCGAGGGCCCCGGGGGTGGTCGCGGCGCCGTCGGGCGACTGCACCGTGAGCCCGTCATGCGTGTAGTTCGAGATGGTCACGCCGAACGCCTTGTTCGCGTTGCCCACTCCGCCCTTGACATCCACGTAGCGGTGGCTGGGATCGACCGTGGTCTTCAGCCCGGCCCCCTGCAGCCAGGACGTGACGGCGTCGACCGTCGCCTGCGGCGCATCGAACCTCGCGTGGTACTGGTCCGCCGAGAGGAACTTCCGGTACTGCGCGGATCCGGGCGTCGAGACCGCGGTCGCGAGCGCCGAGAGTGCGTCCATGCCGCCCGCCGGGGCGAGGTACACGCGGGCGCTCACCGCACCGTTCGCCGGGCCGCCCTTGGTCGCGTGGCTGAGCCAGCCCGGTGTGGAGTTCGGGATCGGGCTCGGGGGCGGCGGCGCGGCGCTCGCGGCGCCTGCTCCGGCGAAGGTGGCGGCGACGGTGGCGACGACCGCGAGGGTGACGCCGAGGACTTTTCTACGCATCCGGGATCTCCAGACATCAGGTTCGGTCCTCGGCGGTCGCCGGTGACCGAGGGCGATGCTATTCCCGTGCGACGGCGCGGCGCGAGAGGGGCGGCGCCGTCGGCACCAGGCTCACAGCGCACGCATCAGGTTCTCCCAGCCGACGCATTCCCGCCGTTCGAACGAGAGCCTGGGGCCGACCGAGACGCACAGTCCGCCCGCGATCTCCGCCCTAGCGGAGAACTTCTCCGTCCGTGACGATCAGGCGCAGGGCACGCCCGGACGCCAGCACGGCGAGGTCGCTCAGCGGATCGCCGTTCACGGCGATCAGGTCGGCTTTCGCCCCCTCTCGCACGACTCCGAGACGCCCGGATTCGCCGATGATCTCGGCTCCGGTGAGCGTCGCCGAACGGATCACCGCGAGGGGGTCCTGCACCCTGCCGCGGATCGCGAACTCCTCGAGCTGGAACGCAAGCCCCTCGCCGTGCAGATCCGTGCCGTAGCCGATCCTCACACCGGACCGGTCGGCGAGCGCGAGCGATTCGAGTCCTCGCTCGAAGACCTCGACCACGGCGGTGCGCTTGGAGGCGTCCAGGTGCTGCCCGGTGTGCCCCTCGACGATCGCCCAGAACGTGGCGAGCGTCGGGACGTAGTAGGCGTCCCTCTCGAGGAACAGCGCGATGCACTCCGCGTCGAGGAAGTTGCCGTGCTCGATCGTGCGCACGCCGAGCCGCAGCGCCCTCGACACCGCCTCCGCCGAGTAGACATGCGCCCCGACGTAACGATGGGCGAGGGCCGCCTCGTCGACCGCGGCGAGGATCTCCGCCTCCGAGAAGCCGAGCGAGTCGATGCGCATCTTCGAGATCACGCCGCCGGAGAGGGTGAGCTTGATGTGATCGGCGCCGTCGCGCAGCTCCGCCCGCAGCGCGCGGCGCACCTCCGCCTCGCCGTCGACGACCCGCGTCAGCGCGTGCCCTCCCGTGGGGGCGAAGATCGGTCCCCCGGCCTTGAGCCGCGGGCCCGTCAGCAGCCGTTCCTCGATCGCGCGGCGCAGCCCGGTGTCCGCGCCGCCCATGTCCCGCACGGTCGTGAAGCCGCGCAGCAGCATGCGGTGCAGCACCTCGGCGGTGCGGGCGGCATGGTAGCTCGGCGACCAGGACAGGATCTCCGTGAAATCGCCCGACGCCTGCGTGACGTGGGCGTGCGCGTCGATCAGCCCGGGGAGGACCGTGCTCCCGACGACGGAGAGCTCCTGCGCGCCGGGCACGGTGCGCGTCGACGTCGAGATCTCCACGATGTCTCCGTCGTGCGCCACGATCGTGCGCGGCGACGACACCTCACCGGTCTCCACGTCGAGGATCGACGCATCGCGGAGCACCAGGGTCGATCGGGTACGGGGACGGGTGCGACGCGGATCACTGCGAACGGGCATCTCGGTTCCTCTCAGACGAACTCGACGTGCGGGATCGAATCGAGCAGGGTCCGCGTGTACGGGTGCTCGGGGTGGTCGAAGACGCGGTCGATCGGGCCCTCCTCGACGAACTGCCCCGCCTGCATCACGACGACGTCGTCCGCGACGTGCCGCACCACCGAGAGGTCGTGCGAGACGAACAGGTACGACAGATCGAGGTCCTTCTGCAGATCGTCGAGCAGGTTCAGGATCTGGGCCTGGATCGACACGTCCAGCGCCGACACCGGCTCGTCGAGCACGAGCACCTTCGGGTTCAGGGCGAGCGCACGGGCGATGCCGACGCGCTGGCGCTGCCCGCCGGAGAACTCCCCCGGCCGACGCGCCGCCATCTCCGCGCTCACGCCGACCCGATCGAGCAGGTCGTCCACGGCCGTGCGGTCGTACCCGCCTGTGATCCGCAGCGGCTCGGCGACGATCTCGTGCACCGTCATCCGCGGATCCAGGGCCGAGTACGGATCCTGGAACACCATCTGCATCCGGCCGCCGAACTGACGGCGCTGGCGCGGCGGAAGGCGTGTGATGTCCTGCCCGAACGCGCGGATCGTGCCGGATGCGACCGGGCTGAGTCCGAACAGCGACCGGATCAGGGTCGACTTGCCGCACCCCGACTCGCCGACGAGGCCCAGGGTGCGGCCGGCGGTGAGCCGGAGCGACACCCCCCGGACGGCCTGCACGCCGCGGCCCCGGCGGATGGCGCCGCGTCGGCCGTAGGTGACGTGCAGGTCGGTGACCTCGATCAACGGCTCTGCGCCGTGCGCCGAGCCGCCCTGCGGCGTGGTGCTCGCGGAATCCGACATGATCAGCCCTCCGATCCGATGGGCGCGACGGGGAGGGGGCTGCGGACCTCGTCGGCGAAATGGCATGCGGAGCGGGAGCCGTTCGGCCGGGTCTCCAGCCTCGGGCGCACCTCGACGCAGGTCGAGCGCCCGCGGGCGAGTTCGCACCGCGGCGCGAATGCGCAGCCCGACGGCCGGGAGCGCGGTGAGGGCGGATTCCCCGGAATGGCATAGGCGCGCTCATCCCGCGCGGTGAGCTGGCTGCGCAGCAGACCCTGCGTGTACGGATGCGTCGGCGACAGGAAGATGTCCCGCGTGGATCCGGCCTCGACGATCCGCCCGGAGTACATGATGAGCATCCGGGAGGCGTTCTGCGCGGCGAGCCCCAGGTCGTGCGTGATGAGGATGAGCGCGGACGACAGCTCGGCGCGCGCCTGCTCCAGCGTCTTCATGACCTGCGCCTGCACCGTGACGTCGAGCGCAGTCGTCGGCTCGTCGGCGATGAGCAGGGCCGGGTCGTTCGCCATCGCCATCGCGATCACCGCGCGCTGGCGCATGCCGCCCGACCACTCGTGCGGGTACGCGCGGGCTCGCGTGGCGGCGTCCTTCACACCCACCCGCGCGAGCAGACCGTGCACCCGGGTGCGCGCCTCGGCGCGGGACACCTTCTGATGCAGCCGGATCGCCTCGGCCAGCTGCGAGCCGATGCGCCGCAGCGGGTTGAGCGCGGTCATCGGATCCTGGAAGATCATGCCGATGTCGCGGCCGCGGATCTGGCACAGCTGCTGCTCGCGCAGGCCCACGATGTCGTTGCCCCGCCACTGGATCGACCCCGAGGCGACCTCGAGCCCGTACGGCAGCAGGCCCATCACGGCGAGCATGGTCAGGCTCTTGCCGGATCCGGACTCGCCCACGATGCCGACGACCTCGCCGTCGTCCACGGTGAAGGACACGTCGTCGATGAGACGCACGGTCTCGCCGTCAGGCCCCGTCGTGGTGACGACCAGTCCCTGCACCTCCAGCAGCGGAGGCGTCGAGATCATCTCTGCAGGCATGTCATCGCACCTTCCGGAGAGGCTGAGTGCTCTCGGCCGTGAACCGCTGGCTGAAGAACGTGGTGCCGCCGACGACCAGGAAGATCGCGAGCCCCGGCAGGATCACCTGCCACGGCGAGAGGCGCAGGTACTTCTGGCCCTCGAGCACGAGCCCGCCCCACGTCGGCTCGGGCGGCTGGATGCCGAGACCGAGGTAGTCGAGGCCGGCCTGCAGCAGGATCACGGATCCGATGCTGGTGACGGCGACGATGAACATCTGCGGCAGCACGTGCGGCAGGATGTGCGTGCGGATGATGCGGGCGGACGAGGCGCCGAGCATCCGCGGCGCCATCACGAAGTCGCGTCCGCGCAGCGACAGCGCCGTCGCGCGGGCGAGCCGGGCGAAGCTCATCCAGTGCGTGAAGCCCAGGACGAGGATCATCAGCAGCGCGCTCGGGCCGAAGATCGCCGAGAGGGCGATCAGCAGCAGCACCGCGGGCAGCGCCAGGCTGACGTCGGTCACGAGGGCGATCACGTTGTCCGCCCAGCCCCCGAAGAATCCGGCGAGCAGGCCCAGCACGGTGCCCACGACGAAGTTCACCAGCACGATCGCGGCGGTGATGAGCAGGGTCGTCTGGCCTCCGGCGGCGACACGGCTGAGCAGGTCGCGCCCGACCACATCGGTCCCGAGCGGGTGGTTCGGATCGATGAACGGCCCGAGGCGGGCGTGCGCGAGATCCTGGGTGAAGGCGTCGAAGCCCGGCCAGAGATGCACGGCGATGATCGCGAGGATGACGAGCAGCACGACGATGCCGCCGAGCGTGGAGAGCCAGCGCCCCTGACGGGTGCTGAACCGCGGGCGACGGCGGGTCGCCGCGCTCACCTGGGCCATGGCCACTGTGTCGGTCATGCGAGTTTCACTCTCGGATCGATGAGCGAGTAGAGGAGGTCGACGACGACGTTGACGACCACGAAGATGAGCACCACCACGAGCAGCCCCGCCTGCACGACGGCGAAGTCGCGCTGGCTCACGGCGTTGATCAGGGTGACGCCCATACCGGGCCAGGAGAACACCTGCTCGACGATGATCGTGCCGCCGAGGAGGCTCGCGAGGTTGAGCCCGGCGACGGTGAGGATCGGCAGGAAGGCGTTGGGCAGCATCTCGGTGGCGACGACCGCGGCGTGACTCTTGCCCCGCGCGTACGCCGTGCGCACGTACTCGGCCGTGGTCTGCTCGCTGAGCGCCGAATCCAGCAGCCGCACGTACAGCACGAACTGGGCGGTGGCGATGGTGGCGACCGGCAGCACGAACGAGGCGGGGCCGGTGTAGCCGAGGCTCGGCAGCCAGCTCAGGGCGACCGCGAAGATCAGCACCAGCAGCACGCCGAAGAAGAAGTCCGGGACCGAGGAGCGCAGCGCACCGGTCCAGACGAACATCGCCCGCAGCGCGCGGCTGCCCGTGATGTGGATGAGCACCGCGGCGACCACGGCCAGCACCAGCCCGATCGCGAAGGAGGTGAGCGCGAGCGTGGTGGTCGCGGGGAGCCGTTCGAGGATGATCCCGATCGCGGTCTGGGACGGGTTGCGGTAGGAGACCCCGAAGTCGCCGCGCAGGAGGCCGGCGAGGTAGCGCCCGTACTGCACGAGCAGCGGGTCGTTGAAGCCGAGCTTGCCGTTCAGGTCGTCGATCTGCTGCTGGGTGGCGCCCTCGGTGAGGATCAGGGCCGCGGGCTTGCCCGACAGCCGTCCGAGGACGAACGCGATGGTGACCGCGACGAACAGCGTGACGACCGCCTGCAGGATGCGACGGATGATGTAGGACATGGGGATCTGATCTCCTCAGCGTGGATCGGTGCGCGGGCCCGAGGCTCTGGGCCCGCGCACCGAGCTCATTTGGCCGAGCGCCCGATCTCGGCGGCGCGGTAGATGCCGTCGACGGCCGGGGTCCAGCTGATGGTGCCGGCCGCCGCGTACGCGTTCTTGTTCTGCCAGAGCGGGACGTTCGACACGTTCTCGGTGTTCCACTGCCAGATCTGCCTGAACACGGCGTCGCGCTTGTCGGCGCCGGCGGCCTGCTGCTCCAGGTAGAGCTTCGCCATCTCGGGGCTGCGCGCGTAATCCTCGGGGCCGCCGGCGAGCAGCTGGCTGACGACCACGTCGCCGTCCATGCTCGAGGGCGACCAGTAGTTCAGGTACAGACCGGTGATCTGGTGGTTCGCCAGGCTCAGGCTGAGGCTGGACTGCTCCGAGCCCACGAGCTTGATGTTCAGGCCGGCCTTGCCGAGGTCGGCCGCGATCGCCTGCGCGACCTCGGGGTCCGTCGGGGATCCGCCGGTGCTCGCGTACTGCAGCGTGATCGCCTCGCCGTCGTAGCCCGAGTCGGCGACGAGCTTCTTCGCCGCGTCGAGGTCGTACTTCGGCGTGGGGTAGCCGTCGACGTAGCCGGTGACGCCCTTCGCGACGGGCTGGCCGGTGGGCGTGGCGAGGCCGTTGAGCAGACTTTTGATGATCGAGCTGCGGTCGATCGCAAGCGGGATCGCCTGGCGCACCTTCTGGTTCGACAGCGCGCCGGCGGTGGTGTTCACGCCCAGGAACGCGACCTGGTTGGAGGCCGCCTCGATCACCCGGGCGTTCTGGGCCCCGTCGAACACGGGCACCTGGCTGGCCGGGATGATCGCGGTGTCCAGCGTGCCCGACTCGACGCCCGTGACGCGGGCGTCGGGGGCGCCGACGAACGAGAACGTGATGTCCTTGATCTTCGCCTTGGTGCCCCAGTAAGCGTCGTTGCGGGTGATCTTGTAGTCCACGCCGTGGTTCCAGGCGACGAAGGTGTACGGGCCGGTGCCGACCGGCGCGTTCGGGAACTTGTCCGGGCCCAGCGCCTCGTAGACCTTCTCCGGCACGATCCCGATCGTCGCGACCTGGTTGAGCCAGGCGCTGAACGGGTTCTTCAGGGTGAACGTCACGGTGTGCGCATCGGTCGCCTCGACCTTGCTCACCATGGCGATCGCGACCTTGTTGGTGGACTTGTCGCTGGCGAGGATCTTGTTGTACGTGTACACGATGTCCGACGCCTTCAGGTCGGATCCGTCCTGGAACTTGACGCCGTCGCGAATGGTGAAGGTCCACACGTCCTTGGTGTCGTTCGAGGTCCATTTGGTGGCGAGGCCCGGCTGGATCGTTCCCTTGGCGTCGATGCGGGTCAGGCCGTCGAACACCGCGTAGTACATGTTCCACGCCGAGAGCGAGCGCATCATGATCGGGTCGATGTTGGCCGGTTCCGTGGGCATCGCCAGGGTCGCGGAGCCGTTGTCGACAGCCGCGGTCGAGCTGCCGCCGGTGCTCGTCGCGGTGCCCGCGCTGCCCATGCAGCCGGACAGCAGCACCGCGCCGAGGGCGAGGGCGGCGCCGAGGGCCAGGAGGCGCCCGCGTCGCTGTGTCTTCGTTGACATTTCGGGTTCCTTTCATCCGTCACAGCGCCGGAGGGCGTGTGCGGGAGCGGATCGGGTAGCGAAAGTAATGTGTAATACATTACCTTCGCTGTTCGATTTTGGTATACAAATCTGCGACTGTCAAGGGGCACTCCCTCCCGATGTCGCAGCGTCAGGAACGGATCAGAACGCCCATCTGCGGCATCCCGGGGACCTCGAGCTCCGAGATCTCGAGCGAGTCCAGATCCACGATCGCGAGCCCGTCCCACGGGCCCCGGCTGGTGGATCCACCCGTGAGGATCGCCTTGCGGCGGCCATCCGGTGCATCCAGCCACTCCACGACGTTCTCGTGCCCCTTCTCGAGCGGCAGCACCGTCTCGTCACCCGATCCGAGATCGCGGATCGTCAGGCTCGGGCCCCGGGTCGCCCCGCCGATGGCGCCCACGCCGACGACCAGCAGACGCCCGTCGGTGGTCAGCCCCACGCCGTGCTGGTGCGAGTCGGCGGTCATCGGCTGCGTCTCATAGGTGCGCGTCGCCGGCGAGTAGACCACGAGCCCTTGGCCCTGGTACGGCAGATAGAGGGTGCCGTCCTCGGCGACGGCGGCGTAGTGCGGCTTGTAGTGCGACATCAGGCCGCCCTCGGTGCCGAACGGGGCGATCTCGGTGCTCGTCACGGTGTGGGCGGGGATGCTGATCGTGTTGAGCGTGAACGAGTCGTGGTCGATCGTGTACACCTCGTCCCCGGTGGGCGAGATCTGCACGTCGAACGGCCGCAGCCCCACCTCGAACGAGTCGGTGAACGCCCCGGCCGCCGTGTCGAAGCGCTCCACGGCCGAGTTCCGCCCTGTGCGGGTGATCGCGACGTAGACCGCGGATCCGTCCGGGGTCACCACGACGCCGGTCCCGCCGGGGCGCTCCTCGCCGTACTCGATGACGGAGGGCTGGTCGAGATACGGAACCAGCGCGAGCCGCTCGCGGGTGTCGAGGTCGACCACGGCCAGGCCCACCGCCGTGCTCACGTAGGCGCGGCGGGACCCCTCGTCCACGGCGACCGCCCACGGGGCTGCTCCCACGACCGTCTCGGTCTGCACCGGCGCGTCCGGGCTCCTGAGATCGACGAAGGCGATCCTCTCGCCGTGACTCTCTGTGACCACGAAGATCGATCCGTGGCCGGGCGTGCTGGTGCGGACCACCATGGGGCCCTCGCTTCCTCCGGGCATCCCGGTTCGACTCGGCTCCGGCGCGCACGAAGGCGCCTCGGATCGCCCTCTGGGCGGCCACGGGCGCACCGGATCAACTTCGTCGAAAATGGTATGCCATTTAGCGGTTGGTATACAACAGGGGAATTCTGTTCGAGGATCGATTCAGGATCCGGCGACATCTAGCACGAGATCGGTCCGGACCTCGCCCACCGCGACACGCACGGTGACCTCGCCGGCGTTCTGTGCCTGCAGGCCGAGTGAGCTGGCGACGCCGTCGGCGTCGGTGGAGGACGTCTCGAACCCGCCCGGGTAGGCCGCGGGCCCCGAGATCACCTCGAAGGTCGCGACGCGATCCTTCAGCGGAACGCCGTCGACCGTGGCCTGCACGACGAGCCGCACCTCGTCGCCGAGGCGGACCGCGCCCTCCGGCGACACGACGCGGATCTCCGGACCGCGCTGTGCCGCCGCGGCGGACGCCGAGGTCGCGGGCCTCGCGGCGCCCGCCGTGCATCCGGTGAGGAGGGCTGGCACGAGCAGGGCGAGCAGAGCGACCGCCGCCGCACCGCCGGCCCCGGCGCCGGCGCGGCTCACGCCTGCACCAGGGTGATCACGAACGTCCGCGTCACCGGTCCCACGTGCACCAGCACGGGGAAGGTGCCCGCGGCGAGCGCCACGATCGGCAGGATCAGGGTGCCGTCGGTGTCGATCGGGGCGGAGGCCAGAGCGCCCTGCAGGAGGACGGACTCGTCCCACGACGCGATCCCGCCGGCGTTCACGAACTCCGCCGTGCCGTCCGCCGGGATCGGGCCGGAGCCTGCGACCTGGAAGATCAGCGGTGCGGTGTCCCCCGCGGCCGAGAACGGGTAGGTCTGCGCGTCGTCCACGGCGCCGAGGAGGTCGATCGTGATCGCGGCCGAGGCCGAGGCCTGCGGCAGCGCGACCGCCGCCGCGATGACCGGCACCGACCAGGCGCCGGCGACGAGGGTGCGTCGCCGGGTCCAGCCGCGGTCGCCCCCCATGCCCTCGCCTCCGGGCGTCGTCGTGATCTGCGTCGTCATGGTGCTGCCTCCTGCGTGGGTGTCTCCGCGGTGTCGGGTGCGCCGCGGGCGGGATCCGGTGCCGGTGCTCATCGCGCGGCCGGGTAGGGCGTCGGGATCGTGGCCATGCCGGATCCGCTCGTCAGGGTGACCGTCGCGGTACCCGCGGGGATCGAGGCCAGCATCGTGCTGAACCCGTACGACACCGTCGCGCCAGGCGCGACCGCCGGATACGTCCTGGTGCCGTACTTCGTGGCGATCTTCACGTCGGTCGCCGTGGACCCGGTGTTCGTCACCGCGACCGTGAGCACGACCTTGCCCGAGACCACGGCCGGCGTGACCTTCACGTCGGCCGTCAGCGTCGCGACCGGGTCCACCACCGTGATCTGCGGCAGCGTCGTCGTGCGGTCGCGGAACGCGGCGGTGATCGTCACGGTTCCGGCCGTCGCGGCGGTCGCACCTGGTGCGACGGCGATGCCGGCGGCGTTGCTCGAGACGGTTGCCGTGCTCGCTCCCCCGGCGAACGCGCCGCCCGAGATCGTGAACACCACGTCGGCGCCGGAGACGCCGTTGCCGGACGCGTCGACCACCTTCGCACCGAAACCGGTGATGGCCTCGCCACGCAGGACGGTCTTCGCGGCGCCCAGGGGCTGCACGTCCTGCCCGGCGTCGGCGCCGGTCGCCGCGAGCGTGAGACCCGAGATCGGCCCGTTCACGCCCTGATCGGTCGCCCGGTACTCGACGAGCGCGGCTGCCGTGCCCGGCACGGCGAACGGCGTGGAATACGCCTGCCAGGCGCCGCCGTCGACGCGGTACTCGATGCCGCCGGCCGACGCCGCCGGGACCGTGTGCAGCGTGACCGTGCGCCCCGCCGCGCTCGCGACCACTGCGGGCAGCGACGACGGATCCGGAGCACCCTTGCCGAGCGAGAACGAGGCCACCACAGCGCGGTGATTGCTCGCCCAGGCGTTGCGGAGCACGGCGGTCGGCGACGGCCAGCCCGCCACGACCGTGTTCGCGCCGAGCACCTGCAGCGCCGATCCGGCGTAGTGCACGGTGTCGATGCGGTCCTGCGGCTCATCGGCGCCCGACGGTGCCTTCACGACGAGCGGCGACCAGGTCTCGCCCGGCTCGGAAGCCGGATCCGGATTGGCGGTGCGGTAGGCGTCGGCCAGACCGGCCTGCGCGAGGCGTGCGGGCACGGGCCAGTCCACCGCGCCGATGCCGCAGTGCGCGGCGGCGGTCGCGGCGGTCCAATCGGCGCCCGACGGCGATTCCAGATCCGAGAGGACGACGACCGGTGTCGGCGCGGACGTCTCCGTCGTGATCGCCGCCGCGAGGGCGTCGACCTGCGCGTAGCGGGTGCTGCCGCGTTCCGCCGCGACGAGAGCCGCCGGGTCGGTCACCCCGTCGAGGCATGCGGCCTCGGGGCCGTAGCCTGTGCGGTCCAGCCCCATCGTCCACACCCGCACCGGGCGACCGAGCACGTCCACCGTCGCGCCCAGACCCGGCTGCTCACCGACGACGGTGCGTGCGCTGAGCGGGTGCGGCGAGATCAGCCCCACGCCACCCGGCCCTTCGAGAGCGTTCCAGCCGAGGGCCTTCGCGAGGGCGGTCGCGGCAGTGCCGCCGTCCTGCTGCACGCCGATCACGTCGAAGCCGTTCTCGGCGATCACGGCGAGGTTCTTCAGCGTCGCGTCGTTGACATGGCCGCCCGCATCCCAGAGGTTCCAGGTGACCGCGTCGAACGGCGCCGCCGCATCGGCCGCGAGCACGGGGACCTCGACCTCGATGCGGGCCGTGGTCGTGCCGTCCGTCGCCTCGACCGTGAGGTAGCCGGGATCCGCGGGCGCACTCGCGGGAGCGGTCCCGGACACGACGCCCTGCGCGTCGACGTTCAGCCAGGCGTCGCCCTCGACCTTCGTGTACGACGTCACGGATCCGCCGTTCCACAGCCCGGCGACGGTCTGCGAGACCGCACCGCCCGTGCGCACCGAGGGCGCGCGCAGCACGCCGGACACGAAACCGCGGGCGAGTGTGGATCCGTCCATCACGACGTCACCGGAGTGCGTGGCCATGTAGTCGTTCTGGACCTGCGCGGCGGAGATCGCCCGGTCGTAGAAATCGAACGTGTCGATCGCGGCGTTGATGAAGCCGTCGCCGTCGTCGAGCAGCGAGCCCTCCGCGCCGACCCGGAACGGGTAGCCGCTGACCAGCGAGAAGCTGGAGCCGAGGCTGGTGCTCTGCGCGGTCTGCTCGCCGTCGACGAACGTCGTCATCGTGCTCGCGGAGCGGTCGACGACCACGGCCACGTGGTGCCAGGATCCGATCACGGACGTGCGGCTCGCGTCGGCGAGGTAGTTCTGCGTCGTCGACGTCCCGTTCTGACCGAAGCATCCGCGGAGGATGCCGGGGCTGCCCGCCGTGTTGTAGAGCGTAGCCCCGCGGTTGTAGCAGTGCCGGAAGTCCTGGTTCGAGACGATCGGCGAGTCCGAGCTCGACGAAGCCTCCTTGAGCCAGAACGTGTACGAGAAGCTGCCGGATCCGTCCGTGTGCCCGGGGACGAGCGGGAGCGAGAAGAAGTTCACGCCGCGCGTGCTGCCGTCCGGCGCGTTGACGTACGCCGCCTTGCCCGTGGTGCCGGCGACATAGGACGGCGAACCCGACCAGGTCGCGTCGTTGCCGCGTCCGGAGGAGTCGGGGATCGCGGTGCCGTCCGCGGTCTCGAAGTCGTAGGAGGCGAACGGGGCGACCGCGTCGCCCGGTGCCCGCAGCCGGCTCCAGATCGCGGAGAGCGTCACCGTCGTGTTCGCGCGGACCGTGAGATCGGCGGCCGACTGGGCGTCGGTGTAGACGACCTGACCCTTCGGGCTCAGCGCCCATCCCTGGAACTGGTAGCCGGGTCGGACGAAGCCGTTGGCCGCGAGCGTGGATGCCGTGCCGATCGTGAACGTCTGCGCCGCCATGTCGCCGGAGGTGGCGCCGTTGCCGTCGAAGGCGACCGTGTAGGTGCCGGAGTCGGGCTTGAGCGTCGCGTAGTCATCGGCGACCTGTGCGGACGGCAGCACCGCGTCGTAGAACCGGAGGTCGTCGATCGCGGCGTTCGTGTAGCCGTCGCTGACATCCTTCTCGCTGCCGCTGAACCCGCCGATGTTGAACGCGAGACCGCTCTTCAGGTTCGTGGACGCGGTCACCTCGCCGGCCGCCGAGCGTTTCGTCTCGACGCCGTCGGTGTACACGATGATCACGTTCGCCGTGCGGTCGACCGTGACGGCCACGTGGTGCCAGGATCCGGCGATGTTCGGGGAGGCGCCGTTGATGTAGCGCTTCGTGCCGCCCGCGGTGGTGCCCCAGCACGCCTGCAGCACGCCCTGGGTGGTCTGGTTGTAGAGCGTGAGGCCCGCGTTGTTGCACGACGCGAAGTCCTGGTTGCTCATCAGCGTGCCGTACGAGGTGCGGCTCTGCTCCGACATCCAGAACTCGTAGGAGAAGCTCCCTGATGCATCGGTCTTCCCGGCGACCAGGGGCAGCTTCACGTAATTCGTGCCGAGCCCGATGGTCGCCGCGGATCCGGAGACGCCGGGTCGGTAGCCCGGGGATCCGACCCAGCGCGCGTCGTTGCCGTTGCCCGAGACGTCCTTCACGGTCGACCCGTTGTCGGCGTCGAAGGTGTATGCCGCGACCGGCGCGATCGCCCCCGGCACGGCGGCGCGCGGACCCGGCGCTGCAGGTGCAGCGGGCGCGGGCGTCTCCGGCGCCGGTGCCGTTGTCGGTGCCGGATCCGCGGTCGGCGTCGTGGTCGGCTCCGGGGAAGGGGCCGGGGTCGACGACGCCGGGGAGGACGACGGTGCGGGGGTCGGATCCGCGACCGCCGCGGGCGTCGCCGCGAACGTCGAGACGACGATGGCGGCGCCCGCGAGGGCGGCGAGGGCGAGGCGGCGCAGACGCCGGCGCGGGAGGGGCATGCGGGACTCCATCGGATCGAGTGCGGGCGTGATCGGGTGCTCGTCGGGGTGGATGCGTGTCAGGCGGGCAGCTGGGCGACCCGACCGGCGTAGCGGTGCCGCCAGCCGGTGTTCGTGTCGGCGGTGACGACGACGTCGTAGTACCCCTCGGACGTCGGCCAGGTCACCTTCTCGGTCGCGCCCGACTTGACCCAGATGCGCTGCGCGGTGCCGGCGTGGTCATTCGGAGTGAGCGCGTAGTGCACGCTCTGGCGGCCGTCGTTGTGCAGCGCGATCTCGATGGTCGGCGTCTCGCCGGCCACGAGGTCGACCTCGATGCGGGGCACGGCGCTGCCGTTCTGACCCGCGGGCAGGACCGTGCCGGCGTGCGCGCGGACGAAGCCGTCGGGCCCGTACACCGAGAACGCGTAGCGGCCGTCCTGCGCGGTCGCATCCCAGACGTGCGTCGCGGGCTTGGTCCCGGAGACCGTGTACGGCGTGTTCGCGAACGGCAGGTACTTGTCAGGGAATGCCTGCAGGCTCAGCGCCTTGCCCGAAGGACCTCCGACCACGCTGAGCTGCACGCTGACCTTGCCGGTCTTGCGGTCCTCCACGAAGACGCCGTGCGGGTGGTACGAGAGCGGCCGGTGCTTGAGCGGCGTGCTCGACCACTTGTCGGCCGGCGGAACCTGGGTGCCGATCGTGCCGCCCGCACGGGCGATCTGCACCAGGGCGTCGGTGTCGGGCAGGGACGGGATGTCGATCACGGGGTGCGCGAAGTCCATCGCGCTGGTGAGGTCGCCGCTGATCCCACGGCGCCAGGCGCTGATCGTGGTCGACAGCGCCGGCGTGCCGATGGCCGTGGTCCAGGTCTCGAGGAAACGGATGAGCGACGTGTGATCGAAGGTCTCGGTGCCGACCCAGCCGCCGCGCGTCCACGGCGAGACGAGGATCGTCGGGATGCGGGCGCCGTAGCCGATCGGGGTGGATCCGTTGTACTCGCCCGGGGTGCCCGGCTCGGCGAACGGCGGCAGGACGTGGTCGAAGTAGCCGTCGTTCTCGTCGAACGTCATGATGAGCAGCGTGCTCTTCCAGATGTCGGGGTTGCTCTGCAGCGTCTGGATCACCCGGTTCGAGAAGTGCGCGCCGTGCTCGGGGTTCGCCGAGGGGTGCTCCGACCAGCTATACGGCGCGACGATCCAGGAGACCTGCGGCAGCGGGTACTGCGCGCCGGGCTTGCACGCCGCGATGAAGTCCTTCAGCACGCCGTTCAGGTTGGCGTCGCTGTCGTTGTTGGTCACCCCGGTCGAGGCGTAGGGCGCGGATCCGGCCCGCCAGACCAGGCCGGTGCCGGCGGCGTTCTTGGTGGCATCGTTGCGGTTGGCGAGGTCCTGCGCGGACGAGCCCGAGGTCGTGAAGGCGTTGAAGCCGCGGATCGGGTTGTCGGTGTAGTCGCCGACCCAGCTGGATCCGTTGTTCGTGTTGTCGACGTAGATCCGCCACGAGACGCCGGCGGCCTGCAGCGCCTCGGGGTAGGTCTGCCAGGTGCGGTTGCCGTTGGACTCGCCGCCGTTGTCGACGACGCCGCCCGAGGTGCCGGTCCAGGCGTAGAGGCGGTTGGGCGTGGTCGGCCCCATGACCGAGCAGTGCCAGTTGTCGCAGATCGTGTAGGCGCTCGCGAGCGAGTACTGCCAGGGGATCTCCTCGCCGGAGACGTAGTGCATCGTGTTGGCGCCCTTGGCGCCGATCCAGTTGTTGTAGCGCCCACCGGCCCACGCCGAGGTGCCGCCCGAGTACGAGTGGTCAAGGCCCGTGGTGGTGCCGGCGACCGTGGTCACCCGGCTCGGCTTCACGAACGAGGACCCCTGCGGCTGGGAGAACACGTCGGTGCCGTTCTGGAAGCGCAGGGCCTGCTTGTCATCGAAGCCGCGCACTCCGGGCAGGGCGCCGTAGTAGTGGTCGAAGGAGCGGTTCTCCTGCATGAGGATCACGACGTGCTTGATGTCGGTGATGTCGCCGGAGAAGCCCTCGGGCAGGGCGTAGACGCGCGGCCCGCCTGCGGCAACGGCACCCGCGCCGTCGGCGGCCGATGCCGACGGGGCGGCCGCCCCTGCGCCGAATCCGGCGCCCACGGCGGCGGCGCCGCCCAGCAGGCCGAGTGCGCGCAGCATGCCGCGGCGGGTCATGCCGCTGTGCAGCACCTCATCGGGGACCGTGCGGGGACGCTCGTACGGATCCGGGCGGAACGGGACGGGCTCGCTGGACATGGACGCTCCTCGGGACGACGGGGCGCCCGGTGCGGGCGCCGACCTCGAGGACAGCAAGCGGAAGGGAACGAACGGTGAACGCCGGAGGACGGGCCGGTGGCATCGGCCCGGTGGACCCCGGATCCGGCCGCCGAGCGTGCACACTGGGCTGTTTCCGGCCCGGCTCAGAGCGCGGTGCGGACCGTCTGCCCCGCCTCGATCTCGAACGCGATCGCACCCGCGCGGTAGCGGTCGACGCCGAGCTCCACGAGCCTGCCTTCGCGCGTCGTCGTCGTGCGGCCCACCTGCAGCAGCGGGCTGGATCGGCGCACGCCCAGCAGCGCGGCGTCCTCGGTGGTCGCCGCGACCGCCTCGATCCGGTGGTTCGTCGACGCGACGCGGATCCCGGCCTCGGCGAGCGCGACCGTGGTCGAGCGCACGTCGTCGGGCACCCGCGTGATGACCTCCGCCACCCACGGCGCCCAGACCGACCGCTCGATCATGACCGGCAGCCCGTCCAGCGTGCGCAGCCGCACGAAGCGGTGCAGGGGCTCCCCGAGCCGGATCCGGAACTGCTGCGCCTCGCGCGCATCCGCCGGTCCGACCGTGCGGGACGTGATCGCTCCGCCGGGCGCGCGCCCGCCCTCGCTCGCCCACTCGGTGAACGACTGCATCCGGTCGAAGCCCTGGGTCTGGTGCGCGGCCTGGACGATCCACCCGCCCCGGGGCCGGGACACGACGAGCGACAGCCGAGCCAGGCGGGCGAGCGCCCCGCGGATCACGCTGCGCGTCGTGCCGTACTCGGCGCTCAGCGCCGCCTCGCTCGGCAGTCGGGTGCCGGCGGCGAACCCGCCGTCCGAGATCCGCCGGCGCAGGTCGGCCGAGATCTGCGCCGTACGCGAGCTCTCGCGAGCGCCCTCCGTCATCTCCCGTCTCCGCGCGTGGGAGAGAGGATCGGCGACCGGAGCATGCCCCCATTCTCGCGCACGCGCAGCGGCGGCCCGCCATGCGCGAGCATGACGGGCCGCCGTGGACGGGCTCGGACCCCGTGCACACCGCAGGCCCGTCGCGCCGTGTGCGATGGGCCTGCGGTCGTCGGCTCAGGCCTCGGGTCGGTTCGCGCGCAGCACCTCGAGCCGGGCGCGGTACTCGGTCTCGTCCACGTCGCCCTTGGCGAAACGGTCGGCGAGGATCTGCTCCGCCGTGCGGCTCTGCGCCGCGCCACCCTGCGCCGCACCTGCCCAGGGCGCCTGCGCTCCGGGGGCGCCGTGCCAGGCCCACGGGCCGGGCCCGCCCCAGCGACGGCGACGCACGAGGAGGGCGACGAGCAGCCCCACGATGACGAGGAACATCAGGGGGCCGATGATGAAGACGGGCCAGAAGGGGTGGAACCCCATGTGGCCGGGGTGCGCGGCGACGGCCGCGACGGTTGCGATCATGAGTGACCATCCTTGGATCGGTTCGGTCGCATCTCGACCGATGGATCCAGCCTCGTCATCCGCGCGCTCTGACGAATCCAGCCCGGGGAGTGATTCCACCTGCTCCCCCGGGAGTATGGATTCCGGAGGGCTACTGCCAGCCGGGCGCGACGAGGCCGGTCTCGTAGGCGATGACCACGAGGTGCACGCGATCCCTGGCGTGCAGCTTGGCCATGATCCGCGACACGTGCGTCTTCGCCGTGAGTGGGCTGAGGAAGAGCCGCTCCGCGATCTCGTCGTTGGTCATGCCCAGCCCGACGAGACGCAGCACCTCGCGCTCGCGCTCGGTGATGCCCTCCAGCGCCGCCCGTTCGGGTGCGTCGCGCAGGCCGACGGTCAGCCGTTCCAGCAGGCGCTTGGTGACGCCGGGCGAGAGCAGTGCGTCTCCGGCGGCGACGACCCGCACGGCGCGCACCAGATCCGCGGGCTCGGTGTCCTTCACGAGGAACCCCGCCGCTCCCGCGCGCACCGCCCGCACCACGTACTCGTCGAGCTCGAAGGTCGTCACGATCACGACGTGCACATCGGCGAGCGCGGAGTCGGCCGCGATCTGCTCCGTGGCCCAGAGCCCGTCGCCGTCGGGCATGCGGATGTCCATGAGCACCACGTCGACCGGCGTCCGGCGGATGCGCTCCAGCAGCTCACGTCCGCCCGCCGCCTCCACGACGACCTCGATACCGTCCTCCGCGTCGAGCAGGGCGCGGAATCCCGCGCGCACGAGCAGCTGATCGTCGGCCAGCGCGACCCGGATCATGACGCCCTCCCCCACGGCAGCCTCGCCACGATGCGCGCGCCGCCCGCCTCGTCGTCGTCGATCGCGATCGTGCCCCCGAGCAGCGCCGCCCGCTCGCGCATGCCGAGGACACCGCCGTGCCCGGAAACCTCCGGATCCGCTCCGCCGAAACCGCGGCCGTCGTCGACGACCGTCACGATGAAGACCGGATCCGATTCGTCCTGCCGCTCGAGCACGACGCGGACGTGATGGGCCTGGGCGTGGCGCACGGCGTTCGTGAGCGCCTCCTGCACGATGCGGTACGCGGCGAACTGCGCCGCCCGGCTGGGTGCGCGCCCGGCGAGGCGGTCGTCGAGCACGATCTCCAGACCGGGTGCGGTGAGGCCCGCGATGAGCCTCGGAAGTTCGGCGAGCTCGGCCTGCGGCACCAACGGCACATCCCCGTCGCGGAGCACGCCGAGCACACCGCGCACCTCCTCGAGCGCCAGCTTCGAGGTGTCCTTCACGTTCTGCAGCGCGGTGCGCGCCTGCTCCGGGTCGCGGTCGAAGAGGTGCAGCCCGACGCTCGCCTGCACGTTCATCTGCGACAGGGCGTGGCCCAGCACGTCGTGCAGCTCACGGGCGATGCGCACGCGCTCGCGCTCCTCGGCGCTGCGGCGGTGGCGCTGCGCATCGGCGCGCATCGCGGCCATCCTGGCGCCGCGCGTGCGCACGAAGGCGCCGACGGCGAAGCTGGCGGCCAGCGCGAGCGTCGCCGCGACGATGAGGCCCGGATGCCAGATCCGGCCGATCATCACCCCGATGAGGATCGCGGCGACCCACGCTGTCGCGACCGAGGCAGCCGCCCAGACGGCGGCGCCGCGGGTGACGGCGATCCCGATCGCGAACGCCAGGGCGAGGTACGGCGGCCCGTAGACGGGTGTGGTGAGGACGTCCAGCAGTGCGAGCGCGGAGACGACGGCGACCGTCGGGCCGGGGAATCGCCGCGCGGCGAGCAGAGCGAGCGGCCCCGCCACGGCGAGCGCGAGATGCAGCAGGACCCGCCAGTGCAGCCCGTGATCGGCGTGCGCGGCGACCCAGATCGAGGCCGGCACCTGCACGAGCAGGCACAGCACGACCGGCGCGATCAGGCGCACCCGCGGCGGCGGTCCGGACGGGATGCGCCCGGTGTCCGGTCCGAACCACGCCGTCGACGCCATCGGGGTGTCATCGAGCGGCTGATCCGGCATCCTCCGATGCTAATCGCGCCTCTCGCGGCGCGGATCCGTCGGGGGTGTGCTTCCCGCATACTCCCGAGGGAGTACGCGCCCTGACCGGTCGCCGCGCACGACGAACGGGGCTGGATCGACGGGTTCACCTATGCGATGCTCGCCGACGAGTGGCGCGGGACGCGGGGTCCGCTGAACCGGATCGTGCCGGCGGGGCTCAGTTCTCCCAGGAGCGCGAGCGCTTGGTGGCGCCGCCCGGCTCGCGCATCATGTACGCGAGGGCGAGGCTGATCGCCAGGATGCCCGCGACGAAGACGGGACCCTGCCAGGCGGGCAGGCCCGGCGCGATGCCCAGCAGCACGAATCCGCCGAGGAACAGAATTCCGAACACGATGTAGTGAAGGATCACCGGGCAACCTCCTGTTGAGCCTCTCGAGTCTATCGCGCCGTGCAGGGCGGCCTCGACCCGTCGACCGCGCGGTCAGGATGCACGGATCATGCAGGCGCACCCGCGCCGCCGAGGCGCATCCGTCGTCGTGTCGGATGCCGTGGCTACGCTCGCGGCATGAGCATCTCCTACCCGCACGTCCCGGGGCTCGTGAACAGCCCCGCGTTCAGCCATGTCGCCGTGATCCCGCCGGGATCCACGACGATCCACGTCGGCGGCCAGAACGGCGTCGACGAGACCGGCGCAGTCGTCTCGGACGACGTCGCCCTGCAGTCCGCACGGGCCGTCGACAACGCCGCAGCCGCGCTGGCCGCCGCCGGTGCCACACTCGCCGATGTCGTGAGCTGGACCGTGCTGATCCACCAGGATGCGGATCTGCGCGCGGCGTACGGCGCGGTGGGTCCGAAGCTCGCACGCGAGGGCGCGCCGCCGCTCGTCACCGCGGCCCTCGTGGCGGGGCTCGGCGTGCCGGGGGCGCTCATCGAGATCGGTGCCGTCGCCGCGCTCGCGCCCTGAGTCGTCGCCGATCACGCGTCCCGCATTCCCCGTGACGGATGTCATAGCGGATCCATGACATCGTTCATCGTGCACCGCGCACGACGCGGAGCAGACTGGATGACATGAACGAGGCGACATCATGAGCGAAACCCAGACGGTGCAGTCCGTCGTCCAGGCCCCCGCCGCGCCGCACCCGGCGATCACGGCGACCGGGCTCACCAAGCGCTTCCGCGGCTTCACCGCCGTCGACGGCGTGGACCTCTCCGTCCGTCAGGGCGAGGTCGTGGCCTTCCTCGGCCCGAACGGCGCCGGCAAGACCACCACGATCGACATGCTCCTCGGACTCTCGCAGCCCGATGCGGGGCAGGTGTCGCTGTTCGGCCTGACCCCGCGCCAGGCGATCGGGCGCGGCCTGGTCTCCGCCGTCATGCAGACCGGCGGCCTGCTCAGCGACGTCACGGTGCGCGACACCATGAAGCTCACCGCGTCGCTGTTCACGCACACCACGAGCATCGACGCCGCGCTCGAGCGGGCCGGCATCGCCGACATCGCCGACCGCAAGGTGCAGAAGTGCTCGGGCGGCCAGCAGCAGCGGCTCCGCTTCGCGATGGCGCTGGTGTCGGATCCGGGCCTCATCGTGCTCGACGAGCCCACCACCGGCATGGACGTGGAGGGCAGGCACTCGTTCTGGCAGGCCATCCACGCCGACGCCCAGCGCGGTCGCACCGTGCTCTTCGCCACGCACTACCTCGAAGAGGCCGACCAGTACGCCGACCGGATCGTGCTGATCCGCAAGGGCCGCATCGTCGCGGACGGCACCACCGCCGAGATCAAGGCGATGGCCTCCGGCCGCACGATCGAGGCGGAGTGGGACGAGGCCGCCGGATCCGGCCAGGCCGAGATCGCGGCGCTGGACGGCGTCGACTCCGTCGAGGTGCGCGGCCCCCGCATCATCATCCGGGCGAACGATTCCGATGCGGTCGCCCGCCACCTGCTGACGCGCACGTCGGCGCACGACATCACGATCACCAGCCAGAACCTGGAGCAGGCGTTCCTGCGGCTCACGGGCGACGACACGGAAGGGGAATGACATGACCACCGTCACCGAGCGCCTGGACCGGATCGACCCGTCCTCCCGCCGTGTCCCGCCCATGGGCGGCTTCAGCCTCACCTTCCTCGGCGTCGAGCTCAAGCGCCTGTTCCGCAATTCCAGCGTGGTCGTGTTCACGCTCATCTTCCCGATCGCGATGCTGGTCATGATCGGGCTGCCGAACAAGAACACGGCGATCACCGACGTCCCGGTCAGCCAGGGCGGCATGTCCGCGGCCGTGCCGATCATGATCTCCATGGCCGTCTACGGTGCGATGGTCGCGAGCACCATGACCGGCGTCTCGGTCGCCGCCGAACGCGCTCAGGGCTGGAGCCGTCAGCTGCGGCTCACGCCGCTGAATCCGGTCGTCTACATCCTGGTCAAGGTCATCTGCGGTCTCGTGCTCGGCGGCATCGCCGTGCTGGTCACGCTGATCGTCGGCGCCGCGCTCGGCATCACCGCCCCGCTCGGCAATCTGATCCCGGCGGGCGTGCTCGCCTGGCTGAGCTCGCTCATGCTGACCAGCCTCGGACTCGCGGTCGGCTACGCCTTCCCCGCGCAGAACGCCATGCGCTACCTCGGCCCCATCCTGCCGATCCTGAGCTTCATGGGCGGCCTGTTCGTGCCGCTCGCGATCATGCCGGAGGCGGTGCAGATCGGCGCCAGGTTCACGCCGCTGTGGGGCATCGCGGAGCTCTCCCAGTCGGCCGTCATCGGGGTCA
Source organism: Microbacterium sp. NPDC060117 (assembly GCF_042729315.1). Taxonomy (NCBI): domain Bacteria; kingdom Bacillati; phylum Actinomycetota; class Actinomycetes; order Micrococcales; family Microbacteriaceae; genus Microbacterium; species Microbacterium sp. NPDC060117. The sequence continues at coordinate 1,008,851 of NZ_JBHWXR010000001.1, forward strand.
CCCCGAACGGCTGGGCCGTGCCGAACCTCATCGCGTGGTTCCTCATCTTCACGGCGCTGGCCGTGCTGATGTTCCGCCGCGACACCAAGCGCGTCTGACGTGACGGATGACGCCTGCGACGAGCAGGGCGTGACGGCTTCGGCCGCACGCCCTGCTCGTCGTGCGGGTCGGTTCGGCTTCATGACGCGCTTCGGCATCCGCGAGGGCGGATTCCTCGACGCGCCGTCGTTGGACGGGGTCACGGGCTGGGCGCGGCTGCGCCTCACACTCGGCGCCCCGGGCGCGAAACGCTGGTACCCCGGCGCGCTGATCAGCCAGGTGTTCATCATCGGGTTCATCCTGGTGCCGATCCTCACCCAGCTCCCGGCACCGGGCTCCTGGTTCTGGGGCCTCGCCGTCGTCATCTACGGCGCTCTCTTCACAATCTCGTTCCCCGTGGCGATGGCTCTCCCCGACCGTTTCCGATGGCTCCCTCCGGCCGGACTCCTGCTGCTGTCGCTGCCCTTCCTCATCGTGCTCGGGCCCGACCTCTCCGGACTGTGGACCTATGTCGCGGTCTCCGCCGCGCTCTGCTTCGGCGGCGACTTCCGCGCCATGATCGCCGTGTTCGCGCTGTCGGGCGTCTCGTTCGTGATGAACCTCGTCGACGGCGCCTTCCAGCCGACGAACACGCCGCCCTGGACGATGCCGCTGATCATCCTCTCCATCGGCACGCTGATGGCGGCGTTCACCCGCAATCTGCAGACGCTGGCGCAACTGCGCCGCACCCAGAAGGAACTCGCGGTCGTCGCCGTCGAGGAGGAGCGCAACCGCGTCGCCCGCGACATGCACGACATCCTCGGGCACTCGCTGTCCGCGATCGCGCTGAAGGCCGATCTGGCCGCCAAGCTCGCGGATCGCGATCCCGCCGCCGCCACGGTGGAGATCCACGAGGTGCAGACGCTCGCCCGAGCCACGCTCGGCGACATGCGCGCCGTCGTCTCCGGATACCGTCAGGTGCGGATTGCGAGCGAGCTCGCTTCGCTGCGCACCCTGCTGCCTGCCGCGGGCATCGCGGCGCACCTCCCCGCGACCACGGACGACGTGCCGGAGCGCAACAGGGAACTGTTCGGCTGGGCGTTGCGCGAGGCCGTGACGAACGTGATCCGGCACGCCGGCGCGAGCAACTGCTGGGTGACCCTGGCTCCGGCGCGCATCACGATCGAGGACGACGGCGTGGGCCCCGCGTCGCGTCCCGCGGACGGGCCGACCGGCACGGGGCTGCACGGACTCGCTGAACGCGCGGCTGACGCGGGCGGCGGGCTGACGATCGGCCGCTCCCGTCACGGCGGGTTCCTCCTGGAGGTCACCGCATGACGGCACCCGAGCCGATCCGCATCCTGCTCGCCGACGACCAGGCACTCGTGCGCGGGGCGCTGGCGACGCTGCTCGGTCTCGAGGACGACCTCGTCGTGACCGCCCAGGTCGGCCGCGGCGACGAGGTGCTCGACGCGGCGCGGGAGCACCAGCCCGACATCGCGCTGCTGGATGTCGAGATGCCGGGCATCGACGGGCTCACCGCCGCGGCGCAGCTGCGCCAGGCTCTGCCCGGGGTGCGGATCGTGATCGTCACCACGTTCGGGCGCGCCGGCTACCTGTCGCGCGCCCTGTCCGCAGGGGTCGCCGGCTACGTGGTCAAGGACACCCCCGCCTCCGAGCTCGCCGATGTCGTGCGCCGGGTGATGCGCGGGGAGACCGTGATCGACGCCGCGCTCGCCACGGACGCCCTCACGGCAGGACCGTCGCCGCTGACGCCGCGCGAGGCGGAGGTGCTGGCGGCCGCCCGTGACGGCGGGACGATCTCGGACGTGGCCCGCTCGCTGCATCTCTCCGACGGCACGACGCGCAATCACCTGTCCTCCGCGATGCAGAAGCTCGAGGCCCGCACGCGGGCGGACGCGGCGCGGATCGCCCAGGAGCGCGGCTGGCTGCTCTGACGGTCTCCCGTCATCGCTTCAGGATCCAGACCCGACGATCCCCTACACTCAGCACCATGACCGGAGGATCGTCTGCTTCGTCGCGCTCACCGCGCCCCTCGCGCGCCGTGATCCGCCGGCGTCGGCTCATCGTGGCGGTGATCGCCGTGCTCGCCGTGGCTCTGATCGCGGTCGTCGCCACGATCGCCGTGCGCGCCCTGACCGGCGGCGAGGGCCCGAAGGCGGCCGCAGCCGGTGCGACCAGCACTCCGACGCCGAAGCCGACGCCGCTCTCCCCGGTGCAGGCGCTGCTGAAGACCGCCGCCGACCCTGCGAAGGCGTGCGCCGTGTCGTTCGCCGGCGACGGGATCGATCACGCCCCGATGCTGCAGACCGAGGGCGTGCTGTTCACCGGCCTGCCCATCCCCGAGCGAGCCGGATCCGTCTTCGCCGGCTGGTACCCGACCCCCGAGGCCGCGCAGGCCCAGACGCAGACCGAGCGCGTCAACGGATCCCAGCTGACCACGTGCCCCGATCACCAGCGCACGCTCCATGCCGCCTGGACCACGCCCGAGCAGAACACGGCCACCGCGGCGAAGATCCCGATCCTGATGTACCACCAGTTCACGACCAAGCCCGAGGGCGAGGACAACTGGCTGCGCAACAACTACGTATACATCGAGGACTTCAAGGCGCAGATGGACTACGTCGCCTCGCAGAAGTTCTACATGCCCACCTGGGACGAGCTGAACGCCTTCATCGACGGCAAGCTGTTCCTGCCGCAGCATTCGCTCATCATTACCGACGACGACGCGGATCCGACCTGGCTGCAGCTCGCCGTGCCGGTGGTGACCGAACGCAAGCTCCTCACCACCTCGTTCGTGATCACGGGCGAGCGCAAGGACGGGTCCCCCTCCCCCTACGTCCTGCAGCGTTCGCACACCAACGACATGCACCGCGCCGGGGACAACGGCAAGGGCCGGATGGTGAACCTCTCGGCCGACCAGGTCGCAGCCGACCTGGAGGAGTCGGCCAAGGTCCTCGGCGCGAAGGAGGTCATCGCCTACCCGTACGGTCACTACAACGCGACCGCCGAGGAGGGCGTGACCAAGGCCGGTTTCCTGCTCGCGCGCACCATCGACTTCGGATACGTGCACATCGGCACGAACAAGCTGGAGCTGCCGGTGGTCCGGATCAACTACGGCGACACGGTCAACGGCCTGAAGAACAACATCGGCTGACGGGTCCGGGATCCGATCCGGGGATCCGGCTGCGGGGATTCGATCCGACTCCGGGGATTCGATCCGAGGGATCCCGCGACGAGGTTCCCCGTCGTCCAGTTTGGGGCGCACCCTCTCGTTCTGGGGCGCGTCCCCACACGGATCCCTGGTGCAGCGCGCCCCAGAACGTCAGTGTGCGCCCCAGAACCAGGGTCGGCCGAGCCGGGGTGCGGATCCGGCCGAACAACCGGACCGCGGTCACTCCGCGGCGGCGGTCTCCGCTTCGAGCCGCACGCGACGCGCCTCGGCCTTGCGCCCCATGCGCACGGAGCGGCGCGGCGCGTAGACCACGAGCGAGTGGAACAGGAAGCGCACGAAGAACGCCGCGATCAGCGTGATCGCCGCGGCGAGGATGCTGGAGATGTGCCAGGTCTCGACCATGAGCGCCAGCACAGGGATCCGCACCGCAGCCTCGACGTTGTTGAACGTGAACGACTGGGCGAAGCGCACCCCGATCCCGGAGGCGTCGCCGCGCATGTCGTTGAAGACGTAGCGCTCCTGCAGGATGAAGTTGCCGATGATCGTCACCTCGGCCGCGATGATCGCCGCCCAGACGTACTCCACGCCGAGGTGGGTGAGCGCCCACATGATGACGAGGTTGGCGAGAGCCCCCACGCCGCCGATGATCGCGAAGAGCGACATCTTGCCGAAGCGCAGACGCGCGAGGTGCTTGAGGAACTGCATCCCCTGCACGAACGACGCCTTGGACTGCCCGTGCAGACGCTCGCCGAACTCCATCGGCACCTCGGCGATGCGCACGTCCGAGCGCACCAGGATCTCCAGCAGGATCTTGAAGCCGTTGGGCCGCAGGGCCGCCGGATCGATCCGGCGGCGATCGACGAGGAAATAGCCGGTCATGGGATCCGAGGCGCCGGAGAGCCGGATCGGGAACATCGCCTTGGTGAGCAGGGTCGCGCCGCGCGAGACGCCGACGCGCACCGCCCCCGCGAGCCCGCCGCTGTCGCCGCCGCCGACATAGCGGGAGGCGACCACGACGTCCGCATCGCCGTCCTCGAAGCGGTCGATCATCTCGGGCAGAAGCTCCGGCGGATGCTGCAGATCGCCGTCCATCACGATGCAGACGTCGTACGCCGCAGCGGAGATGCCCTCGACCACGGCACCGCCGAGACCGCCGACGGGCTTGTCGCGATGCAGCAGTCGCACCGGCACCGGCGCATCGGCGGCGATCCGTCGGATCACATCCGGGGTGTCGTCGGAACTGTCGTCGACGAAGAGGATCTCGACGCTCCGGTTCGAGGTCGCAGCGGAGACCCGTGAGACCAGAGCCGCGATGTTGTCGCGCTCGTTGAAGGTCGGAATGATGACCGTGGCACCGGGGATGGCCTCCCCTGCCGACATGTCTCCCATGCCCCCTCCTCCGTTCGCGTGACTCGACATGGTCCCACGCGAAACCATGCGAAACCTGCGCGTTTCCCGTCAGCCAGCCTGCCCTCTCCAGGCTAACGCCCGGTGAACGCCGGGCAGAACCCTCGCTCAGGCGCCGAGCCCGCCCCCTCGGATCCGCCGTACCCTGGAATCATGACCACCCCCTCCTCTGACACCATCACCATGTTCGGCGCCGACTGGTGCCGCGACTGCATCCGCACCAAGAAGCAGCTCGACGAGCTCGGCATCGAGTACACCTACGTCGATCTGGTCCAGGATCCCGCCGCCGCCGATGTCGCCAAGGAGATCTCCGGCCGCACCAACATCCCGGTGGTCGTGTACCCCGACTCCTCGCACCACGTGGAGCCGTCCAACGCCGACGTCGAGGCGAAGCTGCGCGAGCTGTCGCTGATCTGACGACCTCGTGAGGCTCGTGCGCGCCGATACACTGGCGCGCATGAGCACCGCCGCTCGCGCCGAACGAGCCCCCACGCGCCTTCCCGCCCGCACGATCGCCCGCTACGCGATCGGCTCGCTCGGCACCGGAGGCTTCGCCACGCTGCCCGGTCTGGTGCTCGCGTACTTCCTCACGGACAACCTGGGCGTGGCCGCGATCCTGGCCGGGACGATCGTCACGCTCGCGAAGATCTGGGACGTCGTGATCGACCCCGTGATCGGCGCGTGGTCCGATCGCAGCCTCATCCGCACCGGCAGTCGCAAGCGGTTCATGCTGATCGGGGCGTTCACCCTGCCGGTCTTCTTCGCCCTGACGTTCGCGGTGCCCCCGGCGTTCGGCCCGGTCGCCGGGGTGATCTGCGTGCTGGTGGCGTTCCTCGCCACCGCCACCGCGTTCAGCCTGTTCCAGGTGCCCTACCTCGCGCTGCCGGCCGAGCTCACCTCGAGCTACGACGAGCGCACCCGGCTGCTCAGCTGGCGCGTGATCGTGCTCACCGTGACGATCCTGCTGTTCGGCGGCGGCGGGCCCGAGTTGCGCCGCATCACGGGCGACCCCGTCATCGGCTACCTTGTGATGGGCGTGGTCGCGGGCGTCGTGATCGGCGTCGGCATGCTCGTCGCCGCGCGCACGGCCGACGATGCGGTGACCGCACCCGCGGCCGTCGAGCACGTCGGGATCCGTGCGCAGTACGCCGCGGGGTTCGCGGCCGTGCGTCGCTCGCAGCCGTTCCGCGCACTGCTCGGCACCTACCTGCTGCAGGCGCTCGCCACCGGAACCATGCTGGCCGGGGCGCAGTACGTGGCGACCTGGGTCATGCGCTCCGAGAGCGCGGTCACGCTGCTGTTCGTCGCGCTGGTCGCGCCGGCCGTGATCGCGACGCCCGCCTGGGAGCGGCTGTCACGGCGGATCGGCAAGGAGCGCGCCTTCCGGATCGCGTCGACGATCTTCCTGGTCGCGTCCGCCTCGATCGTGCTGGCGCTGTGGATGCCGGGATCCTGGATCTACGCCTCCGTCTCGATGGCCGGGATCGCATACGCGGGCATGCAGACCCTGCCGATGGCGATGCTGCCCGATGTCATCTCGCACGACGAGCGCGACAGCGGACCGGGCAACGCCGGCACGTTCACCGGCATGTGGACCGCGTCGGAGACGGTGGGCTTCGCGCTCGGCACCACGATCGTCGCGGTCGTGCTCGCGATCACCGGGTACGTCTCGCGCACCGCGGGCGATGCGAGCGCCGTCGTGCAGCCCGGCAGCGCCGTCGCCGGGATCGTGCTGATCTTCAGCGTCGCGCCGGCCGCCCTCATGGTCCTGAGCCTCGCGACGCTGGCCCGCTACCGGCTCCGTCGCAGCGACATCGACGACCTCGATCGCTGAGACTCGGTCCCACGCCGAGCGCGTACGCTGAAGCCAGACCGCGCCGAAGGAGATCCCGATGCCAGACACCCTCGCCGACGACGTCCGCGCGCCCATCGAGAGCGCGATCGCCGATCTGAAGAAGGGATCCGCCGCCTGGTCGGCCCTCACCGTCAGCCAGCGCGTCACGCTGCTGCGCGGGGTTCGGCGCACGGTCGCGGCGAACGCGCGGGCGTGGGCACGCACCGCGGCCCGCTCGAAGCAGCTGACCGACGATCACCCGCTGCGCGGCGAGGAGTGGCTGAGCGGCCCCTATGCGACGCTCGGCGCTCTGGACGCCTACATCGAGACGCTCGACCGCATCGCGCACGGCCGGAACCCGCTCGACGGGATCACCCTCGACCGCACCGCGAGCGGGCAGACCCGCGTGCACGCGTTCCCGCTCGAGGGCATCGACAAGCTGCTGCTCTCGGGCTTCACCGGCGAAGTGTGGCTCGCCGCGGGCGTCACCCCCGGCGACGCCCGCGCGCGCGTCGGCCTCGCACAGCGATCCCCCGCCGCAGACGACGGCGGCATCGGGCTCGTGCTCGGCGCCGGCAACATCACCTCGATCCCCGTGCTCGACGTGCTGTACGAACTGCTGGCACACGACCGGGTCGTGCTGCTCAAGGTCAACCCGACCCAGGACGCGCTCGTGCCGGTGTTCGAGAAGGCCCTGGCGCCGCTCATCGCCCCCGGCCTCCTGCGGATCGTCCGCGGCGCCGGCGACGTCGGCGCGTTCCTCACCGCGCACGACGCCTTCGCACACGTGCACATCACCGGATCCGCCCCGACCTTCGATGCGGTCGTCTGGGGCACGGGGCCGCAGGGCAAGCGCCGCAAGCGGGAGAACCGCCCGCGGCTGAAGAAGCCGATCACCGCCGAGCTCGGCGGCGTCTCCCCGATCATCGTCGTGCCGGGCGAGTGGAGCGCCGAGGATCTGCGCTTCCAGGCGGAGCACGTCGCCACGATGCGGCTGCAGAACTGCGGACACAACTGCATCGCGGGCCAGGTCGTGATCCTGTCCGGCGACTGGGCGCAGAAGGACCAGTTCCTGATCGAGCTGCGCCGCGCCTACGCGCTCGCACCGGAGCGGCCGATCTGGTACCCGCGTTCGGACGAGCGGATGGCGCAGGCGGCCGAAGCGTACCCCGACGCCCTCGTACTCGCGGACCGGCTGCTCGTCGAGATCGGTGAGGGCGACGACCCGACCGCCCTGGAGCAGACCGAGTACTTCGCCCCGGTGCTGGGTGTCGAGCAGCTGCCCGGCACGGGCCAGGCGTTCCTGGACGCCGCCGTCGCGCACGCCAACGAGAAGCTGCAGGGCACGCTCGGCGCGAACGTGCTGATCGCCCCCGCCACGGAGGCGTCGCTCGGCGCCGGCTTCGAGCGGGCGATCACCGCACTGCGCTACGGCTCGATCGCGATCAACACCTGGACCGCATTCGGGTTCATCACCCCCACCGTGACCTGGGGCGCCTTCCCTGGTAACACGCTCTCCGATGTGGGCAGCGGGCTCGGCGTCGTGCACAACGCGCTGTTGCTGGCCGACGTCGAGCGCTCCGTGGTGCGCGGGCCGTTCCGCCCCTTCCCCCGGGCGGCGTCGATCGTGCGCGACGGCGGCCGGTTCACGATCCTGCCGAAGCCGCCGTGGTTCGCCTCCTCGCGGACCGCGGCCGAGGTCAGCGAGGGTCTCACCCGGTTCCGCGCCCAGGGCGGCGTGCTCGCGCTCGTGCGCACGCTCGTGCAGGCGATGCGGGCCTAGTCAACCGAGGCGCGGGCGCCGCCCCTCTTGGACGTCGAGCGACGACGTCCTCCCCTTGGACGTTGAGCGACGACGCCGCAGGCGACGGAGACGAAACGCGGTGACCTCGCGAGAGCACCGCGTTTCGTCTCGCTCGACCTGCGGTCGTGCTCGCTCAACGACCCCGGCGGGAGGCTACGGCGTGGCCACCGCGAACGTGTCGCACTGGCCCAGGCCGTTCTTGTAGCCGGTCGCGAACCAGTAGTCGCGCTGCTTGCTGGATCCGTGCGTCCAGCTCTCCGGGTTCGTGTATCCGGCCGACTGCTGCTGGATGTGGTCATCGCCGACGGCCGCAGCGGCGTTCAGCGCGTCCTTGATCTGAGCGTCGGTCGGCTTCTTCATGTAGGCGACGCCGTTCTTGTCCTTCTCCTGCGTCATGTCGGCGATGAAGGCGCCCGCATAGCAGTCGGCCTGCAGTTCCGTGCGCACGCCGTTGCTGGTGGGGCCGGTGCCGTTGTTCGGGTACTTGTTCATCGTGCCGGTGATGTTCTGGATGTGGTGCCCGTACTCATGCGCCACGACGTACACCTGGGCCAGGTCGCCCGCCTCGGCGCCGAACTGCTGCTTGAGCAGCTGGAAGAACGTGGGGTCGATGTAGACGGTCTGATCCGAGGGGCAGTAGAACGGGCCGACGTCGTTCGACGCGGTGCCGCACGGTGTCGAGGTTGCGCCGTCGACGTTGATCTGGCCCGGCTCGACATAGCCCTTCACGTGCTTCGCCCAGTAGTCGTTCAACACCAGCGACACCGCGGCGACCCGGCAGTCGACACTGTTGTTGGCATCCGTGCCGGTGTTGCAGCTCTGCACGGATCCCTCGGTCGATCCGGCGCCCTGCTGCTGGCTCTGGGAGGTGCCGGTCCCGCCCCCGAGGAGACCGGAGAGGTCGACGCCCGTGAACGCGCTGATCAGCAGCACCACGACCGCGCCGAGTCCGACCACGCCGCCGCCGGCGATCGCCGCCGTGCGGCCGCCGCTGCGCCGTTTGACCTTGTTGTCCGAGACATCGGCATCCGGGTTGAACGTCATGAGCACAGTTTTCCACGGTCCGCGCCCCGACGGCGAGGCATAGGCTCGCAGTGTGCGTCGCAATCGCGACCGAAGGGAGCCGAAAGTGACCACCACGGTGACTCTGACCGGCGCGGGCGGGCAGATCGGCTACGCGCTGCTGTTCCGGATCGCGGCCGGCGACATGCTCGGCCCTGAGGAGAAGGTGCGGCTGCGGCTGCTGGAGATCCCGGCCGGGATCGCCGCCGCCGAGGGGGCCGCGCTCGAGCTGCAGGACGGCGCGTTCGGGCTCCTCGAGCACGTCGAGGTGACCGACGATCCCGCGGTGGGCTTCGACGGCGCCGACCACGCCCTGCTCGTCGGCGCGCGCCCGCGCGGCCCCGGCATGGAGCGCGGCGACCTGCTCGCCGCCAACGGCTCGATCTTCGGTCCGCAGGGTTCCGCGATCGCCGCGCACGCCGCCGCGGGCGTGCGCGTCACGGTCGTGGGCAACCCCGCGAACACGAACGCGCTGATCGCCGCGGCCGCCGCCGACGGCGTCCCCGCGGAGCGGTTCAGCGCCCTCACCCGGCTCGACGAGAACCGCGCCCGCGGGCAGCTCGCCGCAGCACTCGACGCGCCCGTCGCAGACATCGCCGGCGTCACCATCTGGGGCAACCACTCGGCCACGCAGTTCCCCGACGTGGCGCACGCGACCGTCGCCGGGCGCTCGGTGCCGGAGGCGCTGGCCGCACGCGTCGGCGATGTGCGCGCCTGGCTCGACGACACCTTCATCCCCCGCGTGGCGAAGCGCGGCGCCGAGATCATCCAGGTGCGCGGTTCCTCGTCCGTCGCCTCCGCGGCGAGCGCGACCATCGACCACGTGCGCGACTGGGCGCTCGGCACCGGCGAGCGGCGCACCAGCGCCGCCGTCGTCTCGCACGGCGAGTACGGCGTGCCGGAGGGCCTGATCAGCTCGTTCCCGGTGCGCGCCGTCGGCGGCGAATGGCGGATCGTCGAGGGCCTGGATCCTGATCCGTGGGCGCGCGAGCGCATCGACCGCTCGGTCGCCGAACTCGTCGAGGAGCGCGACGCGGTCCGCGCGCTCGGCCTGATCTGACTCGTCGAGGGCGCCGCGTCTCGTCTCGCGACGGCTTCGCCGGTGCTCGCTCAACGACCAGCCTTCGAGGTCGTTGAGCGAGGACGCCGCAGGCGACCGAGACGAAACGCGGCCCCGAGCGAGCGTGCGACCGTCAGATCGTCGCGGCGTCGATCACGAAGCGGAACTTGACGTCCGAGGCGAGCACGCGCGTGTAGGCGTCGTTGATGCCGGCGGCGTCGATGAGCTCGATCTCGGCAGCGATGCCGTGCTCGGCGCAGAAGTCGAGCATCTCCTGGGTCTCCCTGATGCCGCCGATCGCGGATCCGGCCAGCGAACGGCGGCGTCCGAGCAACTGATTGATCGAGACGGACATCGGCTCCGGCGGTGCGCCGACGCAGACGAGCGTGCCGTTGGTGTCGAGCAGACGCAGGTAGTCGTCGAGCGGCAGCGGCGCGCTCACCGTGTTCAGGATCAGATCGAAGGCGAGGCGGTTGCCGGAGAACGTCTCCGGATCCGACGTGGCCAGATAGCGGTCGGCACCGAGACGGATGCCCTCGTCCTTCTTGCGCAGCGACTGCGAGAGCACGGTGACCTCGGCGCCCAGGGCGTGTGCGATCTGCACGGCCATGTGCCCGAGCCCGCCCAGGCCCACGACGGCGACGCGCGACCCTGGCGCCACGTTCCAGTGCCGCAGCGGGGAGTAGGTCGTGATGCCGGCGCACAGCAGGGGAGCCGCGCGGTCGAGCGGGATGGCATCGGGGATCCGCAGCACGAAGTCCTCCGTCACGACGACCTGACGCGAGTAGCCGCCCTGGGTGACGGTGCCGTCGCGGTCGATCGCGCCGTAGGTGCCGACCGCTCCCCCGGTGCAGTACTGCTCCTCGCCGCGCAGACAGGCGGCGCACTCGCGGCAGGAGTTGACCAGGCATCCCACGCCGACCCGGTCGCCGACGGCGAACCGCGTGACGTCGGATCCGATCGCCGACACCGTCCCCGCGATCTCGTGCCCGGGTGCCAGCGGATAGCGCTGCGGCCCCCAATCACCCTGCACGGTGTGGATGTCGGAGTGGCAGATGCCCGCGAAAGCGATGTCGATGACCACGTCGTGGGGGCCCGGCTCCCGCCGCTCGATCGTGGTCGGCGCGAGGGGAGCACCCTCGCTCGGTGCGGCGTAGGCGGCGACGACGGGCATGGCGCTCCTCGGGGTTCGGGGTGACGGACAGGGCGAGCGTACTCCGCCCGGTGATGGCGCAGCTCCATCCGCGCAGCTCCATCCGCACCGACGGCGGGCGCCGATGTCCGTGGGAGAAGGCACAATAGACACGGAGAGGCGGATCACATGGAAGCGACCACGCACGCGCACGGCGATGCGGACGGCACCACGGGTGCTCCGCTCGACGCCGCCCTCACCAGTCCACTGCACCTCCCGCACGCGGCTGCGGAGTGCCCCAAGTGCTTCACCGAGCTGCAGCAGAACCGCGACTGGTGGTCGGCCAAGCCCGACGGATCCCGTCTGGTCGGCCTCGTCGTCGCCCGCGACGGGATGCCTTCCGTGGTGCAGCAGCGCGACGACCTCACCCGCTTCGGCGTCCCGATCGAGGGCTTCCGCCACCCCGCGCCCGACATCCTGGAGAGCTGGACGGATCGCATCGGCCGGCTCATCGACACCCTCCGACCGGGTGATGTGCTGGTCGTGGCGAACATCCACGCCCTCGGCCGCGACATCGACGAAGAGGCGCGCACCGTCGCGGCTCTGCGCAAGCACGGCGTGATGGTGAAGGTGCTCAGCCACGACGCGCGCCACCTCGCCGACGCCGGGCGCTGACGCCGGATCAGGCGGGGGTGGCGGCCCCCGCGGGCACCCACGCCAGGCTGGACACGCACAGGTCGAACAGCGTGCGCATGGCCACCATCGGCGGATCATCCGCCGGCACGTCGACCGGCCGCATGATCACGAGCACGAGGCGCAGCGCCCTGCGTCGCTGCGATCCGGGGATCGGCGTCAGGTACATCACGGTCGTGACGGCGACCCGCTCCCCCTCCAGGGTCTGCACCTCGTCGGTCTCCATGCGCAGGAAGCGCTTGTCCTCGAGCAGCGCGGTCGCGCCGCGCTCGGCGATCGCCTCCCGCACCAGGTCGTCGAGGTTCTCGCCCGCCGGCGCACGTTGAATGCTGGCGGTCAGCGATGCCGGCAGGTACAGCGCCTCGGAGGCATCGGCGGACGGCACGAACATCGCCACGGCCTCGACGCGGCGCATCTGTGTGAACGCCTCGCGCAGCAGCCGGTCCATCTGCGCGTACAGGTCGGGGCGGTGCGCCTGCATCAGACGGCCGCGCATCGCGCCGAGCATGTCCTTCTCGACAGCCCCGTCGACGCTCCTGCGAGTCCATCCCGGGGGCAGCACGAGCGTGAAGTCCGGATCGGGGGCGCCGCCCAGCTGCGCACGCAGGCTGATCCGCTCCGTCGGTCCCTCGGGGGCGTCCATACGATCTCCTTCCCGGCCCGTGCCGGCGTCGGTCATGACGACATCCTCTGCGCGAGGAAGCCGGGTTCCGCCTCCAGCGCATGCTGCGCATCCGCCGGGGAGACGATCCCGCGCCGGCGCAGGATCCCGATCGCGTCGGCGAGCTCTGAGCGGATCCGCTCCCGCTCCCCCGCAGGGATCGCAGCGATCGCGGCGCGACGTCGCGCCACCGCATCGGAATCGGCTGCCGCCTCGGCCGTGGAAGTCCCGCGACGCCCGTCCGTCTGCGAGCGCCGCGTGCCGCGCCGGCCGCGCCGGGCCAGCGCCGCGACGGCCGCACCGAGCGCAGCCGCGAGCACGGCGACGGCGCCCCAGACCGGCCAGCCCGGCACCTGGTCGGCTGCTCCCCTCGCTCCGATCATCACGGCCGCGACGACGCCGACGACCGCGGCGATCCAGCCGCCGGCCTCCGACTCCGCGATGCTGCCGCCGAGCAGCCCGCGGACCAGCGTCACGGCCTGCCACGCAGCGGAGGCGAGCATCAGCCAGCCGGCCACGGAGATGGCGACGGCGGAGTCGGCGAGGACGAGCCCGAAGTCGCTGCCGCCGAGCGCCGTGAAGGCGAGCACCGGCAGCAGGACGAGCGCCAGCACGGGAAGCACGGCGAGGATCATCGCCAGCAGGAACCACGGGCTTCGCGCCTGTTCGCCGCGCCGCTGGAACGCCCCGGCGCCGCCGAGTTCGGCGAGCACCCCGGGTCGCCCGCGGAACACCCGCGCCTCGAGCTCCGCCCACGGCACCCGCGCCCCGGCGGGCAGGTCGTTCGCCCACGCGGTCGCGCTGCGGTCCGGCTTCATGCGCCCGCCCCCGGCCACGACTCGTCGGCCATGACCAGGCCGCGGTTCAGATCGCCGCCCTGCCACGGCTCGCCGTCCACGAGGATCCGCAGGTCGTCCACGAGCGCGGCGACGTGCGGCGTCGCGAGCAGGAACGCGTCGGCGAGCACCGGCTCCAGCGTCACGACGGTCATGACGGCGTCGTCGGCGAACACCGCCTGCCATCCTCGTGTCGCGATCTGCGCGGATCCGGGTGCCTCACCGTCGAAGATCCACTGGCACCCGCTGCCGAGATGCTCGGAGGCGGCGACCGCACGCCACGCCCCCGCGCCCTCGCGGATGCTGCGACGGACCTCCTCCAGTCCGGGGGACTCGTGCACGGAGACGCGGACGACGAACGGGAAGCCGTCCTCCGGCCAGAGCTGCAGCGCCAGCACGTCGTGCGGCGTCACGCTCGTGGCGGCGTGCGCGATGAACTCGGCGCGCAGCTCGGCCGGCATCGACGCGATGCCCTCGGCCTCGCCGAGACGCCCGGCCGCGGTCGCCACCCAGTCCGTGCCGCTGCGCCCGGTGAGCACCACCACGCGCCTCTCGTCGATCCCGACCTCGGCCACCGCTCTCATCCGCACCCCTCCGCCACCAGCATGTCATCCCGGCCGCGGCGCGGCGGACGCGCGCCCGGCGACGTCACTTGTCGCCGGCGATGGCGTGCACGATCGCGGAGTTGATGGATCCGCCGGATCCGGGGATGTTCCCGACGATCGTGTTGGCACGGGAGTACATGGTCCATCCCACGCTGATCAGGATGTCCGGCGCGCTGGACATGTTGCTCAGCGCGGTGGCGCCCTTGCCGGTGAAGAGCCGTGCGATCGAGTCGACGGCTCGGCCGTCCACACCGTGGTTCTGCAGCAGCGTGCCGAAGAAGTTGCGGGCTCCGGCGCCGAAGGATCCGGTGAACTTGAAGGCGGCGGTGCCGCTGCCGAAGACTCGGGCGAGCTCCTGACGGATGGGCGCGCGGCCGGCTCCGGTGAGCAGCCCGCCGAGCGCGCTGTCGGCGAAGCCGCGCAGGCCCTTCATCCCGCCGAACAGCTTGCCCATGCTGCCGAAGGGGATGACGCCGATCGCGGCGATGAGGACGTCCGTCAGCCCCGCGTCTCCGCGCGTCGCCTGGTAGATCGTGAGCGCCAGCGTCGCGATCGCGGCGATCGCTGCCAGGGCGCCGATGATCGGCCCTCCGATGATGATCGCGGCGACGGTGAGGATCAGGCCGACGACCTTCAGCACCTCCAGCGCCACGGCGACGTATCCGTCGACGTTGTCCCAGAAGCCGTCCTTGATCTTGCCGCTGGTCGCCGTGCTGATGCCGTCGACCGCCGTGTCGAAGGCGGTCTCCCAGGTGTCGTACTCGGAATCGAAGATGCGCGCCTCGGCGACGAACTCGTCGTGCTTCTGCTTCTTCGACGCGTCGTCGGCGGCGTTCTCGGTCGCTTCGTCCGAGCCTTCCTTGGGCGGCACGGCCCAGGACGGCCGGTCGCCCGGCATGTATCCCGGCAGCCCGGCGAAGGTCGTCCAGAGCTCCTCGCAGGTCTTCACCGCCGCATTGAGCCGGGGCTGGACCTGCGAGAGCGTCGCCGCGTACGAGACCAGCACCGGGCCGGTCGGCCGGTACAGCTCCCCGGCGAGCTTGAGCTGCTCGTGGGTGTCCCCCACGATCTCCTGCAGCTTCTCGATCGCCTCGCCCTTCTGCCCGGAGCTCTTGTCGTGCAGCGATTTCAGGAACGCCGCGCTCTCGCCCATCGCGTCGCCGAGCGAGGTGATCTCCGCGCCGCGCTTCGAGATCGTGTCCGCATTGCCCTTGAGGCGCTCGATGTGGCGCCCCTTGGGCGAACGTTCCATGTACATCAGGGGGTTCCGATCTTCCGCGGCGGGTTCTGTCCGGTGGCGTCGACTTCCATGCTCTTCGCCGTGTCCTCGTCCCACTTCTTGCAGCCGTCGAGCACACCCTGCACGTGCTCCTGGACCTTCCCGATGTCGCGGGCCAGGTCGCGGCGCTTGTCGTCCCAGCGCGACTCGAAGTCGCCGACCTCGTCCTTGAGCCTCGACCGACCGAACGGCGAGTCGATCGCGTCCTGCACGGCATCGGTGCGGGAGGACGCATCGCCCAGCTCCGTCACGATGTCCTTGAGCTTGAGGCTCACCGCGCTCAGCTCCTCGTACTTGATCCAGATGGCCTCGGCCATGCGATCCTCCCCCTCCAGTCCGACGACTCCAACCTATGGAATGTCGCCGCGCGCGTCGATGGGGAGCACTCCCCATGCGGATCCGCGACCCGCATCCACGACAGAGGGACCGGCGCCCGAAGCGGCCGGTCCCTCGAGATCGTGTGTGCGGTGTCAGCCGCCGGCGAGCTGCGTGTCGAGATCCTGAATCGCACGCATCATCCCCAGCAGCGACTCCGACATGTCATTGATGCCATCCACCGCCTGCTTCAGACCCGTCGTCAGCTCCCCATAACCCTCACCGAACTTCCCCGACGCATGCTGCGTCTTGAAATCCTCACCCAACAGGTTGTCCACCTGCCCCTTCAGAGTGTCCAACTGACCCTGAATATCATCACGAGCCTGCGACAACGACGACGCCACCTGCTCCATCTCCGCATAAGACGCACCGAAATCGGCCATCATCCACCTCCGGTAGAAAACGATTGGACCGGACCCCACCGGCCCGACAACCACAACCCTACGAAACCCCACCACACCCGTCGATGGGGACAACTACCCATCGCGCCGCACCAACGCCAGACCACCGGATCACCGGACCGGATCACTCCGCGTCAGCCGGATCCACCTCCGCGACATCCAGCAGCACGGTCGGCGCGTCCCTCTCGAGACCGCCGCCACCTCACTCAGGCCAGCGTCTCCCCCTCCACGAGCGGCAGCTGCACGATCACCTGGCGGCCGGCCTGCACGAAGATGCCGCGTCCCTCGGGGAAGTCGGTGCGCTTGACCTTCGGGAAGGGCACCTTGAACACGGCGTCGCCGTCGAAGGCGTCGGGCTTGAGCACGATGCCCTTGCGGCCGGCCTTGAAGTCGCCGATGTAGCCGAAGCCGCTCGTCGCCTGGGTCACGTCGAGATCGCCGATCAGCAGGTGGTCGCTGCGGTTGATCGCCTGGAACAAGGCCTTCATGTCGCGCTCCGCCGGGGTGTCCGCGAACTGCGGCACGTCCTCGACGACGACGAGCAGCCGCACCGGCATCGATTCGTCACCGGCGAGCTCTGCGAGCTCTGCGGCGAGCTCCTTGGCGGCCTCCGGCGTGGTGGCGCTGCGGGTCCAGTCGGCGTAGTCCTTGAGGACGGATCGACGTCCGCCGAAGTGGAACAGCTTGACCCCGGGATCGAAGCGGCGCATCGACGTGATGATGCCCTTGAGCGCGGTGGTCTTGCCCGAGAGCGGCGGCCCCGCCACGAGGAACGTCCCGATCGGGTCGAAGTCGCGCGCGGACAGCGTGTCCTCCGCCACGCCCAGCACCGGGAACTCCCCGATGCGGTCCGGCAGCGACGAGGGTGCGAGCCGGGTCGGCAGCGAGCCGATCTCGGCGACCTCGCGCGCCCCGGCGGCGCGGAGAGCCCCCGCCATCGCCTCCAGCAGCTTGGTCTGCTCGGCGACGTTCGGAGTGCCGCCGAGAGTCGCGATCTGCGTCTCCAGACCGTCCACGATCGCGCGTCCCGGCGCCGAGCGCTCGTCGAGCACGTCCTTCGGGGCGTTCAGCATGGCGTAGCCGGACTCGTCGCTCAGGCGCAGCACGACCTTGCGCGACACGTTCGCGCTGACCGCGGTGGGGACGGATCCGGAGCGGTCGGCGGTCGCGATCACGTGCACGCCGAGCGGGCGCCCCTCGCCGAGAATGCGCATGAAGGTCTGGTAGAACGGCATCCGCGCCGTGGTCGACTCCCATTCGCTGCGGAACTGCGGGAAGCCGTCGAGCAGGAACAGGATCCGCGGCTCGTCGATACCGGTGAGCTCGCGGTACTCGGTGAGGCTCGCGGCGTTCGCGGCGCTGAACCGCTTGCCGCGGTCGTCGAGCACCCGGGCGAGCGAGCGCAGGATCCGCTGCACCCGCTCGGCGTCGTCTCCCGAGATGACGGATCCGACCTGCGGCAGGATCTCCAGGCTCTTGAGCGCGCCCGAACCGAAGTCCAGCGCGTACACCTCGACGTTCGTGGCCGCGTCCGACCCCGCCGCGATCGCGAGGGTGCGCAGCACGGTCGACTTGCCCGCACCGCTCGTGCCGTAGACGAGCAGGGATCCGTCCCGGTCCGGCACGAAATAGGTGGGCTCCTGCAGCTGGCGGGACGGCACATCTGTCTTGCCGAGCAGGATCTGGCCGTCGCCGAGCGTCGGCAGGTCGCGGATGTCGACCGCGTGCTCGAGGTCGTCGAGCCACGGCCGGCGCGGCGCGGGGATGCCGGCGTGCGTCGCCGCGGCGACGAGCGTCGCCACGATGCGCTTCTGGTCGTTGGGCCCGAGGTCCTCGTCGTGGCTGTCGGATTCGGGCTCCTGATCCGGCTCCCAGAGCTGCGTGGATCCGAACCGCAGTTCGGCCACGCGCACATCTGCGACCTGCACCTCGTCGGTGGACCAGCCTCCCGCGTACGCCGACTGGAACGGCACGAGGCGCCCCGGGCCGGTCTTGGCGATGCCGCGGCCGGGGATCGACGGCGGGAACGAGGCGGCGACCGCGTCGTCCACCACGTCCTTGGAGTCGGACTCGTCGGCCATGCGCAGCGCCACGCGCAGGTTGGTGTTGGCGCGCAGGTTGTCCTTGATGACGCCGGCGGGGCGCTGCGTCGCCATGATCAGGTGGATGCCGAGCGAGCGGCCGCGCTGGGCGATGTCGACCACGCCGTCGACGAACTCCGGCACCTCGCCGGCGAGCGCGGCGAACTCGTCGATCACGAGCACGAGCGCGGGCGGGGTGTCCGGGTCGCGGCGCTTCTCGAGCTCGAGCAGGTCCTTGGCCTTCTTGCGGTTGAAGAGGTGCTCGCGATGGTGCAACTCGGCGCGGAGACTGGTGAGCGCGCGCCGTACCAGGTGCGGGCTGAGGTCGGTGACCAGGCCGACGGTGTGCGGGAGGTCGACGCAATCGGCGAACGCGGATCCGCCCTTGTAGTCGACGAACAGGAACGTCACCCGGTCGGGGCTGTGCGCGGCGGCCATGCCGAGCACCCACGCCTGCAGGAACTCGCTCTTGCCCGCGCCGGTGGTGCCGCCGACGAGGGCGTGCGGGCCCTGGGTGCGCAGGTCGAGGGTCATCGCGTCGGTCTGCGACTGGCCGATGATGGCGCGCAGGTTGCCCGCCTTCTTCAGCCGCGACTGGGGCGCGCCGGAGCGGTCGATGATCGTGTTGTTCTGCCGCCAGCGGTCGATCACGGAGGTCGGATCCGACGCCGTCTCGGATCCGACCAGCGACAGGAACATGACCGAGTTCGGGATGTCGGAGGAGTCCTCCACGACGGTGGAGGCGTCGACGACCGGGGCCAGGCGCTTCGCGAACATGGTCATGTAGGCGTGCGACACGCCCTCGACCTTCACGTCGGGGTAGCTCACGCCGTTGCGGACCGTGCCGACCCTGGCGTGCTCGAGGCCGGCCGACACGTCGATGAAGCTGCGGCAGGCGGCCGGCAGCGCCTCGACGACGGGCGCGACGAACAGGGCGTAGACGCCGACGTCGGCGCCGCGCTCGAGGATCTGGGTGAGCCGGGCGCGATCGACGGGGGCGTCGTTCGTGACGATGACGACCACCGCCGCCTGCCCCTCGAAGGTCGACTCCTCGGCGGCGCGCTTGACGTCGGTGCCGTAGCGCATCGGATCCCAGTCGTCGCCGTAGGGCAGCCGCTGCGACGCCGCGGCCTTGGAGCGGCGCATCACGATCTCCTCGAGGCCGTTCAGCAGCGCGGTGCCCGTGGATGCGGAGTCGGCCAGCGCCATCTCCTTGAACGGGTTGCGCTCGCTCGACGTGTGCGGCAGCCAGGTCAGCCAGTCCAGTTCGTTCGCCCATCCGGGCTCGGTGAGCGCGACGGCGACCAGCTCGTTCGGAGAGTGCATGCCGAACAGCTGCACGGCCAGTCCCCGCAGCGCATCGCCCGCGACCGAGGTCGGGCCGGCGACGCCGATGGATCCCACGCTCTGCAGCGACTCCAGGATCGGCACGTCCTCGATGATGCGGTAGCGCTCCTCGAGCCTGTCGACGCGCTCGACGAACTCGGGCAGCGCCTCGGCCGCCTCGGTGCGGGTGATCGTCGTGCGGGACAGATCGGAGCAGGTGCCCAGGCGCACCGCGAGGAAGTTCCAGTGCTCGGGACGGCGCGTCCACAGCAGGGGTCCGAGCTTCATGGCCTCGTCGAACACGACCGCGACCGCCGGTACCTCGTTGTTGCGGACCGCATGCTCGCGCGGACGCGCGTGGTACAGCTTCTCCTCGAGCCGCTCGAACTGGTCCTCGAAGATCTCGGCCTCCTTGCGCAGGCGCTGACCGAGATTGGTCTTCTGGGAGATGAAGTTGCCGAACATCATCATCGGGCTCGCGGCCGCCATGAGCAGCGAAAGGCTGCGCCCGGTGAACGCCCACATCGTCACGGCCAGCAGGATCGGCGCGACCAGCATGGGCCAGGGGAACAGCCGCTGCACCTGGTCCCGCGGGTAGCGCGGCTCGTCGACATCCTCGCCGGCGAAGCGCTCCTCGACCCTCGGGCTGCGATTGAACAGCAGCGCGCCGCCGCGCTCGAGCACCGGATCCTGGTCCGCGGCGCTGCCGTCGAAGTCGCTGACGACACGCACCACGATCTCGCTGTCGCCGAGCGTGAACGGCTGGCCGGGGATCACCCGCAGGCGCTGCACCAGCCCGCCGTCGACGAGGATACCGTTCGCCGAGTTCAGGTCGACGAGCTCGACGAACGTCCCCGCGACCTCGATGCGGGCGTGCTTCTTGGAGACGAGAGGGTCGGCGAGGTGCACGTCGGCGGAGACCTCGCGGCCGATCACGAAATGACCGATCGGCAGGGAGAACTCCTGGCCTGCGGCGGGGCCCGCGACCACGCGCAGGTGCGCGGCGGGACGGGCTCCTGCGGTGCCGGTCGCGATCCGGTCGGCGCCGAGATTCACGATCTCGGCGAGGAAGCCGGATCCGACCGGGGCATCGCCGATCGCGAGGTCGGGGTTGAGGGTCACCAGACGCTCGCTCGTGGGCGGCGCGACCGAGAGCGTGAGCGTCTCGCCATGCGCGGCCCGAACCGAGCGCAGCGGATCCGTCGTGGCGATGTGGTGTGCGACGTCGGCGACCGTGGCGGTGGAGTCGGCGGTGACGACGATGTCGGTGAGCGGTGCACCGGGGCGGCGCAGGGTGAGCTTGACCTTCATCGGTGATCCTCCGGGCGGCGCTCGCGCGCCGTCGTGTCTGTGGCGGCCGCGCGGGCGCCGGGGGTCATGCCTGCTCCACGCGCAGGCTGCGGTCGCCGAAGCGCAGCACATCGCCGGCGCGCAGCTCGGCGGGGTGCCCGGGAGTCAGCGGATGCTCCGCCCCCTCGCGGACGATCGAGCTGCCGTTGGTGGAGCCGCGGTCGACGGCGACCACGCCGCGACGGGAGAGCAGGATCGCGACGTGGGTCTTGGAGACCGAGCGTGTCTCGTCGGGCACGCGCACGAGCTGCGCCTCGCCCTCGCCGTCGCCGACTGCCGGCGCCCGCCCGATGAGCGTGGCGGCGCGCACCTCGACCCGCTCGCCGTTGTCGATCACGAGGACGGCGCGCGGGCCGTCGGGCGCCGGTGCCGCCGCCGGCTGCGGTGCGGACGCGGGGGCTGTCGGCTCGGCGGGTGCCTGTGCCGCGGCGGGTGCGGATGCGGAAGCCAGTGCCGGCACGGGTGCGGGTGCCTGCGCCTGGGCCTGGGCCGGGGCCGGGGCCTGGGCCTGTGTGACAGGAGCCGCCGCCGGAGCGACCGGAGCGATCGTCGGCGGCTGCCAGGGGGCGGCGGCGGGCTCTGCAGGCGGCGCGAAACGCTCTGCCGGAGCAGGGTCCGCGGGCGCGGGCGCCGCCGACACCGGAGCCATCGGCGCCGGGCCGGCGGGCGGTGTGGCCAGCGACAGCGCACCCATGACGGGAGCGGCGGGCGCAGCAGGTGCCGCGGGCGCCGGAGCAGTGGCGCGGTGAGCCCCCACGACACCGCCGGAGAAGCGTCCGGTCGGGACGTACACCGCGGGGGCGTCGCGGTCGGTGGGCGTGGCCAGCGACGGCAGCACCGGAGCGGCCTCGTGCACCTCGGTGGTGATCTGCTTGCGGGCGATGCGCATGCGCTTGCCGTCGTACGGGTTCAGGCCCCGACGCACATCCACGAGCCAGGTGGCCGCGACCCGGTCGGGCCAGCCTCTTCCCCGCCGCTCTGCGTCGAACAGCGGCGACAGCGCGATCACGAGCAGGGGGCCGATCAGCAGCACCAGGAAGGATACGGCGAGGATCAGGTAGCGCACCACGGCGCCGCGCCAGAAACCCGGCTTCTCCAGCGTGCGCACGTTGACGGTGCGGATGCCGAAGACGGCTTTGCCGAGCGTCACGCCCTTGAGACCGTGCAGGATGAGCTGCACGAGTGTGAAGACCAGCATGAGCACGTACGAGACGATCAGCGGGAGCAGGATCCAGATCAGATCCTTGCGAGCCAGAAGACCGGCCGGATCCGCCGCACTCGACAGGACCAGGTTCGTGCTGGCGATCGTTCCCGGGATGGCGATCACGAGGGCCACGACCAGTTCGAGGAGGGTCGACAGCACCCGCATGCCGGCGCGGGCCGGGACAAGGCCGATCGCCTGCGCGTAGGCCGGATCAGGGCGCCCCTGCGCGTCCAGACCCTCGATGTCGGTGATCTGGGCCGGAATCTCCCAGATGTCGTTCGACAGGCTCATATCCCCCCACGTTATCAATCCGGTATGCCGGATCCGAACGAAGCCGAGGGGCCGGTGTCGCGCACCAGCCCCTCGAGATCGTGTGTGCGGTATCAGCCGCCGGCGAGCTGCGTGTCGAGATCCTGAATCGCACGCATCATCCCCAGCAGCGACTCCGACATGTCATTGATGCCATCCACCGCCTGCTTCAGACCCGTCGTCAGCTCCCCATAACCCTCACCGAACTTCCCCGACGCATGCTGCGTCTTGAAATCCTCACCCAACAGGTTGTCCACCTGCCCCTTCAGAGTGTCCAACTGACCCTGAATATCATCACGAGCCTGCGACAACGACGACGCCACCTGCTCCATCTCCGCATAAGACGCACCGAAATCGGCCATCATCCACCTCCGGTAGAAAACGATTGGACCGGACCCCACCGGCCCGACAACCACAACCCTACGAAACCCCACCACACCCGTCGATGGGGACAACTACCCATCGCGCCGCGATCAGGTCCGGGCCGTGTGCGTCAGCCGCGATGCGGACGTCTGCTTACAGAACCCCCGGATGAACCCCGGGAGATCAGCCGACGGGGTCGTCACCCGAGGGAGCCGCCGGCAGCACGGGCTCCTCCCGCTCGCGCTCCCAGGTGAAGGTGGAGATCATGGCGTCGCTGAGCAGCTCCAGGGAGTCGACGACCTCGCCCGGCACGACGTCGCCGTCCGGGATCACGATCGTCGTCGTGAAGACGAGGGCCTTGCGCCGCTGGGTGCCCGGTGCCGGGATGACGTAGGTGAGGGTGCGGCCGCTCACCCCCTCGATCCGGCGCGCGTTCGCCGGCCGCTGCGGCTCGGACCGCCAGCGCACGATGTGCTGGGCATCATCGTCGAGGAACTGCGCGCCCTTGGTGCGGAACGCGTCCGACACCCAGCCATCGAGGTTCTCGCCGTCCGCCGCGCTGAGCGCCGACGCCGTGATCGACATCGGCAGCAGCTCGTCCATCTCCACTTGCTCCTGGCGGTAGATCGCGAACACCTTGGTGCGCGCCATCGCCTGGTTGGTCTGCGCCATCAGACCGCGGAACTCCGCATCCAGATCCGGACGGTTCGCCTGCCGGAAGATCGCACTGGCCCGCTTGACGTCGTCCTCCTGAGCGACGTTCGTCGGCACGTGCTGCACCCAACCGGGCGGCAGCACGAACCGGAACGCGGGAATGCCGAACCGCAGCTCGATCCCGAGATCGTTCATCGTTCCCATGTCAGTTCCCCCGTCGTCGATCCGTCGCCCGGATCATCTCACTCCACGCGGGCTGTGCCATGCCGAGGATGCGCGCGGTCTCGTCACGAAGTCCGGTCGCGCGCCGCAGGTGTCGACCCTCTTCGTCCGCCCGTGCCCCAGCCACGGCCTCGAGTCCAGGGACGGCGACGCCGAGATCAGCCGGTGATGTCACGATCGCCCTTCAGCGCGAGCGCCGCCAGTGCGGCGGCGCCGAGCCCGAGCTTGTCGGCACGTCGCCCTTCTGGGGGCAGGCTGGTCTGCAACGCCTTCGCCGTCAGCGCGGCCAGCTGCGACCAGCGCTCGGACGGCAGATCACCCGCAGCCGATATGAGAAGACGTCGGCCGGACCGCCGCAGCCGGCGCAATGCCCGACCGCCACGCGCGCGCTTCGATGCGACATCCGCGAACGGCGTCTCGCTGCGCAGTCCGATCTGCTTCTGCTGGCGCGCCTCCGCATCGACGAGGATCTCCTCGACCCGGGCGCGGTACTCCGGAACCATCGCCAGCAGCCGCAGCTCCTCGGCGCTCCACCGCCGCACCACGAGCTCCCCGCACTCGATGCACAGTCCCCTGCCGATGACTCCGCTCTCGGCATAGCCGCACCCGCAGTCGATGAACGCTCGATTCGGCACAGCAGGCCGGAAGCCCCACCTGTCACGGAGCAGGACGGCGCCAGCGGCGCTGCTGCGCACCTCGTCGACGAGGAGGCCGCGACCGGACCGCGTCAGCCCCTCGTCCACGAGCGCCCCCCATCGCGCGGCGTCGGCGGAATCGATGGATGCCGCGGCGCGACCGGCATAGTCCCGCAGAAGCGCGAACACTTCCGCCTCCAGGATCGCCTGCCGCATGCCGGACGACGATGTGATGCCCCGCCAGGGCGACGGCGCGCGCAACGCCGCCGCGTCCTTCAGCCGTGCTGCACCCGACGTCTGAACCAGACCATGCAGCTCGGCGAGCGACGCATTGCGTGCGAGGAGGTCGCGTTCGAACTCGGCCGCCGCCTCGAACCAGGGGGCGACGCTCATGGTGCGATGTCTGTGGGCAGCGTGATGCCGGCCAGTAGGCGCGGCAGGTGCTGCTCGAGGGCGGCGAAGGTCTCGAGCGTGGATCCCATGGCCTCCACGATAGTGACCCATTCGTCCTTTCGAAGGACCACGGTCCAATTCGCGACGGGCACCGCCGTATCGTCCACCATCGCCGCAGACGTGCGGCGCACCAGCACGCCGCTGCCGAGATTGTCGATGTCGACCCCGATCATGTCCGACGCGGTGGCATCGGGGAGCGAGCCGATCTCCGCGAGAAGCTGATCTGGATCCAGCCCTTCGACATCGCCGACCGTGATCCCGATCAGCACGTCGCTGTAGGCGCCGGATGGGACGAACCAGAGCTGCGTCGCCGCCGAATCGACCATGGCCAGCAGCCCTCGCGCCGTGAGGGCGAGCGCTTCACGGTCTCCCTCGGTCAGCGGGACGCGGTCGGCGTAGTGCGCGAGCACCCCATCCACCCACGCATCCTCGACGGTCGGATCCAGACGCAGTTTCTCGGGCGCAGGGAGGGGAAGGAACCACTCAGAGTCGTACGCCAGGTCCCAGGAGGCGGAGTCCGGCGTGCGCGTGACGATCGGAGTCATCCCACCAAGCCGTTCAGGATCTTCGCCGGCGACAGTCCACCCGACGGCTTCCCGTTCGACAACGCCACTCCCTTGTCCGCCCATTTGTAGACGTTCCAGGCCTTCTCCCAGGTCGACGGGGCCGAACCCTTCGCAAGGTCCTTCAGGGCGGTGGGAAGCTGGTTGACGAGCTGCTTGCCGTACCCCGTGCCCGCCTGCGCGGCGTCTTGGAAGGCGACCGTGAACGAACGGTTCGCTCCCCCGAGGAAACGCTGACCGAGGCCCGCCAGAGTGAACGGGCCAGTCATCTTCGTCTTGGAGACCTTGGTGACGAAGGCGGCGAAATTCGCCTTCGATCCCGCCTTCCATCCACCCTTCGCGACAGCGGTGATGCCACGAATGTTGCGGATCTGACCGAGCGGTCCGGTGAGCTGCTTGGGGATCGCCTTGAAGAATTTGCCGAAGCCCTGTCCGAGCTTGCCTATGGGCAGGACGCCGACGATCGCCCAGGCGAGATCGCCCCAGCCCTTCCTGCCGTCGAACATGAGCGCCACCGTCAGGGCGAGGGCGATGACGCCGACGACGAGAGCCGCGATCGCGAAGAACGGCCCGCCGATGATGAGCCCCAGGACGGCGATCGCCAGACCGATCCAGGAGACCCACTCCGAGATCACCGCGAGCACGCCCGCGATGTTCTCCCAGGTGCTGTCCTTGCCGATCTTGTTGGCGTCGCCGAGCCCGTTCACGGCGTGCTCGTAAGCCTCATGCCAGGTGTCGTACGCGGTGTCGAAGCGGTGCAGGTTGGCGTCGTGCTCCTTGTTCGCAGCGCCGAGCGTCGACTGCGCGGAGGTGGCGGCGCCGGAGAGGTTCTCCCCGGTCTTCTTGGAAGACGCCTCCTGATCCGGGGTCGGCGGGTGATCCGCCACCGCCGTCTCGTGCACGGCGAGCGCGTGGCTCGCCTGATCGGCATCCGTCTGCGCCGTGCTCAGAGCCTTCTCGCTCTTCTCACAGTCCGCGACGATCGTGTTCATCTGCGACTGGACCGTCGCCAGTACGTGGGCGTACTTCGACAGCGTCTCCCCCGCAGGCTTGTAGCGCCGCCCGGCCTCGTCCAGGTCGCCGTGAACGTCGCCGATGACGTCCTTGATCTTGTCCATCGCGTAGCCCTTGCCGACGAGCTTGCCGCTCTTGATGTCCTGCAGGGTCGACGCCGCCGTCGTCATCTGCGTGGCGAGCGTCGTGATGGTCGTGCCGCGATCGCCGATCGCCGCGGAGTCGCCCTCGATGACGGCGACCTCATGCCCCTTGTGCGTCTTCATCCCGCTCCCCCTCAGTTCGCCACGGCCCGGCCGTGGCCCCCGCCGGTGCCCTGGCCGGACTGCTGCATCGAGCCAGCCATGTCGGTGTCGGTCTTGGTGACCTCGTCGACGGTGCCCTTCACCCGGTCCGAGATCTCCTTGAGCTTGGAGAGCAGCTTGTCGCGGCTGTCATCCCAGTTGCCCTCGAAGTCGTGCACCCGATTCTTCAGGCGGTCGTCGCCGTCCGGGCGGCCCACCGCATGCTCGAGATCGTCCCGCCGCTTCGACGCCGCCTCGAACTCGTCGACGATCGCGATCAGCTGCGCGCTGGTCGTCTTCAGATCATCGATCGGGTAGAGAACCCCATCCCCCGCCATGTCCTGCCCTCCGTGTCATCGCCCTGCGGGCGCCTGCTGCGTCGCGGCCTGCGAACGCAGCGGGGGCGCCGTGCGGAGCGGATCCGACGCGGCGCCTCCTGGCTGCGTGATGCGTTGTGGTTCAGCCGCCGGCGAGCTGCGTGTCCAGATCCTGAATCGCACGCATCATCCCCAGCAGCGACTCCGACATGTCATTGATGCCATCCACCGCCTGCTTCAGACCCGTCGTCAACTCCCCATAACCCTCACCGAACTTCCCCGACGCATGCTGCGTCTTGAAATCCTCACCCAACAGGTTGTCCACCTGCCCCTTCAGAGTGTCCAACTGACCCTGAATATCATCACGAGCCTGCGACAACGACGACGCCACCTGCTCCATCTCCGCATAAGACGCACCGAAATCGGCCATCATCCACCTCCGGTAGAAAACGATTGGACCGGACCCCACCGGCCCGACAACCACAACCCTACGAAACCCCACCACACCCGTCGATGGGGACAACTACCCATCCCCCGCACCAACGCCAGACCACCCCACCGGATCACTCCACGTCAGCCGGATCCACCTCCGCGACATCCAGCAGCGCGAGGTCCGCCTTGGCGACCAGTCGTGAGGCGATCACGTGCTCGACGAGGCGCGCACGCCGGTTCGTGGCGGATCCGCCCGCGCCGCCGCGCATGCCCGGCACGCCGATGCGGTCGAACTTGTCGCACACGTTGTCGAGCTTGCGGTTGAAGCGCGTCACCGTCCAGCCCAGGCGCGCGGCGGCGTCGGCGCTGGAAGGGATGGCGCTCATGCCGGTGCCGTCGCGGCGCAGCAACGGCTCGGCGAGCGCGAGCAGGAGCTGCTTCTGACTGAGCGTGAGCGGAACCTCGCCGATCGTGGAGTCGCCGTCGACCTCGCGCTCGCGCCGGGTCTCCCGGAACGTGGGCTCCGAGGAGTGGATCGTGAACTCGTACGTCGTCGGTCCTGCCGAGAACACGACGCTCGTGGTCGCGAACACCAGCGGCAGTCGCGCGCCCGGCGCGAGCCAGGCCTGCACGCCACCGGTCGCATCCGTCACGGTCGCCTGCAGCCGCGCGCCGATGTTGGCCAGCCACCAGAGACCGCCGGATTCGGCGATCTCCAGGAAGTGCCGGTGCAGGAACAGGTTGTCGTCGATGGCGAGGTCGCCCTCACGCCCCACGACGAAGCGGCCGCCCTGCTGCAGCGGGAAGTACTCCCCTGCGAATTCGACCGTCACGCGCGCACGGGACGGGTCCTGCGTGATCTCGGGATCCTGCGTCATGGCTTCGTGCACCCCCGCACCGGCGATGATCCGGAGCCGTTCTCACGGCGCAGCACGACGTCGACGCAGGTCTGACCGCCGGCCTGCGCCGGAACCGTGATCTCAGGGTTGTCGACCTTCGTGGTCTCGCCGTCGCCGGCGAGGGTGATCACCGTCACGAGGTAGGAGTCGCGATCCTGCGGCTTCGGGTTGGTCCAGGTGAAGTGCACGCCGCCGGCGCCGTCGGGTGTCCCGGCCACGTCCTTCGGCGCCGCCGTCATGTCCCCGAGCGGATCCTGCGGATCGGCGGTCTCGAGCGCCGTCGGCTTGGGCTTCGGCGGATTCGTGTTGAGCAGGTTGACCGTCACGACGGATCCGCCGATGAGGACGACCGCGGCCACGGCGGCGACAAGGCCCCAGAGCAGTCCCTTGCGGGATCCCCGCGCGACGGGGGTCTGGGTCGCCGGGGTCTCGGCCGTGCCGTGGACCGGCGCCACGGGGACCCTGGACACGAGCGCGGGGCCGGCGTCGGGCGCCGCGGGGGCGCCGGACAGCGGGCTGACCGTGCGCGGAGCCCGCAGCAGGGTCGGGGCGTCGTCGCTCTGTTCCGCGGCAGACAGGGGAACCGGGGGCGCGATCGGGGCGGACGGAGCAGGCGGCGTCACGGCGTCCTGGGGCACCCGGATCATGGTCTGATCGGTGACGGACGGATCCCCCGCCGGAGCGGCGTCGAAGCGCGGGCCGGGGGCCGGCACGCCCGCGGGCGGCAGCACCGGGCTCGTCGTCGCCGACGGCCGGGTGGCGGTGTGGCTGGGGTCGATGCTGACGACCTCGCGCACCCGGGTCAGGCCGTCGTCGTCATCGTCGCGGTCTGGCTCCGGCTGGTGGTCGTCGACGATGTCGATCGGGGTGACCGAGTGACTCAGCTCGATCTGGATCTTCTGCAGAGCACGGGCGAACGCCACCGCGCTGCCGAAGCGGTCGTCGGGGTTCTTCGCCATGCCCCGATCGAGCACGCGGCCCAGGCTCTCCGGCACGTCGGCACGGCCGAGGGGCGGCAGCGGCTCCGATTCGATCCGCGCGATGAGATCGGCGCCGCTGTTGCGCTGGCCCGGCTTCTCGAACGGGCTTCGCCCCGTGAGCAGCGTGTACAGCGTCGCGGCGAGCGCATACACGTCGGAGCGCACTCCGCCCTGCGGCGGGTCGCCGAAGGACTCCGGCGGCGACCACGGGATCGACATGCCGGCGGCCTCGCTCACCGCACCCGTGGTCGAGGCGATGCCGAAGTCGGTCAGGGCGGGCCGGTTGTAGGCCGTGACCAGGATGTTCGCGGGCTTGATGTCGCGATGCAGCACGCCGGCGCGGTGCGCGGTCTCCACCGCTCCCGCGACCTGCACGCCGACGCGCAGGGCCTCGGCGACGCTGAACGGCTCCTTGCGGGCGCGCTGCTGCAGGTTCGGCCGCGGGCAGTACTCCATGACGAGGTACGGGCGCCCGTCGGCGGCGACGCCGGTCTGATAGATCGTGACGATGGCCGGATGCGTGGACAGCATCGCCATGACGTTGGCCTCGTCGGCGAACTCCTGGGCCGCGCCCGACGCCAGCCGGTCGGCGAGCAGCACCTTCACCGCGACGCGACGGCGCGGCTGCTGCTGCTCGTACAGGAAGACGTCGGCGAAGCCACCGGTGCCGAGCGGCTCGACGTAGTCGAAGCCGTCCAGCTGCGGCGGCGGGGACGGCGGACGACTCACGGCAGCTCCTCGAAGGCGACCGTGACGCCGTCGCCGAGATCGATCACGTCGCCGGTGACGACGATGGTCTGCTCGCCGGGGTGGAGCCGCACCGGGTCGGATCCGGGACGCAGCAGGGTGGATCCGTTCGTGGTGTGCAGGTCGAGGACGACGACCGCGTCCGCCTCGGGCCGGATCTCGAGGTGGCTGCGGGAGATGTCCTGCTGCGGGCTGTCCACCGCGACGAGGTGCGGCAGCGTGGCTCCGCTGGAGCGGGTCGCGCGCGGGCGGCGGCCGATCACGACCGTGCGGTCGAGGGCGAGGACCTGCCCGGAGGACAGCCGGATCCGCGGTCCTGTCCCGAGGTCCGGCGGCCGCACGGCGACCGGGTCCTCGGTGATGCCGGGGACCGACGAGACCGGCGCCGACGACACCGGCACGGCCGAGACCGGCTCCGGGACGTCTGCCGCGATCGTCGCGGGCTGCGCCGCGGCCGGAAGGTCGGCCACGAGGTCGCCGCGCATCGCACGGGCCTGGGCGAGGGA
Source organism: Microbacterium sp. NPDC060117 (assembly GCF_042729315.1). NCBI lineage: Bacteria > Bacillati > Actinomycetota > Actinomycetes > Micrococcales > Microbacteriaceae > Microbacterium > Microbacterium sp. NPDC060117. The sequence continues at coordinate 1,039,553 of NZ_JBHWXR010000001.1, forward strand.
GATCGTGGCGCCGTCGTGGTCGCCATCGTCCGCGGCGATCGCCTGCGCGATCGACGGAGCGGGGACCGGCGCGGGCGAGAAGTCGAGCGTGTGCCCGCCGAGCGGGGCCGCGATGGTGTCGGCCGGCGGGAGGATCGTCTCGAGCGCGGCGGGCGGGCTGAGCACGGTGTCGTCGACGTCGTCGAGGTCGGCCGAGGACGGCACCGGATCCTGCGTCGTGGTCCCCACGAGAGCCTCGACAGGCTGGGAGGCCTCGGGCTGCGGTTCGGCCTCGGGCTGCGGCTCGGCTTCCGGTTCCGGCGCCGGCTCGGCTTCCGGTTCGGGCTCGGGCTCGGGGACGGCGACGGGCTCGGGCTGCTCCGCGACGTGCGGCGTTTCGTCTCGGTCGCCTGCGGCGTCCTCGCTCGACGACACCGGAAGGGCGGCGTCCTCACTCGACGCCCCCGGAAGAGCAGCGTCCTCGCTCGACGACCCCGACGCGGCGGCGCCGAGCGCGATGCTCGCAGCCCGGACGACGCCGGCGAGGATCGGCAGGGCCGGATCCTCACCCCCGTCCTCGACGCGGAACTCGATCCCGGTCATCGCGGGCACGAAACGCTCGCTCCACGTGGTGACCTCCGCACCGGTGATCTCGCGCTCGTCGTCGGCGGTGAGCACCCGGGCGAGCACGCGTCCGCGCACGGCGATGCGGGCGTTGTCGCCCTCTCGCACGACCGCGGCGAACGGCGGGATGGCGGAGAAGGACCCTCCTCCGGCCGCCGTGAGCACGTCGACCACGTCCGAGAACGCGACCTCGGAGGCGGCGATCTGCTGCCACAGCCGCTCCACGAGAGCGGCGCCGGAGTCCGGCGGCAGCGCCACCACTGCCTCCGGGCCGATCAGAGCGAACCAGGACCCTGCGCGGTAGACGGTGTTCATCAGCGCATCCCTCCCATGGCCTCGGCACGCGGTCGCGTGTCGGAGTCGATGTCCTCGTCGTCGATGCCGGTCGTGCCGTCGCTCCCGGGACGGGTGCTGACGTGGATCGCGTCCACGACGACCGCGGTCACGTTGTCGCGGCCGCCGTGATCCAGCGCACGGTCGACCAGGCGCTCGGCGGCGGTCTGCGGATCCTCGTGCACGGTGAGCAGGGTGCGGATCTCGTCGTCGCCCACCTCGCTGCTCAGCCCGTCCGAGCAGACCAGGATCCGGTCGCCGACGCGGGCGGGGATCATCCAGTAGTCGGCTTCCCCCGTGCTGCCGGCCCCGATCGCGCGGGTGATGATGTTGCGACGGCGGTCCTTCGGGGCGTCCGTCGCGAGCAGCTCGCCGGAGTCGATGAGCTCCTGCACCACGGAGTGGTCGACGGAGATCTGCTCCAGCACACCGCCGGAGAGCCGGTAGGTGCGCGAGTCGCCGATGTTCATCGCGAGCCAGTAGCCGACGCCGTCCACCGCCGCGATCGTCACGCCGCTGAGCGTGGTGCCCGCCTTCGAGATCCCCCCGTTCGAGAGGGGGACGCCGGCGATGGCGTCGACCGCCGCGCGCACGCGGGCCAGCGTGAAGCTGACGTCGTCGACGGTGAGCGCCGGACGGCCGTGCAGGGCGGCGAAGCCCTCGATCACGGTGCCGCTGGCGACATCGCCGGCCTGATGCCCGCCCATGCCGTCGGCGACGAGGAACAGCGGCGCGTGCGCGAGATGAGCGTCCTCGTTGAGGGCGCGGCGCAGCCCCGTGTGCGTGGCTGCGCCCGCGCGGGCGACGATGGGTCCGATCACGCGTAGCCTCCGACGGTCACGATCCGGTCGCCGATCTCGATGGCGTCGCCGAGGCGGATACGCACCCGCTCGCCCGGCGGGCAGGCGATCCGCACGCCGTCGCGCACGATCGTCATCCCGTTGGTGGAATGCCGGTCCATGACCCAGCCGCCGGCTGCCTCGGCCGCGGCCTCGAAATGCGTCTTGGACAGGGAGAGGGTCTCGTCCCGGACGACCACGACGATCGCGCCGGCCTCGGGGGCCGGATTGCGGCCGAACAGCGTGCGCCCCGAGACCGTGGCGCGGGCGCCGTCGTCCCAGACGAACTGCAGTCGATGACCCGGGATCGAGATCCGGGTCTCCTCGAGGTCTTCGTCCTCAGCGGGCTGCGCCACCGGCGGAATCGCCATCGCGGCCTCGACCGAGGCGGGTGGGGCCGCGGGAACCGGAGGCCGCGCCGGTGCCACCGTCTCCGGCCCCGAGACAGGAGCAGGCGCGGGGGCGGGCACGGACGGGCTGACGCCCGGCACCACGGTGATCATGGCGCCCTCGTGCGCGGCGTCGGCCGCGGCCTGCGCTGCGGGCGACAGCACGGTGGCGTCGTGCGGGTCGACTTCGGCCGGCACGGGAGGGCCGGACGGGACGCGTCCCGCAACGACCGGCTCGGATCCGGACGCGGCGGTGGCCGTCGGCGCTGCGCTCGGCGCGGGCGGCAGTGTGAAGCCCGTGTGCCCGTCCTGCGGGCCGACGGGCGCCACCGACGGCGGGAACAGGGCCCCGGGCTCGCGCGCCGGGAACAGGGCATCGGGCTGGGGCGGCGCGAAGGATGCGGGGGCAGCCGGGGCGGCGGTGGCCGGGGCGAAGGCGCCGACCGCTGCGTCGGGTGCGGGAGCAGCTCCGGGAGCGGGCGGCGCAGCCGGAGTCGCGGCCGGCGCGCCCGCCGCGGGCATCGGAGCCGACAGACCCCGGACGTCGCGCATGAGTGCGCCGGCGGCGCGATCGTGCCAGCCCTGGAACCGGCCGGATCCGTCGAACAGCGGCGTGAAGTAGCCGACGACGATCGCCGCGCTCAGCCCGAACACGATGTTGCGCAGCAGCGCCCGGCCGAGCCCCAGGGGCGCTTCGCTGCCGTCGCGCACGAGCCGCAGCTTCATGATGCGCATGCCGACGGATCCGCCGGACCCCTGCAGGAAGCTGCAGACGAGCAACCACGCGAGGGCCACCAGGCCGGTGAGGCCGAGACCCACCGCCATCGCGGCGAACGTCGCGGACAGGCCCTGGCCGTCTGCGGTCGCGGCGGCGACGACCGACGATGTCACCACGCCGATGCCGACCAGCAGCGACGCGATCGCGGCATCGATCACGTAGGCGATCGCGCGCCGCGGGATCGGTGCGACAGGCGCGGCGGCCGCACCTGCCCCGCTCGGGGCGTTCGTCATGGAGTCTCGCTCTCGGATCCGGGGCGTGCGGTTCGGGTGCCGCCCGTCTTGGCTGCAGTGCTCTCGATCGTGCCAGTTGCGCCGCCCGCGGCGCCAGAGCCGTTGCCGGGACGCCGGATGCGCTCGGCCGCCGCGTCGCGCAGACCCTGCACTCCCGCGGACAGGCGCGAGTCGCCGAGCAGCGAGCGCAGACTGAGGCGTGCGAGCATGCGCCGCCGCCAGCTGGACTGGCTGCCCAGCCCCGCGACGATGCCGTCGACCTCGCGCCAGAACGCATCCACGTCCTCCGCAGTGGGCTCGGTCGGGCCGAACACCTGCGCGTCGGCATGGTCGGCCAGAGCGGTCACGGCGGGCACGGTGAGGGCCGTCGCCACCGTCTGGGCCTCCTCGGCCCTGGTGCCCCCCGCGGGGATGCGGGCCCCGTAGTCCACGGCACGGTCGGTGAGCTCGTCCCAGCCGCCGCTGATGCGGTCGGCGGCGAGCGCCGCCGCACGACGCCGGCGCCGGCGGGCGGCCTTCCACGCGCCGATCACGATGAAGGGCGCGGCGAGGATGGCGAGCACCACCAGCACGCCACCGCCGATCGCCAGAATCGTGCCGAGGATGCTCCACAGGTTGTCCGGCCCGTCCTGGTTGCCGCGCTGGTCCGGCACGCTCGGCGGCAGGTCCACCGGCGCCTGCGGTGGGGGCGGCGGCTGCAGCACCTGCGGCTTGGGCACGACCTTCGGCTTGGTGATCTGGTCCTGCGGGACCTTGTCCTTCGGCGGAGTCGGGTCGAAGGCCACCCAGCCCGCCTTCTCGAAGTTCACCTCGACCCAGGCATGCAGGTTGTCGCCGTTGGCGGAGAACGTGCCCTTCTGGCCCTTGTCGGGGTAGAAGCCCATCACGACGCGGACCGGGATCCCCAGCGAGCGCGCCGCGAGCGCCATCGCGACGGCGTACTGCTCATCGTCGCCGATCATCTGCTCTCCGCCGATCAGCGTGGAGATGCGCTCCTCGGTGTGGCCGGCGCGGCTCAGCGCCTCGCCGTCCAGACCGTGACTGAAGAAGCCCTCCTCGGAGAACTTCTTGACCAGCGCCCGCACCTGGGCGATCGGGGTCTTCGCGTCGGCCACCGTGTCCGAGGCGAGCGCGGCGAGCTTCTCGGGCGCCTCCGCCTGCTTCGGAATGGCGACCGTCCCGAAGTCGAGACCCTCGAGCTGCTTATCGGTCCAGGTCTTCGGGATCGTCGTGTCGACGGTGTACGTGTCGCCCTTCTTCAGCTTCGTCGTCGCGACGGCTGTGCCGGTGGACTCGTTGTAGAAGGTGCCGCGACGCAGCGCGTCGGCGTCGGATCCGGCGAACGTGATGCTGCTCACCTCGCCCGCGTCGGGCACCCAGACCCCGGTGTACTGATCCATCGTGACGTCCAGCGTCGCCGGAGATCCGCTCGCGTCGGCCGACATGTTGTCGCGGATCGGGCTGAAGGCGCCGGACGAGCCGATGCCCTTGTCCGACACGTCGTAGACGACGCCGTTGTACGCGTCCATCGTGCCGACCCGGATCCTGGCGCCCTCCGGCAGCCCCTTCACCGTGAACAGGGTGTCCTTGCGGTGGTCCTTCACGTACCCGCGGTACGACTGCAGCGGGCTGGCGTACTGGTGCACGTCGAAGGGCGGCAGCACCACGTCCCGGAACACGTGCCGGGGCTCCGCGAGCGTGGTCGCGGCAGCGACGCCGGTGCCGGCCAGTCCCGCCACGACGAGCACGGCGGTGCCGGCCAGGATGCGACGGCGGCGCAGCGCGGAGGAGTGGGATCCGTCGGCCGCGACCGACACGGCCGCGTCGGCGCTCTCGCCGATCCCCCGCAGGGCGAGCCAGGCCACGGCGACGAGCGCGAACACGACGCCCTGCGCGATCGGCGCCGCCGGATCCGGCACACCCATCGCGATCACGAGCATCAGGTGCAGCGCGGCGGGGATGAGCGCCCACGCGACCCGGCGCAGCCGCAGCGCGAGCGCACCCGCGACCACGCTCGCCACGAGGGCGGACAGGAACGGCACCAGCGCATAGCCGTCGCCGACCGCGACGGGGGCGACCGTGGTGAGCATCGCCTTCCAGCTCGTGACGGCGCCGGCCGACAGTGCGCCGAGGGTCTCGCCGGTGGGCACGACGCCGAGCAGCGTCGTCTGCGGGAGGGCAAGAGCGCCCCCGAAGAGGAAGTACCCGAGCAGCGTGAGCCCGGCGGTGGGCAGAATGCCCCATCCGCGCCAGGCGCAGAGCAGCGCGACGCCGAGACCGAGCACCAGGCCGCCGATCGCGGCGGGCAGGTAGGAACCGCCGGCGAAGGAGGGCCACCAGCCCACGATGCCGACCCCGATGAGCAGGGCGACCGCGACGAGGTCGATCAGCACACGGCGCGGCGAGAGCCGGGCGCGCGGCGCCTTCGGAGCCTGGGCCTCCTTTGGGGCCTTCACCCGCCGGCCGGAGCGGGTCTCTGCGGGCGCGGTCATGCGAGCACCTTCCCGAGGGCGAGGGGCAGCTGCTCGAGAGCCCCCACGGTGATCACGTCGGCCTCGCCGATGCGGCGCAGCGAAGGCGCCTCACCGAGGTCGGCGACGATGGCGAGCACGCGCGAGCCGAACGGCAGCCGGGCGCATGCGGCGCGCAGCTCCTCCGGGGAGGTGCGGCTGCCGCCGACGAGCACCACCACGCTGGACAACGGCATGTGCGCGGCGACCGTGCCGGCCAGCGTCGCCAGTCCGCCGTCCTTGGCACGCCCCTCCTCGACGCCGGCGAGCGAGTCGAGCAGCTGCTTGCCCGTGCTCGACGGCAGAGCTCGTCCCTGCACGCGCAGGTCGACGTGCTGCGAGTCGCGGATCGCGCGCAGGCCGATGGATCCGGCCAGCGAGATCGCCAGCTCGAACTCATCCGGCTCGGCGTACTCGACTGCGTTGCGGCTCAACCCGATCACGAAGTGGGAGCGACGGGTCTCCTCGTACTGCCGCACCATGAGCACCCCGGTGCGAGCGGAGGAGCGCCAGTGCACGCGGCGCAGATCGTCGCCGGGCTGGTACTCGTTCAGCGCGTGGAAGGAGACGTCGTCGCGGGACAGATCCGAGGCCGGAAGGCCCTCGAGGTCGCGCAGGAATCCGAGCGACTGCCCGTCGAACACGATCGTGCGCGGATGCACGAACAGGTCGATCGGTTCGTCCCGTCGATGCGCGCGCTCGAAGAGCCCGAGCGGGTCACCGCGCACGACGCTGACGGGTCCGACTGAGACGACGCCCCGACGGTGGGTGGGGATCGCGAAGAGCTCCTCCGCTTCCTCGCCCGGGGCCAGCCGCTTGATGCCGAACTCGCCGCGCCCTGCGCCCACCGGCAGCACGACGCGGGAGGGCAGGATCGCCCGCGAGCCGCGGTTCGCGAGGGTGAGCGCCCCCACCGCGCGCTCCCCGACGACGACCCGGGTGCGGGCGAGGTCGAGGGTGACGTCGTAGGCGGTGCGCCCGATCAGGAACACGGCGCACAGGGCGAGCACCACGGCGATCACCAGCGCGATCACGACGACCTCGATCCAGCCCAGTGGCAGGGCGATCATGAGGCATCCCAGCGCGATCGCCCCGAGTACCCAGGCCAGGGGCCGCACCGCGGACGCGATCAGGCGCAGCCGCGCGCCGATGCGCGCGATCACCAGTGCGGCGATGTCGCGCCAGCCGGCCTCGCGGTCGGTGCCGCGCGCCTGGGCGGTCGTGGTCATGAATGCTCTTTCGGGGTCAGGTCGGTTGCGTGTCCGTGCGCGGGGTTCGCGCGGAGGGATCCGGAGGGGACCGCTCAGGCGGCGGCGCGCGCCTGAGGAGCGGCGATCTTCTCCACCACGCGGGCGATGACGGTCTCGGCGGTGGTGCCTGCGAACTCGGCCTCGGGGTCGAGCAGCAGCCGGTGCAGCCACACCGGGCGGGCGAGCGCCTTCACGTCGTCGGGCAGCACGTAGTGACGTCCGTGCGCGGCCGCCCACACCTTCGCGATGCGGACCATCGCCAGGGCGCCGCGCACCGAGACGCCGAGGCGGATCGCGGTGTCGGCGCGGGTCGCCTCGACGAGTTCGGCGATGTAGCGCAGCACGGCCGGCTCCACATGCACCGCGGCGGCGAGGTCGGCCATGTCGGCGACCGCGCTCGTCGTGATGACCGGCGAGAGCTTGGACGAGGGGTTGCGGTCGGCGGCTCCCGCGAGGATCGATGCGGTGACGTCGAGGTCGGGATAGCCGATCGAGGTCTTGATGAGGAAGCGGTCCAGCTGCGCCTCGGGCAGCTTGTAGGTGCCCGCCTGCTCGATCGGGTTCTGCGTCGCGATGACGAGGAACGGGCGGCCCGCCTCGTGCGCGACGCCGTCGACCGTGACGCGCGACTCCTCCATCACCTCGAGCAGTGCCGACTGCGTCTTCGGCGAGGCGCGGTTGATCTCGTCCGCGAGCACGATCGAGGCGAACACCGGACCGCGGTGGAACTCGAACGTGTGCGTGTTCTGGTCGTAGATCGTCACGCCCGTCACATCCGACGGCAGCAGGTCGGGCGTGAACTGGATCCGGGTGCTGGTGCCCTGCACGGTGGCGGCGAGCGCCTTGGCGAGGCTCGTCTTGCCCGTGCCGGGGGCGTCCTCCAGGAGCACGTGGCCCTCGGCCAGCATCGAGGCGAGCACGAGGCTCACCACGTCGCGCTTGCCCTGCACCGCCCGATCGACATTGTCGGCGAGGCGGGTGAAGGTGCCCTGGAACCAGGCCGCCTGTTCGGGGGTCATCGTCATCTCTTGTCGTTCCTCTGATCTGTGTTCGTCTGCAGTGCTGCGTGGCCGGGACCGAGCCCGGCTACGGTTTCGGCCAGAAGCTCTTCTCGGTGTCCACGCCGCCGCCCCAGCCGACGATGTCGACCCAGACGTCCACACCGTCGCGGCCCTTCCAGCAGGAGAGCTGCTGGCTGCCGGAGCCGTTGAAGTTGACGGTGTGGTTGCCGCCGATCTGGCCGTCGACGCTGGAGTGGCAGGTCACGGTGTAGTTGCCGATGTTCAGGTTCTGCCAGTTCACGACCATCAGACGGCAGCCGTTCACGCAGCCGCTGCCGGCGGCGGCGCCCTGCGTCACCCATACGCGAGGCGGCGGCGGGCTGTCGGTCTTGGCCCGATCCGAGACGACGTTCGACTGCTGCGTGTCCGTGAAGGCCTGAGCGTCGATCGTGTGCGTCTGGTCGTAACCGTTGCCGACGATGGTGGACCCGTTGTTCCCGACCGACTGCCAACCTCCGCCGTCAACCTTGATCTTCATCGTGACGGGCCGACCGTTCTCCGGCGGGGCGTTCCACGTCAGCGTGACGCTCTGGCCGTTGTTGCGGGCGTTGACCGCGGGATTGCCGATCGGGCCGAACGGCCGCAGACCGCCCTTCGAGCCGGCGGTACCCGGCTGGGATTCCTGCCCGCCGACCACGGAGTACGCGTGCACCGATACCGTGTAGGTGCCGTTGTTCGCCGCCGGGATGTTGTGTCCGTCCCAGTTGCGGTTCCAGCCGCCGCCGGTCGAGTACTCGTAGTGGATCTCAGACGCGCTTGCGCCGTTGGCGTCCGCAAGCGAGTACTCGACGTAGATGTTGTTGTTGCCCTCATCGGCGCGAGTGATCGTCGTCGCACCAGGCTGCCCGAACGCCCGCTGTGCATTCGAGACTCCCGACCATGCGCCCGGCGACGGAGACTTGTTCTTGCCCCGCACCTGGAACGTGTAGTCCGAGGTCGAGTTGCCCACCGTCACTGCCTGGCTGAGCGTGGTGCCCGCGACGGTGATCGTACGCACCACGGATCCGCCCTGCATCACCTGCAGCTCGTAACTGGAGATCGCATCTCCGTTCGGCCCTGCCGCCGTCCAGCTCACGTTCATCTGGGACTGGCTGCCCACCGACGGCGCGCTCTGCGCCTGCGGGGTGCCGGGCGCGGTCGGCGGGCCGGCCGGGATCTCCGAGGCGGACCAGCCCGACCAGCTGGAGGGCTCGGGGGCGCGGTTCACCGCCTGCACGCGCACCTGGTAGTTCGCGCCGTTCTCCAGACCGTCCCACTTCAGGCTGTTGCCGGTGACGCCGGTCTTCGTCGCCACTCCGCTGGGCGGGGCGGGCGAGATCTCCAGGTTGTACGACGACACCGGGGATCCGGGCGTCGTCGGCGTGGTCCACGACACGTCCAGCGATTTGTCGCCGAACTTCAGGGTCGGCGGGTTCGGGGTGTCCGGACGCGCGTCGGGGCGTGCGACGGCCGACGTCGGCGACGGCTTGCCCTCGCCCACCCGGTTCGTGGCGGTCACCGCGAACGTGTACTCGACGTTGTTGGTCAGCCCGTCCAGCGTGCACGTCGTCGACGTGCACGGCTTGGTGTAGCTGCCGCCGCTCGTCGCGCGCACGGTGTACCCGCTGATCTCGGCGCCGTTGTTCGACGGCGGGCTCCAGTTCAGCACCACGGTGCGGTCCTGCACGCTGGTCACCTGCGGGGCTCCCGGTGCATCGGGCACGCCCTGCACCGTGACGACGATGCGGCCGTCGACCTCGCGATCCGGATCCTTCGTCGCGTCCTGCACCCGGTAGGTCGCCACGACCTGCCCGACGAACTTGCCGTCGGGCGTGACCACGATCTTGTCGCCCTGCACGGACGCGTTCGCGTCTCCGGTCTGCACGCTCACGGAGCGGATCTTCAGCGGCTTGTCCGGGAACGGGTTGACGTCGTTCTCCAGCACGGGGATGGTCACGGCCTTGCCCTGGTCCGCCTGCGGCACCGTGTCCTCGTTCGCGACCGCGAGCGGTCGCGTGGACGCGGCGACCGTCACGGCGACCGTGCCGGAGACGGGATCCGTCTTGCCGTCGGTGATGCTCAGCTGCACCGTGGAGCCACTGCCCTTGGGAGTCGACGAATCCGCCTCGACCTTCAGCGTCGAGCCGTCCAGGCTGGCCTTGATGCCGTTCTCCGGCTGGCCGGTGATCTTGTAGCTGATCTTCTTCGCGTCGCCCGGATCCGGATCCTTCGTCAGCGCCGCGAGGTCGACCTTCTGCGCCTCCTCGCCCGGCGCGACCGACACCTGCGCGTTCGTGAACGCCGGCGGCTGGTTGTCCGGCGGCAGCACCGTGATCGGCAGGCTCAGCGTGCTCTTGCGCCCCTTGGGGTCGTCGGGTCCGGTGCCGTCGGTCACCTCGAAGGTGAGCGCGTCGTCGCCGAAGTAGCCCTGCTTCGAGGTGTACACGAGGGTGTGCTCGTCCTTCAGCAGCGGGGACCCGTTGCTGTTGACGGCGCTGACCTTGCCGGCCTCGGTGATCCGCACCTCTCCGCCGCCGGCGACGGCGACGTACTTCGAGAGCGGGATGTCGATGGTCTCGCCACTCTTCACCTCGACCGGCTTGGTCGAGCGGAGAGTCGGCGCGAGCTCGGAGAGCGCGGGCACGAAGATGAACGCCGAGGCGGTCTGATCGTCCTGATCGGTGACCGAGTACTGCACCAGCTGGCGCTGCTCCGTGACCGTGACCTGGATCTTGCGATCGGGCAGCACCTTCGCGCTGGGGTCGGAGACGCCGAGCTTCAGAGCATCGACCGTGCCGTCCGGATCCTCGTCGTTGTCCAGCACCGGCACCTCGACCTGCAGGCTCTCCCCCTTCACGTCGGAGGCCTGGATGCGGTCGTCGCGTGCGATCGGCGCCACGAGCGGGACGTCCTCGGCGACCGTGATCTGCACCGGCGCCGTGGCCGTCGCACCCTTCGAGTCGGCCACGGTGTACTGCACCGAGGTCTGCACGGGTTTGTTCGGCGCCGTGATGAGCACGCGGTCACCGGAGACGGTGGCCTTGAGCCCGTCGACCCCCGGGGGCACCTCGATCCCGTTCTTGACGAGGCCGATCGTGTCGCCGTCCGGATCCGAATCGTTCGTCAGCACCGCGACGGCGACCGTACGACCGGGCCGCATGACGATCGAGTCCTTGACCGCGTACGGCGCCTGGTTGATGTTGGCCCCGGGGGCGATGCCGACCCGGACCGTCGCGGTCGCCTCCTTGCCGAGCCGGTCGCGCACCTTGTACGTGAAGGTGTCGATGCCGCTGGCCTTGTCGAAGGCCTGGTACGTGAGGAAGTTGGCGCCGACCTCGGTGACCTGGCCCTGCTTCGGCGCGGAGTCGAGGCCCACCAGCTCGACCGAGTCGCCCTCGGCGTCCAGCCCGTCCAGCGGCACCGCGATGCGCACGCTGGTGCCGCTCAACGCTCGCACGGTGAGATCGTGCGGACGGGGCGCGGTGTTGGTCTTCTCGTCCACCGGCAGGATCTGGATCGTGATGTACCCGGCGGCCTTCTGCCCGTTCGAGTCCACCGCCTCGTACGTCGCGTAGACGGTGCGCGGAGTGTCCCCGGCACGGAACCGCACGGTGTCCTGCGAGACGAACGCCTCACCGAACTTCGGGTCCACCAGGGGGTCGATCAGCTTCGGCGCCACATGCAGGGTCGTGCCGGGCGCGTGCTTGTCGTTGTCCAGCACGGGGATCGTCACGACGTCACCGGCACGGACGACGGCCGTGTCGTCGTTCGCGGTCGGCGGGTCCAGCTTGGCGGGCGCCGGGATCGGGATCACGATCACGTCGCCGTCGGCGGACTTGGATCCGTTCGAGATGCGGTACTTGATCCGCACCTCCTGGTCGAGGTTGCCCTGATCCGTGATCCGCAGCGTCTCATGGTTGAGCACCGACACCGCCACGCCGCTGTGCGGCGGCACGGTGACCGACTGCACGACGAGGATGCCGCCGGCGGGATCCTCGTCGTTGTTCAGCACGCCCACCAGCACGTCGCCGCCGCTCGGCAGCAGCGCCACGTCGCGCACCGCGATCGGCGGCGCCGCCTCGGCGGACTTGTCCAGCACGTCCACGCGGACGAGGCCCGGCACGGCGTTCGGCCCCGCGCTCACGAGGTACTGCATGTAATAGGTGCCGGGCAGCTCGGCCTGGAACGTGAAGGTGCCCTCGCCGAAGTTCGGTGTGATCACGGCGCCCGGGGTCTCGTCCACCCGGGTGAGACGCAGCGGCTCCTTGCCGGAGCTGGAGTCGTTCCGCAGCGGCGACACGGTGACCTGCTCGCCGGCACGGGTCTGATAGTGGTCGGCGTTGGTCTTCGGCGCCGTGGTGCCGGCCGGACGGATGTCAAGACGGATGACACCACTCGTGAGCTCACCCATCGCATCGGCGACCTGGATCCGGATCTCCTTGCGGCCGGGCAGGCTGGCGACCGCGCGGTAGGTGAGCTGGCCGTCGGGGGTGAAGTCGACCTCGTCGCCCGGGGCCGCCTCGACGTCCTTCAGATACACGTCGTCGCCGTCGGGGTCGATCCAGTCGGGCAGCGCGTTGTAGCTCACGGCGCCGCCCGCCTCGACGAGCAGGCCGGGCGTGCGCTTCTGCTTCGGCGCGGCGTTCACGCTCCAGTCGTGCACGCTGACCGCGACGTTCGCGGTGGCCTTGCCGCCGCGGCCGTCGTCGGCCTGGTACTGGAACGCGGCGGATCCGGTGGCGTCGTCCGCCACCGCGATCTGCAGCGCGCCGCCGTTGTTGATGGGCTGCACGTCGCCGAGCGCGGGCTGCTCCTGCGCGAGCGATGCGACCAGCACGTCGCCGTCGGCGTCGGTGTCGTTGTCGAGCACGGGCAGCATCGTGGTGCGGCCGGGACGCACCCCGAACTCGTCGTCGTGCGCGATGGGCGGGGTGTTCTCGGGGGTGCGCTTGGGCAGCGTCGTCTCGACCTGGTCGTCGCTGGTCTCGTCCTGCTTCTCGGTGTCGCCCTCGGGCGGCACGATGTCCTGCCAGTTGTCCACGCGCTGCAGGTTGTCGGTGGCCATCCACGCCGCGCCGCTCGCGGTGTCGTTGAGCACGACCACGTCGCGGTTGACCCGGAACACGAGGGTGGTGCTGCTCTCGGCGCCCTCGATCGAGGACTTCAGGTCATTGGCGGATCCGATGCAGTCGCGGAGGAACTTCGCGGATCCGCCCCAGGCGCCGTAGGTGCAGCCGTTCAGGAAGACGGGCGCCGCGGGGGCGCCGGTGCCGCCGGCCTCCTGCGCCGAGGGCGCGGATCCGTCCAGCGGCACGGAGATCAGGGCATCGGCGGTCGCCAGGACAGCGGAGCCGTTCTCCGCCGACGGCTGCTGCAGCACGGCCGCGTCGAGGTTCTTCACCTCGGAGCCGCTGAGCTCGGTGCGATGCCCGGCCGCGAACACGGTCTTCGCGTCGGCGTCGAGCACGACGGGGGTCGTGCCGACGACGGTGATCGTGGGCTTCGCGTTCTCCGCGAGTTCGATCTTCTCGGTGGACGGCGGCTGCGGGTCGCCCTGCCCGTCCACGTGCACGGTGACGATGCTGCGGTCCTTGGCGGAGACGGCGTAGACGGTGCCGTCCTTGCCCACCGTGACGTCGGCTCCGGCGCCGAGGGTGGCGGAGGGCTTCGTACCCGCGGGCTTGAACCCGCTCAGGGACGAGGCCGCGCGCACCCAGAGCTTGCCCTCCTTGGGATCGAGGATCGCGACAGTGGTGCCGCCGAGCGCCGACTTCGCGCCGCCGGGGATGAGCACGGCGTCGCTGAGCACGACGCGCGCCGGATCCACGCTGGTCAGGGTGGAGGCCGAGCGGTCGTCGACGAGCACTGTGCCGCCGGACTGCAGCACGTCGTAGTTCTCGCTGCCGGTGCGCAGACCGCCGTCCAGCACGCGGGACTCGTTGTTGAAGTGTCCGACCATCAGGCTGGACGTCTTGGTGAGCCAGACTCCGCCGTCGTGCAGGTCGACCTCCGCGGTCGGGTTGCCTTCGTAGGCGAAGGCCATCCCGGCGACGGCGACGGCCGCGGCGGTGACGCCGGCAGCGGACGCGAGGGTCTTCGGTCGCATCCGCAACCACGCGAACGACTTCACCACGAATTCCCCCCGGATGCCTCACACAGCTGTCCCATGCGCATTTGCCAGGGGACTGTAAGAGTGTATGTCGCGATCCTGGGAGCCGCGATGGGGAGGAATCCCCATCCTGTCGTGCCGCCGGGCTCCCCAGATCGGGGTCGTTGAGCGAGGACGGCGAAGCCGACCGAGACGAAACGCGGTGGCCGCGCGGAGAGGCCCTGCGGGGCTCTCGCGAGGGAGCGCCACGGGTCGACACGCTCTCGCTGCGCTCGGTGCTCGCGCAGGTGAGTAACCGGTGGTCAGGCGATGTGTTCGGTGCGCGCTCTGCCGCCGAGGCGGGGTGGCGCCCCGGTGCCGGGTGGGGGCAGGAACCAGACTCTCGCGCGGATGCCGGTGCCGTCGACACGGATGTTCCAGCCGTTGTCGTGGATGAGGTGGTGGCAGGTCTCGCAGAGCAGCACACCGTTGGACAGGTCTGTTTTGCCGTGGTCGCGTTTCCACCAGTCGATGTGGTGGGCTTTGGTCATTCCGGGTGGGAGTCCGCAGAACGCGCACCCCCCGTCGCGTTCGGTGAGGGCGTGGCGTTGGGCGCGGGTGAAAAGGCGCCGGTCGCGTCCCCAGTTCAAGACCTCCCCGTCGTCCCCGCACACCCAGCTGGTCATGCCGCCCCCGCCTGCCATGCGGCGGACGGTGTCGATGCTGACCGGCTGCTCGATCCCGTCGATCAGCCCGAACCCGGTGCCGTGCTCCAGGTCGGTCGCGTTGACGCGGACGATCACGGTCGCCCCGTTCAACGTCTTGTTCCGCTGACAGGTGAGGGCATGTTCGGCGAAATGGACGAGAGCGTCGGCCTGGACCTCCTGCACGGTGCGCCGATCCGCATCCGGGGCGGCCGGGTCCCGGCCCTCACGTTTCGCGGCGAACTCGGCAGACACGAACCCCTCGATCGCCGTCTTCACCGCCGCCGCCCGTTCCGGATCCAGCACCGCGCTTAGGTGCAGCATCCCGTCCCGTTCGAACAGGGTCAGCGATGCCCGCGACCGCAACTCGTCCTCCCGCGGAGCGACACCATCCGGATCCAGATGCGCCTCCAACCGGGTCACCGCCCGTCGCACCTCGTCCAAAGACAGACCAGGAGCGAGCCCGGCGAGAACATGCTCTGCCTCTGCTGCGCGCTCGCGGCCGACCTTCGGGATCATCCGGTCCAGGAAGGAGATGATCATGGACGTCGCAGCCGCCCCGATCCGGCCCGCCACCAGCGCCTCACGCATCGCAGGGAACTTCGCCGGCAACTCCTCGCCGATCAGGTTCGAGCGCGGCGCGGTGGCCTCCCCCACCTTCATCAACCGGGCCGCGTCGCCCGTCGACGAACCCGTCGTGGTCGCGATCAGTTGCGCGGCGCCACGATAGCCCTGCTGCTTGGCCAGCGACTCGGGTCCGAGCTCGCGTCGCGACTCCCGAGCGATGCCGGCTGCGACTTCCGCGTGCACGGCGTCCGCCGCGCGCTTGAGCTGCCCGATCGCCGCGTTGGCGGCGACCAGACGAGCCCGGGACAGGCCGGCACCGGAATCGGCTCCGCCCCACACCTGCGCCAGAAGCCGGGTGGCTTCCAGGAGCGGATCAAGGGTGCCGGACATGCTCCGATCCTACCAAGGTTCGAAGATATGTTCCAACTTTGTCCACAGCAAATCCCTCTTCTGACCTGGGAATAGCCTGAGCCCGGCCGACGGATCCGGCGCCGCGTTTCCTCTCGCTCCTCGCTGCGCTCGGTGCTCGCTCAACGACCCCACGGAGTTACGCACGGGGCTTGCTCGACGACGCCGAAGGCCGTTCCCCTCCCTCCACCCTTCGATCGATTTCCCTGCGGACGGGCCAGGATCCGGCCGTCCGCACAGGCCATGGCCGTACTCTCAGGAGCATGTTCCTCGACCCCGTGCTGCGCCGTGTTGAGCCGCTGCTGCTGCGTGTGGACCGTCTCGCCGGCGGCCGCAACGCGCACGAGAAGATCGTCGAATCGGACCGCGACCACCACCGCACGGTCCGTGCGTTCCGCTGGGTGTTCTGGCTGCTCGCCGTGGAGCTGCTGATCGGCATCGCCGCGGTCGTCGTCGCCGTCGTGATCGCGGTGCAGGCCGGCTCGATCACCGCCGTGCCGTTCGCCGTGTGGATGCGCGCGCTGATCGTGCTCGCGATGACGGTCACGCTCTTCTACTTCGCGTGGCGCGCGGCACTGGGGTGGCGCTGGGCGTATCAGCGGCTGCGGCTGTTCGCGCAGATCTTCCCCGTCATCACCCTCGTGATGGCCGCGATCCCCGGGTTGTATCCGGCGTGGATGGTGACCGAGCAGATCGTGTTCAGCCTCATCATGATCGGTGTCGCCGACTTCCTCACCAGCGACCACATGCGCCAGGCGTTCCGCAAGCCGGATGCGGCAGCGGATCCCGGCTCCGCGCCAGCGGATCCGGCGTCCTGACGCCGACAGCGCCCGCGGCTCTCACGCCGCGCGCCAGCACCCCTCGAGGTGGTCGTCGACCATGCCGGCGGACTGCATGAGCGCGTACATCGTCGTGGGGCCGACGAAGCGGAATCCCCGCTTGCGCAGAGCCTTGCTCATCGCCTCGGACTCGGCGGTCACCGCGGGGACCTCGGACATGGTCCGCGGGCGCGCACCGATGCCCGCCGCCGGGGCGAACGACCACATGAGCGCGTCGAGCTCGCCGTCGGCCATCTCCCGCACGAGCGCGGCGTTGCCGATCGTCGCCTCGATCTTCGCGCGATTGCGGATGATGCCGGCGTCCGCCATGAGCCGGGCGATGTCGTCCTCGCCGAACTCCGCGACCACGTCGGGCTCGAAGCCCGCGAACACCTCGCGGAATCGCGGGCGCTTGCGCAGGATCGTGATCCAGCTCAATCCCGCCTGGAACCCCTCCAGCGCCATCTTCTCGAACAGCGCACGGTCGCCGTGCAGCGGCCGGCCCCACTCCTCGTCGTGGTAGCGACGGTACTCGGGATCGTCCCCCGCCCAGGCGCAGCGCGGACGGTCGTCATCGGCGAGGGGGGTCGTCATGGATCCAGGGTAGGCGCGGGCGCCGACACCGGGGCTCACTCGGCGGGCAGGTACTCCCCGAGCGCGGCGAGCAGCGGCTGCGACCGCGGATCCGCGACGGCGGCGGCACCCACCGCACAGGCCGCCGACAGGGCGCGCTGCGGAGCGATGCCGGAGGCGAGCCCGATCGTGAGGGCCGCGCAGAACGCGTCGCCGGCGCCGACGCTGTTCACGACCGTGGTCTTCACCGCGGGCGCCGAAGCGACGAGCTCCCCGTGCTCGAACAGCTTCGCCCCCTCTCCGCCGTAGGTCACGGCGACTCTGCGGGCGGTGCGCAGCACGGGCAGCAGCGCGTACTCCGTCTCGTTCACGATGATGAGGTCGGCACGCTCGACGACCGCGGCGGGCAGGTCGAGCGCCGGCGCGGCGTTGACCGCCAGATACCCGGGCGCGGTCGCGGCGAGCGCGGCGACCACGCCCATCGAGATCTCCAGCTGCGCGAGCACCGCCTCGTCGGATCCGAACACGACGCCGTCCAGGCTCACCTCGCCGTTGGCGCCCTCGCACACGGCGATCTGGTTCTCGCCCTCCGCGTCCACGACGATGAGCGCGACGCCGGTGGGCTCCGCGCCGCGGCGCACCGCGTGCGTGTCGACGCCCGCGGCCGCGAGCTCGTCGATCATCCAGGACCCGTCGGCGTCGGAGCCGACAGCGCCGACCATCCGCACCGCAGCGCCGAGGCGCGCGGCCGCGGCGGCCTGATTGGCGCCCTTGCCGCCGGCCTCGCGCGACAGCCGTCCGCCGCCGATCGTCTCGCCCGGCTCCGGCAGCCGGGTGGTGCGAGCAGTGAGATCGACGTTGATGCTGCCGACGACGGCGAGCGCGAGCGGTGCGGTCATGAGGACTCCACTTCCTGAGGGGCGGGGACGAGGCAGTGCGTCACTGCGCGGTCTGCACGACCGAGAGGACGCCCGCCTTGACGGAGACGATGCACTTGGCGAGGTAGACGGGGAGGCCCCCCGAGGAGACGGTCTGGGTGAGGATGAGCACGGGGTCGCCCGGTTTGAGTCCGAGCAGCACACCGCGGGTGCGGCCGACGACGTTGACCGTGATCTCGCACACGCCCGTCCCGAAGCCGACGCCGCGGGCCGCGAGCGCCGTCATGAGGCTCGTCGGGTCGCCGGTCGCCTCCTCGAGCACGGCCGCGATCTGCGGGCTCGCGTCGGTCAGGTAGCGTCCCGCGGGCAGGTGCTCCTGCAGGATGGCGATCGGCTCGCCGGCCCGCTCGATCACGCTCTCCCGGAACCAGGTGTTCGCCGCGTCGTCGAGACCCAGATGCCCCGACACGTAATCCGTGGTGGGCTGCACGACGAACTCGAGCTGCCGGACACCGACGTCCTCGCCGCCCTCGGCGAGCGCCGCTTCGAGGGGGCGCAGCTCTTCGAGACCGACGGTGGGGAGATCCTCCGCGACGAAGCGCCCGATCCCGCGGCGGGTGAGGATCAGCCCGTCCTCCTCGAGCAGCATGAGCGCTTCGCGGACGACCGTGCGCGACACTCCCAGCGAGACGCCGAGCTCGGTCTCACGAGGCAACGCGGATCCCAGGGAGAAGACACCGGACCGGATCCCCTCAGCCAGGCGGGAGTAGACGGCCACCCGCAGGGGCTGACCCACGGGGGCGGTCAGCGGCCGGGCCAGGAACTGCTCGACATCCGTCATCGGGTCTCCTCCACCGCCTGCCGGGCCTCCGGATTCGGCCGCGCTCGCCGATCATTCAAGCACGGAAGCGATCATTTGCAGATGTTCTACCTCAGAGGTATAACATCATATAACCCGAGGGAGCGATGCTCCCTTCCTTGACGAAGGAGTCACTGTGCAGCTCTCCCCCGCCCCCGCGGCGCTCGATCGCCCCGCGCCGATCCGCGGCGGCCGCTCCGTCCTGCTCGTGGCGACCCTGATCCTCACGGTCGTCGCCTTCCAGCTGAACTCGAGCATGATCAGCCCCGCCCTGCCCGACATCGCGAAGCAGCTGGGCGCCCCCATGGACGCGGTCTCGCAGGTCTCGTCGCTGTTCTTCCTCGCCGGAGCCGTCGGCGGCATCGTGCTCGCGCGCTGGAGCGACTTCATCGGCCGCAAGCGCGCCCTGCTGATCGTGCTCGCCCTCATCGGGCTCGGCACGGTGCTCTGCCTCGTCTCCCCGAACCTCCCCGTGCTGCTGCTGGGACGGGTGCTGCAGGGCGCGTCGAGCGCGGCGTTCCAGATCTCCTACGTGATCCTCGCCGAGACCCTGCCTGCTGCCGTGTTCCCGACCGTGCTCGGGATCCTCACCGCGATCAACGGCGGCGTGGGCGGCGTGGACGGCTGGATCGGAGGCCTCCTGGCCGACGCGTACGGATTCCGCTCGCTGTTCGTCGTGATCCTCGCGGTCGCCGTGATCGCGATCGTGAGCGTGGCCCTCGCCGTGCCGCGCGACGGCGCACCCTCCTCGACCGGGCGCATGGACTGGTGGGGCGCCGCCGCGCTCTCGATCGGTCTGATCTGCCTCACCTACTTCGTGTCGACCGGATCCGGCCAGGGCTGGTTCGCCCCGCTCACTCTGCTCTTCCTCGCCGGTACGATCGTCGCGCTGGTCGCCTTCGTGGCCATCGAGAAGCGCCGCCGCACGCCGCTCGTCGCCGTGCAGCACCTGCGTTCGCGCCAGGTGTGGCCGGTCATCGCCGTCACCGTGCTGACCCTGTCGAGCGTGTTCGCCGTGATCAACTTCACGATCGTGATCCTCAGCCAGAACCAGGCGGTCGGCTACGGTCTCAACGCGTCGACCTCCGCTCTGCTCTACCTCACCCCGCCCGCACTGATCGGCCTGGCCGCCGCCCCGCTGTCCGGCTGGCTCGCGGGCCGTTTCGGCTGGATCCGGATGCTGCGCCTCGGCCTCGTGCTCTCGATCGGGGCGCTCATCGTGGTCGCGCTGTTCCCGTTCAGCCCTTGGACCGTGTTCGCGATGTTCGCGGCGCTCGGCGTCGCGTACAACGGGGTCGTGCTCACGACCACGAACGGCCTCGGGGTGCTGCAGTCGCCGAGCGAGGCGCCCGCGATCCTGCCGAGCATGAACGGCACCGCCTTCGGCTTCGGCGCGAGCCTCGGCATCGCGATCGTCGCGCCGTTCGTCATGTCGGGCGACTTCGTCCTGGCACTCTGGATCTCGGTGGGGATCAGCGTGCTCGCGCTCGTCGCGAGCCTGTTCCTGATGCCCAAGACCGACTGACCGTCCCGCGGGCCGCACGGCCCGCGGTTCCCCGCCCCTGCGTCCGCATCCCGAGGAGGATCCGATGACCGACACCCCCGCCCCGCTGTACTTCGACTGCGACACGGGCATCGATGACTCACTCGCCCTGGCGTACCTGCTGGCTTCGCCCGAGATCGTGCTCGCCGGGATCGGCACGGTCAGCGGCAACACCTCCTCGGCACAGGCCGCGCGCAACACGCTGGGCCTGCTCGCCCTCGCCGAGCGCGACGAGGTGCCCGTCGCCGTCGGGCGCCACGACTTCCTCACCCACGGGTACGACGGCGGCGCACCGCACGTGCACGGCGACGACGGCGTGGGCGGGGTCGCGCTTCCCGAACCCTCTCACGCGGTCGAGGACGGCACGGCGGCCGACCTGCTCATCCGGCTCTCGCACGAGCACGCCGGATCCCTGGAGGTGCTCGCGGTCGGACCGCTCACGAACCTCGCCGCCGCGCTCGAGCAGGATCCGACCCTCCCCTCGCGGGTGGCGCGGGTGACCCTCATGGGCGGGGCGGCGCTCGTGCCGGGCAACATCACGGCGCTCGCCGAGGCGAACATCGGCAACGACCCCGAAGCGGCCGCCGCCGTGTTCGTCGCCGGCTGGCCGGTCGTGGTCGTGCCGCTGGACGTGACCATGGAGAACGTGTTCGAGGAGGCGCACCGCGACCTGCTGGCCGCGTCGGATTCCCCCGTGGCGCGTGCGGTCGCGGCGATGCTCGACTTCTACATGGAGTTCTACCGCGCGACCTACGGCCGCCGGTGCAGCGCCCTGCACGATCCGCTCGCCGCGGCGATCGCGGTCGGCCGCGTGCTCCCGACAGTCGCGCCCGCGGTGCCCGCCCTGGTCGACACGACCGACGGCCCCGGGCGCGGACAGACGGTCTTCGACCTGCGCGGCCAGCGCCTCGGCGCCCGCGACCACGACGGCGCCACCGTGCGCGTGGTGCTCGGCACCGACGCGCCGCTCGCGGACCACCTGGCGCAGCGCGTCGCCGGAGCCTGACGCGAAGGGGTCGTTGAGCGACGACGCCGAAGGCGATGAAGACGAAACGCGGTGCTCTCTCACAAGGGCACCGCATTTCGTCTCGCTCCTCGCTGCGCTCAGTGCTCGCTCAACGACCCCGAGCGGGAGTTACAGCTGGCGGGCCTTCTTCAGGGCCTTCTCGTCGACGGGCGCCTCGCCCGACGCCCGGAGGTCGGCGTAGTAGGCGCGGGCCTCGTCCTGACGGATCTGCTCCGCGCCCGAGGCGAGGGGTGCACGCAGGTGCTCGGGCTCGTAGCCGAACGCCTTCACCAGGTCGAGCGCGTGCGGACGCAGGCGGGCGCAGAGCCGGTCGATGTAACGAGAGACCGAGGCGGCGCGCTGCGCCGAGAGCCGGCCGTTGATGAGGTACCAGGCGAGGTGCTTCTCGACGAGCTGCAGACCGAACAGGTCGCGCAGCCAGGTCAGCACCGTCTTGCTGTCCTCGTCCTCGATGCGGCCCAGGGCGTCGGTGAACGCCTCCCACTGCAGCAGTTCGCCGTGTGCGCGCGCCGCCTCGATGAGCTCGGCCTGGTTCTCGTTGAACAGCTTCTCGCCGAGCACCTTGTCCTTGCCGGCCGCGCGCAGGCGTCCCGCGATGTCCGCGACCATCTGCTGCACGCGATCGGTCAACAGCTCGTGCTGCTGCTCGGCGCGCAGGCCGTTCTCGACCGATCGCGCCGTGGATCCGAGATCCGCGACGGCCTGCCCGAACTGGCGCAGACCCGCGCCGTGGAACACCCGACCCGCGGTCTGTCCGACGGCGTACTTCGCGAGCGTCTTGGCGTCGGCGCCCTTGAACTGCCGGGCGAAGTCGGTGAGCAGGCGCTTGCCGACCAGCTGCAGCAGGATGTTGTTGTCGCCCTCGAAGGTGACGTAGATGTCGAGGTCGGCGCGGAGGCCCACGAAGCGGTTCTCGAACATGAATCCCGCACCGCCGCACGCCTCGCGGCACTCCTGCAGCGTGTCCAGGGCGTGCCAGGTCGAGAGCGGCTTGAGCGCCGCGGCGAGGGTCTCCAGGTCCTCTCGGTCCTGCGGGGTGTCGGTGCGTCCGGAGAAGACGCCGTCGAACTTCTGCAGGAACTCGTCGTGCGCGAACAGCTGCGCGTACGTGGTGGCGAGGCGGGGCAGCAGGCGGCGCTGGTGCTTGCCGTAGTCGAGCAGCGTGGTCTCCTCGCCGCTGACGCCGTTGAACTGGCGGCGCTGGGTGGCGTAGGTGATCGCGATGTCCAGGCCGAGCGCCGAGGCCCACGACGCGGCGCCGTCGAGCGAGACCCGGCCCTGCACCAGCGTGCCGAGCATCGTGAAGAAGCGGCGGCCGGGGCTGTCGATGGCGCTGGAGTAGGTGCCGTCGGCCGCGACGTCGCCGTAGCGGTTCAGCAGGTTGGTGCGCGGGATCCGCACGTGGTCGAAGCTGAGCCGGCCGTTGTCGATGCCGTTCAGGCCGCCCTTGAGGCCGTCGTCCTCGCGGCCGATGCCGGGCAGATCCACCCCGTCCTCGCCGCGCAGCGGGACGTAGAAGCAGTGCACGCCGTGGTTCACGCCGTTCGTGATCAGCTGCGCGAACACGGTCGCCGCGATGCCGTGCAGCGCCGCGTTGCCGAGGTACTCCTTGGTCGCCGCGCGGAACGGCGTGTTGATTACGAACTCCTCGGCCTCCGGGTCGTAGGTCGCCGTGGTTCCGATCGAGGCGACATCGGATCCGTGCCCGATCTCGGTCATCGCGAACGCGCCGGGGATCTCCAGGCTCATGATCCCGGGCAGCCAGCGGTCGTGGTGCTCGGCGGTGCCGAGCTGCAGCACGGCGGATCCGAACAGCCCCCACTGCACGCCCGACTTGATCTGCAGGCTGGGGTCGGCCGACACGAGCTCCTCGAACCCGGCGATGTTGCCGCCGTTGTTCTCCTCGCCGCCGAGGCGCTTGGGGAACGCGCGGTGCACGGCCTTGTTCTGCACCAGGAGGTGCATCTGGCTCAGCACGCGCTCGCGGTGCTCATCCTTGCCGAGCGAGTCATCGCGCCAGAACGCCGGATCCTTGATCATCTCCCGCGCCTCGCGGCGGGTGTCCGCCCAGGTACCGAGCAGCAGATCGCCGACCGCGTCGACGTCGATGCGCGTCGTGGTGTCGTCCGAGCTGTTGTCAGCGCTGTTCGCGGCGTTCGTCCGAAGGGCGGCGTCGACCATGAGGATCCTCTCGTGAGGTTTCGGGGATGCCTTCATGGTAGATCTGTCACAACGTGGAGCGAAGGCGGCTGTGGACTTCCCCCAAGGCATCCTCGCCACGAGGGCCCACCCGCTTGTGGCGATGCCACAGCCGCACGGACGCAGCCCCGGACGGGCAGCCGCTACGAGCCCCCGCCCGTCAGGTCTCAGCGGATCAGGCGGTAGCCGCGGGCAGCGTCGTAGCCGTGGATCTCCCGGGTGTCGAGCGCGGCCATGAAGTCGAGCACCTCCGCCGTGACGATCTGCCCCGGTACGAGCACCGGGAAGCCGGGAGGGTACGGCGTCACGAAGCCCGCCGAGACCGGTCGCTCCCCGCGCGCGACCCGCTCGCGCAGCTCCTCGGGCGTCGCATACTCGATCAGGCCCCGCCGCTGTCCGTCGTAGAACGCCCCGCGCAGATCGCCGTCGGGCAGTCCCGAGGGATGCGCATAGGCGGGCGCGAACGCGCTGAAGTCCGGCAGCGGCGGCATCGCATCGTCGTCGGTGCGGGCCTCCGGAAGCCCGCGCGTCGCACGATCCCGCTCGAACCGCTCGGCGAGCTTGACGAGCACTTCGATCAGATACGCGATCGCGCTGCGCGAGGTGCCGATGTTCGTCATGAACAGCACCGTGTTGCGGCTGGTCTTGTTGACCTGGATCCCGTACTGATCCATGAGGTGCGTGTGCTTGAAGGTGTCGCCGTCGACGCCCGTGCGCGTGATCTCGATCGTGACCCGGCTCGGGTCGATCACGAACTCGTCGTCGCGCCACGCCCGCCACATCGCGGCGAGGCCGTCCCGCAGCGGCATCGGCCGGGTGCTGCGGCGATAGTCCGCCGGGATCAGGTCGCGCATCGTGAGCACGCGGAAGGTGCGACGCAGCAACGGATGCCGCGCGACGGACTGGGCGAGGCTGGTCGCGAGGTCGAGCTGGCGCTGCACGAGCTCGAAGCCCTCGAGCTCGACCTGGCGCCGACCGAGGTCGAGCGAGGCGAGGATCTGGTAGTTCGGCGAGGTCGAGGTGTGCGTCATGAACGCCTCGTGGAACGCGTACTCCGCCTCGAGCGCCCAGTCCTGGTCGTAGACGTGGATCATGGAGCCCTGGCGGAGCGCGGTCAGCGTCTTGTGCGTCGACTGGGTCGCATAGACCCTGATGCGCGCGTCGGGCGAGGGGATCAGCTCCTCCCGCATCCACGCCTCGTCGTCCTGCGGCTCCCCCGAGTCCGCATCGAACAGCCGCGCCCGCTGCGCACGGTACGCCGCCGCGTGCGCGGACGAGCGCAGCCGCTCCTCGAGGCGCTTGGCCGACGCCATCGCGGTGCGCTGCCGGGTCACCGGGTGGAACGCCGCGAACGCGAACCAGGCCTCGTCCCAGAGGAACACCAGGTCGGGCTTGATCGCGAGGCACTCCGACATCACCCGGTCCGGGTCGTACACGATGCCGTCGAACGTGCAGTTCGTCAGCGTGATCATGTGCACCTCGTGCAGTCGGCCCGCGGCACGGTAGTCGAGGAGCAGCCGCTTGATCCGCTCCAGCGGCACCGCCCCGTAGAACGCGAAGTCGTCGAGCGGGTACGCCTCGAGATAGGCGGTGCGCCCACCGGTCAGCATGAGCGCATGATGGTGCGACTTGTGGCAGTTGCGGTCGACGAGCACGACGTCGTCCGGCTCCACCAGCGCCTGATGCACGATCTTGTTCGCCGTGGACGTGCCGTTGGTGACGAGAAAGGTGCGCTGCGCCCCGAAGGCCCGAGCCGCCAGATCCTGCGCCTTCTTGATCGCCCCGGTCGGCGCGAGCAGCGAGTCCAGCCCGCCGGACGTCGCCGACGTCTCGGCGAGCAGGAGGTTCATGCCGTAGAAGTCGGCGAGGTCGCGGATCCACTTCGAGGTGACGACGGATCCGCCTCGTCCCACCGGCAGGGCGTGGAACACACCGACCGGGCGGCGGGCGTGGTTCTGGATCGCCGCGAAGAACGGCGCGTCGTAGAGGTGCGAGACCCGGCGCAGCAGCGACAGATGCAGCTCGAGCTGATCCTCGCGTCGGAACACCCGCCGGAACCGATGGGTCAGCGCCCCCGCCAGGTCCTCGATGTGCGCGCCCGCGACCAGGTACAGATCGACCTCCGGCCGCAGGGCGTGCAGGGTGTCGGCGAGGCGCAGTACGCGCTGCACCGAGGGGATCGAGCTGCGCGCCGCCGCGGGCGCCGTCGCCGCCTGATCGTGCGCGAGCGCGATCGTCTCGCGCAGGTCGCCGCTGAGCACCTGGTGGCTGCGATCGCTGAATCCGGGGCGCACGATGCAGGCGAGGATGTTCGGGTTCGTGAGCAGCGCCGCGATCGCGTCGTCGGCCGACGGCACGATCACGAAGTCGTAGATGAAGTCGTCCGCGTCGGTGCGCAGCCGTCGTCCCTCGGACACGATCGCGTCGCGATCCGCCGGGGTGGTCTCGTCGATCAGCAGCACCTCGAACCGCGTGCGCGGATCCGCATCGTCCTGCAGCTCGGCGAGGTCGGCCTCGTCGACGACCGGATCGGACCCGCCCGGGACGGACGTGCCACGGAGACGATGCACGACCCGCCCGATGCGCTCCAGCGCGGTGGTGGCGTCGTCCTGTTCGATCAGCTCCCGGATGTGCCGCACGTAGCGCTGCCCGAAACCGGCCCAGTACAGCTCGATCGTCTCCAGCGCCCGCAGCGAGCGCCGGATCTCGTCACGGTTGGCGACGGCGTCACGGGCGTCGGCCTCGACCGCGAGCCGCTTGACGGCGAAGCGCAGGAACTCCCAGGCGTCGCTGCGCAGCCGCCAGGTGCTCGCCGGCATGCCCGGTGCGTGCGCGGTGTCGATCGTGCTTGTCATCGGCGGATTCCCTTCCAGCGGGAGCGCCGAGGGCGGCGCGTGCATCGGCTGGCTCGGGCGCTGAGGTCGTCAGTGCACCGGCTGCCAGGGTCCCGCCGGGATATGGCGAGCCGTCGCGATCGGCGTCGATCGCGACGTGTGGAGCGGGCGGGTTCCGTCTCGCGGGCCCCGCCGGACTCCCATCGTGCCACTCCGCGGGCGGATCCGATCGCCTCGTGTCGGACCGCTCGTCTGGGATCCGAGATGGCGGACACGCGGGTCGCGCGCGCCGCGACACCGCGCACGGACCGCACCGGACGTGAGGATCAGCCCGCGGCGGCGATGACGTCGAGCACGGCCGCGCCGTACGCCTCGCGCTTCTTCTCACCGATGCCGCTGATGCCGACCAGATCCGAGGCCTGCGCGGGGCGATGCTCGGCGAGCGCGCGCAGCGTGGCGTCGCCGAACACGACGTACGCGGGCACGCCCTGCTCGCGTGCGGTCTGCGCCCGCCACGCCCGCAGCGCCTCGAACAGGTCGCGATCGCCCTCGGCGAGTGCCTCCGCGGCGCTCCTCTTCGCGGAGCGCCCACCCCCGGAGGATCCCGCACGGGTGACCACGTCGTGCCTCAGCTTCACAGGCGTCGTCCCCGCCAGCACCCCGCCGCTCGCCTCGCTGACCGCGAGCGTGCCGTACTCGCCCTGCGCCTGCATGAGCCCCTGTGCGAGAAGCTGCCGCACGACGGAGCGCCACTGCGCGTCGGCGAGATCGGATCCGATCCCGTACGTCGCGAGCTCGTCGTGCCGGAACTTGCGGATCTTCTCCGTGGAGGCGCCGCGGAGGATGTCGATGAGATGGCCCGCGCCGAACGACTGCCGGCGCTCGCGCTGCAGCCGCACGATCGTGGACAGCAGCTTCTGCGCGGGGACGAGTCCGTCCCAGCTGTCCGGCGGGGTGAGGCAGGCGTCGCAATTGCCGCACGGCCCGGAGGCCTGGCCGAAGTAGCCGAGCAGGTTCTGCCGGCGGCAGTCGACGGTCTCGCACAGCGCGAGCATCGCGTCGAGGTGCTGATTCTGCCGCTGCTTGATCGCACGGTCGCCCTCGCCCTGCTGGATGAAGCGGCGCTGCTGCACCACGTCGCCCAGGCCGTAGGCCATCCATGCCACCGAGGGGTCGCCATCGCGACCCGCGCGACCGGTCTCCTGGTAATAGCCCTCCACGGACTTCGGCAGATCGACGTGCGCGACGAAGCGCACATCCGGCTTGTCGATGCCCATGCCGAACGCGATCGTGGCGACGACGATCACGCCGTCCTCGCGGAGGAACCGGGACTGGTGCGCCGCCCGCATGCCCGCGTCGAGCCCGGCGTGGTACGGGATCGCGTCGAGGCCCTGCGCGCTGAGGTACTCGGCCGTCTGCTCCACGGAGGAGCGGCTGAGCGCATAGACGATGCCGGCCGACCCCTCCGGCTGCGAGCGGATGAAGGCCACCAGCTGCTTGCGGACGTCGACCTTGGGCTCGATGCGGTACTGGATGTTGGGCCGGTCGAAGCTCGCGACGAAGTGCTTCGCCTGTGGCAGCTGCAGTCGCTCGGTGATCTCGCGGTGCGTCTCGCGGGTGGCGGTGGCCGTGAGCGCGATGCGGGGCACGCCCGGGAAGCGCTCGGCGAGCCCGCCGAGGGCGAGGTAGTCCGGGCGGAAGTCGTGCCCCCACTGCGACACGCAGTGCGCCTCGTCGATCGCGATCACGCTGAGGGTTCCGCGCTGCAGCAGCCCCAGGGTCTGCGCGTTCGAGAGCCGCTCGGGGGCGACGTAGAGGAGATCGAGATCGCCCGCGAGGTACGCCCGCTCGACGTCGGCCCGATCGGCGGACGTCTGCGTGGAGTTCAGGTACGCGGCGCGCACGCCGTTGGCGCGCAGCGCGTCGACCTGGTCATGCATGAGCGCGATGAGCGGGCTGACCACGAGCCCCGTGCCGGCACGGACGAGCGCGGGGATCTGGTAGCAGAGGCTCTTGCCGCCACCCGTGGGCATGAGCACGACGGCGTCGCCACCGCCCACGATCTGATCGATGATCGCGGCCTGGTCTCCGCGGAACGCGTCGTAGCCGTAGACCGCGGTGAGCGCGGCCAGGGGCGTGGGGTACTTGCTCGGTGCCGGAGCGCCCGTCGCCGCCGGAACGGGGAAGCTCCCCTGCGGAACAGCCCCCGGCGTACCCGCCCACTCGCCCTCCTCGGGCGGGGGTGCCGCTTCCCAGGGCTCGTCCGCGTACGGCACGTCGGCGTACGGGTCGTCCAGCGGCGCATCGGACCACGGCAGATCCGCATACGGGTCGCGCGGATCGTTCTGGGGCATGCGTCCAGCGTAACGAGCGGAGCCGACACCGGAGGCCGCTGTCCACAGGCCGCGACCTCGCGAGGGCACAGCGTTTCGTCTCGGTCGCGCTGCGCGCGTCCTCGCTCAACGACCCGGGGATGGGACGCTCTCTCGCGCTGCGCGCGTCCTCGCTCCACGGCCCCCGGGCGCGCTCCGCCCCGGCGCGCGCGTCCGGGCGTAGGTTGGATCCGAACCGCCGCACCGCACGAAGGAGCACGATGCCCGAGATCGCCGTGAGCTTGAACGAGGCCGAGTCGCGCTACGAGATCACCAGCGACGGCGCGCTCGCGGGGTTCGCCGAGTTCCAGCGCCGCCCCGGGATGATCCTGTTCATCCACACGGAGGTGGATCCGGCGTTCCAGGGCCAGGGTCTCGCGTCGCAGCTCGCCGCCGGCGCGCTGGCCGATGCGGTCGCCACCGGCGACACGATCGTGCCGTACTGCCCCTACATCAACAAGTACCTCCGCACGCATGATGTCCCGGGCGCGAAGGTGCGTTTCCCGACGGCCCCGGACGGGTCGGCATGAGCGTGCACGGTCCGCGCGCGGCCGTGCTCGAGGCGCGCGAGGTTCCGCTCGGCGGCGTGCGCGCGATGAACGTGCTGCGCGTGCTGCCCAGCAAGGACGTGCCCACGATCGGCGCCTGGTGCTTCCTGGACCGGTTCGGCCCCGCCGAGGTGCGCATGCGCGTGGAGCCGCATCCGCACATCGGCCTGCAGACCGTGACCTGGCCGCTGGTCGGCGAGATCCGGCATCGCGACACGATCGACAGCGATGTCGTGCTGCGCCGCGGGCAGCTGAATCTCATGACCGCCGGGCGGGGCATCGCGCATTCCGAGTACTCGGTGGGCGAGGAGGCCGGCCCGCTCGACGCGCTGCAGCTCTGGGTGGTGCTGCCCGACGGCGCCGCCACCGGTGCGCCCGGCTTCGAACAGCACCTGTCGCTGCCGGGTCTGACGCTTCCCGCCGAGACCGGATCCGACGTCGACGTCACCGTGGTGATGGGCTCCTATGCGGGCGTC
Source organism: Microbacterium sp. NPDC060117 (assembly GCF_042729315.1). Lineage (NCBI taxonomy): Bacteria > Bacillati > Actinomycetota > Actinomycetes > Micrococcales > Microbacteriaceae > Microbacterium > Microbacterium sp. NPDC060117. The sequence continues at coordinate 1,069,422 of NZ_JBHWXR010000001.1, forward strand.
GACTCCCCCGCGACGGCCTATACGCCGATCGTGGGTGCGGAGATCCGCCTCGAGCGCGTCACATCCGTCGTGCTGCCGTTCGATCCGGCCTGGGAGCACGGTCTGCTGCTCGTCGAGGGCGACGCCCGTGTCTCCGGATCCGACCTGGCCGAGACCGCGCTCTCCACGGACGACGTGCTGTTCCTCGGCGACTCCCGCGAGGGCGTCACCGTGTCGAGCGAGAGCGGGGCGCTGTTCTTCCTCCTCGGCGGCGAGCCCTTCGAACAGGACCTCGTGATGTGGTGGAACTTCGCCGCCCGCAGCCACGAGGAGATCGCGCAGGCGCGCGAGGACTGGGAAGCCGGATCCGACCGGTTCGGTCACGTCGTCGGTCACGGCGACGAGCGGGTGCCTGCTCCGCCGATCCCGCCCGTGCACCTCATGCCACGGCGCCGGAGGATCTGACCGGGAGCGCTCCCGGCCGATCCGCCCGGGAGCGCCGGTACGCTGGACGGGTGCCCGCCCGCTCCCCGCTGCCCACGCGGATCCTGCTCGTCTGCGCCGCCATCGGGGTCGCCACGGGCCTGCTCGGCGCCGCGGCCGGCTGGGTGACGATCCCCGTGATCGCCGGCGCGCCGTTCGCCTACGGCCTGGTTCTGGGCTCCCATGTGCTGCCGGGGATCATCGCGCAGGAGGTGCTGCGCCGGCCGCTGGTCGCACTCCTCACGCATGTGCTCGCCGCGCTCGTCGCGAGCGCCTTCAACCCGATCTGGTTCCCGCGCTTCCTCGGCACCGCGCTGCTGTTCGGTCTCATCCAGGAGGGCGTCGCCGCCCTCACCCGGTATCGCGCCTGGGGTGCCTGGAGGTTCTTCGTCTCGGCGGCGATCATCGGCGTGATCATCGCGGTCGTGGTGTGGTTCGTCGTCGATCTGGAGAAGCTGCCGCTCTGGGCGCGGATCATCTACCTCCCGCTGGCCGTACTCGGCCCGATCGCCTGGACCGCGATCGGCCTGCGCATCGGCATCTCGCTGCGTCGCGCCGGCGTCGCCCCGCACTGAGCGCGCCCCCTCGCGAGCGCCCCCGCACGGCGTCGACCTTTCGCCGACGACACTGGCCGACGCCCTGCACCCCGAGGGTTCCAGCCCCACTAGGTTAGGCTTGCCTAAGCAGCCCTTCCCGAACGGAACCCCATGCCCTCCGCCCCGCTTCTGCGCGTGCGCGATCTCACGGTCACGCATCGCGGCGCGGGCGATCCCGCGGTCCGCGACGTCTCCTTCGATGTGAACGCCGGCGAGGTCGTACTCCTCCTGGGCCCGTCCGGATCCGGCAAGTCCACGCTCGCGCTCGCGCTCGGCGGGCTGATCCCGCACTCGCTCGACGCCGAGATCACCGGCACCGTCGCGGTCCGCGGCCATGAGACCGCCACCACGCCCGTCGCCGAGCTGAGCCGAGATGTCAGCACCGTGTTCCAGGATCCGGATGCGCAGATCGTCACCGGATCCGTCCTGGACGAAACGGCGTTCGCGCTCGAGAATCTGTGCCTGCCCGTGGACGAGGTGCTGGAACGCACCGAGCACGCCCTCCGCCGGATGGGCCTGTGGGAGCGCCGCGACGAGAACCCCGACCGTCTGTCCGGCGGAGGGAAGCAGCGTCTGGCGATCGCCGCCGCACTCGCGACGTCCGCCCCGGTGCTCATCCTGGACGAGCCCACGGCGAACCTCGACCCGTCCGGCACCGCCGAGGTGCATGCGGCGCTCGCGAGCCTCGCCGGGCCGACGCGCGCGATCGTCCTCGTCGAGCACGACCTCGACGCGGAGTGGTTCCTGAGCCCGCGGAGCACGGTCGAGGCCGGCTTCGCGACGCGCGCCATCGTGCTCGACGACGACGGAAGGGTCGCCTTCGACGGCCCCGCCGCGTCGATTCTGCGCGAGCACGCCGACGAGCTGGTGGCGCTCGGCGTGCGCCTTCCCACGGCCGCCCTCGCCGCGCGGCGGCTGAACGACCGGCTGCCGTCGCTCGGGGCGGATCCGATCGCCCCCCTTCCGCTCACGGCTACGGAGCTCGCGGCGGCGCTGCGGACTCTGGGGACGGACGCGCCGATGTCCGAGACCCCGTCGATTCCGGCAGCGCGACCCGGATCCGGCGTTCTCACGACCGGATCTGCGGAGCCTCATCCCGTCGATGCGCCGGAGCCGGTCATCGCCGTGCGCGGCCTGGACGTCGCCCGCGGGCGAACGCCGATCCTGCGCGGTATCGACCTCGACATCGCGCCCGCGTCGATCACGGCCGTGATCGGGCCGAACGGCGCGGGCAAGTCGACGCTCGTGCAGGCACTGGCCGGAGTGGTGCCACCGCCGCGTGGGCGTGTCCGGCTCCTAGGCCTCGACCCGGCGACCGCGTCACCGCGCACCCTGGCCGCGCACATCGGCTTCGTGTTCCAGAACCCGGAGCACCAGTTCATCGCGCACACGGTGTTCGACGAGCTGGCGCACGGCCTTCGGCTGCGTCGCACCCCGCCCGAGGAGATCGCCGAGCGCGTCGGGGCGATGCTCGATCGCTTCGGCCTCGCGGACAAGGCCGCCACGCACCCGTACCTGCTCTCGGGCGGCGAGAAGCGCCGGCTCTCGGTGGGCACCGCGCTCATCACGCGCCCCCGCATCCTCGTGCTCGACGAGCCGACGTTCGGTCAGGATCTGCGCCGCACCGACGAGCTGCTCGCTCTGTTCCGAGAGCTCCGCGCCGACCGCACGACGATCGTGCTCGTGACGCACGACCTCGACCTGGTGGTGCGACATACGACCCACACGGTGCTCGTCGAGGGCGGCGCGGTCGTCGCCGCCGGCCCCACCCCGGCGCTCGTGCGCGATGGCCTGATGCCGCTTCCGACGGCATACGCGGCGGTCCCGCCGGCGCTGCGCCGGCTGCTCGCCGACGAGGACGCGGCCGTCGCCGGAGCACCCCGCGCAGAGACGACCCAGGCCCCACCGGCCTCGGCGGCGGAATCAGCTCAGGCGACCCCGCCGGATCGCTCCTCCCCGACGGCCCCGACGGCCCCGGCGGATCCGTACGCCGAGCAGCCGTCGGCACCGGCGCGCGCCTGGCTGCACGGCCTGAACCCGCTCGCCAAGCTCGGAGCGGTGCTGCCCGCGATGGCGCTGCTGCTGTTCGTGCGGGACCTCGCGACGCCGCTCGCATTCCTGGTGCTCGCCTACATGGTGCTGCTGACGGGCGCGCGACTGACCGCGCGCATCTGGGCGGTACTGCTGCTCGCGATCCCCGCGGGGATCCTGGTGCTGGGGCTGTCCATGGCGCTGTGGACGGATCCGGCACAGGTCGCGGCGACCCCCACCGTGCTGCGGATCGGCGCATGGCAGCTGCACGCCGGCGCACTCGAGGCCGGGTTCGCGACGGGACTGCGGCTGGCGGCGATCCTCGCGCTCTCGCTCATCTCCGGCCTCACCACGACCGGGCCGGACGTGGTGCGTGCGGGCGTGCAGCAGCTGCGGATCCCGTACCGGATCGGCTACACGGCGCTCGCGGCGTACCGGTTCGTGCCGCGCTTCGGCTACGAGCTGAGCGTGATCCGGGCGGCGCACCGGGTGCGCGGCACGCATGGCGGGCGCGGCCCGTTCGCCCGGGTCGCACGCGGCTGGGGCTACATCGTGCCGCTGCTGGCGAGCGCGATCCGGCACGCCGAGCGGGTGGCGCTGGCCATGGACTCGCGCGCCTTCGGCGCGCATCCCACCCGCACCGAGCGGCACGAGGTGCCGTTCCGCGCGCGCGACCTCCTCTTCCTGATCCTGATGCTCGCCGCCTCCGCGGCTCTCCTGGTCCTGACGTGATCCGGATTCGAAGCGCGCAAATGGCTCCATACACGGCGATTTCGGAGCCATTTGCGCACTTCGAAACACAGATGAAAGGTTCCCGATGGCATACAGCAAGATGGTCAAGCCGGCCTCGGCCGGGCTCGTCCCCCTCACCGTGCTGCGGACCGAGCGGCTCGCCCCGCACTGGATCCGCGTCACCCTCGGCGCCGGCGAGATCGAACGGTTCACGCCGATGGGCTTCGACCAGTGGTTCCGGCTCTTCCTGCCTGTCGGCGGCGAGGCGGCGCTGAGCCGAGTGCCGGCCAAGGCCAACCACACCCTCGGGTACCTGAAGTTCCTCCGGATCCCCGACGGCGAGCGCCCGGTCATGCGCAACTACAGCGTGCGTGCGTTCCGCCCTGCCGCGGCCGAGGCCGAGGCAGAGCTCGACGTGGACTTCGTGCTGCACGGCTCCGCCGCCGACGGCACCGCGGGCCCGGCCTCACGGTGGGCCGAGACCTGCCGTCCGGGCGAGCACGTGCTCGTGATCGATGAGGGGCTCACCTTCAACCCCGAGCGCGGCACGGACCGGGTGGTGCTCGTCGGCGATGAGACTGCTCTGCCCGCGATCGCCGGGATCTGCGCGTCGCTGCCCGCGCACGCGACCGGATCCGTGCTGCTCGAGGCGCCGTCCGCGGAGGACGCGCTGGACTTCCCGCACCCCGACGGCATCGACGTGCAGTGGTTCGTGCGCGCGCCCTCCGACCGGCCCGGCGTGCTCGCTCTGGCGGCACTACGCGATCTGGCTCTCCCCGAGGCGCCGTTCCACGCCTATGCCGCGGGAGAGCAGGCGCTGGCTTCCGGTGCGCGCAAGCTTCTGGTCGGCGAGCGCGGCGTCGACAAGGGGCAGGTCAGCTTCTGCGGCTATTGGCGGATCGGCTCGTCCTCTCCCGCCTCCCGCGCGGCGCGCGAGACGGCGGCGGAACCGCTGGGCTGATTCCCTCCCGAACCGCCTCGAACCGCCTCCGGGCGCACGGGGCGCCGAAGGCGGTTCGATCCGGTTCGGACCGGCAGCGGACTCAGACATCGAGCCCGCTCAGCTGATCTTCTTCTTGTAGATGGCGATCGCGAAGCCGTAGGCGACCACGAGGATCCCGACCATCCAGGCGAGGGCGATCCAGATGCTGGATCCCACCGGCTGCTCGTTGAACAGCGCACGGATGGTGTTCACGATCGACGTCACCGGCTGGTACTCGGCGAACCAGGCCACCGGACCCGGCATCGATGAGGTGGGCACGAACGCCGAGCTGATGAACGGCAGGAAGATGAGCGGGTAGCTGAAGGCGCTCGCGCCGTCCACGGTCTTGGCGCTCAGACCCGCGATCACGGCGAGCCAGGTCAGCGACAGGGTGAACAGGATGAGAATCCCGACCACGGCCAGCCATGCCCCGACCGAGGCCCCGGTGCGGAAGCCCATCGCGAACGCGACGCCGACCACGATCGCCACGGACACGATGTTCGCGACGAGCGAGGTGAGCACGTGCGCCCAGAGCACGCTCGATCGGGCGATCGGCATGGACTGGAAGCGCTCGAAGATGCCCCCCTGCAGGTCCAGGAACAGCCGGTACGAGGTGTACGCGATGCCGGACGCGATCGTGATGAGCAGGATGCCCGGCAGCATGTAGTCGATGTACGACTGGTCGGATCCGGTGTGGATCGCCCCGCCGAGGACGTAGACGAACAGCAGCATGAGCGCGATCGGAGTCACCGCGGTGGTGATGATCGTGTCGGGGCTGCGCAGGATGTGCTTGAGCGAGCGGCCGGTGAGCGTACCGGTGTCGCTGAGGACGTGGCTGGTCATTTCACTGCCTCCTTCGTGGAATCAGGGGTGGTCGCGGAACCCGCGGACGGGCCGACCAGGGCGAGGAAGACCTCCTCGAGGGTGGGCTGCTTCTCGACGTACTCGACCTTCGCCTGCGGCAGGAGCCGCTTGAGCTCGGCGAGCGTGCCGTTCTGGATGATCGTGCCCTCGTGCAGGATCGCGATCCGGTCGGCCAGCTGCTCCGCCTCGTCGAGGTACTGCGTGGTGAGCAGCACGGTGGTGCCGCCGTTCGCGAGCTCCTTGACGGTGTCCCACACCTCGATCCGCGCCTGCGGGTCGAGACCCGTGGTCGGCTCGTCGAGGAAGATCACCGGCGGATTGCCGATCAGGCTCATCGCGATGTCGAGCCGGCGGCGCATGCCGCCGGAGTAGGTGCCCGCGCGACGCCCTCCGGCGTCGGTGAGCGAGAACCGTGCCAGCAGCTCGTCGGCGACGGATCCCGGATCCTTCAGGTGCCGCAGCTTCGCGACGAGCACGAGGTTCTCGCGTCCCGTGAGGATCTCGTCGACCGCGGCGAACTGGCCGGTGAGGCTGATCGCGTCGCGGACGTCGTTCGGCGCCGAGGCGACATCGAAGCCCTGGACGGTGGCGGCTCCGCCGTCGGCCTTCAGCAGCGTCGACAGGATCCGCACGAGCGTGGTCTTGCCGGCGCCGTTCGAGCCGAGCAGGGCGAAGATGCTGCCCCGTTCGACCTCGAAGTCGACGCCGCGCAGGACCTGCAGGTCCTTGAACGCCTTGGTGATGCCCCGCACGCGGATCGCGGGGGCGGTGAGGGTGGTCATGATCAGTTCTCCTTTCCTGCGACGTCGTCGATCGCCTTGTTGAGGCGGGTGCGCTCCTTGTCCAGCCACACCTTGCCGTTGTAGGCACGGGCGAACGTCTCGGCGAACTCCGCCGGGTCGTCGCCCACGATGTCGCGCACCGGGGTGCCGTCGGCGGCCGCGCGCTCCCAGAGGTCGGCGAGGTCGCTGAGCATCGTCACCATGGTGTCGCCGTCGACGATGCCGCCGGCGAGCATGAGGTAGCGATCCGTTGCCTTGGCGACGGTGCCGTAGGGCTGGGCGAGGGCCTCGATACGGGCCTTGTACTGCCGGTACTGCTTCTTCTGCTCGAGGGACCCGGTGAGGGCTTCGATCCACTTGGCGGCCATGTCAGGCTCCTTCATTCGTGTCGTTCGTGCTGATGTGGGAGGTGTGGCGGAGCTGTTCGATGTGCTCTGCGAGGAAGCTCCAGGTCCTCCAAAACTCGGCGAGCTGATCCCGCCCCTGCGTGTTGAGCGAGTACACCTTGCGCGGCGGCCCCTTCTCGGACGGGACCTTCTCCACATCCACGAGGCCCCTCTGCTCGATCCGCACCAGCAGCGCGTAGACGGTGCCCTCCGCGATGTCGGAGAACCCTCCGTCCCGCAGCCGCGTGGTGATCTCGTATCCGTAAGCCGATCGCTCGGCCAGGATCGCCAGGACGATCCCCTCGAGAGTGCCCTTGAGCATCTCGGTCATCTGACTCGCCATCGCGATCGCCTCCTTCTTCTACTCAGTGATGTTGACTACCGGTAGACAGTAACACTGAGTACCGGTACATAGCAACACTGAATACCGAACTTTTTTCTCCCCGGTTCCGGCGGCTCCCATCAGCCGCGCCGCTCATTCCTGGATCAGCGTCAGATCGTCCCGCGGCGCCGACGGGTTCGATGGCGCGAGCGACCCCCTCATCCCCGAGCCGACCTCTCGCCCACCGCATGACGAAACCCCCGGATCCGAGGATCCGGGGGTTTCGTCCGTCAGGCAGGCGCCAGGACAGCCGGGCGCCCCGACACCAGGGGCTTCGCGGGATGATCCGCTTCGACCGTGTCAGCACCTCTCAAGCCCAGTCATCGGCATGCAGCTGGCGGACGCCGCGGTCGTGCAGCAGGAACTGCGCCCGGAGGGGGATGCCGAGCGATGACGTCTGCCGCCGCAGCGCCCGGGCCCAGAGCCGCACATCGTCGTCCTCGCCGCCGACGGTCGCGTCGCCGATCCGCTCCCACACGAGCACGACGGCCGCATTGCCGGTGAGCTCGCGGAGCATCCCGATCCGGTGCGCGAGCACATGCGCCTGGGCGACGTCGCCGAGTTCATCGATCGACACCACCTCGAGCGGATCTGCCGGATAGTCGGCCATCGGCATGAGCGGCTCGCCGAGCCGTCCCCGGCCGTCGATGAAGAGCAGCCAGAACTGCCGCTGGTTCGCCCGTTGGAGCAGCAGCTCCAACGCATCGCGGAGGTCGTCGTCGCCGGTGAGCACGTGGTCGCGCAGAGTGTCGGGGTTCATGCGGTCAGCCTGCTCGTCCGGCGGGACCGGTGACCGGCCGATCACGCAACCGGTGCGGAACTGCGCCGGATCCGCGATTGTGGATAACCATCGACGGCCGTCGGACGCCCCGCGATTCCGGCCCGGAAACGCCCCGATCTCCGCGTCCGCGGAAGGATTCGGCGCGCGATCGGAACGCGGGTATGGTCGCCCCCATGAAGACCTCTGCGCGCAACCGCTTCACCGGATCCGTCTCCGGGATCGCCGTCGGCACCGTCAACGACGAGGTGGAGGTGACGCTGCCGGACGGTCGCACGATCGCCGCCATGGTCACCCGCAACAGCGCCGAGCGCCTCGGCCTCGCGATCGGCTCCGAGGTGGTGGCCTTGACCAAAGCCCCGTGGGTGATCCTGGCCACGGACACGGAGGGCTACCGGTTCTCGGCACGCAATCAGTTCGTCGGCACCGTCAGCAGACTCGACCGCGGCTCCGTGAACTCCGCCGTCGACGTCACCTCGGGCGATGTGGTGATCACCGCGGTGATCACCAACGAGAGCGTCGACGAGATGGGTCTCGAGGTCGGCGCCGCCAGCACCGCCATGTTCAAGGCCTCGAACGTCATCCTCGCGATTCCGAGCTGAGCGACCACTCAGCCGGCTCGCCACTCTTCCTTCCACGGCGAGCAGGCGGAGGACGATCCTGCAGTCAGCGGAGACGCCCCCGGATCCGAAGATCCGAGGGCGTACCGTGAGGCGTCAGGCGATCAGCGCTTGCCGGCGATCTGACGGCCGACGAGGTCGCGCATGATCTCGTTCGTGCCGCCGTAGATGCGGTGCACGCGGGCGTCGGTGAACGCCTTCGCGATCGGGTATTCCATGATGTAGCCGTAGCCGCCGTGCAGCTGGACACCCGTGTCGAGCACCTCCCACTCGCGCTCGGTCGTCCAGAACTTGACCTTCGCGGCGTCCTCGGCCGACAGCTTGCTGTCCTTGTAGGCGAGCAGCGCGCGGTCGACGTACGCCCACATCACCTCGGTGGTGGTGACCATGTCGGCGAGGCGGAAGCGGGTGTTCTGGAAGTCGGCGATGCGCTCTCCGAACGCCTCGCGATCCTTCGTGTAGGCGATGGTCCAGTTCGTGGCCGCCTCGGCCGCGGCAGCGGCGGCGACACCGATCGACAGGCGCTCGAGCGGCAGGTTCATCATCAGTTGGATGAAGCCCTGCCCCTCCTTGCCGCTGATGAGGTTCTCGTCGGGGATGAACACGTCGGTGAAGCTGAGCTCCGCCGTGTCCCAGCCGTGGAAGCCCATCTTGCTGAGCTTCTTGCCCTGGTCGAAGCCCTCCATGCCCTTCTCCACGATCAGCAGGCTGAAGGCGTCGGGCCGATTGCCCTCACCGGTCTTCACGAAGGTCACGACGATGTCCGCCGTGGTCCCCGAGGAGATGAACGTCTTCGCGCCGTTGAGGATGTACCCGCCGTCGACCTTCTTCGCGTTGGTCTTGATGCCGCGCAGGTCGGACCCCGCACCGGGATCGGTCATCGCGAGCGCGCCGAGCACCTCGCCGGTCGCCATGCGGGGCAACCACTTCGCCTTCTGCTCCGGCGTGCCCATGTGCACGAGGTACGGCACGGCGAGGTCGTCCTGGATCCCGAAGGCGCCGGCGAGCGATCCTGCGCCGGCCGCGATGACCTCCTCCATCACGATGGTGCGGAAGCGGTAGTCCTGCAGCATCCCGGCGCCGCCGAACTCCTCGGGCACGGAGAGACCGATCAGGCCGGCCTCGCCCGCCGCGAGCATGGTCGCGCGATCGATCTCGCCCGCCGCCTCCCAGCGCTCGATGGCCTCGTTCGTGACGTAGCGGCCGATGAAGTCCTTGACCAGGCCGCGGAAGGCCTCGTGATCCTCGTCGTAGATGTCGCGTTCCATCGCGCTCCTCCAGATCGTGTGTGCGTCTTCGCTCTCGCGATCCTACGCGGGAATTCGCGGATCTCGGCGCAGATTGTGGGAATGCATCCCACGGATCGTGAGACTCGGTGTCACGATTTGTGCAATCGCTCCAGCGGTGCGGAAATCGAGGGGATCACGCCTGCGCGGCCGCGCCCGCAGGCGTGACGGCATGCGCGGAGGAGGTCGATCAGCCGACGTACGCGGGAGCCGCGGCGAGTCCGAAGAACTGCTCGAGGGTGGCGTAGCCCCCGTCGTGATAGGCCGTCGCGAGGGGCACGCCGACGTAGCGGAGATGCCACGGCTCGGGATCGTAGCCGGTCACCGGGGTCTGCCCGGCGACGTAGCGGACGATGAAGCCGTACTGCCAGCCGTTCGCCGCGACCCAGGCGCCGGCGGCGGTGCCCCCGAAGGAATCGATGTCGCCGCAGCCGCCCGCGCACGAGACCACATCGGCCGCGAGCCCGGTCTGATGCTCGCTGTGGCCGGGACGGGCGGAGAGCGCATCGCCCTGCGCCTGGCCGTACTGGGCGATCTGCCCCGAGTAGGTCTGCACCTGGGTGTCGTAGGAGCGATAGCCGCTGGCGAGCGCGATCGAACCGACACCGGCCGCGTTCGCCGCGGCCGAGAGCTGGTCCAGGGCGTGAGACGTGTCGGAGCGCAGCGATCCCGCTCCGTCGACGGTGAGCGCCGGATCCCCGAAGGATGTGGGCGCGAAGGTCACCGGGTTGAGCGGCCGGGTCTTGTTGACGACGACCCAGTCCCGGTTCGGGTCCGCCAGGTCGATACACGGGGCGTTCCCCGCGGCGACCGCATCCCGGAACGCGGCACCACCGCCGAACGCCGCCACGACCGCGTCGTCGCCACCGGATGCGAGGGCCTGCTGCACGCCCGTCTGCGCACAGGGGTTCGCCGCGGGAGTCGCGTGCAGCTGCACGGACGGGAGGCTCGTGGCGGCCTCGGGCATCGTGACGCCGGCCGGCTTCGGGCCCGGATCCGCCGCGGCGAGGCCTCCGGGACCGGCCTTGGCCGAACCGTCCGCGAGGGCCCAGAGCGCGCCGATCAGCGCGACCGCCAGCCCGAGGGTGACGAACAGCCGGAACGTCACACGCGGATCCATGCGGCGCGCGCGAGTCGGGTGCCGCGGGTCTGCCACGGATCCATTCTCACCGGCGGACCTGGACATCCGCGACATTCGAAGTTCTCCACGATTCTTTCTTGACTCTTTATCGTTGTTATGTTCGAATATGGCCATGAGGTGGCAAGGGCAGAGGATCGACGAGACGGACGCGCTGGCGCTGCCCGGCATGGAGAACCGCACGGGATTCCTCCGCACCGTGACGACCCCCGAGTTCGCCGGAATGACCTTCCACGAGGTGCTGGCGAAGTCGGCCTTGAACCACGTGCCCGGCCCCTCGAAGATGCCGTTCGACTGGACGGTCAACCCCTATCGCGGCTGCAGTCATGCCTGTGTCTACTGCGTCTCTCCCGACACGTTGATCCTCTGCGGCGACGGGCGGCAGAGGCCGCTGCGCGATCTCGACGTGGGAGATGAGATCTACGGAACCGAGATCAACGGCGCCTATCGGCGATACGTCCGCACGCGAATCCAGGCGAAGTGGGCGACGCGCAAGCAGGCATACCGGATCACTCTGGCCGATGGCACCAGACTCATCGCCAGCGGCGATCATCGGTTCCTCACGGACCGTGGGTGGAAGCATGTCACGAATGCCGAGCAGGGGCAACGTCCGCACCTCACCACGAACAACCGCCTGATGGGGTTCGGCACAGGTGTTGTCGCTGCACCGAACCGCGACGGGGAGTCGTTCCGTCTCGGGTATCTCTCGGGGATGATCCGCGGCGATGGGATGGTCTTCCGGCGCGCATATGACGACGGTAAGCGGGTCCGGAAGATGAACATGTTCCGGCTCGCATTGGCCGACGCGGAAGCGTTGGAACGCTCGCGTCTCTTCCTCGACAAGGAAGGCGTCGAGGTCCGTGAGCGCGCATTCGCCGCGGAGACACCGACCAGGCGTGCGATGAACGCGATCCACACTGGTGTCGCTCACTCGGTCGATCGCATCGAGAGCATCGCGACGGGATCGCGGCCGTCTGACCACGAGTGGTGCGCAGGCTTTCTGTCCGGTGCCTTCGATGCCGAGGGAAGCTGCTCCCGAGGAGTGCTCCGCATCGCGAACAAGGATCCCGAGTTCCTTGATCTGCTCTCGACCGCGATGACCGCCTGGCAGATCCCCCACGTCATCGAGCCTCCGCGCCCCAACGAAGTTCGTTCGGCCCGCGTCGTCGGGGGGCTTCCGATGCGTCAGCGGTTCTTCGCCGTCACGCAGCCTGCAATCAGTCGAAAGCTCGACATCGAAGGCACCGCCGTCAAGACCGTCGCGGACCTCCGCGTGGTGTCGATCGAGCCGTTGGACAGGGAGCAGGACCTGCTCGACATCACGACGGGCACCGGCGACTTCATCGCCAACGGCGTGATCAGCCACAACTGCTTCGCCCGGGGGACGCACACCTATCTCGACCTGGACGCGGGGCGCGACTTCGACTCGCAGATCGTGGTCAAGGTGAACGTGGTCGAGACCCTCGAGAAGGAGCTGCGCCGCGGATCCTGGAAGCACGAGACGGTCGCACTCGGCACGAACACGGATCCGTATCAACGCGCGGAGGGGCGGTACCGGCTGATGCCGGGGATCATCCGGGCATTGGCGGATTCGGGGACGCCGTTCTCGGTGCTCACCAAGGGCACGCTGATCCGCCGCGACATCCCCGTGCTCGTCGAGGCCGCCGCCCGCGTTCCCGTGGACGTGCAGCTGTCGATCGCGATGTTCGACGAGACGCTGCGTGAGGCGATCGAGCACGGCGCCCCGTCCACGCAGGCTCGACTCGACACGGTGCGCGCGCTCAGCGACGCCGGATTCAGGGTCGGGGTGTTCCTGATGCCGATCCTGCCCCACCTCACCGACTCGGTGGACGCGATAGACGGCGCTCTGCGACGGATCAAGGAGTCCGGCGCCGACCACGTCATCTACGGGGCTCTGCACCTGCGGGCGGGAGTGAAGCCCTGGTTCGTGCAATGGCTGTCCGAGCACCGGCCCGACCTGATGTCGTCCTACCGGGTGCTGTACCCCGGGTCCGCGGCCGAGGCGCCGAAGGACTATCGCGCCTGGCTCGCACGGCGGGTCAGGCCGCTGATCCGGCTGCACGGGCTGGAGGCGCTGCACTCCGACGACCGGCCGGCGCGGGGCAGCAGAACGGCTCCGGCGCGCGCGGTGCGCACCCCGGAGCCGTCATCGACGCTGTTCTGATCGCCCTCGCCGAGCATCACGTCGCCGATTGCACGGGATTCCGTCGACTGGACGGGAGAGCCGCGCGAACAGGCCGTGCACTCGGCGGCAAGCCGTGCACTCGGCGGCAAGCCGTGCAGTCGGCCTGCGATTCACCGGTGCGGAGGCTCAGTACCAGTTCGTGGCCTGCGAGTGACCCCAGGCCGAGCACGGGGTGCCGTAGACGCTGGAGATGTAGCCGAGTCCCCAGCGGATCTGGGTGGTGGCGTTGGTCTGCCAGTCGTCACCGGCGCTGGCCATCTTGTCGCCGGGCAGCGACTGCGGGATGCCCGTCGCGCCGGACGAGTTGTAGGCCTGGTAGTTCCAGCCGGACTCCTTGTTCCAGAGCGAGTTCAAGCACTGGAACTGGTCATCGCCCCAGCCGTACTCGCCGGCCATGATCTGCTGCGCGGCGGCACGTGCGCCGTCCGGGGTGTTCGCCGCGGCCTGCGCCTCGGCAGCGGCCTGATCCGCAGCGGCGGCCTGCGCGGCAGCCGCATCCGCCGCCTGCTTCTGCGCGACGGCGTTGTTCAGGTTGGTGCGCACTTCGGCGACCTGCGACTCCACCTTCTCGGAGTAGTCGGTGACGGCCACGGCGAGGGCGGTGTGCACGGCGCCCTTCTCCGCAGTCCCGGCCGACAGTACATCGTGCGCCGAGGTCAGGCCGGTCACGTCGACGAGCTTGCGGCCCTGGCCGAGGTCGAGGCCGGACGCCTTCACATCGGCGTTCACGGTGGCAGCGTCGGCCATCGCGGTCTTGGCAGTGTCGAGTGCGGCACGCACCTGCACCCGCTGGTTGTAGGCGGTCACATCGTCGACCTGTGCCATGGCCGGAGAGGCGGCGGCGACGGTCGGTGCGATGAGCACGGCGCCGCCGACGACGAGGGCGCCGAGCACGGCGGTCGCGCTCAATGCGGCGACGGTCTTGCTGCGGGCAGAGCGGAAGAGCGGAGTTCTCGACATGACGAAGTAACGATCCTTGAAGTCTTCGGCGCCACTCGGGTAGCGACGCCAACGCCCTCGGGTCGGGCGTACAAGGTAACGATCCTGCATCACTGTTCCTGAGAGCCCACCGAAGATCCCGGGATCCTGCAAAATACTTTGTCCGAATTCTCAGGTTCCGATTTCGCCGCCGATCCCGGGCCGCATCGCGCTCTTCGCGCCTCTCACCCCCGTCATGTCAGAGGTTCCGGATAGCGTCGCGGCATGGTCACACTTCGCCCTTGGCTGCCCGAGGACCGGCCGTTGCTCGACGCCTTCAACACGCCCGCGATGACGGCGCATCTCGTCGCTCCCGAGAGCACGGCGGAGCTGGAGCAGCGCCATCTCCGCTATCTGAAGGAGGACCTTCCCGGGCGGATGCTCGTGATCCTCGACGGGTCAGAGCCCGTCGGATCGATCGGCTATTGGGAGACCCTCGACGGCGGAGAGGTCGTCTGGGAGACCGGGTGGGGAGTGCTTCCGCAGCATCAGGGCCGAGGCCTCGCAGGGCTGGCGCTTCAGGAACTCATCGCCGTCGTCCGCGCTGACGGGCGGCATGGCGAGATCCACGCCTATCCCGCCGTCGACAACGAGCCCTCGAACGCGCTCTGTCGTCGTGCCGGGTTCTCGCTGCGCACAACCACGTCGTTCCCGTTCCGCGGCGAGGAGCTGCTCAGCAACGACTGGGTGCTCGTGCTCTGAGGCAGTGCCGCCGGTGCGCGAAGGGCCGGGAGCGCGAATCCGGAATGATCCGGATCCGGCGCCCGGCCCTTCACCGCGACAGCTCGCCGCGTGGCCGCGTGACGGTCAGGAGGTGAGATCCGCCGCGGACGGCATACGTCCGGCGATCTCCTCGATGATGTCGTCGCCGAGGCGGGCCTCCTCGAAGGGGGCGTCGATCTCGGCGCGGTTCAGCAGCTCGGTCATGCGACGACCGCGCGGGCGGGTGATCAGGGTCACGACGCGTCCGGCGTTGCCGGCACGACCGGTGCGGCCGGCCCGGTGCAGGTACGTCTTGTACTCGTCCGGCGCATCGGCCTGCACGACCAGGTCGATGTCGTCGACGTGGATGCCGCGCGCGGCGACGTCGGTCGCGACGAGCACGTTCACCCGGCCGGAGGTGAGCTTCTGCAGGTTGCGCGTGCGCTTGGCCTGGTTCAGGTCGCCGTGCAGCGAGACCGCGGGGATCCCCGCGTCCTCAAACGCCTCGGCGAGCTGCTCCGCGTAGGCGCGGGTGCGGGAGAAGACGAGCGTCCTACCGTCGCGGTCGACGAGCGAGGTGAGGATCTCGCCCTTGTCGCGGTGCTCGATCACGAGCACGCGGTGCTCGATCGTGCCGGAGTCCTGAGTCTCTCCGGCGACCTCGAAGACCGCCGGCTCCACGAGGAACTCGTCCACGAGCGCGGCGACTTCACGGTCCAGCGTGGCCGAGAACAGCAGCTTCTGGCTGCCCTCCCCCGTCGCGCGGAGGATCCGCTGCACCGGCTCGACGAACCCGAGCTCGCACATGTGGTCCGCCTCGTCGAGCACGGCGATCCGCACATCGGAGAGGTCGAGCTTGCCCTGGTTGATCAGGTCCTCGATGCGGCCGGGCGTGCCGATCACGATGTCGACGCCCTTCTTCAGCGCACCGACCTGGCGTGCCTGGGGCACGCCGCCGTAGATCTGCGTGGTGAAGAGGCCGACGCTGCGCGCGATCGGCTGCACGGTGCGGTCGATCTGCAGCGCGAGCTCACGCGTCGGAGCGAGGATGATCGCCTGCGGCGCACGACCGAACTCGCGCTTCTTGCCCTTCTGCGCCTTCAGGATGCTCTCCACGAGAGGAGCGCCGAACGCGATGGTCTTGCCGGATCCGGTGCGCCCGCGGGCGAGCACGTCGCGCCCCTCGAGCACGGCGGGGACGGAGGCCGCCTGGATCGGGAACGGCGTCGCCGCACCCATGTTCGTCAGCACCTCGACGATGTTCGACCCGAGCCCGAGGTCGCCGAAGGTCACATCCGCGACCTCTTCGGCCTGCACGGTCTGCGCCTCGAGGCGCTCATGCACGACGTCCTCGACCTGCTCGTGCTTCGGACCGCGGTCCGCCGTGCGGTTCCAGTCGCTGCGGCTCGGTCCGTCGGCACGGCGGGGACGGTCATCCCGGCGCGGACGGTCATCCCGGCCGAAGCGCGGGCGCTCAGCACGATCGTCCCGGCGGGGACGGTCGTCCCGGTCATACCGCGGACGGTCGAAGGACGGACGGCCGGCGCGGTCGTCACGCTGCGGGCGGTCGGCGCGAGAGCGGTCATCCCGGTCGTACCGCGGACGGTCATCCCGCTGGGGGCGATCGTTGCGGTCGAAGCGCGGACGCTCGGTCCGGCCGGCGCGGTCGTCGCGCTGCGGACGATCGTTGCGGTCGAAGCGGGGACGGTCGTCACGCTGCGGGCGATCATTGCGGTCGAAGCGGGGACGGTCATCCCGCTGGGGACGGTCACTCCGGTCGAAGCGGGGACGGTCGTCACGCTGCGGGCGATCGTTCCGGTCGAAGCGCGGACGGTCATCCCGCTGCGGACGGTCACTCCGGTCGAAGCGCGGACGCTCGGTGCGACCGGAGCGGTCGTCGAACCGGGGACGGTCATCGCGACGGGGACGGTCGTCCCGATCGAAACGCGGGCGGTCATCCCGGCGGTGCGGGGCGTCGATACGGCCCGACTCGGCACGGTTGCGGATCGAGCGCGACTCATCGCGGCCGGCGCGCTCCTGCGCGGACCAGCGCTGCTTCGGCGCGCGCTCGCCCGCGGCGGGCTCGGGGCGGTAGCCCCGGTGGTTCGGGGAACGGCTGCCGGGACGCGAGTCCACACGCCGATCGTCGCGGGCCGGACGGGCATCGCGGTCATATCCGCCGCGGCCGGACTCGCCATCGCGGGACGGTCGCCCCTGATTGTGACGATCGTGGAAGGAGGTCTTCTTCGCGTAGCGCGGCTCGAAGTTCGCCGAGGGGCGTCCGCCCTTGGGCTTGTGGTTCTTGGGCACGGGTATGTCCTTGTCTGGTTCTCGCACGAGAACAGCGCCCCGCCGCCCTCGTGGGGCGCGGGGAAACCCGGGCAGTCGTCGGCCGGGGGCCATTCATGTGATGGATGAAGCGCTCGACGACGTCCGCCGAACTCACCATCGGCCCCTGGGCTCACACGTTCGCACACATCCGCGCCCGACGGGGATCCCGTGGGGCTGCGGTTGCCCGAAGCCGACTCCCCTACTCTATCGGAGTCGCCTGGGAGCCCGCCCGGCACTGCGCCGCTCTACGATGGCGGCATGACCACTCCGACCGGCGTCCAGGTCCACCTCGAGGCGAATGGCGTCCGCGCGCAGATCTCGCAGGTCGGCGCATCTCTCCGGCACCTCCTCGTCGGCGACACCACGGTCGTTCCGCCCTACCCCGACGACAGCCCCGCCCCCTCCTGCTCCGGGGTCGTTCTGGTGCCATGGCCGAACCGGATCCGTGATGGGATCTGGGTCGACGGCGACGAAACACGGGCGCTGGCCATCACCGAGCCGAAGCTGAACAACGCGATCCACGGGCTGCTGCGCTACACCGCCTACGAGATCGCCGAGCAGAGCGACGCGACCGTGCTGCTGCGCGCGGACGTGGTGCCGCAGATCGGCTATCCCTACCTGTTGGAGACGAGCGTGCGCTACACGCTCGGCGTCGACGGCGTCACCGTCGAGCACACGATCGTGAACCGCTCCGAGGATCCGGCTCCCGTCGCACTCGGCACGCATCCCTTCCTCACCGTCTCGGACGTGGATCCGAAGCAGCTCCTCTTGCGCATCCCCGCCGAGACCTTCTTCGAGACCGACGACCGGCTGCTGCCGGTCGGCGAGTCCCCGGTGTCCGGCGGCACCGATCTGCGCATGCCCCGGCGCCTCGCCGACGTGCAGCTGGACACCGGCTTCGCCACTCTCCGCCGCGAGGAGGACGGGCGCGTGCACAGCACGCTCACCGCCCCCGACGGTCGTGTGGTCACGCTCTGGCAGGGCGCGGGGCTGGACTATCTCCAGGCCTACACGAGCACGAGCTACCCCGGGCAGGAGCTCGTGGTCGCCCTCGAGCCGATGTCCGCACCCGCCGAAGCGTTCAACTCAGGCCGCGGTCTGCGACATCTCGCACCGGGCGAGACCTGGACCGCGCAGTGGGGCGTGACGCTCACCAATTCGTGAGGCGCACCAGTTGAGGGCGGCTTCTGACCACTCGGCTGAACGCGCCGGCGGCGACTGCCACCTGCCGTCGGAACGACGGCGGCTTCCCGGTCGGGTGATCGGTCAGAACGGCGCATCTGAGACGGGCGGTGGGTCGGGGTCGGGGTCGGGGTCGGGGTCGGGGTCGGGTTCGGGTTCGGGTTCGGGTTCGGGTTCGGGTTCGGGTTCGGGTTCGGGTTCTTCGATGGTGAAGGTCACGGGCGAGGGTGGCCGACCCTGAAAGAACCAGATCAGATCAAGAAACGATCACGAACAGATCACAGAATTCTGCCGACCACGTCCCCGCGGCCCGAGCACCACGAACAGACGGAGCAACCCGCCCGGCGACCTCCGCGGGCCTACGAATCGCGCGGCGTCGGCCCGCTTCGCCAGGCGTGGGATACTCTGCTCGGGAATCAACTTTCCGGCATGCGGATAATCGCGCCCGGATCTTGAGTGAGAGGATCCGCATGGCCGCTGAGAGCTCCGTCGGTGTCAAGTCGGTCTCGCGTGTCTTCGATCTGCTCGAACTCATCGCCGACGCCGGCGGCGATGCCACGATCAGCCAGCTGTCCACCGCGGCCGAGCTGCCCCTGCCGACGATCCACCGACTGCTGCGCACCCTCGTCGCAGAGGGATACGCGCGCCAGCTCGCCAATCGCCGCTACGCCCTCGGGCCCAAGCTCGTGCGCCTGGGCGAGGTCGCGAACCGCCAGTTCGGCCTGATGGCGATGCCGCAGCTCAAGTCGCTCGTGGCGCGCCTCGGCGAGACCGCGAACCTGGCGACCATCGACGGCGACGGCGTCGTGTACGTCTCGCAGGCTCCGTCGCCGCACGCGATGCGCATGTTCACAGAGGTCGGCGGGCGCGCGCCGCTGCACTCCACGAGCGTCGGCAAGGCGATCCTCGCTCAGCTCGGCGACGACCAGGTGCGAGAGATCATCACCCGCGCGGGCATGCCGCATTCCACGCCGCGCTCGCTCGACACGATCGACGCACTGCTCGCGGATCTCGCACTGAGCCGCGAGCGCGGATACGCGGTCGACGACGGCGAGCACGAGATCGGTGTGCGCTGCTTCGCGATGGCCGTGCCGAACATGCCCGTGCTCACCGCAGTCTCGGTCTCGGGACCCATGTCGCGCGTCGGCGAGGACTTCGCGGAGCAGGCGATCCCGGTGCTGCGCGAGGTCGTGGCCGACATCTCGGCCGTGACGAACGCGAGCTGACCCCACCGGATCCCGCGCGCTCCGGCGCGCCATGCCTTGACGGATGGCGGCCCGTCGTCTTAGGCTGTCGATGTTTTCGGAACACGGTTTCCGTATATCGGAAACAGCGCGAATCTACTGGCGGTAAGGCCAAGGCGACGACGCCTGACCACACAGCGTTGCGCTCCTGAACAGGAGAATGCTCCCCAGCGGGCAGTCTCCGGGCCTAGGCTCCGTCTCACAGCGAGTCGGCACGGCCTGAGCCGCATCGCACACTGTCGCCGGAATCGAGGAGATTCGCATGACCGACATCGCCGTCACCGTCAACGGGCAGCAGCGTCCGCTCGCCGGAACGCCCGCCCACGCCACCGCTCTGGACTGGCTGCGCGACAACGGCCTGTCCGGCAGCAAAGAAGGCTGCGCGGAGGGCGAGTGCGGCGCCTGCGCGATGCTGCTCGCCACGCCGACCGCCGACGGCGGCACCGCCTGGACTCCGGTCAACGCCTGCCTGGTCCCCGTCTACGCGCTCGACGGACAGGAGTTCATCACCGCGGAGGGTCTCGGATCCCCCGACGACCTGCACCCCGTCCAGGCGAAGCTCGCCGAGGCCGGCGGATCCCAGTGCGGTTACTGCACCCCGGGCTTCGCCTGCAGCATGGCGGGCGAGTACTACCGGGCCGATCGCACCCCCGCGGACGACGCCCACGGCACCGACGACGACACGTGTCCCGTCCATGACCCCGAGCACGGCCCGAACGGCTTCGACCTGCACGCGCTGAGCGGCAACCTGTGCCGCTGCACCGGCTATCGACCGATCCGCGACGCCGCCTACACGCTCGGCTCGCCCGAATCGGACGATCCGCTGCAGCAGCGGCTCGCCCGGCCCGCCCCGGAGCCGGTCGCGACCGACGCCGAGGTCGACGGCGCGCGCTTCGTCCGCCCCGCGACGCTCCCCGAGGTTCTGCGGATCCTGCACGACGAGAAGGACGCGCTGCTCGTCGCCGGATCCACCGACTGGGGTGTCGAGGTGAACATCCGCGGCCGCCGTGCCCCGCTCGTCGTCGCGATCGAGCAGCTCCCGGAGCTGCGCACCCTGACCCTCGCCGACGAGTACGTCGAGATCGGCGCCGCACTCCCGCTCTCCGAGATCGAGAAGCGACTGGACGGGCGGATCCCGCTGCTCGCGCAGCTGTTCCCGCAGTTCGCCTCGCGCCTCATCCGCAACCGCGGCACGCTGGGCGGCAACCTCGGCACGGGGTCCCCGATCGGCGACACCCCGCCGGCACTGCTCGCCCTGCGCGCGAGCGTCGTGCTCGCCTCGGTCGACGGCGAGCGCGAGGTCGACCTGGCGGAGTACTTCACCGGATACCGGCAGACCGTCAAGCGCCCCGATGAGCTCATCAAGACGATCCGGATCCCGCTGCCGCTCGCGACCACGACCGCCTTCCACAAGATCGCCAAGCGCCGCTTCGACGACATCTCCAGCGTCGCCGTCGCGTTCGCACTCGACATCGACGGCGGGATCGTGACCGCCGCGACCATCGGCCTGGGCGGGGTCGCCGCCACCCCGCTGCGCGCCCGAGCCACCGAGGACGCGCTGATCGACAAGCCCTGGAACATCGCCACCGTCAAGGCGGCCGCCGAGATCCTGCGCGGTGAGGGAACCCCGATGTCCGACCATCGCGCCAGCAGCGAGTACCGCTCGCTCATGCTCAACACCGCGCTGCTCAAGCTCTACAGCGCGACCGTCATCGACTCGAAGGAGGTGTCGGCATGAGCACTCTCGCCGACCGCCCGGAGAACCCCGTCGTCGGCCTGCGGGCCGCGCACGAGAGCGCCGCACTGCATGTCACGGGCGCGGCGATGTACACCGACGACATCGCGGAGCAGACCGTGGGCGTGCTGACCGCCTGGCCGGTGCAGTCCACGAACGCGCACGCGAAGGTCACGATCGACGTGTCGGGCGCCTATGAGGTGCCCGGCGTCGTGCGCGTGCTCACCGCCGAGGATGTCCCCGGCCTGAACGACGCGGGCATCCGCAACGACGAGCCGCTGTTCCCGAGCGAGGCCATGTTCTACGGCCATGCCCTGGTCTGGGTGCTCGGCGAGACGCAGGAGGCCGCGCGCCTCGGCGCCGAGCGCGTCACCGTCGAGTACGAGCCGCTGCCCTCGCTCATCACGGTGCAGGACGCACTCGACGCGCAATCGTTCCAGGGCACCCCGCGCACGGTGCAGCGCGGCGATGCCGCCGCAGGACTCGCGTCCTCGGCGCACGTCTTCGAAGGCGTGACCGAGTTCGGCGGTCAGGAGCACTTCTACCTCGAGACGCACGCGTCGTTCGCGATCCGCGACTCGGAGGGGCAGTACTTCATCCAGTGCTCCACGCAGCACCCCACCGAGACCCAGGATCTGGTCTCCCACGTGCTCGGGATCCCGGCGAACGAGGTCACGGTGCAGTGCCTGCGGATGGGCGGCGGGTTCGGCGGCAAGGAGATGCAGCCGCACGGCTTCGCGGCGATCGCCGCCCTCGGCGCCAAGCTCACCGGGCGCCCGGTGCGTCTGCGCCTGAACCGCACGCAGGACATCACGATGACCGGCAAGCGGCACCCGTTCCACATCGCGTGGAAGGTCGGCTTCGACGAGAACGGTCTGCTGCAGGCCCTCGACACCACGCTGACCTGCGACGGCGGCTGGTCGATCGACCTGTCCGAGCCGGTGCTCGGCCGCGCCCTCTGCCACCTGGACAACTCCTACTGGATCCCCAACGTGCACGCCTACGGGCAGATCGTGAAGACCAACAAGACCTCGAACACGGCCTACCGCGGATTCGGCGGCCCACAGGGCGTCTTCCTCATCGAGGACATCCTCGGCCGGATCGCCCCGGTCCTCGGTATCGACCCCCTCGAGCTGCGCCGCAGAAACTTCTACAAGCCCGGGCAGACGACGCCCTACGGCCAGCTCGTGAAGGACGCGGACCGTCTCGAGACCATCTGGGGCCAGCTCTCGGACGAAGCCGAGGTGGACGCACGCCGCGCAGAGATCGCCCGCTTCAACGAGACCAGTCCGCACGTCAAGCGCGCCCTGTCGATGACGCCGATCAAGTTCGGGATCTCGTTCAACTTCGCGGCGTTCAACCAGGCCGGCGCTCTCGTGCACATCTACAAGGACGGCTCGATCCTCATCAACCACGGTGGCACCGAGATGGGGCAGGGCCTGCACACCAAGATGCTGCAGGTCGCCGCGACCGCGCTCGGCGTCGACCTGCACCAGGTGCGCCTCGCCCCGACCCGCACCGACAAGGTGCCCAACACCTCGGCCACTGCGGCGTCCTCGGGCGCCGACCTCAACGGCGGCGCCGTGAAGAACGCGTGCGAGCAGCTCCGCGACCGGCTCGCGAAAGTCGCGGGGCGCATGCTCGGTGTCGACGAGCGCGACGTGCGCTTCGGCGGCGGCTTCGTGACCGCGCTCGGCGC
Organism: Microbacterium sp. NPDC060117; assembly: GCF_042729315.1. NCBI lineage: Bacteria > Bacillati > Actinomycetota > Actinomycetes > Micrococcales > Microbacteriaceae > Microbacterium > Microbacterium sp. NPDC060117. The sequence goes on from NZ_JBHWXR010000001.1 coordinate 1,092,538, forward strand.
GCCCGTGAACCGCGTCTCCTGGGGCGAGGTCGTCAAGGCGGCGTACTTCCAGCGCGTGCAGCTCTTCGCCGCGGGCTACTACCGCACCGAAGGCCTGCACTGGAACCCGGAGATCATGCAGGGGTCCCCGTTCAAGTACTTCGCCTACGGCGCCGCGGCCACCGAGGTCGAGGTGGACGAGTTCACCGGCGCCTATCGCGTGCGCCGCGTCGACATCGTGCACGACGTGGGCGACTCGCTCTCGCCGATGCTGGACATCGGCCAGATCGAGGGCGCCTACGTGCAGGGTGTGGGCTGGCTGACGCTGGAGGAGCTGCGCTGGGACACCAGCGACGGCCCGCACCGCGGCCGGCTGCAGACCCAGTCCGCGTCGACGTACAAGCTGCCGAGCTTCTCCGAGATGCCGGAGGAGTTCCACGTGCGGCTGTTCGAGAACGCGCGCGAGGAGGGCGCCGTCTACGGCTCCAAGGCCGTGGGCGAGCCGCCGTTCATGCTCGCGTTCAGTGCACGCGAAGCGATCCGCGACGCCGTGGCGGCCTTCGGGCCGGCCGGCCACTCGGTCGATCTGGGCTCCCCCGCGACGCCGGAGGCCGTGTTCTGGGCCGTCCGCGCCGCGCAGGAGGCCGGCGCCGCTGATCTCACTGCGCCCACCGCCCGCGCAGAACGTCCCCTCGTCACCGCCGCCGGCGACTGACCGCACCACCGCCTTCGAGTCGTCCCCCTCAGCACGGACCCTGGGCCCCCTGAGGGGGACGGCGCGAACAGAAGAGGAACACCATGGACTGGCTGGACGCGCTGCAGGATCTGCGGTCGCGGCGGATCCCGGCCGTGATCGTGACCCTGGCGACCGTCCGCGGCCACGCGCCACGCAACGGCGGCGCGAAGATGGTCGTCTCCCCCGACGCCGTGCACGGCACGGTCGGTGGAGGCAACCTCGAGCAGACCGCGATCGAGCAGGCGCGGCGGATGCTCGCCGACGGCTCCGCCGAGCCCGAGCTGCTCGCGCTCACGCTGAGCGACAAGGCCGTGACCGAGTACGGCGTGCAGTGCTGCGGAGGAGAGGTCACCATGCTGCTCGAGCCGATCCGGGTCACCCCGGCCGTCGCCGTGTTCGGCCTCGGCCACGTCGGTCTCGAGCTCGCGCGCATCCTCGCACGGCACGAACTGGAGCTGACCCTCGTCGATTCGCGCGCCGAGATGCTCGCCGAGGAGCGGATCGGGATCCCCGGAATGCGCGGCCCGCTCGGCGACGCCGTCGCGCGGGTGCGTGTGGTGCACGCGCCCGTCCCCGAGGCGGCTCTCGCAGATCTCACGCCCGGCGCACACGTGCTGGTCATGACGCACGACCATGTCGAGGACCTCGCGATCGTCGATCAGGCGCTGCGCACCACGGGACTCGGATCCGTCGGCCTGATCGGATCCGCGTCGAAATGGGCGCGTTTCCGCAAGAAGCTGCACGAGCTGGGCCAGACCGACGACGATGTGGCACGGGTGACGACCCCGATCGGGATCCCCGAGGTCGCCGGCAAGCAGCCCGCCGTGATCGCGGTGAGCGTCGCGGCCCGCATCCTGCAGCTCATCGACGAGGCGGCGGTCGCCCACTGACGGTCGGGGCGGGTGTCGGCCGCGGTCCGCATACTGGTCGGATGACACGCGATCGCTTCCTGCCCATCCACGAACCGGAACTGCTCGCGGCCGGCGAGCGCGTGCTGGGCGCCGATTTCCGGGCGATGAGCGAGCGCGTCCTCGAGGTGACGGCGCTGACCTCCCGCCTCAACGTGCTGCCCTTCGACGACGACGACGGCAGAGCCGCCCTGCTGGAGCAGATCCTCGGGCGGCCGCTTCCCCCGCGCCTCACGATCTACCCCCCGTTCTATACGGACCACGGACTGCGCCTCGAGCTGGGCGAGCGCGTCTTCATCAACCAGGGATGCACGTTCCTCGACTTCGCGGGGATCCGGCTCGGCGACGGGGTGATGGTCGGACCGAAGGCGACGTTCATCACGGTGGGGCACCCGGTCGATCCCGAGGAGCGGCGGCAGTACCTCTCGGGTGCGCCGATCCTCATCGAGGACAACGTCTGGATCGGCGCAGGCGCCACCGTTCTGCCGGGCGTCACGATCGGCCAGGATGCGGTGGTCGCCGCGGGCGCGGTCGTGGCCGACGACGTCCCCGCGCGTTCGCTGGTCGCAGGCCCGAAGGCGGCCGTGCTGCGAGAGTGGTGACGAGGCGCGTGCAGCGCCGAGCGCGCCGGCCCGTTCAACGGCAGGCCCCTGCGGCGTTCACCAGGGGTGCGACGAGCACACGCAGAGGCCGACGTCCTCCGCCGTGAGACAGATGCCACCCGCCGAGTTCGCGGTGGTCGCCAGCTGCGCGAGATACTCCCGGCTCAGCTCGGGCGACTCCGGCGTCTGGAAGACGAACCTCAGCTCGACGGCCGGGTTCAGCCAGATCGTGCTGCGTCCGGGCGGTCCGTCCTCCGGGTGCGGCCACGACACCGTGAAGCTCTCCCCCCGGCGCAGCTTCGTCGCGATCACGATCTTGAGATGCGCCAGGACGCGATCCTCGATGTGAATCGGAGATGCGGATCCGCCGTAGTAGATGGTTCCCACGCGGCGCCTATCCCTCACGCCGGGAAGGATGCGTCTCGGCCGATGCGAGATGAGGGATCGGGATCGGCCGCGTGCCGCGCGCGAGCGTCACGCGACGCTCCCGTCGGCTTCGGTCCCATCCGCGGTCGAGGGGATCTCCGGGTCGCGCACCCGCATCCGGTCCGGGCGGAAGCCGTGCTCCACACCCCAGAGGACGGCTTCGGTGCGAGACGTCGCGCCGATGCGTCGGTATGCGGATCGGATGTAGGTCTTGACCGAGTTGATCGAGAGGTGGGTGCGGTCGGCGATCTTCGCGTTGGACAACCCTTGCGTGATGAGCGCCAGAACTTCGGACTCTCGGGCCGTGAGCCCTTCCTCGCGGCCGGGCCAATCGCCCACCGTGATCGCGGCCCGCCCCTGTGCATCGATCCAGACCTGCGGCCCCCCGGCACAGATCTGCTGCAGGGCCGTCACCAGCTGGCTCGCGGGCATCCCCTTGGAGACATAGCCGCCGACGCCATTGGTGATCGCGGCGTCGATCAACCCGTCGTCGAGGTTCCACGAGTACACCACCACGCGTCCGACTCGCGGATTCGCAGCGAGGTCGTGGACATCGGCGCGGTCGCCCTGCGTCGACGCGAACGTGTCGTACAGGGCGACGTCGACCGCTTCCACGACGGGCTTGTTCAGATCCAGCTCGACGATCTGGATCACGTCCTGGTACGCGTGCAGCATCGCGGCGAGCCCGCGAACGACCACCTCGTAGTCGTTGACCAGCGCGACCCGCAACGCCTCGGCGCCTCCGACCGGGGGACGGACCATCTCCCACCCTCGCTTCTCGCGTGACAACGGTCAGCCGATCCACATCGGTCCGCTGCCTTGAACGCTCTCAACGCTATTCATCCATCGGGCAGCTGTCTTCACCCTTAGGGGTGAATCGCCCTCACCGTGCGAGGGTGCGGCAGAAGGATGCTGACTGCTCGTGACGGTCACGATGATCCGCGGTTCGCCGCATCACATTATTGAACATGTTCAGTTCAAGCGGTATCGTCGTCGCATGACCGAGATCCCGGAGAGCGCCACGGTTGCCTGCCGCGTTCCCGCACCCACAGACCCCCTCTACGATCCCGCGGACGTGCGCCGGCTCTTCGACCGCATGGCCGCCTCGTACGACCGGATGAACATCGTCCTGTCCCTGGGTTTCTCGGCGCTCTGGCGACGACAGCTGCTCGGCTTGGTCCCCGCCGCCGGATCACCCCGGACCGTGCTGGATCTGATGAGCGGGCGAGGTGAGACCTGGGCGGAGATCGAGCGTCGATTCCCGCAGGCGGAGATCACCGCGGTCGACTTCTCCGCGCAGATGATGACACAGGCGCAGGTGCGCAGTCACGCCCGATTCGGCGGACGCGTGCGACTGCGCGAGGAGGACGCCCTGGCGGGGACCACGCAGGACGCCACGGTCGATGTCGTGGTCAGCGCCTACGGCCTGAAGACCCTCGACGCCGCGCAGCTCGAGCGGCTCGCTTCCGAGGTCGTGCGGACGCTTCGCCCGGGCGGCTCGTTCGCCTTCATCGATGTCACCGAGCCCGGATGCCGAGCATTGCGGTTCCTCTATCGGACGCACCTGCGCTGGATCGTGCCGCTCGCAGGGATCCTGCTGCTCTCGAATCCGACGGAGTACCGGATGCTGCATCGCTATCTCGCCGGCTTCGGCGACGGCTCCCGTGCCGTCGAGGCCTTCCGCTCGGAAGCGGGCCTGCGCGTCGAGGTGCGCCGACACTTCTTCGGCTGCGCCATGAGCATCAGCGGCCGACGGATCTGACGACGCCGGACCGCTCCCGCGGAACGCGGACGTCGCGAGGCGCCGTCGCGTCGTCGCCCGGACGACACGGACGGACACCTCGTGCATCGACCATCAAGTTCGTACAGCGGAAACTCAAATCCGCATGACGGATGTTTTTCTTGCGACTCGGACGATGGTCCCGTAGAATCACCTCAGGCCTAGGCGGGTTACGACAGTGAACCATCTACCGGGCATCCCAGGCGGTGACGCCGTGGATTGTGACCCGGGGTTCCTCCTCGCCAGGAAGGTCCCTCACGCACGAGGCTCTCCGGCACAGTCCCGACGCACCGTCCTGATCAGGTGCCGATGGCCGGCACCTGGATGAGGAGGTGCCCCATGCTGGATCGTGTCGACGAGTACGGCGAGTGCTTCGCCGAACCCGACCGCTGGGCGATCGCGACGATCGTCGAGGTGTCCGGATCCGTCCCGCGCCCGGCGGGCACGTCGATGGCCGTGCGCGACGACGGCCGCACGATCGGATCCGTCTCCGGCGGCTGCGTCGAGGGCGCCGTCGTCGATGCCGCACTCACGTGCCTGGATTCCGGCGCGACCGAGCTGCACTCCTTCGGCTACGCGGACGACGACGGCATCTCGATCGGCCTCATGTGCGGCGGCGACGTGCGCGTGCTCGTGCAGCCGGTGCGGGCGCTCGGCAGGGTCGACCCCGGCGCTCGCGCGCATCTGGTGCGCGACCTGCCCCTGCACGACACCACGGCCGGCGCTCTCCTCACTGCGGAGGGTCTCGGCATCGCACTCGGTGCGGACGCGGTCTGCGCCGCGTTCGACGGGGAACAGCTCCCCGCCGAGGTCGCTCGTGCCGCGGGGCGTTCGGCCGACCGCGTCCGCGCCGCGCTGCGCGCCGGCGGCACGCACGTCATCGACGTCACCGACCGCACCGCGACGGAGTGCCCGGTGGTGCGGCGCCTGCTCGTGGAGTCCACGGCGACGCCGGCGCGGCTCCTCATCTACGGCGCGAACGACTTCTCCGCGGCGCTCGCACAGGCCGCCGCAGCGCTGGGCAGGCACGTCACCGTGTGCGACGCGCGGCCGGTGTTCGCCACCCGGGATCGCCACCCGGGCGCGCATGAGGTCGTGCTGATGCACCCGGCCGAGCACTTCGCGCAGGAGGTCGCGGCAGGGCGCGTGGACGGGCGGACCGCGATCGTGATGCTCACGCACGACCCGCGCTTCGACCTGCCCGTGCTCGATGCCGCCCTCCGCCGCGAGGTCTCGTACGTCGGCGCGATGGGATCCCGCGTCACGCACGAGAAGCGCGAGCAGGAGCTGCGCGCGGGCGGGCTCACCTCCGCCCACCTCGGCCGGCTGCACTCCCCGATCGGGCTGGACCTGGGCGCGCGCACCCCGGCCGAGGTCGCGGTCTCGATCCTCGCCGAGCTGATCCTCGTGGAGTCCGCCGCGCGAGCCGGATCCGGATCCGCGGCCGCCAGCTCCCCCGCCGAAGCCGGGAACCGTGCGCTGCCCGCCCGTCTCCGTGACACCGCCGGCGACGTGCACGACGATGCGCGGCGCGGAGCCGAGCCGGTCGCGACGACCGTCACCGCCGAGCGCGGCAGCGGAGCGGCGTCTGCCGGCCGCACCTGCGCGGCCGCCCCGCGACTCTCCGCGACCCCGAAGGAGGCCCTGGCATGGACGTGACGAGCGTCGACGAGGTGCTGATGTGCGCCGACCCCGGGCTGTGGCGTCCGGGGGATTCCTGGCTCGCAGGAGGCACCGTGATCTTCTCGTACGGCACCGACATCACCCGCGGCGCGCCCACCCGGCTGCTCGACATCACGGGAGCCGGATGGGCGCCGCTGACCTGGCACGGCACCGGCGACCGTCTGGGGTCGCTGGAGCACGGCACGCTGGAGATCGCCGCGACGTGCCGCATCGCGGATCTGCGCGCCCTCGCCGACGAGCCCTTCCCCGGCGGGATGCCGCGCAGGAGCCTGCCCGGGCTGGATCTGATCCCGCCGGCCTGCGACTCCTTCGTCGCGTCATGGAAGATCTGGAACGTCTCGACCGTCGGCGGCAACGTGGCCACCGCGCTGCCGGCCGGGCCGATGATCTCACTGCTGAGCAGCTGGGACGCGACCGCCGTGATCCTGTGCCCGGACCGATCAGAGCGGCGCACACCCGTGGCCGACCTCATCGTCGGCCCCGCCCGCACCCGCCTGGCCGACGGCGAGCTGATCCGCGGCTTCCTCGTGGCCGTCCGCGCGCTCGCGCAGGAGTCCGCCTTCCGCCGCATCTCCCTCACCGAGCGCGGGCGCTCGGCCGCCCTGCTGATCGGACGCCGCACCTCGACCTCGGCGCTGCGGCTCACGGTGACGGCCTCGACGTTCCACCCCCTCGTGCTCGACCTGACGGCGGATCCCGATGCTCAATCCGCGGGGACGGGCGACGGGTTCGCGACACGTGCGGACGGCCCTGCCTGGCGCGCCGCCGTCGACGCCGCGGTCGACCGCACCCGCGGCTGGTATGACGACATCCACGGCGAGCCCGCCTGGCGACGGCGGATGACGCATCGCCTCGGCGAGGAGATCCTCGCGGAACTGCTGCCGGGCCTCGCGACCGGCGTCGACGACGCGATCGGGCGGGTCACGGGCGACCTGCGCATCGAGAGGAGTGCACGATGACCGCCGGGAACATCGGGACCGTCCGGCCCCCGCAGCGCGAGACTCCGGATCCGGCACGAGACTCCGCACAGAGCGGGGAGTCTCAGGCAGGACACGGAGACCCACGAGGGGCGATCTGCGGAACCGGCGCTTCCCGCACCGCGACCGCGACGCTCGACGGTCGCGCGGTCGCCGTCGATCCCGAGCCCGGGCAGTGCCTGCGCACCTGGCTGCGCGATCAGGGCTCGTACGGCGTGAAGAAGGGCTGCGACGGCGGCGACTGCGGCGCCTGCACGGTGATCGTCGACGGCGAGGCGGTGCACAGCTGCGTGTACCCCGCGCACCGCGCCGCCGGCCGCGACATCGTGACGGTCCAGGGCCTCGGCACCCCCGAGGATCCGCACCCCGTGCAGGAGCGGTTCCGCCGCGCCGCCGGCTTCCAGTGCGGGTTCTGCACCGCGGGCATGGTGTGCACGGTCGCCTCGATGCCCGCCGGCGCCGAGGAGGACCTCGGCCGCACCCTCAAGGGCAACATCTGCCGCTGCACCGGATACCGCGCGATCGAGGATGCCGTGCACGGCACCGTGAACATCGATGACCGCGCCGGCGGCGTCGGCCGTGCCACCGGAGCCCCTGCTGCGACCGGGGTGGTGACCGGGACCGTCCGCTACACGATGGACATCGACCCGGCCGAGCTCCCCGGCCCGCTGCTCTACGCCGCCGTCGTGCGCAGCCCGCACCCGCATGCGCGCGTGGTCCGCGTCGATGCGACGCGCGCCCTCGCCGCGGAAGGCGTCGTGCGCGTCCTCGGCCGCGACGACGCTCCCTCGACGGTGTTCTCCACGGCGCAGCACGAGATCGAAGCCGACGATCCGTACGACACCCGCGTGTTCGACGAGTACGTCCGCTTCGTCGGGCAGCGCGTGGCTCTGGTCGTGGCGGAGTCGCAGCGGGCGGCAGAGCGCGCCGCCCGTCTCGTCGACGTCGAGTACGAAGTCCTGCCCGCGAACACGGATCCGGAACGCGCCGATCGCCCCGGCACGCTCGCCCTGCACGGACCGGCCTCGCCGGGCGGTCAGCGCGATCGGGCCGCGGGCCGCGAGGCATCGAGTCCCGAGGGGGTCGCTCGCCCCGATGACAACATCGTCATGGAGCTGCACACCGAGGTCGGCGACCTCACGGCCGAGCTCGCCGCGAGCCACGTCGTCGAGGACCGCACCTTCCACACCCACCGCGTCTCGCACACGGCCCTCGAGACGCACGGATCCATCGCCTGGCAGGATCCGGACGGCCGTTTCGTCGTGCGCAGCAGCACTCAGGTGCCGTTCCTCGCCCGGCGCACGCTCGCCCGCATCTTCGGCATCGATCGGGAGCAGCTGCGCGTCTACTCCGCCCGCGTCGGCGGCGGCTTCGGCGGCAAGCAGGAGGTGTTCACCGAGGATCTGGCGCTGCTGGCGACCATGGCGACCGGGCGACCGGTGCGCGTCGAGTTCTCCCGCAAGGAGGTGCTGACGGCGACCAGCGTGCGGCACCCGTTCCGCATCCGGGTGCGCATGGGCGCGACGAAGGACGGCCGGATCACCGGCATCGGCGTGGACGTGCGCTCCAACACGGGCGCCTACGGCAACCACGGCCCCGGCGTGATGTTCCACGGCGTGGGCGAGTCCATCGCGGTCTATCGCGCAGACGCGAAGAAGATCGACGCCGACGTCGTCTACACGAACACCGTGCCCTCCGGCGCGTTCCGCGGCTACGGCCTGAGCCAGATGATCTTCGCGATCGAATCGACCGTCGACGAGATCGCGCGCCGGCTGGGGATGGATCCGCTCGCATTCCGGACCGCGAACCTCATCGGTCAGGACGACGCGATGATCGCCGCGCACGAGGAGCCCGACCTCATCATCGGCAGCTACGGTCTGGACGAATGCGTGCAGATCGTGCGCGACGGCCTCGCGCGGGATCGGGAGACGGACCGCGCCGGACTCGCGCCGGGATGGCGTCTCGGGGAGGGATCCGCCGTCGCGATGATCGCCACGGTCCCCCCGCGCGGGCACCATTCGCACACCGTGATCCGGCTCGAGGCCGACGGGGCGTTCGGGCTGGACGTCGGCACGGCGGAGTTCGGCAACGGCACCTCCACGGTGCACCAGCAGATCGCCGCGACCGTGCTGCAGACGACGACGCGCGCCGTGCGGCTGCGCCAGTCCGACTCGGATCTGGTGCCGCACGACACCGGCGCCTTCGGATCCACCGGGACCGTCGTCGCGGGCCGGGCCACGCACGCCGCCGCCACCGCGCTCGCCGGGCGCATCCTCGCCCGGGCAGCGTCGCTGCTCGACGCCCCCGTCGACGAGTGCGTGCTGACCGGAGGACGCGTGATCCGCGGCGAGCAGTCGGTCGCCCTCGCCGACATCGCCGCCGACGCGGAGCTTCACGGCGGGGCGCTCGAGGAGAAGGGGTACTGGGGCGGCACGCCGCGCTCGGTCGCGTTCAACGTGCAGGGGTTCCGCGTCGCGATCGACGAGGCGACCGGAGAGCTGCGGATCCTGCGATCGATCCACGCCGCCGATGCCGGTGTGGTCGTGAACCCGGAGCAGTGCCGGGGCCAGGTCGAAGGCGGCATCGCACAGGGCATCGGCGCCGCGCTGCATGAGATCGTGCGCGTGGACGACGGTGGCACCGTCGTGTCGGACATCCTGCGCCAGTACCACGTGCCGACGTTCGCGGACGTCCCGCGCTCGGAGGTGCACTTCGCACAGACCTCGGACGTGCTCGGCCCGCTCGGGGCCAAATCGATGAGCGAGTCGCCGTTCAACCCGATCGCGCCCGCGCTGGCTGCGGCGATCCGCGACGCGACCGGCATCCGGATGACCGTGACGCCGTTCACGCGGGACCGGATCCACGCGGCGATCCTGGCTTCCGACGCGTCCGGCGCGGGGCGCGACGCGGAGCAGGCCCGGTCATGACCACCCGCTCACGCCACGCGATCGTGCTCGCCGCGGGCAGCGGCACTCGCCTCGGACGCGGCCCCAAGGCCCTGCTGCCGTGGAACCGCGAGGTGCTGGTCACCCGCGTCGCGCGCGCCGCGGCCGACGCCGGCTGCAGCGTCGCGGTCGCGGTCGGTCCGGGTGGTCGCGCAGCACGGAGCTGGCTGCGCGACCGCTGCCCCGCGGCGCACGTGGTCCAGGTGCACGACGCGCAGCTGGGCATGTCCGCCTCGCTGCGCGCCGCCGTGCTGCCGCTGGTCGTGACCGATGCTCCGCCGCACGCCGTGATCGTGCTGCTCGTGGATCAGCCCGGCGTCGACGCGCACGTGATCCGCCGCCTGTTCGCGGCGCACGTGCCGGGGCGGGTCACCCGCGCGGTGTGGCACGGCGCGCCGGGGAACCCGGTGGTGTTCGACACCGGCGACCTGTGCGCGGCCGCGGCCCTCGCCGAGGGCGATGCTGCGGCGCGCACCTGGATCGCGCGCAACCGGCACCTCGTCGACGATGTCGAATGCGGTGATCTCGGCCGCGGCGACGACATCGACGAGCCCGCCGACCTCGCGTCCTGGCCCGAGCTGCGCGTCCCGCGCTGATCCCCGCTCCCGGGCTCCCGCCCCTTCCGCCCCTTCCGGGGCGCAAGCACGCCGAAGCCCCCGACCGCAGTGCGGATCGGGGGCTTCGGATCGTCCGGGCTCAGTGCCCGAGCAGCTGCTCCACGGGGCCGCGCACGAAGTAGAGCGCGAAGCCCGCGGCGACCACCCACATCAGCCAGTGCACCTTGCGCGCCCGGCCCGAGGCGGCGTTCACGAGGGCCCAGGAGATGAAGCCGACGCCGATGCCGTTGGCGATCGAGTAGGTCAGCGGCATCGTCACGATGGTGAGGAAGGCCGGCAGCGCCACCGCGAACTTGTCGAACTTGATCTCGCGGATCTGAGCCATCATCATCGCGCCGACGACGACCAGCGCCGCGGATCCGACCTCGATCGGCACGACCAGCGTGAGCGGGGTGACGAACATCGAGAGCAGGAACAGCGCGCCGACCACGAGCGAGGCGAGCCCCGTGCGGGCGCCCTCGCCGATTCCGGAGGCACTGTCGACGTAGACCGTGTTCGACGAGGTGGAGGTCACGCCTCCCGCGACGGCGCCGAAGCCCTCGACGACGAACGCGGAACGCAGCCGCGGGAAGGTGCCGTCCTTGTAGGCCAGGCCCGCGTTCTTCGCGAGACCGGTCATGGTGCCCATGGCGTCGAAGAAGTTCGAGAACACGAGGGTGAAGACGAGCATCGTGGCCGACAGCGCACCGATCCGGCCGAAGGCTCCGAACAGGTCGAACTGACCCACCAGCCCGAAGTCGGGCACCGTGATCCAGGTGCTGGGCAGCTGCGGGATCGTCATGTGCCAGCCGTTGGGGTCCTTGAAGGACGGTCCGAGGTTCAGCACGGCCTGCGCGATGAGCGCGACCACGGTCGTCGCCACGATGCCGATCAGGATGCCGCCGGGCACCTTGCGCGCCACGAGGATCGCGATGATCACGACGCCCAGCAGGAAGATCAGAGTGGGGACCGAGGTGAGCGATCCGCCGTTCCCGAGCTGGACCGGGGGCCCCGCCGGTGTGCGGTTCACGAAGCCCGAGTCGACGAAGCCGATGAAGGCGATGAAGAGGCCGATGCCGACCGTGATCGCGGCCTTGAGCGCCTGGGGCACGGCCTTGAAGATCGCGGTCCGGATGCCGGTGGCTCCGAACAGCACGATCAGCACGCCGTTGATCACGACCAGGCCCATGGCCTCCTGCCAGGTCACCTGACCGACGACCGAGACGGCGAGGAAGGAGTTGATGCCCAGTCCCGCGGCGAGCGCGAACGGGAGGCGGGCGATCACGCCGAACAGGATCGTCATCACGCCGGCGGTGAGGCCGGTCGCGGCGCCGATCTGCGCGGCCTGCAGCGCGTGGCCGACGACGTCCTTGGTGCCGCCGAGGATCAGCGGGTTGAGGATCACGATGTAGGCCATCGTGACGAAGGTCACGATGCCGCCTCGGATCTCGCGGCCGACGGTCGAACCGCGACGCGAGATCTCGAAGAACCTGTCGAAGGCGTTCTTCGGCTCGGCGTCGACGGTGGTGCTGGTGCCGGTCTTCAGCGGCGGCAGGTCCTGCGCCGTGCGGGAGAACACGTCACCGCCGGAGACGGTGGGCATGCCCTCGGTCTCGGGGCTGGGAGTGGATGACGTCATTGTCTGCTCCTGATTCCTTCGGGTCGTCAGTACTCGATGCGGGTGGTGGTGTGGCTCCACTCGGTGAAGGGCGCGACGCGCTCCTCAGCCGGCAGGGCGATGTCGGAGACGGGCATGAGGGCCTTGTCCTCGGGCCCGCCCTCGAAATAGCGGTAGAACACCGCGTCGTCGAAGCCGGCGTCGGCGGCGTCGTCGCGGTTCGCCGCGAAGTACACGCGGTCGACGCGCGCCCAGAGCGACGTGGCGAGGCACATCGGGCACGGCTCGCAGCTCGTGTAGAGGGTGGCGCCGGAGAGGTCGAACGTGCCGAGCTGCTGGCACGCGTTGCGGATCGCGGTCACTTCGGCGTGCGCCGAGGGATCGAGGTTCGCGGTGACCCTGTTGACGCCCTCGAAGACCCGGCCGTCGGCCGAGACGATGATGGCGCCGAACGGACCTCCGGCGTTTCGGACGTTGTCCGTGGCGAGGGCGACGGCCTGAGCGAGATACTCGGCGGGCGTCGTCGCAGCAGCGGACGAAGGCGCACTGGTGCTGTTCATGGAGAGCTTCCTTGCTGTCGTCGCAGTGATACGGCTTCCGGTCGAGCCCTTCGTCGGGCCCTTCCTCGAGATAAGTACGTCGAACCGCTAGGTTGTCATCCCACCCGAGACGGCTGTTGCGGCCTCGGGCTGGAATGACGATAACAGCGATCCCTGTCCGCGTCCATGATTTTTTGGAACTCACATTCCACATTGCGGTAAAGATGGTCACAACTCCGCATTCGCGGCGCTATCATCCCTTCCATGACGCATTTTCGGATCAGTGAGGCAGCACGCCTTCTCGACGTCAGCGACGACACCATCCGCCGCTGGGCGGCCGAGGGGATCCTCACCGTCTCCAAGGACGATTCCGGACACCAGATCGTGCCCGGCGCGGAGCTCGCCGAACGAGCCCAGGCGCTTGCCGGCCAACCCGATCCGGGCGGCAACGTGCTGCGCAGCGCGCGCAACCGCTTCGTCGGTCTCGTCACCGCCGTGCGCGTGGAGGGCCTCATGGCGCAGATCGAGCTGCAGAGCGGACCGCACCGCATCGTGTCGCTCATGAGCGCCGAGGCTGCGACCGAGCTCGGCCTCGAGGTCGGAAGCAAAGCCGTCGCCGTCACCAAAGCCACCATGATGATCATCGAAACCGAAAGGACCGAGTCACGATGACCCGCTCCCCCCTGCCGTTCCGCCTTTCCGCGCTCGCCGCCACGGCCCTCGCCGCGGCGCTCGCCCTGACCGCGTGCTCGGGCTCGTCGCCCGCCGCGACGCCGACGCCCACCCCGACCGCCGCGGCCTCGACGGTGAGCGGCGAGCTGACCGTGTTCGCCGCCGCCTCGCTGAGCAAGGCCTTCGACCAGATCACCACCGAGTTCGAGGCGGAGAACCCGAAGGTGCACGTCAACCCGATCACCTACGACGGGTCCTCGACGCTCGCGACGCAGATCATCGAGGGCGCCCCGGTCGACGTGTTCGCCTCGGCCGATCAGAAGAACATGGACAAGGTCACCCAGGCGGGGCTCGCAGGTGACGCCCCGATCTTCACCACGAACGTGCTGCAGATCGCTGTCGCACCCGGCAACCCGCTGAAGGTGAAGGATCTGACCTCGCTCGCCGACCCGGCGCTCAAGCTCGTGCTGTGCGCGCCCGCGGTGCCCTGCGGGAACGCCGCGAAGACGCTCCTCGACGCCGCGGGAGTGACGGCGACCCCGGTCAGCGAGGAGCAGAACGTGACCGCGGTTCTCGCCAAGGTCAAGGCCGGCGAGGCCGATGCGGGCCTGGTCTACACCACCGACGTCAAGGCCGCAGGCTCCGCGGTGACCGGCATCGCGATCGCCGGCGCCGACAAGGCGATCAACAAGTACCCGATCACGGTGCTGAAGGCCTCGAAGAACGCCGAGGCCGCGACCGCGTTCCAGAAGTTCGTGCAGTCCGACAAGGGGCAGAAGATCCTCAAGGATCTCGGGTTCGGCGGCGCATGAGAACGGGGGGCCGGAGGGACCCGCGCGCGGTCGTGTCGTCGTCGACGACGGCCGCGCGCGGCGACTCCCCGACCCCGCACACCGCATCGGCGGTTCTCCCGTCCGCCCAGCGCCGGCGCGGCGAGAGCCTTCCCGCCTGGCTGCTGATCCCCGCGATCGTCGCGGGGCTGCTGCTGGTGCTGCCGTTCATCGCACTGCTGGTGCGGCTGGATTGGGCGACGGTCCCGGCGGCGATCACCTCGCCGGCCGCGCTGCAGGCGCTCGGGCTCTCGCTGACCACTGCCGCGATCGCGACCGTGATCTGCGCGATCCTCGGGGTGCCTCTCGCGATCGCCATGGCGCGCAGCCCCGGATGGCTGGCCTCGGTGCTGCGCACGCTGACCACGCTGCCGCTCGTCCTGCCCCCGCTCGTCGGAGGCATCGCGCTGCTCGCCCTGCTCGGGCGCAACGGCCTGCTCGGCGGAGCCCTCGCCGTCGCAGGCATCAGGATCCCGTTCACGACCACGGCCGTGGTCATCGCGCAGGCGTTCGTGGCGCTGCCGTTCCTGGTGATCTCGATCGAGGGCGCGCTGCGGGCGATCGGCACCGAGCACGAGCGGGTCGCGGCAGGGCTCGGGGCCAGCCGGTTCACCGTGTTCCGCCGGGTGACGCTGCCGCTCGCCGCCCCCGGGCTCATCGCCGGCACCGTGCTGTGCTTCGCGCGGGCGCTCGGCGAGTTCGGGGCGACCGCGTTGTTCGCCGGCAACGCCGCCGGGGTGACTCGCACCATGCCGCTCGCGATCTACACGGCGTTCAACGGCGCCGGGGTCGAGGAGGACACGGCGATCGCGCTCTCGCTCCTGCTGATCCTCGTCGCCCTCGCGGTGCTCGTGCTGGTGCGCGGGTGGCGAGCGGGGAGCGTGCGATGAAGGTCGATGTGCACACCCGTCGCGGCGCGTTCGCGATGTCCGCGGCCTTCGAGGCGCAGCCGGGTGAGATCCTCGCCGTGATCGGACCGAACGGATCCGGCAAGTCGACGCTGCTGAACGCGATCGCCGGACTCCTGCCCGCCGCGGGCTCCGTCGTCGTCGGCGACCGCGTGCTCGACGCCCCTGCCGGTCCCGGTGCGCCGCGCGGGACTCACGTGCCGCCGTCCCGGCGCCGCATCGCGCTGCTCGGCCAGCGCCCGCTGCTGTTCCCGCACCTTTCCATACGCGAGAACGTCGCGTTCGGACCGCGCGCACAAGGGGTTCCGCGGGCCGAGGCCCGTCATCGCGCTTCGCTGCGGCTGGAGGAGGTCGGGCTGGGTGGTCTCGCCGCGCGTCGCCCGGCCGAGCTCTCCGGCGGACAGCAGCAACGGGCCGCGATCGCGCGCGCCCTCGCCGCCGAGCCCGACGCCCTGCTGCTGGACGAGCCGTTCGCCGCGCTCGACGCCCCCTCCGCCGCACAGGCGCGGCGGCTCATCGCCGCGCAGCAGGGCCAGAGCCCCGCTATCCCGATCCTGCTCGTCACGCACGACCCGATGGACGCGCTGATCCTCGCCGCGCGCACGCTGGTGATGCACGACGGCGCTGTGGTGCAGGGCGGCAGCACCGCCGAGGTGCTGGGGCACCCACGCACGGAATTCGTGGCGGCGCTCGCCGGCGTGAACCGCCTCGAAGCGGTCGGCGCCGACGGTGACGTCGTGCACGTGGGCGGGCTCGTGCTGCGCGGGCACGGCGATGCGCTGGGCGTCGGCGAGACCGGCAGCGCCGTGTTCGCGCCGGGATCCGTGCGGACGGAGCCGCTCCAGGAGCGCGCCGATGCCGGATCCGCCACCGATCCGAACCACTGGACAGGTCGGGTGACGCAACTGGATCCCATCCCCGGCGGGATCCGTCTGCGCACGGCCGAGTACCCCGGCGTCGCCGTCGACTGCCCGTCCACGCATGCCGTCGCACTCGGGCTGCACCCCGGGCAGCGCCTCGCGTTCCGCATCGACGATGCCGATGTGTCGGTGCGCGCCGAGGCCCCTCGGGGTCGCTGAGCGAGCACCGGCGAACCCTCCCGGGGGCGTTGAGCGAACACCGACACTTCGACTCGCTGCGCTCGCTCAGTGCGGGTCTGCGCGAGGAGTGAGACGAAACGCGGTCCCCTGCGAGATCGCCGCGTTTCGTCTCGGTCGCCTGCGGCGCCCTCGCTCAACGACCCCGAAAAGCCTTCATCCGGATCCTGCTCCCTCACGCCGGTGCTACGGTTGCCCCTCGAAAGGGGACAGATCGATGACGACCGCGTCGCGAACGCACGGGACCGATGCCGCTCCGGCGCGCAGCGGTGCTCGGCGGCTGCCGTCGTCCGGTGTCCTCGACGCCCGCGATCGCCCGTTGCGCGACCTGCGGATCTCGGTCACCGACCGGTGCAACTTCCGCTGCGTCTATTGCATGCCGCGCGAGGTCTTCGGTCGCGACTATGCATTCCTGGAACGGCATGAACTGCTCAGTTTCGAGGAGATCGAGCGGATCGCCCGGGCCGCGCTCGCGAACGGCGTCCGCAAGCTGCGCCTCACCGGCGGGGAGCCGCTGCTGCGTCGCGGGATCGAGGATCTTGTCGCCCGGCTCGCGGCGTTGCGCACCCTCGACGGCACCAAGCCCGAGATCGCGCTGACGACGAACGGATCCGCCCTCGCCGTCAAGGCGGAAGCTCTCAAGGACGCGGGCGTCGATCGCATCACCGTCTCCATCGATTCTCTGGATGATCAGCTGTTCCGGCGGATGAATGACGTCGAGTTCCCTGTTGCGCGCGTACTGCAGGGTATCGACGCGGCACAGGCCGCCGGCATGCCCGTGAAGCTCAACACCGTGGTCAAGCGCGGCGTCAACGACAGCGAGATCCTGAGCCTCGCCGAGCACTTCCGCGGCACCGGTCACGTGCTGCGTTTCATCGAGTACATGGACGTCGGCGCCACGAACGGCTGGAGCCTGGACGAGGTCGTCCCCTCGGCTGAGATCGTGGCGACCATCGATGCGCGCTTCCCGCTCGAGCCCATCGCTCCGGCCGCCACCGGCGAGACCGCGAAGCGCTGGCGCTATGTCGACGGATCCGGTGAGATCGGCGTGATCTCATCGGTCACGAACGCGTTCTGCGGCACCTGCAACCGCGCCCGTCTCTCCACCGAGGGACGCCTGTTCACGTGCCTGTTCGCGACCGAGGGGCATGACCTGCGCGCACTGCTGCGCGGCGGCGCCGACGACGCCGAGCTCGCGGCGACCCTCGCGCGGATCTGGGGAGTGCGCGACGACCGCTACTCCGAGATCCGCGGGAGCCTCACTCCCGAGCTGCGCGCCGACCGGCACCGCATCGAGATGAGCTACATCGGAGGCTGAGCCTCCCCAGCCCCGGGGTCGTTGAGCGAGGACGGCGAAGCCGACCGAGACGAAACGCCGCACCCTCGCGAGAACACCCCGTTTCGTCGCGCTCCTCGCTCCGCTCGGGGCTCGCTCAACGACCCCGGGAGCGATGACCCCGGGAGCACCGCCCCAGCCAGCACCGACGGCGGGAGTGACCGCGCCGGAATCGGCTCAGAGCCCGACCCACTCCGACACGCCGTCGACGTAGTGCTGGCGCTTCCAGATCGGCACCCCGCGCTTGATCTCCTCGACCAGGTGCTCGCACGCTTCGAACGCCTCCTTGCGGTGGCCCGCCGATGCCGCGGCGAACAGGGCGACGTCGCCGATGCGGAGGTCGCCGACCCGGTGCGCGGCCGCGACGAGCAGCCCCGTCTCCGCCGTCACGCGCTCCACGATCTCCTCGAGGAAGCGCTCCGCGTCGGGGTGCGCGCGGTAGTCCAGCGAGCGCACGGACTGACCCCCGTCGTGATCGCGCACGATGCCGCAGAACATCACCGTCGCTCCGTGGGCCGCGTCGCCCACCGCCGCACGGATGACCGCCTCGTCCAGCGGCTGGTCGCTGATGATCGCGCGTTCGCTCATGCGCCCGCCCCTTCCGTCGTTCCGCCCACGGCGGCGAATGCTCCGATCCCGCCCACGAGGTAGCGCGCCTCGATGCCGCGCTCGCGCAGCATCTGCACCGCACGCCGCGAGCGCGGATCCTTCTCGCAGAACACGACCAGCGGCCCCGCGCTCGACTCGGGGAACGCGGGGATCGCGGCGCCGCCCTCGAGTGCACCGAGCGGCAGCGTGCCGGCCCCGGGGATCCCCCGCAGCAGAGTCTCGTGCGGCTCGCGCACGTCGAGCAGCCGCACGCCGTCCTCGCGCTGCAGCCGCAGCACCTCGGCAGCCGACAGCGCCGCTGTGTCCTCGGCGTCCTTGTCGGGGCCGGTGCCGCAGAACAGCTCGTAATCGACGAGATCGGTGACGGCCGGGGCGTCCTCGGCCCGATCGAACTCGATCTCACGGGTGCGCGCGGTGAGCGCGTCGTAGAACAGCACGCGGCCGACCAGGGGCTCGCCGATGCCCGTGATGAGCTTCACGACCTCGGTCGCCATGAACGATCCGATCGCCGTGCACAGGCTCGCGAGCACCCCGCCGAGCTCGCACGAGAGCACCTCGCCCGCGGCCGGCGGCGCGGGGAACAGATCGCGGAAGCCGACCTCGGGCACGGCCACACCCACCTGGCCCTGGAAGCGCAGAATGGATCCCCAGACCAGGGGCTTCCCCGCGAGGCGCGCGGCGTCGTCCGCGAGGTACCGGGTCGGGAAGTTGTCACTGCCGTCGACGAGGAGGTCGTACTCGGAGAGTATCCCCGGCAGCGTCTCGGCGGTCGCACGTTCCCGGTACGGGCGCACCAGGATCCCTGGATCGATGTCGCGCACGGTGTCGGCGAGTGAGCCGACCTTGGACCGCCCGATGTCGTCCACACCATGGCTGAGCTGGCGATGAAGGTTGGACAGCTCCACGACGTCGTCGTCGATCACGCCGATCGTGCCGACGCCGCTTCCGGCGAGCGCGGGGACGAGGGCGCTGCCGAGGCCGCCGGCACCGATCACGAGCACGCGGGCCGCGCGCAGACGTCGCTGCGCCGTCTCGCCGAAGCCGGGCAGCATGAGCTGGCGGCTGTACCGGGCGATGTGTTCGGGCGGCAGTTCCGGCCCCGGCTCGACGAGCGCGATCATAGGATCGAGTGTACGCGGGGAACCCCTCGCTGGACCGCCCGCTTTCCATGATGCGGATGCCGTTTTCCGCGATACGGGTAAGATTGAGGACATGGCCACCATCACCGTGCGGTACTTCGCCGCGGCCGCCGAGGCAGCAGGACGCGATCAGGAGCGGCTGACCGTCGATGCCGGCGGCGCCCTGTCGACGGTGGGCGCCCTGCGCGCGGAGCTGCTCGGACGCTATGGCGCTCCGATGGCGAAAGTGCTGAAGTCCGGTTCGTTCCTGGTCGACGGCACCGTCAGCCGCGACGACTCCCGCCCCCTCGGCGAGACCGTCGACATCCTGCCGCCGTTCGCCGGTGGCTGAGTTCGGCGAATCCGTTCCGCCGACGCACCCCGGGACGCCCATGCCCGTCTGCATCCCGCGGATCGGGTCCCGAATCGCCGACGATGTCCCGTCTGGCCGAGATTTCCGGCGGATCCGTCGGCGAAACGTGACAAGCTCGGTGATCTGGGGCCGTGGCAGGAAGACAAGAGCCGGAGGAGACGAGCATGAGCGATCTGACCCACCTGCGGGCCGATGGATCCGCGCACATGGTGGACGTGACCGACAAGGCCGTCACGCGCCGTGAAGCGCGAGCACAGGCCGTGCTGCAGACGACGGCCGACGTCGTGGCGAAGATCGCGGACGGCACGCTGCCCAAGGGCGAGGCGCTCGGCACTGCCCGCATCGCAGGGATCATGGGGGCGAAGCAGACCTCGACGCTCATCCCGCTCTGCCACCCGCTGCCGCTGAGCCGTGTAGAGATCGACCTCGTGCCCGAGGGCGATCGGGTGCGCATCCTCGCCACGGCGGTCACGAAGGGCGTCACCGGGGTCGAGATGGAGGCGCTCACGGCCGCCAGTGTGGCGGCGCTCACCCTCTACGACATGATCAAGGCCGTCGACAAGCACGCCGTGATCGGCGACATCCGCGTGCTCGCGAAGTCCGGCGGCAAGAGCGGCGACTGGACCGCGGAGTGACAACGGAGCCGTCGTCCACCAGGTCCGCGACCGTGCTCGTGGTGTCGACCCGAGCCTCGGCGGGCGTGTACACCGATGAGACCGGGCCCGTCATCCGCGCGTGGCTGGCCGAGCGCGGATTCGCGGTCGGCGATCCGGTCGTCACCGCCGACGCCTCCGTGGCGGAGGCGCTCGCGGCCGCACTCGACGGTGCTCCGGATCTGCTGCTCACGACAGGAGGCACCGGGCTCTCGCCGGATGACCGCACCCCCGAGGCGACCGCCGCGCTGCTCGACCGGGAGATCCCCGGCCTCATGGAGGAGCTGCGTCGCCGTGGCCTCGCCGCGACCCCGATGGCCCTACTCACCCGCGGAGTCGCCGGAGTCGCGGGGCGCACCGTCGTGATGAACCTCCCCGGCTCGCGCGGCGGCGTGCGCGACGGCCTCGCGGTGCTGGATCCGATCCTGGATCATCTGCTGGCCCAGCTGAGCGGCCGCGGCGACCACCGCTGATACGGGCCGGGACGACCCGCCCCGCGCCACCGAAGTCGTGCGAGGCCCGTCCGGTCCGAGCACGACACGGTGGATCGATCCGCCGGGAACCATGGCACTCCGCCATCGACGCAGCCCGCGCGCACCCCCTACAGTGTGCTCAGAGGGCAGCGCTGGGGCACCGCTCTCAGCGATGAGGGGCGGTCTCTCCCATGATCGACGCGCAGCACCTGCACGCCAGGGCACCACGACTCCACCATCACGGGCGCGCAGCTCTCCTGGCGGTGCTGGTGGGCGCCCTGCTCACCGTGACCGGGTGCACCGCGAACGGGACGACGCCACCGCCCTCCACCCGTCCGCCGTCTTCACCTGCGGTCGATCCCTCGGCGTGCGTCCCGGATCCCGGATCGGTGATCGACCGTACGCAAGTCGCCGCAGCCACCGGGAAGCTGCCTTCGGCGCAGTCCACGTCGCTCGACACTGCGGCCGCTGCGGCGTTCGTGGCGACGGCTGCGCCCGGCGCGGTCGTCGCGGTGCGCTCCCCGCAGGGCACCTGGGTCAGCGCCTACGGCGTCTCGGACCTGACGACGAAGGAACCCCTGACCCCCGACGTCTACCACCGCATCGGATCGGTGACGAAGACGTTCACGACCACGGTGATCATGCAGCTGGTCTCGCAGAAGAAGCTGTCTTTGAGCGATCCGATCAGCGACTACGTGCCGAATGTGCCGCACGGATCCGAGATCACGATCCTCGAACTGGCGAACATGACCAGCGGCATCGCCAACTACACCGACGATCTCGAGTTCATGAAGCTGTACCTGACCGACTACAGCATCATCTGGACGGTCGATCAGCGGCTGGCGACGGCGTTCGCGATGCCGCGCACCTCGGCACCCGGCGCCGAGTTCCACTACTCCAACACCAACACCGTGCTGCTCGGTGAGGTCATCGAGAAGATCACCGGGCACCCTCTCGCCGAGGAGCTTCAGCGGAGGATCTTCGATCCGCTCCGGCTGACCCACACCTCGTACCCGCTGGCCTCCGCCGTCCTGCCCGAGCCGCACGCGCACGGATACACCAGCCTCGGAATCGTCGACGACACCATCAGCGGAAACGCGCCGACACGGGACTCCACCGCATGGAACGTGTCCCAGGCGGGCGCCTCCGGCGAGATCGTCAGCACCGTCGACGACCTGCTCGTGTACGGCCGCGCCCTCGGCACCGGACAGGACCTGCTCCCCCGGGATGCGCAGATCGCGCGTCTTTCCTCCTTCCCCACCCCGGCGGGATACGGCATCGGGCTGAACTGCGTGCAGGGCTGGCTCGGTCACAACGGACAGGTGCCCGGATACAACACGGCGCTGTACTACGACACCCGCACGGACACGACGGTGGTCGTCGAGGTCAACGGCGATCATCCCGTGGGGGCCGCCGGGATCACCCCCGCGGACTCGATCTTCTACGCCGTGGCCGCAGCCCTCGGACGCGCCGTCGAGGGAGCCCCCTGAGCCCGGCCGCGTAAGGTGGGACGCCTATGGCTATTGGGGCGACGATCCACACGTTCGACGTGCAACTGGCGGACACCGACCGCGGCGTCTACGAGGACTACTCGCTGCGCGTTGCGCGGCACCCGTCGGAGACCGACGCCTACATGCTGACCCGGCTGCTCGCCTACGGGCTGGAGTTCGCCGAGGGCATCGCCTTCAGCGAGGGGCTCTCCAGCACGGAGGAGCCCGCCGTGGTCGTGCGCGACCTCACCGGGCGCACCACCGGCTGGATCGAGGTCGGCGCCCCCGATGCCGAGCGCCTGCATTACGGATCCCGGCTGGCCGAGCGCACCGTCGTGTACACGCATCGGGATCCGGCCAAGGTCATGGCGCCGTGGGAGGGCAAGCGGATCCACCGAGCCGAGCACATCCGCGTCTACAGCTTCGATCCGGGCTTCATCGAGTCAGCGGTGCCCCTGCTGGAGCGCCGCAACAGCGTCACCATGACCGTCACCGAGCGCACGCTCTACCTCGACCTCAACGGCACGAGCCTGACGACGGCGATCCACGAGCACGAGCTCGGCTGAGGTCCTGCCCCGCGTCGCGGGCTCAGACGTCGGACAGGCCGTGCTCGCGCAGCTCGCGCCGGGTGGGGTGATGCGCGGGGGATTCCGCGCCTTCCACGTAGGCCGCCGCGATGGCGGACAACTGCGAGGTCGAGGTCGGCGGTTCCGACGGATCTGCCGCAGGCGCCGCCACGGGGGACGCCGCGGCGACCGCTTCTCCTGCTGCTTCGTCCGCGACCGCGGACGGCTCGCTCCCCTGCTCCGCCGCGGCCGGAGACCCGTTGCCCGAGGGCGCTTCCGGTGCCGTCGGGGTGCCCGGATCCGAGGTGTCCGTGCCGTCCGGTGATCCGCCGGCCTTCGCCGCGCGCCTCGCCGCCCGGCGCTCCTTCGCCCCCTCGACGAGGTTGTAGAGCGTCGGCAGCACGAGCAGCGTCAGCACGGTCGAGGACACGAGACCGCCGATCACGACGATAGCGAGCGGCTGCGAGATGAATCCGCCGTGCCCGGTGATGCCGAGGGCCATCGGGGTGAGCGCGAAGATCGTGGCGAGCGCGGTCATCAGGATCGGGCGCAGACGCCGGGATCCGCCCGCGATCGTGGCGTCGTGCGCGTTCATCCCCTTCTCGCGGTACTGGTTCACGAGATCGACGAGCACGATCGCGTTCGTGACCACGATGCCGATGAGCATGAGCACACCGATGAGGGAGGCGACGCCGAGCGGCACGCCGGTCGCGATCTGCAGCAGGATCGCGCCGGTCGCCGCGAACGGCACCGAGCTCAGCAGGAGGATCGGCTGGCGCAGCGACTTGAAGGTCGCCACCATCACGATGTAGACGATGAGGATCGCCGCGAGCATCGCCAGTCCGAGCTGGCCGAACGCGTCCTGCTGCTGCGTGACCACGCCGCCGAGCGAGGCGTCGGCCCCCGAGGGGAGCTTGGCGTTCGTGATCGCCTTCGACACCGAGGCCGAGGCGCTCGCCAGGTCGTTCCCCTTCGGGGTGACCGAGACGGTCGCGGTGCGCTGTCCGCGCTGGGTCGTGACCGACGCCGGGCTCTCGCTCTGCTGCACGGTCGCGATCGCATCGAGCCGGATCAGGCCCGCGCGACTCGGGACGGTGAGCGCCTTCAGTTCGTCGACCGTGGTCGGCGGGTTCGCACTCTGCAGGTAGACGGTGAGCGAGGATCCGTCGATCTCCACGGATCCGATCTGCTGCGGGCGCATCGCCTGCGAGACGATCCCGCCGACCGCGACCTCGCTGAGCCCCGCCTTCGCCGCGGCAGCGCGGTCGACCTGCACGGAGATGTACGGGAGGGAGGCGGAGAGGTTGCTGGTGA
This sequence comes from Microbacterium sp. NPDC060117, assembly GCF_042729315.1. Classification (NCBI taxonomy): domain Bacteria; kingdom Bacillati; phylum Actinomycetota; class Actinomycetes; order Micrococcales; family Microbacteriaceae; genus Microbacterium; species Microbacterium sp. NPDC060117. The sequence goes on from NZ_JBHWXR010000001.1 coordinate 1,116,766, forward strand.
CCTGGTTCACACCGGCCGAGCCCTTGAGCTCGGTCACCAGCGCATCGGTCGCCGTGGTGAGGGTCTTCTCGTCCGGCGCGGTGATCTTCACCTGGATGTCGCTGGATCCGAAGCCCTCCGAGGCCGCGATCGTGATGTCGCCGACACCGTCGAGCTTCTTCACGGCGGCGCGGACATCGGCCTGCACGGTCTCCTGATTCGCGGACGGATCCGTCGTGATCGAGTAGGTGATGCCGGCGCCGCCACCGGAGAACGCGTCCCGCAGGGCGGATCCGCTGGATCCGATCGAGACCTGCACGGTCTTGATGCCGTGGATGTCCTTGATCGCCTCCTCGACCTTCTGCGCCGCGGTGTCCTCGGCGGCGAGGCTCGGCGCCTGGCCCAGAGACTGGGTCATCGTGAAGGTGTTCTGGCCGCTGGATCCGAGGAAGTTGATCTTCATCAGCGGGGCGGCCGCCATCGTGCCGATGAGCACGACGACCGCGAGCACCAGCGTGGTCCACGAGTGCTTGAGCGTCCAGCGCAGGATCGGCAGATAGCGGCGCTGCAGCCAGTTCGGCGGGGCGTCCTCGTGCTCGGGGTCGATCGCGTGGCCGTCCGGGCCGAGCAGCGGCTTGCCCGGGCGCAGGAACCAGTACGCGAGCACCGGCACGATCGTGAGGGCGACGAGCAGCGACGCCGTCATCGCGATGGTCACCGTGAGGGCGAACGGTCGGAACAGCTCCCCGGTCATGTCGCCGACGAAGGCGATCGGCAGGAACACGGCGACCGTGGTGATGGTTGAGGCGGTGACCGCCATCGCGACCTCGCGCACGGCGCTGAGGATCGCGGTCTTCTTGTCGGCGCCCTGCACGTAGTGCCGCTTGATGTTCTCGATCACGACGATCGAGTCGTCGACGACGCGGCCGATCGCGATCGTGAGCGCGCCGAGCGTGAGGATGTTGAGCGAGTAGCCGAAGGCCTGGATTCCGATGAACGTGATGAGCACGCTGGTCGGGATCGAGATCGCGGTGACCAGGGTCGAGCGCACCGAGAGCAGGAAGACCAGGATGATGAGCACGGCGAAGAGCAGGCCCAGCAGCCCCTCCTGAGCGAGCGACTCGATCGACTGCTGGATGAACGGCGCCTGGTCGAACACCGTGGTGAACGTCGCGCCCGGCAGGTCCTTCTTGAGCTGCGGGATCAGCGCGGTGACGGCCTTCGACACGTCGACCGTGTTCGCCGACGGCAGCTTGGTCACTGCGATCGTGAGGGCGGTCTTGCCGTCGACACGAGAGAGCGAGGTGACCGGATCCCCGTCGATCTCGACCTTCGCCACGGCACCGATCGTGGTGGGGGCCGCCGCGGGTGCGCCGGGCGTCGCCGCCGTCGGGATCAGCGGGATCGCCTGCACCTGCTCGACGCTGGTGAGCTTCTCCCCCGTCTGCACGGTGAGCGTGTTGTCGTTCTCCGTGATCGACCCGCCCGGGAACAGGGTGCCGTTCTGCTGCAGCGCATCCTTGATCGCGCTCGAGGAGAGCCCCGCCGCCAGCAGGGCGGTGGTGTCGGGCGTGATCGTGAGGCGCTTGCCCTGGCCGCCGACGAGCGAAGCCGCGTTGACGCCCTTGAGTCGCTCGATCTTCGGAATGATCGTGTTCGTGAGGCGCTGCTGCGCCGCCTCCGCGTCGGAGAAGCCGGTGACCGCGACCTGGATCACTGGGAAGTCGTCGATCGACGCCGTGATGACCTGCGGATCCACGCCGTCGGGCAACTGCGACTTGATCCGACCGATCGCCTGGTTGATCTTCTGCTCGGCCGTCGCGAGGTTGGTCCCGTAGGCGAAGGACGCCTGGATCACGGAGGAGTTCGTCGTGCTCGTCGCGGTCGAGGTGTCCAGGCCAGGGACGCCCTGGATCGCCGTCTCGATCGGGGTCGACACGTCGTGCTCGACGACCTCGGGCGAGGCGCCGGGGTAGCTGGCGACGATCGCGAGCTGCGGGAACTCGATCGACGGGATCAGCTCCTGCTTCAGGTTCGTGAGCGCGAGGCCGCCGAACACGGCGGCGACGATCGTGATGAGCGCGATCAGGGCGCGGTTGCGCAGGCTCAGGACGGCGAGTGTGGACACGTCGGATCCTCTCGATCAGTGCGTGCGGACGGCCGGTGCGCAGCCTGCGGCACGGGGTGACCCCGAATACGTGATGAGTCTAGATGCGTTCGTGTATCGAGATCTCCCGTCCGACCGCCCCGTCTATTCTGGGACGATGTCGCGCCTCCTCGTCCGCCGTCCTTCGCCCCGCCTCGCCGAAGGCGAGCTCACGCACCTCGAGCGGGTCCCGGTGGATCCGGAACTCGCGCTGCGGCAGTGGGAGGCCTACGTCGAGGTGTACCGCTCCCTCGGCTGGGACGTGATCGACATCGAGCCCGACGACGCGCACGCCGACGGGGTGTTCGTCGAGGACACCGTGGTCATGTTCGGCGACATCGCCCTGCTCACCCGGCCCGGCGCCGACTCGCGGCGCGGCGAGATCGACACGACCCGCGCGGCCCTCGAGAAGGCGGGCATCGAGTTCGCCGCGATCGAGGCGCCCGGAACGCTCGACGGCGGAGACGTGCTCAAGGTCGGCCGCACGGTCTACGTCGGGCAGACCCTGCGCACGAACGCCGAGGGGATCCGGCAGATGGATGCGTTGCTCGCCCCGCGCGGCTGGACCGTCGTGCCCGTCGAGGTCACCAAGGTGCTGCATCTGAAGAGCGGCGTCACCGCCTTGCCCGACGGCACCGTGATCGGCTATCCGCCGCTCGTCGACGACCCGACGATCTACCCGCAGTTCCTCGCGGTGCCGGAGGAGCACGGCACGGCCGTCGTCGTGCTCGACGAGAACACGGTGCTGATGTCGGCCGATGCCCCGCAGAGCGCGCAGCTCTTCCGGGATCGCGGCCTCACGGTGATCGAGACCCCCGTCTCCGAGTTCGAGAAGCTCGAAGGCTGCGTGACCTGCCTGTCGGTGCGCGTGCGGGACTGAGCCGGACCCGGCCTCAGCCGGCGATGGCCGCGCCGAGCGCGAGCCCGGCGATCGCGGCGAGGATCCCGAGCAGCAGCATCCCGGCGGCGTTGAACGCGGCTGCGCGCGAGGATCCGTCCCGCCAGAGCGCGACGGTGTCGAGCATGGCGGTGCTGAACGTGGTGTAGCCGCCGAGCAGACCCGCGCCGACGATGAAGGCGGCGCCGGGGAACCCCCCGGTGATCAACCCGAGCGCGAACGATCCGGTGAGGTTGATCACCAGGACACCCCAGGGGTACCGCGAGCCGACGAGGCGGGCGACCCCGAGGTCGACGAGATAGCGCAGCCCCGCGCCCGCGCCTCCGGCGAGAGCGGCGAACAGGAAGGTGAGCGGGGTCATCCGTGTGCCTGTGTGTGCGCCGCGCGGGGGCGTGCAAGGTCGAGACCGAGCGCCGCGGCACCGATGCCCAGCACGACGCTGCCGATCGCAAACGCCGCGGCGAGCCAGGGCTGTGCGTGCCACAGCGTCACCGTGCCGACGGCGAACGCACTGTAGGTGGTGAACCCGCCGAGCACACCGGTGCCCAGCAGCACCCGCACCGCATGCGAGCCGGGCAGCCGCGCGGCGAGCACGCCGATCAGGAAGGCGCCGACCACGTTGGCGATGAGTGTGGCCCAGGGCACGGCGGACAGCCCGTGACCGCTCGGCGTCGGCAGCGCCAGCCCCAGACCGAGCCGTGCGGCGGTGCCGATCACGCCCCCGGCCACCACGAGCGCGAGGCGGAGGGGGACGGGCGAGTTCACGCCCGTCAGCCTAGACCTCGCGCCCCCGGCGCACTCGACGAACGGCATGCGGTTGGCCCTGCTGCCAGCCCGGTTACGTAGACTCGGCCGGGTGGCGGGGGACCTGCCCGGAGGATCCGCCCTGCCGATGCGGCCGAGGAGGACGATGCACGCGTGACTATGAGGTCGGCCTTCGGCTGGTCGCGGCTGCTGACCGCGGCCGTGTGCGGAGTCGCCCTCGTGGACCGTCTGTTCTGGGGTCTGGGCTCGCAGACGATCGCCGGGCAGAACTTCCTCGCGTACCTCACGATCGAGTCGAACATCGTGTTCGCCGTGCTCGCCCTGATCGCCGGGATCATCGCGCTGCGCATGCCGGAGGATCCCGCCTGGCTCACCACCGCCCGCGCGGTCGTGCTCAGCTGGACCATCACGGCGGGGCTCGCGTTCGCCCTCATCGTCTGGCAGGCGGGACTGCACGGCATCCCGATCTGGGTGCCGTGGTCGGACGTGGTGCTGCATTTCGTGCTTCCGGCCTGGACCGTCATCGCCTGGGTCTTCGGCCCCGGCCGGCGCACGGCCTCCTGGCGGATCGTGCCCTACGTGCTGCTGTACCCGGCCGCCTGGGGCGTCTTCACGATCTGGCGGGGCGGCGTGGTCGGCTGGTACCCGTATTACTTCCTCGATCCGCGGCAGGTGTCGGGCCTGCCCGAGATGATCGTCACCTGCCTGATCGCGCTGGCGATCTTCGCCCTGGTCGCGAGCGGTCTGGTCGCGCTGAGCCGGTTGCCCACCATGGCGCGGACGGATCTGGCGAGACCGTCGCGGGCGGACGCCGAAGGATCGGATCCGCCTTGAGGTCAGGGCGTGGGCGTCGCCGCGACGAAGACCCGCAAGGACTCGCGGACGACGGCCTCCGCATCGCCGTCTCCGAGCTTCGCGAAGGCCTCCGCCTCGGGGCCGCCGACGAGACCCACGAGCACGGGCCTGCCGGTGACGGGCTGGAGGTTCAGCCAGGTGCGGACAGAGGCGTCACCGCCCACGACGTGCCACAGGTCGGCGTCGACGTTCCAGAACGCCTCGTCGAACTGCACCCACACCGTCTCCACGTATCCCGAGGCGAGGGCCGCGATCGCACCCCGGTGCGCGAACGGCAGCGGCGGGGCGAACTCGATCGCCCCGTGCTGCAGCACGCCGAGCGGGGCCGTCACGATCACACGATCGAAGGACAGCGACTCGCCGGTGCCCAGGCGCAGACTCACTCCCGAGTCGTCGTAGGCGATGCGCGTCACCGGCGACGCGAGTGTGACCTTGATGCCGTCGAGGGGAGTGTTCACGAGCACACCGACGTCGCCGTCGGCACCCACGAGGGAGTCGGGCACGAACGTCGGCGGGAACCAGCTCGACGCCTTCTCCACATCCGCGCCCGTGGTGGCCTGCAGCCACGCGAGCGCCGCGGCGAGCGCCGGATCGGCGGGGTCGGCGCCGGCTGCTTTGAGTGCGGCGTCGACCGGCATGTCGGCCGGTGCGTTCGCCGCCTGCTCGATCGCGTGCCGCAGCGGCGCCTCGTCGACCGCGGGCGCCGCCCCGTCCTTCGACCAGCCCGTGGGGGTGTCGAACGTCAGCCGGTGGATGCCCTGCGCGGCCAGCTCGCCGCCCAGCGTCCCCGCCTCCTCGCCCGCGGAGAGCCACGCGCCCAGTTGCACCGGGATCGGCCACTTCTTGTCCGCGACCGAGTGGATCCGCCCGCCGGTGCGCTCGCGCGCCTCGAACACCGTCACCGTGCGCCCCGCGTCGGTGAGAGCGCGTGCGGCGGCGGCCCCGGCGGCACCGGCGCCGACCACTGCGACGCGCTCGCCGCTCGTCGAGGCGGCGATGAGCAGGGCGGCGGCCCGCTGCCCCGCGTCGATCGCGCCCGGGACGGTTCCGGGATGATCCGGATCCGTCGTCTCGCCGGAGAGGAACACGCGATCGCCGATCGGCTCCGCGAGATCCGTGCGCAGTTGAGGCGTCGCCCCGGCCGGCAGATAGCTCATCGCGCCGCGCGAGTACGCGTCCGTCGACCAGGTGCTGCGCATCCACGCGGTGGGCTCCGGCGCGGCGCCGGGCGGCACCGTCGGCGTCGGCGAGGGCGGGGCGGTGGTGGGCGACCTCGTGGGCTGCGGCCCGGGGGTGCAGGCCGCGAGGACGACCGCGACGGCACCGGCTCCGGCGCCGACGAGCAGGGTTCGCCGCGAGATGCCCATCGTGGTGCCAGCCTATCCCGGGCGTCGGTAAGGTCACCCGGGTCGTTGAGCGAGCAGCGGCGAAGGAGCAGCGAGACGAAACGCCGTGCCCTTGCGTGAGCGCCGCGTTTCGGCTCGGTCGCCTGCGGCGTCCTCGCTCAACGACCCAGGGGATCCGGATCCGACTACAGGTTGCCGTCGGCGTAGATGCGGAGCGCGTCGCGGACGAACTCCGCGCCGGCGGTGCCCGTGGCTCCCCGCTCCGTCCCGGCGCGGTCGGCATCGGTGGCGTAGTTCGCACCGAAGCGCGGGTCCGCCACGTACATCTCGCCGAGTCCGATCACGTAGGCCTTGCGGGCGCCGGCAGCCCCGTAGGCGGGCGTGCCGGGGATGCCGGTAAGCCACTCGACGTGACGGCGCGCCACGTCCTGCGCCTCGGGCGAGGCCGGGTCCGCGCCCGCCTCGGCGAGCGCGATCCAGCTCCGGTTGAGGTCGGCGACGACCGCCTTCCACGCCGCCTTCTCCTCCGCGCTCAGCCCGCGCCACCAGCGGTCGCCGTCGGCGTAGGCCTTGGTGCCCCAGCGGGTCTCGACCTCGTCCTGGTACTGGGTGTGGTCGAAGCCGTCGAACATGTTCTCGGGCATGAGGTCCTCTCCTTCTCTCAATGTGGTGATGGTGTTCTCGACCGACGCGATCTGCCGCGCCAGCCTGGTCTGCTCCGCGCGCAGCAGCGCGAGGTGCTTCTCGAGGGCGGCCGCCTCGATCGCGATGTTCGCCGACCGAGGGGGTCCGGATCCCTCCGCGACCTCCCCGACCGCCTCGGCGATCGCCGGCAACCCCAGCCCCAGCTCGCGCAGGAGCAGGATGCGCTGCAGCCGCAGGAGCGCGCCCTGGTCGTAGTGCCGGTAGCCGTTCGAGGCGACCCGCGTCGGCGGCAGCAGGCCGATGTCGTCGTAGTGCCGCAGCGTGCGGCTCGTCGTGCCGGTCAGCCGCGCGATCTCCTGGATCGACCAGTCCCGGTACGTCATGGGCTCCTCCTTCCGTTGTCGATATGATCACCGTAGAAGTTGACGTTGCGTCAATGTCAAGAACATCGGGAGGACGGAGTGAAACCCTGCGGTACGTTCGTCGCGTGACCACCGCAGACGCCACGTCCCCGAACGCGCCCGTCCCCGCGCTCGACCTTCCGCCCACCGCAGAGGGTTTCACCGCGCAGTTCCTGCGCAACCTGAACTTCACCGGCGGTGTGACGCTGGCCGACGCCAGCACGAACGATCGCTATCTCGCGCTGGCGCGCACCGTGCGCGACTACCTGATGGTGCACGGGCTGGCCGACCAGCACCGGCAGGCCGACCTGCAGGCCAAGACCGTCTGCTATCTGTCCGCGGAGTACCTGCTCGGCAATCAGCTCGACAACGACCTGCTCGCCGGAGGCCTCGCCGACGTCGCGGCCGATGCGATGGCCTCGTGCGGCATCGACCTCGACGAGCTGCGCCGGCACGAGATCGAGCCCGGGCTCGGCAACGGCGGTCTCGGACGCCTGGCCGCGTGCTTCATCGACTCGCTGGCCACGCTCGGCGTGCCCAGCATCGGCTACGGGATCCGCTACGAGTACGGCATCTTCCGGCAGACCTTCGAGGACGGCCAGCAGGTCGAGCAGCCGGACGCCTGGCTCACGCTCGGTGCTCCGTGGGAGCAGCCCCGGCCCGAGGCCGCGCAGACCGTGTCGTTCGGCGGGCGCACGGAGACGTTCGACGACGGCGGCACCGTCCGCTCGCGATGGATCCCCGGCTGGGACGTCAGCGCCGTGCCCTACGACTACCTCGTGCCCGGGTTCGAGAACCAGCGTGTGAACACCCTGCGTCTGTGGCGCGCCAAGGCCACCGACGCCTTCGATCTGCGCATCTTCAACTCCGGCGACTACGAGCAGGCGGTGCGGGCGCAGACCTTCGCGGAGAACATCTCCAAGGTGCTCTACCCCGAGGACTCCACCCCGCAGGGCAAGGAGCTGCGCCTGCAGCAGCAGTACTTCTTCGTCGCCGCGTCGATCCGCGACTTCCTCGCGCAGCTTCCGGAGGGCTTCGACCTCTCCCGTCTGCCCGAGCGGGTGATCTTCCAGCTCAACGACACCCACCCGGTGATCGCCGTGCCCGAGCTCATGCGCGTTCTCGTCGACGAACGGAACATGGCGTGGGACGCGGCCTGGGCGGTGACACAGCAGTGCTTCGCCTACACCTGCCACACGCTGCTGCCGGAGGCGCTCGAGGTCTGGCCGGTCGAGCTGCTCGGCCGGCTGCTGCCGCGGCACCTGGAGATCGTCTACCGGATCAACGAGGAGTTCCTCGCCGCCGTGCGCGACCGCTTCGGCGACGACGAGATGCGGATCCGCGACATGTCGATCATCGCGGAGTTCCCGGTGCGCGCCGTGCGCATGGCATATCTCGCCACAGTCGCCGGCAGCAGAGTCAACGGCGTCGCCGAGCTGCACTCGCAGCTGCTGCGCGAGAAGGTGCTGCCCGCATTCGCCGAGTTCTTCCCGCAGAAGTTCACCAACGTGACCAACGGCGTCACTCCGCGCCGCTTCCTGCGCCTCGCCAACCCGGGCCTGTCCGCCCTCATCACCGACGCGATCGGCGACGGCTGGATCACCGATCTGGAGCGGCTGCGCGAGCTCGAGCCGTTCGCCGACGACGCCTCGTTCCGTGCGTCTTTCGCCGCCGTGAAGGCGGACAACAAGCGTCGCCTGAACGACGTGCTGCACGCGCGCGACGGGATGCGGGTCGGCGACGGCCATCTCGTCGATGTGATGGTCAAGCGTCTGCACGAGTACAAGCGGCAGCTGCTCAAGGTGCTGCACGTCGTGAGCGAGTACGAGGGCGTCGTGTCGGGCCGCCTCCCGCTCGAGCAACTGCAGCCGCGCACCGTGCTGTTCGGCGCGAAGGCCGCCCCCGGCTATGCGATGGCGAAGCGCATCATCCACCTGATCAACGCGGTCGGATCCGTCGTCAACGCGGATCCGCGCCTCGACGGCCGCCTGCAGGTGCTGTTCCCGCCGAACTACAACGTCACGCTGGCCGAGAGCGTGATCCCCGCGGCGGATCTCAGCGAGCAGATCTCGCTGGCCGGCAAGGAGGCGTCGGGCACCGGCAACATGAAGTTCGCGCTCAACGGCACCCTCACGATCGGCACGGACGACGGCGCGAACGTCGAAATCCGCGAGCTCGTCGGCGACGAGAACTTCTTCCTGTTCGGCATGACCGAGCCCGAGGTCGACCGGCTCGGCCACGACGGCTACCACCCGGCCGCGTTCTACCAGGCGGATGCCGGCCTGCGTCGTGCGATCGACCTCATCGCATCCGGGGCGTTCTCCGGCGGCGACCGCTCGGTGTTCGAGCCGGTCGTCTCGAACCTGCTCTACGACGACCGGTTCATGGTGCTCGCCGACTACGCCGCCTACGTCGCCGCCCAGGCGCGGGTCGACGCCGCCTATGCCGACCAGGACGCCTGGACCCGCGCCGCGATCCTCAACGTCGCCCGCTGCGGCTTCTTCTCCTCCGACCGCTCGATCCGCGACTACATCGACCGGATCTGGCACACACCGCCGACGAGCTGAGCCGCGCCCACCCCTCCCTCCTCTGGGCGCCCGAGGCACGTTTCCCTCCCTGCAGCACGTTTCCCTCCCCACAGTGACGCCCACACGGGGAGGGAAACGCGGCGCGGGGAGGGAAACAGGGGAGGTGAGGGGACGCGCGAAGGGCGATCTCGGAGATCTCCCAGGAAAGACCTCTTGACGGAATCGAGATATATCGTGTTACGCTCTCAATCACGATATATCTCGATCTGTGGAGGTCGGGATCCCCCAACTCAGGAGAACAGATATGACCGAGAAGTGGCTCATCGCCCCGGGGCAGGAGCGCGTGATCGACATCGAGCGCGCGTCGAAGCTCAAGATCGGACTCGTCGGCGGACAGGTCGACGTCATCGCGCACGACGAGCCGGGCATCCGGATCGAGGTGCACAACGTCACCGTCAAGGACCTGCGCGTCGAGTCCGACGGCACCCAGATCGAGATCGACCACCCGCAGATCGGCTGGGACAACTTCCTCGAGGTGTTCCGCAACTTCGGCGCGGGAGGCCCCAAGGCCGAGATCAGCGTCGCCGTCCCCCGGGACATCGCCCTCAACCTGGGCGTCGTGAGCGCGGGCGCCCTCGTCTCCGGCCTCACCGAGGACGCCCGTCTGAACACGGTCTCCGGCGACCTCATCGTGGACACCCACACCGGCGACCTGAACGTGAACACCGTCTCGGGCGACGTGCAGGTGCGAGGACTGGCGGGCACCGCCATGGCGAACACCGTCTCGGGCAGCGTCGCGCTGACCGGCGAGGTGCGCAAGGCCACGATCGACAGCGTCTCGGGCGCGATGCTCATCGACGCGACCGGTCCCGTCAACACGGTGTCGCTGAACAGCGTCTCCGGCGACGCCACCGTGCGCCTGGACGAGAACCTCGCCGCGAACTACGTGGCTCGCGCGCTGAGCGGCCGCATCATGATCGACGGCGTACCGCGCGGCTCCTCCGGGCCGTCCACGTTCACGGGCTCGCGCGGCGAGCTGTCCGGATCCTTCGCGGATGTGCGGGTGAACACGGTGTCGGGCGACATCACGGTGCTGCGCCGCGACGCCGCCGAGGCCCCGGTGTCGTTCACCTCCGACGGAGAGGACCTGCTGTGAGCCCCGCCGTCTTCTCCCACGGCGATCTGCGCCTGTACCTGCTCGCGCTGCTGGCCGAGTCGCCGCAGCACGGGTACGGCATCATCCAGGCGCTGACCGACCGCACCGGGGGCACGTACACGCCGAGCGCGGGCACTATCTACCCGCGCCTCGCGAAGCTCGAGGAGGAGGGCCTCGTCACCAAGACCGTCGACGGCCGCACCACGATCTACGCGATCACCGAGGCCGGCCGCGCCGAGCTCGCCTCCCGTGAGGGCGACCTGCAGGGCATCGAGGCCGGGCTCAACGACTCGGTGCGCCTCATCGCGAACGAGGTGCGCCAGAGCGTGCAGGAGGCCATGAAGAGCCTCCGCGCCGACCTGGCCGCCGCGGCTCGCGAGGAGCAGCAGGGCGCGTCGTCCTCGTCCTATCGCGAGGCCTCCGCCCGCGCCGACGAGCGGATCGCCAGCCGCGAGGAGCTGCGCCGGGCGGACGCCTCGATCAACGAGTTCCGTGCCAGGGTGCGCGCCGACCTGCGCACGCACGTCGCACGCGGCGGCACCGTGCCGTCGTCGCTCGTGTCGCAGCTGGACACGGCGCTCGACGACGCGGCGCGCGCCGTGACCTCGGCCCTGGCGGCGCTCACGCATTGACCCCTCGGCCCGGGTCCGGCCCGATCCCGCGCACTGACCCCGCGCACTGACCCCGGGCACTGACCCCGGGCACTGACCGCGAGACCGAACCTGCGTCCCGAGACCGAGGATAAGAACGTCGGTCTCGGGAACGAAGTTCGGTCTCGCGGTCGCCTGGGGGCACGATCGGCGCGGTCGGCGAGGCGGGTCGGCGAGTCGCGGTCGGCGAGTCGCGGGCGCCGAAAGCGGGTCAGGGAGTCGCGGCTACTCGGCCCAGGGATCCTTCTTGTCGTCGGCGATCGGCTCCTCGAGCGGGACCACCAGGATCGGCCGGGACTGGCGGTGGGAGAGTCGGGCTGCGACGGATCCGGTGAAGAACTCGCGGATCGACTCGCCGAGACCCCGGCTGCGGGTGCCGACCACGATCAGCTGCGCATCCAGCGCGCCGGCGAGGTGCTTGATCGCGAGCGCCGGATCGCCGACGAGTTGACGCGCGGTCCAGGTGAGCCCGGATCCGGCCAGCACCTTCTCGACCTCCCGACGCAGCTCGGCGAACTCCTCCGCGCCCGTGTCGATGTTCAGATCGATGGGCGCCGAGTGCACCATCCCGTCCGGATCCTCGAACGTCACGAACCGGGTGACGTCGACGTGCACGACGACCAGCGGCGCCTGGAGCAGACCGGCGTAGCGGATGGCCTCGGCGAGCACGCGCGGCGGCTGCCCCGGCCGGAGCGCCACGATCACGGCCTTCTGGAGCTGGGGATCCTGCAGCTCCTGATCCTCGGGAGTGGGGGCGTTGTCGCTCATCTCGTCGTTCCTCTCGGTGCGGCGGTGCCGGGGACCCGTCACGGCGAGGTGAGGTGGCCCGCGTGCTATCCTGGATGCTACTCTTACCGGCCGCGAGCCGGTGCCGGAAATAGACAGCGGGCCCCGTTTCGCCCACTGCTTACAGTAAGGGGGTCTCGCGCATGGGCCGTGGCCGTCAGAAGGCAAAGCACACCAAGATTGCCCGCGAACTCAAGGCGTACAGTCCGGATGTGAACTACTCCGCGCTGGAGCGCGAGCTGGGTCATCCTGAGACCGAAGACCAGTACGTCGACAAGTGGGCGGATCAGTACGCCGACGAAGACGAGGACGAGCTCGAAAAGGCCTGAGCCTCGTCGTCCGAAACCCCGCCCGAGTCCACTCGTGGCGGGGTTCGTCGTTGGACTACGCCGCGGTGCCGTCCGCGATGCCCCGGCCCTGGAGCAGGTCCTAAGCGCCCGTGCGGCCCTGCGAGGATGGAGACATGCCTCACGTCGTCGCGCTCTACCGTCACCCCGTCAAGGGGTTCACGCCCGAGAAGCTGCCCGCCCTCACGGTGCAGGCGGACGGGCGGATCGCCGGTGACCGCGTGCTCGCGTTCCGCTTCGCCGATGCGGCGGCTCCCGAGGAACGCGACGGGCTGGACCACTGGCCGAAGTCGAAAGGACTCGCGCTCGAGACCTTCCCCGGGCTCGCCGCACTGCAGCTGAGCTACGACGAGACGGCGCAGCGCATGCGGATCGACCATGCCGGGGCGACGCTCGTCGAGGCGGGCCTGGACGAGGAGGGCCGGGCCGAGCTCGTCGAGGCCGTGACCGCCTTCGTGCTCGACTCCCCGGACGGCAAGCGCCTGCAGCGGCCGGGGCAGCTGCCCCTGGCGCTCGTCGGGGACGGCGTGAGCTCGCGGTTCCAGGACCGAGGCCGGGGCTACGTCTCGGTGCACAGCGACGCGAGCGTCGCCGCACTCGGCGCCGCGCTCGCGCAGGAGGTCGACGACCGCCGGTTCCGCTCGAACGTCGTGATCGGCGGCGTCGACGCCTGGGACGAGCTGGACTGGCAGGGCGAGGTCGCGATCGGCAACGTGCACCTCGCCACCGCCGGGCCGATCGTGCGCTGCCTCGCGACCCACGCCAACCCTGACACCGGCGAGCGCGACGCGAGTGTGCTGAAGACGCTCACCGGCTCCCTCGGACAGGACGAGCCGACGCTCGGCCGGCTGCTGATCCTCCCCGGGGTCAGCGGCGCCGTGGGCGACGACGCGGGCGTCGGCGGCACGATCCGGGTGGGCGACGAGGTCAGCCTCGGCTGAGCCGGCCGCACCGTTCTCAGGATCGTTCCGCCCATCGCCCCTGTGCGCCCGTCGACACGACGCGGCCCAGCGAATCCGTCCTGAGAGCGGACGTGCCGAGTGCGGCGCTCAGCCCACCGCTGTCGCGCGCACGATGAGCGCCGTCTCGGGGTGGACGGAGGGCATGACGATGCCGATGCGCCCGAGGACCCGGCCGGTCAGCACCACCCCTTCCCCCTGCCAGGCCGCGAGGTTGCCCTTCAGCCCGCGAAGGCTGAGCGGCTCGATCTCCACCCGGTATCGCCGGTCGTCGTCGAGCCCCGGCAGCCGGAAGCGCCCGGCGCTGGCGGTCGCTCCGACGGCCAGCGCCGTGAACAGGTAGAGGGCGCGGCCGGCGTCCTCGGCGATCACGCCCTGCAGCGCGAACGCCGGGTCGGGCGTCTCCGCCCGCACCATCCGGCCGCTGTGCAGCAGCGCGCGCTCCCGCTTGTGCAGGGCGATCCAGCCCGCCAGCTGTGCGCGCTCGTCGTCGTCCCAGCCCCGGATGTCGGCCTCCACGCCCAGGTGCCCGAACAGCGCCACGGACGCGCGGAACGCGAGCGTGTGCGTGCGACCGGTGACATGCGACGGCGCCGAGGCGATATGCGCGCCGATCAGCTCGGGCGGGATCAGTTGCGCGGTCCACGCGTTGATCCGCTGCCGCTCGAGCGGGTCGTTGTCGTCGGATCCCCACACTCGATCGGTGCGCTCCAGCACACCCAGATCGACCCGGCCGCCCCCGGACGAGCAGGATTCGATCTCGAGCCCGGGGTGATGACTCTTGAGGTCGTCGACGAGACGGTAGAACGCCGCGGTCTGGCCGTGCACGCCGGGAGCGCGGCGCGGCCCAGAACCCGCCTCGACGAGATCCCGATTGTGGTCCCACTTGAGGTAGGCGATGTCGTACTCGTCGAGGAGGGCCAGCAGCGCATCGCGGATGTGGGCGTAGCAGTCGGGGTTCGCGAGGTCCAGCACCTGCTGATGGCGCCCCGTGAGAGGCCACTCCGAGCGGGCCGACATGATCCACTCGGGATGCGCGCGAGCGAGATCCGAGTCCGGGTTCACCATCTCCGGCTCGACCCAGAGCCCGAACTGCATGCCGAGACCGCGCACGTGATCGATGAGCGGGTGCAGCCCGTGCGGCCATACCTCGGCGGAGACGGTCCAGTCGCCGAGCCCCGCACGGTCGTTGCGACGGGCGCCGAACCAGCCGTCGTCGAGCACGAAGCGCTCGACGCCCACGGCGGCGGCCGCGTCTGCGAGCTCGATGAGGTCTTCCTCGTTCTGATCGAAGTAGACGGCCTCCCACACGTTGAGCGTGACCGGGCGGGCGGTACGGGGATGCTGCGGGCGGGCGCGCAGCATCCGGTGCGACTGCACGGCCAGCGCATCGAGGCCGCCCCCGTAGAACCCGTACAGCCACGGGGTCGCGTACTCCTCACCCGGCGCGAGGCGGCCCTCGCCCGGCAGCAGCAGCTCGCCGCCCGCGAGCACCTGCCGCCCCTCGGCGACCCTCTCGACCTGATGCACGTGGTTGCCGGACCAACCCACATGGATCCCCCACGCCTCCCCCGAGGAGAAGTCGAAGCCGTGGCGTCCCACGATCAGCGCCATCGCGGCGCCGAGCCCGGTGCGGCCGCGGCGATTCTCCCTGCGGTGAGCGCCGACGCCGAGCCGCCGGCGCTGTGGAACCCGCTCGACCGCCCAGCGGCCCGCGAAGTCCAGCGCCTCGTCCGCATCCAGGGGCACGGGCAGCGTCGGCATCAGGGACTCGAGCCGGTACACGTCGTCGCCCCTGTTGCGCACGGCGGCCCGGGTGCGGATCGCACCGGATCCGGTGAGCTCGATGTCGAGTGCGAGAGCCAGCCGCGCCTCGTCGTCCAGGGCGGTGACGCGTACCGAGGCCGGACCCGACGAGAGGATGAGGCGCCCGCCCGACGAAGGATCCGACGGGCCCTGACCTCCGACGGGAGCACCGTCGAGCGCGACGCCGGTCACCCGGAAGCGCGGTGACCAGTGCGCGCCGTCCCGGGATCCGCTGATGCCGGGGGTTCCGCTCCAGCCTCGGGAGAGCTCGGGGAGCACCGACACCGGCACGACCGCATCCACCTCGCTGCCCGCATCCGGGAACACGCCGGAGAGGGCGAGCGCCTCGAAGCCGGCGTCGTCGAGCGGACCGCAGGACGCGCCCCAATGCACGACCACGGGAAGCCCTCCGTCCCGGATGTCCAGGACCAGGGCGACGCCGCCCGTCTCCAGCACGATGCCGAGATCCACGGTTCCGGCGCTCGCCTCATGGCCGTCGAGAGTCAGTGACGACATGATTCCCCTTCCTGGGCGGTTCGAGTATTGTTTACGTTGCCATGCAAGGGACCAACGTGCAACGGATCAAGGACGGCGCGCCACGCGCCTCGATCAAGGACGTCGCCCAGCGTGCAGGTGTGTCGCCGCAGACCGTGTCGCGGGTCGCCAACGGGTACGTGCATGTGCGACCCGAGAAGCGCGAGAAGGTGCTCGCCGCGATGAAGGAGCTCGGCTACCGGCCGAACAGCGCGGCCCGCAACCTGAAGTCGGGCCGGTTCCGCAGTCTCGGGGTCGTCACCTTCAACATCACGACGCTGGGCAACGAGCGCACGCTCGAGGCCGTCGCGGAGGCGGGCGCGGCTGCGGGCTACACGACGACCCTGATCCCCGTGACGGATCCCACCCGCATCTC
Organism: Microbacterium sp. NPDC060117; assembly: GCF_042729315.1. Taxonomy (NCBI): domain Bacteria; kingdom Bacillati; phylum Actinomycetota; class Actinomycetes; order Micrococcales; family Microbacteriaceae; genus Microbacterium; species Microbacterium sp. NPDC060117. The sequence continues at coordinate 1,132,943 of NZ_JBHWXR010000001.1, forward strand.
GGTGGCGGGCGCCTTCGGGCGCCTCGAGGAGCAGGCCGTCGACGGCATCATCCTGATCATGTCCGCCGAGTTCGGCTCGCCGGACGACTACGCCCTCACGGCAGGGCTTCCGCTGGTCATCGTCGATTCGACCGCGACGGCGGATCACACGCTCGTCGACACCGATCAGGAACAGGGCGCTCGCACCGCGATGCGGCACCTGCTCGACCTCGGGCATCGACGCATCGCCCACGTCGCCGGGCCGCTCAAGTCGTTCTCCGCGCATCGACGCGAGGACGCCTACGCGCGCGTCTGCCAGGAGCACGCCCTCGCCACCCCCGCCCGGCACCGCGGCGACTGGTCCGCGGCGTCGGGCTACGCCGCCGGCCGGGAGATCCTCGCCGAGGAGCCGCGACCCACTGCCGTCTTCGCCGCCAACGATCAGATGGCGCTGGGCGTGATGCGCGCCGCGCACGAGGCGGGCCTGCGCATTCCGCAGGACCTCAGTGTCATCGGCTTCGACGACAGCGACGACAGCGGCAGCTACTGGCCGCCGCTGACCACCATCCACCAGCATTTCGACGTCGTCGGCCAGCGTGCGACCGAACTGCTCATCGCGATGATCGACGGGGAGCCGCTGCCCGAGAACCCGCTGATCCCGACCCGGCTCGTGGTCCGCGACAGCACCGGCCCGGTGCCGGCTCAGGACTGACCGCACCTCAGAACTCGGTCGGGCCGAGCCGCGGCTCCGGAGCGAACCGGACCGTGGGTCGCTCCAGGCCGCGCAACTCGAGCACGAGGATCTCGTTGCCCTCCCCGCGCAGCAGCGGAGCCGGCACGTACAGGGTCTCCTGCGGCCCCCGCGCCGAGTAGCGGCCCAGCGCGAAGCCGTTGATCCAGACCGCGCCGGATCCCCACCCCCGCACGTCGAGGTGAAGATCACCTGATGCGTCCGCATCGAAGCTGCCGGCCAGCAGCACGGGCCCGCCGAGCGGGACCCCCCGCAGCACCGGCGTCCCGTGCGCCGCGAGCGCGGCGCGGACTCCGTCGGCCTCCAGCTCCAGGGGCGAGACGAGCCAGCCGTGCAGCTCCTCGCCGTCCAGGCGCACCGGGCCGATCACACCCTTGGCCTCGCCGATCCTGGGTCCGTAGTTCACGCCGCCCAGGTGCTCGACCAGGATCGACAGCTCCCCGCCCGAGGGCAGCGCGAGCACGCGGTCGTGCGCCTCACGATCGAGGATGCCGACCGCGCGACCGTCGAGCAGCACGTGCGCGCGGTCGCGCACCTCTGCCACGGTGAGCGCGCCACCGTGCGGGATCTCGATCGCGTAGCGCGAGTATCCGCGCGGCGACCCGAAGGCGGTGGCGGCGGGAGCCGTGTCGTGCGCGCTCCAGCGCTCGAGTCCGGCGTCCGCGAGCGCAACGGCGCGTTCCAGCGGCGCCTCCAGCACGCGCGAGGGCGAACGCGGGGCGGGACGGTCATCCGGCACCGGCGCGTGCGTCGCGATCACGTCGCGGAACCGCCAGTACTTCTCGGTGGGTGTCCCGTCCTCGGCGATCGGCGCGTCGTAGTCGTACGAGGTCGCGATCGGCCGGTAGACGCCCTTGTCGTTGGCGCCGGCCATGTACCCGAAGTTGGTGCCGCCGTGCACCATGTAGATGTTCACGCTCGCGCCCGCGGCGAGGATCGCCTCGAGCTCGGCCGCGCTGTCGGCCGCCGACGTCGTGTGGTGCGGCTCGCCCCAGCTGTCGAACCAGCCGCACCAGAATTCGGCGCACATGAGCGGCCCGCTCGGCTGATGCCGCCGCAGTGCCGCGAGCCTTTCGACCGCGCGCGACCCGAACGACGCCGTGCTGAGCAGCTCGGGCAGAGTGCCGTCGTCGAGCATCGCATCGGTCGGCTGATCGACCGTGGTCAGGGGCACGTCGATGCCCGCCGCCCTGGTCATCTCGGTGAGCGCGCGCAGATAGATCTTGTCGGATCCGTACGCGCCGTACTCGTTCTCGATCTGCACCAGGATCACGCCGCCGCCGTGCGTGAGCTGGCGCGGCCGGACGATGTCGTACACCGCACCCAGATACCGCTCGACCTCGGCGAGATAGCGCGGATCGCGCGAGCGCACGGCGATCGTGCCGTCCTCGATGAGCCACTCGGGAAGGCCGCCGTTGTGCCACTCGGCGCAGATGTAGGGGCCGGGTCGCACGATCGCGAACATGCCCTGGGCCTGGACCAGGTCGAGGAAGCGTCCGAGATCGAGGCCGTCTTCGGCGGCGAACGCCCCGCGCCGTGGTTCGTGCGCGTTCCAGGGCACGTAGGTCTCGATCGTGTTGAGGCCCATCTGCCGTGCGGTGCGCAGCCGGTCCTCCCACTGATCCGGATGGATGCGGAAGTAGTGCATGGCCCCGGAGATCACCTGGAACGGTGCTCCGTCGAGGAGGAAGTCGGTCTCGCCGATGGCGAAGGCGGGCATGAGGGCTCCGGGGTTCGTGAGGATCGGCGTCGGAGGACGCCGGACGGAAGGGGTGCGGGATCCGCTTCGGCGGACCCCGCACCCCGAGGGCGGATCCGGGTTACTTGTTGACCTGGAAGCCCTGCTGGTTGCCGTAGTCGACGAGCGTCTTCTGCCACTCCTTCAGCGCCGCGTTCAGATCGCCCTTGGCGCCGATGGCCTTGCCGACCGAGTCGCCGAAGACATTGTTCGCGTAGCCCTGGAAAGGCAGGTACTGCCAGCCCGTGATGACCGACTTCGCCGAGGCGGCGCCGACCTGGTTCGCCTTCTGGCCGTCCACGAAGGCGGGGAAGGTGCGGTTCGCCCATGCCTGGTCGTCGAACGTGGCGACGGTCGAGGGGAATCCGTTCTTGTTGACGAGGTCGCGCCCCTTGCCGTCGGCGAGGAACTGCAGCACGGCGGCGGCGAGGGCCTTGTTCTTGCTCTGGTCCGTGACGGAGATCCCGCTGCCGCCGTTCTCAGCGGAACCGGGAGTGCCGTCCCACGTCGGCATGGGCGCGACCTTCCACTTGTCCACGCCGTAGTCCTCGCCCATGTCGATCATCCACGAGCCCATCATCAGCGTGCCGAGCTTGTCCTGCGCGAGCGCCTTGGTCCACTCGTCGGACCAGGTGGCGAGCGGGGAGAGTTCGCCCTTCTGCAGCATGCCGCCCCACATGTCGGCGAACTTCTTGCTGCCGGTGTCCTGCAGGTCGATCGTGACCTTCTCCCCTTCGGTCTTGAACGGGTGCCCGCCCGAGGCCCAGATCATGCTGGTGAAGAAGCCGGCGTCGCCGCCGGTGGCGATGTAGGCGTCCGGGTTCGCCGCGTGCAGCTTCGCGCTGTCGGCGACGAACTCGTCCCAGGTCTTCGGCGCCTCGGTGATGCCGGCGGCGGCGTAGAGCTTCGTGTTGTAGATCATGACCATGGGGCCCGAGTCGAGCGGGATGCCGACGAGCTTGCCGCCGACGTTGACCGCGTTCCAGGTGGAGGCGGTGAACTTGTCCTTGTATCCGTCCAGGCCGTAGGGGGTCATGTCCGCGAGCGCACCGCTCATCGTGAGCTGCGGCATCGTCTGGTACTCCACCGGCACGATGTCCGGAGCACCGGATCCGGCCTTGACCGCGTTCTGCAGCTTGGTGACCGTCGCGTCGGGGTTGTCGAGCTTGACGACCTTGATCTTGACGTTCGGGTGCTCCTTGGTGAAAGCGTCCGCCCAGCCCTGGGTCGTGTCGCCCCAGGTCCACCAGGTCAGCTCGCCGCCCTTCTTCAGCGCGGCGTCGATGTCGGCCTTCGAGCCGCCGGAGGCGGCGTCGCTGCCGCTCTGACAGCCGGCGAGGGCGCCCATCATGAGCGAGGCGGCGCCGACGACGACGGCGGCGCGCATCCAGATGTTCTTCTTCACTGCGGGTTTCCTTTCGGGAGGTGATGCAGAGATCTTTCGTGCGTGGGATTCGTGATGCGGGGAAGGTGGATCGAGGCGCAGCTACTTGACGCTTCCGGCGGCGAGGCCGGACTGCCAGTACCGCTGCAGGTAGAGGAACGCGGCGGAGATGGGCAGCACCGTGAGCAGCGAGCCGGTGATGACCAGCTGCGGGATCGGCGCCGTTCCGATCGAGGCGGACGCGGACGCCCACTGACTGAGCCCCACCGTGAGCGGATACCACTCGGGGCTGGAGAGCATGATCAGCGGGAGGAAGTAGTTGTTCCAGGTCGCGACGACCGCGAACATCAGCACCGTGATGAATGCGGGGGCGAGCTGGCGCAGCGAGATCGAGAAGAAGATCCGCAGCTCCCCCGCGCCGTCCAGACGCGCGGCCTCGATGAGCTCGTCGGGGATCGCCTCGGCGGCGTAGACCCACACCAGGTACAGGCCGAACGCGCTCACCAGCGACGGGATGATCACCGCCGCAGGCGTGTTCGTCAGACCGAGCTTGCTGAACAGCAGGAACTGCGGCACCGCGAGCACGGATCCCGGGATGGCGAGCGCGCCGAGGATGATCGCGAACACGGCCTTGCGCCCGGGGAAGCGGTACTTCGCGAGGCCGTAGCCGGCGAGCGTGGCCAGCAGGGTGGCTCCGCCGGCCCCGACCACGACGTACAGCACGGTGTTCAGGAACCAGCGCAGGAAGATGCCGTCGTTGTAGGTGAAGGTGTCCGCGATGTTCGAGAACAGCGAGAAGGTCGGCCCGAACCACAGTCCCGGCGTCGTGTAGAGATCGGACTTCGACTTGGTCGCGTTGACCACCAGCCAGAACAGCGGCCCCAGGCTGTACAGCAGCATGAGGGTCATCACGATCATCAGCGTGATCGAGGTGCGGGTGCGACGCGGTGAGCTGCGCCGCGTGCGCCGGGCCGGGCGGTGCGCGATCCGTCCACTCGCGAGCCGGCTCGGACGCCGTCCGGTGACGACGGCCTCGGTGTCCATCGAGTCCGCGCTGTTCGAGGTCATGACGCTCATCACTTCTGCTCCTTCGAGCCCATGGACTGCGCGACGAAGGCGATGATCATCGTGATCACACCGGAGATGATCGCGATCGCGGCGGCGTAGTTGAACTGGGATCCGGCGAACGACAGGTTGAACGCGTACATGTTCGGCGTGAAGTAGCTGGAGATCGAGTTCGGCGCGATCTTCTGCAGCACGGCAGGCTCGTTGAACAGCTGGAAGCTGCCGATGATGGAGAAGATGGTCGCGACCACGATCGCGCCCCGGATGGCCGGCAGCTTGATGCTGAACACCGTGCGCAGCGCACCGGCGCCGTCGATCTCGGCCGCCTCGTACTGCTCCTGCGGCACCGCCTGCAGCGCGGAGAAGAAGATCAGCATGTTGTAGCCGACGAACTCCCAGGTGACGATGTTGCCGATCGCGGGGAGGATGAACGTCGCCGACAGCGGGGAGGGCACGACGTCGCCGAGCCAGCGGTTCAGGTCGGCGACGAGACCGAACTGGTCGCCGTACATGTAGCCCCAGATCATCACGGCGACGACGCCGGGCACCGCGTAGGGCAGGAAGATGCTGAGCCGGTAGAACGGCACGAAGCGCAGTCGCGCGCTGTCCAGTGCCAGGGCGGCGACGAGTGCGAGGATCAGCATGATCGGCACCTGCACCACGAGGAACAGCACGACACGGCCTGTGGCGTCCCAGAACTTCGGATCCACGATCGCCAATGCGTAGTTCTCGAAGCCGACGAAGTGCGTGCCTCCGATCAGGGAGTCGCGGAACAGGCTGAGATAGATCGCGTACAGCAGCGGCGCGATGAGCACCAGCGTGAACACGAGCATGAAAGGACCGACGAACCACCAGCCGGCCCAGGACCGCCGGGAGCTTCGGAGCCCCGTCATCGCCATCGACATCAAGTCACTTCCTCGTGATTGGTTGCGTTACCAAGAGCACTATAGGCACACTATGGTTACGTAAACAACTCACGGTTCGGAAACGTGATGTTTACGTTGCCAATCCGTCGAAGTTCCACCGTATGGACGATGTGCGGAGGCAGACGGAGGCCGACCAGATGGACAGAAGACGAAGGAGTTGGATCCATGCAACGACGACGATGGATGCAGGGGGCGATCGCGCTGAGCGGCGCGATCCTCACCCTTGCCCTCGCCGTGCCGGCTCAGGCCGCCACGACCTCGACGCGACCGGGCGCCGGCCCCACGCCGACCCAGATCCCGCAGCTCACCGGTGCCGAGCTCTCCGCGAGCTGGACGGCGCCGCTGAGCACGCGCGGGCGCTACGTGGTGGACGCGGACGGCGACCGGTTCAAGCTCATCTCCGCGAACTGGGATGGCGCGCAAGGGCATTGGAGCGGGAACGGATCCAAGTCCGACCCGACCACGCACAACAGCGGCGACAGTTACGACATCCCGATGGGCCTGGACCGGGTGGCGCTGCCGACCCTGATGAGCGACTTCCACTCGATCGGGATCAACAGCATCCGCCTGCCGTTCTCGAACGAGATGCTCGGGATGACGGCGGCCGTGCCGGACGCGGCGGTCGCGGCGAACCCGCAGCTGCGCGGCAAGACGCCCCTGCAGGTCTTCGACGCCGTGATCGACGCGCTCACCGCCGACGGCTTCGCCGTGATCCTGAACAACCACACCACGACGTCGCTGTGGTGCTGCGGCGTGGACGCCAACACCAAGTGGTACAGCAGCCAGACCACCGAGAAGTGGATCTCGGACTGGGTCATGCTGGCCCAGCGGTACCGGACGAACCCGCGTGTCGTGGGCATGGATCTGCGCAATGAGGTGCGCCGAGATGTGACCGACGACGCGAACTGGGGCATGGGCGACGGCAACGACCTGTACAAGGCGTACCAGCAGGCGGCCATCGCGATCCAGAAGGTGAACCCGGACGTCCTCATCGTGATGGAGGGCATCAACTGGCAGGGGGCGCCGATCGACGGCTTCTTCCACGACCGGCCGATGCTGAAGCCGGTCGCGAACACGTCGAACACGATCCTGCACCCGGACAAGCTCGTCTACTCGGCGCACGTGTACGCGTACACCGGCCCGCAGCACACCGGCGCCACGGGCCTCGGCGAGACGCACGACCTGCGCTATCGGGACATGACGGCGGCGCAGCTCGCCGATGCCGTGATGCAGGAGGCGCTGTTCGTCACCACCGCCGGGCAGCACTACACGGCGCCGGTGTGGATGAGCGAGTTCGGCATCCGCGGGGCCGGGGAGACGGATCAGAAGAACATCGACTGGTGGAACAACTTCACCGACCTGCTCGCCGCCAACGACACCGACTTCGCGGCATGGCCGCTGGTCACGCAGGCAGACGCTGCCGGCACGTTCGCCGACACCTACGCTCTGCTCGGATACCGGCCGGATGGCAGCAGGATCAGCATCGCCGATGACTGGCGATACGCGGGGTGGCAGAAGCTCGTGACCTCCGTCGGCAAGACCGGGCACGTCGACACCCCGACGCGCTGGAACATGCTGGGCAGCGACAGCTACCTGCCCGACACGAACGCCTCGGCGCTCATGCAGGATCGTCCCGACTGGGATCCGGGCCAGTGGAAGGGCGTCTGCCCGGACACCGAGCGCCTCCAGGGCGTGTCCCGCAGCAGTAACCGCGCCCTGTGCACCGACGCCGGGCAGCCGTCCCTCACGACCGTGCGCCACGTCGTCGGCAATGAGGTGAACGTGCAGTCCGACTGGGCCGGCGGCTACAGCAAGCTGCAGTGCGCGAACGGCGAGCTCGCCGTGGGCCTCAGCCTGACCATCGGCACGGTCAACCGCTGGGCCACGTCCACGCTGCTCTGCGCGCCGAGCACGACCACACTGCCGCAGAGCAACGGCCGCACCCTCTGGTTCGACCGCGCCGACAACCGGCCCGTAGGCGGAGGGTCGACCGCGAGCGACTGGGCGCCCGGACGCTTCAAGGGGCAGTGCGCGGACGGCGAGTACGTCGCGGGCATCGCCTACACCTATCAGCGGGTCCAGGGCGGCGTGCCGAGCGCTCTGCTCTGCAAGCCGCTGCACTGACCCATGCGCCTGTCCCGGACGGCGTACCGTCGCTCCGGGACAGGCGCACGATCCTGCGCGACGCGACAGCGCCCCTCGACCCGACCCCCTGCACCGCATTCCCCACCCCGGAAGGATCCGCCGTGATCGACACGATCCACGTCGTCTTCAAGACCCACCTCGACATCGGCTTCACCGCGCTCGCGCGCGACGTGATCGCCGGGTACACCGAGCGCTACCTGCCGCGCGCGATCGAGCTCTCCGAGGAGCTGGAGCGCCGCGGCGGTCCCGCCCGGTTCGTCTGGACGACCGGGTCCTGGCTGATCGATCACGTGCTGCGGGCCGGCACACCCGCCCAGCAGGACCGGCTGGACGCCGCCCTGCGCGAGGGACGGATCCACTGGCACGCACTGCCGCTCACGACGCACACCGAGCTCATGGATCCGTCGCTCGCCGCGTTCGCCGCGTCGATCGCACAGGGGCTGGACGCCCGATACGGCCGGCGCACCATCGCCGCGAAGATGACCGACGTGCCGGGGCACACCATCGGGTTCGTGCCCGTGCTCGCCGCGGCGGGGATCGAATACCTGCACCTGGGCGTGAACGGCGCCTCCGCGGTGCCGGACGTGCCGGAGTTCTTCGTGTGGCGCGCACCCGACGGCGCCGAGGTCGTGGTGAACTACGCCCGCTCCTACGGCTCGGAGGGGCTCGACCTCGCCGTCGTGCCGGGCGGATCCGACGCGCTGCACCTCGCGCACACCGGAGACAACAACGGCCCGCCCTCGGCTGCCGAGGTCGAGGAGCTGTTCGCCGCCCTGACGGCCGCGCACCCCGGCGCACGGATCGTCGCATCGAACCTGGACGACTTCGCCGCCGCCGTGCTCGCGCACCGCGACGCCCTCCCCGTCGTGACCGCGGAGATCGGCGACACCTGGATCCACGGCGCGGGCGCCGATCCCCTGCTCACGGCGGGACTGGGCGTGCTGCAGGGGCTGCGGACCACGTGGCTGCGCGACGGCGCGCTGGATCCGTCGTCCGCGGAGCACCACGACTTCGGCGTCGCCCTGCTGCGCATCGTGGAGCACACCTGGGGCGAGGATCTGAAGACGTACCTCCCCGACTACGTGAACTACGCCAAGGCCGACTTCCGTGCTGCGCGCGCCCGCGATGTCGTGGATCCGTCCGCGAATCCCGCGGACACCCGCGCCTACGACTGGGCGTGGGCGGAGCATCCGTCGCCGCAGGGCCTCACCTACTCCGGCTTCGAGGCGTCATGGGCCGAGCAGCGCGCGCACCTGGATGCCGCTCTCACCGCCCTCGCCCCTGAGCGCGCCGCCGCGGCGCGCTCGGCGCTGGCCGAGCTGCGTCCGTCGGCGGATACCGGCGCCGGCCCCGCCACCCCCGAGGCCGAGGCCGAGGCCGAGGTGAGCGTCGGCGAGGAGGTCGCGCTGGGGCGGTTCCGGGTGACGTTCGGGGCGGACGGCGCGATCACCGGGCTGCGCGACGAGCGCGGGGCCGTGTGGGCGGATCCGGAGCACACGCTCGGCGCCTTCCGGCATCAGACCTTCGACGAGCGCGACGAGGAGCGCTGGCTGCAGCAGTACTGCCGCGATCTCGGACACACCGGCGTCTGGGCGATCCCCGACCAGGCGAGCCCCGGACTCGCGATCGCCGACACCCTGCCCGCACGCGTGACGGCGCCCGAGCTCCGCGGCGTCACGATCCGCACCGCTCCGGAGGGCGACGGCACGGCGCTTCTCGAGCTGACCCTCCCGGAAGAGCTCGTCGCCGAGACCGGGGCGCCGCGGCGGGCCCGCATCGAGTACCGGTTCCCGCAGGGCGAAGGGCCGATCCGGATCCTGCTCGACGTGTGCGGGCGAGAGGCGTCGCGGCTGCCCGAGGCGAGCTGGTTCGGCTTCCGTCCGGCGCCGGCCGAGGAGGCCGCCGCCGACGCCTGGGCGCTGCGCAAGCTCGGCGTGCCGGTGCACCCCGGACGCGTGGTGAGCCGCGGCAACCGCACGCTGCACGCGGTGACGGCCGTGGAGCGCCGCGGATCCCGTCCGCTGCGCCTGCGCACCATCGACGCCCCGCTCGTCGCGGTCGGCACCCCTGCGCTGCTGCGCTTCGACGACGAGATCCCGGATCCGGCCGACGGATTCGCCGTGAACCTGCACAACAACGTGTGGGGCACGAACTTCCGGATGTGGTTCGATGACGATCTGCGCTACCGGTTCGAGCTGGACCTCGACGGCGCAGCCGCCTTCGCAGAGGAGAACCGATGACCGACGTCCGCCGCGCGTCCGCCGCAGATGACGCACTCGTGACGAGCCCGCTGGTGATCATGGCCGTGCGTCCGGACGGGTTCGAGGCGGTGTGGGCGGTGAGCCGGCTCAGCCGCGGACGGCTCGAGTGGCGCACCGACCGCGCCGAGGGTGAAGCGCGGATGGATCCGTTCGGCATGACGCCCCAGGACGAGCAGGTGCTGCGGGTGCGCGCCGAGGGGATGCACCCCGGCACGACGGTGCAGGTGCGCGCGGTCACCGAGGCGGTCGGCGACCCCGGCGCGCAGCACGTGAGCGCATGGAAGACCGTGCGCCTGCTGGATGCGTCCGCCGCACACGCCCGGATCGCGGTGTGGAACGACACGCACCGGCGCGACGACACGATCCGCGCCCTCGACGAGCAGACTCCGGCGGTCGACCTGCTGGTGTGGAACGGCGACCTCTGCAACGACTGGAAGACCCCCGGCCAGTTCGTGAGCACCGTGCTCTCCCCCGCCCAGCGCGACATCAGCGCCGACCGGCCGCTCGAGATCACGATCGGCAACCACGACGTCCGCGGGGACTGGGCGTTCCAGTTGCAGGACTACGTGGCGACCAGGGACGGCCGGCCCTTCTCCGCCGCGCGGATCGGGCCTGTGGCGTGCCTCTTCCTGCACACGGGCGAGGACAAGCCCGACGCGCACCCCACCTTCGAGGGTCGCGTCGCGTTCGAGCCGCTGCGTGCCGAGCAGGCGCTGTGGCTGCGCGAGGCGATCGCGCGGCCGGAGATCCGCGACGCGCCCTACCGCCTCGTGTTCTGCCACATCCCGCTGCGCTGGACCGATGAGACCCCGGCCGACTACGACGCGGAGGGCTACGACTGGTTCAGCCGGTTCAGCCGCGACGCCTGGCATGACGCCCTCGTCGCCTGGGGCGCGCAGCTCATCGTCTCCGGGCACACGCACGAGCCGGCGCTGATCCCCGCCGACGCACGGTTCCCGTATGCTCAGGTCGTCGCGGGCGGGCCCGACATCGACGCCTCCTCGGCGGAGGCCGCGACCTGGATCGACATCCAGGCGGATCCGGGGTCGCTGCGCCTTCGGATGCGCACCCTCGACGGGGCGATGCGGATCGAGGAGACCCTGCTCCCTTGCGCTGGGAGCCGGGGCGCTGCGCCGGATCCGAAGACCGCCGGGTGAGTGCTCCCCGGTCAGCTCATTCGATCGGGGTTTCCGGGGCTGGCGGCGGTTGCACGCCCCCCACACACGCCAAGGACCGGCGCTGGTGCCAGCGCCGGTCCAAGTCCTCGTCTCGACTACTTGGTCACAGGCGAGAAGCGACTTGTGAGATTCGAACCGATGAGAAAAGCGACGACGCCGATCAAGAGGTAAAGCGCGAGATCTTGAACCACCGGGCCGTCGAGTTTGCCCGTGAGGCCGAACCATCCCAGCACGCCGAACCAGGCCAGCACGAGCACACCCGCAATGGCGGTGCCCAGCTTCCGACCGACTCGCCCCACGATGGCGCCGAGTACAAGTGGGGATATCCCTGCAATGGCAATGCCCATCATCTTCGCTGCTCCTAGCAGTCTCGCACCGTGTCAGCGGGCTGTCAGCTCACCAGCGCCGGCCGTGGCGGCGCTCCCAGGCGGCCTCGACGGTGACCGGGCGCCCGGCGTAGACACCGGCGGGGATCGACGCCACGAGCAGCGCGGTGAGCACGATCAGCGGCACCTGCCAGCCGCCGGTCGCGGTGTGCACGACCCCGAGCAGGAAGGGGAAGACCGCGGCGAGCACGTAGCCGCAACTCTGCACGAACCCGCTCAGCGCGACCGCGGTCTCCGATTCGCGCGCGCGGATGCTGATCAGCACGAGCGCGAGCGGGAAGAGCAGGCCGGCGAGCCCGTACAGCAGCACCCACAGCCAGACGATCGACGGGGCGGGGAACAGCAGGAGTCCGAGCAGACCCGTCACCGCGCCCACCGCGCCGATCACGTAGAGCGCGGTCGTCGCCTGGAACCGCACGATCAGCACGGGCACGATGAGGGATGCCGGAAGTCCGGTGAACGCGAACAGCGAGAGCAGGAAGCCGGCCTGCTGCGGGGTCGTCCCGGCGTGCTCGACGAGCATCGTCGGCAACCACGCGAACGCCGTGTACGCCATGCTCGCGGAGGTGCCGAAAACGCCCGCGAGTACCCAGGCCAGCGGAATGCGCGCGAGGCGCGAGAACGCGCGGGAGCTGGACGGGGCGGTGACGATCGGGCCGGTCGAGAGGGCCGTGGCGTCCTCGAACGAGAGACGATCGGTTCCTGCCGCGGCCGCGTCCTCGGTCTCCGCGGGCGGGGCCGTGGCACCGACGGCCGTGGCCTCGGCCCGCGCGCGCAGCAGCATCACGATCCACGGGATCGTCCCGGCGAGCGCGAACACGGCCCACATGGCCAGCGACACCCGCCAGCCGGCGACGTCCGCCGCCGGGACCGCGATCAGCGGGGGCAGGAACGTCGAGAACGCCATCACCGTCGTGTACAGCGTCATCATCAGGCCGAGCCGGTCGGGGAAGTACTTCTTCACCAGCGGGGGCATCAGGATGTTCGCCATGCCGACGCCGGCGAAGACGAGCGCCGTGGCGATCAGCAGCGTGGTCGCGTCGACCGCGAGCCCGCGCGCGACCAGCCCCACGGTGACGGCGCCCAGGGCGATCACCGCGACCCGCTCGAGGCCGAGCCGTCGCTCCATGAGCGGCGTGAGCAGCCCGAACAGCGCGAAGCACACCGGCGGTGCGGTGCCGATCAGGCCGACGACGGCCGCCGGCATCGGGAAGTCGCGCGCCACATGGTCGACGACCGGGGACAGCGACGCCACGGCCGAACGCAGCGAGAACGCGACGAGCACGATGCCGAGCACCGCCAGGACGCGCCCGCGCCAGAGCGGGCGGACCTCGGGGCCGCCCGCCGTCACGAGCTCTGCGACCCCTCGAGCCAGCCCAGGTACTCCTCGGTGACGGTTCCGGTGACGTACCGGCCGTCGAAGGGGCTCAGATCGAGATCGGTGAGCTCGGATCCCTCCATGATCGCGGCCTTGAGGTCCTCGACCTCCTGGAAGACCATTCGATCCGCGCCGAGCACCTCCGCGATCTCGGGGATCGTGCGGCCGTGGGCGATGAGCTCGTGCTTGGACGGCATGTTGATGCCGTACACGTGCGGGTGCCGGATGGGCGGCGCTGCGGACGCGAAGATCACCGACTTCGCCCCGGCGTCGCGGGCCATCTGGATGATCTGCTTCGAGGTGGTGCCGCGCACGATCGAGTCATCGATGAGCAGCACGTTCTTGCCCTTGAACTCGGTCGACATCGCGTTCAGCTTCTGCCGCACGCTCTTCTTGCGCACCGCCTGCCCCGGCATGATGAAGGTCCGGCCGACGTAGCGGTTCTTGTAGAAGCCCTCGCGGTACTCGATGCCGAGCTTGCGGGCGACCTCCATCGCGGCGGGGCGCGACGAGTCGGGGATGGGCATGACCACGTCGATCTCGTCCAGCGGCACGTGCTTCGCGATCGTGTCGGCGAGGCGATCGCCCATGCGCAGCCGGGACTCGTACACGGAGATCCCGTTCATGACCGAGTCGGGCCGGGCCAGATACACGTACTCGAAGGCGCAGGGCGCGAGAACCGGATCCGCCGCGCACTGCTTCGTGAACAGCTCGCCCTCGTTGGTGATGAACACGGCCTCACCCGGCTCGACCTCGCGGACGATCTCGTAGTCGCCGTTCTCGAGCACGAGCGACTCGCTCGCGACGACCCACTCCTCCCGATCGATCCCGGAGGCCCCCGACGGTCGCACGCGCTTGCCGAGGATCAGCGGCCGGATCCCGAACGGATCGCGGAACGCGAGCAGTCCGTACCCGGCGAGGATCGCGATGACGGCGTAGGCGCCCTCGATCCGCTTGTGCGTGCGGGCCACGGCCTCGAAGATGCGCTCGGAGTCGAGATCGACGGTCGAGGTCGTGGTCTGCAGCTCGTGCGCGAGCACGTTCAGCAGCAGCTCGGTGTCGCTCGAGGAGTTCAGGTGACGGCGGTCGCGGTGCGCCATGTCGGCGGTGAGCTCGCGCGTGTTCGTGAGGTTGCCGTTGTGGATGAGGACGATGCCGTAGGGCGCGTTCACGTAGAACGGCTGGGCCTCCTCCTCGCTCGACGCGGTGCCCTTGGTGGCGTAGCGGACGTGGCCGAGGCCGACGTTGCCGAGCAGCGAGCGCATGTCGCGGGTGCGGAACGCCTCGCGCACCATGCCCTCCGCCTTGGCCATGTGCATGACGCCGCTGGGCTCGGCCGTGGCGATGCCGGTCGCGTCCTGCCCGCGGTGCTGCAGCAGAAGGAGCGCGTCGTAGATGTCCTGGTTGACCGGGGCGTGCCCGACCATTCCGACGATGCCGCACATGGGTGTCAGTTCGCTCCGTCCGCGTAGGCGCCGACCAGGCGCACGGCACCGCCGTCGACGCCCTTGGCGCCCTGTTCGAATTCGCCGGCCGGGCGCGCGGCGACGGAGTCGAGCCGCACCGTCCCGACCTGCCAGGTGTCGATGCCCCCGGCCGTGAGCGCGTCGGCGATCGCAGTGGCGGAGGAGGCGTCGACGACCGCGAGGAAGCCGATGCCGAGGTTCCAGGTGCCCTCGCTGGACTCCAGCGTGGTGCCGGCGAGGTCGCTCAGCACGCGGAACACCGGAGCCGGCGACCACGTGGAGCGGTCGACCTCGGCCCAGGACCCCTGCGGCAGCACTCGGGCCAGATTCGCGGCGATGCCGCCGCCGGTGACGTGGCTGAGCGAGTGCACGGCGCCCTCGAACCGGTCGGTCAGCCCGAGCAGCGGGGTCGTGTACAGGCGGGTGGGGGTCAGCAGCGCCTCGCCCCAGGTCGCGCCCAGGTCGTCGGCGCGGTCCCCGTAGCCGATGCCGGCCTTGGCGAGGATGTGCCGCACGAGGGAGTATCCGTTGGAGTGCAGGCCGCTGGAGGCGAGGGCGAGCACGACGTCGCCGTCCTGCACGCGCTCGGACCCGAGGATCCGATCCGCCTCGACGATCCCGGTCGCCGCGCCCGCGACGTCGTAGTCGTCGACGCCCAGCAGACCGGGGTGCTCGGCCGTCTCGCCGCCGACGAGGGCGGTGCCGGTGAGCTCGCAGGCCTCGGCGATGCCGCGCACGATGTCGGCGATGCGCTCGGGGAACACCTTGCCGCAGGCGATGTAGTCGGTCATGAACAGCGGCTTGGCTCCGACCACGACGATGTCGTCGACGACCATGCCGACCAGGTCGTGCCCGATCGTGTCGTGCTTGTCGATGGCCTGCGCGATCGCCACCTTCGTGCCGACGCCGTCGGTGCTCGACGCGAGCAGCGGCCGGCGATAGCCGAGCAGGGCGGAGGCGTCGAAGAGACCGGCGAATCCGCCGACCCCGCCGAGCACCTCGGGTCCGTGCGTGGCACGGACGGCGGACTTCATGAGTTCGACGGCGCGATCGCCGGCTGCCGTATCGACGCCGGCCTCAGCATAGGTGCGGGAGGACACCCGACAATCCTACCGGCGGGCGGCTGTGCGAAGACCCGGCGGAGACCGCCGTCATCTGGACCGGACCGCACGTCCGGGACGGCCCGGATCCGAAATGTCCTGGTGCATCGTCGGCGGACCTGGTAAGACTTGACTCCCCCGATCCTGAGAGACCCCTGAAGGTGCATGGACGCACCGGAAGCGAGATCGCACGGCGACGATGCCGTGCCCTCGAGAATGGAGAGGACGATCGTGGCACGCACGCAGAAGGACAAGGGATCCGCCCCTGCTCCGGCGGAGGAGACGCCCGCCGCGAAGAGGCCCACCCCTCGACGCCGCGCGTCGAGCGACGCGGTCGCCCAGGATCCGCTCACGCCGGCGGCGAAGACGACGAGCGGGTCACGATCGCGCGCACGCAAGCCGGTGCCGATGCCCGCCACGTCGGCGAACACGGGTCCGCTGCCGGTGGCCGCACCCACGCTCGATCCCGAGATCGCGGCCGGACAGGCTCCGGCCCGCCGTCACGGGCTGAGGAACATGTCGGAGATCCGGCACTACTTCCGCACCAACCGCACCCCGATCTTCTTCGTGGGCGCCTCGTCGTTCAACCTGCTGGGGCTGGACCGTTGGGTGCGGGGGTTCTCCTACATCGCCTACTACGACAGCTGGCAGGGTGCTCATCCGCGGGTGTTCAGTCCGATCCACAAGCCGTACGTCGAGTGGGAGAGCGGAGAGCAGATCAACAACTGGCTGCTGCGCCATCACGAGGTGCGCGCGCACATCGCCCGGCTCACTCCGGCCGGTGAGAAGCCGCGCATCGCGCTGGTGTTCTTCGACGAGGAGACCGAGGCGATCTGCGAAGAGCTCGGCTACGAGCTGATCCTGCCCAAGGCGTCGCTGCGGGAGCGCCTCGACTCGAAGATGGTGACCACCCGGATCGCCGACTCCGTCGGCGTGCCCAGCGTGCCCAACATCATCACGACCGTGAGCTCGTTCGAGGACCTGCAGGAGCAGGCCGAGAAGGCGGGACTCGGATCCGATCTCGTCGTGCAGACCGCTTACGGCGACTCCGGCAAGACCACGTACTTCATCACCGATCCCGCCTCGTTCGGCAAGAACGCGAAGGAGATCATCGGATCCGAGCTCAAGGTCATGAAGCGGATCAACAACCGCCCGATCGCCGTCGAGGCGGTGCTCACCCGGCACGGCACGATCGTCGGCCCCTTCATGACCGAGATCACCGGGCACAAGGAGCTCACGCCGTATCGCGGCGGCTGGGCCGGCAACGAGATGTTCCCGGATGTGCTCGACGACGCGACCCGACGCACCGCCACCAGCCTCGTGCGCAAGCTCGGCGACGCGCTGAGCGCCGAGGGCTACCGCGGATTCTTCGAGGTCGACGTGCTGCTGGACACCGACACCGGCGACGTGTACCTCGGCGAGCTGAACCCGCGCATCTCCGGGGCTTCGGCGATCACGAACGTGACGGCGGGCGCCTACGCCGACGTGCCGCTGTTCGTGTTCCATCTCCTCGAGTACGCCGGGGTGGAGTTCGATCTCGACGTCGACGAGATCAACGACCGCTGGGAGGAGCTCGCCGCCGCCGACCAGTGGAGCCACATGATCATCAAGCACACGGATCCGACCGTGGAGCACATCGACGTGGCTCCGCCCACCGGGAGGTATGTGCTGGACGCCTACGGCCGCCTCGCGTTCTCGCAGGGCGACCTGGACTGGCACCTGCTCGGCAGCGAGTCGGAATCGTTCTTCCTGCGGATCTACGGCCCGGGCGACTACCGTTGGAAGGGCGCGGATCTGGGGATCCTGGTCACCAAGGGCCGGCTGCAGACGCCCACGGGGCGCCTGTCCATCCGCGCGAAGCACCTCATCGAGTCCATCCGGGCGATGTACGCGGCCACGCCGCTGCCGCCCGCGGCGGAGATCGACGAGCACGAGCGCGAGCAGATCGGAACCGAACCGACACCATGAGCGGTGATGTGACACCCCCGTCGACGGACACCTGGAACGGCACGATACCGGCGACGGGCGGTGCACCGGACGGCCCGCGGCCGATCGACGGGTTCATCCCCCCGCTCGAGGCCTGGCAGCAGGAGCCCAACCTCCGCTGGTCGATGCAGCACATGGCGGACTTCCTGCCGGTGCACGAGATCTCCTCGCGAGGACGCACGCTCGCGCTGCCCTCGGTTCCGGCGGACCTCAGCCACATCGACGTCCCGCATCCGTGGGAGCAGCGCTCGGCGCCGTTCGAGGACGTGATGGCTTCGACCTTCACGGACGGCTGGATCGCCTGTCGCGACGGCGCGGTCATGGGCGAGCAGTACGTCGGCACGATGTCCCCGAGTGTGCTGCACCTGCTGATGTCGGTGAGCAAGTCGCTCACGACGGCGGTGGCCGGCACCCTCATGGGCGCCGGCGCGCTGGATGCGGGCGCGCAGGTCACCGCCTACGTCCCGGCGCTGATCGGATCCGGCTACGACGGCGCACGCGTGCGCGACCTTCTCGACATGCGCACCGGTGTGCGGTTCTCGGAGGCGTATCTGGATGAGAACGCCGAGGTCCGCCTGCTCGAGGAGGCCATCGGCTGGGCGCCCCGCCGGCACCCCGACACCCCGGGCACGCTTCGCGACTTCCTCGCCACGCTGGGCGCGGACGGGCCGCACGGCGGCCGTTTCGACTACAAGTCCTGCGAGACGGACGCGCTCGCGTTCGTGCTCGAGGGCGCGACGGGGATGCACGCGGCCGATCTCATGTCCGAGCGGCTGTGGGGGCCGATGGGGGCGGAGTCCGGCGCCAACGTCGGCGTGGACGCGGTCGGTGCGGGCATGTTCGACGGCGGCGTCTCGGCGTCGCTGCGGGATCTGCTGCGCTTCGGCACGCTGTTCCTGCGCGACGGGGCGGCGATGGACGGGAAGCAGGTTCTCCCCTCGTCCTGGATCGCCGAGACGATGACCGGCGCACCGGACTCCCGGGCGGCCTTCGCCAACGCCGCGGAGCCGACGCTCATGCCCGGCGGCATGTACCGCAACGGGTTCTGGTTCCCGTACCCGGGGTCGGACGTCTTCCTCGCACTCGGCATCCACGGCCAGATGATCTACGTCAACCGCCCGGCGAACGTCGTTGCCGCCAAGCTCTCCAGCTGGCCCACCCCGCAGGACGCAGAGCGGCTGCTGTGGACGATCAAGGCCTTCGACGCCGTCGCCCGCACGATCCGCTGACCGAGTCGACCCGGCCGAATCTCTCGGTCGGGGAGCGATGTCTGTCGCGTTTCGGATCCGAACCCGACAGACATCGCTCCTCGAACCCGGAATCTCCACGCCCGGAGCCCCCCGGAATCCGTACGATGGGGCCATGGTCGACAAGCCGCAGTGGCTGGTGCGCGAGGAGGCCGGGATCCCGGTGCTCGTCGCGCTCGCGCTGCGCCAGCGACTCGGGATACGGACCCCCGCCGAACTCCCCACGCTGAGGGATCATCCGCTGCGCGCGTTCGACGACGCCGGGGCGGACGACGCCCTCGAACGTCAATGGCGGGCGTACTGGGACATGACGGTCGAACCGGAGACGCACCCCTCCGCCGCTCCGCTCGAGCTCATCCACGGCTTCGACACGATCGTCGCGCTGCCGGCCGTCGGAGCCGAACGGCTGCGCGCGGCCATCGCACCGCTCGCCGCAGAGGTGGTGCGCTACGCGAACGAGGCGCAGCAGCGCTATTCGAAGTCGGTCTCGGGCACCGGTGACCCGTACCGGGCCTACGCCGCGGCGCTCGCGGAGTTCGAGCGCGACACCGGGCGCCGGGCGCACTCCTTCGAGCTCAACGTGCACGTGCTGCCGCTCGCGCAGCGCGGGATCTGGCGCATCGGGGCGTTCAGCATCGCGGTGACCGACAGCCTCCGGCACGACCCGGTCGACTTCGACAGCGCCATCCGCCCCGTCATCGCCGAAGTGGCCTGAACGGCGCTCACGCGGTCGGCGCGTGGAGCTGCTCCGCCCCTTCAGGACGGGAGGTTGCTCGGCCTCCGGTGCTCGCGTGGTCCCGTTTGGGGCGCGATCTGGCCGTTTGGGGCGCGCCACCACCGCCAAACCCGGCGCGAGGCGCCCCAAAACGTGGAAACACGCCCCGAAACGGCCGCGCGGGTGCTCGCGCAAGGCCAGCCGCCCCCTGCGCCCACGTGCTCGAACGGGGCCAGCCGCGCCCGGTGCTCGCGCTTCCGCGCGGGCTATTCGGCGATCGTCTCGTGGTCGACGCGCACCACGCGCTCGCTGCGGCGGGCCACTCGCTCGAGCAGCAGCGCGAGGACGCCGAACACGGCGACGCCGGCCGGCACCGTCCACAGCAGCAGGAAGCCGAACACCTGCCCGAACGGGTAGGCGACCTGCGTGGCCTCCGAGGCGTCGAAGTTGCCGAACACGGTCAGCAGGAACGCGAGCACCACGCCCAGCCCTACGCCGATGCCGAGGAAGACGCCCCAGCGCGGTGCACGACGAACGCGTGCCTCGACGATCTCGGGCGTGCGGTGCGGCTGCGACGTGCTCATGGATCCATTGTCCCACGCGCACCTGTGCGCGTCCCCGAGGGCGATCAGGGCCGCAGCGGCAGCAGCGCGGTGAGGTCGGCGCGAGTGCCGGAGGCGTGTATGCGGCCCGCCTCGAGGGCGGCGGCCCAGGTCTCGGCTCCGGTCGCGACGGCGATCCACGTGGCCGGATCCAGCTCGACGACGTTCGGCGGGGTGCCGCGGGTGTGCCGCGGCCCTTGCACCACCTGCACGGCGCCGAACGGCGGGACCCGCACCTCCACGCTGTTGCCCGGAGCCTTCTCGTCGAGCAGCTGCAGCAGATAGCGCACGCCCATGGCGTAGTCGGAACGCGCGGGCCTCTCCCCGGCGGCGAGCGCGGCACGGGCCGCGTCGAGCGCCGCGCGCCCCGCCGCCGTGTCGATCCTGCTCGCCATGCATCCAGCGTAGGCGGGTGGCGGGGTTCCCGCGCCTGCCGGGTGGGGCGGGCGTAGGCTCGGAGCGATGACCGCGGACACACAGACCCTGCGCGGCGCGCGCGCCGAGCTCCTCGCCGCCGTGCAGCGCGGCGAGTCGTGGCTGCCGCCGTACCCGCAGATCGTCAACGAGCCCGTGCCCGCGGCGGTGCTGATGCTGTTCGGCCGACTCGACAGCATCCCGGCGCGCGCCGACGAGGCGACGGTCGCCGCCGACCTGGACGTGCTGCTGCAGCGCAGGGCGCGCACCCTGAACTCGCACCCGGGCCAGGTGTCGTTCCCCGGCGGACGCAGCGAGCCGGAGGACGTGGACGCCGCGGCCACGGCGTTGCGCGAGGCCCAGGAGGAGACCGGCCTGGATCCGTCCGGGGTGGAAGTGCTCGCCTCGCTGCCGGATCTGCCGCTCGCCGCGAGCAACCACCTGGTCACGCCGGTGCTCGCCTGGTGGCGAGTGCCGTCGCGCGTCGCTGCGGTCGACCACGCCGAGACTGTGGAGGTGTTCCGGGTCCCGGTCGCGCAGCTGCTCGACCCCGCCAGCCGGTTCACCTCGACGCTGAGCCGCGCTGGCGCGACCTATCGCGGGCCGGCGTTCGACATCGACGGCACGATCGTGTGGGGTTTCACCGCCGGCGTGCTGGACGGCCTGTTCGAGGCCGCCGGGTGGACGATCCCGTGGGATCGATCCGTGGAGCGCCCGATCACGCTGTGAGGCGCGGCCGCATCGTGCCGTGATGCCGTGATGCCGTGATGCCGGCGCATCCTGCCCGGATCCGCGGCGCCGTCTGCAGGATCACGCGACGGATGCAGGACGGTTCCGGCGATCCGGCCCTGCATCCGTCGCACGGTCCTGCATCCGTCGCATCACCCGACCAACCCGCCGCCGAGCCGGTGTCCGTCGCACCGCCCGGCCACCCCGCCGCACGGTCCTGCATCCGTCGCACCGCCCGGGCATCCGTCGCCGACCGTCATCCGCATGCGCCCGCTCGGTAGGCTTGCGGGGTGAAGATCCTCGTCCTCGGTTCCGGTGCCCGTGAGCACGCGATCATCCTCGCCCTGCGCGCCGAGCGCAAGGGCCACGAGATCCTCTGCGCCCCCGGCAACGCCGGCATCGCGCAGCACGCGACCCTGGTCGAGGTGGATCCGATGGACGGCTCCGCCGTGCGCGCCTTCGCCGACGAGCACGCCGTCGACCTCGTCGTCATCGGCCCCGAGGCGCCGCTCGTCGCGGGCGTCGCCGACGTGGTCCGCGAGCACGGGATCCCCGTCTTCGGCCCGGGTCGCGCAGCGGCACAGCTGGAGGGGTCCAAGGCGTTCGCGAAGCGGATCATGGAGGCGGCCTCCGTGCCGACCGGTCGCGCCGTGCGCGCGGCCACGACGGCGCAGGTCGAGGCGGCGTTCGACGATCTCGGTGCGCCGTACGTCGTGAAGGCCGACGGCCTGGCCGCGGGCAAGGGCGTGATCGTCACCTCCGACCGCGCCGCCGCCCTCGCGCACGCGGAGCACTACCTGCCGCACGGGCCGGTGCTCATCGAGGAGTTCCTCACCGGAGCCGAGGTCTCGCTGTTCTTCCTCAGCGACGGCGACACGGTGCGCGCCCTGAGCCCCGCGCAGGACTTCAAGCGCGCCCTCGACGGCGACGAGGGGCCGAACACCGGAGGCATGGGTGCCTACTCCCCGCTGCCCTGGCTCGACGAGCAGTTCGGCAGCGAGGCGGCATTCGTCGAGGAGGTCACCCGCACCGTCGCCCTCCCCGTCGTGAAGCAGCTCGACGCCGAGGGCACGCCGTTCATCGGCCTGCTCTACGCCGGCCTCATCCTCACGCCCGCCGGCGTGCGCGTGATCGAGTTCAATGCGCGCTTCGGCGACCCCGAGACCCAGGTCGTGCTGCCGCGCCTGCGCACCCCGCTGTCGCAGCTGCTGCTCGCCGCCGCGACCGGCACCCTCGAGGACCAGCCGCAGCCGCAGTTCTCCGGCGACGTCGCGATCACCGTGGTGCTCGCGAGCGAAGGCTACCCCGAGGCGCCGCAGACCGGCCGCCCGATCGAGGGCCTGGCCGAAGCGGCGGCCGTCGAGGGCGTCGGCATCGTGCACGCCGCGACCGCGGGCCCCGACGCACCGGGCGGCAACCTCATCGCCACCGGCGGCCGGGTGCTGAACGTGGTCGCGACCGGATCCGACTTCGCCGACGCCCGCGCCCGCGCCTACGAGGCGATCGGCCGGATCCGCCTCGACGGTGCGCAGTACCGCACCGACATCGCCGCCCGCGTCGCACAGTAGGCGGGGGCGGGCCGGACTCCGTCCGCCGCGGACGTCGACCCACGCTCAACGTCGAAACCCCCTCGCGGCGCCGATACCCCCTCGCACGGACGTCCGTGCGAGGGGGTATCGGCGCTCAGAGGGGGTATCGGCGAGATGAGCCCGCGCCAGGTGGGCCAGTCCGCGGCGACACCGACCTCAGCGCTTCACGAGGTGCTCCGGACGCTGCATGAACAGGATCCCGATCACGCCGAGGAACAGCACGACGGCGGGCAGGATCATCGACTGCGCCATGGCCGTGGAGAACCCCGCCACCACGAACTCGGGCAGCTTGCCGGTGCCGAAGTCGCCGCCGTGGCTGGCGGCCCCCGGGAGGTTCGCCTCGAGCCGGCCCTGCATGAGCGCGGCGATGGCGGCCGATCCCAGGACGGATCCGATGGTGCGGGTCGTGTTGTAGATGCCCGCACCCGCGCCCGCCTGCCGCGGCGCGAGGTTGCGCGTCGCGGTGGTGGCCAGCGGGCCCCACATCCCTGCCTGGCCGATGCCCATCAGCGCGGACGGCAGCAGGAACATCCAGATCGGGGTGTCCGGGTTCATCAGCAGGCCGTACCAGATCAGCGCGAGCGTGGTGAGCCCGAGGCCCGGTACGAGCAGGATCCTCGGATCCACCCGGTCGAGGATGCGACCCGCGATCGGAGCGAGCACACCCGACAGCACGGCCATCGGGATCAGCAGCAGCGCCGCCTGGGTCGGCGTGAGACCGCGGGCGAGCTGGTAGAAGAACATCATCGGCAGGGACATCGACGTCACGGTGAACCCGACGGCGGCGATCCCGAAGTTCGCGACCGAGAAGTTGCGGTCGCGGAACAGGCCGAGCGGCACCAGCGGCTCGCTGCGGGTCTTCGCCTGCTGCCAGATGAAGACTCCCATCACGACGACGCCGGCCCCGATCATGACCCAGATCCATCCGGCCCAGTCGTAGTGCTGGCCCTCCTGCAGCCCGAACACGATGAGGAACAGCCCGAGCGCGCTGAGCACGACGCCGACCATGTCGAACCGGTGCTCGTGCGTCTTCAGGCGCGGGACGAGGATCCAGGCCAGCACGAAGCCGATCACGCCCACCGGGAGGTTGATGAAGAAGATCCACTCCCATCCGAAGGCGTCCACCAGCAGGCCGCCGGCGAGCGGGCCCACGAGCGTCGCGACGCCCGCCGTCGCGCCCCACAGCCCCATCGCGGCACCACGGCGCTCGGCCGGGAAGGTGCGCGTGATGACCGCCATGGTCTGCGGTGTCATCAGCGCGGCGCCAAGACCCTGCACCGCGCGGAAGGCGATCAGCATCCCGAGGGAGTTGGAGAGACCGCA
This sequence comes from Microbacterium sp. NPDC060117, assembly GCF_042729315.1. Lineage (NCBI taxonomy): Bacteria > Bacillati > Actinomycetota > Actinomycetes > Micrococcales > Microbacteriaceae > Microbacterium > Microbacterium sp. NPDC060117. The sequence goes on from NZ_JBHWXR010000001.1 coordinate 1,157,305, forward strand.
GCCGAGCGAGGCCAGGGTGAAGATCGTCAGGCCGATCAGATAGATGTTCTTCGGACCGAACCGGTCACCGAGACGGCCGGTGATCAGCAGCGGCACGGCGTAGGCGAGCAGGTAGGCGCTGGTCACCCACACGACGTTGTCGAGGTTGTTCGTCGACGGGTCGAGGGCGGCCTTGATGGCCGGGTTCGCGACCGAGACGATCGTGGTGTCCACGAGGATCATGAAGAAGCCGATGACCAGCGCCCAGAGGGCGGGCCACGGGCTCTTCGGCTTGTGGCCGGCGGCGTAGGCGCCGGTCGACGTGCCGATGGTTTCAGCCATTCTGGTGTGCCTTTCGTTTGGCAAGAAGGTGGTCGGGATCGGGCCCCCAGGAGAAGTCGGAGGAGGCGATCCGGGGGATCAGCGTGCCGAGCCAGTCGATCTCCGCCTGCAGCATCAAGCGGTGCCGGAAGGGCTCGAGGAGATACTGCTCGGGGACCTCGCGGGTCTCGGCACCGTCCAGCACGCCGTCCAGCGTCTCGAGCTCCTCGCGGAGCAGCGCGAGCCGCTGGGTGAGCAGGTCGACCGCCTCGTCCCGGTCGAGGTTGTGCGCCTCGGCCAGCGCGACGCGGAAGGGCGTCTGCCGCCGGCTGCCGCCGAGCTCGCGGCGCACCCACTCGCGCACCGCATCCGCGCCCGCCGGGGTGACCGCGTAGGTGGTGCGCTCGGGGCGGTTGCCGTCGCGATCGACGCCGACCTCCTCGAGCAGTCCCTGTCCGTGCAGGCGGGACACGGTGTGGTACAGCGTGCCGTGGGAGATCGGGATGATCCGGTCGTCGCGGCGGGCGCGCAGCAGCCGCGCCATCTCGTAAGGGTGCATGTCGCCCTCGCTCAGCAGTGCGAGCACCATCACCCCCAACGGGGTGAGCGCCGGATCCTTCACTTCACTCCATCCCGACTAGTCCATGTGGACTAGTCGAATTGGACTATACGCGACTTCGACCATCCCCACCAGCCCCGCGGGGCTCGCGCCTCCAGGACTCCACGGCGCCCGCTCGCTGTCGGGTTCACCGCAACGCCGTCTCCTGCTGCGCCGGCGTCAGCGCTCGGTCCGCGTAGACGAGCCGCATCACGGCGGGATCCGGGTTGTCCGCATCGGGAGCGCGGTGCACCAGACGCAGCCCGACCTTCTCCGCCACCGCGGCCGAGGCACGGTTGTGCTCGACGAGGAAGGCGATCACCGGGATCTCCGGAGCGACCTGCGCCGCCGCGACGAGCGCGGCCCGCGACACCTCGGTCGCGTAGCCATGACCGTGGTGGTCCGCGGAGAGGCGATAGCCGAGGTTCCACACGCGGGCGGAGTCGCCGGAGTCCGCACCGGGATGCCGCACCCCCGACTCATGCACCCCCGGCTCGTGCACCGGGAGCATCGTGCAGCCGCCGTTGCCGATCACCTCGCCGGTGTCGCGGAGCCGCACGATCCAGGATCCGAGTCCGTGGATCCGCCAGCTGTCCGCCCACCGCCCGAGCATCGCGGCGATGCGCTCCGGATCCGTCGGCCGCAGACTCGGGAAGTGCGTCCACACGCGGGGGTCGCTGTAGATCGCGAACATCGCATCGAGGTCGTCCGACTCCGGCCGGCTCAACCGGAGGCGGTCCGTCAGGATCTCGTGGGGGAGGTCGGCGCTCACCCGGGCAGGCTACGCCGAGCCCCGGACATCGCGCCCGCCGTGCGCGAGGGCCGTCGGCACGCCCGCGATAATGGACGCGTGAGCACACCCCTCGAACTCTCCGGCTGGCGTCACCTCTACTCGGGCAAGGTCCGCGACCTGTACGCCCCCGAGGATCCGGCCGATCGGCGCCTGCTCGTCGTCGCGAGCGACCGCGTGAGCGCCTTCGACTTCGCCCTCGAGCCGGGGATCCCCGAGAAGGGCGCCCTGCTCACGGCGCTCAGCCGCTGGTGGTTCGACCGGCTCGCAGAGGGACCGGATCCGATTCCGAACCACCTGGTCGTCGGCGACATCCCGGGCGAGGTCGCCGACCGCGCGATGCTCGCGACGTCGCTGGAGATGCTGCCGATCGAGTGCGTGGTGCGCGGTTACCTGACCGGATCCGGCTGGGCGGAGTACCAGCAGAGCGGGACCGTCTGCGGCATCCCGCTGCCCTCGGGCCTGCAGAACGGCGACCGGCTGCCCGAGCCGCTGTTCACGCCGGCGTACAAGGCGCCGATGGGCGAGCACGACGAGAACATCACGTTCGAGCGCACGGCGGAGCTCGTCGGCGCCGAGCGCGCGGCCCAGCTGCGGGACGTGTCCCTGGCGGTGTACCGCCGTGCCGCCGCGATCGCGGAGGAGCGCGGGCTGATCCTCGCCGACACGAAGTTCGAGTTCGGCGTCGACGCGGACGGCGTGCTGCGCCTCGCCGACGAGGTGCTCACCAGCGACTCCTCCCGGTACTGGGACGCCGCGTCGTGGCGCACCGGATCCACCCCTGCCGCGCGGATGGCGAGCTTCGACAAGCAGATCGTGCGCGACTGGCTGAGCGCCCACTGGGACAAGCAGGGCACCCCGCCCGTGCTGCCCGACGAGGTGGTCGCGCAGACCGCCGCGCGCTACGCCGAGCTGCTGGAGCGGCTGACAGCCTGACAGCCTGACGGCAGCCGAGGTCAGGACAAGGGACTGAGAATCCGGGGACGCGGTGCCACCGGAACGCGGACCAAGCCCGGCCCGGTCGGTCACGTGAGGGCGCCTCGCTCTCAGGGAACGCCCAGGATAGGGTTTTCTGCGACCACCCCACCCCCGATCCGAGGAGCCCGCATGGCCCTGTGGAAGATCCACGGCGACGGACGCACCGTCGAACCCGGCGCCGTCGTCCGCCCCGATGAGCGCCTGAGCTGGCCCGCCACGATCGCGATCGGCGTGCAGCACGTCGTGGCGATGTTCGGAGCGACGTTCCTGGTGCCGATCCTCACCGGCTTCCCGGTGCCGACGACCCTCCTGTTCAGCGGCGTGGGCACGATCCTGTTCCTGCTCATCACGCGGAACAAGCTGCCCAGCTACCTCGGGTCCTCGTTCGCGTTCATCGCCCCGGTGACCGCCGCCACCGCCGCTCATGCCACCGGCGGCGACAGCGGGATCGGCGCCGCCCTGGCCGGCATCGTCGCGGTCGGCGTGCTGCTCGCGATCATCGGCGTCGTCGTGCACGTCGCCGGCGTGAAGTGGGTGGACCGGTTCCTCCCGCCGGTGCTGGCGGGAACGATCGTCGCGCTCATCGGGTTCAATCTCGCCGGCGCGGCCTACGGCAACTTCGCCAAGGCGCCCGTCACGGCGACCTTCACCCTCGCGATCACCATCGTCTTCGCGGTGCTGTTCCGCGGCTTCCTGGGCCGGATCTCGATCTTCCTCGGTGTGATCGCGGGGTACATCTTCGCCGGCTTCCGTGGCGAGCTCGACTTCTCCGCGGTCGACAAGGCCGCCTGGGTCGGCCTTCCCACGTTCCACTTCCCCGACTTCGGCACCCCCAGCGTGTGGAGCGGTATCGCGATGTTCCTCCCCGTGGTGCTCGTGCTCATCGCCGAGAACGTCGGTCACGTGCGCGGCGTCGCGACCATGGTCGAGGATCCGCAGATCAACGCGCAGACCGGCAAGGCGCTCATCGCCGACGGCGTCTCGACCACGATCGCCGGCCTCTTCGGCGGATCCGGAACGACCACCTACGGCGAGAACATCGGCGTCATGGCGTCGACCAGGGTGTACTCGACCGCGGCGTACTGGGTCGCCGGCATCGCCGCGATCCTGCTGAGCCTCTCGCCCAAGTTCGGCGCGATCATCAACTCGGTGCCGGCGGGCGTGCTCGGAGGCATCACGACCGGGCTCTACGGCCTCATCGGCGTGATCGGCATCAAGATCTGGGTGGACAACCGCGTCGACTTCTCCCGTCCCGTGAACCAGTACACCGCCGCAGTCGCCCTCGTCATCGCGGTCGGAGGCTTCTCGATCGCGGTCAAGGACTCGGGCTTCGTCCTCGGCGGCATCGTCATCGCCACGGTGGCCGCGATCGTGATCTACCACGGCGGGAACGCCATCGCGCGACTGCGCAAGTCCGGTGCCGACGACCCCCGCCCGCTCGAAGCCGTCGGCCCGATGGGCGGCGACCCCGCCTGATCAGCGCGAAGGGGCCGCGAGACCGAACCCGCGTCCCGAGCCCGACGATGATTTCGTGGGTCTCGGGCGGCAGGTTCGGTTTCGCGGTCCAGCGGCGCGACGCCAGCACCAGCCGGCGCCAGTCGATCAGCGCGAGGCCCGCGCGCGCGGCTCCGATTCCGAGCCCGGCGCGGGCTTCGTCATTCCGGGAAGGGGTGCATCGGGCTCCGGCAGGCCGTACCGCCGGTGCACCCAGCGGCGCGCCTGCTCGAGCGGATACGAGTCGCCGTAGACGATCCGCTGCCCGACGATCCCGTCGAGCACGCTGCGCAGCATGATCTCCTCGAGCGCCGGATCCGCGTCGCCGCGCTCGCGGAAGATCGATCGGACCGCATCCTCCGCCGCGACGACCCCGGCCATGTGCCGGCGCTCCCCCTCGGCGAACAGCGCCCGCGTGGTCGGCTGCTGCTGCAGGGCGACGACCACGCGCTGCAGGGGGAGGGCGACCGCCGTCATGCCGAGGGCGGTGTCGATGATGGCCGCGAGCCGGACCTCGGGGGGAAGCGACGCGGCGGACGGCGGCCGGGCCTGCTCCTCGGCGGGCCGGGCGACGGCTCCGTCGACCCCGGGGGTGCGGCCCTGCGCCGGCGGCGGGCCACTGTGCGCGATGCCGAGCAGCATGTCGAACCAGCGGTCGATCACGGCCTGGACGAGTTGCTCCTTGCCGCCGAAGTAGTAGTTGACCAGGCCCTGGGCGACACCCGCGCGCCCGGTGATGTCGGCGATCGTGGCACCGTCGATCCCCCGCTCGGCGAAGACGTCGATCGCCGCCTCGAGCAGGCTCTCGCGCGAGCGCTCCCGGGCCATGCGGTTCTGCTCCGGGGAGCGTGCCATGCGCCGTGCCTTCCGGATCCGTTTTCCGGGTGACGGATCCTTTCGCTACATTAATCACTGAACATTCGTTCAACCTACGTTTCCCCTCATACCGGAGGCACCTTCATGCACGGCAGCGCCCGCGTGGATCTGAACGACCTCGGCAGCCTCATCGGCTGGCTCTTCGCCCAGTGGTGGGTGTGGGTGATCGTCGGGGTCGTCGTGCTGTTCTTCCTCGTCGTCTGGATCATGCCGGCCGCGAAGGTGAAGCCCTCCGAGGCCTTCTCGACCGACGACCGCGAGGCGAACGAGATCGCCCTGGGCTTCCTGCAGATCGTGAACCAGCCCTCCGGCCCGTGGAACGACCCGACAGCATCGGCACTGAGCGAGGGCGAGAAGAAGCGGCTCGTCGAGATGTGGGGCGTCGCGACGCGCGAGGAATGGCTCGCCGGCATCGAACGGCTCGTCACGGTCCGTCGCCGGCGCGACGTGTGGGTGACCTGCCTGGCCATCCGCTCGGAGCTCGCGGGACGCCTCGGCCGCGTGCCGAAGAGCAAGGAGTGGATCGCCGCGATCATCGAGGCCGGCGGCGACAAGCGCGACGCCCGCACCTTCGTCGCCGCGATCGAGGGCGTCGAGGGACAGGTGCGCAAGCTCGTCGGCAAGGACATCGTCACGCCCGACGTCTATGTCCGCACGCTCGACGGCTATGCGCTCGGCCAGGCCGTCGCCCTCGCGACCTGGGGCGTCGCCCTGGGCCACGCCGACGTGCCCGAGGCGCGAGCGATCATCCACCGCATCAACGAGGAGGGCCGCCCGGCGTTCTCCTCCTGGGCCGACTTCGGCCTGAGCTACATCACGGGCCGCGTGATGCACTGGAGCGACGGCGTGATCGGCGAGAAGACCTTCGACAAGTTCGGCGACGGCTGGTCCGAGTTCAAGGCCGCGTCCACCGCGAAGCGCAACGGGCCGTGGGCGTCGCTGCCCTGGCAGGTCGGGTGAGCGAGGGCCACAGCGGCACGGATCCGCGCGCCGCGGAACCGATCAGGGTCGACCTCTCCGCGCTGCGGACCCCGCCCGGCATGCGCACGCTGCTCGCCTACGAGCGTGCGGCCGGCATCCCCCTGCATCGGCGGTTCTTCGCCGTGCTCACCGGGGTGCTGCTGCTCACGGCGGCGATCATCGCCGCGCTCTGGTGGCTGGGCTCGATCGGGATGCTCGCCCGAGTGCCGCTGATCGCCGTGTTCGGCGCGTTCTACGGCGTCATGGGCGCGGCGGGCTTCGTCTGGTACGCCGTGGGGCTGTCCCGCCGCGCGCGCCTGGCGATGTTCGCGTGGTCCAACGGGTGGGCGTATGCGGACCTGCTGCAGGGCACTCGCCGACCGGGCTCCGCGTTCACGCGCATGCGCCGCTCGGTCGAACGCGGCGTCGTGGCGTCCGAGGACGAGCGCATCCCGTTCGAGCTGGGCATCGCACGGTCGGTCGGCACGCGCGACGAGGGGGCGACCGTGCAGCGCCCCTTCGCCTTCGTCGAGCTCCCGCTGCCTGCGAAGGTCCCGCACATCGTGCTGCGCAACCGGCGCCGCAGCATCGTGCCCACACTGGGCCTGGGCGGCGCCCGGATGGACCTGGAGGGCCACTTCGCGTCGACCTTCCAGCTGCTCGTGCCGGAGGGCTATCAGCGCGACGCCCTCTACATCTTCACGCCCGACCTCATGGCGCGGATCCTGGATCTCGGCGCCGGCGCCGAGCTCGAACTGGTCGAGGACCGCGCCTACGTGTACCTGCCCGGCAGCACCCGGTTCGACCGACCGGACGTGATGCAGGGCACCGTGCAGATCGCCGAAGAGCTGCACCGACGCTTCGCGGCGCGGACGGGCCCGTACCGCGACGAGAGCACCGGCCCGATCGTACGACCGGAGGGCGTGGCGATCGGGCTGGGCGGACAGCGCCTCGGCGGGCAGGGCGTCTCCCTGCTGGCCGTGGCCGGCGTATCGGCGGCGATGATCCTCTCCGCAGGGATCACGGCGTTCGCGCTGTTCGGCGGGGCGATCCTGCGATCAGGGGGTTGACCGCAGGGCGCCGATCTCTTGGGGGGATCGGCGACCGACGCCCCGTCTCCTGCGCTGTGCACGGCAGGGAGACGGGGCGCTTCGGTGCCTGCGGTCAGCGCCGGATGATGCGCTGCTCGATCGCGGCCGCGACGGCGCCGGCCCTCGTGTCGACGCCGAGCTTGCCGTAGATGTGCGAGAGGTGCGACTTCACCGTCGCCTCCGAGACGAACAGGGCCTTCGCGAGCTCGCGATTGCCGAGTCCGTCGGCGAGCAGTTCGAGCACCTCGACCTCGCGCTCGGTCATGCGCGGCTCGGGCGAGGCGGCGCGGCGCATGAGCACCGCGGCGACCGAGGGCGCGAGCGCCGGCTCGCCCCGGAAGACCGCCTGAATGCCGGCGAACAGCTGATCCGGCGGAGAGTCCTTCAGGAGGTACCCGGCGGCGCCGGCGTCCAGGGCGCGCAGGATGTCGGACTCGCTGTCGTAGGTGGTCAGCACGAGCACGGCCGGCGGCTCCGGCAGCGCGCGGATCCGGCCGGTCGCGGCGATCCCGCCCTCGCCGTCGCCCAGGCTGAGGTCCATGAGCACCACGTCGGGCCGCTCGGCCTCGACCACGCGCAGAGCGTCGGCGGCGTTCGACGCCTCGCCGACGACGACGAGCTCGTCCCTCGACTCGAGCAGGGCGCGCACGCCGGCGCGCACCACGGGATGGTCGTCCACGAGCACGATCCGCAGGGTCATCGGTTCTCCTTCTGCGGATCCGCGCCGGATCCGTTCCTCGTGTCGGATCCGGTCGCGGGATCGGCCCCGTCGCGCGCAGCGGATCCCGGATCCGCCCCGGCCTCGTCGTCGCCGAGCGGGAAGACGAGCGACAGCGTGGTCCCCTCCCCCGGGGTGCTCTCGACCTGCAGCTCCCCGCCGAGCTGCGCGACCCGCTCCGCCATGCCGGGGATGCCCTGGCCGCGACCGGCCGCGCGCCGCTGAGCCGCCCGGGCCGACATCGCGGCCGGCCGCGCGTCGAAGCCGACGCCGTCGTCACGGATGTCCAGGCGCAGCTCGTCCGGCTGCGCGGTCAGGCTCACCACGGCCCTGGTGGCGCGGGCATGCTCGGCGACGTTCGCGAGGGCGCCGCGCACGGTGCGGATGATGGCCGACGCCACCGGCAGCGGCACCTCCGTGGCCGTGCCATGGCTGCGGAACTGCACGTCGACGCCGCGCCCCGATGCCTCCTCGACCACGCGGGCGAGGGCGGCGGGGAGGGATCCGGCGGCGCCCTCGAGCTCGCCGGGCGCGAGGTCGCGCACCACCCGGCGCACCTCGTCGAGGGCGGACCGCGCCGTGCCGGCTGCCGAGCGCACCTGCTCCCGGGCGGCGTCGGGGCGGCGCTCCCAGCCCTGCTCGGCCGCCTGCAGCAGCAGGTTGATGCTGGACAGGTCCTGCCCGACGGAGTCGTGGATCTCCCGCGACAGGCGGGCGCGTTCGGCGAGCGCGCCCGCGCGGTGCTGCGCGGCGGAGAGGTCCGCCTGGGTCGCGGTGAGCTCGTCGAGCAGCTGCTGCCGGGCGCGCGCCTCGCGGTCGAGTGCGCGGTAGGCGACGATCGTGGCGAACGCGATGCCGATCGGGCCGGCGACGAGTGTCGGGTCGAACAGTACGGCCAGACGCAGCTCGGCGACGATCACGACCGCGGTCATCGCCGTGATGGCCGCCGTCGCCGGCCAGAACGGCAGGATCTGCAGCACCGCGAAGGCGAGCGGCACCGCGCACCACCCGAACGACGGCGCGACCAGCGTCAACACCGCCCAGAGCGCGCACACCACGAGCGCCCACGCGGCAGGCCACGCGCCGCGCCGCGGCACCAGCCCCTGCAGCACGGCGGTCGCGGCGAGCACCGCGGCACCGGCCAGCACCAGCACGGCGTTCTCGCCCTCGCCGTGCCGGAGCAGGTAGCGGATCGCGCTCACCACGATCAGCGCGATGAGCACGACCTGCAGCGCACGCCCGAACCGCACCGGGGCGAGGATGCCCCGCACGCCGTCGCCGAGGGACGTCCCGTCCTGCGCCTCGGTCCGCGGTTCCATGCGCTCAGCCTACGAACGCCGCGCCCGGAACCGCATCATCCGATCGGCTAGGGCTCAGCCGCGCACCACGGGTGCCGCCACATCCGCCTCAGATCCCGCACCGTCTTCAGGACGGATCGCTCGTGTGCACATCCCATGCCGCGTTTCCGGCTCCTGAGCCGGGTCCCACCTGAGTTCGGCCCGCCGCGTCACGCCGACCCGCGCACCACCAGTTCGGTGCCGAGGGTCGTGCGGGGCGGCGGGACGGATCCGGTGAGCCGCTCGATGAGCACGCCCGCGAGCGCTTCGCCCTGGGCGTGCATGGGCTGGCGGACCGTGGTGAGCGGCGGGTCGGTCGACAGCGCCACGGGCGAATCGTCGAAGCCGACGATCGCGACGTCGTCGGGGATCCGCACCCCCGCGCCGCGGAGCGTGCGCAGCACCCCGCGGGCCATGAGGTCGCTGGCCGCGAAGACCGCGTCGGGCAGCTCGCCGCCGGGTCCGGCGGCCCGGCTTAGCAGCTCCTGCGCGGCACGGACGCCGCTGGCCTCGGAATAGTCCCCGGCGATCTCGGCGAACGGCTCCAGCCCGCCCTCCGCGAGGCGGTCGCGGAAGCCGGCGAGCCTGTCCACGGCTCCGGCCATCGACTGCGGCCCCGTCACGGTCGCGATCCGGCGGCGCCCCGTCGACAGCAGGTGCCCGACCGCCTGCCGGCCGCCGGTCACGTTGTCCACGTCCACGAACCAGTCATCGCCGCGGCCGTTCGTGCGGCGTCCGCCGAACACGACCGGCACGGCCTCGACGATGCCGTCGACGAAGGCGTCGCTGTTGTGGTGCGACAGGATGATCGCGCCGTCCACGCCGCCGTTGCGCACGAAGCCCGTCATCCGGCCCCCGGGGTCGTCGCTCGCGATCAGCAGGTTCAGGATGTAGTCCGAGCGCGCGATCCGGTCGCTGATCCCCGCGACGACGGCGCCGAAGTAGGGGTCTCCGAAGAAGCGCCGGGTGTCCTCCGGCACGACGAGGGCGATCGCGTGCGTCTGACGCAGGGCGAGCGAGCGCGCCGCACGGTTCGGCACGTAGCCGAGCCGCGCGATCGCGTCCTGCACCGCCGCGAGCGCCTGCGGGCTCACCGCGGTCGATCCGTTCACGACCCGCGACACCGTCGACCGGGAGACACCCGCGGCAGCCGCGACCTCCTCGATCGTGGCGCGTCCGGACGCGGGTGGATCCGGCACCCGATCCTCCGTCCGCGCGGCTGCGGGCGTCGATCCGCCGCGCGCGACGCTCAGGTCCGACCCGCCGACCACGTCAGACCGCCCGGGCGGCGATGATCCGGGCGTACTCGCGCCCGGAGTCCTTCACGATCCGCTCCTGGGTGTCGTAATCGACGCGCACGATCCCGAAGCGCTTGCCGTAGCCGAACGACCACTCGTAGTTGTCCAGCAGCGACCACGCGAAGTAGCCGCGAACGTCGACGCCCTCCTCGATCGCGTCATAGGTCGCTGCGACGTGCTCGCGCAGGAACATCGCCCGCTCGGAGTCGTGCACGGCGCCGCCCGTCGTCGCTCCCGTGGACGGGTCGGACCGCCCGCCCTCGAGCACGTCGTCATAGGCCGCGCCGTTCTCGGTCACGTAGAGCGGCAGGCCCGGTGCGTACTCCGTGCCGATGCGCCGCAGCAGCCGGGTGAGGCCCTCGGGCTGCACCTCCCAGCCCATGCCCGTGCGGGGCAGCCCGCGCTCGACCCAGTGCACGTCGTCCGCGGCGGGGAACGGAGACCGGGTGCGGCGCGCGTTCTCGCCCTCGACGCCGCCGTCGTGCGGCGTGCCGTCGCTGCCCTGCTGCGGCGTGCCGGAGAGAAGCTCGCCGTGGTAGTAGTTGATGCCCAGGCAGTCCAGCGGAGCGGCGATCGTGTCGAGATCGCCGTCGTGGATCGCGGCGGCCCAACGGCGCACCGCGACCGGATCCACCTCGCGGATGTCGGAGACGACGTCGGCCGGATAGGCGCCGCGGAGCACCGGATCCAGGAACCACCGGTTGAACTGCCCGTCGATGCGGCGGGCGGCGTCGACGTCGGCGGGGTCGCGCGCATCGGCGGGATCCGCGACCGTGAGGTTCAGCGTGATGCCGAGGTCGAGCTGCGGGTCCCGCTCGCGCAGCGCCCGGATGGTGCGGCCATGGGCCAGCAGCAGATGGTGGGCCGAGAGCATGCCGTCCTCGATGCTGATCCGGCCGGGCGCGTGCACCCCCGCCGTGTAGGAGAGGAACGAGGAGCACCACGGCTCGTTCAGCGTCGTCCAGTGCTGCACGCGATCGCCGAGGGCGTCGTGCACGCTGAGCGCGTACTCGACGAAGCGCTCGGCCGTGTCGCGCGAGGTCCAGCCGCCCTTCTCCTCGAGCGCCTGCGGCAGGTCCCAGTGGTACAGCGTGAGCCACGGCACGATCCCACCGTCGAGGAGCTGGTCCACGAGGCGGTCGTAGAACGCGAGGCCCGCGGGGTTGACCGCGCCGCCGTCCGGGCGCACGCGCGCCCACGATGTGGAGAAGCGGTAGGCCTGCAGACCCAGCTCGCCCATGAGCCGCACGTCGTCGGCGTAGCGGTGGTAATGGTCGCACGCGACGTCGCCGGTGTCGCCGTTCTGCACCGCGCCCGGCTCACGGGAGAAGGCGTCCCAGATCGACGCGGTGCGGCCGTCCTCGAAGGCGGCGCCCTCGATCTGATAGGCGGCCGTCGCGGCGCCGAACAGGAAGCCGTCGGGGAATCGGCGGGCGGACGTGTTCAAGGGCGCTCCTTCGCTCGGTGCGCCGTCGGGTCGGCGCGATGGTGGCTCGCCGCAGTCAGGTCGGCGAGGAGATGCTCGTGCCGGGGCTCGTGGTGCGCTCGCGTCCCCGGCGATCCGGATCAGGCTATGGGAGCGCTCCCACGATGTCAACAGGCGGGCGACCCCGTCGATCCGCAGAGGAGGACGCCGTCGATGCGTGAACGCGTGACCCGTTGGGCGACCGGCAACCCCCGATTCGGCCGAGTCGGGCACACCACGCACCTGAGACCGCACCGCGTACCCTGGATCAGTGACCTCCTCGCCCGCGCTCGTCCGCGCCGAATCGCTCATCCGCTCGATCCCGGACCACCCGGAGCCGGGCATCCTGTTCCGCGACATCACACCACTGCTGGCCGACCGGGAGGCGCTGCAGGCGACGACCGAGGCGCTCGTCGCACCGTTCCGCGGGGCCTTCGACGTCGTCGCAGGGATCGAGGCGCGCGGCTTCATCCTCGCCGGCGCCGCGGCGATCGAGGCGGGGACCGGCTTCGTGCCGATCCGCAAGGCGGGCAAGCTGCCGCTGCCGGCCGCGTCGGTCGACTACGCGTTGGAGTACGGCACCGCCACGATCGAGATGCACGACGACCTCCCCGCCGGATCCCGGATCCTGCTCATCGACGACGTGCTCGCCACCGGCGGCACCCTCGCCGCGGGCCGGCAGATCGTCGAGCAGCTCGGCTACACCGTCGCCGGGATCTCGGTGCTCTTCGAGATCGACGGGCTGGGCGGCCGCGAGGTCGTCGGCGACGTGCACACCGTCTTCCGCAGCTGACCGCCCCGGCGCCCTCGGACGTCCGGCCGGACGGGCGGCGACCGGGCGGTAGACTGATGGCGCCCCCGCCCGCGACTTCCCGGAGCCACGTATGCCCACCATCGTCGTCGACGTCATGCCCAAGTCCGAACTTCTCGACCCGCAGGGCAAGGCGGTCTCCGGGGCGTTCGCCCGCACCGGCGTGACCGCGTTCAGCGATGTCCGCATCGGCAAGCGCTTCGAGCTCACGGTCGATGGCGAGGTCACCGAAGAGGTGCTCGCCGAGGCCCGGCGGATCGCCGAAGAGGTGCTCTCCAACTCCGTGATCGAAGACGTCGTCGGCATCGAGGTCGCCGAATGACGGTTCGGATCGGGGTCGTCACCTTCCCCGGTTCTCTCGACGACCGCGACGCGCAGCGTGCGGTGCGCATCGCCGGCGCCGAGCCGGTCGCCCTCTGGCACGGCGCGCACGACCTCGAGGGCGTGGACGCCGTGATTCTGCCGGGCGGGTTCAGCTACGGCGACTACCTGCGCTCCGGCGCGATCGCCGCGCTCTCGCCGATCATGACCGAGATCAAGGACGCGGCCGCCAAGGGCATGCCGATCCTGGGCATCTGCAACGGCTTCCAGATGCTCGTCGAGGCGCACCTGCTGCCCGGCGGCCTGATCCGCAACGACCACCAGCACTTCGTGCGTCGCGACCAGAAGCTCACGGTCACCAACGCCGACACGGCCTGGACCAACGAGTTCACGCGCGGGCAGGAGATCATCATCCCGCTCAAGAACGCCGAGGGGGGCTACATCGCCTCCGACGAGACGCTCGACCGCATCGAGGGCGAGAGCCTCGTCGCCTTCCGCTATGCGGGCGTGAACCCGAACGGATCCCTCCGCGACATCGCCGGCCTCACCAACCCCGGCGGCAACGTCGTGGGCCTGATGCCGCACCCCGAGCACGCGACCGAACCCGGTTTCGGCCCCGACACGACCGCTGCCATGCGCAGCGGCGTCGACGGCCTGCCGTTCTTCACGAGCGCGATCGCCGCGGTCGCCCGCGTCGCGGCGTAACACCAGCCACCCCGTCCCCGGCGAAGGCTGCCGCAGACGACACGTCGCGCAGCCGCGGATGCAGGACCCCGCAACGCCTGCATGATCGGATCCGCGTTCTCGTCCTGCAGACGTCGCGCGCTCCTGCAGACGTGTCACGACCCCGCGCGTCGCCGGGATCCGTTGCACCCCGCCGTACCGCGGTCTAGCGTCGAATCGACGACGCCGAGGAGCGGAGGATCCCATGGGCCGGTTCGTGTACTGGATGAACGTGTCCCTCGATCTGCGGATCGAGGCAGCCCCCGGCGAGGACGGCGGAGGCGACTGGATGCGGATCGACGAGCCGCTGCATCGCGAGTTCAATCGTCGGGCGGCAGACCTCGCCCTCATGGTGCAGGGCCGGCGCGTGTTCGAGATCATGGAGTCGTTCTGGCCCGCGGCCCGCGACGACCGCTCGCTGCCGCAGTTCATGCAGGAGTACGGCGCGATCTGGACGGACAAGCCGAAGATCCTCGTCTCACGCACCCGCACCGAGGCGCCGTTCCACACCACGGTCATCGGCGAGGACGCGGTCTCCCGGCTCGCCGAGGTCCGCGCCGGGACCGAGGGCGCCATCGGCGTCGGCGGTGCGACGCTCGCCACGGCGCTGCTCGACGCCGGCCTGCTCGACGAGCTGCTGCTGTTCACGCACCCGGCGATCCTCGGTTCGGGTCGTCCGCTGTTCGACGAGCCCCGGCCGGGCGAGACCAGGCCTCCGGTGATCCTCGACCTGCTCGAACAGGCCTCCTACGATCAGGGCGTCACCCTGCACCGCTACGCCATCCGGCGCTGAGACACGGCGCAGAGCGGGCGACGAGTCAACCGAGGGCGGGCGGCCAGACGCCGATGAGCACGGCCATCACCACGACCGTCACGAGCTCGTGCGCGATGTTCAGCACCGTGAGCGAGCTGGGGCGCCCCTCGAAGGCGTCGTGCGTGATGAACCTCGCCGCAGTGAACCCCATCCACAGCGTGATCGCGGTGACCAGCGCCGAGACGAAGAACGATCCGCCGTAGAAGTGCCAGGCGATCGCCGTGGCCCCCGCGAGCACCCACGCCGTGACGAAGCTCACGATCACCGTCGCGATGATGGCCAGCACCGGGTTGCCCTTGGGGTTGTCGAGGTCCACCCCGGCCAACCGCGCCCAGCGCGTGCCGAGCACGCCCCGGGCGTACCAGATGGATCCGACGACCATGCTCGACGCGGTCGCCAGCAGAACGGCCCAGTAGTTGATCTCGGGAACCATCACAGCCTCCTCGGGTCGGTACCGGACGCGAGAGGCGAACCGGTGCGCTCAGGGTACCGCCGGACATCGCCGCCCGTGGATCACCGACGCGGGTGCATCACCAGGGGCTGGGCTCGTAGTCCTTCAGGAACACGCCGTGGACGTCCTCGCCGGCCTCGCCGCGCACGATCGGGTCGTACACGCGGGCGGCGCCGTCGACCAGGTCGAGCGGGGCGTGGAAGCCCTCCTCGGCCAGGCGCACCTTCGTGTAGTGCGGGCGCTCGTCGGTGATCCAGCCGGTGTCGACGGCGGTCATCAGGATCCCGTCGGTCTCCAGCATCTCCCCCGCGCTCGTGCGGGTGAGCATGTTCAGCGCCGCCTTCGCCATGTTCGTGTGCGGGTGGCCGGGGCCCTTGTACCGCCGCGAGAACTGCCCCTCCATCGCCGAGACGTTCACGATGTGCTTGCGCCGCGCGGGCGACGCTGCCATCGCCGGGCGCAGTCTGCTGATCAGCAGGAACGGCGCCGTCGTGTTGCACAACTGCACCTCGAGCATCTCGAGCGGATCCACCTGGTCCACGCTCTGCACCCAGCTGTTCACCCGGTTCACGTCGGGCACGAGGCCGCCCGCGTCGATCGCCGTGCCGTCGGCGTGCTTCGCGAGCGAGGAGGATCCGGGCGCCATCGCGAGCCGTGCGAGCTCTTCGGCGGTCAGCGCCTGCCCGCCCTGCTCGGCGATCGTCCCGCCCAGCGACGCGATCGACAGCAGCGGGTGCGCGTCGACCGAGGCCTGCAGCGCCTCGGGGTGCGGATCCGCGGTGTGCCCGAAGGTCTCCATCTCGGGAAGCGGCCCGTTCGGCAGCGGCTGCAGCTCGGCGTCGGCGAGCAGCGAGTACGCACCGGGCGAGCGGCGCACGGTCTGCGCGGCGTTGTTGATGAGGATGTCGAGCGGCCCCTGCGCGGCGACCGAGTCGGCGAGCGCGATCACCTGGGCGGGGTCGCGCAGGTCGATGCCGACCACGCGCAGGCGGTGCAGCCAGTCGGCCGAATCGGGCAGCGCGGCGAACCGGCGCACCGCGTCGCGCGGGAACCGCGTGGTGATCGTGGTGTGCGCGCCGTCGCGGAGCAGCCGCAGCGCGATGTGCATGCCGATCTTGGCGCGGCCTCCGGTGAGCAGCGCGCGCTTGCCGGTGAGGTCGGTGCGGGCGTTGCGCTTGCCGTGGCTGAACCGCGCGCAGTCCGGGCAGAGCTGGTGGTAGAACGCGTCGACCGTCGTGTACAGCTGCTTGCAGATGTAGCAGTTGCGGGGCTTCAACAGCTCGCCCGCCGTCGGGGCATCGGTCACGCTGCTCGCGAGGTCGAGTCCGCGGGTCTCGTCGTCGATGCGGTCGGGGGCGCCCGTCGCGGTCGCCGCGATGACGGCGCGGTCGGCCTCGGCGATGGCATCGCGGATCTCCCGGCGGCGCACCCGCTTCGCCGCCTTGAACATGGCCGACGTCGCTCGCCGCACGGCGATGAAGTCGGGATGGTCCTGATCGAGCCCGTGCAGCTCGGCGAGCACCCGGAGCGTGGTCGCGAGGTCGGTCGGGTCGATGCCGGATCCGACGGCGTCGCCGCCTGTCGTGGCGCTGCGGTCGCTCTGCGTCGACGGGGCGTCGGAGGGGGCGTCGGTCATTGTCACGATTTTACGCGAGCCGGCTGGATGAGGGCCCGGGGCTTCTCGCACCGCGTTCCGCCAGCACTGCCGGGGCGTCGGGACTCATCGCCTCCACCCCCGAGCTCGCCGAGACCCCCGCGGAGCGCCGAAACCCCCATGCACACGCGACTCTCCGTGGGGGTCTCGGCGACCCGAGGGGGTTTCGGTTGCCCGACCGCGGCCCCGTGGGGGTCTCGGCGAGGGGAGTGGGAGCGGGCGACGCCCGAGAGAACCGAAGCTCGGTCTCAGGCGATGCCGCCGCCGTCGACGACGAGGGCGGATCCGGTCACGTACGACGACTCGTCGCTGGCGAGCCAGACCACGGCCGCGGCGATCTCGGAGGGCTGTCCCATCCGGTTCAGCGGACGCTCGGCGGCCTCGGCGAGGAAGCCGGCCTGGTCCTGACCGAGCTGGCGGGCCTCGTCGCGCAGCATGCCGGTGTCGACGTCGCCCGGGTTCACCGAGTTCACGCGGATGCCCTGCGGTCCGTGGTCGATCGCCAGCGCGCGGGTCATGTTCACGACCGCGCCCTTGGATGCGCAGTAGGAGATGGCCTGGCCGCCGCCCTTGAGGCCCCAGCCGGAACCGGTGTTGACGATGGATCCTCCGCCGTTCGCCGCCATGACCGGCACGACGTGCTTGCACATCAGGAAGATCGCGCGCACGTTCACGCCGAACACGCGGTCCCACTCCTCGACCGTGGTCTCGACCGCCGTGGTGCGCCGGATGATTCCGGCGTTGTTGAAGACCACATCGACACCGCCGAACCCGTCGACGACCGAGGCGACGACCCGCTCGATGTCGGCCTCGCTCGAGACGTCGGCGGCGATCGCGACCGCGGTGCCACCGGCCGCGCGGATCTCCTCCGCCACGGCCTCGGCGGCCTCGGCGTTCAGGTCGACGACGGCGACGTTGGCGCCCTCGGCGGCGAAGGCGAGAGACGTGGCGCGGCCGATGCCGCCGGCGCCTCCGGTGACGATGGCGTTCTTGTTCTGCAGTCGCATGGGGATTCCTTCGGGTCGGTGTGCGGTCGTAGCGGGGTCGGGATCCGGGCCGGCGAGAACTCTCGGGGACCGGTGGATGCGGATCAAGGGACGAGGACTTCGGGTGCGGCGACAGCGTAGAACGCGGTTGCCGAGGCGCCGGTGAGGACGCGGAGGTGCCCGACGAGGGAGGCGTCGACCTCCGGATCGCCGGTGTCGACGAGGAGCGGGCGTCCGCCGAGGTCGACGAGCTTCTGCTCGGGGGCCACGACGAGGAGCGGATCCGGTCCGAGCGCGCGGATCACGCGCGCGGAGAGCTGCTGGTTGCCGCGGCCGAGCAGGAATCCCTGCCCGCCGATGACGGTCACCACGGCCTGCGCGGGGCCGGCCGCGGCTTCCTCGAGCAGCCGGTGCTCGTCGGCGCCCGCGGCGACGAGCCGACCGTCGAGCACGACATCGACGCCGAGCGGCGTCTTCGCGACCCCGAGCTCAGCGGCGATCCTCGCGGTGGTTCCCCCCGGGCCGAGAAGGTATCGCACGCCCGGCCGCATCGCGGCGACGGCCGCGCGCGCCGCTGCCGCGACGGCGGCCTCCTCGCTCGCCGGCATCGGGGCCTTGCGCGCCTGGGTGCGTCCGAGGCGCTGCGGCACGCGGAGAGTGCCGTAGAGCACCGGCTCGACACGAGCCCGGCGCAACGCCGCCTCGTCGACGTCGAGAACCTCGCGCTCGGCGGTGGGGACCGGATCCGGGCCGAGCCAGTCGGCGGCGAGGGCGCCCGCCGCGACCGGACTCACCGCGAAGACGGGCGAGTACATCTTGACGCCGGCGGGGATCCCGAGCACGGCCGGCTCGGCACGTTCGGGGCGCGCTCCCGCGTTCTGGGGCGGGCCATGACCGTGATCACCGGCGTACGGCGCCCCAAGAGGAGTAGGTGCGCCCCAAACCCCGTCCGGAGAACCCGAACCCGGAGAACCCGAACCCGGATCCCCCGCGCCGAGCCCCCGCACGGCGTCGCGCAGGGTGCCGTCGCCGCCGGCGACGAGCACGAGCGATGCGCCTGCCGCGGCCACCGCAGCGACCGCGGCGGCGGTGTCGTCGGGCGCGGTAGCCTCCGACGACGGCGCGAACACCACGACCGGCTCCAGCCCCGCTGCCGAGACCGCGGCCTCCCCCATAGCCCCGGCAGCGGTGAGGATCCGCTCCCCCGGGTGCGAGCGCGCGACGACCGCCAGTGCCTGTGCCGCGCGGACGCCGGCCCGCGGGACGGAGCCGTGCTCCGCCGCGCGGGCCTGCACGGCCGCGCCGTCGGAGCCGGCGAGGCCCGCGGGCCCGCCGACACCGGCGACAGGGTTGACGACCAGTCCGATCACGCGATCAGGCTCCGACCGCGACCGGCTCGGCGACGACGAGCTCGGCGTCCGGCAGTGCACTCGCCGCGGGTCCGGCCGGCACCTCGCCGAAGTACTTGCGGCGGTAGGCGCGCCAGGTGATCGCCCAGCGCTCCGGGGCGTCCAGATCGTCGTGGCGCGTGTGGTGCACGGTCTGGTTGTGCGGGGCGGTGCGCACGAGTTCAGGGGTCTCCCGTGCCTCCTGCGCGACCTGCGCGAGCGCCGCGACGTACTCGTCGATCTCGGCCTTCGAGTAGCACTCGGTGGGCTCGAGCGTGAACGGCTGCGGCACGACGTAGGGGTGGTGGCTCGTCCAGTAGTGGAAGCCGTAGTCGGCCATCCTGATGCCGATCTCCTCCGAGGAGATCCCGGTCTCCTCGAACAGCTCCTGCCACGAGTAGCGCACCTGCTCGATGCGGCGGCGACCCGTCGCGTAGGGCGCGGACGCCCCCGGGATCTCCAGCACCTTCTTCAGCAGGTAGTTGTTGTTTAGCACCGCGATCCGGGAGGCCTCGAGCATGCCCTCGGCCCCGAGCGCCATGATCCAGGCGTACGCCCGGACGACGTGCAGGATGACGCCGTGCGCCGGAGCGACGTGCCCGATGGACAGCGCGCCCGGCTCGCGGACCACGAAGCGTGCGTCGACCTGCTCGACGCGGGGGCCGGGCAGGAACGGCGCCAGGGCCGCGCTCACGGCGTTGGCGGCGGCCCCCGGGCCGCCGCTGCCGTGCGGGGCGGAGAACGTCTTGTGCAGGTTGAACTGGCACACGTCGAAGCCGGCGTCGCGAGCACGCGTGATCCCGAGGATCCCCGCGGCGTTGGCCTGATCGTAGGAGGCGAGGGCGCCGACCTCGTGCGCGGCGTCGACCCACTCCTTGATCGCGGGGTTGTAGATGCCGGTGTCCTCGGGGTTCGTCACCATGATCGCCGCGGTGCGCTCCGAGAGCGCGGCCTTGAGCGCGGCGAGGTCAGGGTAGCCGTCGGCATCCGGGTAGATCGTGATGACCTTGTATCCGGCGACCTTGGCCGCGGCCGCGTTCGAGGGGTGGCTGAAGATCGTCGTGATGACCTCGTCGCGCTGCTCCGCCTCGCCGCGGGACGCGTGGTACGCGCGGATCATCGCGATGTTGGTCCAGATGCCCGCGGACCCGCCCGGGGATGCGAGCGAGACCGCGTCCATCCCGGAGATCTCGGCCATGAGCCGCTCGAGGCGCCAGATCGCCTCCAGCGCGCCCTGGGTGTCGGCCGGATCCTGCGCCGGGTGCAGCGCAC
Organism: Microbacterium sp. NPDC060117; assembly: GCF_042729315.1. NCBI lineage: Bacteria > Bacillati > Actinomycetota > Actinomycetes > Micrococcales > Microbacteriaceae > Microbacterium > Microbacterium sp. NPDC060117. The sequence continues at coordinate 1,177,630 of NZ_JBHWXR010000001.1, forward strand.
GCAGCTGTGGCACCTCGATGAGCTGGTCGTTGATCTTCGGCGAGTACTTGATCGTGCACGTGCCCTGGCCGATGTCGACGTTGAGGTCGGATCCGAGGTTCTCCTGGGAGAGGCGCAGGTAGTGCTTGAGCACGCGCATCTGCGCGATCTCGGGCAGCGCGGGCGGGGTCGGCCGGCGCATGCCCTCGGGGAGGGCGGCCACGACATCGCCGACCGCCTCGCGCACGGCGGGCTCGACGGGCGTCACGAGCACGCCGCGCTCGCCGGGGGTGGACAGCTCGAAGACGATCGGCTCGTCCCAACTGGCCTGGTGGAACCGGCGCGGGCTCTGCTTGGGGGCGACGGGGAGGCTCATGCGGTCTTCTCCTCGGGGTGGATGGCCGCTGCGAGCGCGGCGGCGAGGCGGTCGATGTCGGATGCGGAGGTGGCCTCGGTCACGCAGACGAGCAGCGTCTGCTCGTCCACGACGACGCCGGGCTCGATGCCCTCGGCGCGCAGCGCGGTGACGACGTCGGCCGCACGGGCGCCGTCGAAGCGGATCGTGAACTCGCGCAGGTGCAGCGCGTCGTCGCCCAGGGCGACGCCGGCGATCGCGGCGAGCCGCTGCCGGGCGTACGCGGTGCGGGCGAGCAGCAGTTCGCCGAGGTCGGCCATGCCCTGCGGCCCCATGAGCGCGAGGTGCACGCCGGCGGCGATGCCCCACAGCGCGGCGGCGGTGCCGACCCATTCCTTGCCCTCTTCGCGGTGCGCGAAGGAGGTGCGGTCGTAGGCGACGTCGCCGAAGCCGTACTCGCCGGGTACGTCGGTGGACTCCAGGCCGAACAGGCGCGAGGGCATCTCCATCACGAACCGCGGCTCGTCGTGTACGGCGATGAAGCCGGCGTGCGCGCCGCCGAACCACTGGTGCAGACCGAGCGACTGGATGTCGCCGGTGACGATGTCCGCGCCCTGGAGCGCGGGCGGGGTCAGCACCCCGTAGCCGACCGGGTCGGTGCCGACCACGACCACGGCGCCGGCGGCGTGCGCCGCATCGGCGATCTCGCGCAGCTGCGTCTCGACGGCGCCGGTGAAGCTCGGCGTCTCGATCCAGACGGCCGCGACGTCGCCGGAGAGCCGGGCGCGCAGGGCCGCGACGTCCGCGATGCCGCCGGCGGTGGGGATCCGCTCGATCTCGAGGCCGGCGCGCGTGTAGTCGCGCACCTTCGAGTCCTTCTCCGGCAACACGTCGCTCACCGCGAGGACGCGACCGCGTCCGGTGAGGCGCCCGGCCATCGAGAGGCCGGTCGCGGTGGCCTGGTAGCCGTCGTAGGTGGGCACGTTCACGACGTCCATGGCGAGCAGCTCGGCCATGAGCGACTGGTACTCGAACAACGCCTGGAACCGGCCGTGGTCCTCGTAGGGCTCGCCGGCGTAGGCGGTGAGGAACTCGCTGCGGCGGATCACCTCGTCCACCACCGCCGGCACGTAGTGGTTGTACGTGCCCGCGCCGAGGAAGCTCAGACGCTCCTCGGTAGTGCGGTTCTGCGCCAGGATCCCGCGCACATGCCGGGCGAGATCCTGCTCGGCCGGCAGCGGCGCGGGCACGTCCAGCGGACGGCGCAGGCGCAGCTCCTCCGGCACGTCGGCGTAGAAGTCCTCGATCGAGGCGGCGCCGACGGCGGCGAGCATCTCGGCGTGGACCTCGGGCGCCGTGTTCGGGATGTACGGGTGCACGAACGTCTGCGTCATGCCAGCTCCTTCGACGGGGTGGTGAGGGCGAGGGTGAGGAAAGGGATCTGCGCGGCGCGCGGCGTGGCGACGACGGCGACGCCGTAGGCATCCAGCGTCACGACGTCGCCCGTGTCGGATCCGGTGATCAGATCGACACCGGCGAGCGGCAGGTGGAAGGTCACGGGGTCGGCCGCATGGTTCAGCAGGAAGGTGTAGTCGGTCGTGTCGTCCGAGCGGGTCACCGCCTCGGCCTGCACGGACACCTCGTCGCGGGCGGGCAGGCCCGCGGTGCGCATGATGTCGCGGAACACGGCGACGAGCCCCTCGGGCTGCAGCATCGCACTGACGTACCAGGCGGATCCGGAGCCGTGCGCGCGACGGGTGACCGCCGGCAGGCCCGCGAGCTCGCCCGAGGCGTAGGCGCCGCGGATCTCGACGTCCGCGTCGGCCTCGATCCATTCGCTCCAGCTCAGCACCTCGAGCTCCTCAGCGCCGTAGGCCAGGGCTTCGGTGCGCCCGTCGGCGATCGGCCACTGCTCGTCGACCTCCACGCCGAGCAGGTCGCGCAGCGGGCCGGGGGCGCCGCCGTCGTGCACCTTCTCGGTTACATCGACGACGCCGGAGAACGGCCCGACGACGAGGGTGCCGCCGCGCTCCACGAACGCGCGCAGGGCGTCCGCGTGCTCCTCCTCCAGGATGTACAGGTTCGGCGCCACGATCACGTCGTAGCCGTCGAAGGGCGTCCCTGCGTCGGCGCCGCCCACGCGCACGGCGTCGACCGGATGCCCCAGGGTGTAGAGCGCGCGATGCCAGGCGCGGGCCTGCTGCGCCCACTGCAGCCGCTGCGACGGCAGCGATTCGATCGCGCTGGACCCCCACCAGGAGTCCCAGTCCACGACGAGCCCCACGCGCGAGCGCACCCGGCTGCCGCGCACCGCCTCGAGCCGGCGGAGCTCGTTGCCGAGCGCCTTCGTCTCCCGGAAGCTGCGCGAGCGCTCGCCGCGGTGGCCGAGCATCGACGAGTGGAACTTCTCCTGGCCGTACTTGGCCTGGCGCCACTGGAAGAACATGACCGCGTCGGATCCGTGCGCGACGGCCTGCAGGCTCTCCACGCGGATCTTGCCGGGAGCCTTGGGCACGTTGATGTCGCGCCAGCTGGTGGCGCTCGCCGACGACTCGAGCAGCAGCCAGGGCCGGCCGCCCTTGAGGGAGCGCATGAGGCCGTAGTTGAGCGCGGCGCCGACGTGCGACGTGGGGTCCATCGGGTCCGGATACGCGTCGTCGGTCACCACGTCCTCGCGCTCGGCGAAGCGCCAGTAGTCGAGGTCGCGGAACATGCTCATGAAGTTCGTGGTCACGGCGATGTCGGGGGTGACCTCGCGCAGCACGTCGATCTCGACCTGGAAGAGCTCGAGCATCGCGTCGGAGGAGAACCGCTCGAAGTCGAGGAGCTTGGTGGGGTTGATCGGGCCCGGCGCCTTCTTCGGCGTCTCGATGTGCTCCCACGACGTATAGCGCTGGCCCCAGACGTTCACGCCCCAGGCCTCGTTCAGCCCGTCGAGGTCGCCGTAGCGGGCCTGCAGCCAGCGCCGGAAGTGCCGGGCCGACTCGGGGCACCAGCACCGCGAGACATGATCGCCGTACTCGTTCGAGATGTGCCACATCGCGAGCCCCGGATGCGCGCCGTAACGCTCGGCGATCGCGCGGGTCATGCGGGCCACGTTCTCGCGCCAGATCGGCGAGGAGGGGCAGTACGTCTGCCGGGAGCCGAACTCCAGACGGTGCCCGTCGGAGTCCCACGGCGCCATCTCGGGGTGCGCCCGCAGCAGCCAGGAGGGCGGGGTGGCGGTGGCCGTGGCGAGGTCGATCCTAATGCCCGCCTCGTGCAGCAGATCGAGGATGCGATCGAGCCAGGCCCAGTCGTAGACGCCGGGCTCGGGCTCGAGCTGCGGCCAGCTGAAGATCGGCAGGCTCACCATGTTCACACCCGCGTCGAGCATGAGGCGGATGTCCTCGCGCCACACCTCCTCCGACCACTGGTCGGGGTTGTAGTCGCCGCCGAACGCCAGGGCGTCGATCCGGACCTCGCGGATCCGCTCGTCGTCGAGATGCTGGGCCACCAAGGCTCCTCCCTGAGTCTGTACAGAAACGCTGTTCAATGTATTCTGTATACAGCAAGGGTATGGCGAATGCCGGATCCGGTCAAGCCGTAGGCTGACCGCACCGGCCGAAGGGGAGAACGAATGGCTATCGAACGCAAGAACCTGCGTTCCCAGGTGCGCGAGGAACTGCTCACCCGCATGCGCGCCGGACAGGTCAGGCCCGGCGAGGGCATCAACGAGGTCCAGCTCGCCGCTGAGCTCGGCGTCAGCCGCACACCCCTGCGAGAGGCGCTGATCGCCCTGGAGTCCGAGGGGCAGATCAGCAGCGAGAACGGCAAGGGATTCCGTTTCGTGCCGCTCAGCGCGGGCGAGTTCGAGGACCTCGCGCCGGTGATGGCGACGCTGGAGAGCCTCGCTCTCGAGCTCAGCCCCGTCGAGGACCTGAAGAAGGTCGGAGTGCGTCTCGTCGAGCTCGCCGACGCGTTCACCGACGAGCACGTCGAGCACGCTCTCGTGATGACCAAGGACGACGAGTGGCACGCACTCATGCTGTCCGTGTGCCCGAACCGGCGCCTGCTCGATGTGATCGAGAGCGTGCGCGGATCCTTCCATCGCTATGAGGCCCTCCTCGTCGCGGACGACGTGAAGATCGACCGGGTCGCGGCCGAGCATGCCGCGATCGCGCATGCCCTGGCGGACGGCGACGTCCCTGCCGCCGTCGAAGCGCTCAAGGTCAACTGGACCCACGGCATGCAGCGGATCCTCGACAACTCCTCGAGCGCCTACTTCTCGGCCTGAGCCCCGCCCGGTCACGCGACCGTCTGCACGACCCAGGAACAGATGCACGACGGATCGGGTGATCCCATCGTGCATGCGTCCCCGAGTCGTGCAGACGGCACGGCCACCGCACGGACGGCACGCCCGCCGGCACGGCCGGACCGGCCCCAGGCACGCCCGGGCCGGCCTGGCCGGGTGCACTCAGCCCTTGACGGCTCCCCCGAGCAGGCCCGCCACGAACTGCTTCTGGAACACGAGGAACAGCACGAACAGCGGCAGCGTCGCCAGCAGGGATCCGAGCATCAGCCCCGAGTAGTCGACCCGGCTGAGCCCGATCATCGTGTTCAGCGCGACCGGAACCGTGTACCTGTCCTCGGAGTTGAGCATGAGCAGCGGCCAGATGAACGAGTTCCACTGGCTGATGAACGTGTAGATCACGAGCGCCGCGATCTGCGGACGGGCGACCGGCAGCACGATCCGGTAGAAGGTGCGCAGCTCGCTCGCTCCGTCGATCCTGGCCGCCTCGATGAGCGAGGTCGGGAAGTCCAGGAAGCCCTGCCGCATCAGGAAGATGCCGAACGCGTTCGCGAGGAACGGGACGATGAGCGCCTGGTAGCTGTCGATCCATCCCGCGCTGGCCATCATCTGGAACAGCGGCACGAGCAGCACCTGCATCGGGATCATCATGGTGACGAGGATCACGCCCAGGAGAACGCCCCGGCCGCGGAACCGGTAGGTCGCGAGACCGTAGCCGCACATGATGCTGATCAGCGAGCTGAACACCGTGTAGACCACGGCGACGAGCACGCTGTTGAGCATCACCTGTCCGAACCCGACGCTCTCCTGCAGCCGTCCGAGGTTCTGCCAGAACTCGCCACCCGGCAGGAGCGGCAGCGGAGTGACGAAGAGGTCGCTGGTCTTGTGCGTGGAGGCGATGACCATCCACAGGAACGGGATGAGCGCGAGCACGCTCGCCACGATCATGACCGCGTAGACCGGCGCCCGCAGCACGATCCGGCGCAGCAGCGGCTCACCGGCGCGGGTCGTGGGCTGACCGGCGCGCCGGCCGCGGCCGGTGGTGATCAGCTGGGTCGTCATGGCTTCTCCCTCATGATGCGGAACTGGATCACCGCGATGATCCCGGTGAGGATCACGAGCATCCAGGCGATCGCGCTCGCGTAGCCGAAGTCGAACTGCTGGAAGCCGATCTTGTACAGGTAGAGCACCGGGGTGAGCGTCGCGTTGTTCGGCCCGCCGCCGGTGAGGATGAAGTTCTCGTCGAAGAGCTGCAGCGCGCCGATCGTCGACGTGACGCTGGTGAAGATCAGCACGGGCCGCAGCTGGGGCACGACGATGTGCCGGAAGGTCTGCCAGCGTCCGGCGCCGTCGATGCGGGCCGCCTCGTACAGCTCGGGCGGGATCGACTGCAGGCCGGCGAGGATGATGACCATGTTGTAGCCGGTCCAGCGCCAGGTGATCGAGGCGATCACGGCCACTCTCGCCCACCACTCGTTGTTGAGCCAGTCGATGGGTCCGGCCCCGAACAGGGCGAGCACCTGGTTCAGCATGCCGCCGTCCGTGGTCATGATCACGCGGAACACGACGGAATAGGCGACGAGCGTCGTGATGGACGGCAGGAACGTGAGCAGACGGAACCCCGCCCGGAAACGCAGCCATGCCTGATTCAGCAGATAGGCGAGCCCGACGGCGAGCGCCATCATGATCGGCACCTGCACGACCAGGATCAGCAGCGCATTGCCCAGGCTCTTCAGCACCAGCGGATCCCGGAACATCCGCGCGTACTGGTCGAGTCCGACGAAGGTGCTCACCCCGCCCGAGGTGCGGAAGAAGCTCTGCAGCAGCGACACCACGAGCGGGTAGGCGAAGAACAGCGCCAGCAGCACGGCCGCTGGAAGGGCGAACCACAGTCCGGGGCGCTGCATGCGAGCGGCGAAGCGCCGGCCCTTCGGAGGGGAGTCGCGACGGTTCTCGTCGTGGCTCCCCTCCGCGGAAGGCCGCCGCACAGTGGCGACCGTCATGTCAGCCCGCGATCTTGCGACCGGTCGAGTTCGCGATCTGCGCGGCCGCGTCGTCGAGCGCCTTCTTCGGATCCTCGCCGTTCAGCACGGCGGCGCCGACGGCGTTGATGACCGCGTCGCTCGCGACCGACTGGTCGGACGTGAAGGCGACGGACGGGATCTTCGGCGTCAGCTCCGCGAACGTCTGGAACACCTTCTGCCCGCCGAAGTAGTCGCTCGGCTGCTCGAAGAAGTCGGCCTTCAGCGCCGGCAGATACGCCGGGAACAGGCCTTCCTTCTGCATCATGCTCGACTGGTTGTCGGTGTTCGCCAGCACGTAGGCCATGAAGTCGGCCGCGAGCTGCGGGTTCTTCGCCTGGGAAGGGATCGCGAGCCCGGATCCGCCGTTGTTCGAGGTCGGCGCGCTGCTGTCGTCGAAGACCGGAAGGTCGCGCACGGCGTACTTCCCGCTGAGCTCGGGGGCCTCGCCCTCGAGCGTGCCGATCCACCAGACCGCCTCGGGAGTGACGGCGGAGTCGCCGTCCTTCGCGCTCGTGACGCTCGCGTCCCAGCCCTTGGCGTTCTTGATGAGCCCCTTCTGCTGCATGGTCTGCAACAGGGTGAGCGCACGCACGGCGTCCGGCGAGTTCACCGTGATGTCGCCCTTGTCGTCGAAGTAGCCTGCGCCCTGCTGTTGCAGATACATCGAGAGGGATCCGCCCGAGGCGAGATCGGCGGTGAGCAGCGTGTGCCCGGTGGCGGCCTTGATCTTCTCACCTGCGGCGACGAGGTCGTCCCAGGTCTTGATCGAGGCGGGATCCACGCCCGCGGCCCGGAAGTAGTCGGTGCGGTAGTAGAGGCCGACGGTCCCGGAGTCCCACGGCGCCATGCGCAGCGCGCCGTCCTTGCCGGTGCCGGTCGACCACTTGAACGGGTCGAAGTCGGCCTTCTTGTCGCCGAGCACGGGTGAGAGGTCGACGAAGCCCTTGGGGAACTGCGTGAGGTAGCTCTGGTTGTGATCGGTCTCGAGCGTGATCAGGTCCGGAAGGCCGGTGCCGGCCTGCAGCCCGACCGAGATCTTGTCGTAGGCGTTGTCGTAGCCGATGTCGACGACCTTGATCGTGGTGCCCTTGTGCGCCTTCTCGTAGTCGGCGCCGAGCCGCTTGAGCGCGGTCGCGGCGACGTCCCACGACCAGATCGTGATCGTGCCCGTCGCCTGGGCATCCGGCTTGAGAGCCTCACCACCGCTCGGCGCCCCGCCTCCGAACGCGCACCCGGACAGGGCGATGGTCGCCACAGCGCCGATCGCCAGCGCGAGCATGCCGCGTCGCTTCATCATGACCTCCTCGTCAGAATTGGATACTGCATACAGTACACATGTGTTCACGTGAACACCAGACCCGTCGAGAACCCCGGAGCGGGGCACCCGGGCAGGGCCGTCCGGCGCGCACCCACCCTCTCGGAACACCGAAACGCCCTCTCCGCCGCGGCCGCTCGGCGCCCCGAAACCCCCACGAAACGCCGAGACCCCCTCTCCGCCGCGCAGGCAGGAGGGGGTCTCGACGCTCCGAGGGGGTCTCGACGCTCTGGAGCGGGTGCGCCCGCCTCAGCGGCTGAGGGTGACCGCGAGATCCAGGAACAGCGCGGCCGACCAGCCGAATGCCGTCGTCGCGCGCTCGGCCTTGAGACCCGTCCGCGGATTGAAGTACTCGTGCGGTCCGCCGCCGTGGATCACCAGGCGCACGGTCTGCTCGCGCAGCTCCCTGGCACGCTCCGGCCGGCCGGCGGCGTCCAGCCCCTCGGCGATGAGCGCGCTGGTGTTGATCCAGATCGGGCCGCGCCACATCCGTTCCGGGGAGAAGTCCGGATCCGACGCCGACACGGTCGGCAGCCCCCACTCCAGCGCGTACCGTTCCGGGTCGTCGATCGCTGCGAGCAGGGCAGCGCGGGCGTCCTGCGGCAGCCCTTCCACGCGCAGCGGCATGAGCCCCACCACGGTGTCGCTCGCGATGCGCTCCCCGTCGTGGTCCGACGCGGGCCCGCGCGCGATGAAGCGCCGTTCGACCGGATCCCACAGCTTCTCCATCAGGAGCGCGACCGTGCGGTCGGCGCGAGCGAGGTGCGGCGCGATGTCATGACCCGGCAGGTAGCGCGCCGCGAGGGCGGCGATCTCGCGATCCTGCTGCACGAGGTAGGCCGCGAGATCGGGCGCTGTGGTGGGGATCGGCCCGTCGAACACCGGGCTGTCGTCGAGGCCGGAGGAGTACGGGTGGCCGTACTCCGGCAGCCCGTCGCCGTCGAGGTCGGATCCGTTCTGTTCGGGCCCCGCGAACCACCAGTCCTGCGAACGGATCACCCGCTCCAGCTGGTCCGCGGCCCATTCCGGCGCATCCTCGACCTCGAGCACCTTCCGCAGCGCCCACGCGGCGAGCGGCGGTTTGGTCAGTGGCACGGGAGCGGTCGGATCCGCCACCTGCGAACCCGCACGCCGCAGCGTCGCCCGATCCGACTCGGGCAGGTCGTCGCTCGTGGCGAGCACGCCCTGCTCGTGCACGACGTCGGGCAGCTGCCCGTTGGTGCGCGGGAACCGGAACGCGAGCTCGAGCTGCTCCCTGGCGAGCTCCGGGTCGCCGTGGCGCAGCCCGACCGCGATGAAGTACGCGTCCCACTGCCAGAGCCCGACGTAGCCGATCTTCGACGGCACGATCGCCCGAGCCCCCTCGAGTGCCGGCAGCTCCACGATGTTGGCGCCGAGCACCCACCAGCAGAACGCCGCCATGTCCTGCAGATCCTCGCGCACCCGCGGGCAGCGGTCGAACCATTCCTCCCACAGCACCCGCAGAGCCGCCACGGCCTCACGATGCGCGCCATCGGCCTGCGTCGCGACCGCGACCGTCCGGTCGGCGGCGACGTCGATGCGCAGACCGGATCCGATCTCGTGCCGGGACTGGGTGGCGTCCGGCAGCGTGAGGAGCACCGACGCCGAGGGGTCGCCGCCGATGCTGAGCGCGCGCAGGCCGTCGAAGGCGAGGGTGACGCTCCCGAACGAGATCCGGTGCGGTTGCACGTCGACGACCGGGAGTACCCGGCCGGCCACGTCGTGCACGACGAGCCCGTCCAGCACGCGGCACTGGTCGAGCCGCCGTTCGTATTCGGAGGTGTGCACGCGCACGCCGTCGCCCTCGCGGAAGACCAGCAGGCGCGAACGGGGCATCGTGAACGGGGCGGTCACCAGATCGAGGTGCCCGCCCGCGGCGAGCGCGAGCTCCGCAGCGGACGGCGTGGACGACACGGACGGCGGGGACGACGCAGCTGAGGTGCGGGGATCCGTCACGTCAGCGCCCGCCGAGGCCGGACGCGGCCATGCTGTTCAGGATCCGGCGCTGTCCGATCACGAACACGATCAGCATCGGCACGGTCGAGATCGCCGAGGCGGCCATCACCAGACCGTAGTTCACCGAGCCGAACTGCCCCTGGAACGACTGCAGCAGCAGCGGGACCGTGAACAGATCGGGCGTGTTGAGCAGCACCAGCGGGAACAGGAAGGAGTTCCACACGTCGAGGGCGACGATGATGCTGAGCGCGGCGAGCCCCGGCTTGAGGTTCGGCAGGATCACCTGGAAGAAGGTGCGGATCCGTCCCGCGCCGTCCACGAGCGCCGCCTCCTCGAGCTCCCGCGGCAGCGAGAGCACGAACTGGCGCATCAGGAACACGGCGAAAGGGTTGGCGATCATGCCCGGGATGATGAGCGCGAGGTGCGAGTCCACCCAGCCCAGCTGCGACATCAGCAGGTAGAACGGGATGAGCGTGACCTGCTTGGGGATCATCTGCGTGGCGAGGAAGACGATGAACAGCACCTTGGACCCGCGGAAGCGGATGCGCGCGAACGCGTAGCCAGCCATCGACGCGGTGATGAGCGTGCCGATGACGACCAGCACCGCGATGTAGGCACTGTTCAGGTACGCCTGCGCGAACGGCACCGCGTTCCACGCCTGGACGTAGTTGTCGACCGTCCACGGGCTCGGCAGCAGCGACAGCGGGTTCTTGAGCAGCTGCGGCAGCGTCTTGAACGAGGTCAGCAGCATCCACACGAACGGGAAGACCATGCCGAGCCCGGCGACGATCAGCACCACGTGCAGGACGGTGGCGGACAGCTGGCGACGGCCCTTGCCCGCGGGGCGCGGACGGATCCGCCTGCCGGGCGCGACGAGCGCGATCGTGGAATCGGTGGCGGGCGCACGGTCGCCGGTGGCGAGGCGCGGGGTGTCGACGCTCATGCGGGGTCATCCTCGTAATGGACGAACTTCTTCTGCGCGGCGAACTGGATCCCCGTGATCACGAGGGTCAGCAGCAGCAGGATGATGCTCGCGGCCGATGAGAGTCCGAAGTCGAACTTCTTCATGCCGAGGTCGTAGATGTGGTAGACGATCGTGCGGGTGGCGTTGTCGGGTCCGGCGTTGTGCACGAGCACGTACACCGTGTCGAAGGTCTGCAGCGACGAGATGAAGGCGATCACCGAGGAGAAGAAGACGATCGGAGACAGCAGCGGCAGCCGGATCGCGGTGAACAGCCGCCAGGCACCGGCTCCGTCGATCCGCGCGGCCTCGATCACCGACGGCGAGATGTTCTGCAGCCCGGCGAGGAAGATGATCACGTTGAGACCCAGCGACGACCAGATCGTCACGATGCACACGGCGATCAGGGCGAGTCGCGGATCCTGCAGCCAGTCCGGCGGCGCGACGCCGAAGATCTTGGAGATGGCCGACGACAGGATGCCGTCCGCGCGGAACATCTGCTGCCACATCATCGCGACCGCCACCGTCGAGGTGACCACCGGCGCGAAGAAGAGCACCAGGTACAGCGTGCGGGTCTTCAGCTTCTCGAGCGCGACCGCGATGGTCACGGCCAGTGCGAGGCCGATCGGCACCGTGATGATCGCGATGAGCAGCGTGTTCAGGATCGCGCGGCCGAAGAGCGGATCCGCCAGTTCGGTGCCGAAGTTCTCGAAGCCGACCCAGCTGAGGTCGGTCAGGCCGTCCCAGTGCGCGAACGCGAGCACGAGGCTCGCGAGGAACGGCACGAGCACGAACAGGCCCATGCCGATCAGCTGCGGCCCGACGAAGGCGTAGCCCCAGCGCCGGTCGCGGCGCCGCCAGGCGGCCTCGCGCCGCCACCCGGGCGCCGTCGACGACGCCCGGGTGCTCACCGACGGTGCGCTCATGCTCACTTGCCGTCCTGGACCAGCTTGCCGACCGCGTCGAGCGTGGCCTGCGCGTCCTGCTTGCCCTGGTAGAGGGCGAGGAACTGATCGCCGATGCCACCGCGGATGCCCGGAAGGCGCGCCTCGGTCGGGTAGTTGACGAAGCCGATGTCGCGCATGTCGAGGAAGCTCTGCGCGTGCGCCGGGTAGCCGTCCAGCACCACCTTGTCGGCGCCCTTGATGGACGGCACCGCGTTGCCGCCGCCCTGCAGGCGGAGGGTCTGCCCCTCGGCCGAGAGGAACTCGGTCCAGAAGGTGAACGCCGCGTCCTTGACCTTGGTCCCCTTGTTGATCGCGAGGAACGAGGTGGCGACGCCCGTGGGCGCGGCCTTGCCGTCGGGCGTCGGCCACGGTGCGATGTCGTACGAGTCCTTCACACCGGCGGCCTCGACGGTGCCGATCGTGTAACGCCCCTGCACGAAGAACCCGGCCTTGTGCGAGACGAAGACGCTGTCGGCGCCCGCCCCATCGGGAAGGGTGTCGGCGACGAGGAACGTCTTGTCCTGGAACAGGGATCCGAACTGATCGAGCGCCTTGACGGCGTCGGCGTCCTTGTTCGCGACGAACTTCCCGCTCTTGTCGTAGGGGGCGGAGACGCCCTGAGAGCTCAGCCAGCTCCACTGCGTGGCCCAGTAGTTCCAGAACATCGTGCCGGTGAGCCCGGCGTCGTGGAGCTTCTTGTTCATGTCCACGAACGCGCTCGTGGTCCATTTGCCCTCGGCGGCGAGGGTCGCAGGGTCGTCGGTGACACCTGCGGCCTTCAGCGCCTCCTTGTCGTACCAGAACACGTCGGGGTTCGAGTCGTTCGGTGCGGCGTAGATCTCGCCGTCCTTCTCCGCCGCACCGAACAGGCCCGGCGAGAAATCGTCGACCTTGCTCTGGCTCTTGGGGCCGTTCATCAGGCTCTTGAGCGGCATCAGTCGATTCGATCCGACGAACTGGCCGATCATGTCGTCGCCGACGTAGAAGACGTCGGGCGCCGTGTTGCTGGTGAGCTGCGCGAGGAGCTTGGAGTGATAATCGTCGTAACCGGCGACGGGCTGCAGCTTGACGGTGATGTCGGGGTGGCGCTTCATGAACTCCTTGTCGAAGTCCTGATAGCGCTTGAGCTCGTCGGCGCTGCCCCACGTGGACCAGACCACGGTGGTCTTCCCGCCGGCGGCACCGCCGGACGCGCCACCGCTGCACGCGGCGAGACCGAGCATCAGGGCGCCGGCGGACACTGCCGCGAGCGTGCGCAGGAGTCGAGGGTTCGAGCGGGGCATGGCGCCACCTCTTTCGTCGTTGAAGGGCAGATCAGAGGGTCGGGACGCACTCAGTATTATGTATACAGATGACATTTGTCAACGCCTGCCCGGCCAGGTCGGTCTGCGTCGGGCCCGGTCGGGCCACGCACTGTCGAGTGGTCCGATCCGGAGTCGCGCCGCGGGGCCTACGCTCGAGGGGTGAGCCTGCTCGTCACCGTCCCCACCGCCGAACTCGCCGCCGACATCGCCGCCCAGGGCCCGCTGCCCGAGGGCGTGGCGGTGCAGGTCTGGGACATGACCACGCCCCCGCCCGCACCTCGGATCGACATCGTCGTGCCGTCCTACCTCGGCCGGCAGCGCTTCTCCGCGCTGGACGGCGTCGACGTGGGCCTCGTGCAGGGGCAGATGATCGGCTACGAAGCCGTGATCGACCGGGTGCCTGCGGGCGTGCCGTTCGCCAACGCCGCCAGCGTGCACGAGCCGGCGACCGCCGAGCTCGCGCTCGCCCTGACCCTCGCGGCGCAGCGCGAACTGCCGAGGTTCGTGCGCGCGCAGGATGCCGGAGTGTGGGACAGGGCGTTCACCTCGAGCCTCGCGGACCGGCGCGTGCTGCTGGTCGGCATCGGCGGAGTGGGCAAGGCCGTCGCCCGGCGCCTCGCCGGCTTCGAGACCACGATCACCGCCGTCGCGCAGACCGCCCGCACCGAGGTGATCGACGGCGTCGGCGAGATCACCGTGCACGCCCTCGCCGACCTGCCCGCGCTGCTCCCCGGCGCCGAGATCGTCATCCTGTCGCTGCCGGGCGGATCCGCCACCCATCGGCTGTTCGACGCCGGCATGCTCGCGCACATGGCCGACGGAGCACTGCTCGTCAACGTGGGCCGCGGCACGCTCGTCGACACGGAGGCACTGGTCGCCGAGAACGGCCGGATCCGCGCCGCGCTGGACGTCATGGATCCGGAGCCGCTGCCCGAAGGCCACCTGCTCTGGACCACCCCCGGAGTGCTGTTCACCCCGCACGTCGGCGGCGCCTCGACCGCCATGAGCCCGCGCATCGCCGCGCTGGTGCGCACCCAGATCGACCGCATGCTCGCGGGCGAGGAGCCGGTGAACCTCATCGCCCGCTGAATTCCGAGCGAAGACGGATCCGCTTCCGCTCGAACCGATTCGATCCGCGCGTTTCCGGGATTCACCGGGTCCCGGTACCCTGATCGCATGGCCGAGATCGAGCAGCAGTCCGCCCCCGGATCCGAGTGGTGGCGCACCGCCGTCATCTACCAGATCTACCCGCGCTCCTTCGCCGACGCCGACGGCGACGGCATCGGCGACCTGCCCGGCATCACCTCCCGGCTGGACGCACTGCAGGAGCTCGGCGTCGACGCGATCTGGCTGAGCCCGTTCATGCCCAGCCCGCAGAAGGACGCCGGCTACGACGTCTCGGACTACCGGGGCGTCGATGCGCTGTTCGGCACGCTCGACGACTTCGACGCGATGCTGGCCGCCGCGCACGCCCGCAGCATCCGCGTGATCGTCGACCTGGTGCCGAACCACTCCTCCGACCAGCACCGCTGGTTCCAGGAGGCGCTGACCGCGGCCCCGGGCAGCCCCGAGCGAGCGCGCTACATCTTCCGCGACGGCAAGGGCGAGCACGGCGAGCTGCCGCCGAACAACTGGCAGAGCGTTTTCGGCGGCGGCATGTGGACCCGGGTCACCGAACCCGACGGCACGCCCGGCCAGTGGTACCTGCACATCTTCGATGAGAGCCAGCCCGACTTCGACTGGACGAACGAGGAGGTGCGCGAGGAGTTCCGCGGCGTGCTGCGCTTCTGGCTCGACCGCGGCGTCGACGGCTTCCGGGTGGATGTCGCGCACGGCATGATCAAGAAGGCGGGGCTGCCCGACTACACGCCCGGCGACGGGGCCGACTCGATGGGCGGCGATCAGGAGGACGTGCCGTACTGGGGCCAGCCCGGCGTGCACGAGATCTACCGCGACTGGCACGAGGTGCTCGCCGGTTACGACGGCGACCGCGCCCTGTGCGCAGAGGCGTGGCTGCCCACGCTCGATCAGATCGCGCTGTGGGTGCGCCCCGACGAGATGAACCAGGCGTTCAACTTCAACTACCTGATGACGCCGTGGGACGCCGCCGAGCTACGCGCCGTGATCCGCGACTCCCTCGACGCGTTCGGCGCGGTCGGCGCGCCGAGCACCTGGGTGCTGTCCAACCACGACGTCGTACGTCACGCCTCGCGGCTCGCGCTCACCTGGGACAACCCTCAGGGCGAGGGCATCGGCCCGCGGGACGAGCCGAAGCCCGACCGTGCCCTCGGCCTGGCGCGCGCCCGCGCCGCGACCACGGTGATGCTGTCGCTGCCCGGATCCGCCTACCTGTACCAGGGCGAAGAGCTGGGCCTGCCCGAGGCGATGGAGATCCCCGACGAGTTCCGGCAGGATCCGACCTGGTTCCGCACGGACGGCGAGCGCTACGGCCGCGACGGCTGCCGCGTGCCGCTGCCGTGGAGCGGCACGACCCCGTCGTACGGCTTCAACGACACCGGCGCCTCATGGCTGCCGCAGCCCGCCGAGTGGGCGGAGTATGCGCGCGCCGCCGAGGAGGGCGCGGGCGGGTCCACTCTGGAGCTGTACAAGACGCTGCTCCAGCTGCGCAAGGAGCGCGGGCTCGGATCCGGCTCCCTCGTCTGGGAGGAGCTCGGATCCGACGCGGTCGCGTTCCGGCGCGGCGACCTGCACGTCGCGGCGAACCTCGGCGAGACGCCCCTGCCGCTCCCGCCGGGTGCCGCGGTCGTGGTGCACAGTGCCCCGGAAGCGGGGACGGTATTGCCGCCGAACTCCGCCGCCTGGTACACGATCGGCTGAGGCGCCGACGATCGTCGGGTCGTCGAACACGACTTTCCCCCGGGGTCGTTGAGCGAGGACGCCGAAGGCGACCGAGACGAAACGCAGCGGTCTCGCGAGAGCGCCGCGTTTCGTCTCGCTCCTCGCTACGCTCGGTGCTCGCTCAACGACCCCGGGAAGCGACCCCTCAGGCGGGCTCGACCGCGCCGATCGGCGGCTCAGCGGGCCCGACCGGACCGGAGCCGAGGGGGCCGACTTCGACATGCGCTCGGGCGCGGCGCCGGTGCCCCACCGCCGTGGCGACCTGCACCCCGAGCGTCACCGCGAGCACGACGCCCGACAGCAGCAGGAGCTGATCCGGCAGGGCACCCTCGGCGAGCGCGAGTCCGCCGAGGGCGCTGCCCAGCGCGCTGCCCAGCATCATGGCGCTGTTGTTGAGCGCGAGCACGAGCGCGGCCACTGCGGGCGGCACCATCGTGGCCAGCCGCGTCTGGGCGGCCACGCCCGATCCGCCGTTGAAGAACGCGCAGACCAGGAACCAGGCGAGCCCGGCGACCGCGCCTGCAGCGCCGGGGAGCATGAGCCCCGCCCAGCCGAGCAGAGCGGCGGCGAGCACCGTGGCGACGATGACCGTGAGCACGGCGACGGGTCCGCGGCGGTCGGTCACGCGACCCGACACGATGTTGCCGGTCAGGCTCACGATGCCGTAGCCGAACAGCGCGCCGATGATGGGGTACCCCTCACCGATCCGCGGGCCCAGGATGAGCGTGGCGTAGGTGAAGCAGAGATAGCTCGCGCACATGAGACCCATCGGCACCAGCAGCACCGCCAGGATCGCCGGGCGCGTGAGCGGGCTGAGGGCCTCGCGCAGCGACAGCGGCGGCAGGTGCAGCGGACGCACCTTCGCCAGGATCCCCACGAGTGCGGCGGCGCCGACGCCGACGACGAGGAACAGCGGGATCCGCCAATCGCTCTGCCCGATCACGAGCCCGACGGGCACGCCGAGAGCGGTCGCGAACAGGAATCCGCCCATCACGAGCGAGAGCGCGCGACCACGGTACTGCTCGGGGGTGCGCGCGATGACGTAGGAGCCGATCACGGCGTTCAGCAGAGCGCCGCCGAGGGCCGAGACCACCCGGCCGCTCATCGCCCAGAAGTAGGTGGGCGCGAGCCCGACCATCAGGTTGCCGAGCACGAACACGCTGAGGGACAGCACGATCGTGGACTTGCGCTCCCACCGTCCCGTGAGCGCACCGAGCACGGGACCGGCGATCGCGCCGGTCGCCGCGAACACGCTCATGAGCTGCCCGGCCGCCGCCGCGTCCACGTCGAGGTCGGTCGCGATCTGGGGCAGCAGCCCCGCCAGCACGTAGCCGTCGATCCCCATCGAGAAGGTCGCGACAGCGAGCCAGATCAGCGCTCCGGGCTGGAAGCGGGTGTCGTCAGCAGTCGTTCGCACCAGGTCATCCAACCAGAGCGGATCCGGTCCCCGCTCCCCTTTTGCAAGGATTCCGGACGAATCGTCGGATCCGCCTCAGCCCACCACCTCGAACGCGGCCGACAGCAGGGTCTCCTCACGCGAGGACGGGCCGACCAAGAGCTCGAACGCGCCGGGCTCGACGCGGCGGATCCCCTCCGCATCGACGATCGTGCAGTCGCCGACCGGCAGCTCCAGCCGCACCCGAGCGGACTCCCCCGGCGCGAGCTGCACTTGGCGGTACGCCTTGAGCTCCTTGTCGGTCCAGCTCGCACTCGTCACGACGTCGCGCACGTACACCTGCACGGTCTCACGGACCGGGCGGGATCCGGTGTTGGCCACCGTCACCTCCGCGATGATCGTGTCGTCCGCGCCGAGCGCAGAGGACACCAGCCCGAGCGCGGAGTACTCCACGGTCGTGTACGAGAGCCCGTCCCCGAACGTCCACGCCGGCGCCTGGGTCAGGTCGGCATACCGCGTGCCGTGCTGCCCGCGGATCTGGTTGTAGTAGGTCGGCTGCTGACCGACATGGCGTGCGAACGAGATCGGCAGGCGCCCGGATGGCTCGATCGCTCCGGTGATGAGCTCGGCGATCGCACGCCCTCCGCGCATGCCGGGGTTCGCGGCCCAGATCACCGCGGCGGCCTTCGCCGTCGAGGCGGGCAGCACGAGCGGCTTGGAGGCAAGGAGCACCACCACCACGGGCGCGCCCGTCGCGATCAGCGCGTCCAGCAGGGCGTTCTGGCCGCCGATGAGCTCCAGGGTCGCGGTGGAGCGCCCCTCGCCGACGAGCTCGATCCGATCCCCGACCACCGCGACCACGACGTCTGCGGCCTCCGCGGCCCGCACCGCTTCGGCGAGGAGTCGCGGATCGGATGCGGCCGGCACCACGACCGGCGGCCGGGGCTGCCCGTCCGGGAAGGTCGCACCGAGCGGGTCGTCCTCGAGTGTGAGGATGTCCGCCCCGTGCGCGTGGCGCACCGCAAGTCCGTCGACGGCGCGGAGTCCGTCGAGCACGGTGGTGATCATCTCGCGGGGTTGCCCGTCGAGCCAGCCCGCCTGGCCGGATCCGCCGGCCCAGTCGCCGAGCTGCGTCTGCGCGTCGTCGGCGAGCGGGCCCACCACGGCGACGCGGATCGGATCCGCCGACGTCAGCGACGCGGCCCCGCCCAGCGGCAGCACCCCGTCGTTCTCCAGGAGCACGAGGGAGCGCCGCGCCACCTCGAGGTTGAGGTCGGAATGAGCTCCGCTGCCCACCACGGCGTCCAGCCCGGGCGAAGGCAGACGCGGGTCTTCGAAGAGGCCGAGGTCGAACTTCAGCGTGAGGATCCGCGCGACGGCGGCGTCGAACGCCTCGGGCTCGAGCATGCCCTGCTGCACGGCCTCGAGCGCGCCCTCGTAGAAGTGCGGTGTCGTCATGACCATGTCATTGCCCGCGGTGACCGCGGCGGCCGCCGCGTGCGCGTAGTCGGGCTGCACACGCTGTTCCCAGACCATGCGGCCCACGTTGTCCCAGTCCGTGATGAGGGTGCCCGTGTATCCCCACTCGCCGCGCAGCACATCCGACAGGAGCCAGTCGTTGACCGTGATCGGCACCCCGTCCGTGGTCTGATACCCGAGCATGAACGTCCGGCAGCCCTCCCGGGCGACCCGCTCGAACGGCGGCAGGAACCAGGACCGCAGCTTGCGGCGGGAGATGTCCGCCTCGGACGCGTCCCGCCCGCCCTGCGTCTCCGAGTACCCCGCGAAATGCTTCGCTGTCGCCAGCACCGCCGTCGGATCCCCCAACCCGTCCCCCTGGTACCCGCGCACCATCGCGGACGCGAGCTCCCCGATCAGGAACGGATCCTCCCCGAACGTCTCACTGATCCGCCCCCACCGCAGATCCCGGGCGATGCACAGCACGGGCGAGAACGTCCAATGGATCCCGGTCGCCGCGACCTCCTCGGCCGTGGCGCGGGCCACCCGCTCGATCAGGGCCGGATCCCAGGTAGCGGCCATCCCCAACTGGGTCGGGTAGATCGTCGCCCCCGGCCAGAACGAATGCCCGTGGATGCAGTCCTCGCCCACCAGCAGCGGGATCCGCAGCCGCGTCTCGGCGGTCAACCGATTCGCCTCGAGGACCCGCTCGGGCGACGTGTGCAGGATCGAGCCGACATGACGCCGCAGCACGTGGTCGCGCAGGTCGTCGCGCGCGTCGAGCTGCAGCATCTGACCGACCTTCTCCTCCACGGTCATGCGGCCCAGGAGGTCGGCGACCCGCTCGGCCGTGCCGAGGCTCGGGTCGCGGAAGGGCAGGAGGTCGCTCATACGGGGGTTCTCTCTTGATCGGATCCGGTCGTCGCCGGGGAGGGGACGGTCCGCACGGCGGTCACTGCGGCGTTCGCGTCGATGCCGCGCTTCTTCAGGGCGCGGGCCCGCTCACCGGCGGAGCGCAGGCGCGGGTTGACGTACTCGTCGATGCCGAAGTTGATGAGGGCAAGTGCGACGCCGAGCAGCGCGATGCACAGACCCGCCGGCACGTACCACCACCAGTAATCGGGGAACGCGCTGTTCTGCTGCGCCCAGAACAGGATGGTGCCCCAGTTCAGGTTCGACACCGGGATCACCCCGATGAACGCGAGGGTCGTGAGCCCCAGCACCGCGGCGGTCATCGTTCCGACGAAGCTCGAGGCGATGATCGCCATCAGGTTCGGCAGCATCTCGACCAGGATGATCCGGTGCAGCGGCTCGCCGTTGGCGCGCGCGGCCTGGATGAAGTCCCGGTTGCGCAGCGACATGGTCTGCGCGCGCAGGACCCGCGCTCCCCACGCCCATCCGGTGAGTCCCAGCACGGCCGCGATGACGGCCAGCGGCGGATCCTCGAACTGCGAGGCGATGATGATCATCAGGGGCAGGCCGGGCAGCACGAGGAACACGTTCGACAGCGCCGACAGCGACTCGCTCTTCCACCCGCGCAGGTAGCCCGCGGTCACCCCGACGACGATCGCGACGACGGTGGCCATGATCGTGGCGAGGAAGCCGACCACGAGCACGCCGCGGGTTCCGTACACGAGCTGGCTGAACACGTCCTCGCCGATGTGCGTCGTCCCGAGCGGATGCTGCCAGGACGGGGGCTGCAGCGTCGCATCGAGGTGCTGCACGCTCGGTCCGTACGGGGCGATCCACGGTGCGAAGACCGCCACGAGGATGAAGACGCCGAGGATGATCAGCCCGGCAGCCGACTTGCGGTTGCCGAACATCGCGAGCGAGGCCCCCAGCTGGGTCCAGAACGTCTTGCGAGGCGCGGGGGCGCGCTCCGCGGTGAGAAGGACGGCGGTGGCGGGGACGCCGGCACCGGTCGGGTCGTCTGCGGGAATCGTCATGATCAGGCCTCCGTCTGGCGGGTGCGGGGGTCGAGGATGGCGTACGCGATGTCGGCGATGATGTTCGCGACGAGAACCGCCATGACGAGCACGAGGAAGATGCCCTGCATGAGTGCGTAGTCCTTCGCATTGGTGGCGCTCAGCAGCAGCAGGCCGATGCCCGGATAGGAGAACACCATCTCCATCACGATCGTGCCGCCCACGATGAAGCCGAGGGAGAGCGCGAAGCTCTGGATCTGCGGCAGCACCGCGTTGCGCGCGGCATAGCGCCAGAGCACGCGGCGGTTCGGCATGCCCTTGGCCTGCGCGACCGTGATGTAGTCCTCGTCGAGGACGGTGAGCATCATGTTCCGCATGCCGAGCACCCAGCCGCCCACCGATGCGATCACGATCGTGATCATCGGGAGCGCGCCGTGCGAGAGCACCTGCCCGATGAAGTCGGCGTTCCAGCCCGGATCCACACCGACCTCGTACGCGTGTCCGGCGGGGAACCAGCCGAGCACGGTCGAGAACACGGCGATGAAGATCAGCCCCAGCCAGAAGTAGGGCACGGTGCCGAGGAACGTCGTCACCGGGACCAGC
The DNA here is from genome assembly GCF_042729315.1 of Microbacterium sp. NPDC060117. Taxonomy (NCBI): domain Bacteria; kingdom Bacillati; phylum Actinomycetota; class Actinomycetes; order Micrococcales; family Microbacteriaceae; genus Microbacterium; species Microbacterium sp. NPDC060117. Next base: position 1,199,024 of record NZ_JBHWXR010000001.1, read on the forward strand.
ACATCGAGACGTCCGCCGCGCCGCCATCCGACCACGGCGCCGAGGCTCGTGCCGACGAGGAAGGAGACGATCGTGGCGAAGCCGACCAGCCCCAGCGTCCAGGGCAGCGCCGCGGCGATCGCGTCGCCCACGGGCGCCATGCCGGTGGAGATCGAGACGCCCAGGTCGCCGCGCAGCAGCATGCCCCAGTAGTCGAGGTACTGCTGCCACAACGGCACCGAGGAGTCGAGGCCGAACATGAGGCGCAGAGCCTTCTCCGCCGCCGGCGTGAGCTGCCCCTGGCTGCGGGCCATGTAGGAGTCGACCGCATCGCCCTTCATCATGCGGGGGATGAAGAAGTTGATCGTGATGGCCGCCCACGCGGTGAACAGGTAGAACGCCGCGCGACCGCCGATGAACCGCCACGGCACGCGGATCCGTCCGCCGCGTTCGGCCTTCGTCGCCGTGGTCCCGACGAGGGTCGGGTCGACGGCCGTCGGGGCGACGGCCTCCCGCTCGGTCGCGGGCGCGGACGTGTCGGCGCTCATCGCGCACCTCCGGGGGTCTGAACCGACCGGGCGCGGAAGAACGCTTCGGGGTCGGGGGATGCGGCGCGCAGCTCCCGGGTGTACGGGTCCTGCGGGGTGAGGATGACGTCGTCGGCGGGGCCGCGTTCCACGACCCTGCCCTGGTTGAGCACCATGATCTCGTCGCTGAAGTGTCGCGCGGTGGCGAGGTCATGGGTGATGTAGAGCACTCCGAGCCCCTCTTCGCGCTGCAGGTCGGCGAGCAGGTTCAGCACCCCGAGGCGGATCGACACGTCGAGCATCGACACGGGCTCGTCGGCCACGAGCAGCGCAGGGCGGGAGGCGAGCGCGCGGGCGATCGCGACGCGCTGGCGCTGGCCGCCGGAGAGCTCGTGCGGGCGGCGCTCCATCACCGCGTCCGGATCCAGGCGCACCCGCTCGAGCAGACGGCGCACCTCGCCCTCGATCTCCCTGCTCGGCACGACGTGGTCCAGGCGCAGCGGACGCTCGACGTGATGCCGGATCGAGTGGTACGGATTCAGCGACGCGAACGGATCCTGGAACACCATGCGCAGCTGCTGCCGATATCTGCGCAGTCCCTTCCCGCGGCGCGGGATCGGAGCGCCGTCGAGCAGCACCTCGCCGTGCGTCGGCGTCTCCAGCTGGGTGAGGATCTTCGCGATCGTGGACTTGCCGCTGCCCGACTGGCCGACGAGCCCGATCGTCCGGTGCGACTCGAGCGTGAAGCTCACATCGTCCAGCGCCTTCATCTGGCCGGAGCCGCGGACGTTGTAGATCTTGGTGACGCCCCGGAACTCGAGCGTGGTCATCGCACCACCACCCCCCGCTCGCCGGTCAGCCGCGGGAACGAGCGCAGCAGGTCGCGGGTGTACTCGTGCTGCGGATCGGTCCACAGCCGTTCGGCGTCGGCGAGCTCGACGATCTCGCCCTCGCGCATCACGGCGATGCGATCGCTGATCTCCAGCAGCAGCGGCAGGTCGTGGGTGATGAACACGACCGAGAAGCCGAATTCGTGGCGCAGCTGGGAGATCTGCTTCAGGATCTCGCGCTGCACGAGCACGTCGAGCGCGGTGGTCGGCTCGTCCATGACCATGAGCTGCGGTCGCAGGGCGAGCGCCATCGCGATCATCACGCGCTGACGCATGCCGCCGGACAGCTCGTGCGGGTAGGACCGGATCCGCTGCCCGCCCACCTTCACGATCTCGAGCAGGTCGATCACGTCGGCCCGCCGCTGCGCGCGGCTCATCCCCGGCCGGTGCACGCGGAACACGTCGTCCAGCTGCGCGCCGATCGTCGCCACGGGGTTCAGGGCGTTCATCGCGCCCTGGAACACCATCGACACCTTGTCCCAGCGGAACCGGCGCATCTGCTCGGCGTCCAGCGCGTGCAGGTCGATGTCGGAGCCGTCGGCGTCGTGGAAGACGACGCTGCCGCCGGTGATCACCGCCGGCGGCTTCAAGAGTCGCTGCACGCCGTAGGCGAGGGTGGTCTTGCCGCTGCCGCTCTCACCGGCGAGGCCGACGATCTCACCACGGCGGATGTCGATCGTGACGTTCTTCACCGCCTGCACGGGCGGATCCACGTCGTACACGACGGAGAAGTCGCGCACCGAGAGAAGGGGGTCTGTCATGAGGTGCTTTCGTGCTCGAGCGGGCAGGATCCGCGGGGTGAGGGGCCGCCGGCCCCTCACCCCGCGTGCGTCGTGCGACCTACTTGGCCGGCTTGAGGTTCATGATCACCTGAACGGCCGACGGCTGCGTCGGGTCGGCGGTCGCGTACTGATCCTTCTCACTCGGCCATCCCGTGTAGGTGCGCGTGTTGTACTCGCCCAGCTGCGGGTGCGTGCCGATCGGAATGGCCGGGACGTCCTCGACGAAGATCTTCTGCAGCTTCTCGAGGGCCGCGGTGCGGGTCGACTCGTCCGAGGCCTGCGCGTACTCCTTGAGCAGCGCCGTCGCGTCGGGGTTGTCGTACCGGCCGAAGTTGTCGGAGACCTTGCCGTCGGCGGCCTGCTCCAGGTAGGAGCCGTTCATGACGTCGTCATAGATGTGCCACGGGTTGGATCCGGAGCCCGTCCAGTGCAGTGCCGCGTCGAAGTTGCCGGTCGCCATGTTCGTGAACCACGTGTCCGCGTCGGGCGTCGCCACCTTGGCATCGGCGCCCAGCGTGCTCTTGATCTGCGTGGCGACCAGCTGGATGCCGGTGACGTAGTCGTTCCAGCCCTGCGGATCCTGCAGCGTGAACGACACCGGGTTACCGGAGGGATCGATCAGCGCGCCGTCCTTCCAGGTGTACCCGGCGTCGGTGAGCACCTTCTTGGCGCCGTCGACGTCGATGCTGAAGGTCTTGTCCTTGTACTCCGCGGCGATGTACTGGTCCCCCGTCGGCTGGGGGATGCCCGTCACGCTGGTGAGCTCGGGACCGGCGTTGCTGCGGGCCTTGTCCGCGTGCGCCTTGCGGTCGACGACCATGTTCACGGCCTTGCGGAAGGCGACGTCGTTGAACGGGGCCTTCGTGGTGTTCACGAGGATCATGTCGGGGCTGAGCACGTTGGCACCCCAGAACACGTTGTGCGCCGGATCCTTGTCGACGTAGTTCGTCTTGTAGTCGGTGATGAAGATCTGCGCCCAGTCGGCCTCCTTGCTCTGCAGTGCGCGCAGCAGTCCGGTGTTGTCGTTGTACTCGAGGTACTTGAGCTGGCCCACCGGGACCTTGCCGCCCCAGTAGTCGGTGCGGGATTTCAGCACGACGCCCTGCGAGGAGAAGCTCTTGATCGTGTACGGACCGGTTCCGACGGCTTCTTTGACCGGATCCTTGGTCGGATCGGCGATGCTCTTCCACTGGTGCTCGGGAACGATGCTCACCTGCAGCACATCGCCCTGCTTGACGAACTTGGACTCGCTGAAGGAGAGCACGACGTTCTCGCCGTCCTTCTTGACGTCGGCGAGCTTGAGCCCGCCGAGATCGAGGGCGGGCGTGTTCTTGATGAGGTTGTAGGTGAAGACGATGTCATCCGCGGTGAAGGGCTTGCCGTCGCTCCACTTCACGTCGGCGCGAGGGGTGACGGTCAGCTGCGTGTAGTCGGCGTTCCACTCGACCTTCGATGCCAGCCAGGGTGTGGTCTCGTTCTTGCCGACCGGGTTCACCATGGCGAGCGGTTCGTAGATCATGCGGTCGTAGCCGAGGGACATGCCGGATCCGGTGGAGATGAACGGGTTGTTCGTCTGGGTCGAGAGGATGGCGGCGCCGTCCGGTTTCGCGACCGTGAGCGAACCGCCGCTCGAACCGGAGGCGCTGGCGCCTCCCGACGAGCAGCCGGTCAGCGCCACCGCGCTGATCGCCGCGAACGCCGTCACCGCGATCAAGGTCTTCCTGAGCCTCATTGCTTCTCCTTCTGGTGGGGCACGGCCGTCGTGCGCCCATCTGGTGCGGGGTCCCGCTCCTGGGGGAATTAACTTACTAGCGGGAAAGTAAGTAAAGGTGAGGTTACCGATCAGTAAGCTGGATGACAAGCAGGGGAGGGAAACGGAATGGTCACGACCACATCGAGCCGCGTGAAGTCGCGGCCGGAGACCGAGCGCAAGCGGACCGAGATCCTGAAGGCGGCGATCGAGATCTTCGGCGCCAAGGGATCCACGAACGGCACCCTCGCCGACATCGCCGAGCAGGTCGGCATGACGCACGCCGGAGTGCTGCACCACTTCGGATCCAAGCAGAAGCTGCTGCTCGAGGTGCTCGCCTACCGCGACGAGAGCGACGTCGCAGGACTCGCCGAGAAGCACATCCCCGACGGCCCCGCGCTTTTCCTGCACCTGGTCAAGACCGCCTTCGCCAACGAGCTGAGGCCCGGCATCGTGCAGGTCTACACCGTGCTCTCCAGCGAATCCGTGACCGACGACCACCCCGCTCGCGGATTCTTCGAGCACCGTTATGCGAAGCTCCGGGCCGAGGTGTCCGCTGCATTCGGCGAGCTGTGCGCCCAGGAGGGCGTGACCGACACGTCGATGATCCCGCGCGCATCCGCCTCGATCCTCGCGGTCATGGACGGCCTGCAGCTGCAGTGGCTGCTCGACCCGTCGGCCGTGGAACTCGCCGAAGCCAGCGCGTTCGCGATCCAGGCGATCGTGAACGGGGTCCTCCGCCCGGGTCCGGCCCTCGAGACCTACGTCGGGGAGGCCGCGGCCGGCGGCACCGCTCCCGCCGAACCTGCTTCGCGCACCGCCCGGGCGGACCGCACGTCCCGCTGACGGCACCAGGGCGTCATGCGACGAATCAGGACCGATGGCGGATCCGCGTAGGCTCAGCCCTATGACGATCGACCTCGAAGCGCTCTTCATCGACCTGCACCGCAACCCCGAGCTGTCGTTCCAGGAGGTGCGCACCGCGGGCATCGCCGCCGGGCACCTGCGAGACCTCGGGCTGGAGGTCACCGAGGGCGTCGGGCGCACGGGCGTCATCGGCGTGCTGCGCAACGGCGACGGCCCCGTGGTGTGGGCGCGCGCCGACATGGATGCGCTTCCCGTCGTCGAGGAGTCGGGCCTGCCCTACGCCAGCACCGCGACCGGTGTCGACGCCGAGGGGCACGAGGTCGGCGTCATGCACGCGTGCGGCCACGACATGCACGTGACCGCGATGATCGGCGCGGCGGAGGAGCTGGTCAGGACCGAGGACGAGTGGTCCGGCACGCTGGTCGTGGTGATCCAGCCCGCCGAGGAGTTCGGCGCCGGCGCGCGCGCCATGCTCGACGACGGCGCCCTCGATCGCTTCCCCCGCCCCGACGTCGTGATCGGCCAGCACGTGACCCCGTTCCCGGCCGGCATGATCGGCGTGCGGCCCGGACCCCAGATGTCGGCCTCCGACGGCCTGCACGTCGTGCTGCACGGCCGCGGCGGGCACGGCTCGCGTCCGCACTCCACGATCGATCCCGTCGTCATGGCCGCGGCGACGGTGATGCGCCTGCAGACCGTGGTCTCGCGAGAGGTGGACCCGCACGATCTCGCCGTCGTCACCGTCGGTGCGATCCACGCCGGCACCAAGAACAACATCATCCCGGCCGAGGCGACGCTCGACCTCAGCCTGCGCTATCCGGACGACGCGCTGCGCACCAGGGTGCTGGCGAAGGTGGAGCGGGTGATCAAGGCCGAGGCGATGGCGAGCGGCGCGACCCAGGATCCGACGATCGAGACGCTGCACACGCTGCCCGCGACGATCAACGACGACGCCGCGACGGAGCGCGCGACGCAGGCCTTCCGTGCCGCGTTCGGCGAGGAGAACGTGATCGATCCGGGCCTGTTCACCGGCAGCGAGGACGTGTCGTGGTTCGCCCGGGATGCGGGCGTGCCGCTCGTGTTCTGGTTCTGGGGCGGCATCGCGCCGGCGCGCTACGCCGCCGCGGTGGCGCAGGGCACTGTCGACAGCGACATCGCCACCAACCACTCCCCGTTCTTCGCCGTCGAGATCCACCCCACGATCGAAGTGGGGGTCAGGGCGCTCACGGTCGCGGCCCGGGAGTTCCTGGACTGACGGACGCCCCTGCGACCGCGTCTGCTCCGCGGTCGGAGTCACGGCGAGGGCGCCCGGCGGCCACGACGACACCGGCCAGCAGAACAAGAGCGGAGCCGATCACGACCGTCCACCAGGGGAACCCGGGGATGTCCGGCGGCGTTCCGGCGGCGTCGAGGTCCTTCTGCGGGGTCGGCGTCACGCGCTCACCCGTGACCAGGATCCTGTGGCTGTTGATGCCGAGCGGGGTGCACGTCACGAGAGTGACGAGGTCTTCTCCGGGCTGCGCGCTCAGGGTCTGCGTCTCCTCGGGGAGCACGACCTTGGTGTCGCGCACCCGATAGGTCAGCACCTGCCCGAACACCTCGACCGTGAACGTGTCTCCGACCTTCAGCTGATCGAGGTTGTCGAACAGGGTCGCGCCGGCCAGGCCTCGATGCGCGGTGAGAACGGAGTGCTGATCGGCACCGCCGATGGGCAGAGAGGTGCCCTCGAGATGTCCGACGCCCTTGGTCAGGGTGGAGTCGGACGTGCCGTGGTAGATCGGGAGGTCGACGCCGATCGAGGCGATGCGCAGGCGGCCCATGACGCCATCCGCGTCGGCCCGGAGGATGCGGGGATAGTCGAATCCGGGCGCTGCTGCGGTGCTCGTCGGGATGCGCGAGCCCGGCGCGACGAGCGCCCCGCCGACGAGGGCCCTGTTGTACGCCCTCGCCTCCTCGAGCGCCTTGTCGCGCGCATCGGCCGCGGAGCCGCCGACTTCGGAGCCCACCTTCACGATCAGCTGCGACTGGTTGTACTGCGACCACCAGCTCGCCACCGTCGGGTACATCAGCACGAGGACGCCGACGAAGGCGATGGCGGCGAGGATCGCCGTCGCCCAAGGCATCCGCCATCGCCGGCGGGGTGCGGGCCTCGCGTCGCGGCGACGCATCGGCGCGGTCTGGGACACGACTGCTCCTCTCAGCCTCGATGTGCTGGGGCTAACGGATCCCGACTCCGGCCCCGGACAGCACCGGGAAGGGGCGGGAAGAAGAAGAGGAGGGCAGGAGCCTGGGGGCTCCTGCCCTCCTCGGGTCCGTGAATGCGCCTTGTGGGAAGGATCACTCACGGACGACGGATCAGTGGCGACGAGCGCGCACGCGGCGCACCAGGATCGCACTGACACCGGCCACGACCAGCAGACCGCCGACGACGGCGAACAGCGTGCTGCCCGCACCACCGGTCAGCGGCAGGTTCGGGCCGAACTGCTGGGTGTTGGAGATCGTGATGCTGGTCGGGTTGGCCTGACCGTTGGCGGTCACCGTGACCTGCGTCCACGGGTCGGCAGGGAGCACGTAGCCGGCCGGAGCCTGGGTCTCCTTGAGCCAGTAGTCCTTGCTCTTCACGTCGTTGTTTCCGACCCACAGGCCGTCGATCAGGATCTGGCCGTTGGCGTCGGTCGTGACGGGGCCGGCGACCTTGGTGCCGTTCTTGGCGTCGTAGACCTCGAAGATCGCACCCTGGAGCGTGTTCTTCGTGGTGCCGTCCTGCTTGACGACCTTCAGCGGACCCCAGTTGGTCTGCGGGGTGTTGGTCGTGCGGTCGGAGCCGTTGGTGTTGACGACGGCCGTGTTCAGGATCTGGCCATCGGCACCGAGCGAGGTCACGGTCGTGGTGATGTCCGCGGTCACGGCGGTCTTGCCGGCGAGCTTGCCCAGTCCGGTCGCCGTGAAGGTGATCACGGTGTTGCCGGAGACGGTGTAGTCCGTGCCCTCCACGAGGGTGGTGCCGTCGACCTTGACCACGGCGCCGACGTAGGTCAGGCGCGGGTCGAGGTTGTCGGTGATCGAGAAGCTGCGGTAGGTGTCACCTGCGGCCAGGGCGGGGATCGGCGCGTTGACCGTCCACACGATCTGCGAGCCCAGCACCGGCGCCTTCGGGTCGGCGACGGTCTTGGTCGGCTCCGTGGAGTTCAGCTTGTTCTTCGGGTAGACGTGCACGTTGTAGAGCCAGGTGCCCTGGTTCGGGTACGGGACCGACACGAGGAACGGCTGCACCGGCGAGACGATCGGGTTCGCGCCGGGGCTGGTCTCGGTCACCAGGTACAGGCCGTACGGCAGGTTCGAGACCACGGCCTGGCCGGAGGCGTCGGTGGTCGCCGTGGTGCCGGCGGCGAGGGAGAACGGCGCCGACGACACGTTCGCGGGCGTCGCGGTCTTCGCCTGGTCCCAGCCTGCGGCAGTGGTGAGGTCGATCGGGGTGCCGTTCGCGCTCACGCGCTGAACGCTGAACTGCACACCCTCGAGGCCCTGCCCGAGTGCGGCGATCTTCGCGGGGTCGGTGATCTGGGTGCCGTCACCCGCGGCGCCGGGGTCGCCGGCGTGCTTGTGGATGGTGATGCTGCCCGTGGTGCCCGTGATGTTCGACGGGCTCAGGGTGTCGGCGGCGTTCGCGGCCGGCGACACGGCGAGGGCGCCGAGGGCGGCGAGAGCCGCGACTCCGAGCCCGGCTGCGAGCTTGCGCAGCCCGAGAGACCTGCTGGTCATTTCCGTTCCTGCTTTCTTTGTCGTTCGTCGACCGACACCCGTCGGCCGACAGTTGTCCTGCTGTCGGTTGAGGCGGGTGATGGGTCAGGAGGCGCGACGCGTGCTGCGGCGCAGGCGGAGGATGCCGAGGAGCGCGAGCGCGGCGAACACGATGGCGCCGCCCGCGAGGAGGAACGCGTCGCTTCCGACGCCTCCGGTCAACGGCAGCACCGCGCCGGGCTGCTGCTCGTTCGGCTGAGCACCGATGTCGAGCGTGGTGCCGGCATTGGCGGCGTTCACCGTGAAGGTGAAGGATCCGGCTGCGATGTAACCGGCGGGAGCCAGCGTCTCCTTGGCGGAGTAGGTTCCCCAGGCGAGCTTGTCGAGGCGGAAGGCGCCCGGCGCCGGGTCGAGGTCGGGGCCGGCGCAGGGCGCTGTGGTGCAGTCCTTGACGACGAGCCCCTGGGCGGGCAGGCCGGGGCCGGTGAGCGTCCACTCGGATCCGGCGAGCTGGGCGCCGGTCGCCTTCGACGTCTTGGTCCAGGCCACGGATCCGGGCTTGCTCGCGTTCGTGATCGTGCAGACCGCGTTCGCGTTCGCCGCGACGGTGACGGAGGATCCGGTCGCGGTCGCGCCGGTGCAGGTCCAGGCCCCTGCGGCATAGCCCGCGGGGCTGCCGCTCTCCGAGAGCGCGTAGGTCCCCGGGGTCACGACCGCGCTCGTCACGCTCGCGTCTCCGGTCTTTCCGGTGATCGTCTGCGTTCCGCTCGCGGTGAGCGTCCAGTCCGAGACCACGGAACCGCCGCCGTAGGTGTTGTCGACCTGCTTCTTCAGCGTCAGCGTCGCCGCCGACGGCTTGTTCGTGATCGTGCAGGCCACCGCATCGCCGGGGGCGACGCCGGTGACGTCCGCACCCGCGGCGCCGGGCAGGGTCACGGCGCGCTGCGAGCCGCCCAGCGACGTGACGGTGCAGCTGCCGTTGACGAAGTCCCACCCGCTCTTCTGCGTCTCGGAGACGCGCACGGTCGCCCGCGACGTCGTCTTGTCGAACGCGACGGTCCAGTTCACATCACCCGAGGTCGGCGTCGTCTGCGCGGTCGCGGAGGGCGTGGAGGTGGCAGTCCCGGTGGTCGCGGTGGTCGCCGCGCCGAGGCTCCATCCGGCACCGGGTGCCGGGTTCTTGCCGGTGATGTCGAGCACGGTCTTGTGCACGACGACGGTCGCGAGCAGCGGCGCGTTCGTGATGGTGCACACGACGCTGGCGCCCGAGCGGTTCGGGATCGTGAGCTGGCCCGCGGCGTTGGTCGGCACCGTCGCACCGGTCTCGTCGACGCAGGCGAGCGAGCTCGCGTAGTCGGCCAGCGTGCCGGGCGACCCGGAGGCGATCGCCTCGGACACCGTGTACGCGTTGTTCTGGATCACCGGCAGCGGACCGATCTGGGCGGCCTGGACCCCCGTGGCGTTCCCGGTCGTCGTCGCGGTCGCGGACTCGGTCGTGCCGCTCTTGACGGACAGCCGGAACTGGTCGCCGACGTGGGCGCGGGCGACGACGTTCTTCTTGACCGTGAGGTTCGCGGGCGAGTTGCAGCTCGCCAGATCCGTGCTGGAGAGGTTGTTGGTGACGTCGCCGCCGATCTGGGCGCCGGTCGAGGCGTTGTACTCGCGAACGGTCGATGCGTTGCCGAGGTACATCGAACCGGTGGTGTTGAACGCCATGCCGTTGATGTTGGAGAACCCGGACGGCGTGAACGAGAAGGACGGCGACGACGCGAGCAGCCCGCCGTTGCCGGAGGCGAGCGCCGCCGCGGTGACCGAGTACACGGTCGTCGTGGACGCACTGCCGACGACGTACAGGTTGCCGTTCGCGTCGAAGGCCATGTCGCCGTTGGTGCCGCCCGCGGCCGAGGTGTCGATCGTGCCGACCAGCGAGAACGTCCCGGTGCTCAGCACGTACTTGTAGATGTAGAAGCTGCCGGAGGCGAACCCTCCGAAGAAGTAGTCACCGGTCTTCAGGTCGATCGCGCCGGCGATGAGCGTCGCAGACGTCGTGTAGCTGTCGCCCGTGGGCTTCCACGCGGATCCGTCGAAGTACCAGATGGTCGCGGTGCGGCTGCTGTTCGTCCGCTCGTACGCGATCGCCGTGGCGCCGTTCGCGCCGATGCCCAGACCGTTGAACGACGAGACCCCGGTGGCCGCGGTGCCGACCGAAGAGACGGCGCCGTTCGCGACGCGCTGCAGCTGTCCGGTGCCCGACAGCGCGTAGAAGGTTCCGGTCGCGCAGACCAGGCCGGCACTGGTCGCCGGTGCGACGCGCGCCGGCACCGGAGCCAGCGCGGCGGAACGCACCGAGGTCGCCGAGGGCGAACCGCTCAGCGAATGCGAGGCGGTTGCGGCCTGCGCGGCGGGCGTCGCGACGAATGCGAGCGCGATCGTCGTCCCCAGCGCCACGACGGCGCGCGCGAAGTGGTCCCCAAGCTTCATTGTGCTCCCCAGCCACAGAAGAAGGTCGCCCGCTCCCCGCGGAACGTCCTTCAGGAGGGCCGATCGCTCGACCCTCTCCTCCCCATCGGACCATCCCCTGGCCCGTTGTTCGGGAACCCATTTCCCGTGAGTCCCCTACGGCCGCCAATTCCCCTGACGAACCTGGATCCCGTCTTCGCCCGCATCCGGCCCCAGGGTCGGATGCACGACCGCGCGCGGACAGTGGATCTGATCAAGACGCTACGACACGTTCGGTCGATTCACAAAATCGACCTCCGCACGGCACCTCGCACGAGCACGCCGTCGCGACCGCGGTCCGACGCGATGCGTCGCCCTGGATCCCTCGTGCCCGCCCGCGTGGGGAAGGAATCGGTTTCAGCCGCGACCCCGGATTCTCATGGGCGGCTGATAGCAATCGGCAGAAGGATGGCAGCTGCTCGAAGGGGGAGCCATGTCCACACCGTCAGAGGAGACGACGACCGACAAGCATGCGGGCGGCGGTGCCGTCCTCGAGGTCGACGGACTCGTGGTGAGGTACGGCTCCCGCACGGCGGTCGACGGCGTCGCGTTCCGGATCGCGCGCGGCGAGATCCTGGGCCTCCTCGGGCCGAATGGTGCGGGCAAGACGACGACGCTGAGCGTGATCGAGGGCCTGCGCAGGCCGGCGAGCGGATCCGTGAACGTGGACGGGATCGACGCTCTGCGTCATCCGATCGATGCCCGCTCCCGGCTCGGCGTGCAACTGCAGAGCTCAGGCTTCCAGCCCGAGCTGAGCATCGAGCAGCTGCTGCGGCTCTACGCGGGGCTGTACGGAGTGCGCCTGACCCGCGCGGCCGCCCGGGAGGCGCTCGACGGCGTCGGACTGGAGCAGGAGGCGTCGAAACGCCTCAAGGGCCTGTCCGGCGGCCAGGCGCAGCGCTTCTCCCTCCTCATCGCGACGCTCCACGACCCCCCGCTGCTCCTGCTGGACGAACCGACGAGCGGTCTGGATCCGCAATCGCGGCGCAGTCTCTGGCAGCGCATCGAGGCTTCCCGACGGCGCGGCGGCAGCATCCTGCTCACGACCCATTCGATGGAGGAGGCCCAGGCCGTGTGCGACCGCATCGTGATCATCGATCATGGCCGGATCGTCGCGACGGGCAGCCCCGCCGAACTCATCGCCGCGCATCGCGAGGATCCGCGCGTGCTCGCGATCGCACATGGCGAACCGACACTCGAGGACGTCTTCATCGCCCTGACGGGAAGTGACCTTCGTGACTGACACCACCATCACCCGGCCGCCACTCGGGCTGACTCTGCGCTCGCTCGTGGGCGCCGACTTCACCGTCCTCGTGCGCAGCAAGCAGACCCTGATCCTGAATCTCGCCGTGCCGATCCTGATGCTGATCATCACGAACCAGGCCGCCCGCCGGGGCGGCAGCGGATTCGGCGCCGCGGGGCCGGCCCTGATGATCGCCCTGGCGCTGAGCTACGGCCTGTTGTCATCGTCGCTGCTGGGCTACTCGATCATCGTCGCACGCGATCGCGAAGCGGGTGTGTTCCAGCGGCTGCGCGTCACGCCGACGCCGACCTGGGCGATCATGCTGAGCCGTCTGCTCGTGCAGTTCGCGGCGGCGATCGCGACGGCGGTCGTCGTGATCATCGTCGGCGGCATCATGCACGGGCTGAGCTACGGCGTGGGCACGTACCTGCTGATCTTCGTCGTCGCGATCTACGGCGCCGCGATGTTCCTCGGAATCGGGCAGGCCGTGGTCGGGCTGCTCCGTTCCTCCACCGCCGTGAACGCCCTCGGCCGGGTGCTGTACGTCGTGCTGCTCCTGCTGGGCGTCCTCGGCATCTCGGGCGTCCTCGGCGACACCTTCACCGCCATCGCGAAGTGGTCACCCGTCGGCGCCCTGATGACTCTGTTCACCGCGGTGCAGTCGGCATCGGCCTGGACGAGCGACGACACCTGGGCGATCGTCGCGATCGGCGCCTATCTTGTGGTCTTCGCCGGGATCGGGATCCGCTGGTTCCAGTGGGAGGCGAGTTGAGCGGATCCGCACGTCCCTGGCGCGGATCCGTCTCCGGCCGGCTCGGATCCGCACGCCGGCGCTGCCACGATCAGCACAGGTTGTGACGATCGGCACACGGATCCCCGGCGACACGCGTGCTGATCGTCACAGGGTGTGCTGATCGTCACACACCCCGCGAGCTCGCGCACGCGCACCCGAGCCCGCGCCGCGCCGCGTCAGACGTCGAGGGGCACCGGCGGGAGTGCTGCGAGCGGAGCGTGCGCTTCGTGGTGCAGCCGCTCCATGCGATCGTCGAGCTCGCTCGCGGCGTCGGCCGCCGCGGTGAGGTCGTCCACGAGGCGGGCGGGCACCTGGCCCTGGAACTTGTAGTGGATCTTGTGCTCGAGACTCGCCCAGAAGTCCATCGCGATCGTGCGGAACTGCACCTCGACCGGCACCATGATCGGGCCGGAGGAGAGGAACACCGGCACCTCGAGGATCGCGTGCAGGCTGCGGTACCCGTTGGCCTTCGGCGTCGCGATGTAGTCCTTCACGATGCGCACGGTGATGTCGTCCTGTGCGGTGAGCAGATCGAACAGGCGGTACACGTCGGCGACGAAGCTGCAGGTCACGCGCACGCCCGCGATATCGGTGATGTGCTCGCGGATCGTGTCGAAGTCGGGCTCGATCCCCCTTCGGGCCACCTTCTCGACGATGCTGTCGGGCGACTTCACCCGGCTCTTCACGTGCTCGATCGGGTTGTAGGAGTGATGGTGGGTGAACTCGTCGCGCAGGATCGAGATCTTCGTCTCGATCTCGCGCATCCCGAACTCATACTCGTGCAGGAAGCGCTGGAACTCGTCTCGCAGCTCTCGCGCCTCGGACAGGGTCTGGTTCAGCGCATCGTCATCGAGAGGGACCGTGCTCATGCCTGCGACGCTACGCAACAGGTGTTCGGATCTCCTGTGTGTTCGTTCTGGGCGGACCTCCGAACGCGCAGAGAGCGCTCTCCGCGAGTGCGCGGATACCCGATCCGGACACGCCCGGGATCCGTCGGCGGCAAAGAGTGATGGAACAGTGATGCAACAACCCGCGCGCGAAATTGCATCCGCGCCGTTCCAGGCGTAGTTTTGCCGCTCGTGGCAAATGACAGCCGTGAGAGCGCCGACGCCCCGCAGGTAGCCAAACGCATCCTGCTCGGCGAGCCGCTCAGCACAGAGAAGGCGAACGAGCAGCTCCTCCCGAAGCGGATGGCGCTGCCGATCTTCGCATCCGACGCGCTCTCCTCCGTGGCCTACGGTCCGCAGGAGATGCTGATGACCCTCGGCCTGGGCGGTCTGGCGTTCCTCACCTTCGCCCCCTGGGTCGCCGCGGCCGTGGTGCTGCTGCTGATCGTCATCGTGCTGAGCTACCGCAAGCTCATCCAGGCCTACCCCTCGGGCGGCGGCGACTACGAGGTCGCGTCGAAGAACCTCGGTGAGATCCCCGGCGTCGTGGTGGCTGCCGCGCTCCTCGTGGACTACATCCTGACCGTGTCCGTGTCGATCGCCTCGGGCGTGGACAACATCATCTCCGCGGTGCCGCAGCTCGACCCGTGGCGCGTGGAGCTCGCCGTCGGCTTCGTGATCCTCATCGTGATCGTGAACCTGCGCGGCGTGCGCGAGGCCTCGACGTTCTTCGCGGTCCCCACCTACATCTTCATCGGATCCGTCGGCGTCATGATCGTCACGGGTCTGGTGCGCACCTTCCTCGGCGACGCGCCGATCGCCGAGAGCTCGCAGTACGCGATGCACGGCGACCAGCTCGCGAACGCGGCGGTCATCCTGCTCGTGCTGCGCGCGTTCTCCAGCGGCTGTTCCGCGCTGACCGGCGTCGAGGCCGTCTCCAACGGCGTGCAGGCCTTCCGCATCCCGAAGATCGGCAACGCGCAGGCGACCTTGGCGATGATGGGCGGCATCGCCATCCTGCTGTTCACCGGCCTCACGGCGCTCGGCCTGATCACGCAGGTCCACTACGCGGAGGACCCGTGCCGCGACCTGGTCGGGTTCGCCTGCGGAACCCCGCAGCAGAGCCTCATGGCGCAGATCGCCTCGGCGGTGTTCGGCGGCGGATCCCTGCCGTTCTTCATCATCCAGGCGGCGACCGCCTGCGTCCTCCTGCTCGCCGCGAACACCGCGTTCAACGGCTTCCCCCTGCTCGGCGCGGTGCTCGCCCGCGACGGCTACGCCCCCAAGGCGCTGAACACGCGCGGCGACCGCCTCGTGTTCTCGAACGGCATGATCCTGCTCGGCATCGCCGCGATCGGCGTGCTGGTGCTGTTCCAGGCGAATCTGACGAACCTGATCCAGCTCTACATCATCGGCGTGTTCGTGTCGTTCTCGCTCGGCCAGGTCGGCATGGTGCGGCACTGGCGACGACTGCTCGCCGGCACCAAGGTCATGAGCGTGAAGGACGCGCAGCCGGT
Organism: Microbacterium sp. NPDC060117; assembly: GCF_042729315.1. Lineage (NCBI taxonomy): Bacteria > Bacillati > Actinomycetota > Actinomycetes > Micrococcales > Microbacteriaceae > Microbacterium > Microbacterium sp. NPDC060117. Next base: position 1,214,499 of record NZ_JBHWXR010000001.1, read on the forward strand.
GCGCCGCACGGCCTACACGGGTCTGGCGATCAACTCCCTCGGTGCGTCCATGACGATCGCCGTGCTCGTGATCGTCACGGTCACCAAGTTCACGCACGGCGCATGGATGGTGTTCATCGCGATCCCGGTCCTCGCCCTGCTCATGATGGGCGTGAAGCGCTACTACCGCGACGTCGAGCACGAGATCTCGATCGACGACACGACCCACTTCGGATCCGAGGGCGACGTCGCGATCATCCTCGTCAACCGGCTGCAGAAGCCGGTGATCAAGGCGATCGACTACGCCATCGCGGCGAAGCATCAGAAGACCATCGCCCTGCACGTCGCCGCCAATCCGGAGGACGGCGTGCAGCTGCAGAAGGACTGGCAGCAGCACCGGATCCCGATCCCGCTGGTGATCGTCGAGTCGCCGTTCCGGCACTACGCGGCCCCGGTCGAGGCCTACATCAACAAGTACCGGCAGAAGCACGGTCCGGCGGTCGTCACCGTCTACCTGCCGCAGTACATCGTCGGGCACTGGTGGGAGTCGATCCTGCACAACCGCCGTGCGCGCCGCGTGGCGAACCAGCTGATGATGGTGCACGGCGTCACCATCACGCTGGTGCCCTGGCTGCTCGACTCCTCCGAGCTCATCTACGGCCGCCGCTCCCGACCGGTCCCCGGCCAGCAGCGTGCGGGCCGCCCGCTGTACGGCGAGGACACCTCCAAGCCCGCACGTCGGGTGCAGCGTCCGGCGGGCCCGCCCGAGCTGGGCTGACCCCGCCCGGCCGACCCGTTTCGAAGCGCGCACTCTGCGGGATCCGCGCCCGAGACACCGCCACGTGCGCGCTTCGAAACGGGCATCCTTGGCGGGTCCTTGGTGACGGCTTCCTAGCGTCGAAGCATGACGACGACGAGCACGGCGAGAGCGGCGACCGCGGGACGCCTGCTGAACAAGGTCCCCGAGGTCACGATCTGGTTCTGGATCATCAAGATCCTGTGCACCACGGTCGGCGAGAGCTTCGCGGACTGGATCAACCTCACGCTCGGCGTGGGCCTGAGCAACACCGCGTGGATCTTCACAGGCGTACTCGTGGTGGTCCTCGCGGTGCAGCTGAGCCTCAAGCGCTATTCGCCGTTCCCGTACTGGTTGACGGTCGTGGTCATCTCGATCACGGGCACCCTGTACACCGACATCCTGACCGACCAGCTCGGCGTGCCCCTGTGGGTGTCCTCGGCGGTGTTCTCGGTGCTGCTGGCGGTCGTGTTCGCGATCTGGTGGGCGCGTGAGCGCACACTGTCGATCCACGCGATCGACACCCGCCCGCGTGAGGGCTTCTACTGGCTCACCGTGCTCGTGACCTTCGCCCTCGGCACCGCCACGGGGGACTGGACGCTGGAGCTGACCGGCTGGAGCCCGGGCGTCGCCGTGCTGCTCCCGCTCGGACTGATCCTCGCGATCACCGCGCTGTGGCGCGGCGGCGCGAACCCGGTGCTCTCGTTCTGGCTGGCCTACATCCTCACCCGGCCGCTCGGCGCGAACATCGGCGATTTCCTCGGATCCCCGACGCAGCCCGCCAACCCGGGGGACCCCGTCGGCCTGGGTCTCGGCACCTTCGCGACCAGCATGATCTTCCTCGGCCTGATCCTGGCCACGGTGATCTATCTCGCCGTCAGCCGCCGCGACGTCGTGGAGACCTACGACGCCACGCACGCCTCCCGGGTGATCACGAGTCCGGGCCGCGAGCGCGCCGGACTGATCGGATTCGTCGTCCTCGCCGTCGTGACCGCGGCGATCCTCACCGTGGCCTCCCTCCTTCCGCACCAGACCGCCGCGGCCGCCGACGACGGGGCTTCGAACGGTCCGGTCGCGGCCCTCACTCCGCAGCAGGTCACCGCGCACCTGCCGAAGGATGCCGTCGCGAAGTACGTGACCCTCGCGCAGACCGCCGTGCAGCAGGACAAGGCCGGCGACACGGCCGGATCCCACGCGACCGTTCAGAAGATGCGCGACGCGTGGGATGCCGACCAGAGCGCACTGCAGGCGGCGGACTCCACCGCATGGACGTTCCTCGACCAGGAGATGGATGCCGTGCTTCGGGCGTACGCGATCGATCACCCCGGAGTGAAGGCGGCCGCACCCGCGGCCCAGGAGGCCGAGCTCGCCGTGCTGCTGAAGGATCTCGGCGCCTGAGCCGGAGGACGACGCCGTGCACCTTCTCGCCTCCTCCGTCCTGGCACCGACAGGACTCCTCCCCGATGCCTCCTCGATGCTGCACGCCTTCGGCCCGTGGGTGCTCGCGGGCATCGCGCTGCTGATCTTCATCGAGTCCGGCGTGCTGTTCCCGTTCCTCCCCGGCGACTCCCTGCTCGTCACGGCGGCGATCCTGGCCGGCCCACTCGGGATCCAGCCGTGGCAGGTGCTCCTTGTCGGCATCCCGGCCGCCGTGCTCGGCGACCAGGTCGGGTACGTCCTGGGCAAGCGCTTCGGTCGACGGCTGTTCCGCGACGACGCGCGTGTGCTGCGCACCAGTCGCCTGGTGGAGACGGAGCGCTTCTTCGAGCGTTATGGCCCGCTGTCCCTCGTGCTCGGACGGTTCGTCCCGATCGTGCGGACGTACGTGCCGCTGGTCGCAGGAACCGCGCGCCTGCCGTACCGCCGGTTCCTGCCCTGGAACGCGATCGGCGCGGTGGCATGGGTGTGCGGGATGACGGCGATCGGCCTGCTGCTCGGCGGGATCCCCGGCGTCGTCGACAACATCGACCTGCTCATGATCGCGATCGTCGTCGTCTCGGTCGTGCCGGTCGCGATCGGCGGGGTGCGCGGGATGCTCCGCGCCCGCCGACAGCGGGAGGGCGCGGCCCAGGCCTCGCATCAGGACCGCGTGCAGACGGCGGCCGACCCGGATCAGGCCGGCGTCCCCAGCCGGTAGCCGGATCCGCGGACCGTCTGGATGAGGTCCCGATCGGTCTTGCGGCGGAGGTAGTGCACGTAGGTCTCGACGGTGGTCAGGCTCTCGCCGCGGGCGAACACCGCCTCGAGCAGGTACTCGCGGGAGAAGGTGCGCTCGGGCTCGGAGGCGAGCACCGCCAGGAACGCCGATTCGGCCTCGGTGAGCAGGATCCGGCCGGCATACGGCGAATCGATGCTGTGGTCGTCGGGATGGAAGGTCCAACTGCCGATCGCCGTCCCCGCGACCGGTGCGGCGTAGTCGCGCGTGAGGGCGCGCAGCCGGGCGCTCAGCTCCTCGAACTCGAACGGCTTCACCAGGTAGTCGTTGGCGCCGGCATCAAGTCCCTCGACCCGGTCGCGCAGCTCGCCGAGGGCGGTCAGCATGAGGATGGGCGCGCCGACCCTGCGCCGGCGCAGCTCGCGCACCAGCTCCTCGCCGCTCATGCCGGGCAGGCGCCGGTCCACGACGATCGCGTCGAAGCCGCGCGCCAGCACGGCATCGAGCCCTTCCTCCGCCGAATCGCACAGCTGCACCGACCACCCGGCCGAGAGCACGTCTCGCATGATCGGGCCGAGGCGGGGATCGTCCTCGACGATCAGCAGCCGGCCGCTCATCGATCCGCTCCCTCGTCGGCGAACGGCACGACGAGCTCGAACACCGTGCCCCCAGGCCCGGTCCGCGCCACGCGCACCGCGCCGCCGTGGCGCTCCGCGAGCTCGGCGACGAGCGCGAGTCCGATGCCGAACCGGGTGCGCGGCCCGCTCATGCCCCCGGCCGACCCGGTGGACATGCTTCCGGCCACGGGAGATCCGTGCGCGAAGCGGTCGAACACCCGGGCCGGATCGATCCCGGTGATCCCGGATCCGCTGTCGGCCACCGCGATGCGGGCGACGGCGCGCTCCGCGACGGCCGCCACGGACACGGTGCTGTCGGCCGGCGCATGGTCGACGGCGTTGTCGATCAGCGCGACCAGGCATCGGCGCAGGTCGGCGGCGGGGAGCGCGACCTCACGGGACAGGGGCGACGTGGCGATCCGCACCCCGCGGCCTTCCGCGAGCAGCGCCAAGTCCGCGGCGGCGGCGTTCATGACCTCGGCGAGCGCACAGCTGCCGCGCTGCGGTGCCGTCCCGGTCGCTGCGGCCAGCATGTCGTCGACGATCCCCGACATGATCCCGGCGTCTTCGCGCAGCGCATCGAGGACCTCTCGACGCGGGTCGCCCGCAGGGGTGAGCAGCGCGAGCTGCTGCACACGCGCGTTGAGCACAGCCAGAGGCGTGCGCAGCTCATGACTCGCGTCGGCGACGAAGCGCTGCTGGATCCGCGCCGCCTCCTCGAGGGGGCGCACCGCCCGCCGGGCGATGAGCCACGCGGCGGCGCCGGCGCAGACGATCGCTCCGAGCCCGACCACGACCCCGCCGAGCACGAGATCCGCCGGGTCCAGGAAGATCCGCACGGAGCCCGGTTCGGGCGGCCCATTCACCTCGGCCGACCTGGTCTGCCAGAACATGTATGCGAGGGCGAGCCCCGCGCCCAGCAGCACCAGCCCGGCGCATACGGCGGCGACCTGCCAGCCGATCGCCCTGCTCGAGCGCCGAAACTCCGCCTGCGTCTCCACCGTCCCATCTTCGCGCCCGCGGCTGTCCTCGCGCTGCAGGCGGGGAGCGAGGACCCACCACCCCACCGGTTTCGGGGAGCGATGTTCGCTCGATTCCGACCCCCAGGCCGACAGACATCGCTCCCTGAAAGCGGGGATCCGATCGCCAGGTCGTGTGGGACCCGCATGGGTTCCCGGCGCGCGGCGTGAGCAAACCGTGAGGAAGCCCCGCCCGCGGCGAGGGAGCCGGTTCGATCGGATCCGTGCTCGACATCATCTACGTCGCGGGAACGCTCGCGCTTTTCGCCCTGGTCGCGCTGATCGCGAAGGGGGTGGAGAAGCTGTGATCGTCATCGAGATCGTGGCCGCCGCCCTCGCGATCGCCGCGATCGGCTACCTCGTGGTCGCCCTCGTCGCCCCGGAGAAGTTCTGATGGGCGCGGCAGGCATCTGGCTCGGCGTGCTCCAGGCCGCCACCCTCATCGCCGTCCTCGTGCTGTTGTACCGCCCTCTCGGCGACTACATGGCCCGGGTCTACACCGGCTCCCGTCATCTGCGCGTGGAGCGCGGCATCTACCGCCTGATCGGCGTGGACGCGTCCTCCGAGCAGACCTGGCGGGCCTACGCACGCAGCGTCCTCGCGTTCTCCGTCGTCGGCATGCTGCTGCTGTACCTGCTCCAGCGCGTGCAGCAGCTCCTGCCGCTCTCGCTCGGCCTGCCCGCCGTGCCGGAGGGGCTGGCGTTCAACACCGCCGCCTCGTTCGTCGCCAACACCAACTGGCAGTCCTACTCCCCCGAGCAGACCATGGGCCACCTGGTGCAGCTCGCGGGCCTCGCCGTGCAGAACTTCACCTCGGCCGCAGTCGGGATCGCGATCGCGATCGCCCTCGTCCGCGGCTTCGCCCGCCGCGGCAGCGCCACGATCGGCAACTTCTGGGTCGATCTCATCCGCGGCCTGATCCGGCTGCTGCTGCCCCTCGCCGTGCTCTCGGCCCTTGCGCTCATCCTGGGCGGCGTGGCTCAGAACCTCTCCGGGTTCACCGACGTGCACACGATCGCGGGTGCCGCGCAGTCGATCCCCGGCGGGCCCGTCGCGTCGCAGGAGGCCATCAAGCTCCTCGGCACGAACGGCGGCGGCTTCTACAACGCGAACTCCGCGCACCCCTTCGAGAACCCGACCCCGTGGACGAACCTGCTCGAGATCCTCCTGATCCTCGCGATCCCGTTCGCACTGCCCCGCACATTCGGCCGGATCGTCGGCGACCACCGCCAGGGCTACGCGATCGCCGCGGTCATGGGCACGATCTTCCTGGTCTCGCTGTTCGCGCTCAGTGCCCTCGAGATCGGCGGCGGGGGCACCGCCACGCAGGCTGCGGGAGCAGCGATGGAGGGCAAGGAGCAGCGCTTCGGGATCCTCGGATCGGCCCTGTTCGGCACCGCGTCCACCCTCACCTCCACCGGCGCCGTGAACGCCATGCACGATTCGTTCACGCCGCTCGGCGGGATGATGCCGATGATCAACATGATGCTCGGCGAGGTCGCCCCCGGCGGCGTCGGATCCGGGCTGTACGGCATGCTCATCCTCGCGGTGATCGCCGTGTTCGTCGGCGGCCTGCTCGTCGGCCGCACCCCGGAATACCTGGGCAAGCGCCTCGGCCCGCGTGAGATCAAGCTCGCCAGCCTCTACATCCTGGTCACGCCGACCCTCGTGCTCGCCGGTACCGCGCTCAGCTTCGCGATCCCGCCGATCCGTGCCGACGTGGAGAAGACGTCGATCCTCAACCCAGGCCCGCACGGGCTCAGCGAGGTGCTCTACGCCTTCACCTCGGCGGCGAACAACAACGGATCCGCCTTCGCCGGCCTCACCGCGAACACGCCCTGGCTGAACACGGCGCTCGGCGTCGCGATGCTGCTCGGACGGTTCATCCCGATCATGTTCGTGCTCGCGCTGGCCGGATCCCTGGCCCAGCAGCAGCACGTGCCGGAGACGGCGGGCACCCTGCCCACCCATCGCCCGCAGTTCGTGGGGCTCCTCATCGCGGTCTCCGTCGTGGTCACCGCCCTCACCTACTTCCCCGTGCTCACGCTCGGGCCGCTCGCAGAAGGACTCGTCCGATGACCGTCGTCGACACTCCGCTCACCCACCCCGCTCCCGAACCCGCATCAGGCAACGGATCACCGAAGCGCCCGCAGCGCGCCTTCGGCTGGAGCCAGCTCGTCCAGGCACTGCCCGGAGCCCTGCGTCGGCTGAACCCCGCCCGGCTGCTGCGCAACCCCGTGATCCTGCTCGTCTGGGCCGGGGCCGCGGTCACGACCGTGCTCGCGATCGCCGAGCCGTTCCTGGGATCCGGGGCCGCCGAGTCCGGCGGAACCCCGGTGCCGAACGGGTTCACCTGGTCGATCGCGGTGTGGCTCTGGCTCACCGTGCTGTTCGCGAACCTCGCCGAGTCGGTCGCAGAGGGGCGCGGCAAGGCGCAGGCGGCGACGTTGCGCAAGACCCGTACGAGCACGATGGCCCGCCGCGTGACCGGCTACGACGCGGCGGTGGATCCGTCCGCCGAACGCGCCGCGACCGAGGAGGTCTCCTCGTCCGACCTGCGCCGGGACGACGTCGTGGTCGTGGTCGCGGGTGAGTCGATCCCCGGAGACGGCGACATCGTCGCGGGCATCGCGACCGTCGACGAGTCCGCCATCACTGGGGAGAGCGCCCCGGTGGTGCGCGAGTCGGGCGGCGACCGCAGCGCGGTCACGGGCGGCACCCGGGTGCTGTCGGACCGGATCGTGGTGCGGATCACGTCCAAGCCCGGCGAGACGTTCGTCGACCGCATGATCGCCCTCGTCGAAGGGGCGGACCGCCAGCGCACGCCCAACGAGATCGCGCTGAACATCCTGCTCTCGAGTCTGTCGATCGTGTTCCTCGTGGTCGTGCTGGCCCTCAACCCCATCGCGTCCTACTCGGCGTCACCGGTGAGCATCCCCGTGCTGATCGCCCTGCTCGTCTGCCTCATCCCGACCACGATCGGCGCCCTGCTGAGCGCGATCGGCATCGCCGGTATGGACCGGCTCGTGCAGCGCAACGTGCTCGCGATGTCGGGCCGCGCGGTCGAAGCCGCCGGCGACGTCACGACGCTGCTGCTCGACAAGACCGGCACCATCACCTACGGCAACCGCCGCGCCACCGACGTGCGACCGGTCGGCGGGGTCTCCGCCGAGGAGCTGCTGCAGGCCGCCGCGCTGTCCTCGCTCGCCGATCCGACGCCCGAGGGAGCCTCGATCGTCGAGCTCGCCGCCGCCCGCGGCATCGCCGTCGCCACCCCCGAGGGAGCGGAGACCGTGCCCTTCACCGCCCAGACCCGCATGAGCGGCGTCGACCTCGCCGACGGATCCCGGATCCGCAAGGGTGCGGGCTCGGCGATCCGCGCCTGGATCGAGGCGGAGGGCTCCGGCGACGCCGCGGCCGCCGCTCAGGCCGCGGGAATCGCCGACGAGATCGCCGCCTCCGGCGGCACCCCCCTCGTGGTGGCCGTCGCGTCGCCGTCATCCGACACCAGGATCCTCGGCGTCGTGCATCTCAAGGACGTGGTCAAGGAGGGACTGGCCGAGCGCTTCGGCGAGCTGCGCAGCATGGGCATCCGCACCGTGATGATCACGGGCGACAACCCGCTCACGGCGAAGGCGATCGCCGCCGAGGCCGGTGTCGACGACTACCTCGCAGAGGCCACCCCGGAGGACAAGCTCGCCCTCATCCGCCGCGAGCAGGAGGGCGGCCGCCTCGTCGCGATGACCGGAGACGGCACGAACGACGCCCCCGCGCTCGCTCAGGCCGACGTCGGCGTCGCGATGAACACCGGCACCTCGGCGGCCAAGGAGGCCGGGAACATGGTCGACCTCGACTCGGATCCGACCAAGCTCATCGACATCGTGCGCATCGGCAAGCAGCTGCTCATCACCCGCGGGGCACTCACCACGTTCTCGCTCGCGAACGACATCGCCAAGTACTTCGCCATCATCCCGGCGATGTTCATGGGTGCGTTCCCGGGGCTCGCGGCGCTCAACATCATGCAGTTGCACTCGCCGGCGTCCGCGGTGACGAGCGCGATCGTCTTCAACGCGATCGTGATCGTCTTCCTCATCCCGCTCGCCCTGCGCGGCGTCAGGTACAAGCCGGCCAGCGCCTCGCAGATCCTGCAGCGCAACCTGCTCGTCTACGGCGTCGGCGGCGTGATCCTCCCGTTCGTCGGCATCAAGCTCATCGACCTCGTCGTCGCCCTCATCCCCGGCTTCTGACCCTCAAAGGAACGCACACCATGTCGAACCTCCGCGGCACCGTCCGCCTCACCGGCGTCGCCGTCCGCGCGATGCTCGTGCTCACCCTCGTCCTCGGGGTCGGGTACACCCTCGCGATCACCGGCATCGGCCAGCTCGCGCTGCCCTGGCAGTCGAACGGATCCCTCGTCGACGCGAAGGGGAATCCCACCGGCGGCTGGGCCGGCGGCGAAGCCGCAGCCGGCAGCGCGCTGATCGGGCAGTCCTTCACCGATGCGAAGGGCGATGCGCTGCCGCAGTACTTCCAGCCCCGTCCGTCCGCCGCGGGCAAGGGCGGCTACGACCCCACGGCGTCGGGCGGCAGCAACCTCGGACCGAACAACCCCGACCTGGTGAAGGCGATCAGCGAGCGCCGTGCGGCCATCGCCGACCGTGAGCACGTCGCCGAGTCCGCGATCCCCGCCGACGCCGTCACCGCCTCGGCGTCGGGTCTGGATCCGCAGATCAGCCCGGCCTACGCGCTGCTGCAGGTGAACCGGGTCGCCGAGGCGCGCGGGCTTTCCGCCTCCGCCGTGCGCTCGCTGGTGGAGTCTAGGATTCAAACGCGCGATGCGGGCTTCCTCGGCGAAGAGCGGGTGAACGTGCTCGCGCTGAACCAGGCCCTCGACGCCCTGCCGCGGTGACACGCGGCGACGAGAGGGCACGTGCAGTGAGCGAGGCGATGATGGGCGCGAGGCGCGAGGGCGGATCCGGCTCCCGCGGGCGCCTGCGCGTGCTCCTGGGCGCGGCGCCCGGCGTGGGCAAGACCTACGAGATGCTCGGCGAGGGCCGACGCCTCGCCGAGGCCGGGCGCGACGTGGTGATCGGGATCGTGGAGACGCACGGCCGCGAGGCGACGCTCGCGCAGACCCGCGGCATCGAGGAGGTGCCGCGCCGAGCGGTGTCGCACCGCGGGGTGCAGCTCGACGAGCTCGACGTCGACGCGGTGCTCGCCCGCCGGCCCGCACTCGCGCTCATCGACGAGATGGCGCACACCAACGCGCCCGGATCCCGCAACGGCAAGCGCTGGCAGGACGTGCAGGAGCTGCTGGACGCCGGCATCGACGTGATCACCACCGTGAACGTGCAGCACATCGAATCGCTCAACGCCGTGGTCGAGAAGATCACGGGCGTCGTGCAGCAGGAGACCGTGCCGGACGCGGTGATCCGCGACGCGGACGAGGTGGAGGTCGTCGACCTCGCCCCGCAGACCCTGCGCGACCGGCTGTCCGCAGGCCAGGTGTATCCGGCCGAGCGCATCGACGCGGCGCTGTCGAACTACTTCCGCCTGGGCAACCTCACGGCGCTGCGCGAGCTGGCGCTGCTGTGGCTGGCCGACGAGGTGGACAGCGCTCTGCGCAGCTACCGCACCCAGCACGGCATCGACAGCGCCTGGCAGGCCCGCGAGCGCGTGGTCGTCGCCCTCACCGGCGGCCCCGAGGGCGAGACCCTGCTGCGCCGGGGCGCGAGGATCGCGGCGCGCTCGGCCGGCGGAGAGCTGCTCGCGGTGCACGTCACCACGCAGGACGGCCTGCGCGGCGATCGCCCCGGTGCCCTCAGCGCCCAGCGCGGTCTCGTGGAGTCGCTCGGCGGCAGCTATCACCAGCTCGTGGGCGACGACGTGCCGGGCACCCTGGTCGAGTTCGCGCAGTCGGTCGACGCGAGCCAGCTCGTGATCGGCGTGAGCCGGCGCTCGCGCCTCTCCGCGGCCCTCACGGGGCCCGGCATCGGCGCGGAGATCATCCGCCGTTCCGGTGACATCGACGTGCACATCGTGACCCACGCCGCGGCCGGACGTCGGGGACCGCTCCCGTCGATCAGCGGCGGGGCGCTGGGATGGCGCCGCCAGCTCATCGGCTTCGCCGTGGCACTGGTCGGCGGACCGCTGTTGTCCTGGCTGCTGTTCGCGCTCAAAGCACCCGGATCCATCACCACCGACGTGCTCAGCTACCAGCTCCTGGTCGTCGTGGTGGCCCTCATCGGCGGGCTGCGCCCCGCGCTGTTCGCGGCCGTGCTGAGCGGATTCACGCTGGACTTCCTCTTCGTCGAACCGCTTTTCACGGTCACGATCGCGGATCCGCTGCACGCCCTCGCGCTCGCCCTCTACGTCGTGATCGCGGTGCTCGTGAGCATCGTCGTGGACCAGGCGGCTCGACGCGCCCGCGCCGCTCAGCGTGCGGCCGGTGAGGCCGAGCTGCTCGCGGCCGTCGCCGGCAACGTGCTGCGCGGGGACAGCGCCCCCACCGCCCTCGTCGCGCGGGCGCGCGAGGCGTTCGGGCTGAGCGGCATCCGGCTGCTCTCCCCCGACGGTGCGGTGATCGCCGCGGACGGAGAGCCGCTCGGCGGAAATGTCGCCGGAGGGGATCCGGACCACGCCGCGGACGACGCAGACGACGTGGCGCACCCTTCGGTCGACCGCGAGACCGAACCTCGGTCCCGAGACCGAGGTGCGGATCGTCGGTCTCGCAACGGAGGTTCGGTCTCGCGGTCATCCGGCGCGCCGGCCGGCGGCGGCCGACAGGATCCGCAGGTCGAGACCGTGCCCGTCGGCATCGGCGCGGACGGACAGCCGCGCGCGGTCCTCGAGCTGCACGGGGCGGATCTCGACGCCGCGGGCCGCCGCCTGCTCGACGCGATCGTGGCGCAGCTCGCCGCCGCGATCGAGCACACCGATCTGCGCGAGACGGCGAGCCACGCCGCGGTCCTCGCCGAGACGGATCAGGTGCGCAGCGCCCTGCTCTCCGCCCTCAGCCACGACCTGCGTCGGCCTCTCGCCGCCGCCGTCGCCGCCGTCGGCGGGCTCCGCAGCGCGCACCGCCTCTCGGCGGAGGACCGCGCCGAGCTCGTCGAGACCGCCGATGAGAGCCTCGCCACGCTGTCGCGCCTGGTCACGGATCTGCTCGATGTCAGCCGTGTGCAGGCCGGGGTGCTGGCGGTGTCGCTGGGCCGGGTGGACGCCGCAGGCGGCGTGGTCTCCGCGCTCGACGAGCTGTCGCTCGGGCCCGCGGACGTCGAGCTCGCCCTGGATCCGGCGCTGCCCGGCCTCCGCGCGGATCCGGTGCTGCTGCAGCGCGTGCTCGTGAACCTGCTCACCAACGCGGTGCGCCACTCCCCGGCCGGCGAGCGCGTGATCGTGTCGACGAGCCGGCTCGGCGAGCGCGCCGAGATCCGGGTCGCGGACCGCGGCGAGGGCATCCCCGAGGATCAGCGCGAGAGCGCGTTCCTGCCCTTCCAGCGGCACGGCGACACCGACAACACGACCGGCCTCGGTCTGGGTCTCGCCCTGTCCCGGGGTTTCGCCGAGGGCATGGGCGGTACGCTGACGGCCGAGGACACCCCCGGCGGCGGTCTCACGATGGTGGTGTCGCTGCCGCTCGCCGAAGCCCCCGCCGGTTTCGAGGAGCAGAGTCTGCTCGGTTTCGACGCCGGAACGGACGAATATCGCTCCTCGAACACTGACAGCGCCAGCCCCGCGACGGACGGAGACCCGCGATGAAACTGCTCGTGGCCGACGACGACCCGCAGCTCGTGCGCGCCCTGCGGATCACGCTCGCCGCGCACGGCTACGACGTGATCGCCGCTGGAGACGGCGCCGCCGCGATCGCGATGGCCGCCCAGGCCCACCCCGACATCGTGCTGCTCGATCTCGGGATGCCGAAGCTCGACGGGATCGCGGTGATCGAGGCGCTGCGCGGCTGGAGCGACGTGCCGATCCTGGTCGTGTCGGGACGGACCGGATCCGCCGACAAGGTCGAGGCGCTCGACGCGGGCGCCGACGACTACGTGACCAAGCCGTTCCAGATCGACGAGCTGCTCGCGCGACTGCGCGCCCTCGCCCGCCGCCGCGGCGGAGCACCGGCCGAGTCGTCGGTGGCGTTCGGCGAGGTCGAGGTGGATCTGGCGGCAAAGGCCGTGACGCGCGGCGGATCCCGCGTGCACCTCACGCCGACGGAGTGGCAGATCCTGGAGCATCTGGCCCGCCACCCCGGCGCGCTCGTCACCCGGCAGGAGCTGCTGCGCGAGATCTGGGGCACCGAGCAGATCACCGACACCGGATATCTGCGGCTGTACCTGTCACAGCTGCGCAAGAAGCTCGAGCGCACCCCCAGCGCGCCGGAACACCTGCTCACCGAGCAGGGCATGGGCTACCGCCTGGTGCTGGACCCGGCCTGATCCGCGCGCACTGACAAGCGACCGAGCCCGGCAGTCTGAGATCCCAGACAGCCTCCTTCGGAGAGCCGTTGGTATCGCTCTCGTCGAGTGCCAGCATGAGGCAACGGCGGTCGAAGACGCCCGCCACCGGCCTTTGGGAGCCCCATGTCCACCAATCACACCCCGTCCTTCGGACGACAGCTGGTGCGTCGCAAGCCGATCATCTTTCAGCGCCGGCACCATCAGGGCGAGGAGCTGTCCCGCAATCTGGGCACGTTCCAGCTGACGATGTTCGGGGTCGGCGCCACCGTCGGCACCGGTGTCTTCTTCGTCCTCAGCAGCGCGGTCCCCCTGGCGGGACCGGCGGTCATCCTCTCCTTCCTGCTCGCGGCGATCGCCGCCGGGTTGTCAGCGCTGTGCTATGCCGAGCTCGCCTCGGCGATCCCGGTCAGCGGATCGAGCTACTCGTACACGTATCACGCGCTGGGCGAGGGGGCGGCGGTCCTGGTCGGCGGCGCGGTGCTGCTCGAGTACGGCCTCGCCGTCTCGGCCGTCGCGGTCGGCTGGAGCGGCTACTTCAACGAGCTGCTGCTCCAGCTGTTCCATTTCGAGCTGCCGACGGCGCTGTCACTGACGTTCATCCCGAACCCCGACGGATCCCCGAACGGCGGGTTCATCAACCTGCCCGCCGTGGTACTGATCGGCCTGTGCATGCTGCTGCTGATCCGGGGCGCGTCGGAGTCCGCGACGGTGAACGCGATCATGGTGTGCATCAAGCTCGGCGTGCTGCTGCTGTTCGTGGTCCTCGCGTTCACCGCGTTCAACTCCGACCACTTCGCGAACTTCTTCGGGCAGGCGTCCGGGATCAGCGGCGCGGCGGGTGTGATCTTCTTCTCCTACATCGGACTCGACGCGGTCGCCACCGCGTCCGAGGAGGTGCGCAACCCGCAGAAGGCGATCCCCCGCGCGATCATCGGCGCGCTGCTGATCGTCACCGTGATCTACGTCCTGGTTTCCGTCGCGGGCCTCGCCGCCGAGCCCGCCGGCTGGTTCGCGACGAAGGAGGCCGGCGAGGCCGGCCTGGCGAAGATCCTGCTGAACGTGACCGGGAACCCGATCTGGCCGATCATCCTGTCCGCGGGTGCGGTGATCTCCGTGTTCTCGGTGACGCTGGTCACCCTCTACGGCCAGACCCGCATCCTGTTCTCCATCTCCCGCGACGGCATGGTCTCGAAGAAGTTCGAGCGCGTCAGCCCGCGGTTCGGCACCCCGGTCTTCAACACCCTCACGGTGTCGATCATCGTCGCCCTCGTCGCCGGGTTCGTGCCGGCGGACTACCTGTGGGACAGCGTCTCCTTCGGCACGCTGGTCGCGTTCAGCATCGTCGCGATCTCCCTGATGGTCCTGCGCCGCACCCACCCCGAGATCGAACGGCCGTACAAGGTCCCGTTCGGCCCGTGGGTCGTGCCGATCCTCACCGTCCTGGTGTGCGTGTACGTGCTGACCCAGCTGCAGCCCATCACCTGGATCATCTGCGTGAGCTGGCTCGTGATCGTGTTCCTGTTCTATGTGCTCTACGGGCGCCGCAAGGCCACACTGAACACCTACACCTCCGACGAGGAGATCTCCGAACCCATCCACCCCGAACTCGAGGATCAGAGCAAGTGACCTACCTCGTCGGCTACGGCCCCCACAACAACGACCGCTCCGCCATCGAACTCGCCTGCCAGTTCGCACGCTCCGAGCCACAGCCGGTCCGCGCCGTGTCCGTCGTCCCCCAGGGATGGCGCACCCCGCTCGCCGGCGGCACGGACCGGGAGTTCGAGGACTGGGCGGCGAGCGAGGGCGAGATCACCGCCGAGGAGGCGCGCGCCGACCTCGCCCAGCACCCCGGCGTCGACGGCACCGCGGTCTGGGTGAGCGGGCGCTCCGTGCCGCAGGCCCTCGTCGAACAGGCGACGGAACACGAGGCGCGGATGCTCGTCGTCGGCTCGAGCGGCGACGCCGAGCCCGGCCGCATCAGGCTCAGCTCGAAGACCGACCGGCTCGTGCACTCGTCGCCGATCCCCGTGGCCATCGCGCCGCGGGGCTACCGCACCGACAGCGGCGTGAACCGCGTCACAGTCGCGTTCCGCGACGACGACGCGAGCTGGTCGCTGCTCACCGGCGTCGCCGAGATCTGTCGGCGCACAGGGGCGCGGCTGCGCGTGGTGACCTTCGTCGTCGCTCCGCCCCGCCGTCCCGTGACGTCCCGGATGGGCCACGCCGAGACCCAGGTGATCGATCTGTGGCGGATGCAGGCGGGCAACGCTCAGCACGATGCGGAGGAGTTCCTGCGCTCGCAGGGCTTCGACGACGACACGCTCACGTTCACGATCGCCGAGGGATCCGATTGGGCCCGCGCGATCCGCCGGCTCGACTGGGAGGAGGGCGACATCCTCGCCATCGGCTCCTCGTCGACGCATCCGATCGCCCGCGTGTTCCTGGGATCCAGTGCGGCCAAGATCATCCGCTATGCGCCGGTCCCCGTCGTCGCCGTGCCCGGTGCGGCGACGACCGAGTGAGCCGGATCCGCCTGTCCGCCGCGACGAACGAGGACCTCCCATGCCCGACGACAAGACCCCCGACTACGACGCCGTCATCGTCGGAGGGGGCCACAACGGACTGACCGCCGCGGCCTATCTGGCCCAGGCCGGCTGCCGCGTGCTCGTGCTCGAGCGCGACGACCACGTCGGCGGGGCGGCCGTGTCCGCGCAGGCGTTCGAGGGCGTCGACGCGCGGCTGTCCCGCTACGCGTACCTGGTGAGCCTGCTGCCGCAGCGGATCATCGACGATCTGGGCCTGGACATCAGCCTCGTCCGGCGGCGCTACTCGTCGTACACGCCGGATCCGCTCGACCCGACCCGCGGCCTGCTCGTCGACCGCGCGGCGGACGCCGAGGGGGCCAGGGCCGACTTCGCCCGCGCCGGGGTCACGGCCTCCGACCTGGCCGCCTGGGACGAGTTCTCCGACGAGACCCGGCGGATCGCGGAGGCGCTGTTCCCGACCCTGACCGAGCCGCTGCCGACGCGCGCTGCGGCGAAGGCGCTCCTCGGCGACGACGAGGTGTGGGACGCGTTCATCGAGCGCCCGCTCGGCGCGACGATCGATGCTCGGTTCCGCAGCGACCTGGTGCGCGGTGTCGTCGCGACCGACGGGCTGATCGGGACGTTCACGAGCCTCGACGATCCGGCGCTCGACGCGAACCGGTGCTTCCTGTACCACGTGATCGGCGGCGGCACGGGCGATTGGGACGTGCCGGTCGGCGGCATGGGGGCGGTCTCGGGCGAGATCGCCCGGGCCGCCGCGTCCGCCGGCGCGACCGTGCTGACCGGAGCCGAGGCGCTGTCCGTCGTCCCCGCGTCGGAGGCCGGCCTCGCGACCGTGCAGTACCGCCACGACGGCGAGCTGCGCACCGTCGCCGCCCGCACGATCCTCTCGAATGTCGCGCCCGCCGTGCTCGACCGGCTGCTCGGCGACGCCGCGGCGATCGACAGGCCCGGCTTCGCGGATGGCGCCGCCGTCGTCCGCCCCGAGGGCGCACAGGCGAAGGTGAACCTGTTCCTGACCCGGCTGCCGAAGCTGCGCGACGAGACCGTCGCGACCGAGGCGGCGTTCGCGGGGACCTTCCACATCAACGAGCTCGGCGTGCAGCTGCAGGCCGCCTTCGAGCGCGCGGAGGCGGGTGAGCTCCCGGATCCGATGCCGTGCGAGATCTACTGCCACACGCTGAGCGATCGGACGATCCTGGGCGAGTCGCTCCGCGACACCCCCGCGCAGACGCTCACCCTGTTCGGCCTGCACGTGCCGGACCGCCTCGTCGACCGGATCGGCAACGACGAGCTGCGGGACCGGATCCGCACCGCGGTGCTCGCCTCGCTGAACTCGGTCCTCGCGGAGCCGATCGAGGACGTCCTCGCCATCGACGCGACGGGGAAGCCGTGCATCGAGGTCAAGACGACGCGCGACCTGGAGGAGGCGCTCGCGATGCCGGGCGGCAACATCTTCCACGGCCCGCTGTCCTGGCCCTGGGCCGAGGACGACGCGGAGCTCGGCACCCCCGCTCAGCGCTGGGGTGTGGCGACCCGCTTCCCGGACGTGCTGCTGTGCGGATCCGGCGCGGTCCGCGGCGGCGCGGTCTCGGGCATCGGCGGGCACAACGCCGCGATGGCGGTGCTCGAGGCCGACGCCGCGGGCTGAGCCGACCGGAAATCGTTGAGCGAGCACCGGCGCAGCCGGCGCGAGGCGAAACGCCGCACCCTCGTAGGTGACCGCGTTTCGTCTCGGTCGGCTTCGCCGTCCTCGCTCAACGACCCCGGAGGGGGGAGGCCCGGCCTCACACGTCGCGGGAGCGCCAGAGCAGCCAGACGAAGTACGGGGCGCCGAGGACCGCGACGACGAGCCCGGCGGGCAGCTGCGCCGGCGCGATGACCGTGCGGCCCACCGCGTCCGCGAGACCCACCAGCACCGCCCCCAGCAGCACCGCGACCGGCACCACGCGGGCGTGTCGGCCGCCGACCAGGGCGCGCGCGGCGTGCGGGGCGACGAGCCCGACGAAGCCGATCACGCCGACGGCCACCACGCTGAACGCCGCGAGGAGCGCGGCCACCGCGAGGATCAGCAGGCGCGAGCGCTCGAGCTTCACGCCGAGCGTGCGCGGGGTGTCCTCGTCGAGCGCGAGCAGATCCAGTTCCCGATTGCGCATCATCACCACGGGCAGCGCGATCAGTAGCACGACGGCCAGCGGCACGACCTGCTCCCAGATCCGGCCGTACGTCGTACCGCTCAGCCAGGTGTAGATCTTCGGTGTGTCGAACGGGCTCGCCCGCAGCAGCACGAACGAGGTGAGCGCGACCGCCGCTGACGAGACGCCGATCCCGATGAGGATGAACCGGTCCGCGCTGAGCCCGCCACGCCAGGCCAGCAGGTACACGAGTGCGAACGCCGCGATCGCGCCGACCACCGCCGCCACGAGCATGCCGAACGTCGAGGCCGCAGCGCTCGTCACCACGAGCACCGCGCCGAGCCCCGCGCCGCCCGTGATGCCGAGCAGGCCCGGATCGGCGAGCGGATTGCGGCTCACGGCCTGCGTCAGGCACCCGGCGAGCGCGAGCGCCGCACCCGCCGTGACGGCGGCGATCACCCGCGGCGCCCGCTCGTCCAGCGCGAAAGCGATCTGCGGCGGCGCCTGACCCTGCAGCCAGAGCAGCACGTCGCCGGTGAGCAGCGGCGTCGCACCGAGCAGCAGGCCGCCGACGCTGACGGCGACAACCAGCACGGCCGAGATCGCGAGCACGAGCCGGAAGTGCAGCGGCCCTCGTACCCCGAACCGGATCGACGGCGGCCGCCGTGTGGGCCCGGAGTCGCGCAACCGGCGCGCCATCACCACGAGCACGACGGATCCGAGCACCGTCGTCGCCACGCCCGTGGGCACGGCGATCGCACCCTCGGCCCCGATGACGAGCCGCAGCAGAGCGTCGGCGAGGATCACCACGAGCGCGCCGATGAGTCCGGAGGCGGGCAGCAGCAGTGCGTGTCGGCCGAGCCCCGGCACGACCCGCACCAGCAGGCGGGCGAGCACGGGCGCGCACAGTCCGACGAACCCGAGCGGACCGGCGAGGGTGACGGCGGTCGCGGTCAGCAGCACCGCCAGCAGGATCCCGAGGATGCGCGTCGAACGGATCCGCACGCCCAGGGATGCGGCCAGGTCGTCACCGAGCGCGAGGACGTCCAGTCGGCGGGCGAGCAGCAGCGCCAGCAGTCCGGCGACCACGACGACCGGCGCCGCGCGCAGGAACGCCTCCAGCCCGAGTTGGGACAGGCTGCCGCTCCCCCAGGCGAGCAGTCCCTTGGTCTGCTCGCTGAACAGGATCAGCAGCGCCGAGGTCGCGGCCTGGAACGCCAGGGCCAGCGCGGATCCGGCGAGCACCAGCCGAGTCGTCGAGGATCCGGCGCCTCCCGCGAGCCCCAGCACGATCACCGCGGCGACCAACCCGCCGGCGAATGCGACGATCCCCGACGCCCAGAACGGGATCGAGATCCCGAACGCGGCGACCGCGGTGATCGCGAGGTACGAGCCCGCGGTCACACCGAGCGTGTCGGGAGAGGCCAGGGCGTTGCGCGCCAGCGACTGCATGAGCAGGCCGGCCATGCCGAGCGCGATGCCGACGGCCACGCCGGCGGCGAGCCGGGGCAGGCGCGCGCCGAGCAGGATGTCGGGGTTCGCCCAGACCGCGCCGCTCGTGCCCTGAGTGAGGTGCCAACCCGCGGTGGCGGCGAGCGCGATGGCGAGCAGGACCAGCACCCCGACGGCACCGAGGCGCGCCCGGACGCCGGACGCGGGGCTCCCGCCCGCTCCGGTCGTCGCCCGCGCGTCCGCGCGCGCCCCGGCCGGCGATCCCGGCGCCTCCGCCGTGATCGCCGACCCCTGCTCTACCACCCGCATCGCGCTCACCGCCACCCGCTCACTTGCGGAACGCGTCGACGTACGCGTCGGCGATCTTCTCGGCCGAGCGCGGTCCGCCGAACGTCCAGATCCCGGTCGGGAACGCGTGGATCCGCTTCTCCTTGACCGCCGGGATCGAGGCCCAGGCCGGGTTCTTCTCGGCTGCGGCGATGAAGCTGTCGCTGTCGGGATCGTCGGTGCCGGTGTGCAGCAGAGTGGCGGATCCGACCGTGGTCATGCCCTCGATGTCGGTGCTGCCGAGTCCGTATGCGGGATCGGTCTCGCCCTTCCAGACGTTCGTGAGACCCAGCTCGCCGCCGATCGCGCCGATCAGCGATCCGGTGCCGAACGGACGCAGCGACACCGTGCCGCCGTCCACCCAGCCGTCGAAGTAGACGAAGTCGGTGCTGGAGGGCTTCGCCGCGGCGAGCGTCTTCTTCGCCTCCGCGAGGTGGTTCTTCATCTCCGTCGCGACGTCCGCGGCCCGCTCGGTGCGACCGGTGGCCTGCGCGATGAGGTCGAAGGTCGCGAGCAGCTGCTTCACCGGATCCTTCGCGTCGGCGCCGACCGTGACGAGCACCGGCACGCCGTACTTCTCGAGCTGGCCGATGATCGCGTCGTCGCGGGTCTGCGCCTCGACGATGACGAGGTCGGGCTTGGTCTGGAACAGCGCGTCGAGGTTCGGCTCCTGGCGGGTGCCCACGTCCTTCACGCCCTCGGGGAGAGTCTCGGCCTTGTCCCACTGTCGATAGCCGGCCGCGTCGGCCACGGCGACGGGGGTCACGCACAGGGTGAGCGCGTCCTCGACCTGCTGCCACTCCAGCACGGCGACACGCTCCGCGGGCTTGTCGAGCTTCACGGTGCGGCCGAGGGCGTCGGTCACGGTGACGGGCCCCGTGGACGTCGCCGTGGCATCGGTCGCGCACTCGGCGCTCGCGGCGGGGGCGGCGCTGCCGGTGGGCGCGGCGACGGAGGTCGTTCCGCAGCCGGCGAGGGCGAGGGTGCTCGCGGCGAGCAACGAGAGGACGGCGAGGGGCTTGCGCATGGTTCTCCAGGGTCGGTGGGGTGCGGGGTCGAGGGTGGTCGAGGACAGAGGCCCGGTTCGGCGGATCCGACGCCCGGGCCGCGAGGCGGCGGCGCGGTGCAGTGAGGCGGCCCGGCGGCGGACGCGGTGCCGGGGCCCGGCCCGCGTCAGGCGAGTTGCGGTTCGCGGGCGGGGCGGCGGGCACTGTGCCGGCCTCGCGGTATCACCCGCACGCGGCCG
The DNA here is from genome assembly GCF_042729315.1 of Microbacterium sp. NPDC060117. Classification (NCBI taxonomy): domain Bacteria; kingdom Bacillati; phylum Actinomycetota; class Actinomycetes; order Micrococcales; family Microbacteriaceae; genus Microbacterium; species Microbacterium sp. NPDC060117. The sequence goes on from NZ_JBHWXR010000001.1 coordinate 1,235,230, forward strand.
TCGTCGTCGAGCGCGGTGTCGATGCGCAGCCCGTAGGCGGCCGACAGGTTCTCGCCGGTGAGCACTTCGGCGGGGGTGCCGAAGGCGCGCACACGACCGTCGTGCAGGAGCACGACCCGGTCCGCGACCGCGGCGGCGTGGTCGAGGTCGTGCAGCACGACGCCCAGCGCCGTGCCCGCGTCGGCGAGGTCGCGGATGAGGTCGAGCGTCTCGATCTGGTAGCGCAGGTCGAGGTGGTTGGTGGGTTCGTCGAGCAGCAGGATCGGCGTGGTCTGCGCGAGCGCAGTGGCCAGCCAGACGCGCTGCAGCTCCCCTCCGGAGAGCTCGTCCACCGGGCGGGCGCCCATGGCGCCCAGGCCCGTGAGCGCCAGCGCACGGTCGATGGCGGTGCGGTCCTCGTCGCGCAGACCCGAGAACCGGCCCCGATGCGGGTGCCGGCCGAAGGCGACGACGTCGCGCACCTCCAGGCCGGAGGGGTGCGGCCGCGACTGCGACAGCATCGCGACGGTGCGCGCGAACTCCTTCGCATCTAGTGCGGCGGCGTCCCGGCGGGTGCCGTCGGCGTCGATGTGCACGGATCCGGCCTGCATGCGGTGCAGCCGCGCGATGGCCCGCAAGGCCGTCGACTTGCCGCTGCCGTTCGGACCGATGAGCGCCGTGACGGTCCCCGGACGAAGGGCCAGCGCGACGTCGTGCACGACGGGTGTGCGGCCGTAGTGCAGCGTGAGGCCCTCCGCCTCGAGCCCGGACGGGGCGGAGGCGACGGAGAGGATCCGATTCGTCATGTTAGGGGAGCCTAACCTATCCTTGAGGGCGTGTCACATCATCCCTACCGGACCTACCGCACCACCGTCGCCCGCCGCGAGCAGCTGTCTCCGAACTTCCTGCGGATGACGCTGACCGGCCCCGATCTCGTGCATTTCGGCACGGCGGGCCTCGATCAGCGCATCAAGCTCGTGCTGCCGCTGCCCGACGGATCCTTCACCGATGTCGGCCAGTTCGACGAATCGGTCGGCATGATGGAGTGGTATCGCCGGTGGCGAGAACTCCCCGATGAGACGCGCAATCCGATCCGCACCTACACGATCCGCGCGGTACGGCCGCAGAGTCGCGAGATCGACGTCGACTTCGTGCTGCACGGCACGGAGGGGCCCGCGTCCGCCTGGGCCTCGGCCGCCGCGCCGGGCGCACCGCTGGTCGTGATCGGTCCCGATGCGCGCGCCGACGAGACCGGAGGGCTGGAGTGGAATCCGGGTGACGCCGACTCCGTTCTCATCGCCGGCGACGAGACCGCCGTGCCCGCGATCTGCGCGATCGTCGAGTCGCTGCCCGCGCACGTCACCGGATCCGTCTACATCGAGGTGCCCACCGAGGCCGACGCCCTGCCGCTCGCCGCACCCGAGGGCGTCGCGGTCCGGTGGCTGGCCCGCGGGAGCGCGGCGCACGGGCTGCGCCTGAGCGCTGCCGTGCACGCCTGGGGTGAGACACGGGCCGTCGAGAGCGCGCCGCCGTCCGGCGCCGCAGCCACGTCCGGCGCCGCAGGTCCCGCCGCGCCCGGAGCGGGGCTCGACGCGGCCGCGGGGGCGGAACTCGCGGATCCGAACGAGGACGACGTGCTCTGGGAGGTTCCGGAGACCGCCATCGGATCCTGCTACGCCTGGCTCGCCGGGGAGGCGTCGACGATCACCGCACTGCGCCGGCATCTCGTGCGCGGCCTCGGCATCGACCGCCGTTCCGTCGCGTTCATGGGCTACTGGCGCCGGGGCCGGGCCGAGGCGGCCTGAGAGCGACGCCCCATTCCGACGCCGGCGTCCGCCTCATGATCGCCCCATGCCCGCGAGACCGAACCTCCGTCCCGAGACCGACGATCTGAGACGCGGTCTCGGGGTGGAGGTTCGGTCTCGCGGTCGGAGCGCGAGCCGAGGGCGCGGCGCGGATCCGCGGGGCGTCAGGCGGAGACGGCGCGCTGGATGAGGCGGTCGAAGACCCGCGTGGGCAGGATCCGGCGCGCGAGTACGAGCGGCTTCGCACCGAACCCGATGCGATAGCGAGGGCGCGGACGCCGCGCCGTCGCCGCCCTCACGATCGCCCGTGCGACGACATCGGGCGAGGAGGTCAGACGAGCATCCGGGCGCGAGCTGTTGCCGAGGGCGTTCGCGACCGCCTCCGCCTGCGCCCGGTACGGACCGTCGCCCGAGGTCTCGAGCACGGTGGCCGCGGCGATCGCGCCCCACTCGGTGCGGATGGATCCGGGCTGAACCACGACGACGTCGATGCCGAACGGCCCGAGCTCCATGCGCAGCGCGTCGCTGATCGCCTCGACCGCGTACTTGCTGGCGTGGTACCAGGCTCCGAGCGGTGTCGTGAAGTTCCCGCCCATCGAGGAGATGTTGATGATCGTCCCGCTGCGCTGGGCGCGCAGCTGCGGCAGCACGAGCCGCGCCATCCGGGCGAGGCCCAGCACGTTCACGTCGAGCTGCGCCTGCGCTTCGGCGAGCGGCACATCCTCCAGCGCACCGTACGATCCGTAACCCGCGTTGTTCACCAGGACGTCGATCCGCCCCTGCTCGGCAAGGATCCGCTCGACCGCGACGCGCGCGGAGGCGTCATCGGTCACATCGAGGGCGATCGTGCGGATGCCCGCCCGCTCCAGCCCGGCCATCCGGTCCACTCGTCGCGCGGCCGCGTAGACGATGAACCCGGCGTCCCTCAAGTGGCGCGCGGCGGACTCCCCGATTCCGGACGAGGCCCCCGTGACCAGTGCGACCTTTGCTCCCATGGCGACTTCTCCCGCTCTCCTCGCGTCCGCGTTCGTATCGGACCGATGGTCTCTAAGATAAAGAACCATCGGTCCCTTGTCAAGAGACCGCCAGTCTGTAGAATCGCGGGATGACCACGTTCCAGCGCGCGCGCACTGAGGAGCAGCGTGAGGTCCGGCGGCGGGCGATCCTCGACACGGCCGCCGCGATGCTCACGGAACTGCCCCTGGCCGACGTGAGCCTGAACGAACTGAGCCGCCGGGTGGGCCTGGCCAAGTCGAACGTGCTGCGTTATTTCGAGTCGAGGGAGGCGGTGCTCCTCGACCTGCTGGGCGAGCAGGCGGCGGAGCTGTTCGCCGAGGTACACGCCTCGCTCCCGGCGGCGATCAACGCCCGCGACGACGTCCGGCGCCGTGTCGCCGCCACGGCGTCCGTGCTCGCATCCGCATTCGCCCGGCACGAGATGCTCTGCGAGCTCATCGCTGCGCAGGCCGGGGTCCTGGAGCATAACGTCACCACCGACACGATCGTCAGGTTCAAGCGGAACGGCTATGAAGCGCTCGCGCGCTTCGGGGCACTGGTGCGTCAGGTGATCCCGGAGCTGACCGGGCCGCAGGCGGATGAGACGGCGCGATCGATCCTGATCGCCGTGGGCGGGTACTGGACGCACACGCATCCGCCCCAGGCCGTGCACGACGCCTACGCGCTCGATCCGTCGCTGGTGTTCCTCCCCGAGCAGTTCCAGGGATCCCTCGCCCGGATCATCGAGGTGCTGATCCTCGGGACGCTCGCCGCCTGACGTTCGCCGCCTGACGCACGCGGCCGGCCTCAGCGGGCGCGCTGGGCGACGGCGGCCTCTGTGCGGCTGGAGACGCCGAGCTTGCGCAGGATCGCGGAGACGTGCACGCTCGCGGTCTTGCCGCTGATGAACAGCCGCTCGCCGATCTGACGGTTGCTGAGCCCCTCGGCGATGAGGTCGAGCACCTGCTGCTCGCGCGCGGTGAGCTCGATGCTCTCCGCGGTGTGCGCACCGCGCGTCGCGGCGCGGTTGAGCCCCGCCGCGTCCATGAACTCCGTGGTGCGGCGGCGCAGCCGGTCGTGGCCCAGCCCCTCCGCGATCGCGGCGGCCTCGGTCACCAGCTCGACGGCGGCCGTCCTGTCGCCCTCCGCCACGAGCACTCGGGCGCGCTCCAGCCGGACGAGCGGGCGGAAGACAGCGGGCACGTCCTCACCGTCGACGAGCACGACGGCCGCCTCGAGCCGTTCCGGATCCGCGTCCAGCAGAGCCGTGAGCACGGCGGCCCAGTGCGGGTGCTGCAGCTCGGCGGGCAGGGAGAACCACCGTGCGCGCACGAGCTCGGCCGTCGCGTCGGCGAGCGCGCCGTGTCCGTCGGCGCGGAGGTCGGCGACGACCCGGCCGCCCTCGAGCAGGATCCGCCCCATCAGGGCGAGCCGCTGACCCGGATCCTCGATCACCATGCGCAGTTCCGCGGCGGCGCGCACCGAGTCGCCGAGTCCGAGAGCGATGAGGATCTCGACGTCGTGCAGCGAGTACCAGACCTGCCGCTCCACGGCCGCGACGCCCTCGGCGATCGAGCGCCACTCGCCGAGCACGCGGACGGCCTCATCCATCTCGCCGCGCCAGACCAGCGCCCGGATGCGCGACATCGTCGAGTACATCCGGAAGACCTGCAGCGTGCGCACGGCGAGGTCCCGCGCGGAGATCTCCTCCACCCGGTCGATCTCGCCGAGCTCGAGGAGGGGTTCGACCATGTTGTGCGACAGGATCGCGCCGGTCGACCGCTCGACGCCGAGCGTCCGCGAGTGCGCGACACCGGCCTCGGCCACCTCGACCGCCTCACGGAAGCGACCGAGCATGTTGAGGCTGTCGGCGTAGTTGACGCGATAGCGCAGCTGGGCGTCGTGATCGGCCGCGTGCTCCCAGGACAGCCGGAAATCGGCGAGACCGGCCGCGACCTCTCCGAGATGGATCCGGCTGCAGCCGCGCAGATTCGCGGCGACGGACATCACGTTGTCGAAGCCGATCGACTCCGCCAGCCGGAACGCCTCGTCAGCGGTCGCGACCGCGTCCTCCAGCCGTGCGCCGATGAGGTAGCGGCCCGCGAGATAGCCGAGCAGGGCGGCCCGCAGCCGCTCCTGGCCCGGCTCGGACTCGACGATCGCGAGCGCCTCCAGGAACAGGTCGGCAGACCCACCGCGGCCGAGATTCTGCAGGTAGAGCGCCTTGTCGCGCAGCAGCCGCGCATGCACCGAACGGTCGACGACCGCGGGGTCGATCTCGTCGAGGGCGAGCGAGACCACGGCGAGCGCGCGCTCCCCGTCCCCGCCGTTGCGCAGGATGGATCCGACCTGGGCGAGCAGGGGGATCCGCTCGATGCCGGCGACCTCCGCCGGGTCGGGCACCTGCTCCCACAGTTCCAGGGCGAGTTCGCCGAAGCGTGCCGCGGTCGAGAAGGCGTAGCTGTTCTTCGCCTCCTGCATCGCGGTGACCGCCGCCGCGAGCGCACGCGGGGAGTCGTGGGCTCGGTGCCAGTGGAACGCGAGGGTCGACGGCGCCGCGCCGGCCGCCTCCAGGGCGTCGGCATAGGCCCAGTGCAGGCGAGCGCGCTCACCGGGCAGCAGGTCGTCGTGCACGGCTTCGCGCAGCAGCGCGTGCCGGAACCCGTAGCTCTCCCGATCAGCGACCCCGACGATGCCGGCTCCCATCGCCTCGCGGACGGCCTCATCGAGGCGCTCGTCGCCGAAGCCGGCGAGCGTGGCCAGCAGGTCGTGGGAGATCGCCCCGTCGGATCCCGAGGCGACCCGCACCACGCGCTTCGCGTCGTCGCCGAGGGCGTCGAATCGGGCGAGGAGGACGTCCCGCAGGGTGTCGGGCATCGGGCCCTGCACGTTGCAGAGCAGCTCTTCGACGAAGAACGGCACGCCCTCGCTGCGCTCCATGAGCTTGGCCAGGCCGACGTCGCCCACCGGTCCGCGCAGGCGCTGCACGAGATCGCGCACGGCGTTCGCGTCCAGGCGGTCGAGGGTCACGCGGTCGAGGAGGCGGGCGCGCTCGGCCTCGGCGAGGAACGTGCGCACCGCTCCGCCGCGGCGCACCTCGTCGATGCGGCAGGTGAGCAGGAACAGCACGGGGCGGCCTGCGAGGGCTCGGAGCAGGAAGGACAGCATCGACAGGGTCGCGGCGTCAGCCCAGTGCAGGTCTTCGATCACGACCACCACCGGACGGACGGACGCGGCCGCCTCCAGCAGGTTCGCGATCGTCTCGCGCAGCCCCTCGGGGCGGATCGTCGAGCGATCGACCGGACCGACGGCGCGCTCGGGCAGCAGCAGCTGCAGGGCGTCGCGGCCCGGCCCAGCTGCCTCGTCGGCGCGGTCGCCGAGTTCGTCGAGCACCCCGCGCAGGATCGCCGGAAGCGGGCCGAAGGGCGCCGGCGTGGATCCGTAGTCCAGGCACCAGCCGGTCAGCACCGTGGCCTCGTCCGCCACGCGGCGGCGGAACTCCGCCGTCAGCCGGGACTTGCCGATGCCCGCCTCACCGCCGATTAGCACGGAGGCGGACTCGCCGGCACCGGCACGGCGCAGAGCGTCGTCGAGGAGCGCGAGTTCGGCATCGCGCCCGACCATGGCGGCCGACGTGGTGGCGAGGGACATGTCTTCATCGTGCCATCCGCCACGGACATCGGGCGCCGCCGTGCGGGCGGCGCCGCTCTCGGCAGAACCGGCGGCGTCGGCGGCGGACGCGGAAGAGCCTCCCGGCGGCAGCGGATCCTGTGCCGGATCCGTCGTCGGGAGGCTCTTGCGTTCGGGGGCGCCCGCAGTCGATGACAGGGCGGGCGCCGTGGCGGTGGGCGCCGGGACGGGCGCCGCTGCGCTCATGCGGCGTGCGAGACGCAGCCGACGAGCTCGCGGTCGCGGGTCTCGTCCGACGCGGAGACGAGCTCCGCGATCTGCGTGGTGGGGGCGACCGCGGAAGCCGCGGGGGCGGCCACGGCCGTTTCGGCCTCGCGCGTCTCGACCGCGGGGGCCGGCACGACCGCGGCACGGCGGGCCTGCAGACGACGCAGCGCGCGGCGCAGGATCCCGTCGCGGCGGACGATCAGGTCGGCGTTCTCCGCGGCCATCCTGGCGCGCTCGGCGCGGATCGCGGCCTGCTCGAGCTCCAGCGTGGTGATGCGGTAGCTCATCGCGTAGTTCAGTTCCATGATGTCTCCTTCTCCGGTACTCATACGCTCGTCGCTAAGGCCCCCTGCCCCCATCGGGCAGATGCCCTAACTTCCGACGCGGGTACCTCAGATCGCGGACTACCGTGGGTAGCATGCGTCCGCTCGCCGCCCTCCGCGCCGCCCGACGCGCGCCGCTGCTGCAGGTGGCGAAGTCGGCGGCGGCGACGATCGCGGCCTGGCTCGTCGCCGGCTGGCTCGTGCCGGGACACCTGCCCGTGTTCGCGGCGATCGCCGCGCTGCTCGTGGTGCAGCCGAGCGTGAACCAGTCGTTCGCGAAGGCCGTCGAGCGCAGCATCGGCGTGATCGCGGGCGTCGTGATCGCGGTGCTGCTGAGCCTCGCCCTCGGCGGCCTCAGCTGGGTCGTGCTGCTCGCGGTCGTGGTGGCGATGGTGGTGGCGTGGTCGTTCAAGGCCACTCCTGGCACCGCGAACCAGGTCGCGATCTCGGCGATGCTCGTGCTCGCGCTCGGATCGGCGAGCCCCGACTATGCAGTCGACCGGATCCTGGAGACGCTGATCGGCGCCGCGATCGGCTTCGTGGTCAACGTCGCCGTGGTGCCGCCCGTGCTGGTCGCCCCGGTGCGGCGCGATCTGGCTCTGCTCGGCGGGGAGCTCGCGGCCACCCTCGACCGCCTGGCCGACGCGATCGCCGTGGAGCAGAGTCCCGCCCGCCTTCAGGAGCTCATGCTGGAGGCCCGGCTGCTGCGCCCGATGAAGGATGCCGCCGACGCCTCGCTCACCGCCGGCGAGGAGTCGCTCACCCTGAACCCCCGCGGATCCCGCCATCGCGCGGAGTTCACCGCGATGCGCGCGCTGCTCGAGCGCCTCGGCCCGATCGTGACGCAGGTGATCGGCATGACGCGCGCCTTCGTCGACCAGTGCGACGACACGCTCCCGGCCGAGCCCTCGGTCGCTCCGATCGCCGATCAGCTGCACCGCGCGGGCCACGACGTGCGCCTCGCCGTGCAGCTCGCCGAGGTGGTTCCCGAGCCCGAGGCGCTCACCTCGGCGATCCCCGCACTCACCTCACCGCTGGACATCCGCCCGCCGTCGTCGCGCAACTGGGTGCTGATCGGATCCCTCACCGAGGACCTGCGCCGGATCCGCGCCGGCCTGCGCGACGAGGCCTGAGCAGCGGGCGTACCCGGCCTCGGTCAGGATCCGATGAACTCCTCCACCGGGCCGAAATCGGGCTCCTCGCGGATCTCGACGGCGGACCCGATCCCGTCGGTGTCGAGCACGCGGATCTCGTTGCGTCCCTCCCGCCACAGCGGGCTGGGGGCGTAGAGCGTGACCTGCGGGCCGACCGCGCGGTGGCGCCCGAGCAGGAACCCGTTCAGCCACACCAGGGCGTTGACGGCGCCGGGGAACGCGAGCCAGGCGTCGGCCGGGTCTGCGACGTCGAACACGGCGACCGCGAGGCCGTCGGCCGGCGCGGCCGCGGCGAGGGGGTCGCCCGCGACCGTGCCGGCCGGCGCGTCCTGCGGGATCACCCGATGGGTCCAGCCGTGCGCGAAGCGGCGTCCGACCCTCACCCCCGCCATGATCCCCTTGCCCTCGCCGGTGAGCGGTCCGTAGTTGACGCGCCCCTGGCTCTCCACGACGAGGGTGAGCAGGCCGGATCCGCCTGTCCCGGGAAGGTCGAGCGTCCGCTCGCCGTCGCGCTCGAGCACGCCGAGGCGCACCCCGTCGAGGAACACGACCGCCCGGTCGTGCAGCACGTCGACGGTCAGCGCAGCGCCCGGAGCGAAGGAGATCTCCGCTTCGTAGGCGACCAACCCGTCCTCGGCGCCGAGCTCCTCGAAGGTGAGCGGCATCGGCGCCGTGGCGCCGGCGGGGACAGCCCGCACAACGTCGAGCAGCGCGGTCACCGGCACCAGCGGCGTCGAGGCGGCGGGCTGCCGGCGGGGCGCTGCCGGGATCGGCGGCAGGTCGCCGTCGTGGAACGGGGCGAACGCGGCCCGCAGCGCATGGAACTTGTCGTTCAGGGATCCGTCCTCGCCGATCGGCGCATCCGAGTCGTAGCTCGTGACGGTCGGCTGCAGCACGCGATCGTGGTTGGCTCCCGCCCAGAGGCCGAAGTTCGTGCCGCCGTGCGCCATGTACAGGCTCACGGATCCGCCCTCGGCCAGCAGCTCCTCGACCGTGCCGATCATGCTCGCCGCCGAGCGCACGTGGTGCTGCTCGCCCCAGTGATCGAACCAGCCGCCCCACAGCTCGGCGCACAGCAGCGCCTGGTCCGGCACGCGCAGGCTCTGCGCCTCCGCCACGCCGGTGCCGAACGTGAACGACCCCATCGCCCCCTCGACGCTGCCGTTTCGGACCATGTCCGCCGTCGCGCCGTCGGCGGTGGTGAGCAGCTCGACGATGCCCCGCGCACGCAGCCCGTCGCGCAGGTGCACGAGGTAGTCGTGGTCGCTGCCGAAGGATCCGTACTCGTTCTCGATCTGCACCGCCGTGATGGGGCCGCCGTGCGCGGCCTGCAGCGGCGCGAGCCGCGGGATCAGCGCGTCGTACCAGGCGTCGACGGCGGCGAGGAAGACGGGCTCGCTCGTGCGCAGCGCGCGGGTGCGTCCGCTCAGCCAGAACGGGATCCCGCCGTTCGACCACTCGGCGCAGATGTACGGGCTCGGGCGAACGAACACGTCGAGCCCGACCTCGCCGGCGAGCCGGATGAACCGCTCGGCGTCGCGCCAGCCGCTGAAGTCGACGGCGCCCTCGACCCGCTCGTGGAAGTTCCATGGGATGTAGGTGTCGACCGTGTTCGCGCCCATCGCGGCGAGACGGCGCAGCCGGTCCTCCCACTGGTCGGGGTGGATCCGGAAGTAGTGCACCGCGCCGGAGAGCATCCGGAACGGCCTGCCCTGGCGCTGCAGTACGCCGTCCTCGTAGGTGAGCGCGGCGCGCAGGGACTCGGTCATGGCTCTCCTCGGGGTGCGGCACGATGTTTGCGTCACCATTGTCGCATCCCGGGTCCCTCGCGCTGCTGCGCCATAGGCTGGCGGCATGTCCACGACCCTCGCCCAGGCGCTCGCCGATCTGGCCGCCCTGGAGGATCCCAAGGCCCGCGCCGTCAATGAGCGGCACGGCGACGCGCACGGCGTGAACCTGTCGCAGTTGCGTGCGCTCGCGAAGCGGATCGGCGCCGATCCGGAGCTCGCCCGCGAACTGTACGACTCCGGGGATGTGGCCGGACAGCTCCTCGGCATCCTGCTCGCGAAGCCCCGCGGCCTCGACACCGACGACCTCGACCGCATGGTGCGCGCGACGCAGAGCGCCAAGGCGCACGACTGGCTCGTGGCGTACCTCGCGAAGAAGTCGTCGCACGCCGAGGAGCTGCGCCAGCGCTGGCTGGACGACGCGGATCCCGACGCCCGCGCCGCGGCCTGGTCGCTCACCTCCGCGCGCGTCGCGAAGGACCCCGAGGGCCTCGACCTCGACAGCCTGCTCGACCGGATCGAGCGCGAGCTCGCCGCCGCACCGGCCCGCGAGCAGTGGGCGATGAATGAGACGCTCGCCTACATCGGGATACACCACCCGGCACTGCGCGACCGCGCGATCGCGATCGGCGAGCGGCTGCAGGTGCTCGCCGATTACCCGACGCCTCCGAACTGCACCTCGCCGTTCGCGCCGTCGTGGATCGCGGAGATGGTGCGCCGCCAGGGCTGAGCCATGCAACGGGCAGGGCCGGTCGGACCGGTGCCCAGTGGCATTCGGCCAGCGGCCCCCGTGAACGGCGAACGGGGCCCATTGCGCAGCCCCGGGGCTGCGGCGGATAGACTCCTATCCAGGTCGACCTGCCCGACCGATAGCGAGGTTTGGTATGCCAGAGGCTGCTCCGCACCTGGACGAAGAGATCGACGTCGATCACGACACCGCCCTCGACGCACTCGCGTACGAGTGGATCCGCGACCGCATCATCGACGGCACGATGAAGCACGGATCCCGCGTGCGCGAACGTGACATCGCCGCTCAGCTCGGCGTCTCGCGCAACCCGATCCGAGAGGCACTGCCCCGGCTCGAGGCCGAGGGGTACATCCGCACGCTGCACCGGCGCGGCGCGGTGGTCACCCCGATGCGCGTGCGGGAGATCATCGAACTGTTCTCGGTGCGCGCCGTACTGGAGCCGCTGAGCGCCCGCGAGGCCGCGCAGCGCTGCGCCGAGGGCGCCTCCGCGGAACCGTTGCTCGCCTGCCTGGCTGCGGCGGAGGAGGCGATGAGCAGCGGCGACGCGCACCGGATCGCGGACGCGACGGCGGCGTTCCACGACGTGATCGTCGAGCTGAGCGGCAACGTGCTGCTGCAGCAGATCAGCCTGCCCATCAGCGGGCGAGTGCGGCGGTACTTCAACATCATCACGCAGGAGGGCGACGCGAACACCCACGACGAGCACCGCCTGCTCTGCGAGGCCATCGCCGGCGGGCACGTCGAGTGGGCGGGCAGCCTCGCCGCGGCGCACCTCGAGCACGGCAGGGTGAGTTCGATGAAGATCGTGGACCAGCTCTTCGAGCCCTGAGCTCCGGACGCACACCTGGCATGCCAGATCGCCCCCTCCTCGAAGGAGGGGGCGATCTGCATCAGAGGGTCGGGAGCAACTCGGACCAGTCCGGCGCGAAGCGCTCCCGGCGCACCCAGAGGCGCTCGCTGCCGCGTTCGACGAGGAAGCCCTCGGCATCGCGCGAGAGCAGCTCCTCTCCGCGCGGCGAGTCGAACAGCCGCTCGGTCCAGTCCTCGACCGTCGGGAACGTCGACTCGTATAACCCGTCGAACACGGTCGCGCCCGGCGTGCTCCAGATCCGGTAGCTCTGCACGTAGCGGACGGCGCCGGGGTGGTGCCGCCGAACCAGCTCTGCGTGCACTCCTCCCCAGTGCGCGACGAACCCGTCCCGATCCAAGTGACTCTGTCGCACCTGCGTGCCGATGCGGATCCAGCCGCGGGTGCCGTTCGGATCGCCTTCGTCGTGGCGGCGATCGAAGACCACCCGCTCCAGGATGCTGCACTCGGCCCCGCCGAGCTCGGCGCAGAGCGGGGAGGCGTCGGCCGGGCCGGATCCGACCGGCAGTCCGTACAGGTGCAGCAGCGCCCCGAACTCGCCGGGTCCGGCCTCGGACTCGTTCACCAGCGGGCCCGGCGAACGCAGATCGAGCGACACCTCGACCGCGATCCCCTGGGCGACGAGGTCCCGGGCCACGGCGCGCAGTGCGAGCGGATCCTGCGGACCGCGCAGCATCCAGACCCGCTTGTGCCGTAGCGAGACGTCGGAGAAAGATGGGCCGGTACGCACCACGTCAGACCACGTTCAGCCGGTTCGGGATGGAGTTGAGCTCCTCCACGCCGTTCTCGCCGAGCAGCACCGTGCCGCCGACGCACACGCGCTGACCGTCGCGCAGGGCGTTCGGCTCGAAGGCGAACGCATGTCCCTCCTGGATGACGAAGTCGCCGTCGATGCCGACACCGCCGGGCAGCTTCGGCAGACCGGCGAGGGCCGGGTCCACCTCGGGGTGCAGACGGGTGGCGCTGTTGTAGATCGGCGAGACGGTCTGCACCATCGGACCGGTGTTCCACGTGCGCGAGCTGCGCAGCGGCTCCTCCATGATCGCGGCGAGCTCGGAGAACAGCATGCCCGGCTTCAGTGCGGCCAGACCCGCCTGGTAGGAGTCGACGCAGACCTGCTCCAGCTCACGCAGCAGAGGGCTCGGCTCGCCGAACGACACGTCGATCTGCTGCTGCGATTCCTGACCGCCGTAGAACGCGAACACCTCGGCGGCGATCGTGTCGCCGGTCTTCAGGATCCGCGGGGCCCCGCCCATCTCGAACCACTCCGGCACCGACCACGCGAACATGCTCTCCCCGGCGCGCTCCAGCATGAAGGGCCAGCGCACCCAGCCGCCGCCCGCGATCACGGCGTGGAACGCGGCCGCGGCGATCTCGTGCTCGCTGCCGCCCCGACGCGCGGTCTCGACGAACGCGCGGCAGGCGTCCTCGCCCAGCGATGCCGCCTTGCGCAGCAGCACCCGCTCCTCGGGGCTCTTGATGATGACGATCGACTCGTACGGATCCGACACGTCCACCCATTGCACGTGCGGCATCGCGGCGATCACGTTCTGCCACTGGGTGTGCGAGATCGTCCCGGCCCACTGCGAGACCATGCGGCTGGTGAGCCCGACGACCCCGAGCCGGGCGTCCTCCATGCCGCGCTCCTTCAGGGTCGCGGCGAGGTTGGCGATCGCGTTGCCGGGCACCCAGTCCTCGACCCAGCGCTCCCAGCGGTGGCCCTGCGCGTCGTATCGCTCGAGCGGCACATCGCCGATGAAGTACGTGGGGTCGTCGGTCGCGGTGAGCAGCACGACGCCCCGCTTGCCCTCGTTGGTGAGGTAGGAGTCGGCGATGTCGCGGCCGGTGCCGAACACGACGATGCCGTCCAGCCCCTCCTTCGCGATGAGGCCGCGGATCGCCGCCCAGCGGCGGTCGCGCTCCACGAGGCTCAGCGTCGGGTAGTTCGCCTGGATGTCGGTCATTGCTCTTTCCTTCACTGCGTGTGTGTTCCTGTGGTCTCCAGCGCCGAGAGCTCGCTGCGGAGCCGTCGGACGCTGCGGACGATGAAGTCGAGGGCGTCGCCCTCTCGGACCGGTGCGCGCAGGGCGTCCAGCCCCGGCGCGCGACCGCGTGAGACCCGTTCCTCGTAGGCGCGGGCGAGTCGCACCAGCTCGATCACCTCGCCGGGTGCGAGGTCGGGGTGCCCCTCGCGCCAGTGCGCATCGAAGAGGTGGATCCCCATCTCCGCGCGGCTCGAGATGATGCCTTCGATCGAGAGCATCACGTCCCGCTCCGGGCCGAGCGCCGCCAGCAGTGCCGGCCAGTCCAGCACGCCCTCGCCGACCGGGAGCAGGAACCGGCTGAGCCCCTCGTCGGTGAAGACGAGCGCGACATCCCGGATGTGCGCGGCCCGCAGGTACGGCGAGACGCGCACGGCCGCGGCGACCGGATCCTCCCCGCGCACGGCCACGTTCGCGCTGTCGAACGTGATCCCGAGCACGTCGGGGCCGACCGACTCCACCAGTCGCACGAGCTCGTAGGTGGTGATCTCCTCGTGCGTCTCGATGTTCAGATGGCTGCCGTGTGCGCGCAGCACCGGCGCGAGCGACTGCAGGAACCGCTCGGTCGCGACCAGCTGCTCCGGCCAGTCCACGTCGGTGCGGAACCGATCGAAGGCGAACCTGCCCTTGTCGGCCAGTCGGAATTGATAGTTGCTCAGCGCGCTCCACAGCTCGTGGATCCCGGCTGCGGCGGACACCTCGATCATCCGCACCATCGCGGCGCGGTAGTCACCGCCCATCCTGCGGATGTGCGGTGACTCGGGCGTCGAGAACGGGTTGACCTTGCCGACCCCTGCCTCGAGCCGCAGCCCGAGGTCGGCCGCGCACTGCGCGGCCGACCGCACTTCGTCCTCGTCGAGGTCTGCGCTCAGCTCGAGCACGGACCGGAAGTACACCCCGTCGAGGGAGTGCTCGGCCGCGCGCTCGAGCATCCAGCACGCCCCGTGCTCGTCCGAGCCGGGGAACTTGGTGCTGTCGACGCCGACCAGCACAGGCGCCTACTCCCCGGCCCACTCGACGCCGGCCGGAACCGTCTCGAGCTCGATGAGGCCGTGCGCGAACACGTTCGTCGGGTCGTACTGCGTCTTGATCGCGGCGAGACGGTCGTACTTGTCGCCGTAGATGTGGCGGGCCCCCGCTGCGTCGTTGTGCTCGGACGTGAAGTTGATGTAACTGCCCGCCTCCCATTGCGCGACCGCCGCGCCGAAGCGCTTCACCCAGGCGACGAGCTCCGGGCGCTCGTCGGCGTACAGCCAGTCGGCGCCGATGTTGCCGCCCCAGCGGGAGTGGATGCCCGTGGTCGAGTCGTTGCTGTGATCGCGCGGCGTGAGCTTGCCGGCGATGAGTTCGAACGGGCACATCGTCTGGTGCGCGATGAAGGCGCTCGAGTTCAACGGCTGCCCCGGGTAGGCGTCGGCATGCTCGATCGCGAGGTCGAGCAGCTCATCGGGCAGCTCGCCGAACGCGACGTGGCGCCAGTAGTGCGAGATGCCGTAGCGGAACTCGTCGTCCGTGGAATGCTGCAGCGTGACATGAGGGATGGAGCGCAGGCTGGTGTAGATCGGCTCGTATCCCTCGAAGATCGGCGCGGTGATCGCCGGCTCATCGGCCGGGTCACCGTAGGTGACGGTCGCGATGGAGATGATCGGCTTGCCGCGGTGCTCACGGGGCAGCTGACTCCAGTAGTGCGGTGCGCGGTAGAGGCGCACGTAGGTGGTCGAGCTGTCGGGCTGCGCGGGCCCGAGCTCGCGGAACCGCTGCAGCAGCGCCTTGCGGTCCTCAGCCGGGAACAGGGCGAGGCGCACGGTGGCGAGACCCGGCAGATCGACGTAGTCGAAGACGAACTGCGTGGCGATGCCGAAGTTGTGGCCGGCGCCCTTGAGCGCCCAGAACAGCTCAGGCTCGCTGTCCTTGTTCACGCGGCGGATCTCGCCGTCGGCCGTGACGATCTCGACTTCGCGAAGGAAGTCGACGGTCGATCCGAACATGCGCGAGAGGTAGCCCATGCCGCCGCCGAGCACCAGGCCGGCGACGCCGGTGTGCGAGACGACGCCGGCAGGCAGCGCCACGTTGAACGGCTCGGCGGTGCGGTCGACATCGCCCCAGCGGCAGCCGGGGCCGACGGTGAGGGTGCGCTGCTCGGTGTCGACGACGACGTCGCGCATGAGGCTCATGTCGATCATGACGCTGCCGTCGGCGACCGAGGTGCCGGCGAGGTTGTGGCCGCCGCCGCGCACGGTGAGGGCGACGTCGTTCGCGACGCACCACCGCAGCGCGTCCGCGGCGTCCTGCGCCGTGGTGCAGCGCACGATCGCGAGCGGGTGCTGGTCGATGTCCGCATTCCAGATCCGGCGCAGCGTCTCGTAGCCGGGCTCACCGGGATGCACGACGTCGCACGAGACGGCGGTGTCCAGCCCGGCGGGCAGAGTGGGGTACGGCATGGTCGTGATCTCCTTCGTCACTTTCTGGGTTCTGGTCGCAAGGCTCGTGGGGCTCATGAGGCCCTCGCCTCGGTTCGCGCTCCGACGGTTTCGAGCACCGCCTGCAGGGCGGCGAGCGAACGGCCGAGGAATTCGCGCAGCTGGGCACCCGCGTCGCCGCCCTCGAGGCGCAGCTCCGCGAGCCCCGGGGCCTCGCCCCGCGCGGCGCGGATGGCGTGGTCGTCGGCGAGGCGGCCGAGCTCGGCGAGTTCGATGTCGTCGAGTCCCGGATCCGCAGCCCGCCAGAGCGGATCCTCCGGGTCCAGGATCATCTCGGCCCGCGAGCCGCCGATGCCCTCGATGAACAGCTGCACGTCCGGCGAGGCCGTCAGCAGCGTCGCAAGGAGGGGCCGCCAGTCGATCGCGCCGTCGCCGACGGGGGCGAGGAAGCGGCTGAGGCCGTGCTCGGAGCGGGCGACGATCGCGTCGCGCAGGTGGGTGGTGCGGGTGATCGCGGCGACCCGGTCGACCGCAGGGCCGAACGCCTCGCCGCGCACCGGCAGATTCGCCGGATCCAGGCAGACGCCCAGCACGTCGTCGCCGTGCTCCGCCACGAGACGCAGAAGCTCCCGGGTCGTGATCTCCTCGTGCGTCTCGATGTTCAGGCGCACGTCGGTCGCACGCAGCGTGGGCGCGAGCTTGCCGATGAAACGCGAGGTCGCCTCGAGCTGATCGGCCCAGGTCACATCGGTGCGGAACCGGTCGAAGCAGTACGGCGCGGGCAGGCCGTGCTTGTAGCCCCCGCTCGCGGTCCACGGCTCGGTCCAGCCGTATTCGGCGCAGATCCGGATCAGGCGCTGCATGCCGGCGAGGTAGCTGCCGTCTCCGAGGTCGCGCACGCGCGGCAGCTCGGCGGTCATGTACGGGTTGATCTTGCCGACCCCCACCTGCACCGCGAACCCGCGCGCGTCGGCCTCCCGCGCGAATGCGGCGATGCCGACCGGGTCGAGCGTCGGGAACGCCTCGTCGAGAGTGCGCACCAGGATCCCGCGGAATCCGAGCTCCTCGAGCACGTCCAACGTGGCGACAGGAGAGGGCGCGAGCGTGGAGGATCCGCCGGAGAACTTGACGTCGGCGCCGATCCTCATCGTGCCCCCGATCCGGCGCGAGCGCGCAGCGCGATCCGCTGGGCGCGGCGCTCCCGCTCGATCGCCACATCCGGCACGGGTACGGCCTCGAGCAGCGCGCGGGTGTACTGCGCCTGCGGGTCGCCGTAGATCTGCGCGACCGGGCCGCGCTCCGCGACCACGCCGTGGTGCAGCACGACGATGCTCGAGCACAGGTACTTCACCACGGCGAGGTCGTGCGCCACGAAGAGCACGGTCAGATCCATCTCGCGCTGCATGTCCTTGAGCAGGTTCAGCACCTGCGCCTGCACCGAGACGTCGAGCGCCGAGACCGGCTCGTCGCAGAGCAGCACCTTCGGGCCGACGCTCAGCGCGCGCACGATCGCGATGCGCTGCCGCTGGCCGCCGGAGAAGTGCCGCGGATAGCGGTCGAGGTGCTGCTCGCCCAGCCCCACCCGCTCCATCAGCTCGATGACCCGGTGACGCCGTTCACGCGCGGAGAACCCGCCGACGACGATCATCGGCTCCTCGACGATCTGCCGCACGGTCATCCGCGGATCCAGGCTGGAGTACGGATCCTGGAACACCATCTGCACATCCCGGCGATAGCGGTGCAACTCCGCCGCGCTCGAGGAGCGCAGGGGCGTGCCGCGGTACGAGATCGTTCCCGCGGTGGAGTGCTCGAGACCCACGATGCAGCGGATGGCCGTGGACTTGCCGGATCCGGATTCGCCGACGAGACCCAGCACTTCGCCCTGGCGCAGTTCGAACGACACGTCGTCGAGGGCGAGGGCGCCTCTGCGGACGGAGCCGAACCGCTTGGTCAGGTTCTGCACCGAGATCAGCACATCGGATTCAGACATCGACGCTCACTCCCTCCGTGGCCGGTTCCGCCGCGGCCGTGTGCTCGGCCTCGGCATGCGCGGCCATGTAGTCCTGGACGGTGGTCAGACGGACGTTCGGATCCGCGTCCAGACGCGGGACGGATCCGATCAGCCCGCGCGTGTAGGGATGCTGCGGCGCGACGAAGAGCTCCTCGACGTCCTGCTGCTCGACGAGGTTCCCGCGGTACATCACCGCGACGCGGTGGGCGAGCCCGGCGACGATCGACAGGTCATGGGTGATGAACAGCACGGCGAGGTCGAGCTCGCGCGACTGCTCCTCGATGAGGTCGAGCACCTGCTCCTGCACGCGCACGTCCAGTGCCGTGGTGGGCTCGTCGGCGATGAGCAGCCGCGGCTGCGCGACGAGCGCCGCCGCCATCACCACGCGCTGTCGCATGCCGCCGGAGAACTGGCTCGGGTAGGCCCGCAGCCGCTCCTTGGCCTTCGGCACGCCGAGCCTGTCGAGCGTCTCGGCGGCCCGCGCGTACGCCTCCTTCTTGGAGGTGCCTCGTACGAGCAGCGGCTCCGCCACCTGCTCGCCGATCGTGAGCACCGGATTCAGCGCCGTCATCGGATCCTGGAAGATCATCGAGATCTCGGCACCGCGGATCCGCCGCATCGACTTCTTCGACGCGCCGAGCAGCTCGGAACCGGCCCAGCGGATCGATCCCTGCAGCTCGACGTCGCGGTCGAGCTGCAGGATCGACCGCGCGGTCATGGTCTTGCCGGAACCCGACTCGCCGACCAGCGCGAGGCGCTCGCCGGGACGGATGCGGAACGACACGTCGTCGACCAGGGTGAGGTCGCCGTCGCCGCCGCCGATGCGGAAGCGCTCGGGGACCACGACGGAGAGGCCGCTCACCTCGAGGATGGGCTCGGTGGACATCATGCGCGCCTCCTCGAGGCAGGGTCGGCGATCGCACGCACGGCGTCGCCGACGAGACCGAAGGTGATGGCGGCGATCGTGATCGCCAGACCGGGGAAGAACGCGACCCACCACGCCGTGGTGATGTAGGCCTGGCCCTGCGCGATGAGGGATCCCCAGTCGGCGCTCGGCGGCGGAGCGCCCACGCCCAGGAAGGCGAGGCCCGCCATCATCACGATCGTGCCGGACATCTCCATGCTCACGTGCACGTAGATCGCGTCGAGCGAGTTGGGCAGCGCGTGCCGGAGCATCAGGCGCGTACGGGTCATTCCGGTGATCTGCGCCGACTCGACGTAGGCGCTGGTCATGGTCTCGCGCAGGATCGTGCGCATGATCCGGGCCGTGCTCGGCCACGCGGCGAAGATCATCGCGACGATGATCGAGACGAGCGACGGCCCGAGCGCGGCGGCCAGTCCCAGCGCGAGCACGAGCGACGGGATCGACATGAACATGTCGCAGATCCGCATGATCGCCTCGTCCAGCCAGCGCGGGGCGAGCGTGGACAGGCTGGCGACGAGCACGCCCAGTGCGGTCGCGGCCAGCACCACGAACACCGCGGCGAGGAGGGTCATCGGCGCTCCGGCGAGCACGCGGGAGAGGATGTCGCGGCCGGTGTCGTCGGTGCCGAGCCAGTGTCCTGGCCCGGGCGGCAGCAGCGCGTCGGTCGGCTTGATCGCGTACGGATCCTTCGGCGCGAGGAGCGGGCCGACGAGCGACAGCACGAGCAGCAGGCCCGCGAGCACGAACGCGATCTTGTCGACGACGGGGGCGTGGCGACCGAGGAGCTTGCGCGAGATCGCACCGATTCCGCGCCCGAGGGCGCCCGGCGAAGCCATCTGGGACAGCCGTCGCGCGGTGCCCGTGCCTTCGACGGTCTCGACGGAGACGGTCACGGCGCCGGTGGGCTGTTGCGTCTGCGTGTTCATGCTCTGCCTACCTGGGAGGTGCGGACACGGGGATCGATCGTCATCTGCGTGACGTCGACGATGAAGGAGGTCACGATGAACACGAAGCCGATGATGAGCACGGCTCCGAGCACCGAGAACGTGTCGTGGTTGATGATCGACGCGTACATGTAGCTGCCCACGCCGGGGAGCGAGAAGACCACCTCGACCAGCACTGCGGCGCTGACCATCCAGCCGAACTGCATGCCGACGATCGCGAGAGTGGACCCGAGGGCCGAGCGCAAGCCGTGTCTCAGCACGATCCGCCCGCTCGGCACGCCCTTGGACACGGCGAACGTGATGTAGTCCGACTTGAGCGCGGTCATCATGTTGGAGCGCACGTTGCGCGCCAGCGTCGAGATGAACGGCGTGCTCAGCGCCATCGCCGGCAGCAGCAGGTGCCAGATCGAGTCGAGCACGTTGCCGATGTTCCCGAACAGGAGCGAGTCGAGCACACTGAACCCGGTCACTTTCGGCGGGGCCATGCCGACGCTGTTCACGCCGGAGATCGGGAACCAGCCGAGGATCGAGCCGAAGAGGAACCGCGCCATCAGCGCGAGCCAGAAGATCGGGATCCCGCCCTGCATCACGAGGATGATGCGCGTCGCGGTGTCGCCCGCACGACCCTCGTTGAGCGCCGCGACGAGTCCCAGCGGGATCGCCACGCACAGGGTGATGAGCATGCCCAGCACGACCACCTGGATCGTCGTCGGCAGCACGTGCGCGATGTCGGCGAGCACCGGCTGGTGCGTGTACGCCGAGCTGCCCAGATCACCGCGCAGCGCCCGGACCAGGAAGTCCCCGTACTGCACGATGAGCGGCCGGTCGAGGCCGAGGACGTGGCGCATCTGCTCGATCTGCTGAGCGTTGGCCATCCGGCCCGCGGCGACAGCGGCGATGTCCCCGGGGATGAGCCGCGACATCAGGAAGACGATCGTGGCGACGCCCCAGAGGGTGAGGACCGCGAGACCGATCCTGCGAAGGATGAAGGAGAGCATGTTCTTCCGTCCGGGAGGAGGGACGGGGCGAGCCCCGCCCCTCCTCGGATCCGATTGCGCCGGCTTACTCGGCCAGCGTCAGCAGTGAGATGTCGTACGTGGCCGCGATCGGCGAGTACGGGATGGGCGCGAACTTCTCGTTCTGCACCTGGACGCGCGACGGGAACGCGATCAGCATCGTCGGGCGATCCTGGATGATCGCCTTCTGCGCCTGCTCGAAGTCCGCGCATGCGGTCTTCTGGTCCGTCGAGGTCGTGCCCTCGGCGAGGAGCCGGTCGACCTCCGGGTTCGAGTAGCGCGCGAAGTTCGACTGCCCGATCGATGACGAGCTCCACGTGTGCGTCAGCATGGAGCCGATGTCGGGGTACTGGGCCAGATCCCACAGGATCGAGACGTCCGGCGTGGTCTCCGGCTTCTTGATCATCTCCAGGTACTGCGAGTACGTGATCTGCTTCACGTCGACGTTCAGGCCGATGTCACGCAGATTGGCCTCGAGGATCGTTCCCGCGGTGCCCTGCTCCGGGATGATCGACTGGTACGCGATCGTCACGGTCTGTCCCGCGACGCCCGCCTCCTGGATGAGCTGCTTGGCCTTGGCCACGTCCTGCTTCGCCGGATCGGTCGTGTACCGGCACTGCATGTACGCCGGGACCAGGCTGTCGGCCGGCTTGCCCCAGCCCTTCAGCGCATTCTTGATGTGGGCGCTGTAGTCGTACGCCAGCTGGATCGCCTCGCGCACCTTGATGTCCTTCGTGATGCCGCTCTCGGTGTTCATCGCGCCGATCGTCACGAGCGGGCTCTGGTGCTCCGTGATCTGGAACCCCTTCTTGCCCTTGAAGGTGTCGAGGTCGCTGACTGCCATGCTGGTGCCGATGTCGGCCGTGCCCGCCAGCGTCTCGTCACGCAGCGCGCTGTTCTCCTTGAAGATGCGCATGACGAGGCTGTCCGGGCGGTTCTTCTTGTCCCAGTACTTGTCGTAGACCGCGAGGTCGACCTCGGACGCGGGGTTGTAGCTCTTCAGCGTGTACGGCCCGGACCCGGCGTCGTTGCTGCTCAGCCACTCCTGTCCGTCGTCGGATCCGGCGTGCTCGGAGACGAGCTTGGAGTCCACGACGTAGATGAGCGCCAGCGCGCCGGCGAATGCGAGGTTCGGCTTCGCCAGAGTGATGGTGACCTGGTTGTCGCCGATCGCCTTCGACGACACGTAGTCGGTGATGAAGCCGGCGCTGCCGGAGGCGATCTTGTGCACGCGCTCGAGCGTGTAGACCACGTCGGCCGCGGTGAGCTTGTTGCCGGAGTGGAACGTGACGCCATCACGGATGGTGAGCGTGATCGAGGTCGCGTCGGAGGAGTATTCGTACTTCGACGCGATGCTCGGCACGATCTTGCCGTTCGCGTCGTAGTTCAGGATCCGGTCGTAGAGGCCGGCGATGTAGAAGTCGTTGTTGGCGTTCGAGCCCTGCTGCGGGTCGAGCGTCTCGGGCACGATGTGCGAGGCGATCACACCGGCCTTGCTCTGCGTTCCGCCGGTGCTGCCCGCATCTCCTTTGCCGGTGGACAGACCGCAGGAGCTGAGTGCGAGCACCGATGCGGTGACGAGGACGAGCAGTCCTGCCCTCTTTGGCAAGGTCTTCATCCCTTTTCCCTTCCTTACTGCGTCGAGTGATTGAGGACGGAGCGGATGCTCGATCGCGTTCGGGCGGGTTCCCGGGGATCTGATCGACAGCGCCGTCGGAATCAGGATGGCATACCAGAAGGCGCTTGTCACGCACCTTCTTGACCAATTAATCCTGTTTGGCATTCCAAACGGGATTCGGACTCTCGCACTTCCTCCCCGGCGAGACCCGGGCCGGGACCGCGATCGCTAGCCTGGCCGCATGAGCACGCACATCGCCGCCGCACCCGGTCAGATCGCCCCCGTCGTCCTCTTCCCGGGGGATCCGCTGCGCGCGAAGTGGATCGCGGAGAACTTCCTCGACTCAGCGGAGCTCTACTCCGAGGTCCGCGGCATGCTCGGCTTCACCGGCACCTGGCAGGGACATCGCGTCTCGGTGCAGGGATCGGGCATGGGGCAGCCGTCGATGTCGATCTACGCGAACGAGCTCTTCCAGGACTACGACGTGCAGACTCTCGTGCGGGTCGGCTCCTGCGGCGCGCTCACCGAGAAGGTGGGCATGCGCGACATCATCATCGCGAACGGGGCGTGCACCGATTCGGGGATCAACCGGATCCGCTTCCACGGCCAGGACTACGCACCCGTCGCCGACTTCGCGCTGCTGCGCCGTGCCGTCGAGGCGAGCGAGCGGATGGATCTCGAGCACGCGGTCCACATCGGCCTGCTGTTCTCGGGCGACCAGTTCTACAACACCCGCCCCGAACTCACCGAGCCGCTCGTCGCGCACGGGGCGCTCGCCGTCGAGATGGAGACCAGCGCGCTCTACACGCTCGCCGCGTTCTACGGCCGCCGCGCGCTCAGCATCTGCACCGTGTCGGACCACCTCGTCACCCACGAGGAGACGACGGCGCTGGAGCGCGAACAGAGCTTCGGCGACATGGTGCGGATCGCCCTGGAGGCCGCGATCGCGGTCTGAGCCGGCCGACGAGGTCGGTCAGCGCAGGGCGATCGACACGTCGGATCCACCCTCGTGGGTGAGCCGGGCCCCCATCTGCACGAGCTGAGGTCGGGGAGCGAAACCGCCGGCGAAGAGCGCCTGCCCCTGCGCGAAGAGCGGCGACCGCGCGATGGCATCGGCCGGCGCGAAGCCGAACACCTCCCCCAGCTCGGCGAGGTCGCGCTCGGAGCTCATCTTCATGAGCGCGAGATTGTCGCACTGCGAGATCACATTCGGGTGCACCTTCGAGGGGCGCTGCGTGGAGAGCAGCAGCCACAGCCCGTACTTGCGCCCCTCGGCGGCGATCTGCTCGATCCGCTGCGCGAGCAGACGCTGCAGCGGGGTCGACGCATCCGGACCGCAGAGATTGTGCGCCTCATCGATCACGATCAGTCGCCCGATGCGCTCCTGACGTCGCGCCCAGAGCTCGTCGAGCACCGCCAGAGCGGCGGTCTGCATCTGCGCCGGGGTGGCGAAGTGCCCCAGGTCGATCACCGTCGCGTCCGCACGGTCTCCGACGATGTCGGTCACATCTCGTCGATCCCATGCCCACATGTCCCAGTCCGGGAGGCCGAGGTTCTCGATGCGCTTGGCGATGCGCAGATAGCCCGGATCGCCACTCTCACGCAGCCACTCGACGACGGGCTTCTGCTCGTCGGTGAGGTACTGGGCATCGATCCGCAGCATGAGGTTGTAGTCCTCCGCGTCCCGGATCGGATCCAGCTGGAGGATGGCGGCCCGCGAGCGGACATCCATGTCGACGAAGCGCACCAGGAGCCTGTCGTCTCGCCCCGGTGCGGAGTGCAGCACCCGCACGTCGCGCTCGCGCAGCGCGGCGGCCTCCGCGGCCGGGGCGTCGTCGCGCACCTTCCCCAGCGCGACGAAGTCGGAGTTCGGATCGAACACGACGACGGGAAGTCGCGTGTGCAGCAGCACCTGCTCGAGCAGCACACCGAGCGCGTAAGTCTTCCCGGATCCGCTCTGCCCGCACCAGAACGTGTGCCGGTTGAGCCGAGAGGCGTTCAGGAAGGCGGGCGCCTCCGAGTCGAGGAGGCTTCCGATGGGCAGATCCGCGGGCATGACCGTCATCCTAGGGCGGCGGGCGCGGCCGGACTCCTCGCGTCCCGCCGTTCACCCGTCGGTGGGATGATCGACACATCATGTCTGCGCGCCTCGATCCGTCCGTCCTCCGCTCCGCCGAGGGGGACCCGGATCCCGACGCGGTCTACATGGCGTTCGTGGAATGGGCGGAGTCCACCGGGATCTCGCTCTACCCGGCGCAGGACGAAGCGGTCATCGAGATCGTGTCGGGGCAGAACCTGATCCTCAGCACCCCGACCGGCACCGGCAAATCGCTCGTCGCGGTCGCCGCGCACTTCGCCGCCCTCGCCGACGGGCGCCGCACCTACTACACCGCCCCGATCAAGGCGCTCGTCAGCGAGAAGTTCTTCAGCCTGGTCGACGTGTTCGGCGCCGAGAACGTCGGCATGGTCACCGGCGACTCCGCCGTGAACGCCGACGCCCCGATCGTCTGCTGCACGGCGGAGATCCTCGCCAACCTCGCGCTGCGCCAGGGACCCGATGCCGAGGTCGGCCAGGTCGTCATGGACGAGTTCCACTTCTACGGAGACCCGGATCGCGGGTGGGCGTGGCAGGTGCCGCTGCTCACTCTGCCGCAGGCGCAGTTCATCCTCATGTCGGCCACGCTCGGCGACGTGACGGAGCTCGCCGCGGACCTCACCCACCGCACCGGACGCGAGACCGCGGTCGTCACAGGCGTGGAGCGGCCCGTCCCCCTGCACTTCTTTTACGAGACCACCCCGATCCACGAGACGATCGAGGATCTGCTGCACACCGACCGCGCGCCGGTCTACATCGTGCACTTCTCTCAGGCCGCCGCGATGGAGCGCGCCCAGGCGCTCGCGAGCGCGAAGGTCGCCACGCGCGAGCAGCGCGACGAGATCGCGGAGCTCATCGGCGGGTTCCGCTTCACCACGTCGTTCGGCAAGACCCTGGCGCGCCTGCTCCGGCTCGGCATCGGCGTGCACCACGCGGGCATGCTGCCGAAGTACCGGCGCCTGGTCGAGCAGCTCGCGCAGCGGGGCCTTCTGCGCGTGATCTGCGGCACGGACACTCTCGGCGTCGGCATCAACGTGCCGATCCGCACGGTTCTTCTCACGGCGCTCACGAAGTTCGACGGCACGCGGATGCGCCAGCTCAACGCACGCGAGTTCCACCAGATCGCCGGTCGGGCGGGCCGCGCGGGGTTCGACACCGCCGGGACCGTCGTCGCGCAAGCGCCCGAGCACGAGTCGGAGAACCTCGCCGCGATCCGCAAGGCCGGAGACGATCCGAAGAAGAAGCGCAAGATCATCCGCAAGAAGGCCCCGGACGGCTTCGTGTCCTGGGGGGAGCCCTCGTTCCAGAAGCTCATCGCCGCCGAGCCCGAGACGCTGACCTCGCACATGCAGATCACGAGCGCCATGATGCTCAACGTGATCGGTCGCGGCGGCGACGTGTTCGCCAATATGCGCGCACTGGTATACGACAATCACGAACCACGTGCGAAGCAGCGCATCCTCGCGATCCGAGCGCTCGGGATCTACCGGACGCTGCGGGAGTCGGGCATCGTCGAACGCGATCCCGACGACGGTTCGGTACGGCTCACGGTGGACCTGCAGCCGAACTTCGCGCTGAACCAGCCGCTGTCGCCCTTCGCGCTGGCGGCGTTCGAGTTGTTGGCCCCTGAGGATCCGGCTTTCGCGCTGGACATGCTCTCGATCGTGGAGGCGACCCTCGACGACCCGCGGGCGATCCTCAGCCAGCAGGAGTTCGTCGCCCGTGGCGAGGCCGTCGCCGCGATGAAGCGCGAGGGCATGGAGTACGAGGAGCGCATGGAGGCGCTCGAGGAGATCACCTACCCGAAGCCCCTCGAGGAGCTGCTGTCGGCGGCGTTCGAGACCTTCAGCGCCGCTCAGCCGTGGATCCGCGACTTCGAGCTGCACCCGAAGTCGGTCGTCCGCGACATGTACGAGCGAGCCATGTCGTTCGGGGAATACGTCGCGCTCTACAAGGTTGCGCGCTCGGAAGGAGTGGTGCTCCGCTACCTCTCTGACGCCTACCGCGCGGCCTCGCAGACCATTCCCGAACACCTGAAGACCGAGGAGCTGCGGGATCTGATCGAGTGGCTGGGCGAACTGGTCCGCCAGGTCGACTCCTCCCTGCTGGACGAGTGGGAGGAGCTCGTCTCGGGCCACCCCGTCTCGCACTCCGACGAGCCGGTCGTGCCGCCGGCCCCGAAACGCCTGACGACGAACGTCCGCGCCTTCCGGATCCTCGTGCGCAACGAGCTGTTCCGCCGCGTGCAGCTCGCCGCCCGAGAGGATCTGGACGCCCTCGCCGCGCTGGATCCGGAGTTCGGCGCCGACGGCTGGGATGCCGCCCTCGACGCCTACTTCGCCGAGCACGACGAGATCCGCACCGGACCCGACGCCCGCAGCGCGGCGCTGCTCATCATCGACGAGACCGGCGGGCCCGATCATGAGCGGCCGGCGCGCGCCTGGGCGGTGCAGCAGATCCTCGACGATCCCGTCGGCGACCACGACTGGCGGATCTCCGCGATGGTGGATCTGGACGCCTCCGATGAGGCGGGCGAGGCCGTCGTCGCCGTGACCGGCGTGGCCCGGCTCTAGCCGGATGCCCATCTCATCATCTCCGGAGGGATCCCCGAGCTCCCGGAGCCGATGTCCTGCGCCCGGCGTATCGTCGAGGACACGGAGCGAAACGGAGGACGTCATGACGATTCACGAAGGGCGCGGGGGGCCGCGAACAGCACGCCGGCGGGGGCCGATCCACCAGGGAATCATCCCCTCCTATCTGCTGGCGAAGCTCGCTGAGTCGGAGCGATACACGCAGGCCGCCGAAGCGGCCAGGCAGACCCTGATCGCGCCGGCGCCCGCGCAGCACCGCGCGCAGCTGCAGCTCTCCATCGACGAGAACGGCACGCTCGTCGCCACAGTCGAGGCCGCACCGAATCGCACCATCAGCGACGCGCACGGCACCGAGAACCTGCCCGGCACCGTGGTGCGCAAGGAGGACGAGCCGACCGTCGCCGACGTCGCGGTGAACCAGGCGTTCGACGGGCTCGGCGCGACGTTCCAGATGCTGCTCGACGCCTTCCAGCGCAACTCGATCGACGGCCAGGGCCTGCCTCTGGACGCGACAGTGCACTATGGATCCGGATACGACAACGCGTTCTGGAACGGCGAGCGCATGGTGTTCGGCGACGGCGATGGCCAGGTGTTCCAGCACTTCACCGCCTCGGTGACCGTGATTGGCCACGAACTGGGCCACGGTGTGATCCAGCACACTGCGGGCCTGGAGTACCAGGGCCAGCCCGGCGCTCTGAACGAGTCGCTCGCCGACGTGTTCGGCGCTCTCACCGAGCAGCACCTGCTCGATCAGACCGCGGATCAGGCGACCTGGCTCATCGGCGCCGGCATCTTCACCCCTGCGGTGCACGGCAAGGCGCTGCGGTCGATGCTGCACCCTGGCACCGCCTACGACGATCCCGAGCTCGGCAAGGATCCGCAGCCGGCCGACATGAGCGGATACGTCACGACCACCGACGACAACGGCGGGGTGCACATCAACTCGGGCATCCCGAACCGGGCGTTCGCGCTGTTCGCCGTCGAACTCGGCGGTCGCGCCTGGGAGGCCGCCGGATCCGTCTGGTACCGCGCGCTCACCGGGGGCCTTTCCTCGTCGGCGACGTTCGCGCAGTTCGCGAACGCGACGATCAAGGAGGCGGACGCGGTGAGCACGGCGACCGGGGACGCCGCGCGCATGGCCTGGGCCTCGGTCGGCGTGATCAAGGCGACGGGCGATGAGCGACACGCCGGCTGATCCGCCCGTCGGCGTCCCCGCCGACTCCGCTGCCGCCGGCGACGACGGCGTCGCGATCCGTGTCGCCCGCAGCGGCGGGATCGCCGGGATGACGCGGCGCTGGAGCGTCCAGCCCTCCGGCGGCGAGACCGAGCACTGGATGCTGCTCGTCGAGCGCTGCCCCTGGGACGAGAAGCCGCCGGCCGGCACCGGGGCGGACCGCTTCGTGTGGCGGATCGAGGTGCGGATCCGTCGGGAGCGCCACGAGCAGGTGATCCCCGAGGAGCACCTGCAGGGTCCGTGGCGGGCGCTCGTCGACGCCGTGCAGGAGGCCGACGCCGGCACCCGCCGGGCCTGATCTCGGCAGCCGAGCCCGTCGCCCGAGGGGCGGAAGGCGGCCTGCGTCACACACCCCCGCCACCCAGGGCGTACATCTCGCGCAGAGCGCGCCGGCCGCGTCGCTCCCGGCACCTGCCGGTCAGGATCTGCGGGATGCCGCCCAGCGCCGGCGGATCCTGTGCAGCAACGGCATGAGCCCGTAGATCACGATGGGGACGGCGATCGTCACCGTGATGATCGTGCGCGGGATCACGGGGATTCCCGCCATCAGCGGACCGAGCAGCAGGTTGATCGCCAAGAGGGTCGGCGTCACGGCGATCCAGATCATGAGCGCGAGCGTGTGCTGACTCGGCGGCCGAGGGATCGCGGGAGCCGTCGAGGCGGGCGGAGCCGCAGCGTCGGGCGGGACCATCGGGCCGGACGGGTGCGTCATGCGTCGGCCGCCTCTCCGCTCAGCGCCGGCATGCGTCGTGCACCGCGGACGTCCTCGTCGACGAGATCGGCGTTGACGTCCATCGCGACCGCATTGGCGTGACCTGCGGCGGTGATCACCTGCGCACGCGGATCCACGAGGTTGCCCGTCACCCACACTCCGGGAACGGCGGTGCGCCCCGACGCATCGACGTGCGCGAAGCCCGCGCCGTCGACGGCACCGCCGAGAGCCACCACGAGTTCGGTGCGAGGGCGGGAATCCGGCCGGAGGAACAGCGCGTCGACGGGGACCACGTCACCGCTGTCGAGCCGCACTCCGCCGAAGCGCTCGCCGTCGACGAGCAGTTCGGCGACCCTGCCGTCCTGCATGCGGATGTCCCGCGCGCGGAGCTGGTGCTCGTCCTCCTCCGTGAGCACGCTGCCGTTCGTGAAGAAGGTCAGATCCGGCGACCATTGACGGACGAGAAGCGCATGCCGCACCGCGCCCGGAACGCCGCCGAGCACGCCCAGTGCCCGATCGCCGACCTCGTAGCCGTGGCAGTAGGGGCAGTGCAGGAGGAAGCGCCCCCAGGACTCTCGGGCGCCGGGGATGTCCGGAAGCACATCCTCGACACCCGCCGCGAGGATGATCCGACGGGCGGAGATCTCGGACCCCTCCTCGGTCGTCAACACGAACCCGTCCTCGGCGTCGCCCGCGGCCGACACCACGGGGTGCGGGATCAGGCGCACGCCGTAGGACGCGATCTCCTCGCGTCCGATCTCCAGCAGTCGCGACGGCGGGAAGCCGTCGCGCGAGAGGAAGCCGTGCATGTGCGCGGCAGGCGCGTTGCGGGGTGCGCCGGCGTCGAGGAGCACCACGGAGCGGCGGGAGCGGGCGAGGACGAGGGCGGCACTGAGTCCTGCGGCTCCGCCTCCGACGATCGCGGTGTCGAACTGTTCTCGGGTCATGCGTCCAGGTTCGCGTCGGACGGTACGATCTGGCAATCCTTCTTGCAGAAACCGCAAACCCCTGGTGTTCTTGTCGATGTGGACACGAACGCAGACCTCGCCGCCGCGCTGGATGGGATCGGACCGCGCCTGCAGCGCATCAGGACCAGTCGCGGCCTCACCCTCGCCGAGGTCGCAGAGCTCGCCGGCACCTCGGCCAGCACCGTGTCCCGGCTCGAGAGCGGCCTGCGCCGGCCCGGCCTCGAGCTGCTGTTCCCCCTGGCGCGGGCGTACGGGATGAGCCTGGACGACCTCGTCGGCGCGCCCGAGTTCGGGGATCCGCGCGTGCAGTTTCGTCCACGGCGCAGGAACGGGCGCATCGTGATCCCGCTGAGCCGCAATCCCGGGGGCGTACAGGCGTGGAAGGTCGTGCTGCCCGCCTCTCCCGGCCCCGGCGAGCTGCGCAGGCATGACGGATCCGAGTGGATCTACGTCCTCAGCGGGCGCATCCGCCTCATCGTCGGCCAACGGGACCTCGTTCTCGGACCGGGCGAGGTCGCCGACTTCGACACCCGCACTCCGCACTGGTTCGGGGCCACGGGCGACGCGCCCGCGGAGATCCTCAGTCTCTTCGATCGCAACGGCGCACGGGTGCACATCCCCGAGGCGAGCGACGACACCGTCGTGCACTGAGCAGGACACCGGCGACGGCAGGTCGGTCGCGAGTGACATCGGCGTCGACGCGTCCGCGCCCTCAGTCGGACGCCGCGACGAGGCGGACGGCGACCGCGCGCAAAGCCGTGCGCACCTCGTCGCCCTCGAGGACGACGAAGCGGATCCCCGTGGCTCCGAGGTAGAGCGCGAACTCCTCCGGCGAGCGGGACCCCGCGACGAGGATGCTCGTCTCAGGCCCCTCCTCGGTCACGACCGCGACCGTGGCGTCGAAATGACGGCGCACCTCGGTCGCCGGAGCGTACATGCGCACCCGCGCACGGTAGCGATAGGGCGCGGTGGTGATGCTGTGCGCCGTGAACTCCCGCAGCGACTCCTCCGGGATCTCCCGGGCCGGGAAGCCCTCCCGCAGCATCAGCGGGCCGCGGATCCGGTCGATCCGGAGCGTGCGCCATGCCTCGCGCTCGGGATCGAGTGCGATCAGGTACCAGCGCCGGGCGGTATGCACGATCCTGTGCGGCTCCACGATGCGGCGCACCTCGACGCCGTCGTGGCGGGTGTAGTCCAGGCGGAGGCGCTGCCGGGCATGGATGGCGGCCGCGATCGCCGCCACCACACCCGGATCCACCGCCGCGTCCGCTGTGCGGGTCGGGTCCAGCGGCACCAGGGCGCGCTCGACCTCGGCGATGCGGGTGCGCGCCGCCGAGGAGAGGGACTGCTCGAGCTTCGCCAGCGCGCGCCCCGCGGCCTCCTCCATCCCGGTGACAGCGCTGTTCGCGGCGGCCCGCAGCCCCACAGCGATCGCGATCGACTCGTCAGCGGAGAGGGCGAGCGGCGGCACGCTCGCACCCGGCCCCAGCCGGTACCCGCCGTGTCGGCCGCGCGTGGCCTCGATGCCGTATCCGAGCTCGCGGAGGTCGTCGATGTCGCGGCGCAGCGTGCGATCGCTCACCTCGAGCCGCTCGCGCAGTTCGACGCCGCTCCACTCGTGGCGGATCTGCAGGAGCGAGAGGAGAGCGAGCGTGCGTCCGGTGGTGCGTGTCATGCGACCATGCTTCTTCCCTATCCGGTCATATTCTGGCCGTTGATGGCGAGAAGCTGAAGTCATGAACGCACAACAGAGCGAATCCGCCGTCCTCCCGTTCCGTATCGAGATCGCCGAGACCGCCGTCGAGGACCTCCGCGCCCGGCTCCGCGGCGCCCGTTTCCCCGGCCCTCTGCCCGGAGACACCTGGCACGACGGCGTGCCCGTCGAGGTGCTCCGCGACCTCGTCGCCCGGTGGGAGCGGCACGACTGGCGGGCCACCGAGGAGCGCCTGAACAGCCACCCGCAGATCGTGACGCGCATCGACGGGCAGACGATCCACGCCGTGCACGTGCGCTCTCCGCATCCGGGGGCGACCCCGATCCTGCTCATGCACGGCTGGCCGGGATCCTTCCTGGAGTTCGAGGGTCTGATCGGGCCGCTGACGGATCCTGTCGCGCACGGCGGGGACGCCGCCGATGCGTTCGACGTGGTGATCCCCTCACACCCCGGATTCGGCTTCTCCACGCCGCTCGAGGATGCGGGCTGGACCGTCGCCCGCACGGCTGCGGCCTACATCGAGCTGATGACGCGACTCGGCTACGACCGTTTCGCGGTGCAGGGCGGCGACCACGGCGCGGCGGTGGCGCCGGAGATCGCGCAGCAGGCGCCGGAGCGCGTGCTCGGCGTGCACGCGAACGGATCGCTCGGCGGATCCTTCCTCGGCGGGCTCGACGAGGAGACGACGGCCCGGCTCACCACGCTGGAGCAGGATCGGGTGCGCCGCGTCGGCGAGTTCATGCAGCGCGAGTTCGGCTACATCGCGATCCAGGGCACACGGCCGGGCCTCATCGGCGCCATGACCGCGGACAGCCCGGTGGCCCAGTTCGCGTGGATCTATGACAAGCTGCAGGCGTGGACCCACCCGGTCGACGCCGACGCTGTCGACGTGCTGGGCGAGCGCTTCGTGTTCGAGAACGCCGCGCTGTACTGGTTCACGGCCAGCGGCGGATCGTCCGCGGCGCTGGTCTACGCGCTGAACACGGCATGGGAGGCGCCGAAGCCGAGCTCCGGAGTGCCGACCGCCGTGATCGTGTTCGCGCACGACATCGGCCTGCGATTCGCCGAGGAGCAGCACCACCGCATCGTGCGGTGGACCGACGTCGAGGATCGCGGCGGCCACTTCGCGGCCATGGAGGAGCCGGGCCTCCTCATCGACGACATCCGCGCGTTCTTCGGATCCTTGCGGGCCTGACGCGGCCAGGGCCGTCGCTCAGCGCGCCGGCTCGACACCGGGCTCAGCGCGCCGGCTCGGTACACGGCTCAGCGCGTGGGCTCGGCGGCACCGCCCGTGTCCGGCTCCACGGGCGGCAGCGGGATCGCCACGCTCGCCGCGGACGTCGGCGTGCCGAGACCGAGCCCGAACGGATCCGCCGTCGGCTGCTCGGGGAGCAGATCAGCCTCGTCGCGGTCGAACAGCTCACCGGGCAGCGCCGCCCATTCGCTCGGCTCTTCCGGCTTCTGCGTGAACATGCCCATGCGTCCATTGTGCGCCCGCCGGTGCGGGAGCGGATCCGCCGGATCCCCGAGGGTCAGCCGCGCAGGAGCGTCGCCCGGGCGCTGATCCGCGGGGCGTCCGGCACCAGCACGGCCAGAACGCGCACGAAGGTGGTCATCCAGACCAGGCCCAGCCCCACGGCGATCGCCTCGAGCCCGGCCGAGGAGTACAGCCCCATCGGCCAGTGCAGCAGCACCGCCGCCACCAGCAGCACGCCGAGGCCCACCGTGGCGATCACGAGCGCCCGCGGCGGGCCGGGCAGCGCCCGCGTCGAGATCAGGGCGGCGAGCGCGAACAGCGCGAGTGTGCCGATGGCCGCGATCCAGTGCACGACGCGGTTCAGCTCGATCGGCACGAAGCCCACGACGGCGAGAGCCGCCCCGGTCGCGCCCCAGAGGGCGACGACCACGGCGATCCCGCGCAGTGCGCCGTCACCGCGCAGCCGGTGCAGGTCGCGGCCGATGTACGCGCCGACCGTGGCGAACAGCAGCCCCGCCACGACCAGGGTGCCGTTGAACGCCCAGCCGCGGGCGCCGAGGCCGAGCTGCGAGAAGTTCTGCTGCCACCACAGCGGATCCGACGCGGTCGCCATCGCGAACAGCGTGCCGATCGTGAGGAACCCGAACAGCAGGGTAGCCAGATCCCGCGTGCGGATCCCGACGCCGGCGGTGTAGGCGAACCGTCCGCCGATCGCCGCGGCGACGCCTGCGACGAGGGCGCCGCCCAGGGTCGGGGCGGTGAAGTCGTGCAGGCCGGCGCCGAAGACGACGCCGCCCAGCAGCACCCCGAACGCGGTCACCGCCGCGAAGGCCACGGTCAGCGCGACGGCCGACACGTGCGACACCGCCGTCTGCCATGGCGGCATCGAGTCGGTCTCGCCACGGCGGTGCTGCACCGTGCTGACGACGAACGCAGCCGCCGCGATGACGCCGGCGATCACCGCCACGGGCTGGCTCAGCGATCCGGGTCCGGTGAGCGCACGGGGCGGACCGAGCAGCGCGACAAGCCCCGCGAGCGTGCCGAGGGCGAAGCAGAGCGCCGTCGCCCACACCGTGCGCGTCTCGTTGCGCAGCCCGCGCGAGGTGTCCATGCGGTCATCGAACCACGTCCCGCCGACGTCGGCCCGGCGACCGTCCGCGGACCATGGATCCGGACCCGATCGACCGCCGCGGACACCGGAGTCCGTCAGCGCGCGACGGCGCCCGTGCCGCCGTGCATCTCACCGCGGAGGGGCCAGCGCCCGTTTCGCTGACGGAACTCGTTCGCGCGCAGGAGCGGCGAGACGTCGAAGAGACGTGGATTCAGCCGCAGCCGCGGACCGGACGAGCCCCGCACGGTCAGCCGGAACCCCCCGCCGGACGCCTGCACGGAGAAGTCGGTGATGTCGGCGTAGGCGATCACGGCCTCGCGCCCCCAGACCGTGCGGAACGCGATCTCGTCGACCCGGGGCTCGACGTAGAAGTTGCGGTACATCACGAGGAACACCACGCCACCGAGCAGGATCCCGATCGAGGCGATCCGCAGCGGCCACAGCATGCCGTCGCTGTTGTTCTCGGTGAAGGAGGCCAGCCCCATCATCAGCCCGACGGCGACGAACAGCGCGCCCGCGAGCGGTACGAACACCGGCATGCGCTGCCGCACGGGTCCCACCGATCGGCGCCCGCGCATCCGTGACACGGCGGCCGCCGCGAGGATCAGGACGGCCAGCACGAGGAGGACCTTCACCACGACCGCGGACACCCCTCGAAGGTACCGCGTCGAACCCCTGTCGATGTCCGCCCGCTCGCGCCCTCGCCCGAGGGCTGCGCCCGGAACGCAGGAGATCCCGGCCGGAACCGCTCCCGAGACGGGAGGGACGACCAGGATCTCCTGCGTTCGGGGCGGCGGTCAGACCAGGACCAGGTCCTCCATGCGCACGTACGACGCCTCCATGCCATCGACCATGCCGGTCGCCAGGATCATGTCGCGGGTCTCGGCGTCGGGGTACTCGACGAGAAGCGTGATCAGCGTCGCGCCGTCCTCCTCGTAGAGGTTGAGGTCGTTCAGCGTGACCGGGCCGTCGGTACCCTGCATCTTCTCGGTGGTCACCGCGCGGCGCGTGGCATCGACGAACAGCGCTTCTCCCTCGAAGCCGAAGGCCTGGCCCGCGGTGTCTCCGGTCGGGGCCCAGGAGTAGCGGTACGCCTGACCCGGCTCGGTGGCGATCACGCATTCCGTCATCTCCCAGCCGTCCGGCCCGAGCAGCCACTGCTTCACGAGTTCCGGCTCGTGGTGGGCCCGCCACACCAGATCCTGCGGACCTTCGACGAGCCGCGTGATGCGCACATGCGTGTCATCCAGCAGCTCGACGCGGGTGCCCTTGCCCTGGGCGTAGGCGCGCAGATCCTGCAGCACCGTGTCGAGCTGGCTCATCGCGGCCTTCGTGCCCTCGATCACGCCCATCGCGACGACCTGCTCGAGCGCCTCGGCCGACTCGAAGTGGCTGGTGCCGGTCATGCGGGTGCCCTCGGCGGTCGGAGCGAACTCCAGCGTCATCCGCATCGCCGGGAAGCCGTCGATCGGCTGGCCGGAGTCGTCGACGAACGAGTCGAGCACCTCGAACAGCGCGGGCGCCTCGATGCGGGTGAACTCCCATCGCCCCGACGACTTCTCGCCGCGCGGGCCGTCGAGCCGGTACTGCGCGATGCCGCCGACCGTGTGGTCGAACTCGGTGAAGGTGGCCGGCCATCCGGGCGGGCCCCAGAAGCGCTCGAGCTGGCGCGGGTCGGAGTATGCGGCCCACACGCGCTCCACCGGGGCGGCGAAGTCGGCGAGGATCGTCAGCGTCAGGTTTTCGGGATCGGTGATCACGTCGGTGACAGGCATGTCACCCTCCTTCTGTGTCGGTCAGGTGGTGGTGGATCCGCGCGGCGCGGATCCGGGATCGGTGTCGGTGTCGACGTCAGGGCCGGAGTCCTCGGCGAGCAGCTGGTCGAGCAGCGAGATGCGGCTTCGCCACAAGTCCTCGTAGCGGGCGAGCAGCGCCCGAGCGCGCGCGATCATCTCGGGATTAGCGCGGACCAGCCGCTCGCGTCCCTCGGCGCGCTTGACGATGAGTTCGGCCGCCTCGAGCACCGCCACGTGCTTCTGCACCGCCGCGAACGACATGTCGTAGTCGCGAGCGAGCTCGGACACGGACTGCTCCTGGGCGATCGTGCGGCGCAGGATGTCGCGCCGCGTGCTCGCCGCCAGGGCCTGGAACACTCGGTCGATCTGTTCATCGCTCAGTTCATCTCGTACAACCATTTGGTTGTAGATTAGGCCGGCCGGATCCGGATGTCAAGACACGGACTTGTCGGAATCCAGCGATCGTCCGCCCCGGTCGACCACGCCCGGACACGACGCTCCCGCTCCGACGCGGCCAGCTCCGCCGTCTGAGCGGGGCTCCAGGTCCGGGCGGCCCGCAGAGCCGCCCTACCGCCATGCCAGTCCCGCCGGGCCTATCCTGACCGCATGGACGAGAACCCGGATCCGCACATCGTCGCCGAGGGGCTGCTGCCGACGCCGTTCACGGCCGACGAGATCCGCGCGGCACTGCGCCACGGGGCAGTGATCCGAATACTCGATGAAGCAGCCGACGGCACCTCACTCGAACGGATCAACCGCTTCTCGGACGGCGATGACGACGGTGCCACGCTGACCAGCCACGCCCTCGCCAGCCCCGGCGCAGCCGTCTCGAAGCGCGTCACCTGGCGGGATCTGCAGGCGCATGCCGCGTTCCCCGCGGATCGGACGGTCGTGGTCACCGAGACGATCGAGCACCCGCTCGGGCGCCTCGCATGCCTGCGCTACGACGTGGGCGATGACGACGGCAGCGCCGTGTTCTGGTTCGCGCTCGCGCATCCGGGGATGCCGGTGCAATACGAGGCGACGGACGCGGCGGGCCGCACCCACACCACCGTGCAGGAGATCACCCCGGGCTGACCGCCGGAACAGCGTGCGCTCCGGATCCCACTCCCGCTCAGGCCTTCTACGAACCCAGAACGGCGTCGAGCAGGCCGGGGAACTTCGCGTCGAGGTCATCCCGGCGCAGGGTGAGCATGCGGCGGCGCCCGTTGGGCTCGTTGCGGATCACGCCCGCCTCGCGCAGCACCTTCATGAAGTGCGACTTCGTCGACTTCGGCAGGTCGGGGTCCGTCGCGTGGCACGCCGCCATGTCGAGCGGACCGTCGACGAGCTGGCGCGCGATGGACAGGCGTTCCGGATCGCTGAGCGCGAAGAGCACCGCGGTGAGCTCGATCTCGGAGCGTTCCGGATGCGGAAGGTCGACGGCGCCTGGCATGGTTCGATAATACTTGAACCTTTCCGTCAGGGCGAGTAGTCTGCACAACGTTCGATAATTCTCGAACGGATGAGGAGCACTCATGACTACCCAGCCGATCGTCACGCCGCGGGTCTCGGACTCGGTGGCCCTGACGCCGCGCCCCGCACGCACGCGTTTCGGGTTCGTGCTCGGGATCGTCGCGCAGATCCTGATGATGGCGGGGGCCAGCGCGCCGTCGCCCTTCTACCCGGTGCTCGCGCAGCATCTGGGATTCGACGCCATCGTCATCACGGCGGTGTTCGCCGTGTACGCGGTCGCTCTGCTCCTCACCCTGCTGACGGCGGGCTCACTCTCCGACCACGTCGGTCGCCGCCCGGTGATCGCCGTCGGCCTCGTCCTGCTCGCCGCGAGCATGGTGCTGTTCGGGAACGCCGGATCCGTGACGCTGCTCGTGCTCGCACGCATCCTGCAGGGCGTCGCGAGCGGATTGCTCATCGCATCGCTCTCGGCGACGGTCCTCGACCTCGCCCCGCCGGCCCGGCCCGGATCGGCCGCGCTCTGGAACGCGCTGAGCCCCGGGATCGGCCTGGCCGCCGGCGCGCTGATCGCCGCGCTCGCGCTCGACACGACCCCGGATGCGATGCTCGACGTCTTCACCCCGCTCGCGGCGGTCTACGTCGTGATCGCGATCCTCGTGCTCCTCGCGCCGGAGACAGCCCCGCGACTGCCCGGCGCCTGGGCGTCGCTGCGCTTCCGACTCTCGGTTCCGGCGGAGATCCGTGCCGAGTTCTGGCGGGCCGCGCCCGCCGTCATCGCGGGCTGGGCCACGGGAGGACTGTTCCTCTCGCTCGGCGCGACGATCGTCCGCAACGAGCTCGGCGGCACCGCGCACCT
Source organism: Microbacterium sp. NPDC060117 (assembly GCF_042729315.1). Classification (NCBI taxonomy): domain Bacteria; kingdom Bacillati; phylum Actinomycetota; class Actinomycetes; order Micrococcales; family Microbacteriaceae; genus Microbacterium; species Microbacterium sp. NPDC060117. The sequence continues at coordinate 1,273,772 of NZ_JBHWXR010000001.1, forward strand.
CTGGCAGGGGCTCGCCGTCGCCCTCCTGGCGGGGGTCGGCGCCATCACGGCGTTCGCGATCCGGCGCCGCACCGCCCGGACCATCGTGATCTTCGGCACGGCCGCTCTGGCCGTCGGCACCGCGCTCTCGCTGCTGGCGCTCGGTCTGGGCTCGCTCGCCGCCTACCTCGCGGCCGCCGCGGTGACGGGGATGGGGTTCGGCACCGCGTTCTTCGGCGTCGTCGGATCCCTCGCGCCTCGGATCCCCGCGACCCAGCGCGCCGACGCCTTCGCCGTGCTGTACCTGCTCGCCTACCTCGCCTTCGGCGTGCCCGCGGTCATCGCGGGCGTGCTGGTCGCCCCGCTCGGGCTCGGCACGGTGTGCCTCGGATACGGCGTCGTCGTCATCGTGCTGTCGCTGATCGCACTGGTGCTGCGCACCCGCCGTCGCGCCTGAGCCGCGACCGACCTTCGCACGCTCCGCCGAGGAAGGGCTGCGGCGGCCTGCCGGGCGACGGACGTCACCGACTGTTCATCCCTCCGCAACCCCGCGTCCGCCTGGGCTGGCCAGGGTCGAATCGGATCCCGCGCGTGGACGGCTGACGTCCGGATCGCGGATCCGCAATCGACCACGCATCCCTGGAGACCCCCGTGCCCCTGCTCCGCTCGCGTCGCACGCTCGCCGTCGCGCTCGCCTCCTTCCTCGCCCTCGGCGGATCCGTCCTCGCCGCCGTCCCTGCCTCCGCCGCGGACGCGCCGACCGACGTCAAGGACGCGTCGTGCGCCGTCGGCGACGTCCGTGATCTGTGCGCGCCTGTGGGCGATCTGCTCGACGTCCGCATCGGCGACGTGCACCCGACCCAGCCCTCACTCGGCTACGACGAGGTGTACTACAAGCTCGGCCGCTACGACGCCGACCTCTCGAAGGACGCGATCAACAAGAAGTTCGCCGACTGGTGCGAGGCGAACGGCCAGCAGGACGCCGCGAGCGCCCAGCCGGACGCGACCCTGACGGATCCGTCCACCTTCACCTGCACGGTTCCGGTCGGCAGTGAGACGGCCGACACGATCGCCCCGATGAAGACCGTGGTGATCGGCCCGCAGGGCGTGCTGTACCTCACCGACGGGCACCACACCCTCACCTCGTTCCAGGAGAACAGCGGCCCCGACGTGCACGTGCGGCTGCGGGTGCTCGGCAACCTGTCCGGTCTCTCGGACGCCGACTTCTGGGCGGCGATGCAGGCGAACAAGTGGACCTGGCTGCGCGACGTGAACGGCGACGCGATCACGCCCGCCCAGCTGCCGTCGAACGTCGGCCTGTCGAACTTCGAGGACGACCGCTTCCGCAGCATCCTCTACTTCGCGCGCGACATCGGCTACTCCGCCGACGGCGCCGTGCCGTTCCAGGAGTTCTACTGGGGCACCTGGCTGCGCACCCGCGCCGACATCCCGGTGGCGGCCTGGAACCAGGACGACTGGGCCGGATCCCTGGCGCTCGTGAAGCAGCTCACCCAGGCGCAGGTCGCGCTCGGCGCCGGCACCGTCGTCGATCCGCAGTCCGGCTACACCGCCGGTGACCTCAGCGTGCTCGGCGCCTGGAACGACGGCAAGGCCGAGTCCAAGGGGGAGTGGGCCAAGCTCGCCAAGCCGTACTCCGACGCCAAGCCCGGAAAGCTCGCGTACATGACCGAGTACCGCCTGCGCCACGTGACCCCGGCGCCGACGGTGCCCGCGGCACCGGCCGCGCCCACCGCGCTCGTCTCGGGCGCTTCGACCGCGGGCTCCCACGTCGCGGCCTCCTGGGCCGCCCCGGCCGACGGCGGATCCCCGATCACCGGCTACACCGTCGCGCTCGGCGCCGCCCTGTCCGCCGAGGTCGATGCGCGCAGCACGTCGTTCACGTTCGACGGCGTCGCGCCGGGCTCGTACGCGCTGACGGTCACCGCGCACAACGCCATCGGATCGACCGCCTCCGCCGCGACGTCCGTGACAGTCGCCGACCCCGCCGCGATGCAGGGCTCGGTCGCGATCGCCGGCGACCTCCGCCCGGGCGGATCCGTGACCGTCACCGCGAACGGCCTCGCCGCGGATGTGGAGGGCTTTGCGGTCGAGGTGCACTCCGACCCGGTCTCGCTCGGAACCGGATCCACGGACGCTGCCGGCACGTTCGCGCTGCAGGCCGCACTGCCCGCATCCCTGCCCGCCGGGACGCACACGGTGACCGTGTCGTTCAACGGCACCACGGTCGCCTCGGCCTCGTTCACGGTCGCAGCCGGCGGCGACAGCGGATCCGGCAATGGCGACAGCGGATCCGGTTCGGGCTCGGCCGGTTCCGGATCCGGAGCCTCGGGAGCGCTCGCGACCACCGGATCCGACGCGCCCATCGCCCTCGGCATCGCGGGCGCCGTCGTCATCGCCGTCGGCGTGCTGCTGCTCGTGCGGCGACGCGCCGGGCTCCATCAGGACTGACCACCGCACGACGAGGGGCGCATGACCGGCGATCCGGTCGTGCGCCCCTCGTCGTGCGGCGGTGCGCCCTACCGCGGTCCGCGGCGGAACAGCCCAGCGAACAGCGTGTGCAGCAACGGCAGCACCGAGACGCTCATCAACACGGTTCCCAGCACCGGGTTCACGGCGAGCACGACCGCCCCGCCGATGAGCAGCGCCGCGAACAGCAGGCCCGAGACGCCCCGGCGGATGAGGCCGTCGATGCGGTCGAGCCGGCGTTCGATGCGCGACGTGTCGAACGTGACGGATCCCTCGTCGACCCGGGTGATGATCTCGTCGATGCGCTTCGGCAGCCGCCAGAGGGTCGCAGCGTTCGCGCCGGCCTGCTGCGCGAAGTCGCGCACGAGGTTCCCGCTCTCATCCGCCAGCAGGCGGGTGGCGTAGGGCTCGATCGATTCCCAGATGTTGAACTGCGGATCCAGCCCGCTGCACATGCCCGAGGTGAGCGAGACGGCGCGGATGAGCAGGAGCAGCCCCTCCGGAAGCTGCACCGGCAGCGAGCGCATCGTGTCGCCGAACTCGACGGCGAAGCCCTGGAACTCCCGCGGATCCACATCGCGCAGCTCGGCGAAGCCCATGCCGCCGAAGCGGGCGAACACGGCGGTGAGCGCGCGCTCCAGCTCGCGGTTCTCGGCGGAGGGCATGAGCACGCCGATCTCCTGTGCGGCGGCGACCATGCCCTTCCCGTCGCGCGAGGCAGCGGCGATGAACAGCGTGCGCAGGCCGTGCCGGATCCCCTCGGGCACCTCCGCCATCATCCCGAAGTCGATGAACGTGAGACGCCAGGCCGGGTGGGACTCACCGCCCGTCGGGAAGCCGCCCATCCCGGTCGCTGAGCCCGTCGAAGCGCCGGGCATCCCCACCCCACCGGCCCGGTGCGGGGTGACGAAGATGTTCCCCGGATGCGGATCCGCGTGCACGAACCCGTGCGTGAAGAGCTGGTCGAACATGACCTCGGCGAACACGCGGGCGACGTCGGCGGGGTCGATGCCGGCCGCGCGCAGAGCGTCGATGTCGTTGATCTTGATCGCGGTGACGTCCGAGAGCGTGAGCACGCGACGCGTGGTGCGCTCCCAGGCCACGAGGGGCGCATCGACCCTCGGATCATGGGCGAAGTTCTCGGCGAACCGCTCGGAGGCTGCGGCCTCGTGCAGGTAGTCGATCTCCTCGAGGCTGGTCTGCGCGAACTCCTCGACGAGGGCGGGGGCATCGACGCGGTCGGCGATGAACCTGATGCGGCGCAGCCAGCCCGCCACCCGGCGGAGCGCGGCGAGGTCCGTGGCGACCACCTGGTCGATCCCGGGGCGCTGCACCTTGACCACGACCTCGGCGAACCCCGCGTCGGCGGCGTCGAGCTCGGACAGCCGCGCGCGATGCGCCTGCCCCAGGGACGCGGCGGCGAGCGGCGCCTCATCGAACCACGCGAAGGCGCGCTCGAGGGGCACGCCCAGTTCGGCCTCGGCGAGCGCGCGGATCTCCGCCACGGGCACCGGCGGCACCTCGTCCTGCAGGCCGGCGAGCTCGGTCGTGATCTCGGGGGGCAGCACGTCCAGGCGCGACGACATGAACTGGCCGACCTTGATCATCAGCCCGCCGAGTTCGACCGCGAGCACATGGAACCGCTGCGCGAGCGTGCGCATCCGGCGCTCGCGGCTGTTGTCGGCGACGCGGGTGAAGCCGATCCGCGGCAAAGCCAGCTCGAACCACCACGTCTGCACGAGCACGCGCGCCGCGAATCCCAGGATCCGCCGGTATCTGGCGCGCAGGGGCGGTCCCGGTTCGCCGCCCGGGCGGGAGGCCGACGTCGTGGGTGCGGATGCCGCGGGCGAGGGCGCCGCCGCCGGCATCGACGTGGCAGATCCGGCTGGAGCCGGCATCGCTGAGGCCGGCGCCGGTGCGGCCTGCGCCGGTGCGGCCGGCGCGCTCGATGCCGTCGCCGGATCAGTGGCTTCCGCGCGCGCGGAAGTCACCGCCGGCGCCTGATCCGGGGGCTGGCTCAGGAACCAGTCGTCGTTGTTCTCCCCTGCCGCCATCAGTCGGCGAGGATCGCGTACAGCTTGCGGCGAGCGTCGTCGAGCACCTCGATCGCCTGCTGCACCTGCTCCGGAGTGCCCGTGCGCGCGACCTGCGCCGCGGCGCCGGCGAGGTCGACCCCCGCCTTGGGCAACGCACCGAACTGTCCGCCGAACGGCCCACCGAACGGTGCGCCGCCACGAGCGCCCTCCCACGGCGGCGCCCCGGCCTCGTCGGCGACGGCGCGGCCGGCCTCGGTGAGCGAGTAGGTCTTGCGGCCACCCTGCTCTGCGGCCTCGATGAGGCCCTCGTCCGCGAGCAGCTGCAGGGTCGGGTAGACGGATCCGGCGCTCGGCTTCCACGACCCGCCGCTGCGCTCCTCGATCTCCTGGATGATCTGATACCCGTGCATGGGCTGCTCGGCGAGAAGCGCAAGCACCGCGGTGCGCACATCGCCACGAGCCATCCGCGGAGTGGTGGTGGGACGCTGCTCGAACGCGGAGCGCAGGTGCTCCATCGCCTCCCAGAGTCCGGCGGTCGGGTTCATCCCCGGGCGCCCGCCGAAACCGCGGCCCCCGCCCGGACCGAACCCCGGTCCACCGAAACCGCGCGATGCATAGCTGTTGTCCATGACGACCTCCTCGAGTGGCACCCGTTTCGAGCGATAGTCAACGATATGTCGTTATGTATCGGAAGGGAAGAGGATCTGCATCGTCTCCACGCGGCTGCGCTCAACGTGCGCGAGTGCGAGCGCCGCGGCGCGCTCAACCTGCCCCTTCCGCACCGCATCGCACAGCTCGGCATGCTCGTGGTGCAGATCCTGATCGTCCTGCGTGTTGGTGAGGTGGAACAGTCGCTTCACCCGGCCACGCACCGGCAGCATCAGATCCTGCAGCAGGCGGCTGCCGGCGAGTTCCACGAGGACGTCATGGAAGTCGGACGTGGCATCCGCCAGCCCCGCGCCATCCTCCGCACTCAAAGCCCGCGCCGCCGTCGAGAGCGCCTCAGACAGGCGCTCTCCGGAGACGCCCGCTGCGCAGCGCGCCGCGGCAAGCCGTGCCGCGAGCGTCTCCAGGGAGGCACGCACGTCGAAGAGTTCGATCACATCGTCGAGCTCCAACGGAGCCACGATCGCACCGCGGTGCGGCACGGTGCGAATGTACCCCTCGGCCTCCAGGCGGGGAAACGCCTCGCGGATCGGCACCCGAGAAACCTTGAGCCGCTCGGCGACCTCGCGTTCGCGCACTCGACTCCCCGTGGCCAGCCGCCCGTCGATGATGCGGTCACGGATCCACTCATAGACCCGCACCCCTTGCGAAGCGCCGGGAAGCGACCCGTCGGGATCCCCCGCGATCGATGTCGATACGTTCCCCATACCCCTCGCTCTCGCCGTGGTTTGCATGACAAATTCTATGCCCAAGACGGCGATACATCACCAGATCTTCGATCTTGTATGACAATCTCGATTATTTTGGTATACAATCTTGCCTCGAGTCCTCACTCGCCCTCCGGTCGGCCTTCAGCACAAAGGAGTCTGCGCATGACCACCACCTCGACCTCAGAACAGGATCGCCCGCGCACCTTGAAGCGCGAGCTCGGCCTGCCCGCGCTGATCGCCTACGGCCTCACGTCCATGGGCGTGCTGTCGGTGGTGTCGGTCTACGGCCCCGCCACGAAGATCAGCGATGGACACCTCCCCGCCGCCTACGTCGCCGCGATCGTGATCATGCTGTTCACCGCCCACAGCTACGGACGCATGGCCGCGCACGTGCCGATCACCGGCGGCGCGTACGCCTACGTCACGCGCGGCTTCGGCCCCGCCACCGGGTTCCTCACCGGTTGGGTCATGCTGCTGGACTACCTGTTCCTGCCGATGGTGAACTTCCTGCTGTTCGGCCTCTACTTCAACAGCCTGTTCACCTCCGTGCCGTCGTGGGTCGGCACGCTGCTGTGCATCCTCGTCGTCGCGGTCTTCAGCATCATCGGCGTCAACTGGATCAAGCGGATGAACTCGGTCGTGATCGCCGCCTCGGTGCTGGTCATCCTCGCCTTCCTCGTGCTCGCCGTGATGAACGCACCGAAGCTGAACCTGGAGGCGATCGCCCGGCCGCTTTCGATCGGAGACGGCGGGATTCTTCCGATCCTCGCGGCAGCCGCGATCGTCGCCTTCGCTTTCCTGGGCTTCGACGGCGTCTCCACCCTCGCCGAGGAGACGAAGGATCCGCGCCGCAAGGTGCCGAAGGGTATCGTGCTCGCGACCCTCTTCGCGGGCCTCGGCTACCTCGCGTTCGCGATCGCCGGAAGCCTCATCGCGCCGGACTGGACGAAGCTGCAGAACCTCGACGCCGCCGGCACCGAGCTCATGCAGCATGCGGGCGGGGACGTCCTCATGGTGACCTTCGTGATCGTGAACACCGCGGGAATCGTGCTCTGCGGCACGGCTGCGCAGATGAGCGTCAGCCGCGTGCTGTTCGCGATGGGCCGCGACGGGATCCTGCCTCCGGTGCTCGCCCGGCTGCACCGCCGCTTCCGCACCCCGTACGTCGCCGCGCTGGTGGTCTCGGTGGTGGCCCTCGTCGCCCTCTTCATCACGCTCGATCAGGCCGTCTACATGATCAACTTCGGCGCGCTGATCGCGTTCGCGATGGTGAACCTGTCCACGATCAAGGTGCTGTTCTTCGACATGAGGCTCCGCCGCGGATGGGGCCTCGTGCGCCACCTTCTCTTGCCGATCGTCGGCTTCATCTCGATCGCCTGGCTGTGGACATCGCTCGCACCGTTCACCTACGCGCTCGGCTGCGCCTGGCTGGCCGTCGGCATCGTGATCTACCTCGTGCGGCGGAAGCGACATGGCGGTCCGCTCGCCCTGCAGCTCGACGACGCGAACACCGAGGCCATGCCGACGCTCCAGTACAAGGACTGACCCCGCGAAAGGACCCCTGCATGCGACGCGCTGAGCGACAGGAGCGAGACGTAGTGACCGCAGCCCCGGCACACCTGCTGCGCACCCCCGGGCTCGTCGATGCGCACATCCATCCCGACAAGACCTCATGGGGACAGCCGTGGGCGCCCCGACGTCCGGCGACGACGCTCCCCGAACTGATCGCCGGAGATCGCGCGACCCAGGCCGGATACGCGACGAGCGTGGAGGACCGGGCGCACGCGCTGCTCGCACACGCGTTCGCGAACGGCACGCTCGCGGTGCGCGCGCACGTGGATGTCTCGTCCGAACTCGGCACCGCGAACGTCGAAGGCGTGCGCGCCGCCGCCGAGCAGCTGCCGGGGATGACCGTGCAGATCGTCGCGTTCCCGCAGTTCGGCCTTCTCACGAACCCCGGCACGCTCGACGCGATGAAGGCCGCGCTCGGTGCGGGCGCAGACCTGGTCGGCGGCATCGATCCCGGCGGACTCGAGGGCGACCTGCACGGCCACCTCGATGCCGTGTTCGGCCTCGCGGATCGTGCGGGACGCGACCTGGACATCCACCTGCACGACGGCGGCGAGGACGGCCTCACCCAGATCCGCGAGATCGCCCGGCGCACGATCGCGGGAGGACGGCAGGGGCGCGTGACCATCGGGCACGCCTTCGCCCTCTGCGACGCCACCCTGCCGAGCCTCGGCGACACCCTCGACCGCGTGGCGGAGGCCGGAATCTGGATCGCGACGTGCGCGCTCGGTGACGACCCCGTGCCCGACCTGGACCGCCTCGAGAACCACGGCGTGCGGGTTGTCGCGGGGTCGGACGGCGTCCGCGACGCATGGAGCCCGTTCGGCACCGGCAGCATGCTCGACCGCGCGCACCTGCTGGGTTACCGCACGGCCGCGCGCACCGACGCCGAGCTCGAGCGGGTCTTCCGCATCGCCACCGTGCACGGCGGGGAACTGCTCGGGATCCCCGAGATCGCCGAATGGGATCCCGAAGGCGGCACGCGACTCGAGTTCGCTGCCGCGAACATCGCGCAGCTCGTCGTGGACAGGCCCGCCCCGCACCGGGTCCTCGTCGCCGGCCGCGACGTCACGCCCGGCTGACGGCACCCCGCCCGCAAGGGAGTGTCTCGCACCACGTCGGGCGATCACGCGACCTCGGGCGCGTACCGACAGGATCCGCCTGATCCGACGCGAATGTCTGATCCGGCGACCACCGCCACGCCCGGACCGCACCGCTCCACGCCCTACGGTTGAGGGATGACGATCACCGCCGCGGCAGACGGATCCGCCCTGGGAAACCCCGGACCCAACGGCTGGGCCTGGTACATCGACGACGACAACTGGGCCGCCGGCGGATCCCCTCACGGCACGAACAACCAGGGCGAACTGCGGGCCGTGCTGGAGCTGCTGCGCGCGACCTCGAGCGCCGCGGGCGAGAAGCTCGTGATCGAGTGCGACAGCCGGTACGTGATCGACTCCGTCACGAAGTGGATGCCGGGCTGGAAGCGCAAGGGCTGGCGCAAGTCCGACGGCGGGCCGGTGCTCAACCGCGACCTGCTCGAGGGCATCGACGAGGAGCTGCGCGGGCGCGACGTCTCGTTCACCTGGGTCAAGGGACACGCCGGGCACCCGCTGAACGAGGCCGCAGACCAGCGCGCGAACGGCGCGGCGACCGCGTACCAGCGCAAGCAGGAGCCCGACCGCGGACCGGGCTTCACCGCGGGCGCGTCGACGATGAGCAATGCTCCGGCGGTGCTCGACGAGCCCGCTGCGGCGGCACCTTCCGGAACCTCCTCTGCAGCGTTCGCGCTTCCCGTCGTCGCCCCCTCCGCCGCGCCCGCGCCCGCCCTCTGGGCCGAAGCCTCCGACCTGCTCGACGGCCTCGACCTCCCCGCCGACACGACCCCGATCGACCTGCGCATCACGCTCAGCGCCGAGGATCACGCCCGCCTCCGCGACCGCGCCGACGCGCAGGGTGTGTCGCTCGAAGAGGCGCTGCGCCGGTTGATCTGAGAGCGCGGCATCGACGCCGGCCCGGCGCGAAGGGCCCCGGCCTTCCCTCACAGAGGCCGGGACCCTGGTCTCATCCGTGCAGCAGCGCGTCGACGTCCTCGACGGTGACCGTGCGGCCGTAGGGGGCGAGATCGAACGTCTCCGCGTAGCGGATGGCGTCGGCGTCCGCCCCGTAGACGCGACGCAGCGCGGCTCGGGCCGCGTCCTGCGCCTCGATGTACTCGCGCCAGTTCTCGACGATGAACGCGTCGGTCGCGGGGATGTCGTCCGGGTCGGGCACGAGGTCGACCAACCCCCGCTGTGCCGGCGCGAACTCGAGGAACTGCGTGGCGTGCGCTGCACAGGCGCGCAGCTTCCGGTCGATCACCGGCGTGGTGTTGACCGCGACGTCGGCACGATGACGATCGATCGACCCGTAGTCGATCATCTGCAGAACGACCGGCTGCTCAGCGAGCGGCGGGACCTCGCGGCACGGGTTGGGCAATGTCGTGAGACCCGTGACATGGCGGACGAGCCGCCCCGCGAGCCGGTTGTCGTTGTGCCCGGCGCCCTCGTCGGTGAACGTGATGATCACATCGGCGCGCCACTGGCGGATCGCTCGGAGCATGCGCTGACGCAACTCCTGCGAGTCGACCATGTCGCCATCGTGCTCGTCCCACACCTCGTAATCGGCGAGACCGATCACCTCGGCGGCGGCATACCCCTCGCTCAGCCGCCGCCGTACGAGCTCCTCCGGTCCGAGTTCCATGTGGCCCGCATCACCGTTCGTCGTGCAGAGGACTTTGATGTGGTGGCCGCGATCGGCGAGCAGCGAGAGCGTGCCCGAGGCGTACTCCTCGGCCTCGTCAGGATGAGCGACGACGACCAGGATCTTCAGATGCTTGTTCATGGGGTGCCTTTCGATGACATGCCGGACAGCGCCGGCGCTGGCGGGCGTGCGGAGTGTGCCGAGTGCGGCTCAGCGTGCCGAGACCGGCAGGACCACGTCGGCGTTGCTGCCGGCGTCGACCAACCGGGCCCGGGCGCTGCGTCGCGAGAGGCAGACGGCGCCACGGATCTGGGCGCGAGCGCCGAGCGCTCCGCAGCGGATGTCCGGCCGTTCATGGGGCAGGAACCCGAGCCGGTCCTGCACGGCCTGTGCGAGGGTCGGCCCGTGCCGGTCGGAGAGGGAGCCGGCGATCACGACGAGTTCCGGATCCAGCAGCGCCGTCACCGATGACACCACGACGACGAAACGGTCGGCGATGGCGTCGACGTCGTCGCCGAGCGCCGCGAGCGCCTGCGGCCGGAGCAACTGCTCGAGCAGCACGCCTCCCCCGGGGACGGCACGGCCGCGCTCCGCCGAGGCATCCGGCGCCGCGCCGAACGAGGGCACGATCACGCGCCCGATCTCGCCCGCGAGCCCGTGCGGACCGACCATGAGCTCGCCGTCGCGGAGATACCCCGCCTTGATGCCGGATCCGACCCAGATCAGCGCCACCGAGGCCACGTCTCGCGCCGCTCCGTGCTCCGCCTCGGCGATGAGCACGAGGCCGACGTCGTTCGCCGTGTAGACCGCGACCCCGGGAAGCGCCGCGCCGAGCGCGCCGATCACGTCGATGTCGACCCACGCAGGCAGCCGCACGCTGTGCACGAGCACGCCCCCGAGCGGGTCGATCACGCCGGGCAGGCCGATGGTGACATCTCGCAGCTGGGCGATGTCCGCGTCGGCTCCCTCGAGGGCGGACTCGATGAGGGCGCGCAGCGCGGGCGCGATCTCGTCGGAGGACCGCACAGGATTCTGCGCCGATGCGTCCCCGATGAGGCGCCCATCGAGGTCGCACACCTCGACGACGAGGCGTTCCGCCGTGACCGTGATCCCTGCCACGAGCGCGGCCCGGGGGTTCACACGCCAGATCTGCGCGGGCGGACCGGAGCGGCTCGCCCGTTCCCCGTCGCGTACGATGACGCCCGCCTCCTCGACGCGCAGCAGCAGTCGCGCCGCCGCCGGCTTCGACAGGCCGGTGATCTGCTCGATCTCCGGTCGGGTGAGCGGGCCGTGCTCGAACAGCGCCGCGAGCACCGCGCCCTCGTTGAGGGTGCGGAGATCCCGCGGTGTCCCCGACTTCATCATGAGTGATCCTGCCAGATCGCGGCTCCGATGCTCCGAAGCCGGGCAGCGCTCGTGGCGAGGAAGCCGAGCTGTCCGGTCATTGGATCCGCCTGCGCGTGGTATTGGGCGTCGTCGGGGCGCTCCCCGCGCGCGACGAGTTCGGTGAACTCGTCGGCGAGCCGGCCGAGTGCTTCGATCTCCGACTCCCTGAGGTCGGGGTGCGCCGCGCGCCATTCCGGCAGTGAAAGGGGGATGTCGTTGTGGTCGTGCCAGGAGTTCTCGATCGTCCAGGTCGCCGTGCTGCCCGCATCGGCGAGGGCGCCCAGCACGGCGGACCAGTCCACGACGCCGTCGCCGACTGCGCGGATCTGCCGTCGCAACCCCTGGGGAGTTCGGAACAGTGCGAAGTCCCGCATGTGGGTCTGCCGAACGAAGGGCGCGACGCGCCGTGCTGCAGCCACGGGGTCCTCTCCCCGCACCACGACGTTCGCGAGGTCGAGAGTCACTCCGAAGCGCTCGCCCACGTCCTCCGCCATCCGGACGATCTCGTCGGTGGTGATCTCCTCGTGCGTCTCGATCGCGAGATGTGCGTCGTGGGCCTCCAACACGGGGACGAGCCGCTTCGCGAACGCCGCGGTCAGGCGCAGCTGGTCGTCCCAGGAGACGTCTGTGCGGAACCGGTCGATCGCGAACAGCCCCCACGAGTGCCCCTGATAGTTGGCGGTGTCGCCCCACAGCTCGCGACAGCCGACCGCGGTCGCCGCCTCGATCATCCGCGTCATCCCGAGCAGGTAGTCGCCCGCCCCCAGATCGCGGATCGTCCGGTCCTCGGAGGTGTTGAACGGATTGATCTTGCCGAGCCCCATCTCCAGGTACAGGCCGAGATCGTCGGCGAGGGCGCGCACGTCGGCGAGCACGGCCGGATCCAGGTCGGGGGCCACATCGAGGATCGTCCGGAAGAAGACCCCGTCGTAGCCGTCATCGGCGCAGCGCTGCAGCAGACCGAGTGGTCCGAGCTCGGCCGCGAGCGGGTGCTTGCGTCCGCAGATGCCGACCCTGATCCTCGGATCCGGGCGGGTGGTCGTGTCAGTCGTCATCGTTCTCCTCCTCCATCGCGTCCGCGTCGCCGGGGAGCTCGAGCTGAAGCCCCGGGGAGGCGGACGCGAGCGCCTGCGTGTAAGGGTGCTGCGGGGCTCCGAGCACCTGTTCCGGTGCGCCATCTTCGACGATCGCGCCGCGATGCAGCACGATCACGCGATCGGCGATATAGCCCGCGCTGAGCAGATCGTGCGTGATGTAGACGACGGTCACGCCGTCGTCGCGGAGCCCGGCGAGCAGGTCGAGAATCTCCCGGCGGATCGAGACGTCGAGCATCGAGGTCGGCTCGTCGGCGACGATGACCCGCGGATCGGTGGCGAGTGCCCTGGCTATGCCGACGCGTTGCCGCTGGCCTCCGCTGAGATCGTCGGGCCGCCGGCGCAGATACGCCTCGGCGGGGCGCAGCCCCACCCGCTCCATGAGGGCGCGCACCGCCTCCGCGTGCTCGGCTCGGCTCATCCGCGGATGCGCGGCTCGGTGCACCTCGGTCAGTTGGAATCCGACCGCCTGCGACGGGTTGAGGGATCCGTACACGTCCTGGAACACCATCTGCGCCGGGCGCTCCCGGCCACGGCGTCGACGGCTCACCAGCTCGGGCGGTCGACCGGCGACCTCGATCTCGCCGGTTGTGGGCGAGGCGAGTCCGACCAGCAGCTTGCCGAGCGCGCTCTTGCCGCTGCCGGACTCGCCGACCACGGCGACGATCGTCCCTTCTGCGATCTCGATGTCGATCGCGGCGAGGGCGGGCGTCGCACCGCGGCCGTAGGTCTTGCCGACGCCGCGCAGCGCGATCATCGGCGCGTCGATCTCACGCTGAACCGTCATCGCCGTCCTCCTTCGGCCATCGCCCCGCGCCGAGACGCGGGGACGGATCCCTTCGCCGCAGGCCGCGGGAGCGCCGCCAGCAGCTTGCGCGTGTAGGGATCCGCGCCGCCGGTGCCGCGCAGCGCGCTCGTCGTCGCCTCCTCGAGCACGATGCCGTCGCGCATGACGACGGCGCGGTCGGCGTGCCGCAGCAGCAGGGGCAGGTCGTGGGTGATGAAGAGCACCCCGAACCCCTGCTCCTTCTGCAGCCGACGGACAGTGAGCAGGATCTCCTGCTGCACGATGACGTCGAGCGCGGTGGTCGGCTCGTCCATGATGAGCAGATCCGGTTCGAGCGCGAGCGACATCGCGATCGCCGCACGCTGCCGCATCCCGCCGGAGAACTCATGCGGATAGGAGCGGGCGCGCGCGGGGTCGATGCCGACCATGTCGAGCAGCTCGCCGACCGTGCGGGACGACCCGCCGTGCGCGGTCATCGCCTCGCCGATCTGCGCACCCACGCGCTGCACCGGGTTGAGTGCGGCGAGCGAGTTCTGCATGACGATCGCCGCCCGCGCCCAGCGCAGACGCCGCAGCTGCCGATGATCCGCGGCCAGCACGTCCACGCCCGACAGCTCGATGGATCCGCCGGTGATGACTCCGGGCGCGCGCAGCACCCGCAGGATCGCCTGTGCGATCGTCGACTTGCCGCAGCCCGACTCCCCCACCAGCCCGACGAACTCGCCCCGGGCGACGTCGAGGCTCACCCCGCGGACCGCGGACGAGAGGCCGTCGCGGGTGACGTAGCCGATCTCCAGGTCTCTGATCCGCAGCGCGGCCGTCTCGGTCCGGGCGCGGTCGACGGGCGTCGTCACGGCGTTCATCGCGGATTCCTCTCACTGGTGCGGAACACCGGTGTGATCAGGGAGGCACTGCGCAGCCCCGTGCCCACGAAACGGTGCAGCAGCTCCTGCGCCTGCAGACGGGGGTTGCTCGCACGATCCATCGCGAAGTTGATCAGCACGAGCGACGACGCGGTGATGGCGATCGTGAGACCCGGAGCGACGAACTGCCACCAGTATCCGAGCAGGAGCGAGGAGTTGTTCTGCGCCCAGAAGAGCATGGTGCCCCACGACACCATCTCCGGATCCCCGAGGCCGAGGAACTCCAGCGACGCCTCCGCCGTGATCGCGAACACCACCTGGTTGACGAAGAAGGCGGCGAGCACCGACGACAGGTTCGGCAGCAGTGCGGTGAGCATGATCCGGATCCGTCCGACGCCGGCGCACTCGGCGGCGGCCACGAAGTCCCTGGTGCGCAGGCTCAGCGACTGGGACCGGAACAGACGAGCCCCGAAAGCCCAGCCGGTGAGGCTGAGCACACCCACGATCGTGAACGGGCCCGGGGGTAGGAACGCGGCCAGCACCACCATGAGCGGCAACCCGGGGAGCACCAGGAATACGTTGGTGACCACGGAGAGCGTCGCATCGACCACCCCGCCGAAATAGGCGCTGACCAGGCCGACGATGAGCCCGACGATCGTGGTCAGCGCGGCGACGAGCAGGCCGATGCCGAGGGACGCACGTCCGCCCTGCAGCAACTGCGCGAGCGTGTCCTGGCCTCGCCCGCTCGTTCCGAGCAGGTGCGGGGCGCCCGGCGGGAGGTTGGGATCGAATCCCGAGTCCGTAGCTGAGAACGGCAGCAGCCACGGCCCGACGATCGCCGCGAGCGCGAGGATCGCGAGCACGACCGCCCCGACGATCGCGGTCGGCGGCAGCGCGCGCAGACCCCGGCGCCGACTCCGTCGCGGGCTGACGATGAGCTCTGTCGAAGTCATGAGCCGCTCCTCTGCAGCACGCGGGGATCGAGCACGGCGTAGACGAGGTCGACGACGAGGTTCGCCGCGAGCACCGTCAGGGTGATCACCAGGAACAGCGCCTGGATCAGCGGATAGTCGTGCGCCGTCACGGCCTGCATGAGCGTGAGACCGACTCCGGGGTAGGAGAACACGATCTCCGTCATGATCTGGCCGCCGACGACGGCGCCGATCATGCCGCCGAGCAGCGTCACCGACGGCAGTAGCGCGTTGCGGGCCGCGTGCCGCGTCGCGATCCGCAACGGGGTCAGGCCCTTCGCCTCGGCGAGCGCGAGGTAGTCCTCCCCCAGCACGCCGATCATGGCATTGCGCATGTTCAGCGTCCACGTGCCCAGGGACACGATCACGATCGTCAGCACCGGCAGCAGCAGGTGTACGGCGACGTCCCCGAGGAACTCCGGCGTGAAGCCCGGATCCGCGTTCTCATAGGCCTGCCCGATCGGCAGGACTCCGAGCTGCACGCCGAGCAGGTACACGAGCAGCAGCGCGAGGAAGAAGTAAGGGAAGGATCCGACGAACAGCAGCGCCGCCGGCACGATCCGATCGAACCAGCTGCCGCGGAACCACGCGGCGAGGATCCCGAGACCGGATCCGATGAAGTAGCTCAGCACCAGCGCGAGGCCGCCCAGCAGCAACGACCAGCCCAGCGTCCCTGAGATCACCTCTGTGACCGCGCTCGGGAACCGCGAGAACGAAAGACCGAAGTCGCCGTGCAGCAGATCGCCGAGGTACTGCACGTACTGCGCGATCAGCGGAGAATCGCTGATCCCGTACGCGGTGCGCAGCGACTGCAGCATCGACGGATCGACCTGCCCGCCGAACCGCGCGAGCGCGGCTGTCGCCGGGTCACCCGGAGCGAGCCGTGGGATCAGGAAGTTGATCGTCACGGCCGCGAAGGCGGCGATGAGGTAGAGCCCGAGCCTGCGGGCGAGGAACGCGAATCTCATGGTCTCGACGAAGTCAGGCCTTGGTCAGATGCGGGAACACGAGGTAGCCGGTGTAGTCCAGGCTGAGCGAGAGCGGGGCGTACGGGTTGCTCTCATCCGGGAATCCGGTGTACCGGCGCGTGCTGAACAGACCGTAATCGGGGGCTTCGAACAGCGGGACGACGGGGAACACTTCGGCGAACCGCTGCTCGATCCGGTGCATCACATCGACCTGCTGGGCCTCGTCGACGAGGCCGGTGAACTGCTCGAGCAGTGCCGTCGCCTCGGGATCCGCGAAGCGATGCGCGTTGATGGTCGACGTCGTGCCGACGGGCTGCACGGTGTTCGCCGACATGGTCTCGAAGTAGAACCGGTACGGCGTCGAGCTCTCCATCATGCCCAGCAGCGTGCACTGGAACTCGCCCCCGTAGACCTGGGCCGCCCATGAGTCGTACGCCAGCGTGGAGAGCTTCATCTCGACGCCGACCTTCTTCAGGTCGTCCGCCACGCTCTGACCCGTCGTGATCCAGTCCGTCCAGCCCGTGGGGATGATCATCGTGAAACTCATCCGCGAGCCATCGGGGGCGACTCGGATGCCGTCGGCGCCCTTCGCGTAGCCGGCCGCGTCGAGCGCCGCTGCCGCGCTCGTCGGGTCGAGGGCGACGGATCCCTTGCCCGCGTCGACGAGGCTCGTGTCGACCCAGCTCTTGAAGTGGTCCACAGGGAGCGAGATCGCGTTGGCGGGAGCAGCCTTGCCCCAGTACCCGACGTCGACGATGCGCTTGCGGTCGATCGCGAGGCTCAGGGCCTTGCGCACCTTGACGTCGCCGAATGCCGGCAGTGTGGTGTTCAGCTGCAGGTTGACGGTGCGCGTGCGCGGCCACCAGTAGTGGTTGTTCTTCTTGTCGCGGGCGACGAAGGTCTTGTCCGGATCCGGCATAATCCCACCCCAGTCGATCTTGCCGGCGAGCACCTCGGCGCTGATCTGGTCATTGCCCGAATAGGACCGCAGCTGCAGGCCATCGACCTGCACCTTCTGCCAGTAGTGCGGGTTGCGGGTGACGCGGTACACCTGGCTGGAGAAGCTCTCCACGGTCGTGAACGGTCCCGTCGCGACTGGGTCGGGGTTGTCGTAAGTAGTCGGATCCGCGATCGACGACCAGACGTGCGCGGGCACGATGAACTGCGAGACGACGGCCTCCAGCGCGGTCGCACTGGGACGGTTGAAGGCGATGACGACGGTCTGCGGATCCTTCGCCGTCACCGAGACGATCTCGTCGCGCACCTGGCCGGCGGTGCCGAAAAGCCCCTCGTTCTTCTGGATCAGGTCGAAGGTCGCGGCGACGTCGTCGGCCGTGAACGGCTTCTTGTCCGACCACATCACATCCTTGCGCAGGGCAAAGGTGAGCTCGGTGCCGGCGGCATTCCAGGCGTACTCGGTGGCGAGCCACGGATCCGTCTTGCCCGTCACGGCGTTCGTGATCATGAGGGGTTCGTACATGGCGTTGCGCGAGACCCAGCGGGCGGTGGCCGAGAACGGGTTGAACGTGCGCGTCATGCCGCTGGGGGGCTCTGCCACAAGGGTGAGGAAGCGGGATCCGCCGCCGGATGCGCCGCCAGGGGCGCAGGACGCGAGGATCGCCATGCCGCCGAGGGCGACGGCGCCGCTCAGGAATCCGCGGCGGGTGAGGGTGAAGCTCTTGCTGGTGCTGACGGTGCTCATACCGCACTCCTTCGGGCGGGATCGGAACTGGGGGTAGAACAGGTAACGTTGGAGACAGTATCCTCCTGAGACAGTAATCGTCAACATCAGAGTGACGATCCGCTGAGACCGAGACCCACAGCGATGTGGACCGATCCGAGGAGGACCCTCATGAAGTTCCCCGTACGCCCGACACTCGTCGCCGCACTCGCGGCGACAGCGCTCATCACGGCCGGCTGCTCCGGCGGCTCCGGCGCACCGACGACCTCGAGCGACGCCCCGCTCACCGTCTGGCTCATGGCCGGCGGGCCGGGCGAGACGAACGTCGTCGACACCATCAACGAGATGTTCCACGAGAAGCACCCGAACGTGAAGGTCACGGTGCAGGTGCAGCAGTGGGACAACATCACCACGAAGTTGACGACGGCGCTGGCCTCCGGCAACGGGCCCGACATCGTCGAGATGGGCAACACGCAGACGCCGCTGCAGACGTACTCGGGCGGGCTGCTCGACCTCACCGCCGACAAGGCGAGCTTCGAGGACTCCGGCACCTGGCTCGCGGGACTGGCCGAGCCGTCCGCCTTCGACGGCAAGCTGTACGCGGTGCCGATGTACGGCGGCACCAAGGTGGTGATGTACAACAAGGACATGTTCGCGAAGGCGGGCATCACCCAGCCCCCGCAGGACCTCGACGAACTCACCCAGGTCTGCGCCAAACTGGCGCAGACCTTCGGATCCACGCCGAACTTCTCCGGCTTCTACATGCCCGGCCAGTACTGGTTCTCCGGTGCCCCGTTCGTCTTCGGCAAGGGCGGCGACCTGGCCGTGAAGAAGGGCGACACCTGGCAGGGCGCGCTCAGCACGCCGAGGGCCCAGGAGGGCCTCGCCGCGTGGAGGAGCTTCCAGAACAGCTGCTCCACCCCCTCGTCGGTCGGCGTGAACACCAATAACCCCGACCAGGCCCAGGTCTTCGCCGATGGCGGCGCCGCGATCATCTCGGCGCGAGGATGGGAGCCGGCGGCCGTCGTCGAGAAGAACCCGGCGCTCAAGGACCAGCTCGGCTTCATGCCGATGCCCGGCTACGAGAAGGGCAAGCCCCTGCCGGTCATCGTCTCCGGTTCCACGATCGGGATCTCCGCGGCGTCGAAGAACCCGGAGGCCGCAAAGGACTGGCTGCGCATCATCACCGGCAAGAAGATCCAGTCGGTCCTGGTGGCGGAGCAGAACCAGCTTCCGATCACTCCGGCGTTCATGCCGTCCTCCGGCGTCGTGCCGTTCCTGCAAGCGAGCGGTGAGGCGTCGAAGTTCAACAGAGCCCTGCCCGCCGTGCCCGGCTGGGCGACGCTGGAGACGGAGCGCTACAACGAGCAGTTCTTCTCGTCGATCGCCGCGGGCGACGACCCGAAGAAGGCGGCGGCCGCGTACGACGAGCACGTCGCCGACGTGCTCAACAGCACGGGTTCCTGACGTGCGAGCCGACCGGCGGCTAGCCTATGCGCTGATCGCGCCCGCCGTCATCGTCCTGCTCGCGATCCTCGCCTATCCGCTCGGTCGGCTGCTCGTGCTGTCGTTCCAGAAGTTCGACTCGCGCTCGCTGTTCACCGGTGAGGCGCCCTTCGTCGGTCTGGGCAACTACGCCAAGGTGCTCGCCGACGGAGCCTTCTGGCTCGTGCTCGGCCGCACCGCGCTGATCACGGCGACCACCGTGGTCGCAGTGATGGTCGGCGGGTTCCTTCTGGCTCAGCTGCTGCGCAAGACGAGCGGCTGGGCCAGGATGACGCTGATGATCGGCCTCGTCTTGGTGTGGGGCATGCCGATGGTTTCGGCCGCGATCATCTGGCAGTGGCTGTTCCAGCCGCAGTACGGGGTGATGAACTGGGTGCTCACCCGGCTCGGCGTGTTCGGCGATCTGAGCGCGCACAACTGGTTCGGCAATGCGACCGAGGCGCTCGCGATCATCATCGTCATGGTGGCGTGGAAGGGCCTGCCCTTCGTCGCGATCACGCTCTACGCCGCGATGACCCAGATCCCAGAGGAGTTGTACGAGGCGGCGTCGCTGGACGGCGCAGGACCGGGCAGGATCGCGAGTGCGATCACACTGCCGATGCTGCGCCCGATCCTGGTGGTGCTGACGACGCTGCAGGTGATCTGGTCGGTGAACTCGTTCACTCCGTTCTGGGTGCTCACCCAGGGAGGGCCGGCCGGCGGCACCACGACGCTGTCGATCTATGCGTTCGTGCGCGCCCTCACCGCCAACGACTACGGCACGGGGGCGGCGATCTCGATCATCACCGTGATCCTGCTCTCGGTCCTTTCGGCGGCGTACGTGCGCCGCCTCGCCGCTCAAGGAGAGCTCGCATGACCCGTCGCACCACCCGCATGATCGCGAACATCGCCGCCATCGTGGTGTTCGCCCTGATGGTGTTCCCCGTGTACTGGATGTTCGCGACGGCGTTCAAGCCTCCGGGCCAGGTCCTGTCGGCGACGCCGCAGTTCGTGCCGTGGCCGATCAGCCTGGACAACTTCACCATCGCACTCGGCGGCGGCGAGTTCTGGATCTACCTGCGCAACTCGCTGATCGTGTCTTTGTCCACCGTGGTGCTGTCGATGATCGTGGCAGTGGGAGCGGCCGTAGCCACGGCGCGCTTCTCCTTCGCGGGGCGCAAGGTGCTGCTGGTCGTGCTCATCGGAGTGCAGATGATTCCCGGATCCGCGATGATCATCCCGCTGTACCTGATGCTGCGGCAGGTGGGAGCACTCGACTTCTTCCCGGGCCTGATCCTCACCTATCTGACCTTCGTGCTGCCGTTCACGGTGTGGAATCTGCGGGGCTTCGTGACGAACATCCCGATCGATCTGGAAGAGGCGGCGATGATCGACGGCTGCAGCCGCTTCCAGGCGATCCGCCGGGTGGTGCTGCCGCTGCTCGCACCGGGCATCGTCGCGACGTCGATCTTCGCGTTCGTCAATGCCTGGGACGACTACCTGTTCGCCTACGTGCTCATGCGCTCGCAGGAGAACTACACGCTGCCGGTGTGGCTCGTGTCGTTCTCCACGGACAGTCAGGTGAACTACGGCGCGACCATCGCGGCGTCGGTGATCTTCTCGCTGCCCGTGCTGGTGTTCTTCCTGCTCGTGCAGCGCAAGCTCGTTTCGGGCCTCACCAGCGGTGCCGTGAAAGGCTGAGGTCGGGGCGCGCGGCCCGCCGGCCGCGCGCCCGGCCTGATCACCGCCCCGCGAGCAGCTCGCGCAGCCGGGTGACCTCTTCGGCCGGCATGGAGTAGGTGTGCTCGGGCGCGGGGTATACGCTTCCGCGCACCTCGTCGGCGTAGGCGGTCACGCCGCCGATCGCCGCCGTCCGCAGATCTGCATAGCGCTTGACGAACTTCGCCGCGCCGCCGTCGTAGATGCCGAGCAGGTCGTGGAACACGAGCACCTGACCGTCGGTGGCCGATCCGGCTCCGATCCCGATGACCGGGATGTCGATGAGCGGCATGAGCGCGGCGGTGAGCTCGCTCGGCACGGCCTCGACGACGAGCAGCGCGCAGCCCGCGTCCTGCAACGCGATCGCGCTGTCGATCACGGCGAGCGCGGCCTCGGCGGTGCGACCCTGCGAGCGGTAGCCGCCGAGCGACGTCGCCGTCTGCGGGGTGAGTCCGACGTGGCCGACGACGGGGATCCCGGCCTCCACCAGCGCCCGCGCGCGCTGCACCGAGGTGCCGCCGCGCTCGATCTTGACGAGGTCGCAGCCGGTCTCCTTCACGAAGCGCTGAGCCGTGGCGAGCGCCTGCGCGTCGGAGGTCTCGTACGAGCCGAAGGGCAGATCGGCGACGAGCAGCGGCTTGGTGAGCCCACGCCGCACGGCCTTCGTGAGCATGATCATCTCGTCGACCGACACCGGCACCGTGCTGTCGTAACCGAGCACCGTCATCGCCGCGGAGTCGCCCACGAGCACCATGTCGACGCCCGCCGCCTCGACGATCTGCGCGCCGGGGTGGTCATAGGCGGTGACCATGACGATCGGCTCGCCTGCAGCCTTCTTCTCGGCGAGGTCGCGGAGGGTGAGGCGGCGGGTGGGGGCGGCGTGCGCGCTCATCGTGCGATTCCCGTCAGCAGCTGGTCCACGGCGTCATCGACCTGGATGATCCGGTTCGTCCGGTCGACGTGCACCACCACGGGTGCGTAGTCGGCGAGGTCCTCGCGGGAGTAGTCGGCGTACGAGATGACGATCACGGTGTCGCCGGTGTGCACGAGCCGCGCGGCGGCGCCGTTGACCTGGATCATTCCGGATCCGCGTTCTCCGGCGATCGTGTACGTCTCGAACCGGGATCCGTTGTCGACATCGACGACGTGCACCTGCTCGTGCGGCAGGATGTCGGCCGCGTCGAGCAGGTCGGGATCGATCGTGATGGACCCCACGTAGTGCAGATCGGATCCGGTGATCGTCGCACGGTGGATCTTCGACTTCAGCATGGTGCGTCGCATCAGGCGCTCACTCTCAGGAGGCGGTTATCGATGAGGCGGGCGGCGCCGACGTAGGCGGCGACCGCGAGGAGGCCGTCGCCGGTCAGCGTCGTGACGGGCTGCAGCGTCTCCGCATCGCGCAGCTCGAGGTACTCGGCGCTGATGCCGGCATCGTCCAGGATCTGCCGCGCGGCGTCTTCGATGACGGCGGCCCTGCGCTCCCCCGCTTCGACCAGGGCGTCCGCGGCCTCGAGCGCCCGGTTCAGTGCGACAGCCTGTTGCCGCGCCGCGGGGTCGAGGTAGATGTTGCGCGAGCTCATGGCGAGCCCGTCGGGTTCCCGCACGGTCGGCACGGCCTCGATCCGCACGTCGATGTTCAGGTCGCGCACGAGCCGTCGCACCACGAGCACCTGCTGCGCGTCCTTCTGGCCGAAATAGGCGACGTCCGGGGCGACGATGCCGAACAGCTTGACGACCACCGTCGCGACGCCGTCGAAGTGGTGCGCGCCACGGCTCGCGCCGTCGAGCACGTCGGTGATGCCGGCGATGTGGATCGTGGTCGCGAACCCATCGGGGTAGACCTCGGCCGGCTCGGGAGCGAACAGGATGTCGACGTGCTGCTCCTCCGCCATCGCGGCGTCGCGCGCCTCGTCGCGCGGGTAGCGGCTGAGGTCTTCGTTCGGGCCGAACTGCGTGGGGTTCACGAACAGCGACACCACGACGAGATCGGTGCTCTTCCGGGCCTCCTGCATCAGCGACAGGTGTCCGGCATGGAAGGCGCCCATGGTGGGGACGAGTCCGACGGCCTTCTGTTGGCGCTTGGCCTCGAGGACCGCATCGCGGACCTCGGCGATGGTGCGGATGATCTTCATGCGCGGGTCCCTTCGGAATCCGTGGTCGTTCCCTGATCGGCACCCGGAGTCGTTGAGGACCCCGCGCCGACCGCACCCGTGGTCGTTGAGCGAGCGAAGCGAGACGAAACGCCGTCACCCCGGTACGCACCCGGGGTCGTTGAGCGAACGGAGCGAGACGAAACGCCGTCGCCTTCGGGATCGGCGAGCACGCGGGTCCGCGCGATCAGCGCATCGAAGAACTCCAGGAGCTCCGGGTCGCCGTCGGCGATCGCCGCGCGCTGCCGAGCGGCGGTGGCCTCGTCACCGCGGGCGATCGGTCCGGTGAGCGATTCCGCGGCGCCGCGATCCGCCCAGTTGTCGACGGTCTGCCGCACGAGCGGCGCGAGGACCGCGCGCGCCTCGACCGCGGGGATCCCCACGGATCCGGCGACCCGCTCGGCCGCATCGAGCACGGCCAGGAGCAGGTTCGAGGCGATCGAAGCAGACGCGTGATACCCGGCGCGGTGCGCGTCCTCGACCTGGAACGGGTGCGCGCCGAGAGCCCGAGCAATGCTCTCCGCGGTCGCGAGCGCCTCCGACGTCCGCCCGTCGACCGCGGCGCCGATGCCGTGGAAGACGCTGGGCTGCTCGGATCCGGTGAACGTCTGCAACGGGTGGATGCTGAAGTCGACGTCGTCGAGCCCCGTCGCTCCGGAGACGTGGCCGACGAGCATCGCGTGCGGGCGCGCTGCCAACGCAGCAACGTGGATCGCCGCATCGGGCACGCACAGAATCGCGATGTCGACCGCCGGAATCGCGTCGTCGCGGCGGAGCGGCCCGCTGACCGTGAACCCGGCGTCCGTCAGGGCTCGCGCGAGCACGCCACCGAGCCGCCCAGCACCGACGACGGCGATACTGCGGTCAGGGCTCGCAGGCAGCGAGGGGGAGGTCGAGTTCATTGTTGGACCCCGGCCGGGATCGACGTCCGGGACGGGTCGAGTATCCGCCCGCGACGGGATCCGAGCCAAATCGGAGATCAGAACAAGAACTCAAACTACGCTGTCCATAGCAGATATGATCATCAAATGGATTGGCTGACTTATATATTGCTCTCCGATTGATCCGTCACGTTCACCCTCTTGCTGGAGTGCTTTGCGCCACCGAATCCATTCGAGACGCCGCTCAGAAGAGATGGGTCGCTTCGCCCCTAGTGCCAAGCCAGCGCTGGGAACCGGCCGTTTGGGAGTCTGGGCGACCGGATCAGCGTCAAGATCGGGACCACTCAACCGATAGCGATGCACTGCTCTGCGTTTCGTCGAACAGGGGGTGCTGACGCGTTCCCTAAACGCCACGCGCCGCTCACGAGCTTGACCCGGGAGCGGGGTCAGATCTGCGAGGTCGCCAGAACTGCCGAAGCGATGGGCACCACCTGTCCGCGGTCTCGATAGGCTGCGTGAAACCGGAACCAAGTGCTGGGAGCACCGCGTGAAGAAGCAGATCAATGTCGTTGGCGCAGTTGTCATGCGTAACGGCACGGTACTTTCAGCGCAGCGCAGTCCGCTCATGTCGCTCGCCGGGTCTTGGGAGTTCCCCGGCGGCAAGATCGAGCCCGGCGAGACTCCCCAGGACGCGCTGGCACGCGAGATGCGCGAAGAGCTTCTCTGCACGATATCCATCGGGGACCATGTCGAAACGACCGCACACGAGTACGACTTCGGCGTGGTAACGCTTACTACGTTCTATGCAACGCTCATTGACGGTGAGCCCAAGCTCACTGAGCACTCCGAGATTCGCTGGATCCCCGTGCCGGATCTCCTGAGCGTGGACTGGGCTCCTGCAGACGTGCCTGCCGTCGAGCGCATCATGCGCGATCACACAGCGTAGTCATGACGCCAGTGACCGACCCGTCGAGGATCACGCTCGACAACACCTTCGGTTTCCTGGACCGTACCGTCTCGTCGGAGCAGTTGTTCCATCCTCTGCTGGTCTCCAACACCGACGGCAACACGATGGTGAAGGCCATCTCAAGTGAGCTTCGCCGCGCCAAGAGCTTCACGTTCTCGGTCGCTTTCGTGGAGGCCAGTGCCGTTTCACTCCTCAAGCAACCACTCCTGGACTTTGAGGGCCGCGGCACGCTCATCACGTCGACGTACCTCGGCTTCAACTCTCCGAGCGCGTTCCGCGAGCTCCTCAACATGCCGCGTACCGACGTCTACGTGGTGGACCCTCCGCAGGGCGGGTTTCACGCCAAGGGGTATCTGTTCACTCACCGTGACGACAGCACCACTGCCATCATCGGAAGCTCCAATCTCACTGCGTCGGCGCTGATCAAGAACCACGAGTGGAATCTGCGCTTCTCTGCGCTCCCCGAAGGCGACATCGTTGAGCAGCTTGATCGAGTTATCTCCGTGCAGCTCGCCAACGCGAAGCCACTCACGAGCGAGTGGATTGACGAATACGAGCGCACCTATGTCGCTCCAGCTCGAGGAGCATTAGTTCTCCCCGGCGGCAACGCAACTACGAGCATCGTGCCGAACCAAATGCAGCTGGATGCTCTCGAAGAGATACGTAAGGTCCGGGTCGCCGGCGAGACTCGAGCGGTAATCGTATCCGCGACGGGCACCGGCAAGACGATCCTCTCCGCACTCGATGTGCAGTCGTTCGATCCGCAGCGGATGCTCTTTGTCGTCCATCGTGACCAGATCCTGGATCGCGCGATCGAAGAATTCCAACGTGTCCTTGGCGCACCGCATTCAGATTTCGGGAAGTTCGTTGGTGGTCGCCGGGAGCTGGACCGACGCTATGTCTTCGGGATGATCAACACCATCTCTCGACCCGAAGCCCTGGCGACAATCCTCCCCGACCAGTTCGACTACGTACTGATCGATGAGGTACATCGCGCTGGAGCCCCGTCCTATAGACGCCTTATCGAACATCTGAAACCCAAGTTCCTTCTCGGCGTCACAGCCACTCCCGAGCGAACCGACGACTTCAACGTCTTCGAGCTCTTCGACTTCAACGTGCCCTATGAGATTCGACTTCAGCGAGCTCTCGAGGAGGACATGCTCGCACCGTTCCACTATTTCGGCGTGACGGACTTCGAAGTCGACGGCGAAGTAGTCAACGACGCCACCCAACTGAGCTTGCTCGTAGCGCCTGAACGCGCGAACCACGTTGTCGAAGCGCTCACGACGTACGGCCACGCGGGAGTTCCGGTGCGAGGGTTGATGTTCTGCAGCCGCAAGGACGAGGCTCGGGATCTCTCACGCTTACTCAACGAGAGGACGGTTCACGGAAAGCGGCTGCGGACCAAGGTTCTCACCGGCGACAACACCATCGCGGAACGTGAGGATGTCGTCGCCGAACTTGAAGCAGGCTCACTCGACTACGTCTTGACCGTCGACGTCTTCAATGAGGGCATCGACATCCCGTCTGTCAATCAGGTGGTGATGCTGCGGCAGACGCAATCCAGCATCGTGTTCACTCAACAGCTTGGGCGTGGGCTTCGCAAAACGGCGGGCAAGGATCACCTGATCGTCATTGACTTCATCGGCAACTATGCAAACAACTACCTGATCCCCATCGCCCTCTTCGGGAACACTTCGCTCAACAAAGATTCGATCCGTCGCAGCATGATCGATTCCCAGGAGGCAGGCGCAATCTCGGGTCTGTCCAGTGTGAACTTCGATCAGATCTCGAAAGAGCGGATCTTTGCGTCGCTTGCGGACACAAAGCTCGACAGCATCCAGAACCTCAAGCGGACCATCTCTGAGATGGCCAACAGACTTGGCAAGACACCAAAACTAATGGACTTTGCACGTTTCGACAGCGCTGATCCCGTGGTGCTTGCCACAACGAGGGATAGTTTCTGGCACTTGCTCTGTGCTGTGAGGCAGGAGTCGCAATTGCCCACGGAAGATCAGTCCGGTCCGTTGAAGTACGTGTCCCGCGAGCTTCTCAACGGCAAACGACCACATGAGTTGCTGGTCCTGGACGAGCTGTTCCGGAGTGATGCGACGCTCTCCACTCGTGACCTCGCGGAGCTTCTTGAACGCAACGGCTGCGTCTTGGAGAGTCGGACACTGCGGTCCGTTAGCCGAGTACTCACGCAGGAGTTCTTCACTGCACCACAACGCGCTCAGTACGGGCCTCCGCTCGTAGTAAGCGACGATCACGAGCGCTTAACACTCAGCGATGATGCCAAGAGGCTCCTGAGCGATGGGTTGTTCGCCCGCCACATTCGAGACGTGATCGAGACAGGACTGTATCTGGCACGACACCGCTATCGCTGGTCCAGCGGGCTGGAGGTTGGGGAACGCTACTCCCGAAAAGACGTCTGCCGCCTTCTCAATTGGGACAACAACGAGGAGGGCACGATCAATGGTTACAAGGTCGACGCGACGTCGGCGACGTGCCCCATCTTCGTTACGTATCACAAGCACGAGGATGTGTCGGCAAGCACGGCCTACGGTGACGAGTTCCTCAACGAATCCGAGATGCACTGGTTCACCCGCAGCCGCCGAACGCTCGGCAGCGCGGAAGTGATAACCATCGTCGATAACGCAGTGCCACTGCACCTCTTCGCGAAGAAGGATGACGTCGAAGGCCGTGACTTCTACTACCTTGGCCGCGCACATTCGTCATCCGCGAGACAGACACAGATGCCCGATGAGGGCGGCGCGCTCCTCAACGTCGTGACGATGACGCTGGGTGTTGAATCGCCAATCGAGGCGAGCCTTTACGACTACTTCGTGGCGAACGCTCCTCGGCCGAAGCCCTGATCCGCTAGCCTCGCCCCATGCCATCCCCTGCGACCCTCGCCGCCCTCCGCGCATTCGTCGAGGAGCGGGACTGGGACCAGTTCCACTCGCCGGAGAACCTCGCCAAGAGCATCGCGATCGAATCCGGGGAGCTGCTCGAGTGCTTCCAATGGGGCAGTGAATTCGACCAGACGCGCGTCGAAGAAGAGCTCGCTGACGTCGTCACTTACTGCATCCACCTGGCAAACCGGATCGGCGTCGATCTGGACGAGATTGTCCTGCGCAAGCTCGAGTCGACGCGGGCGAAGTATCCAGCGGATCAGGCACGGGGGCGCATGGCGAAGTACACGCAGCTTGCATTCGAACGCGAGGAGAGCGGTGGACACAAAGCCGGCGCGGAGTCCACCGATGCCGAGGGCGGATCCGGCGCCGCGTGGGCCGCCGAAGCCGCCAACGCTGACCACCCGACGGTCCCGGATCAGCCATGACAGGCTTCCGCATCGAGCACTTGCCGTTCCGGCGTATCGCGGTCGACGAGCAGGCTCAGGGCGACTCGCGCCTCTCCAACTGGCCCGTCGTTTATGTCATCGACGGCAACCGACGGCAGCCGAAATCCGGACTCTATGTCGGTGAAACAGTAAACGCATACCAGCGGATGGTGCAGCACCTCGCCGGCACGAAGAAGAGCGCCCGCCTCGACACTGTTCGCGTCATCATCGACGAGCGCTTCAACAAGTCGGTGTGTCTCGACCTCGAGTCGCATCTGATCCGTTGGTTCTCTGGTGACGCGCAGTACGAGGTGCTCAATAGCAACGCCGGGCTCACTGCGGACGCGCAGTACTTCGACCGCGCCGCCTATCGCGAGTCGTTCGCGAAGATCTTCGAGAATCTGCGCGAGGAGGGCCTCTTCGCGCAGAGCATCTCCGAGATCGAGAACAGCGACATGTTCAAGCTGTCACCGTTCAAGGCACTCAACCAGGACCAGAACATCGCGGTCGACAACATCCTCAAAGTCCTCATCGAAGACCTTCAAGCGCCCTCGCGCGGATCGACGCTCGTGGTGAACGGCGGTCCTGGCACCG
Organism: Microbacterium sp. NPDC060117; assembly: GCF_042729315.1. Lineage (NCBI taxonomy): Bacteria > Bacillati > Actinomycetota > Actinomycetes > Micrococcales > Microbacteriaceae > Microbacterium > Microbacterium sp. NPDC060117. The sequence continues at coordinate 1,302,850 of NZ_JBHWXR010000001.1, forward strand.
GCAAAACGATCGTCGCCATCTTCATGATGAAGCTGCTCGCCGATATCGCGGCCTACACGCCCGGGGATGATATCGACCAGGACTCGCTCTTCGCCGACTACTTCCTCGAAGGACATCGCGAACCGCTCGCGAGGCTGCACATCGCGCTCGTGATTCCTCAACAGTCCCTTCGCACGTCAGTTCAGCGCGTGTTCCGCAAGACGCCGGGCCTGGATCCGAAAACCGTCCTGAGCCCGTTCCAGTTCGCCGAGTCCACCGAGCAGTTCGATCTCGTCTTCGTCGACGAAGCCCACCGACTGGGGCAGCGCGCGAACCAGGCGTCCGGCGGGCAGAACAAGAAGTTCCCGCGCATCAATGAGGCGCTCTACGGTCGCGATGATCCGTCGTTCACGCAACTCGACTGGATCCGTACCCGTAGTCGCCATCAAATCCTGCTCGTCGACGAACTGCAGAGCGTGCGGCCGCACGACCTCGCGCCGCAGACGCTTCAGCAGATCATGCGAGCAGCGAAGGATGGCGACCACTACTTCCATCTCATGACACAGATGCGAGTGAAGGCGGGTGCCGACTACGTCGGGTTCGTGCGCGCGGCGCTGCGCGGTGAGGATCCTGTTCGCCCTGACCTCGACGACTACGACCTGCGCTTCTTTGACGATCTCAGCGAGATGAGAGCCGCGATCCGCGACGTCGAGAAAGGGTACGGGCTTGCCCGGCTCGTGGCCGGGTTCGCCTGGGACTGGGTCACTAAGCAGCGCAAAGGCAAGAAGCGTCTCGCCGACTTCGACTTCGACTTCGAGATCGACGACGAGCGACTGCTCTGGAACGTCACCGACAAGGACTGGATCAACTCCTCGGGCGCGATCGATCAGGTGGGTTCCATCCACACCGTGCAGGGTTACGACCTCAATTACGCGGGCGTGATCATCGGCCCCGATCTGCGGCTGGATCCGGCAACTGGGCAAATCGTCGCCGACCGCGAGAACTATCGCGACAAGAAGGGCAAAGAGAAGACCGGTTCCTTCGCCGGCGGATTCTCCGACGAGCAGTTGCTCGCCTTCATCCGCAACATCTACGGCGTGCTGCTTACCCGCGGAATTCTCGGGACCTTTGTCTACGTGTGCGACCCCGGTCTGCGGGAGCGGCTGCGGGCTGTGTTCGGCAACTGACAGACATCCGTCCAACGCGCGGCGCGCGCATGCGAGCCAGACGTTGCGGATCCGGTCCGCGCCACGCGCCGGCGACGCGCCGGGAAAGTCCGCGGCCGCTGGTTGGCTGGACGGATGGAGATCTCCACGCTGGTCCTGCTCGTCATCGTCGCCGTGCTGGTGATCGCGTTCGCGCTCACGGCGTGGGGGCTGAGCAGGCGCAACCGCCGGACGAGGGACGAGTTGCAGCGCCGCTTCGCCGACGAGGAGAGCTCACTCGTCGAGCGCCAGGCCAGCGCGACGCGCGAGCTGCAGAGCACGCACAGCGAGACGCTCGCCACCCTGACCACGCGGCATGACACCGAGATCAAGCAACGCCTCGATGCGCACGAAGAGCAGGTGCGATCGCTCATCGCCGAGCGCGACGCGGCAATCGCGAACGAGGAGGGGTCCCGTCTGCTCGCAGGTCGCGGACTGCGGTGGGAGCTCGCGTCGCGCGAAGTTCTCGTCGACGCATGCGAGGTGGCCAGGCTCGACGCGATCGTCGCGACGAACATCGTCTTCTCGCCGCATGACGAAGGATCCATCGCGCCCTACTGCGCGCAGCTCGATCACCTGGTGATCACCGAGAAGGCCGTCGTGCTGGTCGACAGCAAGAACTGGAAGGGCCTCATCCTCGACGGCAAGAAGCCGTCGACGCTCGCGGGCGCACTGGGGGTGCTGTTCGACGAGAGCGCGCTGCCGCCGTCGTTCGCGATCGCCGTCTCGCGAGACGGCGGGGAGCGTCTCGACGTGCGCACGCTGCTCGGCTCGGAATCCCCTGCCTCTCAGGTGCGCCGTCAGGCCCGTCGCTTCTATCAGCACCTCTCTGCACGGCACGGATCCGCGCCCTACCTGCAGACCTGCGTGTTCTACTCGCACCCCGACGCGCGCGTATGGACCGGAGGGCTCGACGAGACCGCGAAGGCGCAGCCCACGCGGATCGCATCCGTCCGCACGATCCAGAAGGCGCTCCTCGACGCGCAGACGGGCGGCCCGGCCGGCCCCTCATCGCACCAGCTCACGCAGCTCGTCACGACGGTGCGCGAACTCGGCGCCGACCTGCACGGCACAGGTCGCTTCGCCGCGGAGTTCCGCAGCTCGGTGCCGCTGAACTTCCGGATGCCCGCGCACGGAACGCTGTCTGCCCACACCGGGACCGCGGAGGGACCGCGGATCCGGGAGCGCCGCGGGGCGTAGGCCTGAGGCGGCCGGCTTCGGCTCTGTATCGGGTCAGCAGCCGGGGGCCTTGGGACGTTCCAGGCAGGTGCCCTGAACCAGGGCCGTATGCGCCTTGACGACGCGGATCTGCTGGCTCGCGGGCGGGCCGTTCAGCGTGCCGTTGATCGGGATCCAGCCGGTGCCGAGATCGATGCCGGCGGCATAGGTGACGGTGACGGTCACCGTGTAGGCGCCGGGCTGCTTATAGACGTGGCTCGTGTCGGTGGGCGTGAACTGCGCCTGCCCGCTCGCGTCCCAGGCCGTGCCCGGCGTGGTGCTCGTGCGCTGCTCACCGTCGCCGTAGTCGAACGCGTAGTTCACCGGCGTGAATCGGATGGTGAGCGCCCGGCCGAGGATCGTGCCTGGGATCGTCTCGGTCTTGGCGCTGCTCAGGAAGTTCGCCGGGAGTCCGACGACCGCGACGTTGTCGGGCTCGCCGGTGACGGTCGCTGTGGACGGGACGAAGCGCGCCAAGTCTGAGACCGTGACGCTCCAGCCGGGGACGGTGGGAGACGGTTGCCCGTTTGCGACACCCAGGGGTGCGAGAGTGCGGCAGAAGGCACTGGGCGGCCCGGGGGTTGCGGCGCAGATTTCATATGGGGACGGTTCTGCGGTGCCGGCGTCACCTGGGGTGCCCGGGTCACCGGGGCTGCTGCCGCCTGGACCTCCCACATTGTTGGTCTCGCTGCCCGTCAAGGTGATTCCGTCACCCGTATTGTCCCCACACAAACCCAAGATCTGTCTCGCCTCGTCGCATTCAGGCGCAGACTGCGCACCGGCTCTGGCAGTCCCCAAGGGGAATAAGGACAAAATGACCGCCACGAGAACGCCCGGCGCCTTTCGTCCTACCGCGCTTCGCATTGAGACTTCCCTGACATTGAGCTGGAGACAGCGAGCATCCCATCCGCAGAACGATCGAACTGCAGGTTCAACGGAACCGTCAGCGGCCGGCTTGCCGGTGTAACATCCGAGCCGCTCGAGTCTTTGACGCGAGTGCCAGAGACATCCACGCAGGCGTTTGCTTCCACCTTCGAAGAGGCGGAGTCATACCCAACGCCTGAGAACCAAATGAGCTTGATGTCTCCTGACAATGTAAGGCCCTGTTTATGAAGCTCCCGCGCGGAATCTATTGACGACTCCAGCGCGCCACCAATCAAGAACTTTGCCGAGTCTGGCGTCTCGATGCCGTTTCGGTTTGCATTCGCTGCATCCACATAGTCCCGGTACACCTGTTCCGCGGCCTTGAATGCCTCCGCCTCGCTCGTGAACAGCGGGGTCGGGGTGGGCTTGGGACCAGGGCCGGGGGTGCAGCCGACCAGACCTACTGCGGCGGCGACGAGCACCACGGCGATGCCCGCTCGCAGCGGCTCCATGAGGCGGCCGGCACGACCGGCCGTTGCCATGAGAGCACTGCGTCGAGGTTTCACTCCCACACCGTAACCGGATCCGGAGCGCCGCCGGGGGAGTTATCCACAGGCACACCTCCGGGCAGCGTGCCGCGTTTCGTCTCGCTTCGCTCGCTCAACGACCCCAAAGGTCGACATCGACCAGGCCACCATCGACCACGCCATGACGAACACCTACGGCACCATCCGGCAGGACTTCATCACGGGCATCCGCTAACCGACCGGCACGGCACCTCACATCCGACCCAAAGGGGTGGGGGGAAGCCCCCAAAAGGCCAGCCAGCACCGGACCGCCGGGGTGGGCCCGGCGCTACGTTCCGTCGCTCGGTCAACGACCTCGGGGCGGCGCCGCGATCCCCTGCATCACGAGGTCCACGAGCCCGTCGACGCGTTCCGCCGTGAGGGGCCGGCCGAGCAGCGCCGCATACGACGACGCCGCGACGAACTGGTCCGCGACGGCGGTCGGATCCGCGTCGGCGCGCACCGAACCGTCCTCCTGGGCGCGGGCGATGCGGGCGACGATCCACGACACGATCGGATCCGCGAAACGGTGGTTCAGGGCCTCGCCCAGCGCCGGATCCGTGGCGGTCACCGCGATGAGCGCACGGGCGAGCTCGACGTTCTCCGCGCGGGACAGGTGCTCCCCCGCTGTTGCGAACCAGGCCCGCAGATCCGCTGCCAGATCGCCGGAGAAAGGTAGCGCGACGTCGGCTCCCGGAAGCGCCCCCGCGAGCAGTGCCTCGCCGAGGATCGCCGCCTTCGACGGCCACCAGCGGTAGATCGTCTGCTTCGAGACGCCGGCCTCGGTGGCGAGGCCCTCGATGGTCACGGCGGCGTAGCCGTCTGCGGCGAGCGCGCCTCGCATCGCGGCCAGCACCGACTGGCGGGCGTTCTCACTGCGCGGACGGGGCACCCTTCGAGAGTAGCGAGGTGTACGCTCAGCAATAAGTGGACGCACCGTTGCGAAACTCGATCGCGACCCAGAAGGGGAGCGGCGCGACGGATCGGATCCACGAGCGAACGAAGGAGACACCCATGGCCCTGACCGCGAATTCCTCCATCGGCGACTGGCTGGCCGACCCGACCGGCGGCGACCTGATCCGCGGGCTGCTGGCGCAGTCCGGAGCGAGCGCCGACTCGCTCACCCCTGTGCTCGGACTGCCCCTGCAGCAGCTCGTCGTGATGAGCCAGGGCGCCATGCCGCAGTCCGTGGTCGACGACCTCGTCCGCGCGGCGAACGGCGGCGAGCTCCTCGAGGACGTCGCTCCGAGCGGCTGGACCGAGCAGACGACCCCCGGCCGCTTCGCCGGCAAGACCGTGATCGTCACTGGCGCCGCCTCGGGCATCGGCAGGGCCACGGCCTCCCGCATCGCGCGTGAGGGTGGCCGCGTCATCGCCTGCGACATCGCCGCGGACAAGCTCGACGCCCTGAGCACGGAACTGCCCGGCATCGTGACCGTGGCCGGCGACCTGACCCAGCAGGACGCGATCGACCGTGTCGTCGCCGCAGCGGGTGACCGCATCGATGGCCTCGCCAACGTCGCCGGCATCAACGACGACTTCTCCCCCGCCGGCGAGACGCCCGACGCCGTCTGGGACCGCGTGATCGCGATCAACCTCACCGCGCCGTTCAAGCTCATGCGTGCGGTGCTGCCGCTCATGGAGGCGGCCGGACGCGGATCCATCCTCAACGTGTCGAGCGAGGCGGGCCTGCGCGGCAACGCGTCGGGCAACGCCTACACCGCCAGCAAGCACGGCATCATCGGCGTCACCAAGTCGGCGGCCTTCATGTACGGCCCCAAGGGGATCCGCGTGAACTCCGTCGCACCCGGCGGCGTCGCGACCGGGATCCCGATGCCTCCGCACATGTCCGAATACGGATCCGGCCGGCTCGCGCCATTCCAGCAGGCGATCCCCACTGTCGCGACCGCCGAGCATCTCGCCGCCTCGATCACGTTCCTGCTCTCGGACGACGCCGTGAACATCAACGGCGCGATCCTCGCCTCCGACGGCGGGTGGTCGGTGCAGTAGCGCGGCACTCGCCTGCGGCGGGCAGGAGCCCGAGGGCGGTCAGGCACCGAGACGACTACTTCCGGCGGCGCACCACCAGCACGACGAACAACGCGACGAAGACGGCGACGAGTGCTCCTGCGGTGATCCCCACGGTTCCTCCCCAGCGATGCGGCCCGAGATGGGCGGCGGGCTTGGATTCTCGCACACGGATGTCGGCGCGCTCCCAGCCGCGATCACCCTTCGCTCGACGTCGTAGCCCGAACGCCGCAACCGGTCAACCCCCTCCGCGCCGCGACAGAACGCCGCTACGGTCGTGCTCGTCACCGGGAGATGGACGCAGGAGGAAGGTTCCCGGCACATGCGGGCTCCTGGGCTTCAGGACCCCGCCAAGCCGCGGAACCCCGAGGATCCGGGCCGGACAGCAACCGGCCCGGATCCTCGCCGCCGATGACGAGCGGATCCACGCAGGTGTTCCGCGTCACCCGCAGGATCCGATCGAAAGGCGTAGCGTCCGGAGCATGGCAATCCTCTACTACGGCGGCTCCGAGCACCCGATCGAGATCGAAGACGTCGCCCTCGCCCACCTGAAGATCGTGATCGCGACGAAGCTCCGCCGCAACGAGAGCTTCACCCTGTCCTGGCGCCACGAAGGCGACCAGCCCCTCGGGCGCTCCACGATCTGGCTGCACCCCTCCATCCCGCTGCGGTTCGAGTTCACCGACCCGACGCCGCCCGAGATCGACCCGCGACGCGTCCAGGCCTACGCGAACTCCGCCAACACCTCCGGAGGGATCCTGCTCCCCGACGAGGCCACGCTCGACCTCTGACGCGCGAGGATCCGGGAGCGCTGTGCGATCGCCGATCCGCGGGCGCGGGTGTGGGTGTCGCCGTCAGGGCGACCGAAGCGACGTCACGATCGGCACACCGTGTGACGATCGGCACACGATTCAGCCGGATCCGCGTGCTGATCGTGACAACGTGTGCTGATCGTCACTCGGGAACGAGTCGGCGACCGTCAGCTGCCGAGACCGTCGTCGAAGACCTGCAGTGCCGAGGTGTCGTTCGTGGCGTCGGTACGCGTGAGGCGCTTACCGCGGAAGAAGTCGGGGGCGACCCTCGCCTGGACGAACATGAGGATCACGCCGAGACCCAGCACGGTGACGCCGATGATGCCGACCAAGCCGACCCCACCGATGTTGCTGCCGGATCCGGCGTTCGGATCCATCGCGTCGATGGTCGTCTTGACGAACACGATCAGCAGCAGGATCCCGCCGAGGCCGGGCAGCACGATCTTCATCATGATCGAGCCGAAGCCCTCGCGGATCGCCGCCTTGCGGAAGTACCAGGGGCTCGCGAGCGCCGTGACGCCGTAGTAGAAGCACACCATCATGCCGAGGGCCGTGATCGTGTCCCACAGCACGTCCTCGCTGATGAAGCGCATGACGGCGTAGAACACGGAGGCGACGATCGACGAGAGCAGCAGCGCCACGTGCGGCGACTTGTACTTCGGGTGCACCTTCTTCAGCGACGCGGGCAGCGCCCCATAGTGCGACATCGCGAGCAGGGTGCGCGCGGGCGAGATCGCCGTCGAGTTGATCGACGCCATCGCGCTGACCAGGATCGCGAGCGAGAGCAGGATCGCGGCCGGTCCCATGACCGGGTGCGCGAGCGCCGCGAACACGTTCTCGATGATGTCGGGATTGCCCAGCCCGGTCGGGCCGTCGCCGAGACCGGCGAACGCGACGGTGGCGGTCGCCGTGCCGGCGTAGAGCACGACCAGGATCGCCACGAGGATCATCGCGGCCTTGCTCTCGGTCGAGAGGCGTCCCTTCGACGGCTTGGTCTCCTCACCCATGGTGAGCACCGTGTCCCAGCCCCAGTACACGAAGATCGACACCGCGATGCCGGCGGCGAACGCGCTGAAGCTCGACACCTCGAACGGGTTGAACCAGCTCAGCTCGGGCATCTTCGCCTGGGTGTTGGCCGGATTCCCCGCGCCGACGAACATCGCGACCACGAACCACACCATGACCGCCATCTGGAAGATCACGGTGATGTACTGGAAGATCTTCGTCGAGGTCATGCCGCGGTAGGAGATCAGCGTCGCGAGCGCCATGAACGCCAGGCACACCGCGATGTTGATGAACTTGTTCGCGGCGAGGTCCGCGATCGACGGGTCGCCGACGACGATGCTGATCGACTGGAACAGGAACTCGACGGCGATGCCGGCGAGGTTCGACAGCACCAGCACGGTCGCCGCGATCAGGCCCCAGCCGGCCATCCACCCGATCCACGGTCCGAAGGCGCGGGTGGCCCAGGTGAACGACGTGCCCGAGTCGGGCATCGCCGAGTTCAGCGCGCGGTAGCCGAGCGCCACGAGCAGCATCGGGATGAAGCCCATGAGGAAGATCGCGGGGGTCTGGTAGCCGACCTCGCTCGCGGCGGGTCCCACCGCGGCGGTCAGCGTGTACGCCGGCGCACAGGTCGAGATCCCGATCACCAGGGCGCCCAGCACGCCCACGGTGCCGGTCGGCAGACCCTTCTTGCTGATGCCCGTGACGGAGTCGAGGGTCCGCGTGGCCGGATCCGGCACGCCCTGGTCGTACTTCACACTCATGCGAGTCCTGCTTCCTGCGCTCCGTCGCACGGTCGCCCCGATGGCGACACGGTGTCCGGCAACGCTGCGCCCCACCGTCGATTCTATGGGTGGGCTGAAAACGGCGCAGGCGGGGATGCACCGATCAGGTGACGATCTGCACACCATGCGACGATCACCACACCTTCCGGCCGGATCCGTGTGCTGATCGTGACGACGTGTGCTGATCGTGACGACAGCGCCTCGGAACCAGGCGCGGATCCGGGCCGTCGACCGCCGGTAGACTGGACCCTGCCCCGCCTCCCCTCGCTCCAGGAGCCCGCGTGACCTCTCCGAACACCCCCACCGACCACGTCCCCGACTCGGTCGCGAACGCAGAAGCGACGCCGGAGAAGGAGCAGCCGTACGCGGCGCTCGGCCTCAAGGACGACGAGTACGCGCGGATCCGCGAGATCCTCGGCCGCCGCCCCACGTCGGGCGAGCTGGCGATGTACTCGGTGATGTGGAGCGAGCACTGCTCCTACAAGTCCTCCAAGAACTACCTGCGCCGGTTCGGCCAGAAGGTCTCGGACGAGATGAAGAAGCGCCTCATGGTGGGCATGGGCCAGAACGCGGGCGTCATCGACGTCGGCGAGGGCTGGGCCGTCACGTTCAAGGCCGAGTCGCACAACCACCCCTCGTTCATCGAGCCGTTCCAGGGCGCCGCGACCGGCGTCGGCGGCATCGTCCGCGACATCATCTCGATGGGCGCCCGCCCGGTCGCCGTGATGGACGCGCTGCGCTTCGGCGCGATCGACGACCCCGACACGGCCCGCGTCGTGCACGGCGTCACCGCCGGCATCAGCTTCTACGGCAACTGCCTGGGACTTCCGAACATCGGCGGCGAGACGGTGTTCGACGCCGTCTACCAGGCCAACCCGCTCGTGAACGCGCTCGCGGTGGGCGTGCTGCGCCACGAGGACCTCAAGCTCGCGAACGCCACCGGCGTCGGCAACAAGGTCGTGCTCTTCGGCGCCCGCACCGGCGGCGACGGCATCGGCGGCGCGTCGATCCTGGCCTCCGACTCCTTCGACTCGACCGGCCCGACCAAGCGCCCCGCGGTGCAGGTCGGCGACCCGTTCGCCGAGAAGGTGCTCATCGAGTGCTGCCTCGAGCTCTACCGCGACGAGCTCGTCGAGGCGATCCAGGACCTCGGTGCCGCCGGCATCTCCTGCGCCACGAGCGAGCTGGCCGCCAACGGCAACAGCGGCATGCACGTGTCGCTCGACAACGTGCTGCTGCGCGACCCCACCCTGACCGCTGAGGAGATCCTCATGTCGGAGTCGCAGGAGCGCATGATGGCGATCGTCGCGCCCGAGAAGCTCGACGCCTTCCTCACCGTTGTGAAGAAGTGGGACGTCGAGACCTCGGTCCTCGGCGAGGTCACCGGCGACGGCCGCCTCATCATCGACTGGCAGGGCGAGCGCATCGTCGACTTGGATCCGTCCACCGTCGCCGTCGACGGCCCGGTCTACGACCGCCCGGTCGCGTACCCCACCTGGATCGACGCCCTGCAGGCGGACGCCGCGGAGCTGCTCCCCCGCGACAACGACCCCGAGGCCCTCAAGCAGCAGTTCCTGGCGCTGCTGGAGAGCCCGAACCTCGCCGACACCCGCTGGATCACCAACCAGTACGACTACTACGTGCTCGGCAACACCGCCCTCGCCTTCCCCGACGACGCCGGCATGATCCGCGTCGATGAGGAGTCGGGCCTCGGCTTCTCGATCGCGACCGACGCGAACGGCCGCTACAGCCAGCTCGACCCGTACGCGGGCGCGCAGCTCGCCCTCGCCGAGGCGTACCGCAACGTCGCCGTCACCGGCGCGGAGCCCACGGCGATCACCGACTGCCTGAACTTCGGATCCCCGGAGAACCCCGAGGTCATGTGGCAGTTCGGCCAGACGGTCGACGGCCTCGCCGACGGCTGCTTCGAGCTCGGCACCCCGGTCACGGGCGGCAACGTCTCCTTCTACAACCAGACCGGCGACGTGCCGATCCACCCGACCCCGCTGGTCGGCGTGCTCGGCATCATCGACGACGTCTCCCGCCGGATCCCCTCGGGCTGGCAGGACGAGGGCCAGAACATCTACCTGCTCGGCACCACCGCGACCGAGCTTTCCGGATCCGCCTGGGCCGACGTCATCCACGACCACCTCGGCGGCCTGCCGCCCAAGGTCGACCTCGCCGGCGAGAAGCGCCTGGCCGGCCTGATCGCCGCCGCGCGCGACGAGTGGCTGATCTCCTCGGCGCACGACCTGAGCGAGGGCGGCCTCGGCCAGGCCCTCGCCGAGGGCGTCATGCGCTTCGGCGTGGGCGCCCGCGTGTGGCTGACCGAGCTCATGGAGCGCGACGGCGTGGACGCCGCGACGGCGCTGTTCTCCGAGTCGGCCGGCCGCGTGATCGTGACGGTGCCCCGAGAGGACGACGTGAAGTTCCAGGGTCTGTGCGAAGGCCGCGGCTACCCCGTGCTCCGCATCGGCGTGACCGACAGCGCCCCGCAGCTCGAGGTGCAGGACGTCTTCACCGTCTCCGTCGACGAGCTGCGCGCGACCGCCCAGGCGACCCTGCCGGCGGCGTTCGGCCCGACCGTCGCGGAGCCCGTCGGGGCCTGAGGGCCCGGGAGGACGCTCATGAACAGCACCCCCGAGGAGACCGAGGACCTCTCGATCTACAGCGACCGGCGGCAGCGCCGGATCCGCATCACGGCATGGGTGGTGATCGTCGCTCTCATCCTGGTGGGCGGCGGCTCCACCGTGCTCGCGGTGCTGCTGGGCTGACACCGGCGGCCGCGCAACCCCTCGGGGACCGCCTCGCGCGCAGTTCTGCAACGAGGCTCGGCTGGTTCTGCAGGGTGCCGGGGTTCACCTCGGTCGCCCTGCGGCGTACCCTCGGGCAGGGAACGGAGGCGCCATGACCACCCAGCCCATCGACGTCGCCCTCGACGCGAGCGTCGAAGGGTATCTCATCGGATCCCCGGTGAGCATCATCCGCGAATACGCCTCGACCCCCGGATCCGGCCCGCGACTGCACCGGCACCCCTATGTCGAGACGTTCGTCATCCACCGCGGCCGCGCACTGTTCACCGTCGGCGATGAGCAGGTCGTCGGCGGGGGCGGGCAGATCCTCGTCGTTCCCGCGCTGGTCGCGCACCGCTTCGAAGTGCTCGACGGCGGCACCTATGAGGCCACGCACGTGCACGCCAACGACCGCTTCGTCACGGAGTGGCTCGAGTAGCGGATCCGGCGGTTCGGCGCCTGCGGAGGCGGGGGCGGGACAGCCGCTCCTCCCGCACGGGGTAGGTTCGAGAGCATGCGACCCGAGCGTGCGGTGACACTGCAGGACATCGCCGATCGCCTCGGTGTCTCCCGTTCGACGGCGTCGTTCGCGATCACGGGGCGCGGCCGCGTGTCGGAGGACATGCGCCGCCGTGTGCACGAGGTCGCCGACGAGCTCGGCTACCGGCCCAACACCGTCGCCCGCCACCTCAAGGGGTCGCGGACCGGAATGCTCGCGTTGCGCCTGCCGCCGGACAGCACCACGATGTCGTACTACATGGAGGCGACCTTCGGCATCGTCGAGGAGGCGAACCGCGCCGGCATGACGGTCATCATGCTGCCCACCGAGCAGAACGCCGACCGCGCCGATCAGCTCGTCGCCGATGCGGTGATCCTGCTCGACCCCGATCTCAACGACCCTGCAGTGCACACGCTGCTCGCCGGGCGCCTGCCCGTGATCACCGGCGAGCCGACGCCCGACGGCCTCCCGGAGCCCCGCGCCTGGGTCACCAGCGAGCACGCGCCCGCGGTGCGCGAGCTCATGGATCACCTCCTCGAACGCGGCATGCGCCGTCCGGCGATGCTCTTCCCCGAGCTGCGCGGCTACTGGGCCCTCACGGTGCGCGATGCCTTCGTGGACTGGTGCGCCGACCACGGCATCCGTCCCCGCATCACCGAGCTCGAGCACCCCGCCCCGCCGGAGGTCATCCACGCGGCCGTCTCTCAGCTCGTCGCGGCGGACGACGAGGATCCGGTCGACGCGATCGTGACAGTCTCCGACGGCACCGTGCTCAGCGTCGTCACCAGCGCGCAGCAGCTCGGCCGGACGGTCGGCGAGGACCTGCTCGTCGCTGCCCTGGTCGACACCGAGGTGCTCTCCCTCACCCGGCCCTCCATCACCGCGATCGACCTGCACCCCCGCGAGTTCGGACGGCGCTGCGCCCTCGCCGCCCTCGACGTGCTCGACTCCGACGGCGCCGCCGAAGCCGCGCCGCGCCGCGATGTCGTGCCGATCACCGTGCACTACCGCGACTCCACCCGCGGGTCCGCCTGACAGGCGCCGACAGGTCCGCCGGGCCTGATTCCCGAAGATCCCCTTGTTTTGCTTTATCGATATTGCTACTCTTCTAGCACCTTGATCCACTGACCTCTGCGGCCGACGGCGATGTCGTGTCGCTCTTCAGGAGCCCCTATGTCAACGCCCGACGAAACCCTGGCCTCACCGACCGAGCTCACGGCTCAAGTCACGGAGGGCCGCTTCAAACGGGTGCTCGGAGTGCCCTCGCTCGTCCTGTTCGGCCTCGTCTACATGGTGCCGTTGACGGCGTTCACCACGTACGGGATCGTCACCCAGCTCACCGGCGGACGCGTCGCCGCGACCTACATCATCACGCTCGTCGCGATGGTGTTCACGGCGCGGTCGTACGCGCGGATGTCGGTCGCCTATCCGTACTCCGGATCCGCCTACGTCTACACCCAGCAGTCGTTCGGCGGCGCCCTCGGCTTCCTCGCCGGCTGGGCGCTGCTGCTCGACTACCTGTTCCTGCCGATGATCAACTACCTCATCATCGGCCTCTACATGGGCAGCAGCTTCCCCGGGGTGCCCACCTGGGTCTGGATCGTCGCCGCCATCGCGATCGTGACCGTGCTCAACATCGTCGGAATCGTGTCCGTCGCCCGCGCGAACTTCGTGATCATCGCCGTGCAGGCCGTGTTCATCGTCGCGTTCATCGCGCTCTCCGTCGGCGCGGCATCCGGTCACGGTGTCGACCCGCTCACGCCGTTCACCGGAGACGGTACCGTCGGCAGCGTCCTTCCCCTGTTCCAGGGCGCGGCGATCCTGTGCCTGTCCTTCCTCGGCTTCGACTCGGTCTCGACCCTCGCCGAGGAGGCGAAGGACTCCCGGCGCACGGTGCCCAGGGCCATCATGATCGTCACCATCGCCGCGGGGCTGCTGTTCATCCTGCTCACCTACGTCGCCCAGATCGCCTACCCGTCGAACCGCTTCACCTCCGCCGACACCGCGAGCATCGAGGTGGTCGCCTCGCTCGGTCAGCAGTGGCTGTCCACCCTGTTCATCGCGGGCTTCATCGCCGGCAGCATCGGATCCGCCCTCACCTCGCAGGCCTCCGTGGCCCGCATCCTGTTCGCGATGGGTCGCGACGGGGTGCTTCCCCGCGCCGTCTTCGGCCACCTGAACAAGCGCTTCGGCACCCCGGTGATCCCGATCCTCATCGTCTCGGTCGTCTCGCTCTACGCACTGTTCGCCGATCTGCTCACTGTGTCGAACATGATCAGCTTCGGCGCCCTCATCGCGTTCTCCTGCGTGAACCTGGCGACGATCAAGCACTACTTCGTCGATCGCGGCGAGCGCAGCGGATGGAACGCGGTTCGCAACCTCATCCTGCCCGGCATCGGCTTCGCGCTCACGGTCTGGCTGTGGACGAACCTCTCCGGCATGACCTTCGTCGTCGGCCTGTCCTGGCTGGCGATCGGCTTCGTGCTGCTCCTCATCGTCACGCGGTTCTTCCGCCGCCCCACCCCGACCCTCGATCTGAAGGAGTGACATTGGTCGACACGATCGTCATCGCAGCACGCGTGCACTCGCTCGCACCGGAGACCGCAGAGGGGGCGGACGCCGTCGCGATCACCGACGGGCGCATCACCGCCGTCGGGCCCAGAGCCGAGATCCTCCCGCTCGCGGAAGCGGCCACGGAGCTCATCACCCACGCGAGCGCGACGATCATCCCCGGCCTCGTCGACGCGCACAGCCACCCGATCTACAGCCTCGGGATCGTCCGCGGGCTGTCGTTGACGGGCGTGCACACCTATGCCGAGCTCGTCGCGGCCCTCGAGCGAGGGCGCGACGAGCAGGCCGGCGACGAGTGGTTCCTCGCCTGGGGCCTCGATCCGACCGCGTTCGAAGGACGCCCGATCGGCAACGCCGCGCTGCACGAGGTGCTCGGGAGCGACCGCCCGGCCTACATCAAGATGTTCGACGCGCATTCGGGCATCGCCTCGGCATCTGCCCTGGCCCGCGCGGGAATCGATGCTCCGGTGACGCATCCGGACGGATCCGGGGCGGTCGGCGACGAGGACGGCCGCCTCACCGGGCACCTGATCGAGTTCCCGACCATGGAGATCGTCGAGCGGACCCTGCCCGTCCTGGGATTCGACGACCGGGTCGCGCAGCTCCATCGCCTGCTGTCCGACATGGCCGCGGTCGGCATCACGGCGGCGCACGTCATGGACCTGCAGGACGACGACGCGCTCGACCTGCTCGCTGCGATCGAGGCGTCCGGCGACCTGCCCGTGCGGCTGCGGATCTCTCCCTGGGTTACGCCCGAGACGACGGACGCAGAGGTCGCCGCGCTCGTCGGAATGCAGGGGCGCGGCGGCCGGCGGTACAGGGTCGAAGGCGTGAAGTTCTTCATCGACGGCACCGTCGAGGGCGGCACCGCCTGGCTTTCGCGTCCCGACGCCGAGGGCGAGGGTCTGTCCTCGACGTGGACGCCCGCCGAGGACTACGCGGAGCGGGTGCGACAGTTCGACGACGCCGGTGTGCCCACCGCGACGCACGCGATCGGCGAGCAGGGGATCCGCTTCGTCGCGGAGACGCTCGCGGCTCTGCCGAAGGGCGGCGTGCCGCACCGCATCGAGCACATCGAATCGGTCGAAGACGACGTCATCGCGATGATCGGCGCGAACGGCATCGTTGCGAGCATGCAGCCGACGCACTGCACGCACCATGTGCGCAGAGACGGCTCCGACGACTGGTCGCGACGCCTCGGCACCGAGCGCGCCGCACGCGCCTGGCGCACCGCCGACGTGCGCCGCAGCGGTGCGGTGCTCGCCCTCGGGTCGGACTGGCCGGTCGCGGCGTTCGACCCGTGGGAGATCCTGGCGGACGCCCAGGGGCGTCGATCCGTCGCCATGGCCGGCTCCGCGCCCGTCGGCCCGGAACAGGCGCTCACCGCCGTCGAGGCGCTCGAGGGGTACACGTCGCATGCGCATCGCGCGGTCGCGTCGGACGGAGGACGACTCGTCCCCGGTGCGCCCGCGGATCTCGTCGTGGTCGATCGCGATCCGCTGGCGGCCTCGCCCGAAGAGCTCCTCGGGGCTCGCGTGCTGCTCACCCTCGTCGACGGGAAGCCCACCGTCGGGCCGTGAGCACCGCCGGCCCGACCGAACACGGCGGGCCTAGAGTGAGCCGCATGGCTCCCGATCCCCGCGCGCTGCTCGAGGAGCTCCGCGCCGCGGCAGCGACCCAGGTCGCTGAGACCGACGCCGCGCTCCGGGAACTCCTGCGCGACCGGGAGGGCTCGAACGACGATGACGAGCACGACCCGGAGGGCGTGACGCTGTCGTCCGAGTGGTCCCGCCTCCACGGGCTCGCCGATGCCGCGGCCGCGAAGCTGCAGCAGGTCGACGATGCACTCGCCCGCCTGGACGCCGGCACCTACGGCATCTGCGCCTCGTGCGGCCGGCCGATCCCCGCCGGTCGTCTCGAGGTGCGCCCGTTCGCCGAGCACTGCGTCGCCTGCGCCGAGCGTCTCGGACGTTGAGGGCGCGCGACGAACCGGCGACCGCCTCCATCGTCGGAGGTGAGGTCGCGATCCCGAGTGCTGGTGCTCGCGCTATGACGGATCCAGCTCGTTCTGCCGCCCTGTGGGCTGAGTTGTCGGGATCGCGGTCTCACAGCAGGCCGCGACCTCGCGCGACGGCGATCGCATCTTCCCTGTTGGTCACTCCGAGCTTGCGGTAGATGCTTCGGACCTGGGACTTGACGGTGTTCGACGAGACGAAGAGGGCCGACGCCACGGCTTTGATCGATGACGTGTGCACGAGCTCGCCGAGCACGACGGCTTCCCGCTCGGTCAGGCTCGCCTCGTCCTCCCAGTGGAGCAGGAGAGACCGCGCCGGAATGTTCTGAGCGATGTCGTCGCGACCGACGTCTGCGAGCGCCCGTCTGACCCGTTCCAGGTCGGAGGACGGGATCAGCACGAGTGCCAGACGTTGACCGCTGTGCTCCAGGACGGCGGCGAGCTGGCGCGCGAGCCCCGCGGTCCTGGTCGACGGCGCGGCGCGGAGAAGAGCAGCCAGTTCGATGGTCAGCCGCTCCGCTTCCGAGCGGGCGGAGAGCCCTGCGACGACGGCGCGCCGGGATTCGCTGAGAACCGTGTCGATGCGCCCGAGGACCAGAGCCACACGCGCGCGCTGCACGTGCGCGTCGGCGCCGAGGCCCAGATCGCGGCGGAGGGCGACCGAGGCGGCGTGGGGGTCGCCGAGGGCGAGATGGATCACGCCGCGGATACCGGCGAGCCGACGCCGCGCATCGACGGATCGTCCCTCGGCGCCGCGCCTCGCGACCAACGCGTCGAGTCGGGCGATCGCTTCCCCCGGTCGCCCGTCGACGAGCTCCGTCCAGGCCTCGACGATCGCGATCTCGACCCAGAACTCGATCGTGTCGCGGTCGTGGACCATGCTCGCCAGATGCTCGCGCGCCGTGGCGGTGTCGAATCGTTCGAGGGCGATCAACGCTTCAGCCAGGCGGTAGAAGGTGCCCGAGTACATCGATCTCTGGACATCCGTCCAGTGGTCGTCGCGCGCGAGCTCGGCGTATCGGGCGGCCGAGCCCATGTCGCCGCGTAGGGCGTGGATGCCGGCCAGCATCGAGATGTTCCCGAACCCGTTGTGCGGGTGTTCCGGCGCCGCTTCGGCATAGCCCTTCGCCAGCGTTCCGAGCGCCTCCTCGACGTTTCCCGCGTAGTAGAACGACGTCCCGATCTGGCTGTAGATCCGTGGGATGTCGCCGACCTCCGCGCGCTGGTCGTCGCTCAGGCCATCGAGCGCGCGCACGGCCGCTCGCGCGGAGCGGATCCCGAGACGAGTACGGCCGAGGAGGCGATACGCAACCGCCTCGCTGGCTCGGATGAGAGCACGATCGATCGCGGGGAGTTCGTGCTTCCTGCCGTGCGCCACCCGCAGGACGGAGAGGAGGATGCGGGCGGAACGGAGACGGTGGTGCGGGAGGCCGAAGAACGACAGGCCGTAGACGAATCCGAGAAGCGGACGGCTCTGGAGATCGGCCGGCGGCAGATCACGGAGAAGTTCGCGGAGCTCGTCCGAATGGGCGGCGATCAGCGCGAACCACTCGGCGCGGAGCAGATCCATGACGACGTCGTAGTCCTCGATCGCGACGGCGTCCGAGATCTCCTGCACGGTCGCCGGAACAGCCAGCTCGGGAGGATTCCGGAAAGAGCCTTCTCTGCCGCGTGCGTCGCTCGTCTGTCCGTCTCCCAGAGCCGGCGTGCTCTCCATGTCCGATATTCTGCCGGAGTCGTCGCACCCCGATCGACCGCGGGTACGGCCTGCTCCGACGAGCCGATGCGCGGCCTGTTCATGCCGCCCGGACCGAGGGGGGCTCGCCGGACGAGAGGCCGTCATGAAGCACGTCGCGGGAGAACCGCTGCCCCGTGAACGCCAGGATCCGCCAGCCGAAGGCACGCGGCTGCTCGGCCTGAAGGCGAACCTCGCGAAGTTCTTCCTGCTCGCCGCTCTCGTTCCCCCGGCGACCGTGGCGATCGCCCGGCGAGCGTCGGAGCTCGAGGGTGCCGACGCTGCGGCGGGCTGGACTGCAGCCATCATCGCGATCGGCTCCGGCAGCGCGATCGCGGGCGCGCTGATCGCAGGGTGGGCGGCCGACCTCGGAGCACGGACGCTGCGCAGCCGCTGGTGGGTGCTCTTCGGGGGCACCGCGCTGGGGGTTCTCGCGCTCGCCTGGATGAGCCTCTCCCGTTCCGGATGGGAGCTCGCCGCCGGCTGGGGTCTGGCGCAGGGGGGCCTGTCGGGAGCGATCGCCGTGTCCCGGGCTCTGCTGACGCATGTGTCGGCCGTGCATCGGGAGCGCAGCGCGGTGGTCATGATCGCGGTGTCCTCGGTGGGGCTGCTCGTCCCCATCGCGATGTTGATGCTCCTTCCCGGATCCGCGTGGGGGACGACGATCTGCCTCGCGCTGTGCGCTGCGGCTGTGCCCGCGATCGCACTGACGCGCACTTCTCCGCGGACCGGGGACCGGGACCGCGCTCGGGCCTCCGTTCCCGCGCGCGAGGCGGACCGCACGGCGGCGCCGCGGATGTCGTGGGTCGCGGTTCTCGTGCTCGGCTTCAGCTCGCAGGTCGCCTTGTCGGCGTACCTGACATACCACCCGCTGGACATCGTCGCGCGTCTCGGTCTCGACTGGGATCGGGCGACCCAGGCGGGAACCCTCGTCCTCGCCGTAGCGCTCCTCGGTCTCGTCGGAGCGGCCACCGTCATGCTGATCCTCCCCCGCATGCTCAGATCCACGCTTCCGCTTCTCTCCGTCGCGGGGGTGCTGCTGGTGACGGGATTGTTCCTCCGGGCGATGACGACCTCCCTCGTGCTGCTGGCGCTGGCCGGCCTTCTCAGCGGGATCGCGATCGGCATCAGCACCACCTTGCTCTTCACCGCCGCATTGGCGCTCACGACGTCGGAACGAGCCGGCTGGAGGCTGGGCGTGTACAGCGCCGTCATCGGCATCGGCCAGCTCATCGGCCCGTCGCTCGTCCTCGGGGTCGTGATCGCGATCAGAGGCGTCCCGGACTATTCCACGCTCTTCCTGCTGCTCGCCGTCATCCCGTTCGGCTGGATCACCATCGCGATCGTGCTGATGCTCCGCCAGTGGCGCAGGGACCCGCTGCGGTCCTGCTGACCGGCCCGAGACTCCTGCGGCGCGCCTCAGCGGCGCGACGCCCCGTTTCACCCCCATTTCACCCCGGAATCGATCGCTTCCCCCGCACGGCTCGGACAGGCTGTTGAGTATCCGATACCTGCCGCGCGTGGGGAGTGGGGCAGCGCTCCGTCGGTGTGGGCGCAAGACGTTCGCGCCTGATCGCGGCATGCGATCTCGCGCCCGCCACCCACGACGCGCACCTGATTCAGAGCGTGACGACGAAGGAGAGACATCACGATGATGCAAGGACGTGCAGCGGGAAAGACTCAGGAGCCGAACGCGCCAGAGGGCGGGCCGTCAGTCGCCACGACGGGACGGATCAGCCGGCGCACGATCGTCCGAGGTGCGGTGTGGAGCGTCCCCGTGATCGCGACCGCCGCCGCGATGCCGCTGGCTGCGGCGTCGGTGGGTTCCCCGACTCTGAAGTTCATCAACGGCCCCTACAGCGTGGGCGGCTGCAGCGATCTGACCAACGTGACTCTCGCGGCGACGACGAACGGCACGACGCCTGCGGCGAGCACGACGGTGAGCGTCGTCCTGCCGAGTGGTCTCACCTGGGCGGACGGGTTCACCGGCCCCCGCAGCTTCACGACGGACCCGAACGGCAAGGTGGTCCTACCCGCGATCACAGCGAAGCCCAATGCGGCCTCCACCCCGTCTCTGGGTGCGTCGATGACCGGCGCGAACGCAACGGCGCCGGTGGTCGTGACCGCTCAGGTCGGCGCGAAGATCTACGACGTCGTCTCGACCGGGAACCCTCCCGCGACCGGGATCCCGCTCGGATCGGTGGCCGTCGGCCACGGAACCTTCCTCAACCCGGACGGCAGCCTGGTCTACTTCAACACCGTCGCAGGGAAGGCGATGCCGCTCGCGACCAATGTCACCAGCGGCACCACCGTCCTCATCGGAGGAACCCAGTCCTACTCCACGTATGTGTCGGGCGGGGTCGCCACCGTGCAGGACGTGGCCACGGGAACCACGATCACGGCCGCCGGCGTGCCGAACGGATCCACCGCGGTCGGTCATGCGACCTTCCTCGCACCCAACGGAGACCTGTACTACTTCAACTCGGCCACGAACACGTCCGTCCTCGTCGCCTCCGGGGTGTCGAGCGCGAAGGTGTCGCTCTTCAACGGGACACAGCCCGTTCTGACCTTCGTCGCGGGCGGCGTCGCGAGGGCGTACAACGCCACGACCGGGAGCTACGTCACCGCGACCGGCGTCCCCGCCGGAACCACCGCCGTCGGCCATTCCACGTACCTCGCCCCGGACGGGCTGCTCTACTACTACCGGGCAGCCACCGGCACCGCGGTCGTCGTGAGTTCGGGTGTGTCCAGCGCGACAACGACGCTCTATGGCGGCACCGATCCGTACGTGACGTATGTGACCACCGGCATCCCCGCGGTCTACGGCGTCACCAACGGGACCTATCAGACCGCGACGGGCGTTCCCGCGAACTCGGTCGTCGTCGGACACGCGACCTACCTCGCACCGGACGGACGGTTGGTCTACTACAACGCCGGGGCCAACGCGCCGATCGTCCTCGACACAGGTGTGACGAGCGCCGTCGTGCACCTCTACGGCGGCACCGACCCGATCGCGACCTACACGCACAACCTGGTCTGTTGACCCGGTGACGGAATGGCGGCGCGTGCACGTGCGCCGCCATTTCCGTCGGCATCGCCCACCAGAATGGATCCATGACCGCCGACGCCGACGTCCTCGCCCGTGCCCTCACCTCCGATGCCCCGCTCACATGGGTGCTGACCGGCGATTCGATCACGCACGGCCTGGTCCACACGCAGGGCGGTCGCACGTACGCGGAGCACCTGCACGAGATCGTCCGCGGCGAGCTCGGCCGGGTGCACGACGCGGTCATCGACACCGCGATCAGCGGATGGCGGGTCGTGCAGCTCCTCGACGACTTCGACCGCCGGGTCGCGACCTGGCGCCCGCAGGTGGTCACGGTCATGATCGGCACGAACGACTGCTCCGACGAGGGCGTGTTCCCCGTGATCACGCCCTCCGAGTTCGCGGCTTCGTTGACCGCGTTCGTCCGGCGCGCGCGCGAGCTCGGAGCGATCCCGGTGCTGCAGACGCCTCCCGCCGTGGACGTGCCGAACGCTCCTGAGCGCGGCCGCATCGCGGAGTTCGCGCAGGCGGTGCGCGACGTCGCAGCAGCCGAGGGCACGATCCTCGTGGATCAGTTCGCCCGGTTCGCCGCACTCGGCAACGGCGGGGTGCCGTGGGGACTGATGAACGACCCGTTCCACCCCAACGCCACGGGGCACGAGGCCCTCGCGCTCGAACTCGCCGAGGTGCTGGGCCTGGACCCGGTCGAGTCCCGCGTGCTGCCGAAGCTTCGCGCCGACGTCGCCGCAGGAAGGCTGAACTGACGCGGAGAGCACGCCTTCGCTCGCTGGCCGCATGGCGCCCTTCCAGGTCGCCCGCTGGTCGCAATCTGCCCCTCCAGACCGCTCTCTGGTCCCATACCGCCCCTTCGCGGGCATGGAAGGGGCGGTATGGGACCAGAGAACAGAGGCCGGCAGGACGCGACCAGCGGGCGGAACCGGGACGTCGGCGCCGGTCGCCACGGGGTGAGGTGCGCGGCGGTGCTGACGAGAGTGCTGTGACTGCATCCCGGCCGATGACGGGCGGATCCGTCCGGCATAGGCTGAGGGTCATCATGGACCCTCTGCAACAGATCCTCGAGTGGCTCGGACGCTTCTGGTGGGTGATCTTCCCCATCATGGGCGTGGCCGGCGGTCTGGCGCGGCGCTGGCAGATCCTGTCCCAGCAGCGCCACAAGCAGAAGCTGGAGACGCTGCGGTTGAAGGGCGAGATCAAGGCCGCCCAGCTCGCCGCGAGGGGTCAGGTCACGCCGACGATGTCACCGCGCGAGGTCGCGCAGCAGCAGGCGAACTCGTCGAAGGAGCTCCTCGGACGCCTGTTCACCGAGCACGACGAGATCACCGCCCGCTGGCTGGACTACGAGCTCGACGTCGCCAAGATGATCGCGTTTCCCGCCATGAGCGACGGGCGCCAGCCGCTGACCGCGGCGTTCCTGCGCGCGAAGAAGACCGCCGATGCGCTGCGGCCGAGCTCGGCCGACGCGAAGGTGACCGAGCAGCAGGTGTCGGAGTATCTCGACGCGGTCGGCAACTACGCGGTCGCCTTCGAGATCGCGGAGAAGGACGCCCGTCGCCTGCGCGATTCCACATTCACCGAGACGGAGCGCAAACGCCTCGAGCGCGCGCAGCACATGCTGAAGGTCGCCGTGGATCAGTCCGCCACGGCCGCAGAACGCCAGACCGCGTACCGCCGCGTGCGCGAGGAGCTGGACGGCCTCATCGATCTCTCCGACGCCGCCGTCGAGAACCTCGAGAAGAAGGTCGCCCTGCAGCTGGAGCGGGGCCAGGCTTCCGAGGCCGCCGTCCCCGCTCGCGACGGGGTCGAGACGGATCCGGCCCTCGCGTCGGCGTCGGTCCCGCAGCCGGATCCGGTCGCGCAGGGAGATCCCGACCCGCTCGCGGATCCGATCCCGGTCCGGGATCCGCTCGCAGCCGCGGATCCGCGGCGCCAGGCCGCGCCGCTGCGGAATCCGGAGCGCTGAGGTCGTGACCGGCAGGGACGCGCCGCTGCGCGTCGGACTCATCGGCGCGGGCGGGATCGCCGTGTCGCACCTGGACGCCTGGCAGGCGCTCGGCGCGGAGTGCGTGATCTCCTCGCGCACCCGCCCCGAAGCCCTCGCCGCGCAGTTCGACGTCGAGATCGCGGATGACGCCGACGCGCTCATCGAGCGGGTCGACATCGTCGGGATCCTCGCGCCCACGCCCACGCACCCCGACCTGGCGCTGCGCGCGATCGCGCGAAAGCGGCACGTGGTGTGCGAGAAGCCGCTCGCGGTGAGCGCGGTCGAGGCACGGCGCATCGCCGACGCCGCCGACGCCGCGGGCGTGCGCCTGTTCCCCGCTCATGTCGTGCGGTACTTCGCGGCGTACCGGCGGATCCAGCAGCAGGTCGCCGCCGGCGCGATCGGCGCGCTGCAGTCACTGCGGCTCAGCCGCTCGGGAGCGGGACCCGCGACGGCGTGGTTCTACGACGAGGGCGCCGGCGGCGGACTGATCCGCGATCTGCTCATCCACGACATCGACCAGGCGCTGTGGCTCGCCGGGCCCGTGATCTCGGTCGCCGCGCGGCAGGATCCGCAGAGCGTCGACGGACGCTTCTCGCCACCGGTCTCCGCGATCGTCGAGCTCACCCACGCGAACGGCGCCACGACGCGGATCGACGGCGGCTGGCTGGGCGCGGGGACACCGTTCCGCACCACGATCGAGGTGTCGGGCACGGAGGGGACGCTCGCGCACGACAGCGCTGCTGGCGGCGGCGAGACCGCGGTCGCGGGGCCGGACCCGTCGGCCGAGCCCGACGCCGGCTACCTCCCGCCGCAGACCGAGGACCACCCCTACCGCACCCAGATCGCCGACTTCGCCGAGGCGATCCGCACCCGGCGACCCGCTCGGGTGACCCCGGCCGACGGCATCGCCGCGGTCGCCGTCGTGGATGCGGCGTATGCCTCCATCGCCGCAGGCGGCGCCGCCGTGCCGGTCTAGCGCGGAGTCCGGCCGGATGAGGGCAGGGCGATCCTGCCGTCGGGAGCGAGCGTCACCGCGCTCCCGCCGAAGTCGCGGCGCCCGCGCTGATCCATGAGCCGCGCCGCACTCCCTGCGGCGTCGGGCAGCGGAGTGCCGTCCGGGTAGTCGAACCGGACCGACCGCACCCGGCCCGCGACCACCGTCCCATCCGCGCGCAGCCGGATCGAGAGGTAGGCGCCGTAGCGCGTCGCCGGATCCTTGCCGAACACGCCCCCTCCGCCGAAGTTGCCGAGGCTGTAGGCGATGAGACGGCCGCGGTACCACTCCATGCCCCGGAGCACGTGGGGACCGTGTCCGAGGACGAGATCCGCCCCGGCGTCGATCGCCGCGTGGGAGAAGGCGACCGGATCCCCGCGATCCTCGCCGTACATCGACTCCGTGCCGAGAGCGACCACGTCGGCACTCGGCCCCTCCGCCCCCATGTGCGCCTGCACGACCACGACGTCGGCCCGTGCGGCCGCGGCACGCACGACGGCGCGCACGTGCCGGAGGTCGGTGACGCGGTTGAAGTCCGCATAGGGTGCGAAGCCGATCATCGCCACCGTGACGTCGCCGATCCGCATGTAGGCGATCTCGTCGCGACCGCCCACCGCCCGGATCCCCGCCCCGGCGAGCGTCGCCATGGTGTCGTCGTAGCCCGCCTGCCCGAAGTCGCGGCTGTGGTTGTTCGCGAGGTTGAGGATGTCGAAACCCGCGAGGCCCGCGACCGAGGCGGGGTCGCTGCGGAAGGCGAGGCAGTCCGGATCCTTCCCGCATTTGTCGTGCCCCGTGTCGGGCGCGATCGCCTGCTCGAGGTTGCCGGTGACGATGTCCTCCGCGAACCACGGGCGCACGCCGTCGAAGTGCCCGGCCCCGTGGTCTGCGGGCGTCGAGCGGCTCGCGTCGTAGAGCAGGATGTCCCCGGTCGCGCCGATGCTGACCTCACCGGCGCGCTGCGCGGACTGCTGCGGGATCGTCGCGGGTGGGGCGGGCAGTGCCGCCGCCCCGGTCGCGACGATGCCGACGACCGCGAGCCCCAGCACCGCGGCGGGAGTGCGCCACGGGAGGCGACGGCGGGAGGGCGACTCCGCGGAGCGGCGGCGAGAGCGCGACTCCGCCGGGCGCCGCCGCGCGGGCAGGTCGAACAACCAGGACAGCCTGTCCCGAGTGACCAGGGCGCCGATCCCGACGCTGACGGCGATGACCACGGCTGTGAGGACCACCGGCAGCAGGACAGCCGCGACCAGCTGCACCGGCCGCCCGGCGTCCGACACCCGCTGCGCCACGAGGGCGTCGGCGAGCGCGAGCACCGGCATGTGGATCACGTAGATCTGCAGCGTGCGCCTGCCGAGCCGGCCCAGGGCTCGACCGAGCCGGGGCACCCTCGCCAGCAGCGGCGCCACGGCGATCCCCGCGCCGACGCCGAGGAGGGCGACCGCCGGCCACACTCCCGGGATCTGCTCCGTCCCGGTGGCCCGCACCACGGCGAAGGCGCCGAGGTAGAGCGCCACGGACGAGGCCGCGAGCAGAGGACGCGGGCGGGCCGCGAGACCGATGACCCGCCGCGAGAACGTCGTGCCGATGAGGAAGTAGAGCAGGTTGGCGAGCAGCGATCCGCGGTTGCTCACGATGTCGATGAGCCCCGCGCCCACGGCGGTCGTCAGCGCGGCGGCGGCAGCCAGGGGCATCCAGGCCGGCAGGCGGCGCAGCGCCTTCGCCACGAGGAAGTAGAGCGCGAGTGCGTAGAGGTACCAGGCGTTCGGCGGGCTGATCGTGATCGCCTCGACGAACTCCGCGACGGACCTCGGGATCAGGGTGGGGAAGTCGGGGAACGCCCACATCGTCACCATGTGGATGAGCGTCCAGAGCAGGTACAGGTACAGGAACCGCAGGACACGGCTTCGGAACACGGCGGCCCACGGCCGGGCGACCGCGTTCGCGGCGAAGCAGCCGGAGATGAGGAAGAACAGCGGCATCCGCACCGGGTAGGCGAGATCGGAGATCAGGCCCCAGGCGCCGGGGATCGGCAGGCCGATGCGCCAGTCGATCGTGAGATAGCTCTTCATCGCGACGTGCCAGAACACGACGAGGACGATCAGCAGCCCCTTGGCGGCGTCTGCCCAGGCCAGCCGGGTCGTCGGGGCGGGCCCGGCGACCGTCACGCGGCGGATCCTGACGAGTGCGGCGCCTCCGCGTGCCGCGCGGCCCCCGCCGCCGGAATCGGCGCGAACGCGGCATCCAGGAGCTCGGCGATCAAGCCGGTGTAGTCGAGGCCCATCGCCGCGTACATCAGCGGCACCTGGGACCGTTCGGTCATCCCCGGCGTCGTGTTCACCTCGTTCAGCACCGGGCCGTCGGCGGTGACGAAGAAGTCGAAGCGGGCCACGCCGGCGCACCCGAGTGCCTCGTACAGCCGCCTCGCCGCCGAGCGGACGGCAGCCTCGTCGGCGGGGTCGATCGGGGCCGGCACCGTGAAGCGGGCGGTGCCGTCGTACTTCTCCGTGGCGCCGAACACATCGCCGGGCGCCACCGCGATCTCGAGCGGCGCGCCGAGGCGCAGCGTGCCGTGCCGATCGCGGAAGACGGCGACGTCGACCTCGCGGCCGGTGACGTACTCCTCGATCAGCACCGGATCCCCGAACGTCCGCGCGCGATCGACGGCGTCCGGAAGACCATCGAGGTCGGCGACCACGAAGACCCCGTTGCTGGATCCACCGCCGGCGGGCTTCACGACGAAGGGCGGGGTCAGACCGGCCACCGTGATCCCGACCTCGCCCCCGGACGAGACGACGCGCCCGCGCGCCGTCTCGATCCCCAGCGATGCGGCGACCAGCTTCGTGGCGTGCTTGTCCATCCCCAGGGCGCCGGCGCGGACCGGGGATCCGGCAGAGGGCACTCCGCACAGATCGAGCAGCCCCGCGATCGTGCCGTCCTCGCCCCGTTCGCCGTGCAGCACCGCGAACGCGACATCGCAGCCCGCGACGAGCTCGACCGCACGGTGCACGGGCAATGCGACGCCCTGCTCGTCCCGCCACGCACCGTCCTCACCGATGGTGAGCGGGACCGCGATGTGCGTCAGTGCACGGACAGCCCGTGTGACGCCGGCCGCGGACGCGAGGGAGACCGCGTGCTCGTGATTCGCGCCGCCTCCGATGACGGCGATCCGGCGGCGGGGGTGCTGAGACATGCGGTTTCTCCTTGGGACGGGTGCGGGGTTCGGGGTGACGCGTCGAGGGTTCGACGGATGCGGGAAGCCCGAGCGCCCACCGCCGTGACGATCTCGTGCTCGATCGTGCGCGCCCACGCCGCCCACTCGGCGACCGTCGGCGCGCCGTCCCGACCCGGGCCGAAGATCGTGACGCGCTCGCCCGGGCGCAGCAGTCTGTCGCCGGTGTCGACGACGACCATGTCCATCGAGAACCTGCCCACCAGCGGCCGCCTCTCACCGTGCACCAGCACCTCGGCCCGCCCCGATGCCGCGCGCGGGAGCCCGTCGGCGTAGCCGAGCGGCAGCAGCGCCAGACAGGTGCGGGACGAGGTGACGAAGTCGTGGCCGTATCCGACGCCGGTGCCCGCCGGAGCCTCGCGGGAGGACACGACGCTCGAGGTCAGCGTCAGGGCGGGCCGCAGATCGTCGGTCGTGCGGGACGGATCGATGCCAAAGAGCCCGGCGCCGATGCGGTGCAGGTCGTACCCGGCCGCGGTTCCGGTGAGCGTCGCCGCGGTGGCGGCGAGATGCAGGAGGTGCGGACGCAGACCGCGACGACGGGCGGTGCGGACCGCGTTCTCGAACACCAGGCGCTCGCGCACGTTCTGAGCGTTCCCCGGGTCGTCGGCGCAGGACAGGTGCCCCATCACGCCCACCACGCGGATCGCGCCCGCCGCCTCCTGCTCGCGCGCGAGCGCGCACAACGACGCCCAGTCCTTCGGCGGACAGCCGTCACGGCCCGTGCCGACATCGACGTGCAGGTGCACCCGAGCCGTGGTTCCCGTCGCCCGCGCGGATCCGGCGATCGCGAACAGCAGCTCGAGGTTCGGGGCGGCGAGGTCGACGTGCAGGTGCAGAGCCGTCTCGACGTCGGCGTCCGGCGTGTTGAGCCAGCTCAGGATCGGTGCGTCGATGCCCGCCTGCCGCAGCGCGAGCGCCTCGTCGATGCTGGTCACCCCGATCGAGCCGGCACCCGACTCGATCACCGCAGCAGCGATGTCCCCGTGTCCGAACGCGTCCGCCTTGAGGACCGCCATCAGCCGCCCGCCGGTCAGCGCACGGAATCGCTCGGTGTTCTCGCGGAGCGCATCCTCATGGACGACGAGTTCCGAAGCAGGCGATCGCATGGATTCGAGTCAATCCATGGCCGGGTTGCCGGAGCGTATCCGGTTCTCGATATGCGGCCGATATGCCGGTGTCCGCCGGGTCGCCGGCGTGGTTCGACGGCGGTCAGGTCGCACCCTCGTCGTCGCCCAGCGACAGCGGCCGCACCACCACGCGCCGGCGGTCGCGGATCCACACGCGTCCGCTCTCGCGGTGCTGGGCGCGGGTCGTGAACCGGTAACGGTAGGCGACGGCGCGCACCTGCGCCGGACGCACCCCGCCGAACGGGTCGTCCCGCAGCAGCCGGAGCGTCGGCGGATCCGCCTCGAGCAGTCGCACCAGCAGCATCGCGAACCAGTCCTCGTACATCCGCCCCAGCGGCAGGAACCACATCAGCCAGTCCAGGCGCAGGTGGTACGGCGCGAACTGCCCGGGGATGCGCTGCCGATCGCTCGGCTTGCCCTTGAAGCCGTATTCGCGCCACTCACCCGCGAGCGGATCCGGATCCGCATCGGGCAGCAGCGTGCCCTCGACCACGATCTCGATCCGCTCCTTGGTCACCGTGCCGAAGGCGCCGTAGGCGTTCGCGAGCTGCCAGCGGTTGAACGACGCGTTCATGGCCTGGCTGCGCGAGAAGAGGTTCCGCACCGCCGGCACCGAGAGCCAGACGTAGAGCACACCGACTGCGGAGGTGACCACGAGCCAGGGCGACGGCAGGCCGCCGATCGTCCAGGGCAGGGCCGTCGGCGGGTGGTGCGGTGCGCCCGACGGAATCCCGATCGCGGAGACGGCGAGCACCACGGTCGCCCAGTTCAGCCAGGCGAAGTTGCCGGTCACGACGAGCCAGAGCTGGGTCGCGATGACCACGCCCGCGCTGACCGCGCCGACGATCGCCGGCACGGGGCCAGGAATCCACAGCCCCAGGATCGGGGCGAGCAGCAGCCAGGGCGCGCCGAGCTGGGCGACGTGGTTGCCCACCACCTCGAGCCGGTGGAACCAGGGCGGCAGCAGATGCGCCTGCCGGCTGAGCGGGCCTGGCATGGGCTGCGTCTCGTGGTGGTACATGAGCGCGGTGAGATCGCGCCATTCGCGACCGCCGCGGATCTTGATCATGCCCGCGCCGAACTCGAGCCGGATCACGAGCCACCAGAACAGCACGATCACCACGGTCGGCGGCGGCTGCGACGCGGATCCGAGGAACGCGGCGAGGAACCCCGCCTCGAGCAGCAGCATCTCCCAGCCGAAGCCGTAGAAGGTCTGCCCGATCGACGAGATCGACATGTATCCGAGCCACAGCAGCAGGAAGCACGCCATCGGCACCCACGGCGGTGCGAGCTGCGGCAGGCCGGCCACCAGAGCGGCCGACACGACGATCCCCGCGACGCACAGCGCCGCGAGCCGCCGATCGGTGTAGCGCACCCGCAGGAACAGCGTCGGCCGCAGGAGCCGGCGGGCGCGGGAGGAGGACCCGGCCCAGGCGAGCAGCTCCGGCGCCGGGAGCAGGCCGTGCTCGCCCAGCAGCGCGCGGAACTGGTTCAGAGTGCTGACGAAGGCGACCAGGTAGAGCGCCGCGATGCCTCGCTGCAGCACCTCTCGCGCGAAGCCGAAGTCGACCGCCGCGAAGCCGTCCATACCGGAAGGCTACGCGCGGGGCCCGGATCCTGACAGGTGCTCTCCCCCTGCCCTTCAGGTCTCCGCCACCCACCTTCGGGTCGTCCCCGTGAGCGCACCCAGGGGCTCCGCTGACGGGGACGACCCGAAGGTGGGTGGCCTTCCCCTGCGCTCCGCACGCGACACCTGCACGACGTCGCGACGCATGCACGATCCGATCGCGGATCCGGTCGTGCATCCGTGGCAGGGTCATGCAGGCGTCGCGCGTCGCGAACCGGCCCGCGAACCGGGCCGGGGCCCGGGTCAGAGCGCGGCGAGCAGGTCCTTCATCTCGGCGATCTCCGCCGTCTGCGCGTCGATGATCGCAGCCGCCAGGTCGACCGCGGCGGGAGCTGCCCCGTCGGCCTTCTCGGTGCGGGCCATGTCGACCGCGCCCTCGTGGTGCACGATCATCTGCTGCAGGAACAGCTTCCCGGCCTCGGCACCCGGAGCGGCCTCGAGCGCCGCCATGTCGGCCTCGCTCATCATGCCGTCGCCGTGGCTCATGGATCCGGGCGCCGCGGACGGCACGCCCCAGTCGGCGAGCCAGCCGCGCATGGTCGCGATCTCGGGCGCCTGCGCGGCCTTGATCCTCGTCGCGAGCTCCGTCACCCGCGCGTCGACGCCGGTCTTGGCGAGCAGCGTGTCGCTCATGTCGATCGCCTGCTGGTGGTGGCCGATCATCATGCTCGCGAACATCGCGTCGGCGTCGTTCGCGGTTCCCTGGGCGGATCCGGTTGCCGGTGCGGACGCACCATGCGTCATCCCGGGCATTCCGGAGTGGTCGGTCGCCGGCGCACAGGCGGTGAGGGCGGCCCCGGCGAGGGCGATCGCGCCGATCGCGAGGGCGCGGTGGAAGGTGCGGATGGTCATGTCGTTCTCTGCTTTCGTCGTCGATGACGCGCACCGCCGGACGGCGGTGCGCGAGGCCGTGCCCGGCGCGTCCGCCCGCGGAACGGGGAGTGCGGGACGCGCTGGATCCGGCTCATCTGCGACTGATGCAGAGGGCGGAGATGCTCGGAGGGCGCGGCGCGGCGGGAACGTTCGCCGCAGAACTGGTGGCGGGTGCGACGATCGCGGGGCGCAGATCCTCTGCGGGCGGTCCGGGCAGCGCGGCGGGCGCCACCGGAGCGAGCACGCAGCCCTCCGCCATCGCGGCGTGCTCGGCGCAGTCCGCGCAGCCGTCACCGGCCACGGCATCCACGGCATCGACGGCCTCCACGGCATCCACGATCTCGTGCGCCGCCGTGGTCGCCGGCATCGGCGACCCGGACATCGCGACGTGCGCGGACGGATCCGCTCCCGCCATCGGAGTGCCGTGCCCGTCGAGGACGTGCATCCCGAGCAGCCCCGCGATCACCGCGGCGACGAGGAGCGCGATCCGCAGCGACCACGTCGACGACGCGCCCACGACTCGGATCCGATACCCCACGGGGGTACAGCATACCGGCCCCGGTCCGCGAAGGACCGAGGCCGGCACGGTGGGCGAATGCGCCCGGTTACTTCTGCAGCCAGTCGAAGTCGCCGCCGTGCTCCTTGACCCATTCGTCGATCGCCTGGGGTTCCTTGCCCTCGCCGAACTGGTTCACGACCATGTCCTCGAGCGAGCCGTACTGCGCGTCGTCCAGCTTGATCTTGCCGATCAGAGCGGCGGCGTCGGGGTGCTTCTCCGCGAAGCCCTTCGCGCCGAGGAAGTGCAGCCCCTCGGGCTTGCCCATGGCGCCCTTCGGATCCTTGAGGTCCTTGACGGGGTAGGCGCTGTTGGCCCAGAACGGACGCCACAGGGTCACCGCGATGTCCTGCTTCTTGTCGGTCGCCGACTTCAGCTCGGTGAGCATCGCGGCGGTCGACGACGTGACCAGCTGGTACTCGCCGTCCAGGCCGTACTCCGGCATCATCTTCTGCGTCTGCGCGGTGAGACCGGCGCCGGGCTCGATGCCGATGATCTTGCCGCCGAAGGTCGAGGCGCGGCCCTTGAGCTGATCGATCGAGTCGATGTCGGAGTAGGTGGGCACCGCGATCGTGAGGCGGGCGTTGCCGTAGTAGGTTCCGAGGTCGTCGATCGAGCCCTGGTACTTGTCCATGTACGCCTTCTGCGTGACCTCGGGCCACGCCGACGGGAAGATGTCCACGTCGCCCTGCGACAGCCCCGCGTAGAGCGGGCCCGCATCGGAGAGCGTCTGCATCTTCACGTCGTAGCCCATCTTGCCGAGCTGGTCCTGCAGCAGGTACGCGGTGCTCAACCCGTCCGTCCAGCTGGGCAGGAACCCGATCGTGATCGTGCCCTTGTCGCCCTTGCCGGCGCCGTTCGTGGGGGCCTTGCCCGCCATCTCGAGCGTGCCGCCGGCGCCGTCGCTCGCGCATCCGGCCAGGGCGAGCACGGCCGCGACTCCGAGCGCCGCGAGAGTGGTGATCCTGCTCTTACGCATGCTGCAGCTCCTTCTCCTCGGCGGATGCTTCCGGGGTCTGATCGACCACGGCGGATGCCGTGGCCAGGCGCCGGGCCGCGCGGCGACGCGAGAGCATCCCGAGCAGCGACGCGGGGTGCTGTCCGAGCGATCCCAGCGACGCGGTGACGCGGTCCAGGAAGACCGCGATCAGCACGACGCCGAGTCCGGCTTCGACGCCCTTGGCGATGTTGACGGTCGAGATCGCTTCGACCACGAGCTTGCCGAGCCCATCGGCCCCGGCCATGCCGGCGATCACGGCCATGGACAGGGCGAGCATGATCACCTGGTTGACGCCGGCGAGGATCGTGGGCATCGCCAGCGGCAGCTGGATCCCGCGCAAGATCTGACCCGGTGTCGCGCCGAACGACTGTCCGGCCTCGACCGTCTCGGAGTCCACCCCGCGGATGCCGAGCTCGGTGAAGCGCACGCCCGGGGGCAGGGCGAAGATCACCGTGGCCACGAGGCCCGGCACGACGCCGATGCTGAAGAACACGATGGCGGGGATGAGGTAGACGAATGCGGGCATCGTCTGCATGAAGTCGAGCACGGGCTTGAGCACCGCGCGCACGGTGGCGTTGCGGGCCGACCAGATGCCGAGCGGGATCGCGATGACGACGGCGACCGCCCCGGCGACGAGCACCAGTGCGAGCGTCTGCATTGCGGGGACCCACAGGCCCATCGCCACGATCAGCCCGAACGAGATCACGGTGCCGATCGCCAGGCGCCAGGAGCGCACGAGCCAGGCGATGAGCGCCGCGATGATGATCACGACGTAGAACCACGGCATCAGCAGCACGAAGCTCAGGCCGTCGACGAGGAACGAGACCACGGTCGAGATCACGTGCAGCAGGCCGTCGAGGTTGGCCTTGATCCAGTCGACCGCGACGGCGACCCAGGATCCGATGGGCAGGACGTTCATCGGGTGACCTCCTCGTTGGGCGCGTCCGGTGTGGTCGGCGTGCTCGGTGTGGTCGGCGTGCTCGGTGCGCTCTCGGATGCGGGCGCGGTCCAGCCGTCGTCGAGGATGGCGTCGACCTCGGCCTGCGGCAGCGGCAGCACCGGCAGGTTGATCTCGCCCGTGGCACCCGGGCCGGGGCCGAGGGCGGCGAGCAGCGTGACGCGCGGGATGACGCCGACGAGCCGGCCCTCCGCGTCGGCCACGGCGAGCGGCACCGGGGACTCCACCGCGGGGATGAACAGATTCATCAGGATCTCGTCCTCGTCGACGACCTGCGTGGCGGGCTTGAGCACCGACGTGATGGTGCTCTCGCCGCGGCGGATCAGCTTGACGACGTCTCGGTCGGTGACGACCCCCTTGAGCGTGCGGTCCCGGCCGACGACGTACGTCGCCGACATGAACGCGTCGCGCATCTGCTTCAGCGCGGTACGCGGGCCGGCCGTCTCCGCGACGACCGGACGCGGACGCTCCATGACGTTCGCCGCGGTGAGCACCCGGGCGCGGTCGACGTCCTGCACGAACTGCTCGACATAGCTGTTGGCCGGGTCCGTGAGGATGTCCTCCGGCGTGCCGATCTGCACGATGCGGCCGTCGCGCATCACCGCGATGCGGTCGCCGAGGAACATGGCCTCGTTCAGGTCGTGGGTGATGAACACGATCGTCTTCTGCAGCTTCTGCTGCAGCTCGAGCAGCTGCTCCTGCATCTCACGGCGGATCAGCGGATCCAGCGCACTGAACGCCTCGTCCATGAGCAGGATGTCGGTGTCCGCCGCGAGTGCCCGGGCGATGCCGACGCGCTGCTGCATGCCGCCGGAGAGCTCGGACGGCAGCTTCTCGCCCTGGCCGTCCAGGCCGACGAGAGTGAGGATCTCCTCGGCCTTGGCCAGGCGCTCGGTCTTGCCGATTCCCTTGAGCTCGAGCGGATACGCCACATTCGCGGCCACGGTGCGGTGCGGCAGCAGCGCGAAGTGCTGGAACACCATCGACACGCGGTCACGGCGGATCTCGCGCAGACGGGAGGCGGGGATGCCGGTGATCGGGTCGCCGGCGACGAGGACGGATCCGTCCGTCGCCTCGTGCAGCCCGTTGAGCATGCGGATGATGGTGGACTTGCCGGATCCGGACAGTCCCATGATGACGAAGATCTCGCCGCGGTTGACGGTGAAGCTCGCGTCGATGACGGCGGCGGTGCCGGCATCGGCGACGGCGGATCGGGTCTCGCCGGCCTTCAGCCGGCGGACGGCCTGGTTCGGATTCCTCCCGAACACCTTGAACAGATGACGCGCTTCCAGAGCGGTTTCGGACACGTTTCCCCCGCGGCCTCACCCATCGGGGAGGCCTGCATCGGTCTCGCCCGGGTGATGATCACAGGGCCGTTTCGAACCAAGCCATGCTGGCGGCGCAGGAGGAGGATTTCGGATCCTCAGCAGAGATCATCGACCGTACGCCCACGCCTCTTCGTGCACAGCAGAATCGAAAGAAGGACGCGACCGCGGACTGGTCTTGGGGCCATCAGGCCCGCATTCCAACGTAACGAGAACCTGATCCCGTGGCAAATCCGCGGTCGATGGCCCACCCGACCCGATGCGGCGAGGACGGCGCTCGCGCGGCCGGCGTTCGCGCGTTCGGGGAGCAATGTCTGTCCTCGATCGGGCTCGGTAGCAGCAGACATTGCGCCTCGAAGCCCGCGATCAGCGCCGCACGGACCGGGTGACCGTGAACTTCGGAGTGCGCGCGAGCTGCTCCGTGACACCGACCGCTGCGGCGAGCGCGCGACGGTGATCGAGGTGCGAGTTGAAGACGGTCCAGACCTCGCCACCCGCACGGAGCATCCGCGCAGCGGCGTCGATGAGCCGGCGTCCCGCTCCTTCGTGCACACTCGCGCCGAGGTGGAAGGGCGGGTTCAGCAGCACGAGGTCGACGGATCCGTCCGGGATCTCGGATCCGGCATCGTCGAGAGTCACGGTCACCCGGTCGGCGACGCCGTTGGCCGCCATCGTGGCCCGCGCCGACTGCACCGCTGCCGCGGAGCGATCGGTGGCGACGACGCGCGCGCTCGGCACCGCGAGGGCCAGCGATGCGGCGAGCGCACCCGTGCCGCAGCCGAGGTCGACGGCTGTGGCACCCTCCCGTCCGGCGAGGGCGGCGAGCTCCGGGGCGCGCTCGCGCATCACGTCGAGCAGCACCCGGGTGCCGATGTCGATGCGGTCGCCGGCGAACGCCCCGCCGTGCGCGCACAGAGTGAGACCGAACTCCGGGTGCGTCGAGGACACCGGGAACGGCGGGTCCGCAGGCACCGGCCGCGGATCGGTCGCGACGATCAAGCGTGACTTGCGCGCGGCGCGCTGGGGCTGCACATGGCCGAAGAAGCGGGCGAGCACCTCGTTCTGCGCCAGGGTCATGTGCTTCACGCGCCCCCCGGCGAGCAGCATGACGTCGGCCGCCGCCCAGCGCACGACCGCATCCGCGATCTCCTCGAGCTCGGCGAGGCCCTTCGGCAGCTGCAGCAGCACGAGCCGCGCGTCGCGCAGCAGCTCGGCGTCGAGCTCGCGCGAGTCGAAGCCCGTCGCCCCGAGTTCGGCAGCGTTGCGGGCCAGCGCGCGGCGCCCCGACACCAGATCCTGGTGCACGCGCACGCCGTCCAGGCCCGCGGAGACGAGGGGCAGGGTGAGCGCGCCGTACCCGTCGCCGATCACGGCGATCGCGGATCCGTCGATCCCGTGCTCGACGGCCGACGCTCGTGCGGCCTCGACGAGCAGCTCGTCCGTCGCGTCCCACGCCTGCAGATTCGGCGCCTCCACGTCGGGGAACCGGCGCAGGCGGGCGTAGGGGAACTCGGGCACCCGTTCAGCGTACGCGGACGCCGGTTTCGAGCCGGAGGGTGGGAATCAGGATCCGTTTTCCTTCCCGTCGCACAGGCCGGGCGAGGATACTGGGGAACGATGAGCGCAACGTTGACCGTCACCCAGGTCGTCCTCCCCACCGCCCCCGTCGGATCCCCGAACCCCCTCCCCGCGATCGCCGCCATGCCACAGGCGCCGTACGAGGCCACCACGGAGGGGCTGCCCGCCGAGATGGCGGCGAACATCCGGTACGGGCAGGTCACGTCGATCCATCCGTACCTGCTCCAGGACGGCTACGACCGCGAGCGCACACCGGCGCCGATGCGCCTCGCCGTGCTCGAGAACGAGCAGCTGCGCGCCGAGTTCGCCCTCGACCTGGGCGGCCGGCTGGTGCGGCTGTTCGACAAGACCACCGGCCGCGACCTCGTGTACCGCAACGCCATGCTGCAGCCGGCGAACCTCGCCCTGCGCGACGCGTGGTTCTCCGGAGGCGCGGAATGGAACATCGGCATGCGCGGTCACTGGCCGCTGACCTCCGCCCCGCTGTACGCCGCCGCGATCACCGGCGACGACGGCGAGCCGATCCTGCGGATGTGGGAGTACGAGCGCGTGCGCGGCCTGATCCTGCAGATCGACGCGACGCTCGACGGTGCCGCCCTGCACGTGCGGGTGCGGGTGCGCAATCCGCGCGACCGCGAGACGGGGATGTACTGGTGGACGAACATCGCCGTCACGCAGACCGAGGGAAGCCGCGTGCTCGCGCCGGCGACGCACGCCTACATGACCGGTTACGACGGCACGCTCGGCCGGGTGGACCTGACCGAGACGGATCCGCGTCTGCCCGCGTCGGCACCCGCCGCCGCGGACTACTTCTTCGACCTGGCGCCGGGTCTCGCCGCGGACGCCGCTCCTGGCGCACCGGCACCGCGCCCCTGGATCGCCGCGGTCGACGCGGACGGATCCGGCCTCGCGCACGTCTCGACCGCAGGACTGGTCGGCCGCAAGCTCTTCGTCTGGGGCGACACCCCGGGCGGGCACCGCTGGTGCGACTGGCTCGGCGGCGAGACGGGCGCCTACTTCGAGATCCAGGCCGGGCTCGCCGCCACGCAGTACGAGCATCTGCGCATGCCGGGCGGGGCGACGTGGCAGTGGACCGAGACGTTCCTGCCGCTGACGCTTTCGGATCCGGCTCTCGATGGATCCTGGAACGAGGACGTCGCCGTCGTCGGCGCCCAGGTGCTCCGCACGGCGGATGCCGCCGGATCCGCCGGCATCGCCCGGCTCGAGGCCGCTGCCGACGTCGCCCCGGACGCGCTGCTGTCGGCGGGCTCCCCCTGGGGCGCGCTCGAGCAGGAGCTCGCGGCCCGCGCCGGTTCGGCCTTCGCCTCGCTGCCCGGCGTGCGGTTCGCGCGTGAGGGCGAGGAGGGTGAGTACTGGGCGGGGCTGCTGGATCGCACACCCGACGCGGCCGCGGACGCCGCGGAGCCGGATCCGCTCGACGCCCCTGCCTCCTACGTCACCGGCGAGGAGTGGGACCATCTGCTCGCCGAGGCGCCCTCCACGTGGCTGACGCACTATCACCGCGCCGTCGCCGCGCACGCCCGTGACGAGCACGGCACCGCGATCTCGCATTACGAGGCCTCGCTGCGCCATCGCCGCAGCCCTTGGGCGCTGCGCGGGCTCGGGCTCGCCCTGCGTCAGTCCGACGGAGGCACCGCCGCGCAGGCGCAGGGGATCAGCCGGCTCGCCGAGGCGCGCGAGCTCGCCCCCGGCCTCGCACCGCTCGCGCTCGAGCTGGCCGAGGCGCTGCTCGCCGACGGACGCGCCGACGAGGTGCGCACCCTGGTCGAGACCCTGCCGGCAGAGCTGCGCGGGCTCGGGCGGTTCCGCGTCGTGGAGATCCGCGCCGCCCTCGCCGCCGGAGACACGGAGGCCGCGGGCCGGATCCTCGAGGAGCGCTTCGAGGTGCCGAACCTCCGCGAGGGCGAGCTGAGCATGTCGGCGCTGTGGCACGAGGCGTTCCCCGACCGCCCGGTGCCGGCCTGGTACGACTTCGAGATGGCGCCGGAGGGCTGAGGCCCGGATCCCGCAATCCCGCGGTCGGGCCCTGGTCCATTCCGGCCTCCCGGTCCCGCGGCTGCGTCCTGGTCCCGCGGCTGCTCCCACTCCTGTTCCCTGGTCGCGTAGCGCCCCTTCCGCGCCTGCGAAGGGGCGCTACGCGACCAGGAAGCGACGGGAGTCAGCCTCGGTCGAGGTCGTCCAGGAGTTGGACGGCAGCTGCCGCGTAGGCGCCGATCCAGCGATCGTGGATCCGCTTGATCGGAAGCGGGGCGAGCGTGAGGTGACGCTCCCTGCCCTCGCGGCGACCGATCACGAGCTCGGCGCGTTCGAGCACCTTGAGGTGCTGCAGCACCGTGGTGCGGTCGAGCTCGGGGAAGCACGCGCACAGCTCGCCCGTCGTCCGCGGCGCGGCGCGCAGGGCGTCGAGCATCCGGCGTCGGACGGGAGCGGCGAGTGCCTTGAAGACGAGATCGTCGTCCTCGGTTCCCTCCACCACATTCATGTTGTAATCTTACAACATGTCTCAGATCGAAATCGCTGCGGACATGGCTCCGCTCACCGAGCTGTCCTTCTCCGTCTCCGGCCGCGTCTCCCGCCCGCCCGCGGAGGTCTTCGAGGCTGTCGCCGATCCTGCGCAGCTCTCCCGCTACTTCACGACGGGCGGAGCTCGGGGCCGCCTCGAACCCGGCGCCGAGGTCAGCTGGGACTTCGCCGACTTCCCCGGACGCTTCCCCGTCGTGGTCATCGAGGCGAAGGCCCCTGAGCGCATCGTGATCGAGTGGGCGGCGGCCCCTGGCAGCAACGACACCGGCACCACGCGCACGGTGTTCGAGTTCGCCCCGATCGACGGGGGTGCGCGCACCCTCGTCACGATCACAGAGTCGACGTGGCGCGCCACCACGGGCGGCGCGAAGAGCGCCTTCGGCAACTGCGAGGGCTGGACCGGCATGCTCGCAGCACTCAAGGCCTGGCTCGAGCACGGCATCAACCTGCGCGACGGCTTCTACAAGTAGCTCTCGCGAGGCAGGCAGTCCTCTCCAACGCCTCCGTGCGGATCCACCTCCGCTCGCTGGTCGCATAGCGCCCCTTACACGGCCGCGAAAGGGCAACACGAGACCAGCGAACGACCTGCCAAGCCGCACCGGATCCGGCCGGTCAGCCCCGCATCCGCGGATCCTCGGTCGGGTCGCGGTACATCGCCGGGCATCCCTGGTCCTTCGCGGAGGGGCTGAGCTCGAAATGCCAGGCCTCGTTGTCGTATGTGCGGCACAGCCCGAACTGCGCGCCGTGGCGGTTCAGCCAGTCCGCAGCGTCGTAGGGGGCGATGTCGACCGCCTGGCCCTTGACGTGCAGCGACGTCTCGGGCGTGCCCACCCAGCGCGACGCCTCGGCCTCGGATCCATAGGTGCGCACGGCGTCGCGCAGCAGCCAGGCCTGGTACGCCTTCGAGCGCCAACCGCTCGCCACCCGCAGCTCGAGCCCGTCCTCCTCGGCCGCGGCGAGCGCCTGCTCGAGCGCCTCGCGCAGGCCGGGTTCCAGCTTCGACACCGCGGGGGCCGAGTCCTGCAGCGACACCGAGTCGCCGTCCGCGATGTAGCCGTCCTCGGCGGTCGGCATGCCGCCGCCGCGTGCGGAGGCGGATCCGCCGTCGCCCGCCGCCACGGGGCCCGGATAGTCGGGGCGCGCCGTGACGGCGGCCGTGATCACCGCGGCGGCGGTGCCGGCGCCCAGCAACGCGAGCACCGTCAGCGTCGCGAAGAACCGGAACAGCCGCCGGCGCCGTCGGGGAGCCTGTGACGCCGGGTGCCGCGGGGCCGGGATCCGCATCGCCGCGCGCATCCCCTCGACGTCGGGCTCCCGGGGCAGGATCCATTCCGGTGCGGATCCGGGTCGCAGCGGAGCAGAGGTGTTCGTGTCCATGCCTCCACCCCATCGAGGCGGACGTTGCCCGGCCGTTCGCGTTTTCGCATACGCCCGCGATATGCCGCTGTGCTTAGGCTTCTGGCATGCGCGTGCTGATCGTGGAGGACGAACCCGCCCTGGCCGGAGCGGTCCGTGACGGGCTGCGTCTCGCGGCGATCGCCGCGGACACCGCCGGGGACGGGCACCTCGCCCTGGAGCTGCTGGACATCAACACCTACGACGTGGCGGTGCTCGACCGGGACATCCCCGGTCCGAGCGGGGACGACATCGCCCAGGCGATCGTCGCCTCCGGATCCGGTCTACCGATCCTCATGCTCACCGCCGCCGATCGCCTCGACGACAAGGCGACCGGTTTCGAGCTCGGCGCCGAC
Source organism: Microbacterium sp. NPDC060117 (assembly GCF_042729315.1). Taxonomy (NCBI): domain Bacteria; kingdom Bacillati; phylum Actinomycetota; class Actinomycetes; order Micrococcales; family Microbacteriaceae; genus Microbacterium; species Microbacterium sp. NPDC060117. The sequence continues at coordinate 1,343,539 of NZ_JBHWXR010000001.1, forward strand.
GACTACCTGACCAAGCCGTTCGAGATGCGCGAGCTGGTCCTGCGGATCAGGGCGCTGGCGCGGCGCGCCCCGCGGTCGACACCGCCGGTGCACGAGCTGGCCGGCATCAGGCTCGACCCGTTCCGCCGCGAGGTGTACCGCGACGGACGCTACGTCGCCCTCACCCGCAAGCAGTTCGCGGTGCTGCAGGTGCTCGTCGAGGCCGGCGGCGGCGTGATCAGCGCCGAGGAGCTGCTCGAGCGCGCCTGGGACGAGAACGCGGATCCGTTCACGAACGCCGTGCGCATCACGGTCTCGGCGCTGCGCAAGCGGCTCGGCGAGCCCTGGGCGATCCTCACCGTGCCGGGGGTCGGCTACCGGATCGACGTCGACGGCAGCGCGCGCGATGGCGATACGGGCGACGAGGCGACGGACGAGGACGCGACGATGCCGGGGCGCACGAGGAATGCCTGACGCGTCGTCGAGCCCCGCAGAGCCGCCGAGGCCGGCACTCCCCTCGACGCCGACCCTCCCACCCCGCCCGGTCCGCACTGCCGGCCTGTCGGTGCGCTGGCGACTCACGCTCAGCTACGTCGCGCTCGTCGCGGTGGCGGGCGCCGTGCTGCTCGGCGTCGTCGCGCTGTGGCTGCTGCGCTACGTGCCCGACGGCACGGTCTACAACACCGACCCGATCGCCGGCACGAGCTGGGCGCCGAATCGCACCGACATCATCCGCGCGTTCGTTCCGCCCGCCACGTGGGCGCTGCTCGGGCTCATCGCGGTCGGCGTGCTCGGCGGCTGGCTCCTGGCCGGCCGGGTGCTGCGCCCGCTCACCGTGATCGGCGAGACAGCGCAGGCCGTGAGCGACGGCGACCTGGACGCGCGGATCGCGCTGCCGGGCCGCGACGACGAGTTCCGGCGCCTCGCCGACGTCTTCGACGGCATGCTGGACCGCATCCAAGGCGACCTGCAGCGCGAGCGCCGCTTCGCCGCGAACGCGTCTCACGAGCTGCGCACCCCGCTCGCGATCACCCGCGCCGTGCTCGACGTGGCCGAAGCGGATCCGGATCCCGACATCCCTCAGTTGCTCGTGCGCCTGCGCACCGCGAACGAGCGCGCGATCGCCCTGACCGAGGCGCTGCTGCTGCTCGCGCGGCTCGACGCCCGCCCGCCCGCACGCATCCCCGTCGACCTGTCCCTGGCCGCGGAGGGCGCTGTCGAGCTGCTGCACGAGGTGGCCGCGGCTCGTGACGTGCGGCTCGACGCGGTCGGCGACCCGGTCATGGTCCGCGGGGACGCGGCGCTGCTCGACCAGCTCGCCCTGAACCTCGTGCAGAACGCCCTCGTGCACAATCTGCCCTCCGGCGGATCCGCCACCGTGCGCACGCTCCGTCTCGGCGGGCAGGGTGCGCTGGTCGTCGAGAACACCGGAGACCGGCTCGACCCGGCCGTGGTCGCCACGCTGGTCGAGCCGTTCCAGCGCGGCGCCGGCCGCACCCGCGACGGGGCGCACGGCGGATCCGGCCTGGGCCTGGCGATCGCCGGTTCGATCGTCGACGTGCTGGGTGGGGCGCTCGAGCTGACCGCCCTGCCCGCGGGCGGCCTGCGCGTCGAGGCGACCTTCCCGCTGGAGTGACGCGGGTCGGCGCTGCGCGTCGACCTCAGCTCGGCGGGATCCAGATCGGGTCGGGGGCGATGGCCGCCGAGATCCGCCGACTGGCGATGCCGAGCTGTCGCGCCTGGGCGGCGGTGAGGACGTCGAAGACGAGCGTGTCGACGAGCGCCTCGTGACCCGGGGTCGCCTGCTGGACCTTCGCGTGGCCGTCCTCCGACAGCACGGCGAGGGTGAACCGTCCATCCGTCTGGTCGATCACACGCCGGACCCAGCCGCGCTGCTCGAGGCGTGAGACCGCACGCGAGAGCCGCGAGAGCGTGCAGCTCGCGAACCCGGCGAGCACGCTCAAGCGCAAAGATCGCCCCTCGGCGGCGTCGAGCGCGTAGAGGATCCCGAACTCGAAGTGCGTCAGGCCGCTGTCCCGCTGCAGCTGGGCGTCGAGCGCGGCAGGAAGACGCTCCAGGAGCGTCGCGACGGACGCCCAGATCTCCGCTCTGGGCAGCGGCGTCGTGGCGGATCTCGTGGGCTCGGGCACGAGGTCAGGATACCTCGAAACCGAAGAGCGTGACTTGCTCAAGCAACTGAATACGCGTAGGTTGACTTTCCCAAGCAAGTGAAACGGCGACACCGACGCCGTCCGGAACGGAGCGATATGAACCTGGAACTGCACGGCAGGACGGCTTTCGTGAGCGGATCCACCCAGGGCATCGGCTATGCCATCGCCTCCGCACTCACCGCCGAGGGGGCGGAGGTCACCATCAACGGGCGCACCCCTGCCACCGTCGATGCCGCCGTGTCCCGACTGCGCTCGGAGCATCCGGGAGCGCTGCTGCGCGGAGTCGCCGCCGACCTCGCCGACCCCGGGGAGACCTCCCGTCTGCTGCAGGACATCGGCGAGGTCGACGTCCTGGTGAACAACGTCGGCCTGTTCGGGGTCGCGCCGTTCAGCGACATCGCCGACGAGGACTGGCAGCGTTATTTCGACGTCAACGTGATGAGCGGCGTCCGGCTCTCGCGAGCACTTCTGCCGGGCATGCTGCGCCGCGGGTGGGGGCGGGTCGTGTTCATCGCCAGCGAGTCCGGTGTCGACGTGCCCGCCGACATGATCCACTACGGCGCCACCAAGGCCGCGATGCTCGCCCTCGCCAACGGCCTTTCCAAGCTCACCCGCGGGACGGGTGTCACCGTCAACAGCATCCTCGGCGGCCCGACCTATTCCGACGGAGTGGAGGCGGTCGTCACCCAGCTCGCCGCCGCCCAGGGCGTGGACGTCGGGACGGTCAAGGCCGCGATCATCGGCCAGAACCGCACGACCCTGCTCGAGCGGTTCATCGACCCTGCGGAGATCGCGAACCTCGTCGCCTACCTGGCCAGCCCCCGCTCCTCGGCCACCAACGGATCCGCCGTGCGCGCCGATGGCGGCGTGCTCACCACGATGCTCTGACCCGCGTCATCTGCGCCGGAGCGCAAGGCGCCCGCGGCACTGCAGCGACATACACGCGGGTGACCGACCGCCTCGGCGGGAACCTGCGCTCGGCGTCGGCATCGGATCCGCACTTGACACTCCTCAGGTTCGGTGGTTAGTTAGTCGAGTAACTAACCGACTGACCGCAACGAGGACATCCGTGATCGACGAAGGCCGACCGCTCTTCCTTCAGATCGCCGAGGCGATCGAGGACTCCATCGTCGACGGCACGCTCGCCGAAGACGCGCAGGCCCCGTCCACGAACGAACTCGCCGCGTTCTACCGGATCAACCCCGCAACCGCCGCGAAGGGAGTGGCCATGCTCACCGACAAGGGAGTGCTCGTCAAGCGCCGCGGCATCGGCATGTTCGTCGCCGTCGGCGCTCGCGACATCCTGCTCCGCGAGCGCCGCACCGCGTTCGCGGACCGCTTCATCGATCCGCTCCTCGCCGAGGCCCGCACGCTCGGGCTCGGTGAGGACGATCTGGCCGCCCTGCTGCGCGAACGCGCCGCACTCGCCGCCCCGACCACCGCACGCACCGAAGGGAACCGCGCATGACCGCCGTCATCGAGGTGTCGAACCTCGCGAAGCGCTACCGCGAGAAGCTCGCGCTCGACAATGTCTCACTGTCCATCGAACCCGACACGATCTACGGCCTGCTCGGCCGCAACGGCGCCGGCAAGACCACGCTCATGTCGATCCTCACGGCGCAGAACTTCGCCACCTCGGGCAACGTCCGGGTGTTCGGCGAGAATCCCTACGAGAATGCGCACGTGCTGAGCCGGGTGTGCTTCGTGCGCGAGAGCCAGAAGTACCCGGACGACGCGGCGCCGATCCACGCGCTGCGCGCCGCACGGCTGTTCTTCCCGAACTGGGACCAGCAGCTCGCCGATCGGCTCGCCGACGAGTTCCAGCTGCCGATGAAGCGCCGCATCAAGAAGCTCTCCCGCGGCCAGCTCTCCGCGGTCGGCGTGATCATCGGACTCGCCTCACGCGCCGAGGTCACCTTCTTCGACGAGCCGTACCTCGGCCTCGACGCCGTGGCCCGGCAGATCTTCTACGACCGCCTGCTCGAGGACTACGTCGAGCACCCGCGCACGATCATCCTGTCCTCGCACCTGATCGACGAGGTCGCGAACCTGATCGAGCGGGTCATCGTGATCGACGACGGGCGGATCCTGCTCGACGAGGACACGGACGCCGTGCGCGGTCGCGCCTCGACGGTGGTCGGGGATGCGGCGGCGGTCGACGCCTGGACCGCGGGACGGGAGATCCTGCATCGCGAGGCGCTCGGCCGGGTGGCCTCGGCCACGGTGCTGGGCCGGCTCACTCCGGAGGACCGCGCCGGCATCGTCGACGCCGGCCTCGACCTCGCCCCGGTGTCGCTGCAGCAGCTCATCGTGCGCCTCACACAGCGCTCCGGTGATGACGCACCGACTGCTTCCCCTCTCGCCGAATCGCACGGAGAACCCCTGTCGCTCACGAAGGAGGTGCGCTGATGTCCCGGATCCTGAACGTCGTCCGCCTTCAGCTCGTCAACAAGCAGACCTGGGTGTGGATCCCGCTGATCGTCCTCGGCTCCGCACTGGCGCTGTCGATCGTCATCTACGCGATGATCCCGTCCGACGGACCGAAGTACGGCGGCGCGGGCCAGGCGCCGCTCTGGTACTTCTTCGCGCTCGGCCTGCAGGCTCTGACGCTGACCTTCCCGTTCTCCCAGGCGCTGAGCGTCACACGTCGCGAGTTCTTCCTCGGCACTCTGCTCACCGCGATCGGCGGCGCGCTGCTTCTCACCGCCGTGTTCCTGCTGGGTGGCTGGATCGAGGATGTGACGCACGGCTGGGGCGTGAACGGCTACGTGTTCCGACTGCCTTGGGTCTGGGAAGGCGGTCCGCTCGCCGCGGCACTGACGTACTTCACGCTCGCCCTGTTCCTCTTCCTGGTCGGCTTCACCGGCGCCACGATCTTCAAGCGCGCCGGGGCGCTCGCGATCGCCGTCGTCGGCGTGGGAGTCGGCGCGGCGCTGGTCGGCGTCGTGTTCGTGATCACCAGGTTCGAGCTCTGGGGACAGGTGGGCGCAGGCCTCGCCGGGCTCGGCGCGCTCGGCCTGGCGCTCTGGGGCCTGGTCGCGATCGCGGTGCTCGCCGGGATCTCGTACCTGGTTCTGCGCCGCGCGATCCCCTGATCGGCGGCATGCAGGAGAAGGGCCCGGCCATGGCGGCCGGGCCCTTCTCCTGTCGCCGGGTTCACACGCCGTATGCGGCGAAGAACATGTCGAGCGCGGTGTCGACGTGTGCGGGGATCTGCGCCGCGGGCAGGGCGGCGTCATCCCCGAGCAGCATCGCACGGTTGATCGGCTCGCCCATCACCAGCCAGTTCAGCTGCGTCGCCGCCAGCTCGGCGTCGACCGCGCGGACGAGCCCTGCCGCCTGGAGGTCTTCGACGACGGCCGTGAGCGCGATGATCGCCCGGCGGGGACCCCGCTCGTAGAGGGCCTCGGCGAGCTCCGGCGAACGTCGCAGCTCGCCGATCACGAGGCGGCGCAGCGCCAGGATCCGCGGCGCGAGCACGGCGCTCAGCTGCGCTACGAGCAGGTCGCGCAGGTCGCCGCGCGCGCGGGATGCGTCGGCGAATCGTGGCGCGGGTTCGAGCACCGAGGCGCTGGCCCCCTCGGTCTGCGCAGTGACGATCTCCAGGAACAGGTCGCGCTTGCTGCCGAAATGGCTGTACAAGGTCTGCTTCGCGACGCCGGACTCCTGCGCGATCGAGTCCATCGTGACCGACTCGTATCCGGTCGCGAGGAACTGCCGCTCGGCCGCGGCGAGGGCCGCGGCGCGCTTGGGCTGCGAACTCGGGCGCATCCGATCACCTCCTTGCCTAAATCATACTCGTGAGTCTAGTATCCAAACAAGACTCATTGGTCTAGAAAGTGGAGGTGTCCCATGGCAGAGAAGTCCGCCCTTCAGTTCGACGCCCGGCTCCGCGTCGCGCCCGAGGCCGCATCGTGGACGGTGTTCGACGTCCCCGACTCCCGCGCGTTCTTCGGCACCGGCCGACCGGTGCGCGTGACGGGAACCGTCGATGACCACCCCGTCGCCATCACGCTCATGCCCGTCGGCAACGGCGCCCACGTCGGCCCGGTCAAGGCCGCCACCCGCGCGGCGATCGGCAAGGCCGCCGGCGACCTCGTGCACGTGCGCCTGGACGGACCGGGGGCATGATGCGGGTGCGCACGGCCCTCGGCGACACGGTCGGCGTCGAGGTGCACGGCCCCGAGGGAGGCCCCGCCGCGCTCTTCGTCCAGGGCGCCGGGCTCGAGCGCGCGGCGAACCCGACCCCGTCCGAGACGGCGCGCCTGCTCGCCGAGCGCGGCTTCAGGGCCGCCGTGCCCGATCGCGTCGGACGGGGCGACTCGTCCGCGTCCGGCCCGATCGAACTCGAGCGTGAGCTCGCCGCGATCGCGGCGGTCGCCGACGCGCTCGGCGGACAAGTCGCACTGGTCGGGCACTCCTCGGGGTGCGCGCTGGCGATGCTCGGCACCGACCGGATACCCGCTCTCGCCGGACTCGTGCTCTGGGAGGCACCGCTCTGGCAGTTCCCCGAGGGAGCGCCGGCGTGGTGGGCCGACGTGCGCCGGCACATCGACGCGGGCGATCTCGAGGGCGCCATCGTGAGCTACATGGTGGGCATGCCGCCCGAGTGGATCGACGAGCTGCGCACGTCACCGCAGTTCCCGGCGCTCGTGCACAGCTGGATCCCGGACAGCACCGCCCTCGCCATCGTGGAGGAGCAGTCGCCGGGCGCCTTCCTCGCCGGGCTCGCGGCCCCCGTGCTCGCGGTCGTCGGTGCGGAGACCTTCCCGGGCATGGCCGAGGCGGCCGCCGCCATCGCCGCATCGGCGGCGCACGGAACCGCGGAGGAGCTTCCCGGCGCCTGGCACGAGTGGGAGCCGAACGCGATGGCGGACCGCCTCGCCCGCCTGCTCGCCGGAGCCGTGCGCTGAGGCGGGCGCGGTACGTCCTAGCGCGGCGTCACGGAACGCCCCGCGACCATCGCCATCGTTTCCCGAAGGCGACGGTCGCGGGGGATGCTGCGCGGGCGGCTACACGGACCCGCCGTTGTGGTGGCGGACTCCCGCATCGCCGGTCCATGGGGGCGCGGCCTCGAAGGTGCCGCGACCTTCCCGTCGAGCGGAGAGCATGGATGAGAACCCCACGAGAGCGATGACGGCCACGCCCGACACGATCCCGACCCAGACGTTCCGAGTCAGAACGCCGAGGCCCGCTCCTGCGCCCGCACCGATCAGGATCGCCAGCGTCCAGATGAAGAAGACGTACCCGCGGGTGAGGCGAGGAACCGGAGTCTCACTCATATCCGAAGGATACGAACTCCTCCGTGAGAGCGCGAGTGCGTTCCCGATCCTCGCTCCGGCGGCGAGAACCACGGCTCAGGGCACCAGGACCACGTCGTAGCCGGCCTCACGCAGGGCGCTCCGATCGCCTGGCGCGATGCCGTCGTCGGTGAGCAGCGTCGGGAACAGGTCGGATCCGCCGACCGCGGCGAACGCAGAGGCGCCGATCTTCGACGAGTCGGCGACGATCACCGCGCGCCGTGCACGGCTCGCCATCATGCGGTTCACGGCCGCCTCGCGCTCGTCATGCGTGCTCGCCATCCCGTCGGCCGACACGGCGTTCACGCCGATGAAGGCGATGTCCAGTGCGATCCCCGCGAGCAGCTGCTCCACGAACGGCCCGACGAGCTCGTAGCTGCGGGAGTGGATCACTCCGCCCGTGACCACGACCTTGATGTCGGGGCGCGTCGCGAGCTGCGCGGCGATGTTCACGGCGTTCGTGACCACCGTGAGCCCCTGGTCCGCGAGGTCCTCCCTCGCGGCGAGCGCCGTCGCGATCGCGGTGGTCGTGGTGCCCCCGGAGAGTCCGACCACGGATCCGGGCGCCACCAGCGCGGACGCGGCCTGCGCGATGCGCTCCTTCTGCGAGGTGCGCTGGTGGCTCTTGTACCGGATCGGCAGCTCGTAGGCGACGGACTGCGCCACCGCCCCGCCGTGGGTGCGGGTCAACAGGCGCCGCTCGGACAGACTGTCCAGATCGCGGCGGATGGTGGCTGCCGAGGCGTCGAGGCGCTCGGCGAGCTCCTCCACGGACACGTCGCCGCGGGCGGCGAGCAGGTCGAGGATCGCTGTGAGACGGTTCGCCCGGTTCATGCGCGGACTCCGGAGCCGGCGTTCGAAGCGCGCAAATGGCTGCATCTCAGGCGAAGATCCGGCCATGTGCGCGCTTCGAAACGGGAATCCCGCCCGAGACGGAACCGCGTCACGACGCGTCCTGAAGGGCGAACAGCCGCAGCAGCCGTGCGGCCTCCCCGGCGACCGCGTCGCGGGCGGGCGCGAGATACTTCCGGGAATCGACGAGACGCGGATCCGCCTCCAGCCTCTCCCGGATCGCCCGCGTGAAGAAGCCGTTCAGGTGCGTGGAGACGTTGATCTTCGTCATGCCCGCGCGGACCGCGGCGGAGATCGCATCATCCGGCACGCCGCTGGATCCGTGCAGCACGAGCGGCACGTCGACGCCGTCCTCCCCCGCGCCGCGCAGGGCCTCGCGCAGACGTGCGATGAGGTCGAGGTCGAGCGCCGCGGTGCGGTCGGTCATCGCGTGCGAGGAGCCGACGGCCACGGCGAGGGCGTCGACCCCGGTCTCCGCGACGAAGGCCCGAGCCTCCTGCGGATCCGTGCGCACCCCGGGGGCGTGCGCTCCGTCCTTGCCGCCCACCTCGCCGAGCTCGCCCTCGACGTACACCTCGGCGGCGTGGGCGCGTTCGACGACCTGGGCCGTGAGGGCGACGTTCTCGGCGTAGTCGAGCTTGCCGCCGTCGAACATCACGGATCCGAACCCGAGCGCGAGGGCCTCGTCCACGAGCTCGGGACGCTCGGCGTGGTCGAGGTGCACCGCGACCGGCGTGACCGCGCGCCGGGCGACCGCCAGCGTGGCCAGCGCGATGGGCTCGAGCCCGCCGTGGTAGTCGGCGCAGTTCTGCGAGATCTGCAGGATCACGGGCAGTTCGGCCTGTGCGGACGCCGCGACCAGTGCCTCGGCCGTCTCCAGGTGGATGACGTTGAACGCGCCGACGCCGGTGCCGCGGCGGGCCGCGTCGTGCACGAGGTCGCGGGCGGAGACGAGGGTCATCGGGGGGTCCTTTCGGTAGACGGTCTGCTCAGCGCCGTCAGGGGCGGGCTGTCGACGATCAGGGCGGATTCGAGGTCGGGCCACGACGGGTGGATCTCGCCGGCGAGCGGCATCAGCACGGCGGCGGCCGACCATGCCGTCGCGCGTCGCAGCAGCACCGTCGGCTTCTTCTCGCCCTGCGCCATCAGCACGGCGCACGCGGCGACGGCCGCATCGCCCGCACCGGTCGGGTTGCCGGCGAGGGGCTCGGCGAGCCGGGCGCGGACGATCTCGTCGGAGGTGACGGCCAGCATCCCGTCCACCCCGCGGGAGAGCAGCACCAGCGATGCGCCGCGGTGCAGCAGCTCGCACGCCCCGGCGATGGGATCGGCGATGCCGGTCGCCTCGGCGAGCTCGGCCGCGTTGGGCTTGAGCACGGTCGCGCCGGCATCGGCGGCGGCGAGAAGCGCCGGCCCTGACGTGTCGGCGATCACGATCGCGCCGGCGTCGCGGCCGATCCGGATGAGCGACGGCAGCAGATCGTCGGGGGTTCCGGGAGGGAGCGATCCGGAGAGGACGAGGACGGGCTTGATCTTCTTCACCGCAGCACGTCCGGATGCGGATCCGGATGCGTCGACGACGTCTCGGACGGGACTCCCCATCGCCAGCGCCCGGGCGACAGCGGCGCGGAGCGCGTCCCACTCCCGCGCGGTCGGGGCGACGCCGCGCTCGTTCACGATCGTGGTGTCGCCGAGATGCTCGTCGACGAGGGCGACGCTGCGGCGGGTCGCCCCCTGGACCGGAGTGAGTTCGTGGGGCACACCGGACGAGGCGAGCTCCGCGGCGAACTCGTCGCCGGTCGGTCCGCCCGCGGTGGCCAGCGCGAGCACGGGGGCGCCCTGCGCGTGCGCCACCCGGGCGACGTTCAGGCCCTTGCCGCCCGCGCGGGCGACCCCGGTGTCGGCGCGATGGGTGCCGCCGGGCACGATCCGCTCGACGTGCCAGGTGAGATCCAGCGCCGGATTCGGAGTGACGGTGACGATCATGCGAGGCTCCTCGCGCGCAGCGCCGCGCCCAGGATGCCGGCGTTGCCGAGCAGCTGCGCGGGGACCAGATCCGGGATGCGGTGGAAGCTGAGGCGCGCCTTCAGGCGCGCGCGCAGCTCGTCGAACAGGGCGCCGCCTGCCCGGGAGAGTCCACCGCCGATGATGACGGCCTGCGGCGCGACGACCGCGGTGAGCTGCGCGAGCGACAGGGCGAGCGCGTCGAGCGCGTCGTTCCAGACGGCCGCAGCGACCTCATCGCCGGCACCGGCGAGCGCGATGACCTCCTTCGCGCCGTCCACCGCGATGCCGGTGCGGTCGGTGTAGCGCCGGGCGATCGCTCCCGCCGAGGCGATGGCCTCGAGGCAGCCCCGCGCACCGCACGGGCAGAGCGGCTCGTCTGCGACCGGCGAGTGGCCGACCTCACCGGCGTAGCCGCCCGACGTGAAGGGCACTCCGCCCAGCAGCAGGGCCCCGGCGATCCCGGTGCCGATGATCAGCACGATCGAGTCCGGATAGGGGCGCGCGCCGCCGAGCACGTGCTCGGCCCAGCCGCCGGTGCGCACGTCGTGGTCGAACGCGACGGGCAGGCCGAACGCCTCCTCCGCGAGGGCGCGGATCGGGGCGTCCCGCCAGCCCATGTTGCTGGCGAACACGCCGATCCCGGCCACCTCGTCGACGATGCCCGGCACGACCAGCCCCACCGCGACCGGATCCACCTCGGGATGCTCCTCGCGCAGCTGCGCCCCGAGCTCGACCAGGCGGTCGATGAGCCGCTCCGGCAGGTCGACCCCGGGGTCGGGCGTCGGCGTGCGGCGCAGCCCGAGCATGACGCCGTCGGCGTCGAACAGGGCCGACTTGATGTCGGTGCCGCCCACGTCGAACGCGAGCACGGGTGCGCCGGCACCGAGCTCCGCGGCCTCTGCAAGGAGGTCTCCGGAGGCATCGGCGACCACGTCGGGCACGGCGCGGGCTGCCTCGGCCGCTTCATGCGCGCGGATGTTCACCGCGACACCGTCGTCAGGGGTGGTCATCGCCGGCGCTCAGTCCTCGAGGATGACCGAACGGGTGAGGTTGCGCGGCTCGTCGGGGTTGAGTCCCTTGGCGAGCGCACGGTCGAGGGCGACCCGGTGCAGGCGTGCGAGGTCGGCCATCGGGTCGATCGGGTGCTGCACCCAGCGTCCGCCGGTTGCGGCGACCTGCGCATCCAGCCCCTCGGGCGCGGCACCGAACTGCCACGTGATGCGACCGGGCGCGGCGATGGCGATCGGGCCGTGACGGTAGTCCATCGACGGGTACGACTCGGTCCACGACTGCGACGACTCGCGCATCTTCAGGGCAGCCTCGTGCGCGAGGCCGATCGTCCAGCCGCGCCCGAGGAAGGTGTACTGCTCGGCGCCCGCGAGGGTCGGATCCACATCGGCGAGCGCGGTGCGGGCATCGGCGACGGCACCGGCGAGGTCCTCACCGAGCGAGGCGCGGAAGAGCGCGAGCGCGGTGGTCGCGAATCGGGTCTGCACGACGGACTGCTCGTCGGCGAACGGCAGCAGGATCGCGTCATCGACCATGCTCACCAGCGGCGAGGTCTCGTCGCCGATCACGCCGATGATGCGCGGGGCGGATCCGGAACCGGTGAACTCGTCGACGAGCTCGAGCACCTCGGTGGTCGTGCCGGAGCGGGTCAGGGCGACGACGGCGTCATAGCCGCGGTCCATGAACGCCTCGCTCGCCGCGTAGGCGTCGGTGATGCCGAAGCCCGCGCGCTCGCGCAGCGCGGCGTAGGACTGGGCCATGAACCAGGAGGTGCCGCAGCCGATCACGGCGACGCGCTGCCCTTTCGCCGGCAGCAGGGCCTGCTCGGCCGTCATGCCCGCCGCGCGCTCCCACATCTCGGGCTGCGAGTCGAGCTCGGCGCGCATGTGGGCGCCGGGGGCGAGATTCTCGTTCGGGTCGATCATGCGTCCTCCTCGGCGGGCTCCGGTCGCAGCGAATGCGCGACCTTGCTCGATCTTACGACAAAACACGCACTTTCCGTCACCTCTTCAGGAAATCGATCCACAGACAAAACCTGAATGACACTAGGCTTTCCTCACTCGAAACCTTAACGTCGTACGGCTTTCGATGCCCATCCATCAAAGGAGATGACATGCCCGATCTTTCCCGTCGCACCGCCCTGCTCTCGCTCGGAGGCGCCGCTCTCGCAGGCACGCTCGCCGTCACGGGTGCTGCCCCTGCGAACGCCGTCGCCCAGGGTGCGCAGCCCAACCGCACCGTCACGGTCTACCTGGTCCGCCACGGCAAGACGTGGCTGAACCAGGCCGGCCGGATCCAGGGCTGGTCCGACTCCCCGCTCACGGACGCGGGCGTCGCGACGGCGGCGAACGTCGGCCGCAACCTGGCGGCTGAGATCGGCGGGTTCGACGCCGCCTTCTCCGCCGACATGATCCGCCACTTCCAGACCGCGAGCGGCATCCTCGCCGCCGCGGGTTCGTCACTCACGCCCACGCGGGTCGCCGGCCTGCGCGAGGTCTCATACGGAGGCTGGGAGGGGGAGAAGCAGTCCACCGCGTTCCCGCAGCTCGCCGCCGCAGGGCCGCTGGACACGCTCACGCACATCATCGATGCCTTCGTCGCGAGCAACCCCGACAAGACGCTGCCCACCGAGACCTGGGCGCAGGTCGCCGCTCGCATGAACGACGCGCTCACCGCCGCGGCCACCGACCGAACGATTCCGATGCGCCATGGGGGAAAGATCCTCGCCGTCTCCAGCGGCATGTCGATCACCTGCCTGCTCGAGTCGCTCGGCGCTACCGTGCCCGCGCCGCTGGAGAACGGCGCGGTCAACGTCCTCAGCTACGCGAAGGGCGCCTGGACCGTGCAGTCGGTGAACGACACGAGCTACGCGGGCTGAGCTCCGCGCACCGAGGCCGTCGACTGCGGCCCGTCCTGCATACCGTGCGATGCGATCGCGTTCAGCGGGATCCGGCGGCCTCGGTGTGATGGCGGATGACCTCCGCGACCACGAAGTTGAACCACTTCTCGGCGAATTCCGGATCCAGATGCGCCTCCTCGGCGAGCGCGCGCAGGCGGGCGACCTGCTGCTCCTCGCGGCCCGGATCCGATGCCGGCATCTCGTGCTCGGCCTTGAGTACGCCCACCTGCTGCGTGCAGCGGAACCGCTCCGCGAGCATGAAGATGAGGGCGGCGTCGATGTTGTCGATACTGGCGCGCAGTCGCAGCAGTTCGGTGCGGGGATCGGCAGCGGACATGGGGGCTCCTCACCGGACGGCGGACGGGCGGACCCTCCGACGATAACGCGTCCCCGCCCTCTACAGTGAAGCCATGAGCCGCGAAGACCGCACCCCCGAGGAGGCGGCGGACGACACCGCCGCGATGCCCGCCGGCACGGCGGAGACCGGGGGCACCGCGACCGCGACCGTCGCCCCGGCCGACGACACCGCCGCGGAGGACATCGCCCCCTCCAAGTACATCGAGGCGGCGCCTCCGCGCGCATCGTTCTGGACGCGCATCGACAAGCCGTTCCGTTTCGGTTTCCTCGCCACGGTCGGCGGTCTGCTGGCGATCCTCCTCGGCCTGTCGCTCGGCAGCCTGTCGACCGTCCTGATCTACATCGCCTTCGCCCTGTTCGCCGCACTCGGCCTCGACCCGGCGGTGCGCTGGCTCGAGCGGCACGGGCTGAGCCGCGCCTGGTCGGTGGTCACGGTCATCGTGGCGCTTGCACTCGTCCTGGTCGTCATCGTGCTGGCGATCCTGCCGACCGTCATCGACCAGATCGCGACGTTCATCTCGGGGATCCCCGGAACGATCCGCAACTTCACGCACACGCAGTTCTATGCGTGGCTCGAGGGTCAGTTCGGCGTGGGCCTGACAGACCTCGTCACCGAGGTGCAGAAGTTCCTCAGTGACCCCAGCCGGATCGCGCAGATCGGCGGGGGCGCGCTGCAGATCGGGACCGGCATCGCGACGGGCATCGCCACGGGCATCTCCGGCGGACTGATCGTGCTCGTGCTGACGCTGTACTTCCTCGCGACGCTCCCCTCGATCAAGTCGGGGCTGCTGCGGCTCGCGCCGGCCCGCGACCGCAAGGCCATCGACCGCATCAGCGAGCAGATCATCGAATCGGTGGGCGGCTATGTGATGGGCATGGTGGGCCTCGCCTTCATCAACGCGGTGATCGTCTTCCTCCTCTATCTGGTGCTCGGGCTGCCGTTCCCCCCGCTCATGGCGACGGTGGCATTCCTCATCACGCTGATCCCGCTCGTCGGATCCGTTCTGTTCTGGATCATCGGCACCGGCATCGCACTGTTCAGCTCGCCACTCATGGCGCTGATCTTCGCTGCGGTCTACGTCGTGTACATGCAGATCGAGGCCTACGTCATCACCCCTCGCGTGATGAGCAAGGCGATCTCCATCCCCGGCTCGCTGGTCGTGATCGGCGCTCTCGTCGGCGGCACGCTCCTCGGCCTGCTCGGAGCCCTCATCGCCGTGCCGGTGACCGCCTCGATCCTGATCATCATCAAGCAGGTGTGGATCCCCCGTCAGGACGGGCGGATCTAGCGGTCCGGCATCGACGCGGCGCGGCTTTCGCGGGCGCGGCCTTCGCGAGCGCGGCCTTCGCGGGCGCGGCTTCCGCGGGGGCGGCCTTGCCTGGCACCGCATCGGCCCAGCTCGGCTCGGCATCGTCCGAGTGGTTGCTTGCGCGAATGGGTTCGCCGTGGTGACGAGTCGGAACCGGGCGCTCGTCATCTGGTTGTGTCCGGTTTTTCTCACCTCGGCCACGAGGCTCGACGGGGTGCGTTTGACCGACTCCGAGTCGTGACGTATTTGTGATCTTTTCCGAGCTTGATCTGGTTCTTTCGGGGTCGGGAATGTCGGTGGCCCCGGGTTGAATGGGGGTATGACGAGCTCGACCGGCACGGTTCTGGATCCCGGGGTGGACCCGGTGGATCCGGTCGTCGTGCTCGCCGCGTTGGCGTCCATGGTGCGGGACACGGAAGCGACGATCATCCGCCTGCAAGCGGTGCGGGAGGCGCAGCTCGCGGTCGCGCAGCGTTTCGCGGAACACCTCGCCGCCGAGGCCAGGTCGGCCGGGCGGGGTGATGCGGTGGAGCTCGCATCCCGGTCCGTCGCGGCGGAGTTGGCGGGGGTGCTGCACATGTCGGACCGGGTCGTGCAGGGCCGGATGGCCCGCGCTTCAGAACTCGTGACCCGGTTCCCGGTGACGATGCAGGCGTTCACCGAGGCGCGGATCAACTCGGCGCACGTGCGGCAGATCCAAGACACCGGAGCCCGCCTGGACGACACTGCGC